>CAWKDP010000016.1:0-380785 GCA_963848405.1 uncultured Actinomycetes bacterium | reverse complement strand
TCGCCACTGCTCACGCCTACGTCCTACCAAGCTCAAGTGGATCGAACCGAGATCGCTCTCGGCTGGAAGGGAAGGCCGACCGCATTGAATGGTTCAAGGAGCTCGCTCGGCTTTTGCCTCCGATCCCGTCCTAGCAGCGTGACAGTGATGAGGAGGGTCGGGCTGCTCTCGCATACGGGTCTCTGCGATGGGACCCAGATGAGCCACTTCGCCAGGAGCTCAACTTCGATGACGCGCTCACAGTCCAGACGCCGTTCCCGGTCGAGTTCGCTCGTTCAAGCGTCAAAACACGTGCCGGCGCGCCCACGCTCGTGCCAGTCGAAGACCGCGGCGGGCCAGTCGTGGCACTTCTCGTTCCATTCTCCACGTCTCTCTCCCTCGAACAGGCCCAGACCCGTGTCTGGAAACGGGAGTCCAGGAGGGGCGATGGCGTCTACCGCACTCCAACCAGCCTCGGCCCGAACACGATCGTCGTTGAGCCAATCGATGAGCGCTATGGCGGCTTCGACGACGTAATCGCTGTTCGTCTTCCAGCAGACGAGCCGCCTCTCGACGTAGACACTCTTGCGCGACTCGCGATTGGCAGTGCTCGCAACGAGATCGGCGCCTCGCGTAAGGACGGCATCAGCTATCTCGCGAAGGCGAAGAAGCATGGAATTGCCACACCGCTCACCTCTGCCTACGAGGCGGCGATACTCGAGCAGCTATCCGTCTCCTCCCTCGACGACGCGTGGCGTGTAGCGAGGCTCCAGACGAACGACTGATCGTTCCAGTCTGCTCTCCGACGGGCTCAGCCACAGCTCTCACACCAGCGGATGCCGAGCGCTCGGGACTCGGCGTCGGTTGCGACCCGCCAGATCGACTTGCCGACAGTCTGAGCCGGATCGATGTGCAGGCAGGAATACGGAGTGCCGTGAGCGACTCCACCTCGCTTGACGAGGAACACGCCTGGTGTGTGTGATGGACATGCCGAGCCACCGCTTCGCTCTCGACGCGTGGCAGATCCGAGAACTCGATGCTCGCGGCGTCCTTCAACGTGCCGGATCGTAAGCGAACGATGCCCGCAGTCGCCATGGCTGCTCGGGCGTGATGCACCCGTCAGGCCGACCTGGCCGCAGCGCTGATACTTCGGTGGATGCGACTCGCGGATGACGGCACGCTTCGGCTCTCGCCGACCGATCTGGCGAACCACCTCGCCTGCGCGCACCTGACGCAGCTCGAGCTGCGCGTCCAGCGCGGCGAGCTCGCGCGGCCGCACGTCGACGACCCGTTCGGGCAGATCATCATGCGGAAGGGGAACGAGCACGAGGCTGCGCACCTCGCGCGGCTCGAGGCGGACGGGCTCCGCGTCCTGCGCCTCAAGACCTACGACGACGAGGACTTCGACGCCGACGAGGCTCGCCGCGCGACCGAGGAGGCCGTCCGGAGCGCGGAAGCCGACGTCATCTACCAGGCCTACCTCACGGACGGCACGTGGCGCGGGTTCGCCGACTTCCTCGTGCGCGTGGACGCAGGACGTGGGCCGGGCATGCCCGGCCCCTACAACCAGGCGACGTACGAGCCCGTCGACACGAAGCTCGCGCGCTCCGCGAAGCCGCTCCACGCGATCCAGCTCTGCTTCTACGCCGAGCAGCTCGAGCGAATCCAGGGTCGGCTGCCCGAGCACGTCCACGTCGAGCTCGGCTCGGGCGAGCGCGCGACGCTGCGGACGGCCGAGTTCATCGCCTTCTTCCGGCGGAGCGCGAGCGGCTGCTCGCCGCGATCGAGCAGGCGAACACCCAACACCGGGGTCTGGCTGAAGCCAGACCCCACGCTGAAGCCAGACCCCAGACGGAGACATGGCCGTGGCCCGTCTACCACTGCACGATCTGCGACTTCCGCCACCTCTGCCGGGAGCAGCGGGTCACAGAAGACAACCCGATCATCGTCGCGGGGCTCGGACAGCTGCACGCGGAGCGGCTCGCCGCCGCAGGGATCCCGACGCTGACGGCGCTCGCGGAGACGGCGCCCACCACCCAGATCCCCCGCATCCGGCCGGAGACGTTCGAGCGCATCCGCTCGCAGGCCTCGCTCCAGCTCCACTTCACGCGGACGGGCGAGCGGCGCGTCGAGCTCCTCCCGGACGAGGAGGACCGCGGCTTCCGCACGCTTCCGCCGCCGTCGCCGGGCGACGTGTGGCTCGATCTCGAGGGCCACCCGTTCTACGAGCCGGCGCGCGGGCTGGAGTATCTGTTCGGTTGGTGTTACCGGGACGAGGGCGAGGCAAGCCTCGCCCCTACATACGAGGTGGTGTGGGGGCTCGACCGCGACGGCGAGAAGGCCGCCTTCGAGCGCTTCGTCGACTGGGTCGAGGCGCGCCGCCGCGTCCACCCCGACCTGCACGTCTACCACTACGCGGCGTACGAGCGCACGGCGGTCCGGCGCCTCATGGGCGAGCACTCGACGCGCGAGCGCGAGATCGACGACTGGCTGCGCGGGGAGCTGCTCGTCGACCTCTACCGCGTCGTCAGGCAGGCGCTGCGGGCCGGCGTCACGAGCTACTCGATCAAGGAGATCGAGAAGCTGTACGGCTTCGAGCGCACGGCCGAGGTGGCGGGCGGAGACGAGTCGGTCGTCCTCTTCGACCAGTGGCTCGAGGCGCAGGAGGACGCGCTGCTCGAGGGGATCCGCGCGTACAACGAGGAGGACTGCCGCTCGACGGTCGCGCTCCACGAGTGGCTCCTCGGGCTTCGGCCGGCCGGGCTTCCCTGGCAGGTGCCGCCCGAGGAGCGGGAGCGGACGGAGGAGGCCGAGGAGCGGGACGCGACGCGGATCGCGCTGCACGAGGCGCTGCTCGCGGACGGCGAGGAGGGCAGCACGAGCTGGCTCCTCGGGCACCTCCTCTACTACCACCAGCGCGAGGCGA
Source organism: uncultured Actinomycetes bacterium (assembly GCA_963848405.1). GTDB lineage: Bacteria > Actinomycetota > Thermoleophilia > Gaiellales > Gaiellaceae > GMQP-bins7. The sequence goes on along the minus strand of CAWKDP010000016.1, from coordinate 377,880 downwards.
AGTCCCAGTGGTGGGAGTGGTTCCACCACCTCGAGCTCGACGAGGACGAGCTGATCGAGGACACGGACACGATCGGCGGGATGCGGCTCGCCGGCGAGCCGGTCGAGGACGGGCGGTCGCTCGTCTACACGTTCACGTTCCCGGCGCAGGAGCACAAGATCCACGGCCGCTCAGCCGACCCGAGGACGGAGAGCGTGTACGACGTCTCCACCGACGACGACCAGGGGACGGTGACGTTCAAGCGCGCGAAGGCGCGCGCGGACGAGCCCTTGCCGGAGGCGTTGATTCCTCCGATGCCGATCCCGGACTGGAACCACCGCGACGCGGTCCAGCGGTTCGCGGAGTCGTACCTCCACGGCGAGCGCGGGGGCGCGGTCGTGGAGATCCTCGAGCGGCGGCTGCCGCGTGCGCGGCTCGACCTCCCCGTGCCCGAGGCCGCGCTCTCGCTCGACGGCAGCCACCTCTTCGTCCAGGGCCCGCCGGGCTCGGGGAAGACCTGGCAGGGAGCGAAGGCGGCCGTCGCGCTCATGCGCGCGGGCCGGCGGGTCGGTGTCACCTCGCTCAGCCACAAGGCGATCGCGAAGCTCCTGCAGGAGATCGAGCGCGAGGCGCGCGAGCAGGGGTTCTCCTTCGTGGGGCGCAAGAAGTCCTCGGGCGGGGACACGCGCTTCGAGGGTGAGTTCATCGATTCGAGCGACAGTTGGCAGGAGTGCCTGGATCCCGAGCTACAGCTTGTCGCAGGGACCTCCTGGTTGTTTGCACGGGCGGACTTCTCAAACCGGGGTGAGGCTGAAGCCTCACCCCAGCTCGACACGCTGATCGTCGACGAGGCCGGCCAGGTCGCTCTCGCCGACGTCGTCGCGGTCGGGCACGCGGCGCGGAACCTCGTCCTGCTCGGCGACCCGAACCAGCTGCCGCAGGTCTCGCAGGGCGCGATGCCGGACGAGGCGAAGGCGTCCGTCCTCCAGCACCTCCTCGGCGAGGAGACGACGGTGCCGCCGGAGCGCGGGATCTTCCTCGAGCGCACGTGGCGCCTGCGGCCCGAGCTCACCGCGTTCACCTCGGAGGCGTACTACGAAGGCCGGCTCGAGTGCGAGGAGCTGTGCGGACGGCGGAGCGTGGCGGCCGGGAACGGGCTCGTCTACCGGCCGGTCGAGCATGCCGCGAACGGACAGCTCTCGCGCGAGGAGGCGGCCGAGGTGGCAGGCGCGATCCGCGCGCTGCTCGGCACGTCGTACACGGACGAGACCGGCGCGACCCGCCCGCTCGGCCTGGACGACGTCCTCGTCGTCACCCCGTACAACGCACAGGTGCGGACGCTGCGGCAAGCGGTGCCCGAGGGCGTGCGCGTCGGCACGGTGGACAAGTTCCAGGGGCAGGAGGCGCCGGTCGTGATCGTCTCGCTCGCGAGCTCGAGCGGGGAGGAGGCGCCGCGCGGGCTCGCCTTCGTCTTCAACAAGAACCGGATCAACGTCGCGACCTCGCGCGCCCAGTGCCGCGTGGAGCTCGTGTGCTCGCCGCGCCTGCTCGAGGCGGACTGCAAGACCGTCGAGGAGATGCGCCTCGTGAACGCGCTCTGCCGCTTCGTCGAGCTCGCCGATCGAGGGTCTTAATTTGTGCCGGGACGAATGAGTGATACGGTCGATGAGCACGTAGGCCGAGCGCCGAGGTGCTGCGCGTGCTCCTCTCCGACGGTCGCCTGGCCCGAGGTGCGCAGGATGGCCCGTCCGGGTCTTCACCCCCGAACCACGAAGGTCGGAGCAGCTTGAGCAGCCAGATGGATGCGCGAGGAGAAGCTCCAGGCAACGCTTTCGTCCAGGCGTCACCGGCGAGCGCGAGCGCGGGCGCTAGCGTACGGAGTGAACGGGGATCTCGGTACCCCCGCCGTAGAGCCCGTTCCAGCGAAGGCCCGCGTTAGCGGGCCTTCGCTCCCCCCACGGCGCCCACAACGTCCGCCCGGGCTCTCTCTCCCTAGAGCCTCAGGTCCCGCAAGTCGAGGACGCCGAGAACCACACCGGTGACGCCGAGCTCCCGACCACCGCGGGAGCCGGCAGATCCGCACTGCCGAAGGCGCACTCGGTGCTCCAGACACCGAGGCAGGTCGAGCTGCTGACGAGGATCCCTCCAGCGAACGGGGCGACGGCAGCACGACGGCCATGGGAAGCCGATGCCGGACGCGCTGGGTACCGCAGCGCACGCGCGGGTCTGCGTGCTCGTCACCCCGATCCGCATCGCCACCAGGCCCTCCCTCAACTCGTGTGCCAGTCGACCTACTGCGCCGACTGAAAGCCGTTCCGCCCGGTTGTTGAGGGTGGATCCTCCCGAGGCTATTCGCTGAGCCCCGCCTGCCTTTGCGGACCGATGTCTGTGACCCGCGCGGGCGATATTAACATTGTCTTGGAGCCTTTTGTAGCTTTATTCTTCAGTCATGGGCGGCGACGAGTTGTCGCATCTTCGAGTGCTCATCGCAAACGAGCGGCGTGACCGGCTCGAGCTTCTCGCTCAGGTGGTGGCAGGGCTCGGTCACGAGGTGATCGCGCGCGAGATCGACGTCAGGGAGGTCGGCTCCGTGACGTCGAGAGAGCATCCCGACGTCGCCCTGGTCGGGCTCGGGCTCAGCTCCGAGCACGCACTCGAGCTGATAGCGGAGATCGTCCACACATCGGCCTGCCCCGTGATCGCGCTGCTCACGGGCAAGGACTCCAAGTACGTCCACGAGGCGGCAAAGCGCGGCGTGTTCGCGTACATCGTCGACGGTGACCCCGACGAGCTGCAGAGCGCGATCGACATCACCTTGCAACGGTTCGCCGAGTACCAGAGCCTCAAGGGAGCGTTCGGCCGCCGGGCGCTGATCGAGCAGGCCAAAGGCATCTTGATGGCGCGGCACGGGATCGACGAGGCGCGTGCATTCGACATGCTCCGGTCCCACTCGCAGCACAACGGACGGAAGGTCGTGGACGTTGCCGAGGCGGTGGTCGAGAGCCATCTCCTGCTGATACCGCCCGTCTCGAGCAGCGCCTCGGACGACACCGCCGCGGCCTGAGATCGAGCTTGCCGAGGAGCGGTTAGTCCCGAGCCCGCATGCGGACGTTGAACGAGCGCGATGCAGTCGCGCCCTGGAACGTCACCGCGACGGTCCCGCTGACCCGCTTGCCTCTGACGCTCGACGGGAGACGCCAGCTGCAGACGACGACCTGGTCGACGAATAGTCCCCGTCCGTGCAGTCGCGTACCGCCGGCCTTCGCGCTGCAGAGGATCGCGCCCTCGTCGAGCGGGGCGTCGAAGTCGCTGCGCAGGACCTCCATGGCCGCGACGAGCCGCGTTCCCGACTGAGTGCGCCCCACGACCAGCCCGCCCGGGATGAGCTCCAGGGTCTTGACCGTGTAGCTCCAGGCGCCGACGTCGGGCGCGAGGTCGACGTCGAGTCCGCTCGCCGTCCTGAGGACGACGTCGACTCTGCGAGGGTCGCCGAGCGCCGCGCGCGCGATTCGAATGACCGGCCCGTAGCCCTCGATCCACATCGTGGGGATCAGAGGCTGCGGGGTGACGAGCTCGTACGACGAGCCGGTCCAGAACATGAGCCTCGACGAGCCTTCCGCAAGGTCGACGACGTACTCCGCGCCGGCCACTCGATAGTCGGCACCGCCACCCGTGGCGGGGTTCGAGTCGGTGTCGAGCGCGACGCTGTATGCGTCGAGCCCACGGAACGTCGAGCGATCGCGAATGTGCATCCCGATCGTGATCGAGACGTTGTCGTTCGTCATCAGGTTGACGGCGCTGATGTCGGGCGCTTCGAGGACGTCCTCGACGTAGTCGTCGTACCTGAGGGCGCTCGCGGGCGCTGCATCGCCCGCTCCCGCCGTGAGGATGGCGACGAGTGCGCCGGCCGCGAGCAGAGCGAGGAGATTCTTCGGCCGCCGGTTCATCGATCGACCGTACGCCGTGTCGGCGCGCGAAGAAAGCGTGGAAACCACCCGAAGTTGAAGCGCCGGTCTAGGCAGGGAGAGTCAGCTGCTCTACGCTCGACCGGTCGACAAGGGGGCAACATGAGGATCGACTCTTCGGTCACCGCGATCTCCTGGATCCCGTCGGAAGCAATCGAGGGGATGCCGAAGCTTCCGTTCGAGCTCGGGATCGGCAAGTACGACGAGCCACCGCCGGACCGGCTCGAGGAAGGAGACCTCGAGCGGCTCCGTGACGAGGACCGCTTCCGCGAGGCCAATCATCTCGGCGCCTGGGTCGAGGTCGAGGACGGGAAGATCGTCGGCCACGGCCACGCGGGCTACGGCCTGGTCGGGTCGACGAGGTTCAGCTTCGGCGGCCCAATGGGCATCACCGTGCCGGGTGTCGCCTTCGACGTCCTGCAGCCCGAGCCCGAGGTGTCGGGCGAAGCGGTCCGCTTCGTGCAGACGGTAGGTGGCCGCGCCGGCTTCCCCGCTCCGCGGAGGGTGTCCGGCAAGCCGTACTTCCGGATCCACTCCGCGACCGCCTGGACGACGCTCGCGCTGACGATCCGCGCCGACGGCTCCTCCGAGTACGACGTCGTGGGAGCGAGCCCGTTCCCGCGGCACTGGATCTACGACGGGGACGGGAACCTCGCCGCGAAGTCGGGCACGGTGGACTTCAAGACGTGGTACCGGGAGGCGCACGGCGACAACACGCCCTGGGGCGACGAGGAGTCGGACGCGTACGTGACGGCGACGGAGAGCGCACTCGAGCGCGAGATCTCACGGGAGCTCTTGACGAACGACCTCGACCTGAAGCGACGCAAGCTGAAGCCGGACGAGAGCCTCGTCGAGCAGGGTGCAGCCGGCCGAGGATCTCTTTCTGCTCCTCGACGGCGTGCTCGCGGTGGAGGTGGACGGCGAGGAGGTCGCGGAGATCGGGCCGGGGGCGATTCTGGGCGAGCGTGCCTTTCTCGAGGGCGGCAAGCGCACCGCGACCTTGACGGCGCGGACGCCCTGCCGGATCGCGGTCATCCCGGCGGACCTGATCGACAAGCAGGAGATGGAGGACATCGCCGCAGGCCGTCCCGAGCGGTAGGACGACTCTCCAGGGCGTGCTGCCGTTCCAGAAGCCGGCCGGGCTTGACCCGCGGCTCTTGGAAACGTACGATAAACCGTACGGCTAACCGTACGGTTTAGCCTAGGGTTCTTGAGACATGCCTCGAATCGTCACCGCTGAGGATCTCCGCGCCAGGCTTGGCCGCGAGCTCGATGCGCTGCATGAGAGCGAGGATGCCTTGTACGTCTCGAAGCGCGGGCGACTAGCAGGCGTCCTCCTCGACGCCGAACGCTACGCCGACCTGCTCGAACGCCTGGAGTATCTCGAGGACAGCTTGGCCGCGCTCCAGGCGCGGGACGAGCGCGACGCTGCCTTCCCGTGGGCGGAGGTTCGCGAGTAGACGAAGATCAGGCCGCAACGTACGAGGTACGACTTCATCCCGCGGCGGCTCGTGAGTATCGCCGCCTGCAGGGGCCGCTTCGCGATCGGATCCGAAACGCGATCGACGCTCTCGCCGACGCGCCGCGTCCGCCCGGAGTCGTCAAGCTCGCCGGTCGAGACGACTACCGCGTACGTGTCGGTGACTACCGGATCGTGTACGCCGTCGACGACGCCGAGCGGCTCGTGCTCGTCGCCCGAATCGCCCCTCGGCGGGAGGTCTACCGTCGCTGAGCCGCACGAGGTTCGCCCTCGCCCTCGCAGAAAGCTGGCTCGAAGAAGTCACGGTTCCGCGACCGAGTGTCTGTCACTGTTCGGTGTATGACAGAACGTGATACTTTCGTCGCCATGGCGGAACGGGCGATCTCGGTCCGGCTCGACGAGCAGGCGGAGCGGGCGCTCGGCGCGCTCGTAGCGTCAGGCATGTCTCAGTCTCAGGCGATTCGGTACGCGCTCGTGCAAGCGGCTTCTCGTGGTGGCGAGCGGACGTCGCTCTCGGTGGAGGCGATGAGGCTCGCCGCCAGCGAGGACGATCGGCGCGTCAAGGCAGAACTGCTCGAGTTCATGGGCGAGCCCGCTGAACCGCGGTGAGGTCGTGCGGCTCCGCTCGCTGCGGGGCGCGAAGGGCCACGAGCAGCGTGGCGCACGGTATGCGGTCATCGTTCAAGCGCCGGAGTTGCTCATGCTGTCGACCGTGCTCGTGGCTCCGACCTCGACCGGTGCCCAGCCCGCGTCGTTTCGCCCCGAGATAGAAGTCGAGGGAGTCCGCACGCGGGTCATGGTCGACCATCTCGCAGCAGCCGACGCGTCGCGTATCGGCGAAACGGTTCGAATGCTGAGCTGGGAAGAGCTGGATGAGGTCGAGCGCGCTTTGGGGATCGTCCTCGGCCTCCCGCGCTGAGGCGCTCAATTCGCACGATTTGCAGCGGACTTTGACGCGCCCGCTACTCTTCGAGGGTGGCGAAGACGACGCGTGAGCGAGAGGTGGAAGCCCGTCAGGCGAAGCTCGAGCACGTGCGGGAGCAGGTCGAGTCGGGCGAGCTCGTCATTCGCACGATGACGCGCGCGGAGAAGGCGCGCTGGGAGGAGCAGCGTCGCAGGCTCGACTCGAGCTCGACGCCCGCGGAGCGTGCGCGCCGTGCCGCTGCTCTCGAGAACCGCCGCCGACGCATCGAGCGCCTTTCGTAGCCCGTCGTCGCTAGCGCTTCCTGACGACGAAAGTACGCGTCCCGACGAGTTTCCCGTAGCGGTTTGCCGCCGGTAGATCGAACCCCGGCCAGACATACCACCGGTAGAGCCCGGGGCTGAGCACGTACCGCCGGCCGTCGTACCGCCAGGACTTCTCCAGGCGGAGCTTCGGGCGGCGAATCCAGGCCGTCAGGACCTTCTTCCCGGCGCGGTAGATCTGCACGTTGTAGTACGTCGCCTGCGGCACGGCGGCCCACGTGAGAAGCGGCGGCGCCGAGACTCGGGCGCCGGGGGCGGGACTGGTCAGCGCAGGCTTCGATGCCGCGGGTGTCGAGCGCGCCGGCTCGGTACGTGTCGGCACCGCCACGGACTTCGGGTGTGCGACGAGGGCCTTCGCCGTGCCGTTCCCGGCCTCGTCGTAGGCCCAGACGGTGTACCGGTACTTGACTCCGTTCTCCAGCCGCCGGTCCGTGAACGTCCGCTTCCGCCCGGTGTAGATCGTCGAGGGCTTCTTGCCACGGAGACCCGGGCGCCGGACGACGGCGTACGAACGCGCGTCGGTCGATGCCGCCCACCTGAGGGCGACACCGCGCCTGCCGATGGCGACCTTTACGCGCGGGAGATGCGGTGGAACGGTGTCGTACTTGAGGTCGAATCCTGCAGCCACGCTCATGTTCGAGGCCTTGTCGCGGCAGGTGCCCGAGAGCGACGTCTTCGGCGTGTCAGGCCCCTTGTACAGGATCGTCGAGGAGCAGGAGTCGACGCCCGAGACCGGGTCCGTCCCCACGAATGCCACGGACACTGGACGGTTGTACCAGCCTGCCGCATTCGGATTCCGCTCCGGCTTGGCCGCGACGGTCGGTGCCGTCGCGTCGTACTTGAGCTCGTAGGTGCCGGTGCCCGTGTTGCCGGCGTAGTCGGTGCAACTGCCCGCGGCCTTGGCGTTGCCGCTGTCCGGCCCCGCGTAGCTCGTCGTCGTGCAGGAGCCGATCCCTGAGAGTGTGTCGGTACCCTGGAACTCGACCGGCACCGCGCGGTTGTACCAGCCGTTGCTGTCCGGCCCGCGAGTGGGCGTGCCCCTTACGGACGGCGGAGTTGCGTCCCGCCTCACGATGACGGTTGTCGTCACGGAGCCGTTCGCGTCCTTCGCGGTACATCCCACCGCCGTGCCGCCGGTATCGCTGGTGATCGTCGTGGCGGGGCACTGCGACGTGCTCCACGTGACCGTGACATCTGCCGTGTGCCACGCCGAGCAGTCCGAGGGCCCCGGCGAGCACGACGGAATGGGCTGCGGTGGCAGCGCCATCGCTGTCGAGCCCGTCAGCGCGATACCCGCGAGAGCCGCTGCGGTCAGCACGAGCACGAGCGCGCGCGTCGTCATGCTCTCCTCCAAAGCCCGCTCGCGCGAGTCGCGAGCTGCAGCAGGCACGCGCTCGCGATCGCGAGCGCGACGAGCGAGAGCGCTGCGAGCACCAACGAGCGGCCCGGCCCGTCAGTCACGGGAGTCGCGGTAGGAGCGGCGGCCACAGTTGATCTGGTTTTCTTCTTCGGCTTCTCGGCCGTTGGAGCAGGCTGCTTGCGCGGTTTGGTCGTGCTGCTGCGAGGTCGCGTGCCTGCAGGTTCGGTCTCGTGGGCGCGTCGTGGGGCCGTCTCGACGGCTACGGGTGCTTTCGCCGGAGCCGGAGCCGGAGCCGGAGGCGGCGGCGGCGTGACGACGACCGGCTGTGAGCCTCCGCTCGCGGCCGGCGGTGGCGGTGCGGTCGATGGCGCCGGGTCGGGCGCGGGAGGCGAAGCCGTCGGGTTCGCGGCAGGTGTCGGCACAGCCGACTTCGGGGAGCGGTACGGATCCGGGCTGGGCTGGGCGGCGCCGTGACCAGGAAGCACTGCGAGGACCACGAGCGATCCGCCCAGCACGGTGACCATGCCGATGCGTAAGGGCAGCGAGACACCAGGCTCCCAGGCCGTCCCCCACCGTTGACCATGCCGCAGCTGCCGAACTCTCCCAATGGCCACGAGCTCCCCCAACCCGTCGTTCCGATTGTGCGAAACGCTACTTCGTGTTGCCGACTCCGTCAATAGCTGGACAGGTGTCGACCGCCGGCCGCAGCGGTGCGGCCGGCGGTCGCTGTTCAGCTCGTCATCCAGTCGAATACGCCACCTACCCTCTGCCCTGGCTTCGCGACTGGTCGGTAGCCGAGCGGCTTCCGGACAGGTCGTGCGCGGCGTTCCTCTCGTTCTGGAAGAGACCGCCCCAATTGCCCGGGCTCGACTTCCGATCTGGCGCCCACTCGTTCTCCGCGCCCAGCTGGAGGCTCGCTGCCAACGCGGCGGCGGCCTGGCTGCTCGTGTCCAGCTGACCGATCGCCTGGATTCCCGTGCCGGCCTTGCACCGGCAGGAGTCGGGGCGATTCTGGAGCTGGTCTGCAGCCTGCGTCGTCGCGTTCCAGTTCGCCGCCTGCGCGTTCGAGGAGGCGTTGTTGGACTGACGGACAGAGCCGTCGTCGCCCGAGCTCAGGACCCGCGTCGGCGAGTTGCTGTTGCCGATCTCGGACCCATGCCCGCAGCGGCACGGCTGCTCGATCCCGAGCTGCAGCGTGAGGGCAACTGACTTCGCGGCCTGCCAGTTCTGTGACGACTGGCCGATCGCCTGGATGCCCTTTCCGCAGCAGCCGTCGTGCCGACCGCCTTGCTCCTGGACGGCGTTCTGGCCCGTCCGGTTCGCGTTCCCGGCGTTCGCATTCGAGGACGCGGTGTTCGATTGGGACACCGAGCCGCCGTTTCCGTGGCTCAGAACCCGCACCGGAGCGTTCTCGTTCGAAGCACCGAGTTGCGCAGTCAACGCCGCCGCGATGGCCAACTGGCCACTCGACGACTCCTGGCCGATCACTTGAAGGCCAGAACCACCGGCCTGGCTCTGATTGGCCGACTGCGCCGTCCCGTTCAGGTTTGCTGCCGTCGCGTTCGAGGTTGCGACGTTCGACTGCGTGACGTCGCCGTCATCGCCCTCGCTCAGCACCCGAATCGGGATGTTGCTGTTCGACGGCTTCTCCTGGATCGTGGCGGAGAAGGCCGCCGCCGCCTGCGCGTTCGAGGCGGACTGGCCGATGAGCTGCGTTCCGGCTCCGCACTTGCAGGAACCTCCCGCCTGGGTCTGACCGGCCGTCTGGTGGGTCCCGTTCGCGTTGCCGGCGGCCGCGTTCGAAGACGCGACGTTCGACTGCGTGACCGAGCCGTTGTTCCCGGGGCTCAAGACGCGGACCGAGATGTTCTCGTTCTTGGCGCCTTCCTGCACCGTCAACGAGCCCGCGAGGGCCCCCTGGTGGTTGTCAGCGGACTGACCGATGACCTGTGAGCCGGCGCTCCCGCACTTGCAGGAGTCCGAGCCGCCAGCCTGGGTCTGATCGGCCGACTGCGACGTGCCGTTCACGTTCGCAGCCGTTGCGTTCGAGGTCGCGACGTTCGACTGCTCGACGTCGCCATCATCGCCGGGGCTGAGGACCCGGACCGAGATGTTGCTGTTCGACGGGTTCTCCTGAACGGTTCCGGAGAGTGCCGCCGCGCTCTGCTCGTTCGAGGCCGACTGCCCGATGTACTGGCTGCCGGACCCGCCCTGGCTCTGATCGGCCGTCTGCGACGTCCCGTTCACGTTGCCGGCGGCCGCGTTCGAGGACGCGACGTTCGACTGCGTGACCGAGCCGTTGTTCCCGGGGCTCAGGACGCGGACCGAGATGTTCTCGTTCGATGCGCCTGACTGCTCCGTGAATGCGACCGCTCCTGCCTCTTGAGCGTTGTCGGCGGACTGGCCGACGATCTGAGCACCAGCGACCGGGCATCCACAGATGTCCGCGGTGGGCTGTGACCCCGGCGCCTCCGGGCTCTTGCTTCCACATCCGCAAGGGCTCGGGCCGCCGCGCTGGGCCTGGTCGGCCGTCTGCGTGGTCCCGTTCAGGTTCCCGGCAGTCGCGTTCGACGTGGCCTCGTTCGACTGCTCGACGGAACCGCCGTCGCCGGAGCTCAGGACTCCGACGGGGCCGTTCGTGTTCGACGGGCTCTCCTGGACGGTTGCGGAGATTGCCGCCGCGTCCTGCTCGTTGCCGGCCGCCTGGCCGACGATCTGGGTTCCACCGGCACCGGCCTGATCCTGCCCGGCCGTCTGCTCGGTTCCGTTCACGTTGCCGGCCGTAGCGTCCGAGGACGCCTCGTTCGACTGCGAGACCGAACCATCCTCGCCGTCGTCGAGAACGCGGACGGGCATGTTCTCGTTCGACGCGCCCTTCTGGAGCGTCAATGCGAGAGCGAGCGCGTCCTGGTCGTTCGTGGCCGACTGGCCGACCGCCTGCACGCCCGGGCCTCCGGCCTGGGACTGACCAGCGGTCTGCGACGTTCCGTTCGCGTTTCCAGCCGTTGCGTTCGACGAGGCGTCGTTCGTCTGCACGACCGAGCCTGCCTCACCCGGGCTGAGAACCCGAATCGGGGTGTTCTCGTTGGTTGGACCCTGCTGCGCTGTCCCTGCGGCGGACCCGGCGTCCTGCTGGCTGCCGGCCGACTGGCCGGTGCCCTGGAAGGGGTCGAGTCCTGCCGTGGCCGTCCCCGCTCCTACGAGAAGCAGAACGAGGACGCCCAGGGCCAGCGCGAGGAGATGACGTTTCATGTGTCTCCCTTCGAGCTGTCAGTGGCGCCTATGACCGTCCGTGACACGGGCGCCGGGACGTGGACAGACAGCTCTCAGCCAGGGCGATCCAGGGGTGAGTCGTGCCGGCTGCGCGGGCTCGGTTCCCGCGCGAGCCGGATCCGCCGCCCGAGGCCAGGGGCGGCGAAAACGAAGTTTCCGGTGAGCGTCGCGAAGCCGAAGACGAGCAGGCTCGACGCGCCTCCACCAGACGAGGCCGAGAAGCCTCCGATCTGGGGCGCGCCCGAGCGCTCGAACGGCAGCGGGCCGCGCGAAGACGAGCGACGCGTCGTGCGCGCGGCCTTGTCCGCTCTTGGCTGCGACCGCTTCACGGTCGGATGGGTTGACGTCGGATGGGTCGACGAAACCTGCGAGGCGACCGCGGACGCCGGCGCAGCGCCGGTGCGGCGCGGTGCGGCAGCCCTCAGCCCGGTAGCCGGGTCGGGCCGCGCGGCTTCGAGGATGGTGGGGTCGGCGGGGATGGGCGCCGCTCCGACCTCGACGACGATCTGGATCGCGCCGTCGAGGAGCGACTCCGGGAACGTCGGGAATACCGACGATCCTGCCGGGACTCCGAATGGAGTGGTCACGGCGACCAAAACCGAGACAGGCGGCTGCGCAGGAAACACGGGCCACCGGACGGCCGTCCCCCGGGTCGTCTTGGTCTGGCCGAACACGGGGTGCATCCGGAATGGCGTCGAGAAGTCGGCCCCGCCTGCGATGGTGACGGCGGCTGCACGGGGAACGCGCAGCACCCATTCCGTGAGCTCCACCGGCGACGCGAGGCTGACGATCGAGGGTGGGCTGACGATCGAGGGTGGAAGGCCGTTCCCGCCCGCGTCGGTGGCCGGCCACTGGGGAAGGGGCGGGGCTGTCGCCGGGCCGGGATCCGAGGGCGGGGTGGCACCCCCGGTATCGCCGCCCGTTTCGCTCGGGCTCGGGGTGGTATCGCCGGGGCTCTCGCACGGCCAGTTCCAGGTCCACTCCCAGAGCCAGTCGAGCCCGGTGCCTTCTCCGGCGACGGTCGAGATCTCGGCCGTGCTTCCGCACCACGCGAACGTCCACGACCAGATCCACGACGGCTCGTCTGATCCGGTAGCGGGAGCGCGCGTGGGCGAGGTGTTCGTCTGGGTGACCGGCCCGTTATCGCCCGGGCTGAGCACGCGAATCGACACGTTGACATTCGCGGCGGCGGCCTGCGACTCACCGGACCCGAGATCCTCGCTCGACGTATCGCTCGAGGGTGCTTGCGAATCGGTGGCTGCTGGAACTGCGTCGCATGCCCAGTTCCAGTTCCAGATCCAGTTCCAATCCCGCGACTCCTTGCTGCCCGATTCGCTCGAAGTCGAATCGACATTGCCGTCGCAAACGGACAACGTCCAGGTCCAATTCCACGGATCCTGTTCAACGGTCGATAACGGATCTGCAGATTGATCAGCCGACGATTGATACTGGGAATTGTCGTCTTGATACTGCTCAGGATCTAACGCGTCCTGTGACGATCCTTCGACGGTATCGCTCGTGGTCGGGTTCGAATCGGAGCTCGTCTGGTCGACTGGGCCGTTGTCCCCCGGGCTTTGAACCCGCACCGTTACGTTGGTGTTCGTCGACGCCGGGTCCGACGCGTTTGAGGCATCCGTGGCTGCCGTCGGATCCGACGTGACAATCGCTGCAGGCGGGGTGATATCAGGCGCGGCGGGCGGTGATATCACGCTCGGGCTCTGGGTTACGGGCGCGTCGCTCCCGGGGCTGTCGATACGCACGGAGACGTTCACGTTCCCGCCGTCGCTCTGAGTGTCCGTCGTGACCTCGGGAGTGTCAGCGGGCTCATCCTCGGCTGCGGGAGCGCTCTCCGCGGGCTCGGCCTCCGTTGCCGGCTCGGTGACGGGGGAAACCGGCGTCTCGGCAGCCGGTGTTGGCTCCGCGAGCGGCTCGGCCGGGGGTTCGGGAACCGGGTCGGGCCCGGGCGCGGCGAGTGGATCCGGGAGGGGCTCGGGCGCCGGCGCCTCAGGGTCCGGGTCTTCAGGCCCTGGGATCTCAGGCGCAGGGATCTCAGGCACAGGAATCACGATCTCTGGGAGCTCGGGCTCGGGAACGGCCGGAATCGGCGCGGCCAGGACGGGCGGCGCTTCTGGAGGGGAGGCCGCCTGCCAGTCAGAGGCGAGAGCGTTTCCGGCAGTTCCCAGCCCGAACAAGAAGCCGATTGCGACCGCTCTCGTGAGCCGCGATGGACATGGCGAGTGGACCCATCTGTGACAGGTGTATCCGGACGAGTGTTCTGACCGGCGTTCCACTCACTTCGAGAAATACCCATCACCGAATCGAACGAACCGTCCAGTTGTCGATCTCATATTGATCTGAAAAGGACTTGCGTTATGATCGGGGTGGGGAGTGGGGGCAATTCACACATCGCCGATAGCAGACGGGCAGGTCGCGACCGAACGGCGCCAGCGTCGCGCCGAGCAGGCTGCGCTCCTACGGCTCTACGAGCAGACCGGAGACCCCGAGATCCGCGAGCGGCTCGTCGAGCTCCACCTGCCGCTGGTACGCGCGTTGGCGCGCCGTTACGCCAACCGCGGAGAGGGGCTCGAGGATCTCGTCCAGGTCGGCTCGATCGGCTTGCTCGAGGCCATCGACCGGTTCAACTCGGACCGCGGAAGCGACCTCGTCAGCTTTGCGATCCCCACGATCACGGGCGAGATCAAGAGGCACCTTCGAGACCGGAGCACGGTCGTTCGCCTGCCTCGTCGCCTCACGGAGCGTGCGGGTACCGTCCGGCCGGCGCAGGAGGTGCTCGCGGCACGCCTGCACAGGCAGCCGACGGTGTCGGAGCTCGCCCTGGAGACGGGGCTCTGCGAGGACGATGTCGCGGATGCGATCGGGACCGAGCGGGCCGGGCTGCCCGTGTGCGTATCGATCTCCTCGGTTGGCGGTGTCGAGGCCGACGAGGCGATACAGGTCGAGGGAACGTACGAGGCGAGCGAGGAGCGGTTGCTCCTGGCCGCCGGGTTCCGCACCCTCGGCGCGCGTGAGCGGCGGATTCTGCACCTCCGTTTCTTCGCCGGCCTGAGCCAGTCGGAGATCGCGGGCGAGGTCGGCCTCTCCCAGATCCAGGTCTCGCGGCTCATCCGCAGCTCCCTCGAACGCTTGAGGGGGGCGCTGGAGGTGAGCACGGCCGCTGCAGGAGACTCCCGCGTCGCGCGCTAGTGCCCCTGATATCAAGGTTGTACACTCGGGCGCGGTGGTGGCTGGGTCGTCAGCTGCTCGCGATGTGGCCGCTGACGAGGCGGACGAAGGGTCGCCGCCCAAGAAGGCTGCGCAGCACAGCGGCAAGCTGCTCGTACGCATGCCTGCGACGTTGCACGACGAGCTCGCCCACGCGGCTGAGCGCGAGGGCGTGAGCCTGAATCAGCTCATCACCGGCGTTCTGGCCGGCGCAGTCGGGTGGGGCACGCCCGACGAGCGGGCCGAGCTCGGCCGGGCAGCCGCCGGGCGTGAGCCGGATCGAGTAACGCGAATCGCGCTCGCCGCGAATCTGGCCGCCGTCCTCATCGTGGCGATCGCAGCGATCGTGCTGCTCGTCGTCGCGTGGCAGACGGGCTGGTAGCCGAGGACCGCGCCGGCCGGTACGAGCGGATCTATAGACAAGAGCAATCTCACCTGCGCAAAATGAGGCGCCTCCGAGCCGCCTGCGGCGCGGCTCGGGGGCTCTCTTGGCTCAGGCGCCTCGATCGGCGGTGGCCCCGGGACCGCCGGCTGCGGAGCGCGCGTAGGCACCATTGCTCGCATGGCGCGCTTGTACGCGGCCACAGGAGACGCCATCGCCTGGCTCGAGGAGTCGGCCGGGCGCTGGTCGGTCGAGCTCTCGCTCGAGGGCAGCGGAGCCCAGTGCCTTGCGCTCGATCCGCACGATCCCGGCACGCTCTACGCCGGGCTCCACGAGGGTGGAGTCCGGCGGACGGCCGACGGCGGCCGGACCTGGGTCGACTGCGGGCTTCCGGCCTCGGACGTGTACTCGCTCGCAGTCAGCCGAGCGAACGGTGCGGTGTACGCGGGCACCGAGCCGAGCGCGCTCTATCGCAGCGACGACGGTGGCCGCAGCTGGCGGGAGCTGACCGCGCTGCTCGACCTTCCGTCGCAGCCGACGTGGAGCTTCCCGCCTCGGCCGTGGACGTCGCATGTTCGCTGGATCGCACCGAGCCCGCACGACGCGGATCTGCTGCTCGTCGGGATCGAGCTCGGCGGGCTCATGCGCTCGACCGACGGCGGCAAGACCTGGCACGACCACCGCCCGGGCGCGCACCGCGACGTGCACTCGCTCACCTGGCACCCGCTGGTCGAGGGCCGGGCCTACGAGGCCGGGGGAGAGGGAGCCGCCTGGAGCGCGGACGCGGGCGAGACGTGGACACCGGCGGACGAGGGTCGCGATCGCCACTACACGTGGTCGGTCACGGTCGATCCTGCGGACGCCGACCGCTGGTACGTGTCCGCCAGCACCGGACCGTTCGCGGCGCACGGCCGCGGAGACCCGCAGGCGCACATCTATCGCCGCGAGAACGGCGGCTGGACGACCCTCGCCGGCGGACTCCCCGAACCGCTCCCCGCGATGCCGTACGCGCTCGTCGCGACCGAGCATCGACTCTTCGCGGGGCTCAGGAACGGCGAGCTCTGGGAGAGCGGGGACCGTGGCGACTCCTGGACGCGCTGCAAGCTGGACGGCGCGCTGCCGCGGCTCGTCGCGCTCGCCTACGCGGGCTGACCGCGTGCGCCACCCAAGAGCGGGGTCAGGCTGAAGCCTGACCCCGACCGCCCTGTCCGCCCTGGGGGTCAGGCTTCAGCCTGACCCCGCTGTCCGCCTGAGGTTGGCCCGGGTCAGGCTGAAGCCTGACCCCGTCCGCCTGAGGTCGGCCCGGGGTCAGGCTTCAGCCTGACCCCGTTCGCCTGAGATCGGCCCGGGGGTCAGGCTTCAGCCTGACCCCGCCTTTGGGTTCTCGACCCTCGCGGCCCATGGCTCGTCTGGCCATCTGGCGGTCGAGCGATCCTTAGGACACTCTGGCCGCCATGCCACGGCGACCTCGCTTCGAGGCGGCGGGAGCGATCCACCACGTCGTCGCCAGAGGGAACGGCGGCTGCCGAATCGTCGTCGGCGACGACGATCGGCGCGCGCTTCTCGGTCAACTCGCGCGTGCGGCGACGCTCAGCGGTTGGCGCCTGCACGCCTATTGCCTGATGGATACGCACATCCATGCGGTAGTCGAGACGCCTGAGCCGACCCTCGGGGCCGGCATGCGTCGGCTACTCGGTGGGTATGCGCACGACTTCAACCGTCGCCATGCTCGATTCGGACATCTGTTCGCAGGCCCGTTCTCATCGTCGATCGTCGCGACGGAGTCGTACGCGATCGAGGTGTGCGCATACGTCGTTCTGAATCCGGTCCGAGCTGGACTCGTGCGAGTACCAGAGGACTGGAAGTGGAGTAGCTACCGGGCGTCGGCCGGGCTCGTCGTTTCGCCAGAGTTCCTCGAGACCCGACTCGTGCCTGGGATGCTGCATCCCGAGCCGGGGCGGGCTCAGGAGCTCTACCGGAGCGTCGTGCACGAGATCGCGAAACGTCCAAGAACGGGGTCAGGCTGAAGCCTGACCCCACTCCGCAGGTCGGTCCGGGGTCAGGCTGAAGCCTGACCCCACTCGTATGTCGGTCCGGGGTCAGGCTTCAGCCTGACCCCACTCGTATGTCGGTCCGGGGTCAGGCTTCAGCCTGACCCCGCCCTTGGGTGCGCCTCAGCCTCTCAACGCCGGCACGACCTCCAGCCCGAAGCGCTCGACCTGGGCCACGTGGTCCGCGCCGGGCCAGAAGATGAACGTGTCGAAGCCGAGGTCGGTCGCGAACTCGCCGAGCGTCTCGACCCAGTGCTCCGGCGGGCCCTCGAGAAGTCCAGTCGTCGGCCCGTCCACGATCCTCCCGTTCACGTTGTAGACCCGGCGGATCTCGCCCGGCTCTCGCCCTGCGGCGGCCGCGGCCGCGTCGATCCGCGCGTGCATGTCGGGGACGAGCTCGGGCGTCGCCCACCCCATGGACGGCACCCAGCCGTCGGCGAGCCGCCCCGTCAGCGCGAGCGCCTTCGGCTTGCCGACGCCGAGCCAGATCCCGATGTCGTGTGCCGGCGGCGGACCGGGGTGGAGGCCGCGCACCGAGTAGTGCTTCCCCGCGAACGCGATCGTGCGCTCGCCGCTCCAGTACGCGCGGATGACGTGCATCGCCTCTTCGAGCGCTTCGAGGGACTCGCGCGGCGAGCGGACGGGACCGCCCATCGCGCCGATCGCCTCCCAGAACGCGCCCGCGCCGAGCCCGAGCTCGAAGCGGCCTGCCGAGAGCACGTCGAGCGACGCGGCCTGCTTAGCGAGCACCGCCGGGTTGCGCAGCGGGAGGTTCGCGACGTCGGGGAAGAACCGAACCCGGCTCGTCCGCGCCTGGAGGTCGGTGATGAGCGAGAACGTCTCGAGGTAGCGCCACTGGTACGGGTGGTCCTGGATCCCGATCAAGTCGAGACCGAGCTCGTCGGCGCGCGACGCGAGCGTGCGGAGGAGGTCGAGGTCGGCGCTGTTCGGGACGAGGCTGATCCCGAGTTCGAGCGGACGACCGTATCGAGACGTCACGGCCTGAGTCTGCCTTCCTCGCGACTCCGGCCGTCCGTAAGCTAGGCGCCCATGGTCGCGGCAATGGCCACCCTGTCTGGGCACGAACCGGAGATGACCGGCATCGCCGAGATGGCGAGCCAGGCGATCGAAGGCTGGCTCCACGAGTACGACGGCTATCGCGGGCTGCTCGTCTTCACCGACGACGCGAGCGGCCGGGCACGGGTGATCACGCTCTGGGACACGCACGAGGACGAGCAGCGGGCGCGTGCGTCTCGTGGCGCGATGCGTGACCAGCTCGCGTCGACGATCGGCGTGACCGTCGAGGAGTTCGAGGTCTACGACGTGCCGGTCTGCGAGGTGCTCGAAACCGGCGCCTAGCAGCAGGTTCTCTTGCGGTTCCCTCGAAGTTGGGAGAGACTGCAAGCAGTCCATACGAAGGAGAACATGGGCAAGGCCGTCGTTCTCGTGCTCGCCGGACTACTCGCCGCCGCCGCCACAGCGGGCTTTGCGTGGTCCGCCGCCGGCGCGCTGCAGCAGGAAGAGCCCGAGGCTCGGCGTGGCCAGCCGGTCACTATCTGTCACGCGACGGGCAACGGCAAGTACGTGCAGAACTCGCCGGACGCCGACAGCATCGTCAGCGACCAGGGGCACGGCGGCCATCCCGAGGACATCATCCCGCGGTTCGAGTACGAGCCGAGGCCGGGCGAGAGCGGCTCGTACCCCGGCCTGAACTGGGACGACGCGGGAAAGGCGATCTGGGAGCTCGGGTGTGTGGAGCCGACGCCTCCGCCGCCGCCGCCGCCGCCGGACTGCAGCGGCACGAACGTCACGACCACGAGCGCGCCCGACAGCGTCTCCATCAACGGCGCGGGCTTTCCGGCGAACGCAGCGGGCACCTTCACCGTGAAGGACGACCAGACCGGGTCGGTCGTCGCCGACGGCAGCTTCACCACAGGGGCGTCGGGAGAGCTCACGGCCCTCTTCGTCTGGAACGGTGCTGGGGCCTTCGAAGGGAACCGCAGCTACACGGTCGAGGCGAGCGCCGGTGGGTGCATGGCTGCGGCCGGCTTCCAGTACCGCGCCGAGGGACCGGCGCCGACCCCCCTGAAGATCGACGTCCGAAAAGTCGTCGTCGGCTCCGACTCGCCGCCGAGCGAGTTCAGCTTCACGGTCGGAGACCAGACGTTCCCGTTCGAGGCCGACGGCGCCAACCAGGTCACGCTCCCGGCAGGCAGGTACGACGTTACGGAGCCGCCGGCGACCGGGTTCACGGCGACGCGTGAGGGATGCACGGGCATCGTCCTGGCGTCCCCCCAGCAGACCGTGCCGGAATGCGTGATCACGAACACGGCGGCCGCGGCGCCACTCCAGCTCCAGGTCCGCAAGGTCGTTCAGCCCTCCACGACGTCGCCGAGCAACTTCAGCTTCACGGTCGACGGCCGGACTATCCAGTTCGAAGCGGACGGCCTCAACGTCGAGGAGCTTCCGGCTGGGACGTACGATGTCACCGAGCGGGCGGTCGACGGGTTTACGACAGCTACTGAAGGCTGCACCGGCATCGTCCTCGCGCCCCAGCAGCAGACCGTGCCGATGTGCACGATCACGAACACGGCCAAGTCCCAGGGGCAGTACCCGCTCGGCAACTTCGTCAAGTGCGTCGACAATCTCCCTGACGGGACGTTCTCCGCCACGTTCGGGTACTACAACCCGAACGTCTTCCCGGTGACCGTAGCGTCCGGGACCGGGAACGACGTCAGCCCGGGAGGCCCGGACCGCGGGCAGCCGACGGAGTTCCCGTCCGGCGTCGTTCTCGCGTCGTTCACGATCGCGGGCATCCCATCCGGAACGAGCGTGACGTGGACACTAGCCAACGTTCCGCCGTACTCGAGCACGATCACTGCGAATGCCGACCACGCGACCAAATGCACGCCGCGCCCGCCGCCAGACCGGGTCGACGTCTCGGTCTTCGTCGAGTGCGTCGAGAACGGCGCGAGCACCTACAGCGCCACGTTCGGCTACCGGAACGCAGAGGACATCCCGGCCTCGATTCCCGTCGGGCCGCAGAACAGGTTCGCTCCGGAGCCGATCGACCGAGACCAGCCGATCGAGTTCGTCCCGGGAACCGTTATGGGGGCGGTCACCGTCAGCGACATCCCGAACGGCACGGACCTCACGTGGACGATCGTCCCACCCGTCCGCTCGCGGACCGGATCGACCGTCGCCACGGCGAGCCCGGAGTTCGCAGAGAAGTGCGTCGGACCGTCACCTCCACCTCCGCCACCTGGGCCGCCGCCACCTCCGCCACCGCCCGGGCCGCCGCCGCCTGCTCCGCCACCCAGCCCGACCCCCGAACCGATCGGTCTCTTCGTCCAGTGCGTGACCAACCGCGGGTCGACCTACGACGCCGTCTTCGGCTATCAAAACGACAACGAGGACCTCGTCGAAATCGCAGTCGGAACTCGTAACCGGTTCCTGCCTGCTCCGCCGAGCCGCGGTCAGACGACCGAGTTCCTGCCCGGTAACCACCAGGAGGCGTTCACCGTCACCGGCATCCGGGCGGGCACCGACATTGCATGGGCGGTCACGCATGCGAGTGCGA
This sequence comes from uncultured Actinomycetes bacterium, assembly GCA_963848405.1. GTDB lineage: Bacteria > Actinomycetota > Thermoleophilia > Gaiellales > Gaiellaceae > GMQP-bins7. The sequence continues at coordinate 357,343 of CAWKDP010000016.1, read as the reverse complement.
CGCGCGTCGCAACTGCGGCGTCGAACTTCCCGGAGAAGTGCTCGGCGGCACCGGCCCCGGCGCAGCAGATCGGCGTCTTCGCCTGCGTCATCGACCGCGGCGCCACCTACGACGTCGTCTTCGGGTACGAGAGCGACAATCCTGCCGACGTCACCATTCCCGTCGGGCTCGCGAACCGCGTTCGCCCGGTGCCTGCGAGCCGGGGCCAGCCGACCGTCTTCAGCCCTGGGAAGCACGAGAACGCGTTCACCGTCCGGCGCGTACCGAACGACGCCTTGGTTTCGTGGTTCCTCTCGTACCGGGGCACTCGCTTCGTGCTCGTGACGTCGGCGTACCCGGTCAAGTGCACAGGCCCCGAACCGACCCTCCCGCTCGAGATCGTCCCGTTCTGTGTCAGGCGAGAAGGGCAGACGTACACGGCGGTGTTCGCCTACGCGAACCTGAACCGGGACGACATCATCGTGCCCATAGGGCGCGCCAACCGGGTCTCGCCCGCCCCGGCGAGTCGTGGTCAGCCGACGGTGTTCAGACCGGGCATCGTCCTGTTCGCGTTCACAGTCCGCGACCTCCCCGTCTCGCGGGACATCACCTGGACCGTCGAGAGTGGCGGGGAGGTGGTCAGCGCCCGAGCCTCAGCCGACCTCGGACGCGACTGCAGGTTCGTGGAGATCGACGGCGGGGTCGACGTCGAGCTCGAGAAGACGGCCAGGCCGACGTCCGTGCTCGTCGGCGAACGCGTGGAGTACACGATCGTCGTCCGCAACATCGGCCCCAACAGGGCGTACAGCCCGACAGTGGTCGACCGCTTGCTCGACGAGCGCGTGCAGCTGCTGTCTGCCGCATCCGCGAATGGCCGGTGCCAGTTGCGCGGGCGCGGCACGCCGAACCGGCGCGTGCTCTGCTTCCTCAGAGACCTCGGGCCGGGAGACTCGGCGACGATCATGATCGCCGCGCGGGCGCTCGAGCCCGGAGTCGCCCAAAACCGAGCCACGGTCCTAACCGTCCCGCCTGACGTCGGGAGGAACAACACCGACACCGCGGCGGTTGCGATACGCGAGGAGCAGGCGAGGCCGGGCGGCGACGGTCAGCGGCCGAGACCGAGGCCGAAACCGCCCTTCACCGGCTGATGCGGGCGTCGGCCTGCGCTGCGCTTGCTGCGGCCGCGGCGCTCGCGCTCCCGGCCTCGGGCTCCGCCGCCGCCGATCCGGAAACGCTGACCCGCTGGTCGTACGTCGTCCGCAACGTCGTGGCGCGGGAGAGTCCGAGGGCCGCCGCGCCCGCGGTCGCGGTGGTGCGGTCCGCGACACCCGTGGGCGAGTCGAACCTCGTGGTCGTCAGGGAGATGCGCAGTGACACTGCACGACGGGAATGGGTGCGCATCGAGCTGGGGATCCTCCCGCATGCCTCGACCGGCTGGGTTCCGCGTACTGCGCTGGGCGCGCTCCATACCGTCCGCACGAGGCTCGTCGTCGACCGGAAGCGCTTCCGCGCCGTCCTCTGGCGAGACGGCTCCGCCGTGTTCCGCGCGCCGATCGGCATCGGAGAGCCCCGCTGGCCTACCCCGCGCGGCGAGTTCTACGTGCGTGAGCGGCTCGCAGACTTCGGTGACCCGTTCTACGGCCCCATCGCGTTCGGGACCAGCGCCCGGTCGCGCGTGCTCACCGACTGGCCCGGAGGCGGCTACATCGGCATCCACGGCACCGATCGGCCCGAGCTCATCCCCGGCCGGATATCGCACGGATGCATCCGCCTGCGGAACGCCGACGTTCTCCGGCTCGCCCGGCTGATGCCGCTCGGAACGCCGGTCACGATCGTCTAGGCGGCCATAGACTCACCCGTGTGGCCCAGGACGCTCTCGTCACGACGGTCGTCGGGAGCTACCCGCAGCCCGAGTGGCTGATCGACCGCGAGCGGCTCGGCGACCGGCTGCCGCCGCGCGTGCGGGCGCGTGAGCTCTGGCGGGTTGCGGAAGCGTTCCTCGAAGAGGCGCAGGACGACGCGACGCGGCTCGCCGTCACGGACATGGAGCTGGCCGGCGTCGACGTCATCACCGACGGCGAGATGCGGAGGGAGAGCTACTCGAACCGCTTCGCCACGGCGCTCGACGGGGTCGATCTCGACGAACCCGGAATCGCCCTCGACCGCACGGGTCACGAGAACCCGGTCCCGCGGGTGGTCGGGCCGATCCGCCGCACCCGCCCCGTCGAGGTGCGCGACGTCCAACTGCTGCGAGCGATCACGGAGCGGCCGATCAAGATCACGGTTCCGGGGCCCTTCACGATGACGCAGCAGGCACAGAACGACCACTACCCCGACGAGCGGAGCCTCGCGCTCGCGTATGCCGAGGCGGTCAACGAGGAGCTGCGCGACCTGAAGGCGGCCGGCGCCGACGTCGTCCAGATCGACGAGCCGTATCTCCAGGCGCGTCCCGAGCCGGCGCGGGAGTACGCGATCGAGGCGATCGACCGGGCGCTCGAGGGTGTCGAAGGCGAGACCGTCCTCCACACCTGCTTCGGCTACGCGCACATCGTCCACGACCGGCCGACCGGTTACCCGTTCCTGCGGGAGCTGAACGGCTGCGCCGCGACGCACCTCTCGCTCGAGGCGGCACAGCCGAATCTCGACCCCGAGGTGCTCCGCGACCTCCCCGACAAGGCGATCGTGCTCGGAGTCCTCGACCTCGGCTCGACGGACGTCGAGACGCCGGAGGTCGTCGCCGAGCGGATCAGGCGCGCGCTCGCGGTCGTTCCGCCGGAGAGGCTGGTCGTGGCTCCGGACTGCGGGATGAAGTACCTCTCGCGCCAGTTGGCCTTCCGCAAGCTGCGCGCGATGGTCGCCGGCACGCGGCTCGTCCGCGAGGAGCTCGGAGCCTGATGCAGATCGGGAGCCCGGGAGAGCCGGTGAGCCGCATCGCCCAGGCCTACCCGGATCGCGTCGAGGTCCGGGGCCGCGACCTCACGAGCGACCTCATGGGCCGCCTGACCTTCACCGAGTACTTCCACCTCCTGCTCACCGGCCGTGAGCCGACCGAGGACGAGCGCTTCTTCCTCGACCTGCTGCTCGTGTCGATCGCGGAGCACGGGATGATGCCGTCGAACGTCGCCGCGCGGATGACGCTCGCCGCGAGCCCCGCATCGCTCGAGGGCGCGGTCGCGGCGGGGATCCTCGGCGCCGGAGAGGTCGTGCTCGGCACCTCCGAGTCGTGCGCGCGGCTGCTCGAGGAGGCGCAGGCGGAGGTGGAGGGCGGGGCCGAGCCGGCGGCGGTCGCTCGGCGGCTCGCAGAGAAGATGCACGCGTCGGGGGAGAAGCTGCCCGGCTTCGGACATCCCGTCCACGAGCCGGTGGACCCGCGCGCGGAGAGAATCCTCGAGCTCGCCGACGAGCGCGGTGTCAGCGGGCCTCACGTCCTGCTCGCGCGCTCGCTGGGCGACAGCGTTCCCGGGGTGTGGGGGAGAGCGTTGCCGATGAACGTCGCCATGCCGATCGCCGCGGTGCTGCTCGATCTCGGCTTTCGGGCGAGCTCGGTGAAGGCCGTCCCGATCCTCGCGCGCACGGCCGGGCTGCTCGCGCACCTGGTCGAGGAGCAGCAGCATCCGCTCGGGTTCCTCATGGCGGGTCGCGCGGAGGAGGCGATCGCGTACGAGCGCGAGCCGGAGCACGACGCGGAGTGATGTTCGAACCGGACGTGGAGACGCGCCCGTGGACGGAGCAGCTCGCGATCGACGACGTGAGCTACCGCACGCAGCTCGTGTACCTCTTCGAGCGCTCGGCGTTCTACCGCGAGAAGCTCTCGGCCGCGGGATTCAGGTCGCCGGAAGCCGTCGGTGGGCTCGCGGACATCACGGCGCTGCCGCTCACCGACAAGCGGGAGCTCCGGGCGACGTGCACGGACGAGAACCCGATCGGCACCCATCTCTGCGCGAGCCCGTCCGAGATCACGCGGATCTACTCCACGAGCGGAACGACCGGAGCCCCGAGCTACATCCCGCTCACGGCAGGCGACCTCGACAACTGGATCACGGGCTCGGCGCGTAGCTACGCGGCCTCGGGCATCGAGCGCGGCCAGCGGATCGTCTCGACCTACAACGCCGGGCCGTTCGTCGCGGGCGCCGCCCTGGCGACGTTCGAGCGCATCGGCCTCTGCCACATTCCCGTCGGGACCGGGAACACCGAGCGCTTGCTGCGCTCGGTCGAGCTCCTGCAGCCGGAGGCGGTCGTGCTCACGCCGTCGTACGCCGCGCACCTCGTCGAAGTGGCCGCCGAGCAGGAGCTCGACCTGCGCGGCTCGAGCGTCGAGCGCGTTCTCGTCGCCGGCGAGCCGGGCGGCGGAGAGCCCGCGTTTCGCGCGGAGCTCGAGGAGGGGTGGGGCGCGAAGGTCACCGAGGCGATGGGCATCGGCGACATCGGCGTCTCGCTCTGGGGCGAGTGCGAGGAGCAAGACGGGATGCACCTCGGCGCGCGGGGCTTCGTCCATGCCGAGCTCATCGAGCCGGAGACGGGCACCGCGGTCGCGCTGGAGGACGGTGCGGCCGGCGAGCTCGTGCTGACGCACCTCCAGCACCGCGCGGCGCCTGTGCTCCGCTTCCGGACGCGCGACCACGTCGAGGTCCGCACGAGCCCGTGCGCGTGCGGCCGAACGGGCCCGCGCGTGCGCTGCCTCGGGCGAACGGACGACATGCTCATCGTCCGCGGGGTCAACGTCTTCCCCGCAGCAGTCCGCGAGGTGGTGGGCGGGTTCGCGCCGCAGGTGAGCGGTCACATCCTGGTCAAGCCGCAAGCCCGAGGCGTGAAGCAGGAGCCGCCGCTGCCGGTCGCAGTCGAGCTCGCCCGCGATGCGACGGTGGACGACTCGCTCGCAGACGCGATCCGCGAGAGACTTCGCAACGTGCTCGTGGTCCAGACGCGCGTCGAGCTCGTCCCCTGGGGCAGCTTGCAACGCAGCGAGTACAAGTCGAAACTCGTGGATCGACGATGAGAAAGCTCCAGACCCAGGGCGTCCACCACATCACGATCGTCGGGGCGAACCGGCACACCTCGATCGACTTCTGGGAAGGCGTGCTCGGCATGCCTTTCGTCTTCGAGCAGCCGAACCTCGACAACGAGTCCGAGAGCCACCTCTACTTCGACCCCGGCGACGGGCGCCTGATCACCGTCTTCACGAACGAGGAGCGCCGAGCCCGACCCGACGCGCACCTCGACGGACATCGGCTGCGTGCACCACCTTGCGTTCTCGGTCTCGCAAGCGACGTTCGCCCAGACGGTGGCTCGGCTCGACGAGCGCGAGATCCGGCACTCGGGCGTCAAGGACCGCGGGTTCATGGACTCGATCTACTTCGAGGACCCGCTCGGGCTCCTGATCGAGCTCGCGTCGTACCGCTTCGAGCCGCCGACCGGCTCGACGCACGCGGAGGTGCTGCTCGAGGCGCACAAGCGCCGGGTGGAGCGCGGCGACTACAACATCGACCGGGAGCACGTCGCCGACGCGATCGAAGCGCTCGCCACGCGCTCACGGGAGACGCTCTCGGACGACCGAACGCCGAAGGACCCGTACCACTAGGAGAGGAGGATCGGATGGCCACGAACACGCTGAGCATCCTGAAGCCGAGCGTCAACAACCTGACGACTCGGATCTTCGTCCGCGCCGCGGGGCTCGACTTCGACGAGCTGGACGTGTGGGGGAAGAAGACGACGCCGGAGTTCCTCGCGAAGGACCCCGCCGATCTCACGCCGCTGCTCGAGGAGGAGGGCCTGCCGAAGGGAGCTCTCTGGGAGAGCTGCGCGATCATGCAGTACCTCTGCAACAAGCACGGGCTCGACCAGTTCTATCCCCGGGATCCCGGCGAGCGGGCGATGGTCGACAGCGCGATGTTCTATCTCATCGGAACCCTCTACCCGCTGCTCGCGCGCGCGACGTATCCGGCGCTCGGCTTCGCGCAGTATCCGGGCGAGGTCGCGACCTCCGACGCCGACGACGAGCTGAAGGCGAAGGCGCAGATGGACGCCGAGGCCGCGCTCGCGGGTCCGCTCGACGTCTATCGGGCGTTCTTCCTGGACGGGAAGACGTTCATCGGCGGCGACACGCCGTCGATCGCCGACATGCGCTTCGCCGCCACGCTCGAGTTCCTCCGCGCGATCGATTACGAGTTCCCGGCTTGGGCCGAGGAGTACATGACCGCGATGGAGACTGCCCTCGGAGAGGCGTACACGGAGCCGGCGCAGGACGTCCGCGACTACATCATCTATGTGAAATCGCAGAACGCGTGAGCCGCGTGCTGTCCGACTAGCTCACTCGCACCCGTAGCCGTCGCGATCGCCGTCCAGCCGGTGCGGGTCGCTGCCGACCACCCGGACCGGGAGCGAGAGCCCGAGCGCGCGAAGGTCGGCGCAATCGAGGTCGGGTGGAGGAGGCGGGACGCACGCGCCGGAGTAGCTCGGATCGCAGCTCGTCGCCGGCGGCGGCGGGCGCAGGCGGCAGCACGGGCGGAACGACCGGGGCGGCTCGCGGTGGCGCCGGCGGTGGAGCAGGGGCCGCCGGGCCGCAGGTGCCGGTATCGACAGGCCCGTTCGGGTCGAGTCGTGTACTCGGGCTCGCGCCCCAGAGGCCTCGCCCGGCGCTCCTCGCGCCGCGAGCTGCCGCGTCGAGGCGCGCTGCGTACTTCCCGCGCTCGCCTCCATAGAAGTACGGTGCGGCGGCTCCGCGCTGAACCAGGGCAACGTTCACGTTGACCGATCCTCGAGACACGTACCTGAGGATGCGTCCGTAGCGATCCACTCGATCGAGCTGCGGGTCGGTCTGCAGCATGATGCGACTCCCGACGGGGGCCAGGCCGAGAAGCGCGGTGCGTGCCGCCCGCGAGTAGCACTCGCCGGTCCCGAGCTCGGGTGCGTCGATCTGGAGCAGCCGAACGCGCCGACCGTCCCGTAGCCGGAGTGTGTCCCCGTCGGTCACGGAGGACACGGTCCCGAGCTCGACGCGGGCAGGCGCGGCCGCTGAGTCGGCCGTTACGAATGCCGCGCTGAGGACGAGAACGACGAGCGCGAGCGATCCGAGCCACGTGCCCGCTCGCCCGAGAGTCGAGAGTGCCATGCTGGGTCCCTTCGAAAGACTGCGTGCGCGGATGCTGAGCGACCGCGAAGTGCCGGAGATTGTAACGTCGCTCGTGCCACGAAATACGCGATGGCCATTAGCGTTGCGTGAAACTCGGGTTCAAGTTTGTGCGGGAGGTTTCAGACCGGAGCGTGTCACGAAGCGCCGGTGGCCCGGAGCGCCTCGCGGCAGCGCCGCGTGACCTCGGCTCGGCCGACGGTCGCCGCGCTGCCGAGAGCGCTGCCGATGCCTACCGCGAGCGCGCCGGCCTCGAGCCACGGCTCCATCGACTCCGGAGTGGGGACTATGCCGCCGGTGACCACGAGCCGAAGCGACGGCAACACCGGTCGGAGGGAGACCAGGTAGTCGGGCCCCGTGAGCGAGGCGGGGAACAGCTTGACCGCAGCGGCGCCTTCGTCGTCGGCCGCGGCCAGCTCGTTGGGCGTGAGGCCGCCCGGGATGGCCGGGACGCCCGCCGCCGCCGCGGCCGCGACGAACCCTGGCGGGTTGCGGAACGAGATGACGACCGCGGCTCCCTCCGCTGCCAGCGACGGCACTTCGGCGGCCGCACGCACGGTCCCCACCGCGACCACGAGGCCCTCCCCGACCAGCGGCGAGATCGCCTCGCGGACGCCGGGAGTCGACAGCGTGAGCTCGACGATGCGGCAGCCCGCCTCCCCAGCCGCGCGCGCGGTCTCGAGCGCATCTTCCGCGTCGGCACAGCGCAGCACCGGGAGCATGCGCTGCCGCGCGAGCTCGTCCAGCACGTTCATGCGTAGGCCAGCGCTTCGACGGCCGCCGCATCCGGGTACGAGAGGGCGGCTCCGTACGCCCGGCACGAGAGGCTCGCCGTCGCGACCGCGCGCTCGAGCGCCCGCTCGGGCGGAGCTCCGGCCAGGCGGGAGACGAGATACACGGCCGCGAGGGCGTCGCCGGCGCCGCTCGCGTCGACGACGTCGAGAGCCGGCGCGGCCGCGTCAGCGCGCGCGCTGCCAACGAATGCGACCGCACCGCCCTCGCCGAGCGTCACGACGACCTCGGCCGGCCTCGCGCCGACCGCACGCGACACCTCCTCGGGAGACGACGCGCCGAAGACCGTCTCCGCTTCCTCGAGCGAGACGAAGACGACGTCCGCACTCCGGGCAGCCGCTGCCGCCTCGCGCGGATCGCCTCCGAGCGTCGGCCGATGGTTGACGGCGAACGAGACAACCACGTTGCGCTCTCGCGCACGCCGTGCCGCCGTACGCGCCGCCTCGCCCGCGGACGACGAGATCGCGAGCGTCACGCCGGTGTAATGGAGCGCCGCGAGCCCGTCGAGGAAGCCCTCGGTGACGTCCGCGGGCGAGAGCCGGCTGCCGGCCGAGCCGCGCCGGTGGTAGTGGAAGCGGGAGCCGCCGCCGAGGAGACGTTCGTTCACGTACATGCCGGTGGGCGCCTCGTCGACGGTCACCCAGCTCGTGTCCACCTCGCAGCGCTGCCAGAACGCGAGCAGCAGCCGCCCAAGTGCATCGCCGCCGACGCGTCCGCACAGACGGGCGCCCGCTCCGACGCGCGCCGCCATAACCGCAGTGTTTGCTGCATCACCCCCGTAGCCGTGACGGACGGGCCCGTCGACGGTTCCTTCGTCGAGCCCGAGCTCGTACAGGCCCTCGCCGACCGTGCCGATCATCGCTTGCGCGCCGCGACCCGCCAGCGGCCCGCGACCGCGCCGTCTCGGACGGTGACGAGCTCCTCGAACAGGTTCGGCACCGCGCACGCGTGGTTGGGAACGACCCGAACCTGCTGGCCGAGGGTCAGCTCGTCGCCGTCGGCCAGCTCGACGAAGCCGTGCTCCTCGTCGAGCCGGACGAGCCTGGACGACGGCGCGGCGAGCACGTGCCCGAACGAGTCGTCGGGGCCACGGTCGGACGAGAGCGCCTTCGAGCCCGCGTCGATGATCGCCCGCCGAGGCGCCGGCCGGCTCACGACCGTTGCCGCCACGGTCAGGGCGACGTCGTCGAGCGTTGCCGCGCCGGCCGCGACGCTCGCGCGGTCGTGAAAGGCATACGTGCCCACGCGGTACTCGGTGACCGTCGGCATGAGGTCTCCGGCGTGCCACATCTCCGGCGTGCCGCCCGCCGACACGGCTTGCACCTCCAGGCCGCGTTGCGCAGCCTCCTCCGTCGCCGTGGCGAAGAACTCACGTGCTCCCGCAGGAGAGGGATGGGTGAGGAAGCCGGCGAAGCGCAGCTCGGGCGTATGCTCGACCGCGACCGCCAGCTCCGCCGCCTCGTCCGGGGTCGAGACGCCGGTGCGCCCGTATCCGGTGTCGCAGTCCACGAGCACTTTCAGCTCCCGGCCCACGCTCGACGCCGCGCCTCCGAGCCCCGGCAGCAGGCCTGCCTCGTCCACGGTGACGCTCACTTGCGCCTGCTCGAGCAGTCGCGCGAGCCGCTCGAGGACGCGGTCGGCGACCAGGTTGTACGTCACGAGGATGTCGTCGAGCCCGGCCGCGACCATCGCCTCGGCCTCGCCGAGCGTCTGGCACGTGAGGCCGACGGCGCCCAGCTCCACCTGGCGCCGTGCGATCTCCACGCACTTGTGCGTCTTCACGTGTGGCCGGTTCGCGAGCCCGAGCTCGTCGCACCGCACCTGCCAGCGGGAGAGGTTCCGCTCCAGCCGGTCGAGGTCGACGACGGGCGCCGGGGTCTCGACGTCGAGAGCGGTCACGCGTGCCTGCGGGCGATCGCCTCGATCTCGACGAGGATGCCGCCCGGGAGGGCCGCGCCGACTGTCGTCCGGGCCGGGTATGGCTCCTCGAAGAACTCGCGGTAGACGTCGTTGTAGCCGGCGAAGTCGCCCAGGTCGGCGAGGAACGCGGTCACCTTGAGCACGTCGGCGAGCTCGCAGCCGGCGGCCCGAAGGCACGCCTGCAGGTTCTCGAGCGCCTGCCGCGTCTGCTCCGAGATCCCTCCCGCGACGAGGTCTCCCGCGGTGTCGAAGGCGACCTGGCCGGCGGTCAGGACGAGGTCGCCGTCGACGACGACCGGTGAGTACGGCGCCTTCGGCCGCGCGACGCCGTCGGGCTGGATGGCGCGACGACCGGCCATCACCCGGCGATCCGAACGCCGGTTTCACGATCGAAGAAGTGCGCGTCGTCGGGGTTCGGCCGCAGCATCACACTCTCGCCGCGGGCGGGGGCGCGTCGTGCATCGCTCCGCGCCACGAGCTTCGTGCTCTCTCCGCCGATCTGCGCGACGCAGAAGACGTGGGCATCCGCGCCCACTTCCTCCACGACCTCGACGCTCGCTTGCACGCCTTCGGCCGCCAACTCGAGCGACTCGGGGCGGAACCCGAGCACGACCCGGACGGAGCCGTCGGCGACGGCCGGAGGCAGCGGGATCTCGACGCCGCCGAACGAGACCGAGCCGTTCGCGCCTAGCGGCACGTCGCATAGGTTCATCGCGGGGGAGCCGATGAAGCCGGCGACGAACGTGTTCACGGGCCGGTCGTAGAGCGCTCGAGGCGTGTCGCACTGTTGCAGATAGCCGTCCCTCAGGACGGCGACGCGGTGGCCCAGCGTCATCGCCTCCGACTGGTCGTGCGTCACGTAGACGGTGGTGACGCCGAGCCCCGCCTGGAGGGCGGCGATGTCGGCGCGCATCTGGACGCGCAGCTGCGCGTCGAGGTTCGAGAGGGGCTCGTCCATCAGGAACACGCTCGGCTGTCGCACGATCGCGCGGCCCATCGCGACGCGCTGCCGTTGCCCGCCCGAGAGCTGTCCCGGCTTTCGCTCCAGGTACTCGGTCAGGCCGAGCATCTCGGCGACCTCCCGCACGCGCTGGTCGCGGTCCGCCTTCTTGACCCGCGCGATCTTGAGCGGGAATGCGATGTTCGCAGCGACGGTCAAGTAGGGATAGAGCGCGTAGTTCTGGAAGACCATCGCCACGTCGCGCTGTTTCGGCGGCAGGTACGAGACGTCGCGGTCGCCGATGTAGATGGCTCCCGCGTCGACTTCCTCGAGCCCGGCGAGCATCCGGAGCGCGGTCGTCTTGCCCGATCCGGACGGGCCGACGAGCACGACGAGCTCGCCGTCGCCGATGTGCAGGTCGAGCGCCGCGACGGCCGGCACCTCGGTGCCCGGATAGATCCGCGTCGCCTCGACGAAACGCACGTCAGTCATCGCTCGACCTCCTCGAAAGCGCGATCTCGGTCTCCGCCACGGACGGCGCGACCTGCTCGCTGGACGCCGCGAGCTCGTGTCGGAGTCGCTCCTTGGCCTCGGGGCCGGCGCCGAGGTCGTCGAGCCCGAGCAGCGCGGCGCCGACGATCGGGGGCGAGGCGGTCGGCCGGGCGACGATCGCCGGGCCGACCCGGGCCAGGCCCGCCTCGATCGTGTCGAGCAGCCGGCCGCGTGCGTTGCTGAGCAGCCCTCCCCCGAGCAGCACCTCCACCGGCTCCCGGGTCAGCTCGAGCCGCGTCAGCGCCGCCCTCGCGAGGTCGACGACCTCGCCGGCGAGCCGGTCGACGATCCCCGCCGCGACCGCGTCGCTCTCCGCCTCGCGGATGACGAGCGGCGCCAGCTCCAGCACCCGGCGACGCTCGATCGTGCCGACATGGAAGGCCTCGGCGAGCTCCTGCGGCGTCGTGAGGCCGAAGCGGGCGGGGACCGAGTGCTCGAGACTCGTGCGGGGACCGCGTCCGTCCTCGCTGCGCGCGGCAGCCGAGACGGCCGCCATCCCGACGTCGTAGCCGCCGCCCCAGTCGCCCGTGATGTCGCCGAGCGCCGGGAAGCGGACCTGGCGGCCGTCGGGGGCGACACCGACGCAGTTGATGCCGGCGCCGCAGACGACGGCGACGCCCCAGCCACGCTCGGTGCCGGCGCGCAGGACGGCGAAGGTGTCGTTGCCGACCGAGGTGCGCACTCCCCAGCCGGCTGCCGTCGCCAGCTCCTGGAGCTGTTGCTCTTCCGCGGGGAAGTCGACGCCCGCGAGCAGAAGCGTCGCGACGTCGGCGACCGGGCCGTTCCCGCGATCGATGCCGGCCTCGGCGGCGGCCTCGTCGACGAGGCGCTCGAGCACGGAGAGACAGCCGTCGACGCCGAGATGGTGTGGCGAGCTCTGCGGGCCGCGGACGAGCGAAAGGACGCGTCCATCGGCCGCCACGAGCGCGAGGTCCGTCTTCGAGTTGCCGCCGTCGACCGCGAGAACTGCTGCGGGGCTCATTTCCCGCTCCCGCGCCGGCGAAGCCGGCGCCTCCGCTCTTGGGAGCCTCCGTCGAGCCTACGGCTCATGCCAGCGCTCCACGGTCGAACTGCGGCAGATACTCGCTGCCCGCTTCCAGGAGCCGGTCGGCGAGCTCCTCTGCGAGCGGATGCTGACCGACGAGAGGATGCGTCAGCAGCGCTTTCCGCGCGAGGACGGGATCGCCGCTCGTCGCCGCCCGGGCCGCCAGCCGCTCGTACGCGGCGACGTGCTGCACGAGCCCGAGCAGCTCGGGGGCAAGCGGTTCCTGAGGCAGCGGTTCCGGCCCGCCGCGGCCGACCCTCGCGGGGACCTCGACGGCGTCGTCGTCGGCCAGGCCCTGCAGCGTTCCCCGGTTGGGGACGTCCACCACGTGTACGGCGTCGTCTCCGCTGACGAGCGACGCGACGAGCCCGGTGGCGGCCTCGCTGTAGAAGGCGCCGCCTCGCTGTTCGAGCAGGGCAGGCTTCTCGTTCAGGTTCGGGTCGCGATAGAGCTCCAGCAGGCCGCGCTCGATCTCGGCGACCGTCGTCGCGCGCGGGACGCCGTCGAGCTGCTCGCCGAGGACGTCGTCGTGACGGTAGAAGTAGTGCAGGTAGTACGAGGGGACGGCACCGAGCTCGTCCACCAGGCGCCTCGGCAAGTCCACGCTCTCCGCGATCTCGTCGCCGTGCGAGGCGAGGAGGTCGGGGAGCACGTCGCTCCCGTCGAGGTGGACGGCGCGGATCCAGGTGAGGTGGTTGAGCCCGACCTGGTCCACGACGAGCTGCTCCGGCTCGACGCCGAGCATCCGGGCAAACGACCGCTGCGCGCCGATCGCGACGTTGCAGAGCCCGACCGCGCGATGCCCCGCGTCCGAGAGGGCCCGCGTCACGATCCCGACCGGGTTGGTGAAGTCGACGATCCACGCGTCCGGGGCCGCGAGCTCGCGCACGTGGTCGGCGATCTCGAGCACGACCGGGACGGTGCGCAACGCCTTGCCGAGGCCGCCCGCCCCAGTGGTCTCCTGGCCGATACAGCCGCAGGCGAGCGGCACGGTCTCGTCGGAGAGGCGTGCCGCCTGCCCGCCGACGCGGATCTGGACGAGCACGAAGTCAGCTCCGTCGAGCGCTCGCTCGAGCTCGCCCGTCACCGTCAGCTCGCCGTCGAAGCCTTGACGGGCGAGCATGCGTGCCGCGAGCCCGCCGACGACCTCCCGCCGCTCCGGGTCGATGTCGTGCAGCACCAGCTCGCGAACGTCGATGCGCTCGCGCTCGCGCGAGAGCCCGGACACGAGCTCGGGCGTGTAGGTCGAGCCGCCCCCGATGACCGCGATCTTCATCCCTTCACCCCGGTCAGCGTGACTCCCTCGACGAATGCCCTCTGCGCGAGGAAGAAGAGGATGATCACGGGGAGCGTGACGACGAGCGACGCGGCCATGACGAGATTCCACTGCACCTGATGCAGAGTCCGGAACTGGGAGAGCCCGATGGAGACCACCCAGTTGTCCGGGTTCTCGCTCAGGTAGAGCAGCGGCAGGAAGAAGTCGCTGAACGAGTAGATGATCGAGAACAGAGCGACCGCCGCGATCGCTGGCTTGGCGAGGCGCAGGACGACCGTCGTCAGGATCCGGAACTCTCCGCAGCCGTCGACCCGCGCCGCATCGAGGTACTCGTCGGGAATCGTCAGGAAGAACTGCCGGAGCAGGAAGATCGCGAACGCGTCGCCCAGCCAGAGGGGGATGATCAGCGGCCACAGGTGGCCGATGAACTCCATGTCGGTGAAGTTCCCGAGCTTCACCCACATGACGTAGAGCGGCACGACCGTGACCTGCTGGGGCAGCATCAACGCGACCAGCACGATCAGGAAGACGGTGTCGCGCCCACGCCAGCGCAGCTTCGAGAGCGCGTAGGCGACGGGGATGCTCGAGACGAGCACGCCGAGGGTGCCGAGGCCCGCGTACAGCATGGTGTTCAGCGTCCAACGCCAGAGGGGCGCCGTCGTGAAGACGTCGACGAAGTTGCTCCAGCGGAACGGATCGGGCCAGAGCCTCGTCGACAGCGCCTGTTGCTGGGTCATGAACGCGGTCGCGACGATGAAGACGAACGGTGCGAGGAAGAACACCGCGATGACGATCAGCAGGCTGTGATCGGCGACCGCGATCAGGAAGCGGCGGCGTCGAACGGCCGCCGGCGGCTTCCGGCGCACGATCGCCGGCGTCTCGAGGCGAACGGCGGTCTCGGTCATGTCAGCGGACCGCCCCGTGGTAGTGCACCCACCGGCGCGAGTTGCGGATGATGATCAGCGTGACGGTGAACGCGACGGCGAGGAGCAGCACAGCGAGCGCGGACGCGTAGCCCATCTGGAAGAAGCGAAAGCCGTTGTTGTAGAGCCAGACGGGATAGAAGAGGGTCGACTCCTGCGGGTACCCGAGGTCGTCGGCGCCCGTCCCCCCGGCCTGCGAGGCGTCGCCCGAGGCGATCGCCGCCGCGACATACGCCTGCGTGAAGTACTGGAGTCCGAAGATGACGCCGAGCACGACGGAGAACAGGATCACCGGGCTGATCGAGGGGATCGTCACCCAGCACAGCCGCTGGAACGGCCCGGCGCCGTCGAGCTCGGCCGACTCGTACAGGTGCTTCGGGACGTCGAGGATCGCGGCGAGGAAGATGATCATCGCGGTGCCGATGCCCCAGAACGACAGCAGAAGGAGCGAGGGCTTCGACCACGCGGGATCGTTGAACCAGAGCGGTCCCTCGATCCCGAGCTTGCCCAGGATGATGTTGATGGGGCCCGTCGAGGGGTTGAGCAGATAGACGAAGCCCAGAGTCGCAACGACGGGCGGAACGAGCACGGGGAGGTAGAAGACGGTGCGGAAGAAGCCGACTCCGCGTCGTGCGCGCGTCAGCATCATCGCGATTCCGAAGGCGAAGAGCACGTTCAGCGTGGCGAAGGCGACCGTGATCCAGATCGTGTTCAGGACGGCCTTTCCGACCTGCGCGTCCCCGTCGAAGATGAAGCGGTAGTTGGCGAGGCCGATCCAGCGCGGAGGCGAGAGCAGGTCGTAATGCGTGAACGAGAGGTACACGATCATCACGACCGGGTAGGCGACGAAGACGGAGAAGCCGACGAGCCAGGGGCTCATCAGAGCCAGGACCAGGCGGCGCTTGCGCCACGCAGCCTTTCTCCTGGCTCGTCGGCGATCGACCACCAGCGCAGCCGGCGCGGCCTTTACCTCGGCAACGGGTGTCGTCGTCATCGCTCCGTCAGTGCATCATCGTCGTTGGGCGCCGGTGCTCACGGCACCCTGCCGCCGCCCTTCTTCGCCTGCTCGATCTGGGCATCGACCTGCTTGTCCACGTTCTGCAGGCCAGACTTCAGGTCGCCCCCCTTGCCCGCCTGGTACTTGGTCAGGTAGCTCGAGATGAGCTCGAGGTAGGCGTTGCCGGCCGGCGTGATCGGGATGGTCGAGGACTTCGGGTGATTGAAGACCTTCAGGAACGTGTCGAACCTCGCATCCGGCTTCAGCTCCTTCGACTTCGCGGACGCGGCCGTGGAGGGAACGTTCCGGATCCCGTTCGAGAACGTCGCCAGCGCGTGCGTGTTCGTGGTCAGGTACTTCGTGAGCGCCCACGCCTCGTCCTGGTTGTCACCGCCCTTCGGGATGCCGATGATGGTCCCGTTGATGTAGCCCGACCCGTACAGGCTCTTCTTCTTCGGGTTGACGGGCCCCGCAGCGGTCCCGTAGTTGAGCTTGGGATTCTCGGCAGCGATGAACGCCGTTCGCCACTCGCCGTCGATGTGCATCGCGACCTTCCCCGACTCGAACGCGTTCGAGGCCGAGAACTCGTCCCCCGCGCCAGCGTTGAACTTGACGAGGTTGTTGTGGCCGTAGTAGTCGACCAGGTTCTTCTGCCAGCGCAGCATGTCGGACCACGCCGGATCCTTGCGGAGGACCGACCTGCCCTTCCCGTCGAACCACTTGACGCCCCAGAACGAGGAGAAGACGCCCGGCGTGTTCTGGTACCAGCCCCAGAACGGGTTGAAGCCCACCACCTTGAGCGACCCGTCGCTGTTGCGCACCGTGAGGCGCTTCGCGTACTGGGTCAGCTGCGTGAACGTCGTCGGGGGCTTCGTGATGCCCGCCTTCCTCAAGAGCGCCTTGTTGTAGTAGAAGCCGTAGGCGTCCGCGAGCAGCGGAAGCGCGCACCGCTTGCCTCCGTACTGCGTGTAGTACCTCGTCGCGGCCGGGAAGATGTTCATCTTGATCTTGTCCTGCTTGAGGTACGGAGCGAGATCCACCCACGCCCCGGTGCCGCAGTAGATGCCGACGTTGGAGGAGTCGAACGAGCTCACGACATCCGGTGCGTTCCCGGACTTGATCGCGGCGATGATCTTGTCGTCCGAGATCGAGCCGACGACCTTGACCTCCACCTCCGCGTTCCTGCGGTCGTACTCGGCTACGACCTTCTTGAACTCGTCGAGCTCGCGCGCGCTCCACCCGACCCACACCGTGAGCTCGGTCTGGGCCCCCGCTGCCTGCGCGGCGGTCGTCGACGGGTCCGCGCCCCGCGAGACGCTTGCGACCGCGGCCGTGCCGAGCACGAGCGCCGCGAGCACGATGACTGTCGTCGCTACGCGTTTCATGTGACCTCCTCGCGTGGACGAGGGAGCTCGTCCGCGCCCTCCGGCCGGCGGGCACGCATTTCCCGCCGAGCAAGTTAGTAAGCTTTCCGTACGCGACTCTGAACCTCTGCCCCTCAAAAGTCAAGTAGAACCCGATCGGTGCTGACAAGAGGCCTCGCGGGAGATAAGGTTTCCTACCGAGATGGCCAAAACCTCCCGTCCGAGCGCTGCGATCCCGCCGCTCCTCAAGGATCTCAACCACCGCACGGTGCTCGAGACGATCCGGAGCGGGGCACCGATCTCGCGGGCCCAGATCTCCAGGCGCGCCGGCATCTCGAAGCCCACCGTCTCGCTCGCGCTCCAGTCGCTGCTCGAGGCTGGGCTCGTGCGCGAGACCCCACCGCAGCCCGGCCGCCCCACCTACGGCGCAACGTTTTTCGAGCTCGTTCCGGAGGCGGGGCTCGTGCTCGGGCTCGACCTGGGCGCCCGCTTCCTACGCGGAGCCATCTGTGACCTTCGCGGCGACGTCCGAGCACGGCAGGACGTCGAGCTGGACGGCGCCGACGCGGCAGAAGCGATCGATACGATCGCCGAGCTGCGCACGTCCCTCGCCGACGCCAGCGGCCTCGGAACGGAGCTGATCGACGGCGCCGTCGTCGGAGTACCGGGCGTCGTCGAGACCGACAGCGGCCTGCTGCGACTGGCCACGAACGTGCCCGGGCTCGAGGGCCGCGACTGGGGCGCCGAGCTGCGCGCGCGCCTCGAGCTGACGGTGACGGTCGAGAACGACATCAACCTCGCTGCCATCGGCGAGGGCTGGCGCGGAGTCGCGGACGGTGTCGAGGACTTCGTCTTCCTTTCGGTCGGAACGGGGCTCGGCGCCGGGCTCGTTCTGCGAGGCGAGTTGCACCGTGGTCGCAACGGCGCCGCCGGCGAGGTCGACCTCGTCGCAGCGGGCCGGGACGACGACATCGATCCCTGTGCGGCGGCCGTCTCCGCTCTCGCGGCTCGGCTCGTGGCCGAGAACGGATCGCGGACGGTGCTTCGCGCGCCATACGAAGCGCCCGCCATCTTCGCGGCCGCCCGGGCCGGAGACGAAATTGCGCGGGCGGTCGTCGACGAAGAGGCGCGGCGGATCGCGCTCCACATCGCCCCGATCTCGGCGGTCACGGACATCGCGCTCGTCGTCCTCGGCGGCGGGATCGGCGTCAACGCCGACCTGCTCCTGGATCCGATCCGGACCAACCTCGCGCGCTGGTTGCCGTATCCACCACGCGTCGAGGTGTCGGGCCTCGGCGATGCGGCCGTCCTCACCGGCGCACTGGCCGTCGGGCTGCGAGCGGCGGTCGACAACGTCTTCGCGAACCGAAACGCGGAGCGAACAGCGCCGCGCTCCGCCGCGCCCGGCTGAATCAGCCGATTCCGACGTCGGGATCGTCCAGCCCGGCGTTGATGAGCTGCGGGCGTTCACGCCGCGCCGATGAGACGGGGCGCCTTAGATCGGCGTCTGTCGTGGCAGGCGCCCCGGATCCCGCCGCCGGGCGGCGTAGGCTTCCGCGGCATGGACCCGGGCGGCACCCGGCGAGTCGAGTTGCTAGTGCCCATGCGGACGATCCTGCTCGTCGCCGCGGCGATCGGTGTGCTGGTCGCCTTCCGGGCGATCGGCGACACGTTCCTGATCGTCTTCGTCGGCATCTTCCTCGGGCTCGTCTTCGAGTATCCGGTGCGCTTCGTGATGGCGAAGACGAACATGTCGCGCGGGCTCGCCGCGACCGTGACCGTGCTGGGAACTGCCGTCGCAGTCACGCTCCTCGCCCTCGTGCTGCTCGCTCCACTCGTCGGAAGCGTGCGCGACTACCTCCAGGACCTGCCGGCGACCGTAGAGAGCCTGCGCGAGTCCGGGGAGCTCGACTTCCTCGGCGACACCGGCGCCGCCGAGAACGTCCAGGCTGGCGCGGAGACGGTCTCGGCCTCCGTGCCCGACACGATCAGCGCCGTGCTCGGTGTCGCCGGCAGCTTCTTCGGGGTGTTCCTGGCCGCGTTCACGATCCTCTTCATCTGCCTCTTCCTCCTCAGCGACATCGGGAACCTGAAGCGCGCGCTCGCGAGCATGCTCATGCCCGGTGAGGACGAGCGCTGGCTGGGCGTGTGGGAGCGGGTCACCGAGTCGGTGTCCCGCTGGGCGATCGGCGTGGTGGTCATCGCGACGATCGCCGGAACCACGCAGGGGGTAACTGCGTGGCTCCTCGGCTCGAGCTACGCGCTCGGGCTCGCCGTGATCGCGGGGCTGCTCGACATGATCCCCAACATCGGGGCAACGATCGCCGGCTTCATCCTCGTGCCGACGCTCTGGGCCGAGGAAGGGCTCGTGGCCGCGATCATCATGCTCGTCGTCGTCCTCGTCTACCAGCAGGTCGAGAACAACATCCTCACCCCCAAGATCCAGGGCAGGGCGGTCAACCTCTCGGGCTTCTTCATCATCGTCGCCGTGACCTTGTTCGGCGCACTGCTCGGCGTGCTCGGCGCGCTCACCGCCGTGCCCCTCGCCGCGACGGTCCAGATCTTCCTGCAGGAGCTGACCCAGGCACGACGCGAGCGCGTCGCGGCCGCGAAGGCCGCGCTCGAGCCGCCCGCGGCTGCCACGCCGTCGTAGGTGCGTTCACCTGCTGCCCGCGACACGTCCGCCGGTCTCCTGATCGCTCCCCGGCTCCGCTGACCGACTACATCATGCGCAGAGCGTCCTGATCCAGAACCTCGGCCACGGAGGGACGACGCTACGAACAGACGCCGTGATGATTCAGGATGCTTTGGCATCGAGCTCTAGGAGGACCGACCGGCATGACCGAATTCGACATGAGCCTCGTCCAGTGCGGCGCCCGCATCCGCCGTTCGCCGTTCTATGAAGCCGAGCAGCGGTACGGACCGAAGGGCTACACGGTCTACAACCACATGCTCTTCCCCATCCGCTTCGACGACCTCGAGGCCGAGTACTGGCACCTGGTCGATCACGTCACGCTCTGGGACGTCGCGGTCGAGCGGTGCTTGGAGGTCGCGGGCCCCGACGGCTTCCGGTTTACGCAGCTCATGACGCCTCGCAATCTCGCCGAGTGCGCCGTCGGGCAGGCGAAGTACGTGCTCGTCACCGCCCCTGACGGCGGAATCCTCAACGATCCCGTCCTGACGCGGATGGACGAGGACCGGTTCTGGCTCGCCCTCGCCTCGAGTGACGTGCTCCTCTACGCCAAGGGGCTCGCGGCGCACGCGGGCATGGACGTCGAGCTCAAGGAACTCGACGTCTCGCCGCTTCAGATCCAGGGTCCGAAGTCGAGGGATGTCGTCCGCGACCTCTTCGGCGACGAGATAGCCGAGCTCAGGTACTACTTCTTCACCGAGACCGAGGTCTCGGGGATCCCGGTGGTCGTGACCCGAACCGGCTGGACTTCCGAGATCGGTTACGAGGTCTACCTCTGCGACTCGGCGCGGGGCAACGACCTGTGGCAGCTGATCATGGAGGCCGGCGAGCCTTACGACATCCGACCGACAGGTCCGTCGGACATCCGGCGGATCGAGGGCGGCATTTTCAACTGGGGCGCCGATATGACGTTCGAAAACAATCCCTTCGAGCTGGGACTGGACCGGCTCGTCGACCTCGAAGTCGACTGCGTCGCGCGTGATGCGCTGCGGCGGATCAAGGAGGACGGCGTGAGCAGGAGGATCGTCGGGGTGGAGATCGACGGCGATCGTTTCCCCACGCTGAACTTCGTCAAATGGCCCGTCACGGTCCGCGGCGAGCGCGTTGGGAAGGTCACCTCTGCGGTCTACTCGCCCCGGCTGGAGAGGAACATCGGCTACGCGTGGTTGCCGGTCCAGCTGTCGGGGCTCGGCACGCAGCTCGATGTCGATAGCGAGTGGGGCCGGCGAGGCGCCACCGTCGTGCCGATGCCCTTCTGGGATCCAGAGAAGCAGATCCCCACGTCGTAGCGGGTCGGCGGCTGGGCTGTGATCCTCGCAATCGACCAGGGGACGACTGGCACGACCTGTCTTGTCGTCGGCGAGGATCTGCGGCCCCTCGGCCGCGGCTACCGGGAGCTTCGGCAGTACTTTCCCCGGCCGGGCTGGGTCGAGCACGATCCGGAGGAGATCTGGAAGAGCGTGCTCGGCGCTGCCGGGGAGGCGGTGCGGGACGCGGGCGTCGACGCACGCGACCTCCGCGCGGTCGGGATCGCGAACCAGCGCGAGACGACGCTCCTCTGGGAGCGAAAGAACGGCCGGCCCGTACAGCGGGCGATCGTCTGGCAGGACCGGCGAACCGCCGAGCGCTGTCGCGATCTTCCGCGCGACCTCCTCCGTGAGCGCACCGGCCTCGAGCCCGATCCGTACTTCTCGGCGACGAAGCTCGAATGGCTTCTGGATTCCGTCGACCGGCGGGACGGGCTCGCGTTCGGGACGGTCGACACGTGGCTCGTCTGGCGGCTGTCGGGCGGCTCGGCGCACGTCACGGACGCGACGAACGCCTCACGGACGCTGCTCGTCGCGCTCGAGACGCTCGAGTGGGACGACGAGCTGCTCGACATCTTCGGAGTCGATCGAGCTCTCCTGCCCGAGATCCGGCCGTCGGCCGGAGTCGCTGCGGAGGGCGAGCTGCTCGGGACGACGCTCCCGATCGCCGGGGTCGCCGGCGACCAGCAGGCGGCACTCTTCTATCAGGGACAGGCGAAGGCGACCTACGGGACGGGAAGCTTCGTCCTTGCGCTCTCCGATCGGCCGGCGCCGGATGGGATCGTCCGCACGGCGGCGGCGCTCGTGGACGAGCCCGAATACGCCCTCGAGGGCTCGATCTTCGTCACCGGCGCGGCGGTGCAGTGGCTCCGCGACGGGCTCGGGCTGCTCGCGAACGCGGCGGAGAGCGAAGCGATGGCCTTCTCGCTCGACGGGAACGACGGAGTCTATTTCGTCCCTGCGCTCACCGGCCTTGGGGCGCCGCACTGGGAGCCGGACGCACGGGGACTCGTCTGCGGGCTCACCCGAGGCACCCGCAGGGAGCATCTCGTCCGCGCCGCCCTCGAGGCGATCGCGTACCAGACGCGCGACGTGCTCGACGCGATGGCTCTCGACCTCGACACGCTTCGCGCCGACGGAGGAGCGACCGCCAACAAGTTCGTGATGCAGTTCCAAGCCGACCTCCTCGGCATTCCGGTCGAGGTCGCGGCCGAGCCGGAGACGACAGCGCTGGGAGCGGCGGCGCTTGCCGGAATCGGGATCGGCCTCTGGACGCGTCAGGACGTCGCAGGCCTGTGGCGCGCGGGTACCCGGTATAACCCCGAGCTGCCCCCGAGGGAGGCTAGCCGGCTGCAAGCTGGGTGGCGCGACGCCCTGAGCCGCTGTCGAGCCGGTTGACAACCGCGCCGGGGCCGGGCTCGACGTCGACGTCGCTGGCGTGGAGCGGCCTGCTGCAACGGGCGCAGCGCAGCTCGGCGTGGGTCAGCTCCCCGCACGTGCGGTGGCTGAAGAAACTGGCGGCCCGGCTTCGCCTGCCGTCCAGCGATCGCCGCAGGCCCCGGATCCGGGTATGTCCGGCTCGCGGTTAGACCGCCTGGACACGGCTCCGTAGACTCGCTCGGTCATGTCTGTTCCGGGCCATCCGGGGACGAGGCTGCCCAGCGGCACCGTCACCCTGCTCTTCGCGGACATCGAGGGCTCGACGCGGCTCCTGAACTCGCTCCGAGGCGGCTTCGCGCCGGTACGCGCCCGCCTGCGGGAGCTCGTCCGCGAGGCGGCTTCGACTCACGACGGCGGCGAGGTCGACTGGGCCGGTGACGGCGTCTTCCTCGCCTTTGCCCGCGCGCGGGAGGCCGTGCTCGCCGCGACGCAGATCCAGCGCGCCCTGGAGCAGGAGGCGTGGGCGCCGGACGGCGTCGTGCGCCTACGGATCGGGATCCACACGGGCGAGCCCGACCTCGGGGAGGAGGGCTACATCGGGATGGACGTCGTCGTCGCCTCCAGGATCTGCGCCGCCGCCCACGGCGGTCAGGTCGTCGTCTCGAGGTCGACCCGCGACGTCGTCGGCGACGCCGATCCCGAGCTCTCGTTCCGCCCGCTGGGGAGCCACCGGCTGAAGGACGTCCCCGGCTCCGAGCAGCTCTTCCAACTCGTCGCCGCCGGGCTGCAGGAGGGGTTCGCGCCGCTGCGCACGCTCGGCGGCTCAGCGCTGCCCCCGCTCCACCACCGCCTGGTCGGCCGCCGCCAGGACCTGACCTCCACCCTGTCGCTGTTGGCGCGCGCGGACGTGCGGCTCGTCACGATCACCGGACCCGGCGGCGCCGGCAAGAGCCGGCTTGCGCTCGAGGTCGCCGCGCTGAGCGCGATCGAGCGGCCGGTGCACCTCGTCGGCCTCGCCCCCGTGTCCGATCCCGAGCTCGTCCCGGCCACGATCGCCCATGTGCTCGGCGTGCGCGACGCCGACGGCAGGCCGGTCCTCGAGGGCGTCGCCGAGACGCTCGCGGGCACGGGCGCCGTGCTCTTCCTCGACAACTTCGAGCACCTGACCGCGGCGGCCGGGTACATCTCCACGCTTCTCCACCGCGCGCCGGACCTCGACCTGTTGATCACGAGCCGCGCGCCGCTCCGCCTCTCCGGCGAGCACGTCGTACCGCTCCGGCCGCTGTCCGTCTACGACGCCTCGACCCTCTTCTCCGAGCTCGCGGCGGCGCGCGGGGTGATCCTGCACGCGGACGTGCTGCCCGCGGTACGGGAGATCTGCCGGCGCCTGGACGGGCTCCCGCTCGCCATCGAGCTCGTCGCCGCGCGGCTCGCCGTCCTCCCGCCCCCGCAGCTCCTGCTCGCGCTGGACGAGGGGCTCACGCTCGACATGGAGGGTCCGGTCGACCTCCCCGCCCGGCAGCGCACGCTGCGCGCGACGATCGACTGGAGCTACAGCCTCTTGAGCGAGAGCCAACAGGAGCTGCACCAGACGCTCGCCGTCTTCACCGGAGGCTGCTCCTTCGACGACGCGCGTGCGCTGTCCGGCTCCCCGACCTTCCTCTCCGACCTCGAGGGGCTCGTGACCGGGAGCCTCCTTCGGAGCGACGTCTCCGACGGCGAGGTGCGGCTGTTCATGCTCGAGACCGTGCGCGCGGACGCGCTCGCGCGGCTTGCCTCTGACGGGAAGCTCGACGACCTGCGGCGCCGGCACGCGGAGCGCTTCCTCGAGCGCGCGACCGCCGCGGAGGCCGAGCTCGCCGGGCCTGACCAGGCGCAGTGGTACGAGCGCCTCGAGCACGAGCTCGACAACCTGCGGGCGGCGCTCGACTGGCTACTCGGTGCCGGCCGCGTCGCGGACGCGCTTCGTGCCATCTCCGCGCTCGAGCGCTTCTGGCGTGCACATGCGCACGTCGGCGAGGCGCGACGCTGGCTCGCCCTGGCCCTGGCGCTCGCACATGACGTGCCGGCCGACGTGCGAGCGGCGGGCCTGCGAACGGCAGCCCACCAAGCTGCTGCGCAGAGTGACTGGGAGGCCGCCGGAACGATGCTCGAGGAGGCGCGAGACCTGTACCACGCAAGCGGCCAGGCCGTCGAGGAAGTGCGCGTCCTCGCATACCTGAGCTTCGTGGCACTGAGGCGCGACGAGATCGAGCGAGCGGAGCAGGTCGCGCAGGAGGCCGTGGCGATCGCGGCCGACCTCGACGATGACAAGGCCGCGTCGGCAGCGCTGACTGCGCTCGGCGACGTCCATTCGGCCCGAGGCGAGCACGAGTTGGCGGTGACCCGATACGAGGAAGCCGTTGTCCTTCGCAGGCGTCTCGGCGACCCGCTTCTGGTCTTGGACGCCGTCTACAACCTCGGGCTCACCGCGTACCACGGCGGCAACCTCGCGCGCGCACGCCGGGAGTTCGACGACGCGCTGGGACAGGCGCGAGACCTCGGCGAGGCCGCGTTCATAGCGGCAGCCCAGCTCTTGCTCGCCGAGATCGCGCTCGTTGACGGCGAGGTCGAGGACGCCGCGACCCGCGCGCGTGAGAGCCGCGACGTCTACACGGAGCTCGGGGACGACCGGTCGCGGGCTCGATGTCTGGTGGTCCTGGCGGCAACCGCGGTGGCACAGGGCTCCTATGCGGCGGCGGCCCGCATACTCGGCGCCGCAGACGCTGCCCGCGGTGACGAGGCCCCGGACGAATACGAAGCGCCCGTCCTGGAGCGCTTCCTGCCGGAGCTCGAGGCACACCTCGGAGCAGACGAGGTGAAAGCCTTCGCGGCCGAGGGACGAGCGCTCGACTAGGACGGCTCGAGGTAGCGATCGTCTCTCCCAAGACCCACGCATAGGATCGCCCCGACAGCTTTGGGGCGAGTGTCGTTGCTGACCGCCTTGATGACTGCCTGCCGACAAGCTCCCGAACCACGGGAAGCTCTTCAATGGCTGTCCAGATCGTCCGCCAAGTCTCGCGAAGCTGCTCCGCCATGCTCGGCTTGCCGGGAAGATAGATGTGGCGCACGATTCGATCCGAGGCTTTTGTCCAATTGAAGCCTTCTATCGCGCGTGTGCGCGCGAGAGGCGGAGCGGCCCGATGCGCGAGCCCGGTGAGTTCGTGTGTGCTCGCTACGCGGCTCCGCCGAGGGCGGACTGTGCTGGGGCGGTATGGAAGATCGCGGCTGTCGCGACAGCGCGCGGGTTGCTGCTCGGTTGGTCTTGGCGTTGTAGGGTCGGTTGAGGAGATGGCCGCGGTGGATGAGCGCGGTGGAGCCGCCACCGTCGAGGTTGATGGCCTGACAGGCGCCGAGGTCGGCCATCAGCTCGGCGAGCTCGGCGAGCGTGAGTCCGGCGTCGACGCCGGTCCTTCGGCCGTCACAGGCGAGTGCGATCAGCTCGTCAGCGGAGGTACCGAGAGCGGCTCGTGGGTGGCGGCCGAAGGTGATGTCCGAGTCGAACTGGTGGGCGCCGGCGGCGAATCCCTCTGGGTCGTGCAGGTCGCGGAGGAGGGCTCCCTCGCGGACGAGCATTGGCCCGGCTTGCAGCAGGTGGCCGGCTGGGCGTGGCGGCAACTCGGCACGCGGGCCGATGTGGATCGCCCCCTCGTCGACGTAGATCGCCGCCCGCGCTCCTCCGTACGGGTCGAGAACAGGCTCCGTCTCGATCCGGCAGCCGCCGATCCACAGCTCGCCCAGCGGCGGCCCGTGCGGGCGGACGAAGAAGCCGCCGACGATCGCTTCTCGGACGCCGGATCGTCGGCACCACGGTCGAGTCGCTGGGGACCGCGAAGTGCTCGACGCTCAGCCTCGTCTGCGGCCGCGGGTAGCGCACGACGTAGACGGTTGTCTCCACTCCGTCTCGGAGACGATGGCGGAGAAGCTCATACCGAATGGCGAGCGTCGGCATCGGCACCCGCTTCCCGACGCTAGCAACTGGTGACCGCCGACCTCGCTGCGTTCCGGAAACCGTCTGGCGACGAGTCGGTGAATCCGTGCGCGCTCGAGAGCCTCAGGTGCGCGCAGCCTGCTGCGCGTCGAGGCCGCCCGCGAGCTGTCGTAGATGTCGACGACGCGGGCGACGATCAGCGGCCAGCCGTAGCTCGCCCGGCTGTGCTGGTGGGCGCGGTTGCCGCGCCGCTTCCGCTCCTCGCGGGTCGGAGGCGACAGCCAGAAGCGTCTCTGCGAGCGCGTGCTGGTCGTCGGCCGGGACGAGCCAGCCCGTTCCCGCGGCGACGAGTTGGGCGGGTCCGTGCGCGTCGGCGGCGATCACCGGCAGGCCGCAAGCCATCGCCTCGACGAGGACGAGCCCGAACGCTTCGGCGACGGAGGGAAGCACGAGCAGGTCGGCGGCATTCAGCGCCTCTGGTAGCTCGTGATGGGGCCGCCAGCCGGCGAGGAAGACTTGCCTGTTTCCGAGTGCACGGGCGACCGTGAGCGGGTGTTCGCCCTCCCACTCGCCGGGGCTGCCCCCGACCAGCACGAGCGGCAGCGGCCGGCCGAGCCACGCGAGCGCCTGGGAGTGCGCTCTGAGCAGCAGCGGCAGCCGCTTGACCGCCGTGAAGCGGCCGACGTAGAGCAGGATCGCCTCCGCCTCTTGAATTGGCCACAGGTCGTCGTCCCCGTAGGCGACGCTGCCGGGAATGCCGCTCTCGTCCCAGCCGAGCGGCTGCTCGACCAGCCACCGGCGCCAGTGGGCGAGCCGTTGCCTGCGGTCGAGCGGCCGACGCCGGAACAGGTCGAGCTCGACACCGCTCGGGAGCTCGACCATCGCTCCGCGCGGGAGGGCGAGGAGGCGTGCGATCTCGGCGCTCGCGCCGGGCGGAACGATCAGCCGCTCGCAGGCGTGCGCCCACCTGCGCATGCGCTCGTGCCAGCGCTCCGCGAACCGCCAGCCGGCGGGCGCACCTGCTTCGATCGCGCGCAGCAGCGCGAGCTCGGTGCCGTGCAGCTGCCCGACGACCGGCACCGCCGGGAAGGCGCGCAGCGCGGCCTCGTTGGCCGGGGTCAGATGGTGGAGGTGAAGCACCTCGGCGCGCGCGGCGCCGGCACGGTCGAGCGCGTCCGCCCAGACATCGACCAGCCGCTCGTACGCGTCGTCGTCGACCGTGGCGAAGACGCGATCGGGCGCGCCCGGCCGGTCCTCGTACGACGGCTGGAACGGCGCGCCGCTCTCGCTGCCCCGCCGATCGGGCGAATAGTCGACGGTGACCAGATCGAGCGCGCCGTAGAAGGTCGGCGCATGCGTCTGCTCCCCCGCCTGTCCGAGCGAGCCCGCCGCCAGCGTCACCTCCCAGCCCGTCTGCGCCAGCGCGCGGCCGAGTGCGCGCGCGACCTGAGCCGAGCCGCCGCGGGGGAAGAAGAACAGGCCCATAACGACCCGGCGGCCGCGCTGCCGCCGCGCGGAGCCCCGTCGGGCCAGAAACGCGTCGGTCATGCGGCGGCCGCGCATCCGGGGAGAACCCCGCCCGGTAGGTCACGCCGCTCGACGTCTTCCGCCGCCCATCCCGCCGCAGGCCTCCTCGCGTTCCCTTTCCCGGAAACAGCCGCACACGCTAGTACAGAGAGAGCGGCGATCCAGTCTCATCGGCAGAGACCAGCGGAGTTAGCGAGCCGCGTGCGCTCACTCAGGCGTTCCGTTCGAAAAAGTCGAGCAGCCTCGGCCCGATGATCTCGGGGTGCTCGAAGTGCACCGGGTGTCCAGAGTTGTTGACGATCAGCCACTCCGCGCCCGGGATCGACCGCTTCATCGTTGCCATCTGGTCGAGGGTCGCGAACGGGTCGTTCTCACCGGCGACGAGCAGTGTCGGGCACGAAATCAGTCGCAGATCATCCTCGGTCCAAGACGGGTTCTTCGTGTTGTTGTCGATGATCTGACGCATGAGGTCCTTCCATGCGCCCGGCTCCTTGCCTTGGTCGTGGCGGCGCCCGAACTCGGCAGCGGCCTCGGGCGCCGCCTGTTCGATCGCGTCCGGGTCCATCGACGCGGCAAGTGCCCGGATGTCGTCGCTCGTCGTGTAGTTGCCCCCGAGCACCGTGATCGTGTGCGTGAGCTTGGGTGCCGGAGCGCGCAGTCGAGCGCGATGACGCCACCATCGCTGATCCCGGCGATGTGGACCGCGCCAAGTCCGAGCTGCGTGACGAGCTCGGCGATGTCCTCGCCGATCTGCTCGAAGGTCATGTACCCGTCCGGGTTGTTCGTCCGCCCGTGGCCGCGGTGTTCAACCGAGACGACGCGGTGGCGCTCCGCGAACGACGGTGCCAGACCCGCCCAGCCGCCTATCGGATCGTCGATGGTCCCGCCCGCGCCGTGCAGCAGGACAAGCGGCGGCGCGTTCGCATCCCCGACCTCCTCGTAGTACATGTCCAACTCGCCGATCCGGGTTCACGGCATTGAAGGCGCCGATCCTACGTCGTTGCGTCAGGCCTCGTCCGTACTCGCTAGTCCCCCGCGCCCCTCGCAACGGGACGGTGGGGACGCTGACGCGAGCTCCGCTGCGGGGATCGATTACACGGCGCTCGATCCGATCTCCCGACCGGCACCGTCACCTTCCTGTTCACGGACGGCGAGGGATCGACGAAGCTGCTGCACAAGCTCGGCTCGGAGGCGTACGCCCTGCCCGTAACAAGCCCCGCGAGGACGATGGGATCAGGCGCGGGTGGGGTGAGCACTGGCACGCAAGGCCGGAGATCAGCCCGCAAACCCGCTCTGTGCGTGGGGTTTCCATGCTGCTCCGCGTTGACCATGACGCCGCCTTCGCGTCCGAGAAACGGCTTCGTAGAGCGATGGGCAGCGCCGAATGTTGTGCCAACCACTCACTGTTGGGTGGTGCCCACTCGCGACTTTCGCCGGACCCCGCGTACGTGATCCGTCTAGGGGTCGTGTCAGCCGCGTACGGCGGCCCTGCTCAGCGCGTCTGCAGTTTTTGGGCCGACTACCCCGTCTGGCGACAGTCCGTTCGCTTGCTGGAAGGCAATGACTGCCTTCTCCGTGTTCTGACCGTATGTTCCATCGGGACTGCCGGGGTCGTAGCCGGCTCTCGTAAGTAGCACGCTGGAGCTCGGCCACGAGCTCGGGAGCGGTGCTTACGGTGAGGTCGCTCTCGTCGTCGCCTTCACCGCGCTGGAGCTTCATGCCCTCGGGAAGCGTGTACGTCAGTACGTTCTCGCTCGGCGCGGCCACGGCGTCGGGCTGGGTGTCGTCGAGGGCGTCGTCGGCACCGGGTCGGTCTCCGTGGGCGTCGGCGTCGCGACGATCGGGGACTCTAGCGCCGGTGTCACCGGAGGCTCCGCGCCATCGCGGAGGAGAAGGACCGCCGCCGCGGCGGCGAGCCCGACCAGCAGCAGAATCACGAGTGCGGCGACGGCCCTCCGCCGTTGGACGGCCGCGCGGCGGGCCTCGGTGGTGGCGACCGGTAGAGCCTGCGCAGGGCTCACGGCGAGGCCGTCCCGTTCGGTGTGGCTCTCCGGTGCGCTCCGTTCCTCGCGCACGGCGTTGCGCGTCGCTGCTCAGCGAGCTCAGCCGCGTCCTCGCTCCATTCCTTCGGGATGTCGCCGAACCAGTCGTCGAGCGGCTGCCGGTCTGGCTGCTTCCTGACCGCGCCCTGCTGCCCGGGACCACGCGCCTCATGCACGTGGAGTAATGCTAGGCGCCTACCCGGAGAGCACCGAGCGTCGCGACGCCGTGCTTCCGCGGGAGGGTCTCGGCGTCTGCCGACGCACAGACACCTGTCGCCGGGACGGCGACAGCAGCTGCCGCCCGTGAAAGCGGGATGCGTTCAGGGATCTGCCCCGCCGAAGGCGAGGATCATGCGGCGCGATCCCGCTCCTGCGGAATCGCGTTTCGCGCGTTGCTGCGCGAAGATCACGAACTCGCTCGAGAAGATCGGGTCGTTGTCCTCTGGGAGTACGAACTGGATCGTCCAGCGCTGCTCACCCTCCCCCGGTTCCGGGGAGTGTTGTAGGGGAGCCGTCGCGCCATGCTGCTCAGCGCTCCTTCGCCTCGTCGTCGACGTCGTCCTCGACGCCGCTCGGGTCCGTCGGCTCGAGCTCGATGTTCCTCGCCGAGTAGTCAACGCTGAACCTCGCCTCTTTCTCGGCCGTCGCAATGGCCGATGACGATGTACGTGATCATCGGGACGACGCGCGGACCTTGAACTTATCCCGTTCGAGGCGCAGCCGTTCGTTCTCGGTCTTCAGCGCATGTATGCGCTCGCCGAGGGTGTCGAGAGCGTACTGCCTGTGCGACTCCTTCTCGCCGTTCGCCGCTAACTCCCAAAGCTGGGCGTTCGTGGGAGTGCTCACTTCCTCTCCGCCTCGCGATAGGCGTCGAGGTCTTGCGCCGCGGGAGGTTCCGGCTGGCTCACTAGCGGTATCCCATGATGCGAATCGTGATGGGTCCCGGACTGCCCCGAGGAGTCGAACAGCGGGACAAGAGAAAGCATCACGGTCGCTGATGTTCCGGACAGGTGGTCGATCGTGACCGAGGTCGACTGCCAATTCGAGACGGCCGCCGCGGGGATTCCCCAGGCGACCCGTGCTTGCTGCGTCTGGTGCTCTGGCTCATGATCGTGTCCGATCTGCTCGACCCTCGTCGGCGAGCGTCAATGGCGCGCCGCCGGGGTTGCCGCATGTCGGCACTCCCTAGGTCAGCGAGCGCATGAGAACTGCGTGACCATGCGTGTGATGCTCCGTTCGGTCCCGTCGGGAGCGACCGCGTTGACCTCAACGGTGTATGGCTGGGAGCGGAACCGGGGGATGTACCGGCAGCTTGGCAGGCGGAAGCTGCTGCGGACTGACGAGCCGTACTGTCCGGTTTGACCGTACCGGCGACCGACGATGGGGGAGTACTTGCTGTAGCCGCGGTGGAGCACTACTTCCACCAGCACGTTCTTGTCGCACGCGTAGCTCGGCCTGCAGCTGAAGTCCGTTTACGACGCGCGTGTGGTTACGTCGAGCGTGTTGGAGTAGCTCCAGACGTTCGCGCTTGCGGAGACATAGAAGCTCCCGTAGGCCGATGCGCTACCCGCTGAACGCCGCGGCACCGAGAGCAGCCATCACCGTGAGCAGCGCAATGCGCCGGCCGCGCCCCCTGCCAAGCCGCCTCACATCCAACTGTCTTGCCTTGCGAAACATCACGTGTTCTCCTCGCTCTTGGCGGAAACGGTCTCGACTATCTGGTTTGGAATGTACGAGCCATCTGCGGGCCGTCGCTGCACCCAAATAGGTCAATCGCTTTCGTGCGGAAGCGCCTCTCCTGAGCGGCTGCCACGCTGGTAGTCGTGGCAGGGGTGGTGGGTTGGCCCAACTCGAAAGGGCTGCTGCCCCGTAGGGTCACCACGGAGGCCCTTTGGGGTCACCACGCACCGTTCCGAGAACGCTCCCAGGAACGCCAGAGCCCCGCATTTGCAGGGGTTCTGAGGAGTGATATGGATGGAGCGTACCGGGATCGAACCGGTGACCTTCGGCTTGCAAAGCCGACGCTCTCCCAGCTGAGCTAACGCCCCAGGGTCACCAAGTTTAGAGGCGGTCGGGCGGGCGGCGTTAGGGTTGGCCGGCGTGAGCGAACTGCCGCCCGAGTCGGAGAAGCTCCTCGCTGTCTCACCGGACGACTTCGTCGCCGAGCGCAAGCGGCTCGTCGAGCAGCTGCGCGAGGAGGGCAGGAGCACCGAAGCGGCGGCGGTGGCGGGGCTCCGGAAGCCCTCGGTCGTCGTGCTCGCTGTGAACCGCGCCGCACGCGACCGGCCCAAGGCTGCCACGGGCGCGGCCAAGGCTGCGGAGAAGGTGGAGAAGGCGCAGGCGAAGGGCGACCTCGAAGCGTTTCGAGCCGCGGTGCGCGAGCTCGACGAGGCACTCGATCTCCTGGCGGAGGTCGGCGTCGCGCGCGTCAGCCCGACCGGGAAGGGAGCGACCGACGCGATGCGGCGACGCGTTCACGATCTCCTCCGGCGCGCGGTCGCCTCTGAGGACACGCGCGCGGCGCTGACTCGCGGCGCGCTCGTCGAGGAGCAGGAAGTCGCCGGCTTCGCAGCGGTCCCGGGCATGCCCGCCAAGCGGAAAGCGCGCGAGCGGACGACGTCGACGAAGGACGCACGCACCGAGCGGGAGGAGAAGAAACGCCGAGATCGCGAGCAAGCTCTACGAGCCGAGCTCGCCGAGGCCGAGGGGGTGCTCGCGGATGCCGAGAAGGCCGTCCGCGCCGCAGAGCGAGAGCGGGCGAAAGCGCAGCGCGCCGTCGATTCCGCGCGGGCGAAGCTCGAGCGACTGAACTAGCTTGCGCCCGCTCAGAGTGGGCGGGGCGAGATGTCTTTCGCCCTACTTCGGAGGAGTGCCGCGAGTGCCTTTGCGCTCGAGCATCCGCAGGCCGTCCCCGAACGTGCGCTCCGTGGACGCCGAGCGGGTCTCGTGCTCGAGCCGCCGGAGGCGGTCGTCGAGATCGGCCAGGTCCGCAGCGCTCATCCCTGGGCCCAGCGAGCCCGAAGCAGCAGCCGTACCGGCTTCGAGCGCCCGCTCGCGCTCGCGGAGCTCCGCCTCGCGCACCGCGAGCTCGTCGCTCGCGACGGCGAGCTCCGCCTGCGTCCGCGCGAACGCCCTTTCGGCCTCCTGGAGCGCCTTCAGGCGCGCCTCGATCTGCGCGAGTCGCTCGTCGGGCTCGACCACGACTTCTCCGGCTGCCCTCCGAGCGAGATCGGCCTCGAGCTCGACGATCGCCGCCTCGCGCGCTCCGAGCTCGGCCTCCCGCTTGTCGAGCTCCTGCGCGCGGGCGGCGAGGGCGACCTGAGCATGCACGAGCGCCTCGTCGGTTCCGGGCGAAGCGGGAGGGCCCTTCCCCTTCGCGACCTTCGCGAGCGCGTCGGCGAGCTCGCGCTCGCGTCGTTCGACGGCTGCCACTCGCTCGCCCAGCTCGCTCCGCAGGCGTCCGAGCTCCTGCTCTGCCGCGAGGCGAATCGCTTGCAGGCGCTGCAGCTCCGTTTGGATCGATGCTGGAGTCGATTCGCCACGGCCGAGTCGGACCACGCGTCGATGATATTCACGCGTCGGACGTCCCGAGCTCGCGGTTCTCGGTGGCTAGGCCGCTACGCGGCGCGCTCGAGGCGCTCTTCCGCGCGCGCGCGGCGAACGATGTCCTCTCGCTCGCCGAAACGCAGGCGTGCCTTCTCGCCTCGAAGAACCTCCCAGAGCTCGGTGAGCCTGGAATCGACGTCCTTGAGCTCGGTCTGAGCACCGTGATCGAGCCCATCCGAGAGGCGATGCCAGAGCTCCTGCCGCTGCTCCGAGAGTGCTTCGATCTCAGTGTGGATCTCTGCGATGGTCACGTTGTCTACAACGGCCTCCTCGACGGCGACATTCCCGCCGCCGTGGCGCCCGAAACCTCACTCGTAGCCGAGCTCGGCGATGCGGTCCTCGTCGAGCCCGAAGTAGTGCGCGAGCTCGTGGAGGACGGTCACCCGGATCTCCTCCTGGAGCTCCCGAGGGTCGGGAAAGCTGTCCTCGAGCGGTAGCCGGTAGATCGAGATCTTGTCGGGGAGCAGTCCCGACTCCGTCGCCGCGTTCGGGCAGGGGTACGCCGTGGTAGAGGCCGAAGAGATCGGGATCGTCCGCGTTCTCGTCCTCGACGACCACGGCGACGTTCTTCAGGGCCGAGGCGATGTTCGGCGGGAGCGAGTCGAGCGCCGCACGGACGTTGTCATCGAAGGTCATCGAGCCGGGATCGATGCTAACCGGGCACTCCCCTGGTGCGCGATAGAGTCGCGCCGTGACGACGTTCGCCTCTTCGCTCAACGAGCAGATCGGCCACGAGTTTGCGGCGTCGCAGCAGTACGTCGCCATCGCGGTCTACTACGACGACCAGTCGCTTCGCGAGCTCGCGTCCCACTTCTACCGCCAGGCGGTCGAGGAGCGGAATCACGCGATGATGATGGTGCAGTACCTGCTCGACGCAGACGCGGCCGTGGAGATCCCGGGCGTCGCGGTGCCGAAGACGTCTTTCAAGAGCGCCGTCGAGCCCGTCGCGCTCGCACTCGAGCAGGAGAAGCGCGTCACCGAGCAGATCGTCGAGCTCGTCGGCGTCGCGCGTGAGGAAGGCGAGCTCGTCGGCGAGCAGTTCCTCCACTGGTTCCTCCAGGAGCAGCGTGAGGAGGTCGCCTCCATGACCGAGCTGCTGCAGGTCGTCGAGCGCGGGAAGGACAACCTCCTGGCCGTCGAGGAGTATCTCGCGCGTAACTCGGGCGGCGGAGAAAGTCCGCTCGAGCAGGGGGCTCCGCCCGCGGCGGGCGGCGCGCTGTAGGTCCGGACACGTGCAGGAGGTCCGGCTGCGAACCCAGCGGCGGAGCCAGCTCGTGGACATCACGGAGCAGGTGCGCGAGGCCGTCGCCGGGGAGCGCGGGTCGGCGATCCTCGTCTACGTCCCGCACACGACCGCGGGAGTGACGGTGAACGAGCACGCCGATCCCGCAGTCGCGCGCGACTTCGAGAAGGCGCTCGAGCGGCTGGTGGACGACCGTTGGGGCTGGGAGCACGTCGAGCTCGGCGAGGAGAACGCGCCGACGCATATCCGCGCGGGTCTCATGGGACCGAGCGTCGTCATCCCGCTGCGCGCCGACGGCTCGCTCGCGCTCGGCACGTGGCAGGGGATCTTCTTCTGCGAGTTCGACGGCCCGCGGGACCGCACGGCGTACGTCTCGGTGCTCGGCTGAGAGTACGCTGGCCCTCGTGGCCGCTCCCGTCCGCAAGGGGGAGGAGCTCGAGCTCTCCATCGACTCGCTCGCGTACGGCGGGAACGGTGTCGCACGCCTGAACGGCTTCGTCGTCTTCGTGAGGGGCGGGCTTCCGGGCGACCGCGTCCGTGCACGCGTCACGAAGACGAAGCGCGGGTTCGCCGAGGCGATCGCGGAGGCCGTCCTCGAGCCGAGCCCGGAGCGCGTCGAGGCACCGTGCCGCCACTTCGGCGTCTGTGGCGGGTGCCGGTTCCAGGATCTCGGCTACGACGCCCAGATCGCGGCGAAGGAGCAGCAGGTGCGCGACGCGCTCACTCGCATCGGCCGGTTTGCGGATCCGCCGCTCGAGCCCATCGTCCCCGCGGTCGCGCAGTTCGGGTACCGGAACAAGCTCGAGTACTCGTTCACGCAAGGCGAGGACGGCGTCGACCTCGGCTTCCACCGAGCCGGGCGCTGGGACGAGGTCATCGGGATCGAGGAGTGCCTCCTGACGACCGACCTCGGGAACTCCGTCCGGCTCGCGGTGCGCGAGTGGGCGCGCGAGGAGAAGCTCGAGTCGTACGACCAGGAGACGGGGCAGGGCTACCTCCGTCACTTCGTGTACCGGGAAGGGCGCAACACCGGGCAAGTCCTCGCGCTGCTCGTCACCGCACCGGGCGAGCGCTTCGAGCCCGGGTATCTCGTGGACGTCCTGCGCCGCTTCCCCGAGGTGCGGTCGGTGTACTGGGCCGTCAACGACACGCCCGCCGAACGCACGAACGTTCCCTCGCGGCTCCTCTGGGGAGACGATGCAATCGAAGAGGAGATCCTGGGCTTGCGGTTTCGCATCCGCCCGGGTGCCTTCTTCCAGACGAACACCGAGATGGCGGCGCGCCTCTACGAGCTCGCGCGTGAGTACGCGGGGCTCACCGGAGCCGAGAACGTCTTCGATCTCTACTGCGGCACGGGCACGATCGGGCTCGCGCTCGCGGGCGAGGCGAAGGCGGTGTGGGGCGTGGAGATCTCGGAGGAGTCGGTCGCCTGCGCGATCGAGAACGCCGATCTCAACGGGATCGAGAACGCCCGCTTCTTCGCCGGAAACGTGGGGCAGTCGCTGGAGGAGCTTCAGGAGCAGGCCGGGAGGGCCGACGTCGTCGTGGTGGATCCACCGCGCGCGGGCCTCGCCGGAAAGGCGTTGCGCCGCACGGGGGAGCTCCAGGCGGACAGGATCGTCTACGTCTCCTGCAACCCCACGACGCTCGCCTCGGACGTCCAGGTGCTCCGCGACGAGTTCGGGTATGCGCTCGTGCGCACGCGACCCGTCGACATGTTCCCGCACACGCCGCACGTCGAATCGGTCTCCTTGCTCACACGCGGATAGGGCGAGGCATGCCTCGCCACTACGACGCGGTCGCGCGGTCGCGCCACGTGTCGCGAACGTTGCGCCAGAGCAGATCCGCGTTCGCGGCCAGGAACCCGAGGCAGACCGCGGGCAGAGCAGGGAGGCCGAAGACGTCCCACTCCCAGACGAGCACGAGGGTGAGCGCGAGGAAGCCAGTCATCGCGAGCCAGGTCCAGGCGACGCGGAGTTGGTAGCGCGCGGCCGTCGCGAGGAAGAGCGCGAAGAAGATGACGTCCGGCGGCCCGAGGTTCACCGTGCTGCTCTCGCCCGGGAGCGCGAACGCGACGGAGATCTCCTCGAAGAACCCCGGCTGCTCCTCGACGACGTAGCGCGTCGGCCCGAGGGCGACCGACCAGACGTCCATCCAGGGCACGATCGCGGCGACGAGCACGACCCACCAGAGCTCTTCGAACAGCGCGACGAACCAGAGGCCGGCGAGCGCGAACGCCGCGAACTTGGCGACGTTCGAAGCGGAGTCGGCACCGGCGAGCTCGAGGACGAGCCAGACGACGCCGGCGAGCGCCGCGGCCCCCGCGAGCAGGTGCGGGCGACGGATGTGTACGAGCGGGAGCGCGAGCCAGATCGCGGACATGAACGCCGGCAGGACGAGAAGCGCGACGACCGCGAGGTCGGCACGAGCCGGAACTTCGGGCAGCTGCTCCGCCAGCGCGCCGTAAGCGACGAGCGCGGCGAGGACGCCGGCGAGCGCGAGCGCACGCTCGCGCGTCAATACGGCGGCTGCTCCGCCCACCAGGGGCCGAGCGCCTTGAAGGCATTCCAGAACCTCGTCTTCTCCGCCTGCTCGTCGAGCGACTCGTCGATGCCCGGTGTCACGAGGGCTTCGATCGTCGGCGTGAAGCGCTGGAGCGTGCCGATCGACTCGCCAGAGAGCGGCTCGGAGAGCGGGAAGCCGAGGTCGTTCAGGAACTCCACGACCCCTTCGCCCATGGCGACGACGAGCTTGGGCTGGACGATGTGCAGCTCACGGGTGAGCCAAGCGGCGGCATCGGCGGGATCCTCGGTCCCGAACTTCAGGCAGTTCGTCCCGTAGACGGCCATGGGGTCGACGTGCAGCCGCTGGAGCGACTTGAGAATCGCCTGGCCCGTGCGCCCGAAGAACGCCACGCCCTCCTGGATCTCCGTCGGCTGTGGAGCGAGCTTCAGGAGAAAGATGTCGCCGAGCGGGTGGCCCGAGCCGACGACCGGGACGCGCAGCTCGTCGCCTGCCCGACGAAGCTCGTCGCCGAGGTCGTTGATCTCGGCGATCGCCTTCTGCAGGTAGCGCTGGTAGATCTCGTCGGTGGGCACGGCGGCGGGCACGAGGTCAGGTTTGATCTTCCCCGTTAACGGACCTTTTCCTTGACCTGCGCGACCCACTTGAGCGACTGGAGGTACGCGAGGGACTTCGGCCGGCGCAGGATCTCGGCGGAGCGGAGCGAGAGCAGAAACTCCTCCGGGACCCTCGAACCGCCGCATTCGGACCGCGCCGGTTCCGACACCCTGGAGGACATGGGCGTCCGACCCGGCGCCCTGGAGCAGCCGGTACTTGCGCGCGAATCTGAGGGCCTCGTCGTTGAACGACTCGCGCAGCAGCCGCGCATTGAAGACCTCGAGCACGTCGATCTCGGCCACGTGCCGGTGGAGCGTCGCCGGGTCGGCGATCGCGTGCATGCGATCGAAGGGGTGGGGGAGGTAGACAAGGCCGCCTTGCTCCCGGATCGCCGCGACCGTATCGCTGAACGACATGCCGCGTGGAATCTCCTCCTCGAGGAAAAGGCCGATGATCTCGCCCTGATCCTTCGTCTTGACCTCCTCGCCCGGGATCACGACGAGGTCACGGCTCGCGGCCAGCTCGACGGCCTCGAGTGCCCCGCCGAAGACGTTGTGGTCGGTTACTGCGATGCCGCCGAGCCCGACCCCCTCGGCATGGTCGAGCAGGTCCTCCACCTCGATCGCGCAGTCGTGCGACCAGCTCGTGTGCATGTGCAGGTCGACCGCGATCCAGTCGCGGTCGGCAAGCAGGTCCCGCTGGAGTCGATCTCGCCGTTGGCGTTGCTTGCGAGCGAGCGCGGAGTAGACCTCGTCGAGCTGTGTCGCGACGACGTCGAAGCTCTGCGTCTGAGCGTAAGCCCGGCCGTCGAACGCGAGGCTCTCCCGCCGCTGCGGGTCGGCGACGAGCTCGGCTACCGAGTCGGACTCCGCGACTACGGCACCGGCAGGCCGCTGCCTCGAGTGCGAGTCGCTCCTCGCCGCCGGGAGCCGGGACGAAGATCGCCGCCTCTCCGAGCGCAAGCGTGCGCTGATCGGGACGCCGGACCGAGCGGACGTGCGTCCGGTCGCGCAACGCACGCGGGACCGCAGGCCGATACGCGAGCGGCTTCGTGTGCAGGAGGTGCAGCTCCCAGCCGGGAAAGTCGTCGAGCGAGCGGATGAGTGAGCGTGTCGTCGGCCGGCCGGCCATCTCGAGCTCGAGCGCGATCACGCGACGCTTCCGGCGCGGCCGGAAGAGGTCGACGTCCACGCCGAGCGGGACGAGTCGATAGTCGCCCTCGAACCTTTCAGCGGCTGCGGCCATCGTCTCCTCCGAGGTCGCGAGAAGCGCGTCGACACGGATGCGAAGACGGTCACGACGCGACCTGCGGGCCGGGTAGCCGAGCCGCTCCGCCGAGAAGAACGTCGCCGCCGTGAGCGCATGAGCCGATGTGAGCGCGAGATAGGAAAGGCTCGGCAGGCCGGGCTCGACGCCGTGGACGACGTCGAAGCGACCTCGTACGAGCGCGAGCCGGAGATTTGCCCGCACGCCTACGGGAACGCCGATGTGTGTCCGGCGCGAGATCGGGATCGACGGCCCGAGCGCGATCACCTCGCGGTCGATGCCTCGCTGGAGCGCTCTCCGTCCATCGAGGAGATCGCGCGCGCGAGAGGACGGAGCGAGCACGGTCACCTCGTGCCCCATTCGTCGCAGCGCCTGCGCCGTCCCGTCGACGTGCGCATTGATCTCGTGCGGCTGGGACCACGCGAACGGCGTGACGAAGCAGATGCGCAGGCCCACCATCGGCCGAGTCTAGCCCCGAAGGAGCGAGACACATCTCGGCCCTACACTGGCCCCATGACCCGGATCACGATCAAGGCGCGGGCGAACGGCCCGTACAAGGTCGAGGGGCCGGTGCGCGTGGTCGACGCCGAGGGGAACGAGTTCGTGCTGCCGGAGGGGAGCGCAGTCGCGCTGTGCAGGTGCGGTCACTCCCGGACGAAGCCGTTCTGCGACAAGTCGCACCGCCGCGTCGGCTTCGTTGCCGACGACGTCTCGCCGCGCGTCTCGCCGTAGGGGCGAGATCTCGCGCTACGAGGGGCGGTCGGGGCGGCGGCGGAGTGTCAGGTGCTCGCCGGGCGCGAGCTGGACGTCGAGGCCGTGGCCGGTGCGCGTCGCGACCAGCTCGATATCGTCGAGGCTCGCGAGCACGCGCTCGTCCGCCGACGCCGCACCGGCGGCCGTGAACCGCTGGAGCACCGGGACGAGCAGCAACCCGAGTGCGGCGAGTATCCAGAGCACAGCGAGGATCTTCCCCTCGGTGCTGTCGGGATCGTCGCGCCACACGACGACGATGGACACGATCGCGGCCGCGGCAGTCATGACGCCGCTCGCGTGGGCGAGGCGAACGAGCCCCGGAGAGCGTGCGAACAGGCGCGCGCTCGCAGCCATGAGGGCGCCGATCAGGACGATGATTCCCGTCCACCCGTACCGCCAGGCGCCGTCGTCGCCGTCGAAGACGAAGTCCCAGATCGCGTACTCGACGAGCGCGAAGCCGATCGGCGCGGCCGCGATCGCCACGAGCGCGACCGGTGAGCCTGGCACGCGCTGGCGGAGCGCGAGCCCGACGGCGAGCGTCCCGCCGGCGAGGAGCACGACGGCGAGCGTCCCGATGATGCGCCCATCGGTGTCGGAGAAGTCGCCGCGGACGATCGCGGCGAGAGCGACCAGCGCGGCGGCGACGATGGTCGCCGCCGCGCCGATCCAGAAGACCCGCGCGAGGCGGATTCGCGTCACGCCTTCGCGGCCGCCTTCTTCGTGACCGCGTTCTTCACGATGAAACGCTCGATCTGCTCGCGCGCCTCGTCGTCGCGAATCTGCTTCGGCGGCGACTTCATGAGGTAGGCGCTCGGCGCCTCGAGCGCGCCCGAGATCCCGTTGTTGAGAGCGAGCTTCGCGAGCCGGACCGCGTCGATGACGATGCCGGCCGAGTTCGGCGAGTCCCAGACCTCGAGCTTGAGCTCGACGTTCAGCGGCACGTCGCCGAAGGACGTGCCCTCCATGCGGATGTACGCCCACTTGCGGTCGGTCAGCCAGGGCACGTAGTCCGAGGGGCCGACGTGGACGTTGTCCTCGCCGATGTCGTAGTCGAGCATCGAGGTGACCGCGTTCGTCTTCGAGATCTTCTTCGACTCGAGCCGCTCCCGCTCGAGCATGTTGCGGAAGTCGGAGTTGCCGCCCACGTTGAGCTGCATCGTCCGGTCGAGGTGGA
Source organism: uncultured Actinomycetes bacterium (assembly GCA_963848405.1). Lineage (GTDB taxonomy): Bacteria > Actinomycetota > Thermoleophilia > Gaiellales > Gaiellaceae > GMQP-bins7. The sequence continues at coordinate 316,349 of CAWKDP010000016.1, read as the reverse complement.
CGCCGCGGTCTCCGAAGAGATTCGTCAGCACGCGATGCGTGATCGTCGCGCCGACCTGCGACTTGATGTCGTCGCCGATGATCGGGACGCCCGGCGTCCTCGAAGCGCTTCTGCCAGTAGGCCTCGCGCGCGATGAAGACCGGCATGCAGTTCACCATCGCGACGCCTGCCTCGAGGATCTGCTCCGTGTACCACTTCGTCGCGGCCTCGGAGCCGACGGGGAGGTAGTTGACGACGACGTCGGTGCCGGTCTCCTTGAGGATCCCGACGACGTCGTCGGTCTGGCCGGGCGCCTTCTCGACGACCTGTGCCATGTACTTGCCGATGCCGTCGTGCGTCATGCCGCGGGAGACCTTGATCCCGGTCTTGGGCACGTTCGCGAACTTGATCGTGTCGTTCGGCTTGGCCCAGATCGCGTCGGCGAGGTCGACGCCGACCTTGCCCTTGACGACGTCGAAGGCGGCGGTGAACTCGATGTCCGAGATGTGGTAGCCGCCGAGGTCGACGTGCATGAGGCCGGGGACGGTGTCCTCGCGGCTTCGCGTCCTTGTAGTACTCGACTCCCTGAAGGAGCGAGTTGGCGCAGTTGCCGACGCCGATGATCGCGACGCGCACCTTGTCCTTCGCGCGGCGGCCGTTCTTCGAGCCGTTCGTAGAGGCCATTGGTTTCCTTTCCTTTGCGATTGCTCACCGATGGGACGCCGAGCCCGTCGGCGAGCGCGGCGAGGATGACGTCGTTCGCGTTGGAGCCGCGTCGCGACGCCTCTGCATGGATCTCGTCCTTCAGCTCCTGCGGGACGCGGAGGAGGAGGACGGGGCTGGAGCCTGCTAGCACTTTGCGCCGGCGACCGCTCGGGACGTAGTCGACGCCGAACTCCTCGGCGAGAATCCCGGCCGCGACGTCGTTGACGTTGGAGCCGCGCCGGGCGGTCTCGCGGACGAGCGCCCCCTTCAATGGAGCGGGCATCCTGACCAGGATGCCCGCTCTCTGAGGTTTGCTAGCAGCCAAAGTGCTAGCAGCTTACACGATCGTCCGCAGTCCGTCAGCTCCTGGCTCCGCCTGCGACGACGATCATCGCCACCGCGCCCACGAGCGCGCGGCGATCAGGGTCTCTCTGTCTCCTTCTCTCCTATGCGAGGACTGCGGTGAAAACGTACGAGAACGTCACGACTTCGCCAGCGCCGTTGCTGCCGGCGCACGGCATCACGACGATCGCGTTGAGACCCGCGGCTTCTCCGACGGCGAGCGCGCGGAGCGTCACGTCCTGTAGCGACAGGGGGATGCTCGTCGGACCGGTGTCGATCCGCTGTATGTACCGATTGGGACTGGAGCACACGTCCGTGCCGCTCGCCTGGATCAGCCACGTGGCTCCGCCCGTCGCGGTGGCGTTCGTCCCGTGTCCGAGGAGCGACGCGCTCGCACCGCAGTTCGTTGCGGTTATGGGTCGTGACGCGCCGACGTCTGCCGCGGTGGACGAGAAGCCAAGCGTCCCGAAGTCGAGCTGTGCCGGACTTACCTGGACACATGGCGCCGCAACGGTCACCTGAGCGGACACCGTCCCTATCTCGTCGCCGAACGCCGGAGTGGCGCTCGCCGCGATCGTGCAGGCCGCGAGCAGCCCGGCGCCGGTGAGTCGTTTCTTCATCTCTCCTCCTTCAGCAGGTGCGGTTGGATGGCAGGATCTGGACGAGTGCGCCGAGGCTCTCGGCAGTGAACGGCCCGACAGCGGCCCTCGCCAGGACGACATAGCCGCCTGGCGTGTTCGAGCACACCTCCCAGTGCGCACGCCTGGATTCTCGGGCCGGGATCCGCGGGATCGTCTGTGTCGCCGGTCCCTGGAGCAGTAGTGCAGGCGGACGCACCAGCGTGATCGCGACGCCGTCGAGGCGGGAAGGGCCCCCGTTCGTCACCTGCGCGACGACGCGGAACCAGCGGCCTCGCCGCAAGGGCTCGTCCGGACGGGTCACCTCCACCGCGAGGGGATTCACGGTGACTCTCCCGGTGACCGTTCCAGGGTTATCCGCCCTTGCGACGCCGACCACGACCGCAGCGAGTGCCACGCACGTGAGCGCGAGCCACTTCACGCGCGCTTCTCCACCCTGAACGCGAAGTGGCGGCGGAACTGCCACGCGAGAAGCAGCGACGCCAGGATTGCGGGCACGAGCCAGGTCCACGGCGCGTTCTCCGAGAACCAGGTGGAGGCTTTGTGCCAGTAGGCGCCGAGCAGCGTGGCCGCCTCGACCTCGAACGTCACTCTCGCGGCTGCGGCCGCCCCGACCTGGGCGCCTTCGCCTTCGGACACGATCTGCGCCGCGAGCAGCCCTTCGTAGTCACCCGGATCGGCTCCGGTCGGCAGACTCAGCCGCGCGTCGACCTTCTTCGTGTCGCCCGGTTCGAGCGTGAGCTCGTTGGGCTCGAAGTCGAACCAGTCCCCGGGGACCGGGATGCCCGCCTGGCCCTGCACTGAGCTGACGATCATTCGGTACGTCGTCACCTCGTCGCCGGGATTGCGCACGCCGACCAGCGGGAGCCGGTACCCACCGCCGGGCGTCAGCGTCTGCTCGATCTCGAGCTTGCCGAGGTCGAGCGCGACCCCGCGGTCTGCGGACGACGCTCCAGGTAGGACGAACGCGGCGAGGACCGCAACGGCTGCAGCCGAGAGTCTCGCTTGGAACCCGCCGGCACCTTGTGGATGGAGTGACATCGCCCGTCCTCAGGATCAGGCGATCTGGGCCATGAGGGTCACGCTCATCGAAAAGCTCAGGCCGGCGCCCGCGGTCCCCTGGCAGGGCATCCCGATCTCGAGACCGAGGTTGTGCGCCTCACCCGGGGCGAACGTCGTCGCCCCATTCGAGAGGTTCTGCAACAGCGCATTGGTCCTTGTGATCGGCCAGGAGCCGATGTTGTCGGTGTTGTAGAAGAGTCGATAGATGCCCTGCGCCGGGCACGGATTGCCCACGCCGCCAGCAAGCGTCCAGTTGATGATCCCGACCGGGGGAGACGAGTGCAAGGCGTCCGTTCCCGCGATGTTGAACGACTGCGTGGCGGTCGGAGAGCAGTTCGAGAACCTAGGCGCAACGTCGCCCAGAGCGAACGTGGCCTGCGCCGCGGTTGAGAACGGGCGAGTCCCAAATGCGACCTGCGTGCCCGGAGGCGTGGCGAATTCCACGCAGGGGCCTGCCGGGGCTGCCGCAGTCACAGTGAGGTTGATCGTCCCCGTGTCGGCGGTGAAAGCTGGGACAGCTCCAGCCACAAGGGCCGCAGCCGCGAACGCGGTGATCGTTCCGAGCCATCGCTTCTTCATGTCTCCTCCTCTGGTCACGGCGCAGTGATCGCCGTGATGACGACTTCCATGGACATGGGCTGGCCGAGTCCGGTACTGCCTTCGCAGGGCAGCTCGACCGAGGGCGAGATCTCCTGCTCCGCGGCCGGATCGAACGTGAACGGCGTAGTGCCGTCCACTCCGAGCAGCGGCGTCGCGCTCGTCATCAGCGGCGTTCCGACGCCTCCCCCATCAGCCAACCAGATGGTCACGTCTGCCCGGAACAAGTCGACTCCCAGCTCACACGTCGAGTCGATAGGGCCCACGGAGGACTCGTTCGTCAGCTGCCATGTGGCGCCGTGCCCGGTCGCGTTCGTGCCGCGAACTTCGATCGCGGTGGTGGCGCTCCCGCAGTTCTGCATCGTGAGGCGAGGCTGGTCTGCGAAGCCACGCCTCGTCGGCGTGGACGCCGGGCCGCTGACGCTTACCGACGTCTCCGAGAGCAGGATGCAGGGCATGCCGCTGCCGTCGTCGTCGTTGTCCTGGATCGTGCCCGTGGCCTGCCTGTCGAACGCGACGATGCCGTCCGGGTCTGACAGCGTGACGAGGAACGTCTCTTCCTCCTCGGGGTCGGCATCATCGACGACGTCGACGACGAAGCCCTGACCGCTGGACCCGGGCGGCACGCCGAGGTCGCCCGATGTTGCGAGGTAGTCGTCGGGCGCTGTCGCCGTCTGGTCGCTCGTGGCGTAGCTGATCTGCTCGCCGAAGGGTGTCGGGTTGGTGCAGTTGACGTGGAAGTGCGGGTCGTCCTGGCCCTCGGTCACCCGGTTGTCGGTGATGGAGCAGGTCGGACCGGCGGGCTGAGCCGCCGCGGACCGAATCGCGGCGAGCGAAAGACCGACTACGAGCAGTGAGAGCAGAGCGATTTTCACGACGAGGCTTCCTCAGAGGCCTCGGCCTCTTCAACGGTTCGCTCGAACGGCATGGCCGCAGGCTCTCCCGCGGGGTCCTTCGATAGCTCGTGCGGTTCACGCTCGGGCTGGGGACGTCGGGCGCGGCGCGGCGAGAGCGCGTCGATACCGGGCACTGAGCGGCGAGCCGCGACGCTCGTGCTGCGCGCGCTCCATGTCGACCACCAGACGGTTCAGGCGGCCGGTCGTCGCGCGCTTCACCTCAGTCCTCCTTCAACTCTTCGAGCTCGATGTCGATCGCCTCCACCACCCGTTCCACGGGAATCGCGGCCCGGCGGCTCGCCTCGAGAACGGACTCGAGAGAGCTCGCCTCGTAGAGGTGGAAGCAGGTCTCGTCCTCGCCCAGAAAGAGGGCGCGCACGTAGCGGATCGGCGTTCCCTGTCGGTTCAGCTCGGCCGCTGCGGCCCTCGCCCTCGTAGCGGCGTGACGCAGCTCGACCGAACCTGCGTGCGATAGGTACAGCTCGGCGAGGTACGTGGCCATCGGCGACCAACGTACGGAAGCGCCGCGTCTCCCGAAACAGTGTTATCCCTAGGCTTTGACGTGTGGGTCGCTAGAAGATGCGCGCGAGCTCCGCGCGCGAGCGGACGCCGAGCTTGCGATACACGTGCGAGAGGTGGAACTCCACCGTTCGATCACTGACGAAGAGTGCCGCCGCCACTTCCTTGTTCGTTCTTCCTTGCGCGACGAGCTCCGCGACCTGTCGCTCCGTCGGCGTCAGCTCGCCTCGGGAGGGAGCGCGACCGCCGATCCGAGCCAGCTCCGCTCGTGTCTTCGCGGCCCAGATTGCCGCGCCGAGCTCCTCGAAGGCCGCCAGGGCGCACGTCAGGGTCGTCCGAGCCGCCGCCTTCTGCTTTGCTCGGCGCTGCGTAGAGCCGAGGGCGAGCAACGTACGTGCGTGCTCGAACGGGATGCGCACGCGCTCGTACTGAGCGAGCGAATGCTCGAGCTCGTTCAGTGCGTTCGCTAGATCGCCGGCTGCGGCGGCAAGAAGGCCGCGGCCGCGGGCGGCCGCTCCGAGGGCGGACGCGCGGTCGAGTGTGCGACCCCGTTCCTCGAGCCAGCCGAGCAGTGTTTCGGCCTCACCGTGCCGACCGAGCGCGATGAGCGCCTCGATCTCGTCCGGGACGAAGCGGACCGAGCCCGGCTCGCCGACGCCTGCGGCGAGGAGTTGCTCGCGCAGCGGTGCGATCAGCCGCACGACGTCGTCGGGCCGATCGAGCGAGAGCGCCAGCAGCCCGAGGGCGTTGGTGCTGTGGATCCTCGCCGCCGCCATCGCGCGCTCACCCGCGAGCGTCAGCGCGTCCGCCGCGTCGGCGCGCGCCTCGTCCTCTCTCCCGAGCGAGGCTCGGACGAGCGCTCGCACCGACAGCGAGGCCGCCTGTTGCGGCCGCTGGCCGGTCTGGATCGCTGCCTCGTAGCTGTCGTCGGCTGCCTGTTCCGCGCGTGCCCAGCGTCCGGCCAGGTACTCCGCTCCCGCGAGGTTCCCAAGGATCAGGGGAATGGAACCGTCGTCTCCGCTGTCGAGCGCCTCGCCGTGGCACGTTTCCATTACGCGCGCTGACTGTGCAGGGTCGTCGAACCAGACCATGACGGGCCCCTTGTAGAACCCGGCCAAGTCGACGACGGAACCCCAGTACGCGGTCGCCTCGAGCTCCTCGGCGGCACGTAGCGTTGCGAGCGAGTCGGGATGCCCCACGAGGGCCTCGATGAGTCCTTTCAGCCCCGTCGCGCGAGCGTGGAGCTCGCGCGTCTCCTCGTGCGCCGACGAATCGACGGCGATCGTGGCCGCACTCAAGGCCTCTTCGAGGTTCTCCCGGAGGAAGAAGAGCGACGAGGCGAGCTCCGATGCCGCCTCAGCCCGTACCTGGTCGTCGGTCGTCGGCTCGGCTAGCGCCTCACGGCCCAGCTCCGCGGCGCGAAGCTGGTCTCCCTCGTAGCGGCACACGCGCTGGAGCACGGCGAGCGCGTGGGCGCGATCGGCCCCCGAGGGCATGGCTGGCAGGGCCTGCTCGAGGAGTGCCAGCGCGGCGGCCGCGTCGCCCGTACGGAAGCGGTGAAGAGCGGTCGCGATCGTCCGGCGACGGATGTCGCTCTCTCGCTCGAGCGGGGTGAGCGAGAGCGCCTGCTCGCTGAGCTCTGCCGCAGCCGCGCTCGCGCCGCGCGCAAGCGCCACCGCTGCGGCGTTCTCGAGTGCTGTCGCCACGACCTCATCCGGCCCCTCGGCCGAGAGCGCGAGGTGGCGCGCCTTCCCCTCCTCGTCCTCGACGAGCGCAGCGAGTCGACGGTGAACCGCGCGTCGGCTCCCCTCGTCGACGCGCGCGTACGTCACGGCGGCGAAGAGGGGATGAGTGAAGCGGACGCGTTCATCGTCCACGCTCACGATGTGCGCTTCGATCGCCGGCTGAAGCGCCAGGCTGGCTTCGCTGCCGAGTGCGCCCGAGACGCTCGTCAGCCTCGGCTCGGACAGGCTGGCGGCGACGAGAAGAGCCCGCTGTGTCTCGGCCGGGAGTGCTTCGATGCGGCTGCGAAGGAGCTCGCCGAGCGTGGGAGGGACGGGGAGCGGGTCGCCCGCACTGGGCATCGAGCCTTCCTGCCGCAAGGCGCGCGCAATCTCGAGGGCGTAGAAGGGGTTGCCGCCGGAGGTCTCGTAAACCCGCCGCAGGAGCGGGCGCGTGAGCATGACCCCGATGCGCTCGCGGATGACCTTGTGCAGCGCACCTGTTGTCAGCGGGCCGACTGTCAGCGACAACGCTTCGAGGCTGTCGAGAACGCGCTCGAGCTCGGGTGCCGTCACCTCGCCGATGCGCCGCGAGAGCAACAGGCCGACGCGGAGACCGTCGAGTCGGCGCGCCGCATACGCAAGGACGCCTGCCGAAGCGGTGTCGAGCCACTGGACGTCGTCCACTGCCACGAGCACCGGCTCGGAGGAGCTGAGCTGCCGAAGCGCACCCAGGAACGCGACGGACACGGCCCGAGCGTCGACCGCTCGGCCCTTCTCCGCCTCTGCGAGCAGAAGGGCAACTTCGAGCGCGCAGCGCTGCGGGGACGGCAGCGCGGGGAGCACCGTCTCGACGACGGGGCCAAGGAGGTCGCCGAGGGCGGCAAAGGACATCGTCGCCTCGGCCTCCGTCGGCGACGCCGAGAGCACGCAGAAAGACCGGTCGCTGGCCGCCTCGACACCGGCCCGCCAAAGGGTGGTCTTGCCCATTCCTGCGTCGCCTTGGAGGACGAGTACGGCCGCCTCGTCAGGCGGCGCGTCGACGAAAGCGCCGAGAGTCGCCAGCTCCGTGTCTCTGCCGATGATCTCGCTGGGCATCGCCTCTGGATCGTAGGAACTCGGTGGCACCGGGGAAAGATCCGGAGCTTTGCCCGTCAGGATCCGAAGCTCAGCAGCCAGGCTCGGTCGCGCAGTTGATCGTCCGGTAGCGGACGCGTTGGACGACCATCTTCACGGTCCAGTCGATGGATTCGATTCCCGGATCCGTGAACCTCTCCTTGCGCTGGAAGGTCATCGTGAAGCTCGGCTTCGCCAGCGCGCTTGCGGGAAGGACGTAAGCGGCGTTGTCGTACCAGTCGAAGACGGGCTTGCCGCACCGGCCAGTCTGGTCCGGGTCGCCGCTGTCTTTACCCGGAGCCGGCGCTGCGAGCGGGACGTTGTCCATGGTTACTCGAACACGAACCTGCGCCCCGAACTGACCGAGAAAGAGCCTCGCCTGAAGCGGACGGCGCTTCGACGGCCGGAACTCGATCGTCTGGGTGCAGCTCGGATCGGCGCTCGAGTACGTCGCCTTGGCGACAACGGGGAGAACTGGGGCCGCGGTGAACCGAGGGCGTGCTCCGGGGAGCGGCTTCCTGCCGAGATAGGTCAGCCAGCGCGACGTCCGACGGTCGCTCGAGCCGGTACGTGGTGGTGGCCTTGGACTGCTGGTACGTCAAGGTCGACGTCATCGTGAGGGCTGTGACGCGAAACAGGTACTTGAACGGCGGCGTCGCCTGCGTTCGTGCGGGAGCGGCCTGCCCGGCCGTAGGACGAGACGAGGATCAGGCTCAGCCCGAGCAGGGCTCCCAGATGTCGTGCACGCATGGCGTGAGCATGGCGCATCGCACGAGCGAGCGTAACCCGGATGTCCGTCGAGGACAACGGGCCGACGCGTGACGGCTCCGCCACGCGAGGCAGTCAGGCTTCCGCGAGCTCCCGCAGCTGCTTGCGGACGAAGAGCATCCGCTGGAAGACCGTGATCCAGGCCATTCCCGCGAGCACGTAGATCGGCCACTGGAGCCAGCCCCACGGCGCCAGGCCGAGCCCGATCGCGATGAGGACGACGCGCTCGACGCGCGAGCCGAATCCGACGTCGCCGCGCAGCCCGAGCGCTTCGGCCTTCGCGCGTGTGTAGGAGACGAGGAACGAGCCGATGACTGCAGCGAACGTGGCGACGAGGGCGATCTCGTTTCCGTCGCGCATGAAGACGAGCCCGATCGCGGCGAGCATCGCAGCCTCGCCGAGGCGGTCGAAGGTCGAGTCGAGGAACGCGCCGAAGACGGTGCCCTTGCTCGCCGCGCGGGCGAGAGCGCCGTCGAGGATGTCGGCGATCGAGCCGACGACGAAGAGCGCGCCTCCGAGCCAGAAGAAGAGCTTCTCGTTCCGCTCCTCGAAGCCGACGAGCACGGCGCCCGCGAGGCAGAGGGAGACGCCGGCGAGCGTGAGCATGTCGGGCGTCAGCTTCGTCTTCGCGACGCCGCGCATCGAGCGCGCGAGGATCTCGCGGGCGGCCGCCGTGTACTCCTGCTTGACGCGGTCGAGCTGACTGACTCGCGCAGGCTCGCCGGAAGGCGGCGCTTCTTCGTCGGTCATGCGCGCCGGAGGCGCAGGATGCGGACCTTCTGCAGGAGGTAGCCCGTCAGGATCGCGATCAGGAACCCGGCCAGAACGTCGAGCCAGTAATGGTTGCCGGTCGACATCACGGCGAATGCGACCCAGGCCGGCCACATGAGCCACAACGCCTTCGCCGCCCAGCTCCGGCACAGCCCGGCCATGACGATGCCGACGATGAGCGCGTCCATCGCGTGCAGGCTCGGCATCGCGGCGTACGGGTTCGCCGCTGCGGAGATCAGGCCGCTCTCGTGGTTGATCGACGAGTACTGGGCGAGCGTGTCGATGAATCCCCACTCGGGGTACATGCGCGGAGGTGCTGTCGGCATGAGGACGTAGCCCACGAGGCCGACGAGGTTCGCCGCGATCAGCCAGTTGCGGAACCCGGCGAAGCGCTCGTGATGGCGGAAGTAGACCCAGAGCAGCGTGACGCCGACGACCGCGAACTGGGAGAGCCAGTACGTGTACGAGGTGAGGAAGACGAGGATCGAGGACGTGTCCACGACGCGCTGGAGCGTCGGCTCGAAGAGCGCACCGAGCCCGTTCTCCGTGCGGGCGACCCACTCGCCGTTCTGGAACGCCGTGACGACGTCGCGATCCGCCGCGCCTCGCGCCACCTGATAGACGGCGTAGAAGCCCATCCAGACGACGAACTGGAGGGCGAGGTGCGCCCAACCGCGTGGCAGGCGTCGTGATGTCTCGGCGGCTACAGAAGACACGGACGCTCGATTCTAACGGTGCCACCTGCGCTCGTATTTCAAACGGACCTGCGACGATTCGACGATGAAGGAGTCCGTCAAGGTCGCGTGCGTCCAGGCGGAGCCGGTCATTCTCGACCGTGAGGCGACTCTCGACAAGCTCGCGCGGCTCACTGCCGAGGCAGCGCGGCGAGGGCGCCGAGCCTCGTCGTCTTCCCCGAGACCTTCGTCTCCGTCTATCCGACTTCCGCCTGGGCAAAGGCGCTCGCGGGCTGGGCGGATCCACGGGCCAAGGGCGCGTTCGCTGCGCTCGCGCGCGAGTCGGTCGAGATCCCCGGGCCGGCGGCGGATCGCCTGGGCGCGATCGCGAAGGAGCACGGCGTCTGGCTCGTGACCGGGGTAAACGAGCGCGACCCGAGCCGCAACGGCACCGTCTACAACGCGCTGCTCTACCACGCCCCCGACGGCTCGCTCGCGCTCAAGCACCGCAAGCTCGTGCCGACGAATCACGAGCGGCTCGTCTGGGGCCAGGGCGACGGGGGAGGGCTGCGCGCGATCGAGACGCCGCTCGGGCGGATCGGCGGCCTCATCTGCTGGGAGAACTACATGCCGCTCGCGCGGTTCGCGCTCTACGAGTCGGGCGTCGAGATCTACCTCGCCTCGACCGCCGACGACGGAGACCTCTGGCAGGCGACCCTCGTCCACATCGCGCGTGAGTCGCGTGCGTTCGTCGTCGCGCCGTGTCACTTCCAGCGCGCGGCCTCGTACCCGGACGACTTCCCGTTGCGGGACCTGATCGCCGACCGCGACATCCTCGGCCGCGGCGGGAGCGCGATCCTCGCCCCCGACGGCTCGTACCTCGCAGGCCCGCTCTACGACGAGGAGGGCGTGCTGTACGCGGAGCTCGAACCCGAGCGCCTCTTCGAGGAGCGCCAGCGCTTCGACCCCTCGGGCCACTACCACCGGCCCGACGTGCTCCGGCTCGAGGTCACTCCGCTCGGATGATGGGCCGGGCCCGCCCGACCCCTATGCCGTAAGACCCCGCCCGTTTCGCAGGCTAGCCGCCGATGTAGGACATCTCGACCTTCCGCAGCGAGCTCGTACGCTCGGTGCGGAGCTCCGAGTAACGGTCGCCCCGCCGCTCCCAGACCGCGCGGACGGCCTCGTCGAGCTCGGCGTCGGTCGCACCCGCCCGGAGGACGGCGCGCAGGTCGTGCCCGCGTACGGCGAAGAGGCATGTGTAGAGCTTCCCGTCGGCCGACAGCCGCGCGCGGGTGCAGTCGCCGCAGAAGGGCTGCGTCACCGAGGCGATGACGCCGATCTCCCCGGCTCCGTCTCGGTACCCGTACCGCTGCGCGACCTCGCCTCGATAATCGGCGTCGACCGGCTCCAGCGGGAACTCGGCACCGATCGTCCGCACGATCTCGGCGGCGGGAACGACGTCGTCCATCCGCCAGCCGTTCGTCGCCCCGACGTCCATGAACTCGATGAAGCGGACGATGTGGCCCGTTCCGCGGAACCGGCGCGCCATGTCGAGGACAGAGCCCTCGTTGAGCCCTCGCTTGACGACGACGTTGACCTTCACCGGCAGGCCGGCCGACGCAGCGGCGTCGATCCCACCGAGCACGCGCGCGACCGGGAAGTCGACGTCGTTCATCGCCCGGAACACCTCGTCGTCGAGCGAGTCGAGGCTCACCGTGATGCGAGTCAGGCCCGCATCGGCGAGCGCTTGCGCCTTCTGTGCCAGCAGCGCGCCATTCGTGGTCAGCGTCACGTCCTGGTCGCCGAGCGCGGCCAACCTCGCGACGAGCTCCTCGAGCCCGCGGCGCAGCAGCGGCTCGCCGCCCGTGATCCGCAGCTTGTGGACGCCGAGGCCGACGAACACGCGCGACACGCGCTCGAGCTCCTCGAAGGTGAGTAGCTCGCGACGTGGCAGGAACCGATAGTCGCGCCCGAAGACCTCCTTCGGCATGCAGTAGACGCAGCGGAAGTTGCAGCGGTCGGTGACGGAGATCCGCAGGTCGCGGAGCGGTCGGCCGAAAGTATCTTGAAGCACGCCGACAGCGTATCCGCGGACTGCGTGACGGCCGCTCTGCTTCGCGCCTGCAGTCGGTGTCTACCATGCTGGTCCGCGGGCCGCCCGGCGGTTGCCCGCTCCGAACATCGTCCGTTCCACGGAGAGGGGTTAGCGGATGCTGAAGAAAGTGCTCGCGCTAGTCGCACTCGGCTCGCTGTTCGCGGCCGCGGCAGCGCTCGGTGGCCCGGTGTCGACGTCCGCGACGAACGTCGCCGTCATCGCCGGCAAGCCGAGCGAGCTCAGGTTCACGCTGTCCAAGAAGATCGTTCCCAAGGGCAGCGTCGTCTTCAAGGTCACCAATCGAGGGAAGAGCAACCACGACTTCAAGATCGCCCGCAAGAAGATCAAGACCTTGCGGCCGGGCAAGAGCGCGACCCTGACCGTCGCGTTGAGGGCGGGCAAGTACCCGTACCTCTGCACGCTCCCTGGGCATGCGGCGGCCGGGATGAAGGGCGTCGTGACCGTCAAGTAGCTCTCGCGCGCGCGCGTCCGCAATCGGTTTGCGGTTCGACCCTCGGGGAAGCCTTGCCGCGACAAACGCGACAGGGAGGCAACGGTGGAGAAGGACCGCATCGAGGGCAAGGCCAAAGAGGTCGAGGGGAAGATCACAGGCGACGAGAGCCGCGAGGCCGAGGGCCGCGCCCAGGGCAAGTGGGGCGAGGTGAAGGAGAAGGCCGACGACGCCTGGGAGGACGTGAAAGACAAGGTCGGCGGGATGCTCAACGACCGCGAGGAGAAGAAGGAGCGAGAGAAGGAGGCCGGGCGCAGCTAGCGCCAGGTCGAACCTCACACCGGGGCCAGGCTGAAGCCTGGCCCCCCTCCCGGGACAGCTTTGGGGTCTGACTTCAGTCAGACCCCGTTTCGAGGTTTGCGCTTAGCCTGCCCGCGTGCGCCCGTCGGCTCCGATTCTCCTCCTCGTCGGGGTCACGGCGATCTGGGGCATCACCTTCGTCCAGGTCCAGGACGCGCTCGCGCTCTACCCGCTCTTCGCGTTCCTCGCCGTGCGCTTCGCGATCTCGGTAGTGGTACTCGCGCCGTTCGCCTGGAAGCCGCTTCGCGAGCTGCCGCGCGAGGGCATCGTCGCGGGCCTCGGCGTCGGCGTCCTCCTCGCCGCTGCGTATGGCCTGCAGACCGCAGGGCTCGAGCTGACGACCGTCACGAGCACCGGCTTCATCACCGGTCTCTACGTCGTCTTCACGCCGCTGATCGCGTTCTGGCTGTTCGGGACGCGCGTCCCTACCGCCGCCTGGGTCGGGGTCGCCCTCGCCGTGGTCGGGCTGCTCCTGCTCAACGGCGTCCCCGGCGGCTCGACGCTCGGCAACGCGCTCGTCCTCGGGAACGCGATCGCGCAGTCGTTCCAGATCGCATCGATGGAGCGGTTCGCCCCGCGCTACGACCCGCGGGCGCTCACGTTCCTCCAGATGACGACGTGCTTCGTCGGCTTTACGCTGATCGCCGGCGCGCTCGGGGAGCTCGAGGTGCCCCGGGGCTGGACGGTGTGGGGCGCGCTCCTCGTCACCGGAATCTTCGCGGGCGCCCTCGGCTACCTCATCGCGACCTGGGTGCAGGCGAGGACGACTGCCGCCCGGGCCGCGCTCGTGTTCACGTTGGAAGCACCGTTCGCCGCGCTGTTCGGCGTGCTCCTCGCCGACGAGGTGCTCGGCTGGCTGGGCTGGGCGGGCTGCGCGGTGATGCTGGCCGGGATCGTGCTCGCAGAGCCGGCGGCGGCGAACGTGCTGCGTCGTCTCGCCGGCGGCCGGCGCTCCGAGAACGTCAGCGCCTGAGCGCCTCTCCGCCCTCCGCAGCGAAGAGATGGAGGCGGTCCCGCGGGATCGTCAGCGCGACGTTCGAGCCGGTCGCGACCCTGGGCTCGACCGGAAGCTTCGCCAGCAGCGTGTGGTCCTTCACGGTGAAGTGCACGAGCTGCTCGTCGCCGAGGTACTCGACGACCTCGACGGGAGCGGTGACCCGCACGCTCTCCGAGCCTCCGTCGCCGAGCCGGACGTGCTCGGGGCGGAAGCCGACGATCTGCCCCGTGCTTCCCGCGCCCGGGAGGAGCCCGCCGGGAACGAGGTTCATGGCGGGCGAGCCGATGAAGCCGGCGACGAACACGTTCTCCGGGTTGACGTAGAGCTGCTCGGGAGTGCCGACCTGTTGCAGCATCCCCGTCGTTCATGACCGCGATCCGCTCACCCATCGTCATCGCCTCGACCTGGTCGTGGGTGACGTAAACCGTCGTCGTCCCGAGACGCCGCTGGAGCTTGAGCAGCTCGGCGCGCGTCTCGACGCGGAGCTTCGCGTCGAGGTTCGAGAGCGGCTCGTCCATCAGAAACACGACCGGCTCGCGGACGATCGCGCGGCCGAGCGCGACACGCTGCCGCTGGCCGCCCGAGAGCTGCTTCGGCTTGCGCTTCAGCAGCTCCGAGAGCTGGAGGATCTCGCCCGCCCGCCGGACGCGCTCGTCGATCTCCTGCTTTCGGACTCGCTGGTTCCGCAGGCTGAACGCGAGGTTGTCGTACACCGTCATGTGCGGGTAGAGCGCGTACGACTGGAAGACCATCGCGACGTCGCGTGCCGCCGGGGCGATGTTGTTCACGACCCGGTCGCCGATGAGGATCCGGCCCTCGTCGATGCGCTCGAGGCCCGCGAGCATGCGCAACGCCGTGCTCTTCCCGCTGCCCGACGGCCCGACCAGCACGACGAACTCGCCCTCGCGGATCTCGAGCGAGAGATCCTTCACCGCGAGGGTCCCGTCGTAGCTCTTCCACACGTTCTCGTAGGTCACGGTGGCCACGGGCTCACACCTCCTCGAGCGGTGGCGGCGTAGGCTCGACGGAGCCGCCCGAGAGCGCAGGCGCCGGCTCTGCCGGCGCCGGAGCGGGAATCGGCCGGAGCACGAAGCGCGCGGCGGCCAGAGCGGAGTACGCGATCGTCATGGTCAGGAAGGGGAGGACGGCCGCGACGATCCCGAGGACGTTCACGGCGAGGAGCGCGAGCCCGAGGCCGACGGCCGCGCCGGGTCGCCGGACGAGCGCGAAGCCGGCCCGGGCAGCGACTTCGCGCAACGGGAGCTCGCAGTCGCGAATCGCGAGCGGCCAGAGCACGAGCTGGTAGAGGGCGAAGATCGCCGCCCAGGTAGAGGACGAGAACGGCGAGCGGCCAGGCGAGCGCTCCCGCGTCCCCGTAGAAGCGGAAGGCGAAGATCGTCGCCACGGCCCCGAGTGCGAGCGACCCCGCGAGCACGAGTCCCCGCAGCCAGCAACGGCGCAGCCCTCCGAACACCTCGAGGAACGTCAACGAGCCGGTCTCGACGACGATCACCGCGGCCGAGACGAGTGCCGCGGCCAGCGGCCCGGCGCCCAGGAGCAGGACGAGCGCAGCCGGGACCTCGATGGCGACCGCGAGCACGGCGAGGACGTAGGCCGACAGCAGCGAGTTGAGCAGGACGAGTCGCCACGACTCCTCGTAGAAGTCACGGACTGCCCGCCGGAGCACCTCTCCGACGCCGGGCGCCGTGACGGATCCTCGCGTCGGCCGCGATCATCCCTTGACTCCGGCGGCGGCGACGCCCGCCACGAAGTACCGCTGGAAGAAGACGTAGACGACGAGCACGGGGATGATCGCGAGCGTCGCCGCCGCCATGAGCTGCGGCCAGAGCGTCTGGTACTGGAAGCGGAACTGGGCGAGGCCGAGCTGCACCGTCCACAGGTCGGAGTCCCCCTGCCCGAGCAGGATGAGCGCCCAGAAGAACTCGTTCCACGCACCCTGGAAAGTGAGGATGGCGACCGCCGCCACCGCGGGCGCGGCGAGCGGCAGCATCACCCGCAGGTAGGTCTTGAAGAAGCCCGCTCCGTCGAGCTTCGCGGCCTCCTCGTAGTCCTTGGGGATGGTCAGGAAGTACTGGCGCATGAGGAAGAGGTTCGTAGCCAGGGCGAACGTCGTGCCGAAGAAGATGTAGCCCTGGTGGGTCTGCGTGAGGTTCCAGCCGGTGACCGGGAAGTCGACCATCATCAGGAAGACGGGGACGAGCCGCAGCTGGTCGGGGATCATCAGCGTCCCGAGGACGA
Organism: uncultured Actinomycetes bacterium; assembly: GCA_963848405.1. Lineage (GTDB taxonomy): Bacteria > Actinomycetota > Thermoleophilia > Gaiellales > Gaiellaceae > GMQP-bins7. The sequence continues at coordinate 300,396 of CAWKDP010000016.1, read as the reverse complement.
GGAGGAAGAGGACCTCGCGCAGGGGGAAGCGGAGGCGCGCGAAGGCGTACCCGCCGAGTGTTGCCAGAAAGAGCATTGATCGCCGTGATCGACCCGGCGAGGATGAGGCTGTTCCTGAAGAAGGTCACGAAGGAGAGGTCCTCGCGCGACCAGATCTCACGGTATGCCGCGAGGCTTGGATTGGCCGGCCAGAGGTCGAAGCCGGCGGACGCCTCGGCCTGGGTCTTCAGAGAGGTGGCCACGGTCCACACGAAGGGGATGAGGTAGAGGAGCGCCAGGAAGGTCATCAGCGAGTACACGACGACCCGCCGGATTTGCTCGCCCGGCGTGCGCGGCGGGATAGAGACCGGTGCACCGACCGCCGCCTCGCCCTCGAGCGCGAACTCACGGACGGCGGCGACGTGCGGCGGAGCGATCTCCTCGCGGTCGGACATCAGTAGCCGACCTCCGCTCTACCGAACAGCAGCCGCTGGGCGAGCGTCAGCGTGAAGATGATCAGGAAGACGACGACGCCGACGGCCGCGCCGTAGCCGTAGTTGAACTCCCTGATCGTGATGGTGTAGAGGTACAGGACCGCGGTCGTCGTCGAGCCGGCGGGCCCACCCGAGCCCGTCGAGATGATGAAGACCTGGTCGAAGAGCTTGAGCGCGCCGATCACGGACACGACGGCGACGAAGAAGTGCGCGGGCTTCAGCAGCGGGAACGTGATCTTCCAGAACGTCCGCCAGGCGCCTGCCTTGTCGATCGCGGCGGCCTCGTAGAGATCCGTTGGGATCGACTGCAGCGCGGCGAGGTAGAAGAGCATCATCGTCCCGGACGTCGTCCAGCCGTCGAGGACGACGATCGACTCGAGCGCCGTGTCGGCGATCGCCGAACCACGGATGGTCGAAGTCCGTGCCCGTGGCGGCGCTGATCGCCGCGTTCACGAGCCCGTCGGCGTTCAGCAGGTAGATGGCGATGGCGGAGATCGCGGCCGACGAGACGAGCGCCGGGAAGTAGTACGCGGAGCGGAAGAACGTCCTGCCGCGGAACGGGTGGTTGACGATGAGCGCCATCGTCAGCCCGAGCGTCATCTGCAGGGGCACGACGAGCAGCGTGTAGTAGAACGTGTTCCAGAGCGCGACTCCTCGCTCCGGCGGCCACGTCCAGAACGCGTCGTCGTGCCACAGCTCGCGGTAGTTGTCGAATCCGACGTAGCCGAGCTTCCCCTCGATCCCACCCCACTCGTGCGCGCTCACATAGAACGCGTAGGCCATCGGGTAGATCTGGAAGAGCGCGAAGAAGCCGAGCGGAAGGAGGACGAAGGCATAGCCGACCCCCGCCTCGCGCAGCCTCTCGCCGCCGAGGCTCGGGAGCCGCCTCGCTCTACCCGCGTCGACCGCCATCCGGCCTCCCGACTCGTGCTAGGCGCCGACGCCCCGGGCGCGAGGCACCCGGGGCGTCGGGCTCGTCAAGTGCTTACCTGCTTCTCCTGATCGCGTCCTGTGTCTCGCGATCGATGTTGGCGAGCATCGTGGCGACGTTCTGGTCGCCGTTCCACGTCGACTCGAGCTCCTTCCCCGCGAAGTCGATCACGCGCTGGAAGCCCTTGATGAACTGCCAGGGCCGCGCTGCCGGCGCTTCCCTGACGAAGTTCCTTCGACCGGGCGGCGCGTTGACGTCGCTTCGCGACGGCAGGAAGCCCGAGTTCTTCGCCCAGACGGCCTGCCCCTGCTTCCCGACGAGGAAGCGCAGCAGCTTCCAGGCTGCCTGCTTGTTCTGCGACTGCCTGCCCATCGAGTACGAGACGGTGAACGAGAGGTTGCCCCGTGTTGCGCTCCGGACCATCGGATACACGGCGAACCTCACGCTCGGGAAGTCCTTCTGCAGGTAGCTGTAGATCCAGTTCCCCTCGAAGACGATCGCCGCCTTCTCCTTGCCGATCGCCTCACCGCACCAGCCCACGCCGAGCTGCGCCGGCGTCTGGGCGAGGCCACTCCGGAGCCAGCCGAGGTAGGTGTTGAGCGTCGCTCGGTTCCTCGGCGAGTCGATGACCGCCTGCGTCTTCGTGGCGTTCAGCCAAGCGCCGCCACCCTGGTAGACGAAGGCCAGGATGCGCGCCCAGTCGAGGGCGAGACAGGCCGGAGCGCCGTCCGGAACCGCGTTGGACGACCTGAGCCTCTGCAGCGTCTGGGTGAACTGTGCCCATGTCGCGGGCGGGTTCGAGACGCCTGCCCGCTGGAGCATCTGGTTGTTCGCGATCAACCCGAGCGGCGACCAGTCCTTCGGGAAGCCGTAGATCCGGCCGTTGACCGTGAACCCACTGAGCAGCCGCTGGTAGAACGGCTTCGTCGACCAGTTGCGCGTCCGCTGCACGTATCGGTTCAGCGGCTCGAGGGCCGGGAGGTAGTCGGGGATGTCGAGCGAGTCGACGTAGAAGACGTCCGGCGGTCGCCGGGCCGCGAACCGCGCCAACATCGCTGCGTCGTAGTCCCCCGAGATCGGGGTGTACTCGACGTCGATGCTTGTGTTCAATCGCTCGAAGGACGCGATCGTCCTACCGAGCGCCGCAGTCTCCTCCGGGCTAGACGCCCAGCCCGCCAGCGTGACGGTCGTTGCCTGCTCGCTGTCCCCAACCCGCGCCTGCGCCGCAACCGCGCCGAAGGCGATGAGGAGGAGAACCGCGATGGCGCCGACGGCGAGCGTCGCCACGTGCGTCGTTCTCATTTCTTCCTCCTTCTGCCCCGAGGTCCCACAAGGGCCTGCCCCTTGAACTCGAGGCTGTCAGGCTGATACCCCGCTCGTGCCTCCCTTACACCGCATAGCCGGGTCGCCCCGGGGCGGCCAGGGCTGACGATGGACGCCGTCCTCCTCGCGCTCGCCTCCGCGGTCCTGTTCGGCGCTACGACCGTCGCGATGCGCGTTGCGTTTCGGCGGGGCGCGCTCGCGGAGGGCGGCGCGCTCTTCACCGTTCTCGTCGCGATCTGCGTCGTGCTGCCGTTCGCGGTCGTCGAGGGGGGTCTCACGAGAACCGTCTGGCCATTCCTGCTCGCGGGGCTCCTCGGTCCCGGGCTCTCGCAGTTCCTCTTCACGTTCGCCGTGCGTGAGGCCGGCGCCGCGCGCACCTCGGTCGTCATCGGGACCGGGCCGCTCTTCTCGATCGCGATCGCCGTCGTCCTTCTCGGCGAGTCGCTCGAGGCCGCTCTCGTCGCGGGTGCCGTGCTCATCGTCGCCGGTGGGCTCCTGCTCGTCGGCGAGCGGGACCGGCCCGAGCACGTTCGGCTGCTCGGGCTCGCGCTGGCGCTCGTCGCGACGATCGTGTTCGCGGCCCGCGACAATCTCGTTCGCTGGCTGGCCGTCGACACGGACGTCTCGCCCGGCGTCGCCGCGTGCGCCACGCTCGCGGCGGGGGCTGCGCTCATGGCGGTGTTCGTCCTCGTCGGCCGCGCCCCGCTTCGTGCGCATGACGCGCGGGCCTTCGCTCCCGCCGGCGTCGTGTTCGGGCTCTCGTACGTCTGCCTCTTCGAGGCGTACTACCGCGGCCCGGTGACCGTCGTCTCGCCGCTCGTCGGCACGGAGTCGCTCTGGGGCGTCGCCCTCGCGGCGATCGTCCTCGGGACCTCCGAACGGGTCGCGCTACGCCTCGTCGCCGGGGCCGTCCTCGTCGTCACCGGCGGGATCCTGATCGGCGTCTTCCGCTAGGGCGAGATATATCTCGCCTCTACAGGCGCTTCTCGAGCTCGGCGAGGCGGCGTTCGATGCGCTCGAGCACCTCGCGGTGCGGATCATCGTGCGCCGACTCGATCGAGGCCCGCCGCTGTGCCGAGGACACGAGCGCCGAGGCGACGATCGCTGTCGTGATCGACACCGCGGCGACGCCGAAGAACATGACGAACACGGCGACGACCTTGCTGAACCCGGTCTGGGGGATGACGTCGCCGTAGCCGACGGTGGTCACGGTCTGGGCCGCCCACCAGACCGCCTCGCCGAAGGTCTCGAACTCGTCGTGCGCGAGCACGCGAACGGCCACCGCCGCGGCCAGCGTGATGAGGAAGGTCACGAAGGCGAGGACCGGCAGGATCCGGCCGGAGACGACGGCGCGATTGATCCGCGCCAGCCGGCGCTCCGAGAGAAGCTGCATCGGGCGAGACTTCGCGCTCGTCGCGTCGTTTCCTCGTCGCGCTGATCTGCTACGGTTCGACTCATATTTATCTGAGCGCAAGAGACTCAAAGAGGGAAGGAGCACGCACCGCATGGCCAAGACCATCGGAATCGACCTCGGGACGACGAACTCGTGCATGGCCGTTCTCGAGGGAACCGAGCCCACCGTCATCCCGAACGCCGAGGGCGGGCGCACGACGCCGTCCGTCGTCGCCTTCGGGCGTGACGGCCAGCGGCTCGTGGGGGCGCCCGCGAAGCGCCAGCAGGTAACGAACCCGCAGAACACGATCTTCTCGATCAAGCGGTTCATGGGCCGCAAGTTCGAGGAGGTCTCCGAGGAGATGAAGATCGTCCCCTACGAGGTCGTCGAGGGCCCGAACGGCGACGTCCGCGTGAAGGCGGAGGGCAAGGAGTACGCCCCGCCGGAGATCTCCGCGATGATCCTCCAGAAGCTGAAGGCGGACGCCGAGGCGTACCTCGGCGAGCCGGTGACGGAGGCGGTCGTGACCGTCCCGGCCTACTTCAACAACGCGCAGCGCGAGGCGACGAAGGACGCCGGCAAGATCGCCGGCCTCAACGTGCTGCGGATCATCAACGAGCCGACCGCCGCCGCGCTCGCGTACGGCCTCGACAAGGAAGGCCCCGAGCACACGATCCTCGTCTTCGACCTCGGCGGCGGCACGTTCGACGTGTCCGTCCTCGAGCTGGGCGAGGGCGTCTACCACGTGAAGGCGACGAACGGCGACAACCACCTGGGCGGCGACAACTTCGACAAGGCGATCGTCGACTGGATGATCGCCGAGTTCAAGCGCGACCAGGGCATCGACCTCGGGCAGGACCCGATGGCCCTCCAGCGGCTCTACGAGGCCGGGGAGAAGGCGAAGATCGAGCTCTCGTCGACGATGACGACGCAGATCAACCTGCCGTTCATCACCGCCACCCCCGAGGGGCCCAAGCACCTCGACCTCCAGCTCACCCGAGCGAAGCTGAACGAGCTCGCGCACGACCTCCTCGAGCGGACGGTCGAGCCGACGAAGCAGGCGCTCGCCGACGCCGGCCTGACCTCAGCCGACATCGAGCACGTCGTGCTCGTCGGTGGCATGACCCGCATGCCCGCGGTGCAGGAGAAGGTCAAGGAGCTCACCGGCAAGGACCCGCACAAGGGCGTGAACCCGGACGAGGTCGTCGCCGTCGGCGCGGGAATCCAGGCCGGCGTGCTCAAGGGCGACGTCAAGGACGTCCTCCTGCTCGACGTGACCCCGCTCTCGCTCGGGATCGAGACCAAGGGCGGCGTGTTCACGAAGCTGATCGAGCGGAACACGACGATCCCGACCCGCAAGTCCGAGGTGTTCACGACGGCGGAGGACAACCAGCCGTCCGTCGAGATCCACGTCGGTCAGGGCGAGTCGGAGATGATCTCGTTCAACAAGACGCTCGGCAAGTTCCAGCTCGTCGGCATCCCGCCCGCGATGCGGGGCATGCCGCAGATCGAGGTCTCGTTCGACATCGACGCGAACGGGATCATCAACGTGTCGGCGAAGGACCTCGGGACCGGCAACGAGCAGCAGATCCGCATCGAGGGCGGCTCCGGCCTCACCGACTCCGACGTCGAGCGGATGATCTCCGACGCCGAGGCGCACGCCGGAGAGGCGCAGCAGCTGCGCGAGCTCGCCGATGCCCGCAACCTGGGCGAGCAGCTCGCGTACCAGACCGAGCGCGCGCTCGCCGAGCATCGCGACAAGCTCGACGAGGCGGACGCGGCAACGATCGAGGGCCGGGTCATGGAGCTCCGCCAGGCGGTCGAGGGCTCGGACGTCGCCGACATCCGTGCGAAGACGGACGCGCTCCAGGAGGCGTCGCGGACGCTCGCGGACGCGGTGTACGCGCAGGCGACGGCCGCCGCACAGGGGCAGGCTCAGCCGGCAAGCGGCAACGGCGGCACGGCCGCGAGCGAGGACGAAGTCGTCGAGGACGCCGACTTCGAGGTCATCGACGAGGAAGAGGCGCAGCGCTCGTGACGACGAAGCGTGAGCGGGCGGGGGCGGCGGACGCCGCCTCCGCCGAGGCGCACGACGAGTCGTTGCCGGGGTCGCCTTGTGGCTCCGAGGCACACGGTGCTTCCGACGACCCTGCGCGCCTGCTCGCGGAGGCCGAGGCCGCACGGGACGAGTACCTCGCGCTCGCGCAGCGCGTCCAGGCCGACTTCGAGAACTTCCGCAAGCGCGCCGTGCGCGATCAGGAGCGGCTCGTCGCACACGCGCACGAGCGGCTCGTCCGCGAGCTGCTCCCCGTCCTCGACGACCTCGAGCGAACGCTCGAGGCAGCCGAGCGCCACGAGGAGGCGGCGCTCGTGGACGGTGTGCGTCTGGTCGAGCGCTCGCTGCGCAAGGCGCTCGTGAAGGAGGGCCTCGTCGAGATCGGGGCCGAGGGCGCCTTCGACCCGCACGTGCACGAGGCGATCCTCACGCAGGCGCGCGAGGGCGCCGAGTCGGGCTCGGTCGTCGAGGTCGTCCAGCGCGGGTACCGGCTCGGCGACAAGGTCGTGCGCCCCGCCAAGGTGATCGTGGCGGAGTAGCGAGATGCGCAGCCCCTACGACGTGCTCGGCGTCCCGAAGACCGCGCCGGACGACGAGATCAAGAAGGCGTATCGCAAGCTCGCCCGCGAGTACCACCCGGACCGGAATCCCGGAGACAACGGTGCGGAGGACCGCTTCAAGGAGGTGCAGGGTGCGTACGACCTGCTCTCGGATCCCGAGAAGCGCCGCTCGTACGACACCTTCGGCGCGGCAAGCGCCCGCGGTGGCCCCGGCGGGCCAGCCGGCCCGGGCGGCATTCGCTTCGAGGAGTTCGACTTCGGCAACCTCGGCGACCTGCTCGGTGGGATGTTCGGCGGCGGCGCGGGTCGTCGCGGCGCGCGGCAGCCCGTGCGCGGGGACGATCTCGAGACGCGCGTCCGGATCTCGTTCGAGGATTCGCTCGAGGGCGTCGAGGTCCGCGTCCCTGTGGAGACCGACGCCGTGTGCTCGGTCTGCCACGGAACCGGGGCCGAGCCGGGCACGTCGCCGGTCGTCTGCCCGCAGTGCGCCGGGCGGGGCGTCGTCTCGGATTCGCAGGGCCTCTTCGCCTTCTCCCAGCCGTGCCCGCGCTGCCAGGGGAACGGCGTGATCGTCGAGTCGCCGTGCAAGCGCTGCCAGGGCTCCGGGCGCGAGCGCGCGCGGCGGCAGTACCGGGTGAAGATCCCGGCCGGGGCGAAGACCGGAACGCGGGTCCGGCTCAAGGGTCGCGGCGAGGCCGGCCGCAACGGCGGTCCTCCGGGCGACCTGCACGTCGTCGTCGACGTCGAGCCGTCCGCGCTCTTCGAGCGGCGTGGATCCGACCTCGTCCTCGAGGTCCCGGTCACGTTCTCGGAGGCGGCGCTCGGCTCGACCGTGCAGATCCCCACTCCTGAAGGCCCGGTCGCGCTGAAGATCCCGGCGGGCACGGAGAGCGGGAAGCTCCTGCGCGTGAAGGGTCGCGGCGCGCCCCGCCTCAAGGGCGGCGGTCGCGGCGACCTCCTCGCGCGGGTGAAGGTCACCGTGCCGAAGAAGCTCACGAAGGCCGAGAAGGAAGCGCTCGAGGGCTACAGCAAGGTCTCGAGAGAGAACCCGCGCGAGCGGTTTGCGGAGGCTCGCTGATGGATGCCTCCCGTCCTCGCTACATGATCTCCGTCGCCGCCGGGCTCGTCGGCATGCACCCGCAGACGTTGCGGCTCTACGAGGCGAAGGGGCTGGTGCGCCCCGCGCGCACCCCGGGCGGCACGCGGCTCTACTCGGACGAGAACGTCGAGCGCCTGCGGCTCATTCAGCGCCTGACGACGGAGCTCGGGCTCAACCTCGCCGGCGTGGAGCAGGTGCTCCGGCTCGAGGACGAGCTGAGACGCACGCGGGAGCGCCTCGGGCGGCTGGAGCGCGAGCTGCGCGCCGAGATCGCATCCGTGCACCGCTCGTACAAGCGGGAGCTCGTCGTCTACCAGCCGTCCCGCCATCCGGCCAGAAGGCGGTCGTAGGGGCGAGTCTTGCCTCGCCCTCGACGAAGGAGAACATGGACTTCAACAAGCTGACCATCAAGAGCCAGGAAGCCGTCGCGGCCGCGCAGGAGCTCGCCCGCCGCATGGGCAACCCGGAGCTCACGCCCGACCACCTGACCATCGCGCTGCTCGACCAGGAGCTCGTCCGGACGCTCGTCGAGCGCTCCGACCAGGCGCCGGCCGCGCTGCGCGCGGAGGCGGAGGCGCGCCTGGCCGCGCTGCCGTCGGTCTCGGGGACGAATGCCCAGCCGCAGGTGGCGGCAGCGACGAGCCGGGTGCTCGACAAGGCCTTCGACGAGGCGCAGGCGATGGGAGACGCGTACGTCTCGGTCGAGCACCTGCTCCTCGCGCTCGAGGTCGTCGATCGTTCACGGCTGCTCGCGGCGCTCGAGACGGTGCGGGGCGGGCAGAAGGTGACCTCGCAGGACCCGGAAGGCTCGTACCAGGCGCTCGAGAAGTACGGCCGCGACCTGACCGCACTCGCGGAGAGCGGGAAGCTCGATCCCGTGATCGGACGCGACGAGGAGATCCGCCGGGTGATCCAGGTCCTCTCGCGGCGGACGAAGAACAACCCGGTGCTGATCGGCGAGCCTGGCGTCGGGAAGACCGCGATCGTCGAAGGGCTCGCGCAGCGCATCGTCGCGGGCGACGTTCCCGAAGGGCTGAAGGGGAAGCGCGTGTGGGCGCTCGACGTCGGCGCCCTCCTCGCGGGCGCGAAGTACCGCGGCGAGTTCGAGGAGCGGTTGAAGGCCGTGCTCGCGGAGATCCAGAACGCGGCCGGCGAGATCGTCCTCTTCATCGACGAGCTGCACACGATCGTGGGCGCCGGGGCTGCGGAGGGCGCAGTCGACGCGGCGAACATGCTCAAGCCGATGCTCGCGCGCGGCGAGCTCCGGGCCGTCGGCGCGACCACGCTCGACGAGTACCGCAAGCACATCGAGAAGGACGCGGCGCTCGAGCGCCGCTTCCAGCCCGTCTTCGTCGGACAGCCGTCGGTCGCCGACACGATCGCGATCCTGCGCGGCCTCAAGGAGCGCTACGAGGCGCACCACGGCGTCGAGATCCGCGACTCCGCGCTCGTCGCGGCCGCTGTGCTCTCCGACCGCTACGTCAGCGACCGCTTCCTCCCGGACAAGGCGATCGATCTCGTCGACGAGGCTGCGTCCCGGCTCCGGATGGAGATCGACTCCTCGCCGGTCGAGCTCGACGAGGCCGAGCGCCGCGTGCGTCAGCTCGAGATCGAGCTCGCGGCGATGGCGAAGGAGGGCCCCGCTGCGCGTGAGCCGCTGGAGGCGCAGCTCGCCGAGGCGCGCGCCGCGCGCGACGAGCTCTCCGCGCGCTGGCTGAAGGAGAAGGACGGCCTCCAGCGGGTCGCCGAGATCAAGCGCCAGATCGACGAGCTGCGCATGGAGGCCGAGCGCGAGGAGCGCCAGGGGAACCTGGAGCGGGTCGCCGAGATCCGGTACGGGATCCTCCCCGGTCTCGAGCAGGAGCTGGCCGCGCGCGAGGAGCCGAGCGCGGCGCCGATGGTGAAGGAGGAGGTGGACGAGGACGACATCGCAGCCGTCGTCGCGTCGTGGACTGGGATCCCTGTCGCACGCCTGCTCGAGGGCGAGGTCGAGAAGCTCATCCACATGGAGGAGCGGCTGCACCAGCGCGTCGTCGGCCAGGACGAGGCTGTCGAGGCCGTGTCCAACGCCCTCCGCCGCGCGCGCTCGGGGCTGCAGGACCCGAATCGCCCGATCGGCTCGTTCGTCTTCCTGGGCCCGACCGGGGTCGGCAAGACCGAGCTCGCCCGCGCGCTCGCCGAGTTCATGTTCGACGACGAGCGGGCGCTGGTCCGGCTCGACATGTCCGAATATCAGGAACGACACACGGTCGCGCGTCTGGTCGGGGCACCGCCCGGCTACGTGGGCTATGAGGAGGGCGGGCAGCTGACCGAGGCGGTTCGCCGCCGCCCCTACGCAGTGCTCCTGCTCGACGAGATCGAGAAGGCGCATCACGAGGTGTTCGACGTGCTCCTCCAGCTGCTCGACGACGGTCGCCTGACGGACGGCCAGGGGCGCACCGTGGACTTCCGGAACACCGTCGTGATCATGACCTCGAACATCCGCTCTCCCGACGATCTGCACGACCGCTTCCGGCCCGAGTTCCTGAACCGCATCGACGAGGTGGTCGTCTTCGAGCCGCTGTCGCGGGAGCAGCTCTCGGAGATCGTCGAGCTCCAGCTCGGCCGCCTGCGCGAGCGGCTCTCCGAGCGGAGGCTCGAGCTGGAGGTCACGGACGCGGCCAAGGAGCTGCTCGCGGAAGAGGGGTGGGACCCCGCCTACGGCGCTCGCCCGCTCAAGCGCGCTATCCAGCGACTCCTCGAGAACCGCCTTGCCCTCGAGCTCCTCGAAGGGCGCTTTGCCGAAGGCGACACGGTACGCGTCGACGCGAGCGACGGCGAGCTCGTGTTCGAGCGCGTCGAGCTCGCGGTCGCCACAACCTGAAACCGGGGTCAGGCTTCAGCCTGACCCCGCGACCAGGCCCACCTGGGGTCAGGCTTCAGCCTGACCCCGACCAGGCTCACCTGGGGTCAGGCTTCAGCCTGACCCCGCACCAGGCTCACCTGGGGTCAGGCTTCAGCCTGACCCCTTCACGAGCTCAGGAGACGTCCGGGAAGAACTCACCCTGCCCGCGAACGGGTGGCGCGCCGTAGATAAAGAGCACGAGCTCGTCGTCTCCTGCGTTTCGGAGTTGCAGAACCGTCCCCGTCTCGACGACGAGGACGCCGCCGCGCTCGACCGCGTGGCGCTCGGGCGGATCTCCGAGATCGACGGTCAGGGTGCCGTCGAGCACGACGAACACCTCTTCCTGCGCCAGGTCGCGGTGACGCCCGCCGCGAGCGCCGGGCGGATACCGCCAGATGTTGGCCCGAGACTCGGTGAGCGCGTCGGACAGCCCCGCGATCGTGCGCGGGTCGTTGTCCCCGCGCGGCACCCATTCGAGCTCGGACTGCCGAAAGATCGTGTAGCCCACGTCAGGAGTATCGCCCAGCCGCACTGTTCCGAGCTCGTGCGTAAGCGTACGATCGGCGCGGATGACCGCCACCATCTCCGGCCGCGACTCGGAGCTCGCAGCGCTCCATGACTTCCTCGTGAGCGTCCCCGACGCTGCGGCAGCGCTCGTCCTCGAGGGCGAGGCCGGAATGGGGAAGACGACCCTGTGGCGGGCGGTTGTCGCGGAGGCGCAGGCAGGAGGGTTTCGAGTGCTGCAGGCGGTTCCCGCCGAGAGCGAGACGACGCTCTCCTTCTCGGGTATCGGAGACCTGCTCGATCCGGTGCTCGACGAGGCGCTCGAGCCGCTCCCCGCTGCCCAGCGCCGAGCGCTGTCACTGGCGCTCGTCCTGGAGGAGGAAGAAGAAGATGGGCCGGCGCCCGACTCGCGTGCGATCGGGATGGCACTGCTCGGCGCGATCCGCGGTCTCGCGAAGGACGTTCCCGTGGTGCTTGCAATCGACGACGTTCAGTGGCTCGACTCTGCCTCGTCGAGCGCGCTCGCCTACGCTGCGCGGCGCCTGCGGGACGAGCCCGTCGGCACCCTGCTCGCGAAGCGGTCGCGGACGGAGGCACGACTCGCCGCCGAGTTACGGCGATCCGGCGGCGAGCGATTCCACGAGGTCCAGGTCGGTCCGCTCGATCCTGAGGACCTACATCGCGTCGTCCAGACACACCTCGATGTCAACATGGCGAGGCCTCTCCTCGTCGAGGTGCACGACGCATCGGGTGGCAACCCGTTCTACGCGCTCGAGATCGTCCGCAGCCTTCGCCGTACTGGCGTGCGGGTCCAGGCTGGGCGGCGCCTTCCGGTGCCGGAAGCGCTTCGCGAGCTCGTGGACGGTCGCCTGTCGCAGCTGCCTGCGGACAGCCGAGAGTGTCTGCTGGTTGCGGCGGCGCTCTCCCAGCCCACGGTCGGCCTGGTCGAGGCGGCCACGGATGTGGCGGTCGAGTCCGGGTTGGCCGCGGCCGTCGAAGCAGGCATCGTCGAGCTCGACGACGGCCGCATTCGATTCACGCATCCGCTCCTGGCAGCAGGTGCATACGAGTCCGTCGATGCCGGCCGCCGGGCGCAGGTGCACCGGCGTCTCGCCGATCTCGTCGTGGATCCCGAGGGACGCGCGAGACACCTCGCAGCTGCGGTCTTCGAGCCGGACGCCGACGTTGCGGATGCCCTGGAGGATGCCGCGGGCACGGCACTCGCGCGGGGCGCTCCCAGAGCGGCGGCTCTGCTCCTCGAGCGGTCGGCGGCCCTGACCCCCAAGGGGAGCGAGCTCGCGGAGAGGCAACGGATCTTGCAGGCCGCCGCGGCCCACCACGAGGCGGGTGACGCGGACCGGGCACGGGCGTTGCTCGAGTCCGAGCTCGAACGGGCACCGGCCGCGAGGCAGCGCGCCGAGATTCTCGTCGCGCTGGCACGTGTCACGTCGTACGACGACGACCTCCGCGGCGCCTCGGCGCTCTACGAGCAGGCCCTCGACGGAGCGGAGCCTGGGTCGCCCGTCGAGGCGCTCGCCCAGGAGGGCCTCGCGGGAGCTCTCTTTCGCCTCCGGGAACGGCTCGTCGAGGCGGTCGAGCTCTCGGAGAAGGCGGCGACTACCGCTCGTGCACAGGGCGCCGTGCAGCTCGAGGCCGAGAGCCTGGCCACGAAGGCGATCACCGAGGCAGCGCTCGGACGTGCCGAGGCCGTCGAGTCGTGCAACGCGGCCCTCGCACTCCAGCCCTTGTGCGGCGACCGGCCGCTTCTTCGCCAGCCGCGGTTTGCCGTCACCGTCGTCCGCTTCTGGCACGACGACGTCAGGGGTGCGCAGCTCGCGTACGAGGAGATGGCCGCTCTCGCCACCGAGCGGGGCGACGAGAGCTCGATCCCGTACATCGTCGTGATGCTCGCTCAGATCGACTGCGCGCTCGGCAGGTTCGACGAGGCGGTCGCGAGAGCCGAGGCAGGGGAAGCCCTGGCGATACAGGCGGGGCAGCGCACGCTCCACGGCTACGTGCTCGCGGTACGTGCCGTGGCCCAGGCACATCTGGGAAGGGCGGAGGACGCAACGCGCTCGGGGACGCGGGCTTTCGAGCTGGCCGGCGATACGGGTGCGGTTCCGATCTTCGCCTCCTGGGCGCTCGGGCACGTGGCCCTCTCGCGCGGGGACCCCACAGGAGCGCTCGAGAAGCTCGAACCGTTGCTCGAACATCACGATCGCGAGGCGATCCGCGAGCCCGGGGCGCTTCCGTTCGCGCCTGACGCGATCGAGGCTCTCGTCGCTGCCGGGCGCCTGGACGAGGCTCGGCATGCGCTCGATCCGTACGAGGCCGCTGCGGAGCGCCTCGAGCGGAGGCGAGGACTGGCCGCTGCTCGCCGCTGTCGTGGCCTGCTCGTCGCCGTCGAGGGAGACCTCGCCCGTGCCACTCGCGAGCTCGAAGCGGCGGTCGAGCTCTCGTCAGGTGGCGACACACCGTTCGAGCGCGCTCGCTCCCTGATGGCGCTCGGGCGCCGCCCAACGGCGCGCAAAGCGACGACGGGAAGCGCGCGAGACACTCGAAGAGGCGCTCGCGGGGTTCGAGCGGGTCGGCGCCGCGCTCTGGGCCGAGCGTGCCCGCGGTGAGCTGAAGCGCATCAGCGGACGCGCGGCGACGCCGGGCGCCCTCACCCCGGCCGAAGAGCGCGTGGCGGCGCTCGTGGCCGAGGGCAAGACGAACCGCGAGGTCGCCGCGGCCCTGTACCTCTCCGACCGCACCGTGGAGGGTCATCTCTCGCACATCTTCGGGAAGCTCGGCATCAAGCACCGCTCCGAAGTGGGCCCCGCGCTGGCCTCCCGTCAAACACAGGGGGTCGCGGGCTCAAATACAGGGGACTCGCCCGTTTCGGCGGAATCGCTCGCTCCGTAGCCTCGGCCCAGGGTGGTCAGGAAGGCCACCAGCGAGGGAAAGAGGAGGAGCAATGACCCCCAGGATCTCACTCATCACCGCAGTCGCCGGAGCGGCACTAGTGCTCGCCGTCCCGGCAGCGTGGGGCGACAACTGGGCGGCGGATCGGCAGCAGGCGGCAGTGCACGTCTCTCCCGACCTCGTCGACCGCGCGGTCGTCGCCAAGCAGCGCGAGCAGTCCAGCATGCTCGACGCTCGCGAGAGAGCGCTCGGCGTGAACCAGGGCAACGGGCCGGTTAGCGCGATCGAGGCCCGCGAGCGCTCGCTCGGAGCGAAGCTCCAGGCGCAGCTGTCCGGCGAGACGACGTCCGACGTCTTTACGCGAGCGGTCGAGGCGCGTGGCACGAGCCCCGATCCGGTCCGCGACGACCGGTTCCGGCTCGACGCGACCAGCGGCTCCGAACCGATCACGATCACGAGCGGTCGCGAGATCGAGTGGCCGCAGATCGGAATCGGGTTCGGCGTCGGCATCGTGCTGATGCTCGGCCTGTACTTCGCACTGCGCGGGACGCGCAACCGCCCGCTCGCGCACTGATTGGGGGTCGTTCGCGACCGAAGCGCCGCGGCCGCCCGAGAGGCGGCCGCGGCGCGTGTGCGGGTTTACTGCCGGACGTGGGAGCGGGGCCGAAGCCGTATCGGAAGAGCTACTGGCGACGAGCGCTGAACGCGCTCGTCCGCCCGCTCGCCCGGTCCGGCCTCACGGGGCCGCGGACGCATCTGCTCACGGTTCCGGGGCGCACGAGCGGTCGGCCGTGGTCGACGCCTGTGTCGATCGTGCGAGAGGGCGAGGAGCGCTGGCTCGTCGCGCCCTACGGCGACCGCAACTGGGTCAAGAACGCACGTGCCGCAGGCTGGGTCGAGCTGAGGCGCGGGCGTCGTCGCGATCGCCGTTACGTCGAGGAGCTCCCGGCCGCCGAGGCGGTGCCTGTCCTGCGCCGCTACTACGAGCTCGGGCGCGTGACGCGGCCGTTCTTCGGGGTCGACCTGGCGTCCTCGGACGAGGAGTGGCTCGCAGAAGCTCCGCGCCATCCCGTATTCAGGCTCGTCTCCGCCGCCGAGCCGTACGATCGCGGGGTGGAGCCGCAGCGATCGTGAGCGCCGCAGCGCGTGTCCTCCTCGTTGCGGCCACGGAGCCCGAGCTCTGCGGACGCCCAGGGCTCGTGTGCGGTGTGGGGCCCGTCGAAGCGGCCGCGGCGACGGCGCGCATGCTTGCGCTCGAAGCTCCGGCTGCGGTACTGCACATCGGCGTCGCCGGCGGCCGCGGAATCGAGCCCGGCACCGTCGTGCTCGGGACCGAGGCGGTCTACCGCGACCTCACCGCGGAGATTCCGGTCGTCTCGCGCGCCGAGCCAGGGCGGGCGCTTCTGTCCGCGCTCCGCGCGGAGCTGCCCGGCGCTCTCGCCCTGCCGATCGGCACGAGTGCGGCCGTCGACGGACCTTGTGGGTCCGAGCCACAGAGCATCACCGTCGAAGGGATGGAGGGCTTCGCGGTTCTCCGCGCCTGCGCGCTGGCAGGGGTGCCCGCGGTCGAGGTGCGTGCGGTCTCGAACGAGGTCGGCGAGCGCGACCGGGCCCGCTGGCAGATCCCGGTCGCGCTCGCGGCGCTCGCCGAGGCGCTCCCGCGCCTCCTCGCTGCGGCAGCGAAGTAGCCTTCGCGGCCGCATGGCGAGCGCACGGAAGCCGAGAGCCACCCGCGAGCTTCCGCTCCCGCTTCCTCCGGAGCAGCGAACGGTCGGCCAGCTCGTCGGCGAGGCGATCCGCATGTACGGCGGCAGCTTCTGGAAGGCGCTCGCCCTCGGAATCCCGGTCGCAATCGTGAACGGGATCGCCTGGGCAGCGTCCGAGCCCGGCTACACCGGGCCCCCGCAAGGAGGACAGCTCGCCACCGCGACTGCCGGCGCGCTCCTCGTCACGCTCAGCTATGTGGCCGCGTGCTCGCTCGTGACCGGCGCGCCGCTCCGGAGCCGGCATGCACTCGTCGCGTACGTCGTCGGCGTGCTCGTGTTCGTCCCGTTCCCGTTCCTTGCGACGTTCTTCATCCTGCCCGGCCTCGCGTGGCTCGCGCTGCTCGGGCTGGCCGTTCCGGCGGCGCTCGTCGAGGGGCTCGGGCTCCGCGAGGCCCTCGTCCGCGGCTTCCGGCTGGCCCGTGCGGACTACGTCCACGTCCTCGGCGGGATCGCGGCGCTCGCGCTCGTGGTCTTCCTCACACAGGCAGTTCTCTTCTTCGTCCTGCGTGAATACGCGGAGAACACGCGCATGGCAGCGGCCACGATCGCCTCGCTCGTCGTCTCGCCGCTCCTCTTCCTCGGCGCGGCTCTGCTGTACGGCGACCAGAAGGCTCGGTTAGGCTCGCCGCGCGACCGAGCAAAGGAGCGAGATGCCGACGTACCTCATGCTGACGACGCTGACCGAGAAGGGAATCCAGACCCTCCACGCCAATCCCGACCGACTGCGTGAAGTCAACCGCGACGTGGAGGAGATGGGCGCGAAGGTGCTCCACCAGTGGGCGGCGCTCGGCGCGTACGACTTCGTGAACATCGTCGAGGCGCCCGACGACGTGACGATCGCGAAGGTCTCCGTCGCGCTCGGCGCCCGCGGAAGCGCGAAGCTCGAGTCGCTGCCGCTGATCTCGGTGGACGACTTCCTCGGCACGCTCTCGTAGGGCAGCGGTCGTAGGCGCGAGGCATGCCTCGCGCGAGCCGGGCATGCCCGGCTCCTACGACTGCACCGCGAGAAACCCGGTCGCCCGCGGCTCGACGGCGAGCGGGCTCTCGCGCAGCCCCGCCTGCGGCTCGAGGTTGTACTCGCGTGGAGCGACGTCGTTCGGCGTCTCGGGATGGAACAGGCTCGCGAGGAGCTGGATCTGCCCACGCCCGGGGCCGAGCTCCCACTGGCCACCGCCGTACGCCCCGATCCCGCGGGCCTCGCAGTGGTCGTACGCGGCGAACAGCCGCTCCACCGACCCGAAGCGCGACGGCTTCACGTTCACCGTGCGGGGAGGCCACCGAAGCGACTCGATGTCCTCGACCGAGTGGATGATCGCGTCCCAGGTGACGCGGTCGCGGTGCGGCTCGAGCACGGGCAGCGTCCCGTCCGTGAGCGCCGGGTCCTCGAGCCATGCCCGCGGCAGCCCTTCGGCGACGCGGCGATACAGGTCGGGGTCCGGGGGCGTGTCCACGACAGTTCCGACGTACTGGCCCTTGAGGTCGATCGAGTCGATGGCCCCCGTCAGCTCGAGCCGGGCGATGAGCTCCTCGCTCCACTCCACGTTCGTGTCGAGCTTGAACTTCAGACCCGGATAGAGGTCGAGCCACGCGTCGAAGCGCTCCGTGGACGGGGGCGAGCCGAGGCCCATCGAGACGACGAAGGACAGAGGCTGCGCCTGGCGCTCGACCGCATCGCCCAGCGAACGGCCCGCCTGCCGGAGCGCGAGGTCGAGCGCCGCGCTCTCGAATGCCCAGCGGCGGTAGTCGTGGTACGCATGCTGCGCGGGCTCCGCGTCGAAGAGCTGCTGCTTCCCGAGGTGCTCGGAGAACGTCTCGAGCGTCCAGCTCCCGGCGAGCGGCAGATCCGCGCCGTGTGCCTGGAGAAGGTCGTGCTCTTCGCCGTGGTACGTGACGTCCTCGCCGATCCCCTCCTCGCCGCCTCCGAGGAGCCGGATAACGGTCGTCTTGCGCAGGAACTCCGGCCGCGCCTGGAGCTCGAGCCCTTCGAGCTCGTAGCCCTCGATCTCGAGCGGGAACTCGCGCACGCGGTCGTACAGGCTCGTGTGCTCACTCACCGGGCGGCGAACGCTACCGCGACCTCCGCGGCCAGCCGCGCGTTTGCGACGATGAGCGCGCGGTTGACCTCGAGCGTGCGGCCACCGCTCCGCTCGTGGAGGAACGCGAGGACGAAGGGCGTCAGCTGCTGGCCGGTCGCGCCGCTCGCCGCCGCTTCCCGCACCGCCTCTTCGACGAGCTCCTCCACCTCGATGCTCTCGGGCGGCGGGCTCGCGAGCAGGAGCCCGCAGCCGCCGAGCTGCCAGTGGGCGCCGGCCACGCGGGCGGCGGATGCGACGTCGTCGACCCGCTGCGGGACGGGAGGCCCGCCGGTCCCGGAGTAAAAGAGCGGCAGCGTGTCGGTGCGGAACCCGAGGATTGGAATGCCGAGCGTCTCCAGGAACTCCAGGGTCGCGGGGACGTCGAGGAGTGACTTCGCGCCGGAGCACACCACGAGCACCGGCGACGTGACGAGTGCCAGGAGGTCTGCGGAGACGTCCGGCGGCGACGGATAGCCGCGGTGCACGCCGCCGATGCCGCCGGTGCCGACGAAGCGGACCCCGACGCTTCGCGCGACAGTGAGCAGTCCACCCACGGTCGCCGCGCCGACGTCGCCGGCGACGGCGCACGCGGCGAGATCGCGCGGCCCGACCTTGCGCGCGCCCGGGTCGAAGCGCCCGAGCTCGTCCTCGGTGAGACCGACCCGGATCCGCCCGTCGAGCACCCCGGTGGTCGCCGGGACGGCGCCGGCCGCGCGCACGGCCTCTTCGCTCGCGAGGCCGACGGCCACCCCCTCGGGAGCGGGGAACCCGTGCGCGACGAGGGTGGTCTCGAGCGCGACGACGGCCGCGCCGGCTTCGAGCGCCTGGCGCACCTCGTCCGAGACGACGAGAAGATCGCTCATGCCGGCCGCTCCATCTCGACGAACGGAAAGAAGCCGCCGTTCGTCTCGTGCACGAACGTGCGCGTGACCACGAAGCCCGTCCGCTCGTAGACCTTGATCGCGCGTCGGTTGAATGCGGCGACCGCGAGCCTGAAGCGATCGGGCCGAAATCGCGCGTCGGCAAATGCAAGACCTTGCTCGAGAAACGCGAGCCCCAGCCCGCGGCCGGTCAGATCCGGTCGCAGCCCGACACCGACCCCGACGACGCCGGCACTCGCCGCGAACGCGAAGAACCCGATCAGCTCGCGTCTTGCGTCGTTTGCGGAGAAGTAGATGCCGCCGCGTTGCACCGGATCGAGCAGCTCGGCGAGGTCTCGATGATCGGCATGTGCGTCGTAGAAGTCGTACGGCGGCTCGTACCGCCAGTCGGCAATGACTTCCGCCTGTGCCTGCGTCATCGGTGCGATCCTCAGCTCTGTTGCCGCGTCGCTCATGGCATCGACCCTAGTCGCGAAACGCACCGGGCCGCGGCCTCCAGCGCCAGATCGGGGCCGCCGACTATGAAGCCCGCGGCGAGTGCGTCGCCCGCGCCCGTCGTGTCGACGACGTCGGATACTGCGAGCGCGGCGCGCTCGTCGCCGTCGAACGAGCACCCGCGCGCGCCTCGCTTGAGGACCCAGGCGACCCCGGTGAGCGGCCCGCCGAGCACGCGGTCCTCGTCCTCGTTCCCGAACACGACGTCTGGACGTAGGTCGGCGAGAAGCGCACGCAAGCCCGCTGCTCCGTGCCTTTCGAGGTCGCTCCAGGACGCGAGGTCGACGCTGATCGCTGCGCGCTGGCCACGGGCGAGCTCCACCGCGGCAAGCGCCGTCGCGCGGGTCGGATCGGCGAACAGCGCGTAGCCGGAGACGAAGAGGTGATCGCAGCCGTCGAGCCAGGCCGGCTCGAGCTCGTCGGGACGGAAGCCGGTCGCGGCGCCGCGGTCCGAGAGCATCGAGCGCTCTCCGTTTCCGTCGACGAGCGCGCAGATGACTCCGCCCTTGCCCGCTGCGGGCCCCACGACCTCCACTCCGCGCGCATCGAGCCCGCGGGCTGCGAGCTGGCCGGCCTCGTCGCCCCCTCGCTTTCCTACGAAGCGCGCGCGGGCTCCGAGCGCCGCTGACCACGCCGCGACGTTCGCCGCCTGGCCGCCGGGTGCGAGGTGCGTCTCCGCAGGAGTGTCGGCCCCGGTAGCGATCGGCGCGGCGAGCCGCACGATGACGTCGAGCGTCAGATCGCCCACCGCGCAGAGCAGCACGACGAGAATCGTAAGATCTGGGCGTGGACGGCGAGAGGCGACGCGAGCGCGTACGAACGTTCCTCCTCGGAAGCCTGCTCGGCGCGTCGGCGACGGCGGCCGCGCTCGATCGTCGCCGCCGCAGCCAGCGCCGGCGCGGTCGCCCGAGAGGGCTCGCCGCGTTCGAGAGCGCTCCCTGCTACCGCGAGTTCCTCGACCACGAGCACGACGACGCGAGTCGGCCGGGCTTGTCGAACAGGTCCCCGCGCTAGCCTTCTCCGGTGCCGATCTACGAGTACCGTTGCCCGAACGGGCATACGTTCGAGGTCTTCCAGAAGATGAGCGACCTGCCGGTCGAAGCATGCGTCACATGTGGAGCCGGCCCCGTCGAGAAGCTCCTGTTTCCGGTAGCCGTGCACTTCAAGGGCTCGGGCTTCTACTCGACGGACTACGGCCGCAGCGGTCGCAAGGGGGCGAAGGACTCGAGCGACGGCACCGGCGGCGAACAGAAGCCCGCCGAGAAGGCGGAGAAGAGCACCGCGGACACGAAGAAGCCCGCCGCCGAGTCCGGCTAGCAGCTAGCCCGACCGCGTACAGCCCGCCGCGTAAGGCACGCCCTTGGTGGGCGCGAGCGGGGCGGTCCGCCCGAGGAACATCCCGATCGTCGCGACGTTGTCCTCGCCGCCGATGATCACGGACTCGCCTCCGACCGTCCCCGGCTCCCCGCCGAGGCGGCAACGGAGAGAGCGGCCGGAGTCGGATCGGAACCGCACCCAGCCGAGCTGGGCGAGCTCCCAGGCGGACAGGTCGGTGGCGAGCGGCGATGCGAGCGAATCGCCCATGAACGGGAGGCGGACGAAGGTCCCGAAGCTCGCGACCTCGCCGCCGACCGCCTCGGCGACGGCCTGCTGGCGTGCGGTGCGTGTGATGTCCGACTCGGATGGGTCGAGCTGGTTCGTGCGGATGCGCGAGTAGACGAGCGCGCGCCGGCCGTCCATGTGCTGCTTCCCCTTTCCGAAGCGCCAGCCCTCCCAGCTCGCGCAGCGCCGCGGCGAATGCGGGCAGTCGAACCTGTTCGAGAGGATCGGCTTCGGGACGGTGATCTCGATCCCGCCGAGTGCGTCGATCAGGTCCTTGAACCCGTCGAAGTCGACGACGATCACGTGATGGATCGGCAGGCCGGTGAGGTTGCGGACGGTCGCGAGCGTCAGCGCGGGGCCGCCGACCTGGTTCGCGGCGTTGATCTTCCCGGAGCCGTAGCCGGGAATGTCCACGCGCAGGTCTCGCGGGATGGAGAGGTACGAGATCCGATGCGTGCCCGGGTCGGTGCGCATGAGCAGCAGGGAGTCGGAGCGGCGCGCGCCCTCGCGGCCCGGCGAGCTGCCGCCGTCGGTGCCGACGACGAGCGTCGTGGCAGGTGTCGTGAGAAGCGAGCCGCCGAGTGGCGCAAGCTGGTTCTCCGCACGGCGCGGGAGCCGCTCGTTCGCCTCGTTCACTCCTCGTGAGAAAGAGAGGTAGCCGAGCGCGCCCCAGACGAGGAACAGGATCACGAGCACGCCGACGCCGAGCAGCACCCACCGCCCCCAGCGACGTCGGCTACCCGGGGCGCTCGGTGCTGCCGGGCTCTTGGCGGGGCGCTTCGTCCGCTCGAGGGGGACCTTGCCCTTGGCCCGGCCGCCGCGATACCGCCGGTAGGGCTTCTCTCCCACGGCCATCCGGGGCGCTATGGTAGCCCGCGCCGTGGGTGCTCCTTTCGTGATCGGCGTCGATCTCGGAGGCACCACGACCCGTGCGGCGGTCGTGGATCGAGATGGGACGATCCACTCGCGACATGAGTTCGAGACCCCGGAGTCGTCCGAGCACGACGTGCTCGCGGCGCTCGACAGCGCGGTCGAGCAGCTGCTCGACGAGCGCGTCGTGGCGCTCGGCTACGGAATTCCGTCGAACCTCGAGCGTGGAACCGGCCGGATCCTGCGGGCGACGAACCTC
Organism: uncultured Actinomycetes bacterium; assembly: GCA_963848405.1. GTDB lineage: Bacteria > Actinomycetota > Thermoleophilia > Gaiellales > Gaiellaceae > GMQP-bins7. The sequence goes on along the minus strand of CAWKDP010000016.1, from coordinate 278,318 downwards.
CCGCTCGATGACGTCGACCTCGTCTCCCATGCGCGTTCCCGGTTCGGCGTTCCGGTCGGCATCGAGAACGACGCGAACGCCGCCACGCTCGCGGAGTGGAGGCTCGGCGCAGGACGCGGTACGTCGAATCTGATGATGCTGACCCTGGGCACGGGTGTCGGAGGCGGCCTGATCCTCGATGGGCGGCTCTACCGCGGCTGGGCCGAGCTCGGGCACCTCGTCCTGCAGACGGGCGGGCCACGGTGCCAGGGGAACTGCCACGGGCACGGGCACGTGGAGGCGCTCGTGTCGGGGAGCGCCGCGGATCGCGCCGCTGCCGAGCTCTACGGTGAGGGAAGCGATGCGCGGGCGCTCGTGGCCCGTGCGGCCGAGGGGGCCGAGGAGGCGCGCGCGAAGCTCGGAGAGATCGCGGTCTTGCTCGGAGCGGCGATCGGCTCGCTGGCAAACGTCTTCGACCCGGAGCTCGTCGTGATCGGGGGCGGCTTCGGCGAGGCCGCAGGCGAGTTCCTGCTCGAGCCGGCTCAGGAGGCCGCGCGCGAGGAGGCGCTGGCCCCTGCCGACCGCACGCTGCGCGTCGTCTCCGCCGAGCTGGCCGGCGAGGCCGGGCTCGTGGGCGCAGGCCTCGTTGCGTTCGACGCTCTCGACGAAGCCCGCTAGGTCGCCGTGCCGCTCGCGGTATGCGCAACGCCCATCGGGAATCTCGAGGACGTGACGCTGCGCGTGCTCCGGGAGCTCGCCGACGCGGATCTCGTCTTCTGCGAGGACACACGGAGGACGCGAGTGCTGCTCGAGCGGCACGGGATCTCGGCGCGTGTCGAGAGCTATCACCGGCACAACGAGGCGGCGAGGACGGCATCGGCGCTTGCGCGGCTGGAGCGGGGGGAACGGCTCGCGCTCGTCTCGGACGCGGGGCTGCCGGGCGTGAACGACCCCGGCGCGCGCTTGATCTCCGCCGCGGTTGCTGCGGGTGTGGCGGTGACGGTTCTGCCCGGCCCCTCGGCCGTGGAGACCGCGCTCGTCGCGAGCGGGCTGCTCGCGGAGGACTACCGGTTCATCGGCTACGTGCCGCGGCGGGATGCCGAGCGTCGCGCGTTGGCCGGGGCGCTCGCGAGGTTCGGCGGAGCGATCGTGGCGTTCGAGTCTCCGCGCCGGCTCCCTGGTTCGCTCGCCGCGCTCGCCGAGGCCATGCCCGAGCGGCCGGCCGCGGTCTGCCGCGAGCTGACGAAGCGGTTCGAGGAGGTGACGCGCGGGACGTTGGCCGAGCTCGCGGAGCGGTTCACGGAGCCACCGCGGGGCGAGGTGACGCTCGTGCTCGGGCCGTCGGCCGTCTCCGTCGATACGGGCGCTTCGCACGATGCGGTCGAGGCAGTCGCGGAGCTCGTCGCCGCAGGCGTCTCCCGGAAGCAGGCGGTCGACCTCGTCGCGCGGTTGAGTGGTGCTCCTCGGAACACGCTCTACCGGGCATCTCTGTAACAACTTCGTCACGTCCGTTGACACCGCGCGTCGGGCCTCGCTAGCCTCGCTCCATGTTCTCCTCACGGGCAACGAGAGTCGTCGTGCTCGTGGCATCCGCCGCGGCTGCGGCGCTCGTCGGCGTGCCCAGCGCATTCGCGTGGGCCTGGCCGGTCGAGGGCGCGGTCCTGCGCGAGTTCTCGCTCGGCGACAACGAATACGCAGCCGGCCAGCACCGTGGCCTCGACATCGCGGTCGGCGGATCTCAGGTCGTGCGCGCCCCGGTGTCGGGCGAAGTGACGTTCGCGGGTCAGGTACCGACACACGGTCTGACCGTCACGATCGCGACCGCGGACGGGCACAAGGCCTCGCTGACGCACCTCGGGTCGCTCACCGTCGCCCGCGGCGCGCGCATCGCCGAGGGGGATCCCGTCGCAGCGCCCGGGTCGTCGGGCGAGGCGGAGCACGCCGTGCCGTACGTGCATCTCGGCGTCCGCGTCGGCGAGGACGAGAAGTACGTCGATCCCGCAAAGCTCCTCCCATCGCGAACCGCACCGGCAGCACCTCCGGCGCCGTCGCCACCACCGGTGCCACCTCCGGCTCCCGCACCGGCTCCGGCTCCGGCGCCTGTCCCGACTCCGGCGCCCACCCCGGCTCCGAGCCCCGCGCCCAACCCTGCCCCGCCACCTGGGCCGCCGGCTCCGCCCGTCGCCGCGGCTCCCGCACCTGCTCCGGCTCCCGCACACGAACCGGCGCCCGCGCCGGCGCCGTCGCCGACGCTCACGCCGGCGCCCGTACCGACGCCCGCGACGCCGCCGGCAATCCCGGTCGCGTCGTCCCCGACCGGGCCGTCCCCGGCTCCGGACGCGACCTCGCCCGGTCGCCGAGAGCGACCGACTCCCGGCGCCGCTCGAGTCGTGCCCACTCGGGGCGAGACCGCGTCACCGCACCCGGAGACGCCTTCGAGCAGGCTGTCATCGACCGGCGAACACAGCACCGAGCGACCGATCGACCGGGCCGACTCGTCGCCGACGACAGAACGAGTGCAGCACCAGAGCGCGGTGCCCGTCTCGCGCTCGTCTCGAACCGGTCGCCCGATGGCAGGCGCCGAGGCACGTCACTCTTCCGACATTCCCGTGCCGGGCTCGACCGTCGACGCCGCAGACGGGCGTGGCAGGCCGTCCGAGCCGACGGGATCCGAGAGGCACCCTGTCGACCGGGCGCCCGGCGCGTGGTGGTCGTGGATCGCCGTCGGTCTCGTGCTACTCGGGCTCGCTCCACCGCTCGGTTGGCTGGTCCTGCGCGCATCGCGCAGCACCCCGAAGCCCGGGCCGGAACGAAGTGACCTTCTACCTATGATTGACGGCCGTGAGCCAGACAGCCCCGCGGAAGATCTTGGTGGCGGTGGCGTGGCCGTATGCGAGCGGACTGCGCCACATCGGCCACGTCGCGGGGTTCGGTGTGCCGTCGGACACGTTCGCGCGCTACCACCGCCTGCGGGGCAACGACGTGCTCATGGTGAGCGGGACCGACGAGCACGGCACCCCCGTCATGGTGGCGGCCGACGCCGCCGGCGAGTCCCCGCGTGAGACCGCGGAGCGCTTCAGCGGGCTCATCAGAGAGGATCTTCGAGCGCTCGGGCTCTCCTATGACCTCTTCACCCGTACGACGACCGAGAATCACTACCGGGTCACCCGCGATCTCTTCCGCACGCTCTACGAGAAGGGGTACATCATCGAGCAGGAGACGCTGGGCGCGTTCTCCGCCACGACGGGTCACACGCTTCCGGACCGGTACATCGAAGGAACGTGTCCGATCTGCGGGTACCCGAGCGCCCGCGGAGACCAGTGCGACAACTGCGGCAACCAGCTCGACCCGACGGATCTGATCGATCCGCGCTCGAGAATCGACGGAGCGCCGCCGGTCTTCGAGACGACGAAGCACCTGTTCCTCGATCTCCCGGCGTTCAAGCAGCAGCTGACCGAGTGGATCGAGTCGCAGGAGCACTGGCGGCCGAATGTACGGAAGTTCTCGCTCAACTTCGTCAAGGAGCTGAAGCCGCGCCCGATCACGCGCGATCTCGACTGGGGCGTTCCCATTCCCGTCGAGGGCTACGAAGAGCTCGACGACAAGCGGATCTACGTCTGGTTCGACGCCGTCATCGGCTATCTCTCCGCGTCGATCGAATGGGCCGCCAACCGCGGAACCCCCGATGCGTGGCGCGACTGGTGGCAGAACCCCGAGGCCGAGCACACGTACTTCATGGGCAAGGACAACATCGTGTTCCACACGGTGATCTGGCCGAGCATCCTGCTCGGGTACGGCACCGGCGGCGAGTACGGAGCCGGGCGGGCGCCGCTCGAGCTCCCGGACAACGTCGCGTCGAGCGAGTTCCTGACCATGGAAGGCAAGAAGTTCAGCTCGAGCCGGGGTGTCGCGATCCTCGTGCGCGACTTCCTGAGCCGATACGAGGCCGACGCCCTGCGCTACTTCCTCTCCGTCGCGGGTCCGGAGACGCAGGACACCGACTTCACGTGGTCCGAGTTCGTTCGCCGGAACAACGACGAGCTCGTCGCGACCTGGGGCAACCTCGTGAACCGCACGCTGCAGAGCGCGCACAAGAACTTCGGTGCGGTTCCGGAGCCGGGTGAGCTCACCGCAACGGACAGCGCGCTTCTCGCGGAGATCGCCGGCGGGTTCGAGACCGTTGGCTCCCTCATCGAGAGCGCGCGCTTCAAGAACGGCCTCCAGGAGACGATGAGGCTCGCGGGCCTCGTCAACCAGTACCTCGCGGAGCAGGCTCCGTGGTCGCTCCTCGAGAGCGATCGGGAGCGCGCTGGGACGATCCTCTACGTCGCCCTGTGTGCGATCGACAGCCTGAAGATCTTGCTCCTCCCGTACCTTCCGTTCTCCTCCCAGCGCCTACACGAGCTTCTCGGCTACGACGACGTGCTGGCAGGAAACCTCGAGCTCCGAACGATCACGGAAGAAGGCGGGCGCGAGCACACGGTCCTCACGGGCGACTACTCCGGCTGGGCCGGCCGCTGGGAGCCGAGCGCGATTCGACCCGGTCAGGCGCTGCGCGAGCCGGAGCCTCTGTTCGTGAAGCTGGACGCGGACACCGTCGTCGCCGAGGAGCTCCGTCGAATGGAGGATGTCGCCGGAGAAGGATCCGGCGACGCCAAGGAAGCACCGGTCGCGTGACCGACACGCACGCGCACCTCGACGGGTGCGAGGACGCAGAGGCAGCTATTACGCGCGCTCGCGAGGCCGGGATCACGAGGATCGTCACCATCGGAACCGGGATCGAGTCCTCGCGCGAGGCGCTCCGGCTGGCCGACTCGCACGCCGGTGTGCATGCGGTGCTCGGCATCGATCCGCACCAGGCGTCGTCAGCGGAAGCGACGCGACTCGACGAGCTGCGCGGGCTCCTCCAGGGCTCGGACGCAGTCGCCGTGGGGGAGACGGGTCTGGACAACGCTCGCGAGCACGCGACTCCCGCGGACCAACGGAGGCTCTTCGACGCGCAGCTCGAGCTCGCGGACGAGCTGCGCTTGCCGGTCGTCATCCACAGCCGTGACGCCGAGCGGGAGACGGCAGCGGCGCTGGCCGACTTCGGCGGGACGGTCGTGCTCCACTGCTTCTCCTCGCCGGCGCTCCTGACCGTCGCGCTCGAGCGGAGGTACTACGTCTCCTTCGCCGGGAACGTCACGTATCCGAGGGCGGGGGACCTGCGCGTCGCTGCAGCTCGCGTCCCCGAGGACAGGCTCCTCGTCGAGACGGACAGCCCGTACCTCGCGCCCCAGCCCGTTCGCGGCCAACGCAACGAGCCTGCGAACGTCGTGCACACGATCGCGGCTCTTGCGGAGCTCCGCGGAGTCGACGCTGCGGCCCTGGCGGCGCAGACGCACGCGAATGCGTCCGCGGCGTTCGCGCTGCCGTGACACCCGGCGCAGAGAGGCGCGGCGCGAACGAACCGCGGGCGAAGAAGTCGCTCGGGCAGCACTTCCTGATCGACGAGAACCTGCTCGGCGTGATCGAGCGCCTGGCGGAGCTCGAGCCCGCCGATGTCGTGCTCGAGATCGGGCCAGGAACGGGGATCCTCACGCGCCACCTCGCGGAGCGGGTCGAAACGGTCCACGCGATCGAGCTCGACGAGTCACTCGACGATCAGCTGCGCTCGGCACTCGCGGGAACGAGCAACGTGCAGCTCGTCTACGGCGACGCGGTCAGGTTCGACTACTCCGTTCTCGAGCCACCGCCCACGAAGCTCGTCTCGAACCTGCCCTACAACGTCGCGACCCCGGTCGTCGTCGAGAGCCTCGACCGGATTCCATCGCTCGAGCGCTGGGTGGTGATGGTGCAACGCGAGGCGGCCGAGCGCTTCTTCGCCTCGCCGCGAACGAAGGCGTACGGCGCCGTCTCCGTGCTCGTGCAGCTGCACACGCGGAAGCTCGGATCGCATCGAGTTCCTCCGACCGCGTTCCGGCCGAGGCCGCGCGTGGAGTCCGCGATCGTCGCCTTCGAGCGGTACATGGGCCCCCGCCTCGACGTCGTCCGCCCCGTGGTCGAGTCCGCCTTCGCGCACAGGAGGAAGACGCTCGCGAACTCTTTCGCACACTCCGGCTTCGCGTCGCGCCGCGAGGCGGAGCTCGCGTTGGCCGAGATCGGCAGGGAGCCCGGTGTGCGCGCCGAGGAGCTCGCCCCTGAGGAGTTCGTCGCGCTGGCAAACGCCCTCGGATGAAAGCAGTGGAGGCCTTCGCGAAGATCAACCTCGGCCTCGTCGTCGGGCCGGTCCGCTCCGACGGGAAGCACGAGGTCGTGACGGTGCTGCAGCGAATCGGGCTCTCGGACACCATCGAGGTCGAGCAGGCGTCGGGCAACGCGGGGATCACCGTGGCCGGCTTCGAAGACACGATGGTTCGCTCCACCCTCGAAGCGTTCGCCGACGCCACCGGCATCGACACCGGCTGGCGGGTCCGCATCGAGAAGCGCATCCCGGTCGCCGCCGGCCTGGGGGGCGGGAGCTCGGATGCGGCGGCAGCGCTGCGGCTCGCGAACGAGATCAGCGGCGAGCCGCTGTCGGATCGGCTGCTGCACGAGGTCGCTGCGAGGGTCGGGTCCGACGTCCCGTTCTTCTTGGAGGGCGGCGCCCGCCTCTCTACCGCGGACGGCTCGGAGCTCGCCCCGCTCGAGATCCCGCACGACGTTCCGGTCGTCGTCGCGCTCCCGGCCGGAGAGTGGAAGGAGTCGACAGCGGCCGTGTATGCCAGCTTCGACGAGCAGCGCGGCGCGAGGGGGTTCGAGGAGCGCCGCGACGCAATGCTCGCGGCGGTCGGGCGCGCGACGGCCGTCGCCGACCTGGCCTCCCTGCCCGGGAACGATCTCGCCTCCTCGCCCGTCGCCCGCGACCTGGAGCGGCTCGGCGCGTTTCGGGCGGACGTCAGCGGCGCCGGGCCGGCTGTGTACGGCCTCTTCGAGGATGAGAACGAAGCCGTGCATGCGGCTCGGACGTTGCGATCGAAGGGAACGACGTGGCTGACGCGAACGGTCCCGGGTGGCTGACCCTCTCGGTCGAGGCCCGAGACTGGCAAACTGGCCAGGCTCGCACGGCAGCTCACCAACGAAAGACACGATTTCACTGGGGCGTGGCCAAGTGGTAAGGCAACGGGTTTTGGTCCCGTGATCCCAGGTTCGAATCCTGGCGCCCCAGCCATCGATCGCGGAATGGACGAGACGAAGCTCGCAGCAGTCGTGATGGCCGCCGGCCTCGGCACGCGCATGCACTCGGACGTGCCGAAGCACCTCCACCCGCTCATGGGGCGTCGGATGGTGGACTGGGTCCTCGCCGCGGCGACCGCTGCGGGCGCCGACTCCGTCGTCGTCGTCGCCTCGCCGGCGAGCGCCGACGCGTTCGGAGACACGGAGGTCGCGGTCCAGCAGCGGCCGCTCGGAACCGGCGACGCGATTCGCAGCGTGCACGCCGTTCTGGACGGACGAGCCGACGACGTGCTCGTCCTGTCGGGCGACACGCCGCTCATTACGCCGGATCTTCTGCGGGACCTCGTCGAGACGCATCGCACGAGCGGTGCCGCCGCGACCGTGCTCTCCTTCGAGCTCGCCGAGCCCGGCCGCTACGGTCGCGTGCTGAGGAATCCCGACGGGACCCTGACGGCGATCATCGAGGCCGCCGATGCGACAGACGAGCAGCTCGCGGTGAAGGAGGTCAACTCGTCGATCTACGTATTCCGCGCCGACAGGCTGTGGCCGGTGCTCGACCGGCTCCAGCCCAAGAACGCGCAGGGGGAGCTCTACCTCACCGACTCGGTCGGGCTCCTCGCCGCGGACGGCGAGCGGGTTGCCGTCTACAAGATGGCGACTCCCGACAAAGCGCTCGGCGTCAACACGCGGCTCGAGCTCGCCGAAGTAGCGTCGGGGCTGCGCGACCGGATCAACGAGGCGCACATGCTCGCCGGAGTCACGATCGTCGACCCACGCTCGACGTGGATCGAGCCGGACGTCGAGATCGAGGCGGACGCCATCGTGCATCCATTCACGGTGATTCGCGGCAGGTCGAAGGTCGCCGCGGGGGCGGAGATCGGGCCGCACGCGGTCGTGATCGACTCGGTGATCGGCGAGATGGTCACGGTAGGCCCCTTCTGCTACCTCCGCCCGGGCACGGTGCTCGAAGCGGGAGCGAAGGCGGGCACATTCGTCGAGATCAAGAACGCCACGATCGGGCCCGGCGCGAGGGTTCCGCATCTCTCCTACGTCGGAGACGCGGCGATCGGGGAGGAGACCAACGTCGGCGCCGGGTCGATCACCGCGAACTTCCCGCACGAGGAGGGGCGCTCGAAAGGGAAGACCACGATCGGGCGGAACGTCAGGGTGGGAGTGAACACTGTGTTCCTCGCACCAGTCGATGTCGGAGACGATGCGTGGACTGCAGCAGGATCCGTGATCGAGGAAGATGTGCCTGCCAACGCGCTCGCGATCGCGCGGGCTCGCCAAGTGACGAAGGAAGGCCGCGGAGGAAAGAGAGACGGTGGAGAGCGGAACGATTGAGCAGAAGCTGCCGGGGCTCGACGTCCAGTCGGTCGCACCGGACGTGAGCACCGGGCACGCGATACCACTGACTCCGCAGAAGCGGCTGATGGTGTTCGCCGGTCGCTCGCACGAAGCGCTGGCCCAGAAGATCGCCGAGAAGCTCGGAGTCGAGCTGGGCGAGATCGAGCTAGAGACGTTCGCGAACGGCGAGACGTATTGCCGTTATGAGGAGTCGATCCGCGGCGCAGATCTGTTCCTCCTGCAGACCGGCTGCGAGCCCGTCGACCGGAATCTCATGGAGCTCCTCTTCATGATCCAGGCTGCGAAGCTCGCGTCGGCGAAACGAATTACAGCCGTCATGCCGCTGTATCCGTACGCGCGCCAGGATCGCAAGGCCAAGCCGCGCGAGCCGATCTCCAGCCGCCTCGTGGCGGACATGCTGCAGCTCGCCGGCGCCGATCGCGTGTTGACGATGGACCTCCACGCCGGGCAGGTGCAGGGGTTCTTCACGATCCCCGTCGACCACATGACTGCGCTGCCGCTCTTCGCTCGTCACTTCCGCGACCTCGGTCTCACGGGCGAAGGCGTCGTCTCCGTTTCACCCGATGCGGGCCGGGCGCGGCTCGCCGTCCGGTTCGCGGAGATGATCGAGGCGGAGTTCGCGATCATGCACAAGACCCGGCCCGGGCACGATGAAGTTGCGGTGACGGAAATCGCGGGCCGCGTCCGGGACAAGGTCGCGATCGTCGGCGACGACGTGATCATGACCGGCGGAACGCTGCTCGCGAACGTCGCGGCGCTCAAGGAGCACGGCGTCACCGACGTCTGGGTGTTCGCCACCCACGGTCTCTTCTGCGGCGACGCGCTCAGTCGCTTCGGAGACAGCGACATCACCGGGATCGTTGTCACGGACACCGTGCCGATCGACCCGCGCCAGCAGCCGGAGAACCTCACCGTGCTCACCGTCTCGGGCCTGCTCGCCGAGACGATCATGAACGTGTTCAGCGACGACTCGGTCTCTGCGATCTTCGGCGGGGAGAACCAGCTATTCTGAGCCTGGTTCGGCACGGCTCCGCACCGCGGGGTCGATGGTTTCGAGCCGCTACAATCCGCCGCCGGTGGCAGGAGAACGTTTCAAGCTCGAGGTACAGCAGCGAGAGGAGCGCGGTTCGCGCCGCTCGCGGCGCATGCGTGCGAGCGGGCTCGTTCCCGGAGTGCTCTACGGCAAGGGCCACTCGCGAGCGATCGTCGTCCCGGAGCGCGACCTGCGGGCAGCGGTAACCGGCCCGTCGGGCATCCATGCGATTCTCGATGTCGTCGTGGATGGTCAGACGACGGTTCATCCGTCGGTGCTCGCCCACCTTCAGCGCGACCCGATTCGGGGCACGGTCTCCCACATCGACCTGCGCGAGGTGCGGCTCGACCAGCCGATCCAGGCGACCGTCGTACTTCACCTCGTCGGCGAGCCGGTCGGCGTCAAGAATGCCGGCGGCGTTCTCGCGCAGCTTGCACGTGAGCTCCGCGTCGAGGCGCTGCCGATGGAGGTCCCCGAGCACATCGACGCAGACGTCTCGCCGCTCGAGATCGGGGATGCGCTTCGGCTAGAGGAGCTTCCGTCGATCGAAGGCGTCGTCTTCCTCGACGACCCGCACGAGACCGTCATCGCCACCGTTTCCGCACCGCGCGCGATCATCGAGCCCGAGGTCGAGGTCGAGGGCGAAGAGGAAGTCGAGGGCGAGGTCGAGGGCGAGGAGGGCGCTGCTCCGGAAGCGGAGGCGTCCGCCGAGCAAGCATCCGACGAGGAGTAGCTCTTGCGGCTCTTCCGTCGAGGCGAGACCGCTTCGACGCTCGATCTCCTCGTCGCCGGTCTCGGCAACCCGGGCCGCGAGCACGAGCGCGACCGGCACAACGTCGGCTGGATGGTCATGGACGAGCTCGCCCGCCGGCACGGTGGGAGCTGGCGGTCGAAGTTCAACGGCCGACTGGCCGAGACGCGCCTCGGTGAGAGTCGCGTCGCGCTGCTCAAGCCCGAGTCGTACATGAACGACTCAGGGCGGCCGATCGGCGCCGCGGCTCGGTATTTCAAGGTGCCCCCTTCGGCGCTCCTCGTCGTCCACGACGACGTCGATCTCGCGGTGGGGAGGTTGCAGGCGCGGGCCGGTGGTGGGCTCGCCGGCCACAACGGGTTGCGTTCGATCTCGCAGGCGCTCGGGACGCAGGAGTTCCTCCGGCTGCGGATCGGTGTCGGCAGGCCGGAGCGCGGCGACCCACGCCCGGTTGCCGACTACGTCCTCTCCCCGTTCGCGGCAGACGAGGATCCGGAGGAGCTCGTCGCGCGCTCGGCGGACGCCGTCGAGACGCTGGTCGCCGAAGGCCTCGCGGTCGCCCAGCAGCGCTTCAACTGACGCGCTGGTCCACGCCGTTTGACGGGCGCGCGGCGTGTCCGGGCTGTCCGATCCAACGACCACGCGTCTGATCAACCACGCGTCTGATCAACCACGCGTCCGATCAACCACCCCCCAGGGGTACGCCCGTACCCCTACGGACAAGCTAGCGACGATCCGGTCACGCGTGGGTAACGGGTCTGAGCCGAGACTGCGCCGGTCGCCCGTCAGACCCGTGGTTGGCCAGACGCGTTGCTGATCGGCGCCGGATGCGCGCTCGGCTTCCCGAGCGAGTTCGCCGTGCACGTCCCATACGCCCTCGAGCGCAGCCGAAACCGGCAGAGAGACCGGGGTACGATGACCTCGCGGGACGCGTTTCCCGCCAGCTGCATGGACCCGACACCGCTGCGACCCCTCGTCGACGTGCTCGCCGCCAGCGAGCGCTTCGGCGCGTTTGCAACGGCTTTCCCGACCGCCGCCCGGGTCTCCGAGCCGGCGTTACCGCTCGTTCTCGCCGCCCTCTTCGAGACGCTGGAACGCCCGCTGCTCGTCCTGCTTCCCGAGGACGAGCAGGCGCGGGACGCTGCCGAGGCGGTCGGCTGGTACGTCAATTCCGAGCGGATCGGGCTGTTCCCGAGTCGCGGCGTCCGCTGGGAGTCGGGGCTCGAGCCGCCCGCTCACCTCGTCGGCGAGCGCGCGCGGGCGCTCGCCGTCCTCGACACGGGCGGCCTCGTGCTCGCCTCGTCATTCGCCCTCGCCGAAGGCGTGCCGCCGGCCGAGGCGCGCCCGGTGCCGATCCGAGTGAAGCCGGGTGACGAGGTCGGCCTCGACGGCCTCGTCGAGGTGCTCGCGCTCGCCGGCTATGAACGCGTCGAGCGCGTCGAGGAGCGGGGCCAGATCGCGGTCCGCGGCGGGCTCGTGGACGTCTTCCCGAGCACCGGGCGCGAGCCGCTCAGAGTCGAGCTCTTCGGTGACGAGGTGGAGCAGATTCGCGCGTTCTCGCCCTTCACGCAGCGCACGCTGCATCCCGTTGCGGAGACCGTCGTGTACCCGGCCGCCGAGCGACGCCAGGACATGGTCGAGATCGACCAGCGGGAGGACGTAGGCCACCCCAAGCCGCCAACCGACCTCGTCCCGCCCGTGGATCGCGCGCCCGACATCGTCTGGCAGCCGGACGACGTGCGCCGTGTCTGGGACGAGGAGGCGCTCGAGCCGGTGTCGCTCGAGGGCGCGGCGGAGCTCGATCCCTTCCCGCACGGTCAGCGGCACTCGTTCGAAGCGCAACGTCCCGCGATTGCCGCCCGCGGGCTGGCCGAGGCCGAGAACGAGCTCGCGTCGATGCTCCGCCAGGGCAGGCGCGTCGTCGTCGCCTTCCCGCACCGCGGGGAGGCGCTGCGCACGGAGCAGCTGCTGCGCAAGGTCGCGGTCGAGGTAGACGAGGACGGCCGCCCGCTACCACACGACGCCACCGTGCGCTTCGTCGCCAGCCCGGCCCGCCGCGGGTTCGTGTGGAGAGACCTCGGCCTCGCACTCCTGCCGGACGTGCAGGTCTTCCGCAAGCGACCGCCTCGGGCGGATGCGCGCCTCGGCCGCGCGCTCCAGTCGTTTGCCGACCTCCGTACCGGGGACTACGTCGTACACGAGGACCACGGCGTCGGGCGCCTGCTCGGTTTCGAGACCAAGGAGGTCGCGGGGGTCACGCGCGACTACCTCTTCCTGGCCTTCCGGGGCGAGGACCGGTTGTACGTACCGCACGAGCAGCTCCCGAAGGTCAGCCGCTACATCGGCGCCGACGCGAAGTCCCCCGCGCTCTCGAAGCTCGGCGGCAAGGCGTGGGCGAACCTCAAGAGCCGCGCTCGCGCCTCCGTTCGAGAGCTCGCCGGCGAGCTCCTGTCGCTGTATGCAAGCCGCCAGCAGGCTCCCGGCCACGCGTTCGAGGTGGGCGGCGACTGGCTCGAGCGCCTCGAGGCCTCGTTCCCGTACCGCGAGACCGACGACCAGCTGCAGGCCATCGAGGCGGTGAAGGAAGACCTGGAGTCGCCCCGTCCGATGGACCGTCTCGTGTGCGGCGACGTCGGCTTCGGGAAGACGGAGGTCGCGGTGCGCGCCGCGTTCATCGCGGCGCTCAACGGGAAGCAGAGCCTCGTTCTCTGCCCGACGACGATCCTCGCGGAGCAGCACTGGAACACGTTCCGCGAGCGCTTCCGCGACTTCCCGGTCACGGTCGAGATGGTCTCGCGGTTCCGCTCGCGGGCGGAGCAGGCACGGATCCTCGCCGAGTTCCAGGAGGGGAAGGTGGACGTTCTCGTCGGGACCCACCGCATCCTCTCGCGCGACGTCGTGCCCAAGAACCTGGGCCTCGTCATCCTCGACGAGGAGCAGCGCTTCGGGGTCGCGCAGAAAGAGCTCCTGCGCTCGCTACGCCTCGAGGTCGACGTGCTCGCGCTGTCGGCTACGCCGATTCCGCGGACGCTGCACATGTCGCTCTCCGGGCTGCGCGACATCACGATCATCGAGACGCCGCCGCAGGGTCGGCTCCCCGTGCGGACCACCGTGGGCGAGCTCGACGAGGAGCTCGTCAAGGCGGCTCTCGAGCGCGAGCATGCGCGAGGCGGGCAGTCCTTCTACCTGCACAACCGCGTCGAGACGATCGACGAGGCAGCGCGCAAGCTGGAGGAGGAGTCGCCCGGCCTTCGCTTCCTCGTCGCGCACGGCCAGATGTCCGAGCGCGACCTCGAGGAGCGGATGCACTCCTTCCTCGCCGGCGACGCGGACGTCCTCGTCTCGACGACCATCATCGAGTCGGGGATCGACATCCCGCAGGCCAACACTCTGGTCGTCGAGCGCGCGGACACGCTCGGCCTCGCCCAGCTGTACCAGATCAGGGGACGGGTCGGCAGGTCGGACGTGCTGGCGTACGCGTACCTCTTCTATCCGGATGCGCGAGAGCTCACCCCGGAGGCGCGGGCGCGCCTGTCCACCCTCGCCGACCACACGGAGCTCGGCGCGGGTTTCCAGATCGCGATGCGCGACCTCGAGATCCGCGGCGCCGGCGACCTTCTCGGCCCCGAGCAGTCGGGCCACGTCGCCGCTCTCGGGTTCGAGCTCTACGTCGAGATGCTGCACGAGGCCGTTGCCGAGCTCTCGGGCCAGCGCCGCGTGGCGGTCCGGCCCGTGCGTGTGGACGCCCGCGTCGACGCGTACGTCCCCGCGTCGTACGTCGCGGCGGAGGCGCTCAAGATCGACCTCCACCGGCGCATCGCGCTCGCCGAGGACGACGACGACCTGCGGGAGCTCGTGCAGGCGACCGAGGATCGCTACGGACCGTTGCCGGAGCCGGTCGAGAACCTCTTCGCGATCCAGGAGGCGAAGCTGAAGCTGGCGCGGCTCGGCGCCGACTACCTCGTCTACCGCGGCGGGCGCGCGACGATCGGGCCGCTCGCGCTCGGCTCCGGAGAGCTGGCGTCGCTGCGCTCGGCGGTACCGACGGCCATCTACAGCACCTCGAAACGTGAGGTCTCGCTCCGGGTCGAGGATCTCGACGGAGCGCTCGAGCTGCCCGATGCTATAGTCCGCGCCCGCGTGGCCGCCTGAACCCTCTTTTCCGGGCCGGATCCCGGTGAACCGCGCGCCCATGCAACGCGAACCATCCGCAACGCCCTCCTAACACCCCCTCGGATATAAGGGACAGGCTCATGAAGCGCTCACTCGCCATGCTCGCAGCCGTCGCGGCTGCCGTCGGCCTCGTCGCGGCCGGGTGTGGCGGATCGGAGGACGTTCCCAGCGGCTCGGTCGCCGTCGTGGACGGCACCGAGATCGAGAGCACGGAGCTCGAAACGCTCATGGCGCAGGCGAAGGGGAGCTACACCGCGCAGAAGCAGGACTTCCCCAAGGTCGGCACCCCCGAGTACCAGAGCATCCAGCAGCAGTACGTCGCGTTCCTCGTGCAGAAGGCCCAGTTCGAGCACGAAGCGGAGGAGCTCGGGCTCGAGATCAGCGACTCCGACGTGCAGAAGCAGCGGCAGAAGCTCATCGACGACCGCTTCGAGGGCGACGAGAAGAAGCTCGAGCAGGCACTCGAGGCCCAGGGCCTGAGCGAGGCTGCGTTCCGGGAGACGCTGCGGGTCGCGGTCCTCTCCGACAAGCTCTTCCAGGCCGTCACCAAGGATGTGAAGGTCACCGACTCCGAGGCGCTCCAGGCGTACACGGAGAACAAGGAGCAGTTCGGCGGTCAGCCCGAGTCACGCGAGACGAGGCACATCCTCATCGCGGAGAAGGGCTCCGACGGCCAGGTCGACTATCCGAAGAGCAAGGCCGAGGCCGATCGGATCTACGCGCTCCTGCGGAACGGCGGAGACTTCGCGGCGCTCGCCAAGCAGCACTCGGCAGACGAGTCGTCGGCCGCGAACGGGGGGAAGTACACGGCGAACCGCGGCCAGAGCGTCCCCGAGTTCGACGCGGCCGCGTTCGAGCTGAAGACGAACGAGATCTCCCGGCCAGTGAAGACCCAGTACGGGTACCACATCATCCAGCCGACCTCCGACACCCGGCCGGCCACCACCTTCGAGAAGCTCAAGGCTTCGATCAAGGCCACGCTGCTTCAGGCGAAGAAGAGCGAGACGATGACGAAGTGGGTCGAGGACCTGCAGGCCGAATACGACGGCAAGGTCAGCTACGCGACCGGCTTCGCGCCCCCGGACCTCCCGGACACCACGCAGACCGAGACCGAGTAACGTCCTCGAGATGCCCCTCTCGGAGGCGCTTCTCGACCTCCAGGAGCTGACCCGGCGACTTCGCCGCGAGTGCCCCTGGGACCGTGAGCAGACGGCGAGCACGATCGTGCCGCACACGGTGGAGGAGGCGTACGAGGTCGCGGACGCGGCGCTTGCCGACGACCCGCACAAGCTCCTCGACGAGCTCGGCGACCTTCTCTTCCAGGTCTACTTCCTCGCGCTCCTCCTCGAAGAGCGCGGGCAGGGCGATCTCGAGGATGTGGCACGAGCCGTGCACGAGAAGCTCGTGCGGCGGCACCCGCACGTGTTCGGGAACGCGGACGCCAGCACG
Organism: uncultured Actinomycetes bacterium; assembly: GCA_963848405.1. Classification (GTDB taxonomy): domain Bacteria; phylum Actinomycetota; class Thermoleophilia; order Gaiellales; family Gaiellaceae; genus GMQP-bins7. The sequence continues at coordinate 262,371 of CAWKDP010000016.1, read as the reverse complement.
CCCGGCCGGGTGCGCGAGCGCTGGGAGGAGATCAAGTCGGAGCAGGAGGAGCGCGAGGGGACGTTCCATCACCTGCCCGAGGCGCTGCCGGCGCTCATGTATGCGCGCAAGGCGGGACGGCGAGCGGCGACGGTCGGCTTCGACTACACGCAGGCGCAGGACTTGTTCGGGGAGCTCGCGGACGAGATCGAGGAGCTGCGGGTCGCCTTCGCGGAGGCCGGAGAGCGTCCTCCCGCGACCGAGCCCGACCGGCGCGTCTTCGACGAGGTCGGCGACGTCCTCTTCGCAACGGTGAACCTGGCGCGGCACCTCGACGTCGACCCCGAGCTTGCGCTCCGCAGCACGGTTCAGCGCTTCGTCGGTCGCGTGGAGGAGGCCGAGCGGCTCGCGGCGGCCGAAGGGCGTGAGTTCGGCGACCTCCCGCTCGGCGAGCAGGACCGGTACTTCGACCGGGCCAAGGAGTCGACCCGCTGAGCAACGCTCGCCCCTGGCTCGCGTTTGTGGGGGAAACCATGTTTCCCCAAGCCTTTACGCGACCGGAGTTCGCGCCAGCGAGCTCCGGTCTTGCGATAGTCGAGCCTGCCGCCTTCTTCTCGAGAGCGTGGGGAACCTCCCGGTTCCCCACGCCCCTCCCCGCCCATGGGCCGAGGATCGGCCCATGAGCGCCTCGGCGATCGCCCGGGTGCACGCGCGGCAGATCCTGGACTCGCGCGGGAACCCGACGGTCGAGGTGGACGTCGAGCTCGAGTCGGGTGCGTTCGGGCGGGCGGCCGTTCCGTCGGGCGCGTCGACCGGCGAGCACGAGGCCGTCGAGCTCCGAGACGGGGATCCCGGGCAGTTCCTCGGCAAGGGCGTCGGCAAGGCGGTCGCGAACGTCAACGGCGAGATCGCGGACGCGGTTACCGGTCTCGACGCGCAGGGACAGCGTGAGCTCGATCGCGTGCTCGTCGAGCTGGACGGCACCCCGGCCAAGAGTCGTCTCGGCGCGAATGCGATCCTCGGTTGCTCGCTCGCCGCGAGCAAGGCCGCGGCGGCGCACAACGCGGTGTCGCTCTTCCGCTGGCTCGGCGGAGCGGACGCGAAGATGCTTCCCGTACCGCTCATGAACGTCGTGAACGGCGGCGCGCATGCGCAGAACCGGCTCGACCTGCAGGAGTTCATGGTCGTTCCCGCCGGAGCGGACACGTTCTCGGACGCGTTACGGATCGGGACAGAGGTCTTCCAGCACCTGAAAGCAGTCCTCCACGAGCGAGGGCTCGCGACCGGGGTCGGGGACGAGGGCGGGTTCGCGCCGGACCTCGAATCGACGGAGCAGGCGATCGAGGCGATCCTCGAGGCCGCCGAGCGTGCCGGGCATCGCGACCTCGTGGGTATCGCGCTCGACCCCGCGGCGAGCGAGCTCAACCGCGACGGCGCCTACGTCTTCGAGGGCGAGGGCCGGACCCTGACACCAGCCGAGATGACCGCCTTCTACACCTCGCTCGCCGAGAGCTACCCGCTTCTCTCCGTCGAGGACGGGCTCGACGAGGACGGCTGGGCGGACTGGAGGACGCTCACCGACGTGCTCGGCGACCGCATCCAGCTCGTCGGAGACGACCTGTTCGTCACGAACGTGAAGTTTCTCGAGCGTGGGATCGCCGAAGGGGTCGCGAACGCGATCCTCGTGAAGGTGAATCAGATCGGGACCCTGACCGAGGCGCTCGACACGATCGACGCCGCCCGGCAAGCGGGCTACGCGACCGTCATCTCACACCGTTCGGGGGAGACGGAGGACTCGACGATCGCCGACATCGCCGTTGCGGTGAACGCCGGCCAGATCAAGACGGGGGCGCCGTCACGCTCGGACCGCGTCGCGAAGTACAACCAGCTGCTGCGGATCGAGGAGGAGCTCGGCGCGAGCGCCGAGTACCCGGGCTGGTCCGCGTTTCCAAGAGCAACGCGCTGAACGACGCCCCAAAGAAGGGGGCTCGCGGGGAACCATGGTTTCCCCCGAGCAGAACCAGCTGCTGCGGATCGAGGAGGAGCTCGGCGCGAGCGCCGAGTACCCGGGCTGGGCTGCGTTTCCGCGCGCGCAGCGCTGAGACGTCCGCGACGTAGCTCAGCGTCCACACCACCGTGACGCTCGTGCCGGGGGTCGCGTCCCGAGCGATCGGCGTGAGGACGCGAGCGACGACATCCTCCTTGGCCGTCGCCGCGCTCGCGGATAGCGCACCCAGGCCGAGTGCGAGCAGCACGACTGGTAGACGCGGCTTCATGTCGGTTCTACAACCCGAACCGGCGAGCGGTTCCGGGGTCGGTGGCCGAGCGAGGCGGCGTTTCCGCACACACGGCGATGGCTGCGCAATCAACTAGCCTGAGCCCGATGGCACGGTCGTCCCGGAGGACGAAGGTCGTCGCCACGATCGGGCCGGCTTCCGCCGGCGCGGACACGCTCGCGCGGCTGATCGAGGCGGGGATGGACGGCGCGCGGCTCAACTTCTCGCACGGGACGCACGAGGATCACGGAGAGAGCGCGCGCCTCATTCGCGCAGCGCAGGAGGCCGCGGGCAGGCCGCTGGCGCTCATCGCGGATCTCCAGGGCCCGAAGGTGCGGATCGGCGACCTCGACCAGCCCGTCGTCGTGCAACCGGGCGACGACGTGGTCATTGCCGGCGAGGACGCGGCCCGTGACGGCGACCTCCCGGTCGCGCCGGCGGTGCTCGGCTCGGTGCTCGAGCCGGGTCAGGACGTGCTGATCGCGGACGGGCTCGTGCGCCTCCGCGTCGAGGAGGTCGAAGCCGGCCGTGCGCGCTGCGAGGTCGTCATCGGTGGGTTCATCGAGGAGCACAAGGGCGTGAACCTCCCCGGCGTCCAGCTCCCCGTCCCGTCGTTGACCGAGAAGGACCTCGCCGACCTCGACTTCGCGCTCGAGCTCGGCGTCGACTACGTCGCACAGTCGTTCGTGCGCTCGCGCGCCGATGTCGCAGCGCTCCGGGCAAAGCTCGAGGCTGCCGGCTCGCAGGCCTGGGTGATCGCGAAGATCGAGCTCAAGGAAGCGGTCTCCGTGCTCGACGACATCCTCGACGAGGCCGACGCCGTGATGATCGCCCGCGGCGACCTCGGCGTCGAGATCGGCGTCGCGGAGGTCCCGCTCCTGCAGAAGCGGATCATCCTCGCCGCGCTCGAGCATGGAAAGCCGGCGATCACGGCGACGCAGATGCTCGAGACCATGGTCGGGCGTCCCGAGCCGACCCGGGCCGAGGCATCCGACGTGGCGAACGCGATCCTCGACGGCACCTCGGCGGTGATGCTCTCGGCGGAGACCGCGATCGGCAAGTACCCGGTCGAGTCGGTCGCGACCATGGACCGCATCGCGCGGGCCGTCGAGCCGAGCCTGGGCTACCGGCATCAGCTGCCGAGCGCAGCGGAGGCGCCGACCCTCGGGCGCGCGATGTCGAACGCGGCCTGCGACCTCGCAGAGGCGCTCGGCGCGAAGGCGATCCTCGTGCCGACGTTCACCGGGCGGACGGCGTCCGCGGTCGCCCGTCTGCGGCCGCGCCGCCCGATCGTGGCGCTCACGCACGTCACGATCTCGCTCCAGCACATGGCGATCGAATGGGGCGTCACGCCGCTCGAGATCCCGGAGTCGGCGGACGTCGAGGACCTGTGGCGGCACTCGATCGAGACGGCACGCGAGGCCGGCATCGTCGAGGCGGGCGATCGCATCGTCCTCACCGCGGGCACCGCGGTGAACATCCCGGGCTCGACGAACGTCATCAAGGTCGATACCGCGTAACCAGGGTGCAGGGGATCGCCGCCCGGGCGGGAACCTTCCCGTGTGGCGAAGAAGGCCAAGCACGGTGGACGCAGCCGGCGCCGGGCGGTGCGGACGCGGCGGCTGCGCGTCCTGTTCGTCGCGGCGGTGCTCGCGGCCGCGGCATACCTCTACTACCAGCCGCTCTCGTCGTACGCGGAGCGGCGGAACGAGCTCGCACAGGCCAGGGCGGAGGTCCAGGCTCTGCGTGCCTCCAAGGCTCGGCTCGAGCAGCGGCTCGCGTTCTCGACGAGCGAGGAGGCCACGCGCCGAGAGGCGCGACGCATCGGGTACATCAGGCCGGGCGAGCAGCTCTTCATCGTCAAGGGCATCCCGGCCTGGCGCCGGGCGCACGCGCGTACTCTCCGGAGGAATGGATGACCGCGCGACCGTCGAGCGCCAGCTCGGGAGGGCTCCGCGCGCGTTTCGGCGCGTCGTCGCACGCTGTCCCTACGGGTCGCCGGCCGTCACCGAGCAGGATCCGTACGGCATCGACGGCGAGCCGTTCCCGACCACGTACTACCTGACCTGTCCGCGCCTGGTGGCCGCCATCGCGAGGATCGAGGCGGCGGGCGGGGTCGAGCGCTGGAGCCGCGAGGCGGCTCGCGACGCCGCGCTGGCGAAGTCCCTGCTGCGGGCGACCGAGGAGCAGCGGGAGATCCGGCGCGAGCTTGCCGAGGCACGGAGCGGTCGCGACGATGGCGCGTCGCTCGAGCTCGGCATCGGCGGGTCCCGGTCTCCCGCGAACCTGAAGTGCCTGCATGCGCACGCGGCGTTCGCGCTCGCCCGGCCGGGCTACGAGCTCGGCGAGCGGATTCTCGCGGAGGTCGATCCCGTCTGGCCCCCCGACGGCTGCTGCACCGACGAGCCGAGCGTCTAGGCTCCGGCCGCGATGACCGTGGATGTCGAGAGCGCGAGGCGCGACTGGCAGGACGCCTATCGGCGGCTCGAGCTCGAGTCGCGAGATCCACGCAAGGCGGAGCCGCTCTGGCGGCAGCTCGACGTCGTCTCGAATGAGCTGGCGAAGCGGATCGGCGGGCGCTTCACCCTGCACGAGCTGGCGCTCGCGTACACGACGTCCGAGGCGTGGGTGCGTGACGTCGTCGCGGAGCGCGTCGCCACACCTGGTTGGCCACGCACGCTCTCGGTCGTCGAGGGAGCAGCTTTCCACGTGTACTCGCGCGGCGCCGAGGACTACCGACCGTGACCACCACCGAGCGGCAGCGCGCGCGCGACCGCGCGAAGTCGCGGCGGAAGCTCGCACGCTGGGCGCTGTTGGCGGCCGCTCTCCTGCTCGTGTTCCTCGTGGGCATCGCCTTCGGCCAGGCGCTGGACGACGCGCCTGACTCCGGCGGGGTGACCACCTCGGTGCGCACGCTGACCCCGCTTCCGCAGGACCCGCCTGCGCGCACGGTCACGGTGACCGTGACCCGGCCCTGACCGGGTCCCTCGGCGGGGTGAGGCTTCAGCCTCACCCCGGCCGTTTGGTTGGACGCGAGTCGCAACAGCGGGGTCAGGCTGAAGCCTGACCCCCGCGAGGCAAGCCTCGCCCCTACAGCTCTTCCGAAGCCTCGAGCAATCCGGAGACGATGATCCCGATCGCGCACACGAGGCTGATCCAGATGCCCACCCCGCGGCTGGCGAAGAAGAACGTGTCGGGGATCGAGATGAGCCGCACGAGGACGAGCACGGTCGCGACCGAGCCGATGCCGATCGCGACGAGGCTCTCCGGGATCGCGGGCGGCAGCTCGAATCCCAGCTCGCGGAGCACGATGAGCAGGACGGCCAGCAGGCCGAGGAAGAGCACGGCCTTTCCGATCGTCCCGGTGTGCCAGCCGATGACGGAGACCGTCGTGCCCTCTCCCTCGCCCGAGTACCAGCCCGTCAACGCCGACAGCGCGAGCAGGAGCCCGAACAGAAAGGTCAGGTAGCCGCTCCAGCCGATCGCGCCCCCGGCTCCGAGCCGAGTTCGCGCACGCCCGAGGCGCCCCTGGCCGGGATCCATGCCGCGAACACTATTGCCTCCGGCGCCGTGGGTCACTACTACCGACGTCACTCCTGACCCCAGGCGCTCGCCGTCCTACACTTCGCACGTGGCAAAGGCCACTCAGCCCGTCGCTCGCGAGGAGACCCCGCCGCTCGACCCCGAGGCGGTGAGCCGCGCGTACCGCGTCCATCGCGCTCGCCGGCGCGCTCGGGAGCAGCACCACCGCGAGCTGCGCTGGGCGAGCCTCCGCTTCTGGATCGTCCTCGCGCTCGCGCTGGCGGCCGCGGTGTTCCTCGCGACCCGGACTCTCGGCGAGATCGAGCGCGTCTTCGGGCTCTAGGCGCTGACCACCGCGAGGGAGCAGAGCGACGGGATGGGGAGGGTCGGCGGCACCCGCGCGCTCGCCGCGCTCGTCTTCGGCGCGGGGATCGGCGCGCTCGCGACCGAGATCACCGCCTCGCGGCTCCTGGCGCCGTACTTCGGCTCCTCGACGATCGTGTGGGCGAACCTCATCGGGATCGTGCTCGCAGCGCTCGCGCTCGGCTACTGGCTCGGTGGGCGCATCGCCGACCGCCGGCCCGAGCCGTCGCTCCTCGGCCGCATCGTCCTCGTGGCGGCGGTGTTCGTCGCAGCGATCCCCTTCGTCGCGAAGCCGTTCCTCGACCTGACCGTCGAAGGCCTCGACGAGACCTCGGCCGGCGCGGTCGTCGGCAGCTTCGTCGCCGTTCTGCTCCTGTGCGCCCCTCCCGTCGTCCTGCTCGGCATGGTCTCGCCGTTCGCGATCCGCCTCGCGGTGTCCAGCATCGCGACCGCCGGTGCCGTGGCCGGACGGCTCTATGCCCTCTCGACCGCGGGATCGCTGCTCGGCACGTTCCTGCCCGCGCTCGTCCTCATCCCTGCGATCGGGACGCAGCGGACCTTCCTCGTCGTGGCCGCGCTACTCGCAGTCTCGGCATGCTTCCTGCTCGGCGTGCGCTACCTCGTGGTCGCGGCGGTTCTCGCCGGGCTCGTCGCGATCCCGCCAGGCGCGGTCAAGGGCACGGAGGGACTGCTGCACGAGGAGACCTCGTACCACCAGTACATCCAGGTCGTGGAGGAGGACGACGGCAGGCGGCTCCTCCATCTCAACGAGGGCATCGCCGTGCACTCGGTGTGGCGCGAGGACTCGGTGCTGACCGGCGGTGTGTGGGACGCGTTCCTCGCGCTTCCGCCGCTCCTCGGACGAGACCTCGAGCGGGTTGCGATCCTCGGCAACGCGGCGGGGACGACGGCGCGGGCGCTGGGCGTCTACTACCCGCGCGCGCGGATCGATGGCGTGGAGCTCGATCCTGCGGTCAGCCGTGTCGGGCGCCGGTACTTCGGGCTCGACGACAACCCTCGCCTCACCGTCCACGACGCCGATGCGCGGCCGTTCCTGCGCTCGACCGACGAGCTCTACGACCTCATCGTCGTCGACGCGTACCACCAGCCCTACGTCCCGTTCTACCTCGCGACCCGGGAATTCTTCCGGCTCGTGCGCGAGCACCTTGCGCCGGGTGGGATCGTGGCGTTGAACGTCGCAGCGGTGCCCGACGATCGACGCTTGGTCGAGGCCATCGGGACGACGCTCGGCGCGGAGCTTCCGCAGGTCGTCGAGTGGCCCGTGCTGCGCTTCAACACGATCGTGCTCGGGCTCTCGGAGCCGCTCGAGCCGGCCGAGCTCCGGAGCCGGCTCCGCTCGGGCCCGCCCGACCTCGCCCCGCTCCGCGAGCTGCTGGCCCAGCAAGCGCAGCCGCTTCCGGCGTCGGGAAGAGCATGGACCGACGATCGCGCCCCGGTCGAGTGGGTGACCGACCGCATGATCATCTCGTTCGCGGCTCGCGGCGGCCGCCTGGACGAGGACTTCCTGCCGACCAGGCCCTAGATGCTCTCGCTCGAACGACGCGGCGAGCGCCCGCTCTGCATCGGCCATCGCGGCGCGGCAGCCCTCGCGCCCGAGAACACGTTGCGCTCGTTCCGGGCCGCGCTCGAGATCGGCGTCGACCTCATCGAGCTGGACGTCCTCGGCCTCGACTCGGGCGAGCTGGTCGTCGCGCATTCGGACGACCTGCACGAGGTGAGTCACGGGGCGGCGAGCGGGGCGCTGCGAAGCCTCTCCCTCGCGGCCGCGCGCGAGGTGGCGCCCGAGCTGCCGACCCTCGACGAGGCGCTTGCGTTCTTTCGGGACGAGGCAGCCGATGTCGGCGTGCACATCGACCTGAAGCAGGTGAGCGCGGCAGGGGACGTCCTCTCGGCGCTGCGGCGTTTCGAGCTCGTCGAGCGGACGCTCGTCAGCTCGTTCCATACCGGCGCGCTCCGCCGGCTCGCCGGTCTCGAGCCACAGCTGCGAACCGGGATCTCGTTCCCGGAGGACCGGCTTCGCATCTCGGGCCGGCGGGGCACGGCCTCCGTCATCCGCGTCGGGCTCCACGGGCTCCGTCCTGTCACGCCCGTTCTCGCCCGGGCGCTTCTCGCCCGCTCGCGCTCGTCCACGCTCGTCCTGCACCATGCTCTCGTCGGCGAGCGCCTCGTGCGCTGGGCGCACGGCCGCGGGGTACCCGTCGTCGCGTGGACCGTCGACGATCCGCGTGACGTCCAGCGCCTCGCCGACGTAGGAGTAAATGCGTTGGTCGTGAACAATCCAGCCATGTTCGTCTCTACACTTGCAGCGTGAAACGACGAACCCTCGCCGTCACGTTTGTCGTGCTCGCAGCGTGCGCGCTGCTCGGGTTCGCCTCCGGATTCGCGGTCGCCGCGTCGTCGACCGGTAGCGACACGTCGACGGCTCCGACGACGGAGCCTCCGCCGACCACGTCACCGCCTCCCACCGAGCCGATCGAGCCGCCCGCGCCGCCGGCGAAGCAGCTCCTCATCGAGCCCGGCGTGATCGTCGGCGGTATCGCCGTCGGCTGGCTCACGCCGCGTACGGCCACTGAGCTCGTGCGCAAGTCGTTCTCGCGGCCGCTCGTCCTCGTCGTCGGTCCGAACCGGCGCATTCGCGTAACGCCACAGGAGGTGGGCGCGCGCGCGAAGATCGAGAAGGCCATCCGCCGCGCCCGCAGCGCTCGGGCAGGCGTCCAGATCCCGCTCGACGTCGAGGTGTCGCGCGCGAAGCTGCGCCGCTTCGTCGAGAAGCTGGGCGCGCGCTTCGACCAGCCGGCGATCGACGCGGGCGTCGTGCTCAAGGGGCTCAGGCCTCGGTTCGTCGAGGCTCAGGAGGGGCTGCAGCTTCGGAGCAACCGCACCGGCCTCGCGATCCGGATCTCCCTCGCGACCCACATGCGCGACCCGATCCCGCTCGACTTCGACGTCACGAAGCCCGAGGTACGGACCGTGAAGGTCGACTCCGCGATCGTGATCCTCCGCGAGTCGAAGCGGCTCCTCCTCTACTCGACGAAGAAGCTCGTCCGCCGGTTCGGGGTCGCGACCGGGCAGTCGTCGTACCCGACTCCGACCGGGAACTACGAGATCACGACCATGCAGCGCAACCCGTGGTGGGTTCCGCCGCCGTCGGACTGGGCCAAGGAGTCGGAGCCCGTTCCCCCCGGCCCCGGCAACCCCCTCGGCACGCGCTGGATGGGGATCTCGGCGCCGTACGTCGGGATCCACGGGACGCCGGACGCGGCGTCGATCGGGTACTCCGCGTCGCACGGCTGCGTTCGGATGCACATCTCGGATGCGGAGTGGCTGTTCCAGCGGGTGGAGCTGGGAACGCCCGTGTTCATCGTCTCCCGGTGACGTGAGCCGGCGGCTGCTGCTGGTCGCGCAGGGCGCGGCCGTGGGGCTGGTCGTCCTGCTCTTCGCGCTCCTGCTCTGGAAGCTCGTGGACGACGAGGGGGGAGAGATCGCCTCGGCGACCGCCCGCGGAGAGCGCCCGGCCGCGCCCGCGTTCACGCTCGAGCGGCTCGACGGAGAAGGCGAGCTCGCGCTGTCCTCCCTGCGCGGGAAGGCCGTCGTCCTGAACTTCTGGGCCTCATGGTGCATCCCGTGCAAGGAGGAGGCGCCGCACCTCGAGGAGGTGTGGCAGGACAAGCGTGCCGACGGGCTCGTCGTCGTCGGGCTCGACGCCAAGGACTTCCGGCGCGATGCGCGCTCCTTCGCAGAGCGCTTCGACCTCACCTTTCCGATCGTCTTCGACGGGCCCGGATCCACGCTCTCCGACTGGGGCGTGACCGGCTTTCCCGAGACCTTCGTCATCGACCGCCAGGGACGCGTCGTGGAGTCGTTCGTCGGTGCCGTGAACTCGGACGAGGATCGCGCACGCCTGCGCGCGGCAACCGAGCGCGCCCTCGAATCGTGAGCCGTCTCGCAGCTGCCGCGTTCTGCAGCGTCACCGTCCTCGTACTGCTCGCGTCTCCGACACACGCCGCCGACCCGCCGCGCGCGGCCGATCTCGAAGCGGAGCTCGTCTGCCCCGTCTGCGAGACGACCCTCGACCAGTCGAACGCGCCGGTCGCGGTGCGTATGAAGACGTTCATCCGCGAGCGGATCGCCGCGGGCTCGAGCGAGCAGGAGATCAAGGACGCGCTCGTAGCCGAGTTCGGGGCGGGGGTGCTCGCGACGCCGAGCAAGCGCGGGTTCGGGCTCCTCGCCTGGCTGATCCCGCTTGTGGCGCTCGTCGCGGGAGCGGTCGTCCTCGCAGTCCTCGTCCGGGGCTGGAGCCGGCGTCGCGCTCCGGCTCGAGAAGGAGATCAGCCCGAGGTCGGGCTCGACCCAGCGTTGGAGCGGCGCCTCGACGAGGAGCTCGCGCGCTTCGACGAGTGACGTGGACCCGGGCTCGATCGCCGTCGCCTTCGTCGCCGGCTTCGTCTCGTTCCTCGCCCCGTGCGTCCTGCCGCTCGTTCCCGGGTACCTCTCGGCGGTCGCCGCGATCGACGCCGGCGAGCTGGGCAAGCCCGGGACGGCGCGTCGCGTCGTCGTCGCGAGCTTGCCGTTCGTTCTCGGCTTCACGATCTTCTTCGTCGCGCTCGGCGTGGGGGCGGCTCTCGTCGGCGGGCGGCTGTTCAGCGACCAGTTCCTGCTCGAGAAGATCGCCGGGTTCGTGCTGGTCGTCGTCGGTCTCGCGTTCATGGGCCTCCTGCCATGGCCGGAGCGGCTCGTGGGCGCAGGCCTGCTCCAGGGAGCGAGGAGCCGGGGCTCCCGCGTCCTGCTCGGGGCGGCATTCGCGGTCTGCGCCGCACCCTGCATCTCGCCGGTGCTCGGCTCGATCCTCGTCCTGGCCGGATCTCTGGACACGGCCGTGGAGGGCGGGCTGCTCCTGGGCGTCTACTCCCTCGGCCTGGCCGTCCCCTTCGTTCTCGTCGGGGCGATCTTCACGCGCGCCATGGGAGCCTTCCGCTGGCTGCGCAACCACTACCGGGCGATCCAGGTCGTGGGCGGCACGATCATGGTCGCGCTCGGGCTTCTGCTCTTCTTCGAGCGCTTCTACGTCCTGCGCGTGTACCTGAACCGCTTCCTCGAGTGGCTCGGGCTCGAGCCGGCGTTCTAGATGGTTGATCGGAAAATCACGGCGGGCCGGATGACGGCCACGACACGGCGCCGGATCGTCACCCTCGCGCACCGCGCAGGCTTCTAGCCTGCACGGCGCACGAGTGCGGCGCCCGGCTGGGTCGTGACCGCCCCCGGCGGCGCGCCATTTTCCGATCAACCATCTAGATCCTCACCGGCTCCAGCTCGAGATTCTCGGCGGATGCCTCCCGCTCGGCAGCCTCGACCTGCGCCAGGATCGAGCCGACATCGACTCCGCGGTGGGTGGGCGCATACGGGCTCAGGCGGCGCCTGGCTTTCTCGAGCTGGCGCTCGCAGCCGGGCCGGTTGCCTCGTCCGGCATGGAGCCAGGCGACGGCGACGTGGACGAGCCCCTGGAGGAAGTCGCGCTCCTCGGCCGGAGCTTCGCGCCACTCGTCCTCGAGCTCTTCGTGCGCCTCGAAGTAGGCGCCCGCTCTGATCAGCTCGAGGCCGGACTCGAGGCTCACGCGGCGATTATCGGCGTCCGTGGAGAGTGCTACTGTCGCTGCCGTGGCGACGATCCTGCTGGCCGGGGTCGATCTGTTCTTCCGGGGGAAGCTCGAGGGGCTTCTTCCTGCGCACAAGCTCGTCACGACCGACACCGTCTCGGCGCCGGACCTCGTCATCGCGGACATCGCGCGGGTCGAGCCGGAGGAGGTCGTCGATGCCTGGCCGGACATCCCGATCGTCGGCTTCACCAACCACACCGACCGCGCCGGGCTCAAGCGCGCGCACACCGCGGGCTTCGACCAGGTCATCGTGAAATCGGCGCTCGTCGAGCGTGCCGGGGAGCTCGTGGACGAGCTCATCGGCGTCGCCTGATCGAGCCTCCGCACGCAGCCTCGCCGCGCGGCTTTTCCTGCTGGGCGGCTCGCTAGACTCGTCAGCGTGACGTACATCATCGCCGAGCCCTGCATCGACATCAAAGACCTCTCCTGCGTCGATGTCTGCCCGGTCGACTGCATCCACGTCTTCGAGCGAATTCTCATCATCGACCCCGAGGAGTGCATCGACTGCGGGGCATGCGAACCCGAGTGTCCGGTCGAGGCGATCTTCCCCGAGGACGCGCTTCCGGACAAGTGGAACGCGTTCGTCGAGATCAACTACGCGTTTCCGGATGGGTCGAAGATCAACCCGCTCGTCGACAAGTACGCGGAAGAGCACGACGTCCACAACGTCCTCCCCGAATAACGGGTCGCCACCGTCTGCATCCCCGCGGGGGCAACGCTTCCCCTCGCCCTCGAACCGCCTGAGATCAGGAAGGCAGGAGATACAGACAGGGCCGTGCGTCGCCCGGAAGCGGCGACGGCGCGATCTTCGTGACGCGATAGCGACGCTCGCCGTCCTCGACCTCGGACCCGACGAGCGGCGGCTCGCCCTGCTGCTCCACGAGCCGGTAGCCGGCCGGGGACCACACGAAGAGGAGATACCCGCCGCTGCCGTTCGTCTCGCCCACGCCCACGCCGCGATCCTAGCGACGCGCCGAGGAGGGAGGTAGCTCGACGCGGATCGCCGAGCCGCGCGGCCAGCGTGCTTCGGACACGAACCGGCCGTTCAGGCTCGCGGCCCGGTATGCAAGGAGCTCGAGCACCGCGCTCCGGCGGCCCGTCGTCCGAGATCGACAGCTCGGCTCCGCCACCTTCGAGAACGCGAAGAGTCACCTCGATGCGCGCGAGCGCGCCTCGTCGCACTGCTTGCTCGACGGCGTCCCGGACGATCTGGAACAGACCCGCCTGGGCATGCTCGCCGAGCTGGTCGCCCTGGTCGACGTCGAGCACGATCTCGACGTCACGGCGTGCGCCGACTCGGCGGCCGAACGCGTGGAGAGCGGACGCGAGCCCGAGGTCGCGAAGCGCTCGCGGCTCGAGATCCTCGCACAGGGCACGCAGGTCCTGACCGAGCGAACGCTCGCCGCAGGCCGTGAAGATGAGGACGGCGGTGTCCGTCGTCTTCGAGAGGATCTCCTCCGTCGCCTCGAGCCCGTCCATGTCCGGCATGCGGAGATCCATGAGCACCACGTCGGGACGCCGCCGCTCGGTCAGGCTGACTGCGGACCTGCCGTCGGCCGCCTCGCCGATCACGCGGATGCGGGGCGAGCGGGCGAGCGCTAGTCGAAGCCCCTCGCGCACGACCTCGTGGTCGTCGGCGATGAGGCACGTGATCTCAGCGGGCACGCGGCCACAGTACGAGGCGGCGGGGCTGGTTCCTCCTAGACCCCAAGCTCGAGCTGAGCCGGCGCGAGTTGTCGGGGGCGCTCGATCGGCCGGTAGCGCTCGGGGAGCGTGGTCGTGCGAGCGGCGTCGCGAACCCGCTCACGGATCGGGGTCGCGATCGCCGTCGGCAGATAGGCGCGGTCGGCGAACAGCTCCTCGTAGCGTTCGACGTGCTCGGGCCAGTCACGGGCAAGCGCGGCGAGGAAATGCTCGCGGACGCCGGGTCGCAGATGCACCGGCGCCGCCCAGACTCCCCTCGCACCGGCAGCCTTAGCGGCACGGACGACCGCCTCCAGCTGTCCCGGGCGGTCGGAGAGGCCGGGGAGGATGGGCGCGAGCCCGACGCCGACGTCGATTCCCGCCTCCGCCAGGCGGCGTACCGCTTCGAGCCGGCTCCGAGGCGGCGCGGTCCCGGGCTCGGTCGTCCTCCACACGTGCCCGTCGAGCGTCGGCAGCGAGACCGTCACGTTCACGTCGACCCGCGCCGACGCCTCCGCGAGGACGTCGATGTCGCGGACGACGAGCGGCCCGCGCGTGATGATGGAGAAAGGCGTCCAGGCCTTCGTGAGCTCCCGGATGCAGCCGCGCGTGAGGCGGAACCGCCCTTCTGCGGGCTGATATGGATCGGTCGCCGTCCCGACCGCGACCTCGTCACGTGTCCACGACTTCCGGGCGAGCTCGCGTGCCAGCACCTCGGCCACGTTCGTCTTCACGCGGATCGAGCGGCCGTAGCGATCGTCCGCCGGCCGCTCCGCCCGCTGCTCGAACGCGCGCACGTAACAGAACGTGCAGCGGTGTACGCAGCCCATGTACGGGTTCAGCGACCAGCGGAACGGCATGCCGCGGACGGGGTTGAGCGCCGACTTGCACGGCTCGATCCGATACTCGGCACGCACATCGTCGAGTATAGAACGTATGTTCGTATGAACCAAGCGCTGTAGCGTTGCCCCATGAGCGGGCTTCCCGGCGGCATCAAGCAGGTCACGCTCCCGCTTCCCACGCGGCCCGGGCACGTGCACGCGTACCTCCTGCCCGGCGACGACGGGTGGACGGTCGTTGACACGGGCCTCGGGCTCCCGGACGCGAAGGAGGCTTGGCAGCGTGGAGCTCGAGCGGGCCGGCGGCCCCGTCGCTCGCATCTTCGTCACCCACTTCCATCCCGATCACGTCGGGGCGGCGGCGGACCTCCACGAGCTCACCGGCGCACCGGTCTACCAGGGGACGCTCGACTACGCGCAGTGCGAGCTCGTCTGGGGAAACCCGGCCTGGTCGGAGCGGCTCATCGACTGGTTCCGCCTCCACGGGGCGCCCGACGACGTGACGGCCGAGCTCGTGGGTCAGAGCTCGGTCTACCGACCGTTCATCCGCTACCAGCCGGATCCCGTCCTCGTCCGGGCAGGCGAGCAGCTCGACGGATGGCAGCTCGTGGCCGCGGCCGGCCACGCCGACGGGCAGCTCTGCCTGCTGAAGGACGGGATCCTCGTTGCTGCCGATCACATCCTCGGGCGGATCACGCCGACCGTCGGGCTCTGGCCCGCCAGCAGGGCGGACCCACTCGGCGACTACCTCGAGGCGCTACAGCGGACGGTCGAGCTGGAGCCGAGGGTCGCGCTGCCGGGGCACGGGGACGTGCTCGCCGATCCGTCCGGCCGGGCCCGCGAGCTGCAGGAGCACCACCGGCTCCGGCTCGAGGAGACGGTGGCCGCGCTCGGCGCGGAGCCGCGCACCGGGTACGAGCTCTCGCTCTCGCTCTTCGGTGACGACCTCAAGCCGGCCGCCAGGCGCTTTGCGGTGGCCGAGTCGTTGTCGCACGCGGAGCGCCTCGTCCGCGACGGCGCCGCCGCGCGACACGAGGACGACGGGTCGGTTTCCTATACTGCGGCTTGATCGTGGACGACGAGCTGCCGCCGAGTACCGGCGCCCCTCGCGGGGCGTTTTCGCTCATGTCGCCAGGGCCTTCCTCCAGTCGCAGCAACGGCGAGAGAACCTCCTGAGCACGTTCCTTCGCATCGTCGTCATCTTCCTGCTCGTGTTTGCCAACGCGATCTTCGTCGCGGCCGAGTACGCCCTCGTCACGGCCAGGCGCGGCCGGCTCGAGGAGCGCGCGCAGCGGGGCGGGCTGGGCGCGCGAACTGCGCTCCGTCTCATGGACGACCCGGTCCGCTTCATCAGCACCGTGCAGATCGGGATCACGGTGTCCGCGATCCTGCTCGGCGCCATCGGCGAGCCGCTGCTCTCGGGCCTCATGGAGCCGCCGCTCTCGAACACCGTCGCGTTCCTCATCGCTTTCGCGATCCTCACGTACCTCTCGGTCGTGCTCGGCGAGCTCGTCCCGAAGGCCGTCGCGCTCCAGAGGGCGGAGCCGATCGCGGTCGCGCTCTCGGTGCCGCTGGACTGGATCGCGCGCATCGGGCACCCCGTGGTGTGGGTGCTGCAGGTCTCCGCGAACGTCGTCCTCCGAGCCCTCCGCGTCAAACCTGCGCCGGCCGGGATGATCGCCTACACCCGCGACGACATCCGGCACAGCGTGGCGGCGGCCGAAGACGTCGGCGAGCTGCACGAGGCCGAGGAGGAGATGCTCTACAAGGTCTTCGACTTCGCGTCGAAGGAGGTCTCGGCGGTCATGGTCCCGCGACCGGAAGTCGTTGCGATCTCGGTGGACATGCCACCGGAAGAGGCCCTCGCGACGATCCTCGACTCGCCGTACACGCGCTATCCCGTCTTCAGGGCATCGCTCGACGAGATCGTCGGCGTCCTCCACGTGCGCGACCTGTTCGCCGCGATGCACGACCAGGGGATCGCGGCGGTCCATCTCGAGGAGATCGTCCGTCCCGCCTACGTCGTGCCGGAGACCAAGGACCTCGCCGCACTCCTCGCCGACTTCCGGCGCGAGAAGCAGCACCTGGCGTTCGTGATCGACGAGTACGGCTCGATCGAGGGGATCGTCACGCTCGAGGACATCCTCGAGGAGATCGTCGGCGAGATCGAGGACGAGTTCGACCTCCCCGACACGTCGGTGGAGCGCGTCGACGAGAACCGCATCCGTATCGACGGCACGTTCACCATCGACGACTTCAACGAGCAGTTCGGCACGACGCTCGAGGAGGGCGACTATCACACGATGGCCGGGCTCGTGTTCGGCGAGCTCGGCCGTCAGCCGGAGGTCGGCGACACGGTCGCGGTCGACGGGCTGCGCCTCGAGGTGCTGGAAGTGGACGGCTCCCGCATCGGGCGCATCGAGATCGAGTTCGACGTCGAGAAACAGCCCGCGGGCGCGCCTGAAGCTGCTTAGAGCTCCTAACGCAATGAACGGCCATGTCGCGATGCGGCGCTGGACGCCGCGATGCCGCGTCCTCGGTCGCGCCCAGGGAAAGGAGCTGGGGTCAGACTTAAGTCTGACCCCAGCACAGTTTCCCAACGCTCCCTGCGTCCTTGCCTCCCGCCCTTCAGCATCCGCCTCGCGACGGGCGATCATCACGTTAGAAGCTCTTAGGCTCCTGGCCAGCCTTTAGGTTCGCGTGGTGGAGCCTGCACCGCGCTCGGCGTTCCGGCACCGGGACTTCGCCCTCTACTTCTCCGCCCAGGTCATCGAGGCGTTCGCGCTCTCGATGGCGACTGTCGCCATCGGCTGGCAGGTGTACTCGGTCCGGGAGAACCCGCTCGATCTCGCGCTCGTCGCGCTCGCCGAGTTCCTCCCGCTCCCGCTCCTCGCCCTGCCGGCCGGGCATCTCGCAGACCGGCTGCCGCGCCGCCGTCTCTTCGCGTTCATGATCGTGCTCGACATCGGCGTGCTGTGCGGACTACTCGGAGTCACGCTCGCCGGTGCGCGTCAGGTCTGGCCGTTCTTCGTGCTCGCGTTCGTCCAGGGGATCGGGAGCGCGATCGGGGCGCCTGCCGGCCGCGCGCTGCTGCCCTCGCTCGTGCCGCAGAACCTCCTCGTGAGCGCTCTCGCGCACCGGTCGATCGGTTTCCAGCTCTCGGTCGTCGCCGGGCCTGCCCTCGGCGGCGTGCTCTTCGCGATCGAGGACGCTCTCGTCTATGCGGTCGGCATCGGGCTCGCGCTGATCGCCCTGACCCTCGCGCTGTCGATCCACGCGGGCCGCGTACCGGCCGCCGAAGGCAGCGCGGATCTCGCGGACGTGCTGGGAGGCGTGCGGCTGATCCGGCGCACGCGCGTTCTGTTCGGCGCCATCTCGCTCGACCTCTTCGCCGTGTTGCTCGGAGGGGCGGTCGCATTGCTCCCGATCTTCGCGAAGGACATTCTCGAGGTCGGCCCGACCGGGCTCGGGATCCTCCGGGCGGCCGCGCCCGCAGGCGCGCTCCTCTGCGCGTTGGGCCTCGCGCGCTTCCCGATCCGGCGTCGCGCAGGCCCGATCCTCTTCACCGTCGTCGCCGGGTTCGGCGTGTCGATGGTGGTGTTCGGGCTGTCACGGGAGATGTGGCTGTCGGTGCTCGCCCTGGCGTGTGCGGGCGCATTCGACCTCGTCAGCATGGTCCTCCGCTCGACGATCCTGCCGCTCGTGACGCCGGACGAGCTGCGCGGTCGCGTCAATGCGGTCGAGATGGTGTTCATCAGCGCTTCGAACGAGCTCGGCGCGTTCGAGTCCGGCGTCGCGGCGGCGCTCATCGGCGCGGTGCCGGCGGTCGTCCTCGGAGGAATCGCGACGATCGTGATCGCGGGGGTGTGGTGGAAGCTGTTCCCATCGCTCGCGAAGGTCGATCGACTCGACGAGCTGCATCCGGTCAGCGTCTCGTAAAGAAGCTCGAGCGAGCGTGAAGGAATTCCACGCTGCGATCGTCTAAGCATGTGATGACCGCGATCTCCGCCCGCGACGACACCGTGGTGGTCGAGTACGACCTCGATCTCGCCCGGAGAGGAGACCACGACGCCTTCGCAGCGCTCGTCGAGCGCCACGACCGCGGGCTTCGAGCGCTCGCTTACCGCCTGCTCGGCGATCGCGAGCGCATGGACGACGCGCTGCAGGAGGCGTACCTGCGTGCGTACCGCGCGCTGCCGGGGTTCCGCGGCGAGGCGACGTTCCGGACCTGGCTCTACCGGATCGCGTACAACGCCTGCCTCGAGGAGCTCGAGCGAACGCGACGCCTCCACGCCGTGCCGTTGGAGGACGCAGGTGAGCTGCCCGGCCGTGACGTGGACATTGGGGAGTCGGTGTCGCTCCGGGACGGGCTCGCCGCGGCGCTCGCCGCTCTGGCGCCCGAGGATCGAGCGGCGGTGCTCCTCGTCGACGCGCAGGGGTTCGACTACCGCGCCGCCGGCGAGGTGCTGGGCGTGCCGGAGGGGACGATCGCGTCACGGCTCAACCGGGCCCGCGCGGCGCTGCGGGAGACACTGAAAGGAGCAGGACGATGACCGACGAGTCGGCCCAGTACCGCGATCGAGAGCTCGGAGCTGCGCTCGAGGCGCTCGACATGCCGGCGCACGGCCCAGGCTTCCACCGGCGGCTTAGCCGCCGCCTCGCCGAGGAGCGCCTCGCCGGCGGTCGGCGCGCGAGGAGCACGGCTGCGCGCACACGATTCCTGCGCCCCGTGCTCGTCGCCGCCGTCGCCGCGGTCGCCCTCGTTGCGATCGCGCTGCCGCTCGCCGGCCGCATCACCGGTGCGGAAGTGGCGAGCGCCGCCGAGATCAAGACCACGGTCCGCGACTCGCTCGGCGCGCTGCGGAGCCTGAGCGGCGTGTTCGTCTCGAACTGCTCGGAGCGCGGCTGCCCAGGAAAGGAAGGCGAAGTGCGCTGGCGCTTCGCGCTCTCCGCAGGCGGCGACTTCCGGCTCGTCGGCCCGACCGACCGCGAGGCGATCACGTACGACGCGGCCACAGGAGTCGTCCGCTCGGCACAGAGGAGCGCGAGTATCGGCGGCGGCCCGGTCTTCTACGCCGAGCGACGGGGCGTCGCACCGGGCCCGCCCGATCTCGGCCCGCCGACGTGGCTCCTGCCGGACACGTTCGGCGCGTTCGTCGGCGCACTCCTGGCGGCGGAGGACCCGCGCGTTCGCGAGGTCGAGTACGAGGGGCGGTCCGCCTGGCGGCTGACCGTCGACACGGTGCCGAACGCGATCGTCCCCGAGTTCACGGGCGACCGTTTCGAGATCACCGTCGACCGCGGGACGGGCCTCCCGGTCCGCGTGCATGAGCTGAAGAACGGGAGCCTGCTGCGCGAGCTGCGTGTCGAGAGACTCGCCGCCAACGCGGACCTCGAATCGGACGCGTTCCGGCTCGCGTTCCCCGAGGGCGCCGAGGTGAGCCGAAGCGACGACGGGTTCCGCCGGGTCGAGCTGGACGCGGTGGCGGGCAGCGGCGGCTACGCGCCGCTTGTGCCTACCTGGGTCCCGGACGGCTACGAGCTCGCCGAGGTGGCGGTCGCGATGCAGGGCGGCCCGACGGGCACGGAGGCAGGCAACCCGCCGTCTCGCCGGGTCGTGTCCCTCTCGTACCGGCGGGGCTTCGATCAGCTCGTCGTCACGACGCGACTCGCCGACGTCGCGGGAGCCGGTGCCGGCTGGAGCGACCCGCTCGCCACCGGCGAGGGCTTCGTCGACGCCCGGGAGACGATCGCGATCTCGCGTGGCGCGCTCCGTGGGGCGCGGAACGAGCTCGTGCTGGCGCCGCGCGTCATCCCGCACCTGTGGGCAGTCGACGAGGAGCTCGTCACGACGATCGCCGGCGATCTCGGCCGCGCCGAGCTCGTCCGGGTCGCAGAGTCGCTCGAGCGCCGCTAGCGGCGCGCCTGCGCGCGCAGGCTGGAGGCCGGTACGTGTCTGATCGAGGCGTCCACGAGCTCGATCGGGTGCAGCGCGGGGAGCGGCAGCTTCGCCCGGCGGAGGGCGGTTGAGATCTGCACGAGGCAGCCGGGGTTCGCGCTCGCGTACAGCGAGGCACCGGTCGCCAGCACGGCTGCGGCCTTCCGCTCGCCGAGCTTGCGGGCGGCCTCGGGCTGGACGAGGTTGTAGATGCCGGCCGAGCCGCAGCAGAGGTCCTGCTCGTCCGGCTCGACGATCTCGAGCCCGGGGATACGTGTCAGGGAGGTGCCGGACGCGAGCGGGAGCCGTTGCGCGTGGCGGAGATGGCACGAGTCCTGCAGCGCGACCGTGAGCGGGAGCGGGTGACGGGTAGCGCGCGGCGGTGTCTGGCCGAGCAACTCGCCGACGTCCCGGACCTTCTCCGCGAACACCGCGGCGCGCTCGTCCCCGAGCAGCCAGCCGAGCTCCTTCAGATGCGAGCCGCAGCCCGACGAGTTGACGACGATCAGGTCGACGTCGCCCAGCGCGTCGATCAGCGCGCGGGCGAACGTCTTCCCCTCCTCGAGCCGGCCGGCATGCACCGAGAGCGCACCGCAGCAGCCCTGCGGCGGGGCGACGACCTCGAATCCGTCCGCCGCGAGCACCCGCGCCGTGGCGCGGTTCACGTCCGGGAACACCGCCGACTGGACGCAGCCGGTGAGAAGCCCCACCCGCGCGCGGCGGGCGCCGGCCGCCGGCGTGAGCTCGGGGACGCCGCCGCTCCCGCGCCAGGGCGGCGTCATGTCGACAAGCGGCCGGAAGCGCCTCGGCAGCGGCGCGATGCGACCGAGCGGAGCGAGCCGGAGCGCCGCGCGCATACGTCTCGGGTGGGGAAGGACGCGGAACAGAAGCCCGCGCAGCAGGCGATCGCCCGCCGAGCGCCGGTGCTCGCGTTCGACCGCGTCGCGCGTCGATTCGATCAGCCGGTCGTACCGGACACCCGAGGGGCACGAGCTGACGCAGGCCATGCAGCCGAGGCAGCGGTCGAAATGCGTCGTCACGGTCGCGTTCAGGGTGAGCGTCCCGTCGAGCCGCGCGTCCATGAGGTGGATCCGCCCGCGCGGCGAGTCCATCTCCTCCTGCCAGAGAACGTACGTCGGGCAGGTCGGCAGGCAGAAGCCGCAATGCACGCAGTCGGCGGTGAGCTCGCGGATCATCCGCCGAGCGTCCCGTTCGGGTCGAACGCGCGGAGGATGCGCTCCTGCAGCAGTGCGAGGGCATCGTGAGACCTGCCTTGTGTCAAATTGACACTTGGGCTCTGACGCACGTACGCGATGCCCGCGGCGGGGCGGACCACAGCCTCCGCTACGCCAGCGAGAAACCCTCCGAGATCGCCCGGCGCAAAGCGGATGCTTCCGTCGGCCTCTCGCTGGCGGCTACGGCTCTCGGCCCAGATCTCGAGCCCGCTCTCCTCTCCGCCGACGAGTGCCCGCGCCGCTGCGACCTGGGTCTCGACGGCGCGCGGAGAGCCCTCGAAGAGAGCTGCGACGCGCCCGGGGTGGAGCACGTCGAGGGCGCTCGGCTCGAGCTGCGAGCGAAGCAGCGCGGAGACGGTGGCGGCGGGCTCGCCTGTCTCGACCACGAGCGCCTTCGAAGCGCGAGGCACGGGGTGGAGGCGGAAGCTCGCGCGCGCGACGAGCGCTAGGCGTCCTCGGGAACCGCAGATCAGCCGGCTCAGGTCGTAGCCCGCGACGTTCTTCACGACCTTGCCGCCGGCGTTCGCGATCGTGCCGTCCGCGAGGACGACGGTCACGCCGAGCACGAGGTCTCGCGGCGCGCCGAAGCGATGGCGCAGCGGGCCCGACAGGTTTTCCGCGAGGAGCGCGCCGATCGTCGGGTCCCCCGGTGGGTCGAGCGAGAGCCGCTGACCGTGGAGGGCGAGCTCGGCGTTGAGTTCCGAGAGCCGGATGCCCGCTTCGACCGTGCAGGTGAGGTCGCCGGCCTCGTGCTCGAGGATGCGCGTGAGACCGTCGGTCGTCAGATCGTCGCCGATGCGTACCCGGCGGCCGCCTCCGTTCGCGGCTTCGAGGGCGGCGGCGGCTTCCGCGAGGCTAGAGACGCTCGGCAACGCCGATCCTCTCGAGCGCGTGCGTGCGGTACGGGCCCGGAACCTCTCCGCAGAGGCGCGGCGTCGGCACGACCTTCCCGGGGTTGCAGAGACCTTCCGGGTCGAATGCGCTGCGCAGGCGTGCGAAGACGGCGAGGTCGCGCTCGGAGAACATCCGGGGCATGGAGCACGCCTTGTCCATACCCACGCCGTGCTCGCCCGTGAGCGAGCCGCCGGCGTCGAGGCAGGCCTCGAGGATCGCCTCGGCGAGCTCCCGCGCGCGCTCGGTCTCGCCCTGCTCCGCGTCGTAGAGCACGAGCGGATGCAGGTTGCCGTCGCCGGCGTGGAAGACGTTGCCGACGCGGAGCCCGTGCTCCGCGGAGAGCGCCTCGATTCGCCGGAGCACCTCGGGGAGCTTCGTGCGGGGGACGACGCCGTCCTGGACGTAGTAGTCGGTTGCGATGCGCCCCATCGCCGCGAACGCCGACTTCCGGCCCTTCCACAGCAGCCCGCGCGTGGCCTCGTCGGCCGCGACCCTGAGCTCGAAGGCTCCGCAGGCAAGACAGATCCGCTCGATCTCCGCCGCGTCCTCCTCGACCTGGGCCGCGACGCCGTCGAGCTCGACGAGCAGGACTGCGCCCGCGCCGGCCGGGTAGCCCGGAGCGACCGACCGTTCCGCAGCCTCGATCGTCAGGCGGTCCATCATCTCGATCGCCGACGGCAGGATCCCGGCAGCGACGATCCCGGAGACGGCGGCGCCCGCGGCATCGGTCGTCTCGAAGCCCGCGAGCAGCGTGCGGACCGTCTCGGGCACACGGACGATGCGGAGCGTGACCTCGGTGACGATGCCGAGCGTCCCTTCGGAGCCGACGACGACGCCGAGGAGGTCCATGCCGTCCGGATCGAGCGACTTCCCCCCGAGCTCGACGACGTCGCCGTCCGGCAGGACGAGCCTCGCGCCGGTGACGTGGTGCACGGTGAAGCCGTGCTTGAGGCAGTGCGCGCCGCCCGAGTTCTCGGCGACGTTCCCGCCGATCGTGCACACCTGCTGGCTCGATGGGTCGGGGGCGTAGAAGAAGCCGTCGGCCGCCACGGCGCGCGTGACGTCGAGGTTCGCGACCCCCGGCTGGACCACGACCCGCCGGCTCGCGAGGTCGATCTCGAGGATGCGGTTCATCCGCGCGAGCGAGACCACGACGCCGCCCGCCAGCGGCGTCGCGCCTCCCGAGAGACCCGTGCCGGCCCCGCGGGCGACGAACGGGACGCTGGCGGCGTGGCACGCACGGACCACGACCTGCACCTCCTCGGTCGTCCCGGGCAGCGCCACCAGCTCCGGGACCGCGCGGTGCCCGGTGAGCCCGTCGCACTCGTAGACGCGGAGCTGCTCCGGCTCCGTGATGACGTGCTCGTCCCCGAGCGTGCGGCGCAGGCCGTCGACGAAAGAGGCGTCGATCCCCACGACGTTCGAGTCTACGGCGCCCAGAACTCCTCGAAGGCGGCCGGATCGCTGGGCAGGGCGAGGACCTCGCGCACGAGCCCGCCCTCGATGCGGAAGAGGAGGAGCTGGTCGAGCTCGAGCGTGCGTCCGTGTCGCGTGCCGCGAGCGGTGTAGAGGGCTGCTGCGCGCTCGTCGCTCGCGAGCACGTCCCTGAGCTCCGAGCCGTACGTCCCGTCGGTCTCTCTCGGCAGGCGCGCGAGGAAGCGGAAGATCTCCTCGCGCCCGCGGAAGACGCCGGCCATGACACCGCTCCCCGGGACCGTCCACACCGCGTCCTCGGCGAAGAGCCCGCGCAGAGCGAAGCCCTCCTTGCGCGCGAACGCCGCGAAGATCTGGCGAGCGATCGCCTCGTTCTCAGCCGCGCTCATCGGCCGCTTCCTGGCCGATGAGCGGGGAGGGGTGTGGGGAACCGGGAGGTTCCCCTCGCCTTCGGTAAGAAGGGGGCACGTGGGGGAAACATGGTTTCCCCCACGGGAGCGAGCCTAGAGCGAGCGACGGCCAATGCCCGCCTCCCAGCGCTCGATGAGGCCCTCCACGTGACGGCGCTGGGCGTCGGTGAAGGGGACGAGCGCGATGAGCCGCCTCGCCTCGGCCGGGTCGTCGTTCTCCACGGCGGCCTCGAGATGCTCGCGCCACGGTGTCGGCTGCTGGAGCTGCCGCCGGAGCCAGCGGAGCAGGCTCACCGCTGCCTGGTCGGTCATGCGCGGGAGGCTATCTCCCGGCGGAGCCGCTCTCGATCGTGATAATGCACGGCGTGAAGGAGATCCTCCCCGAGATCGAGGCATGGAAGAAGGAGGGCGAGAGGGTCGTCGTCGCCACCGTCGTTGCGACACGCCGGTCGGCACCGAGACCGATCGGGGCGAGCCTGGCGATCTCCGAGTCCGGGAAGATGTGCGGCTCCGTCTCCGGCGGCTGCGTCGAGAGCGACGTCTTCGAGAATGCCCAGGATGTGTTCCGGACCGGAGAGCCGAAGCTCGTGACGTACGGCATCGACGACGACCTCGCATTCAGCGTCGGTCTTCCGTGCGGCGGCGAGATCGACGTCTTCGTCGAGCCCCTCGAGTGAATTCATGACGCTGTTCGAGCGGCTGTCCGCGCTCGCGGCGTCGGGCGACCGCGGCGTCCTCTTCACGGTCGTGGAGGGAGACGGCGTGGGCTCGAACGCGCTCGCGCTCGAGGGCGGCGAGACCCTTGGAGAAGCCCCCGAGGAAGCGATTCGCCAGGCAGACGACGTGATCCGCAGCGGGCGGAACCGCCTGCTCGTCCTCGACGACGGGACCAAGGTGTTCGCGGAGGTCTACGGCCCGCCTCCGCGGCTGTTCGTCTACGGCGCGGTGGACACCGCGGAGGCGCTCTGCCGCGGCGCGAGGCTGCTCGGCTGGGAGGCGATCGTGGGCGACGCGCGCGCGAAGTTCGCGACGCAGGAGCGGATCCCGTCGGCCGACGAGATCATCGTCGCCTGGCCCGAGGAGGCACTCGCGCAGGTCGCGCCCGACCATCAGACCGCGATCGTCGTCTTGACCCACGATGACAAGTTCGACGAGCCGGCCTTGATCGGCGCCCTCGCAACGGAGGCCTTCTACATCGGCGCGCTCGGATCGCGGCGTAACCAGGAACGTCGCCGCGAGCGGTTGCTGGAGGCGGGAGTCGACGAGGAGCAGCTCGACCGGATCATGGGCCCGTGCGGTCTAGACATCGGCGCGGACACGCAGGAGGAGACCGCGCTCTCGATTCTCGCGGAGATCCTCACGGTGCGCGCGAAGCGCTCGGGCGGGTTTCTCAAGGATGCGAAGAAGCGCATCCACGTCGAGGTGGAATGAGGCGAGTCACGGTTCGGGCAACGATCGCCGTCTTCGTGGCGATCGCGGTGGTGGCCGTCGGCGGGCTCCAGTCCGCCGGAGCGCGAACGGCAGCGGCGGCCGCCTCGTGTGCGGGCAAGGGCGACGTGACGTTCCGCGCCTCCGATCGCACGCGGCTCGTCGGGCACCGGTTCGGACGCGGGAAGACGGCTGTCGTCCTCGCGCACCAGGCCCGGGCGGACTTCTGCCAGTGGGTGTCGTACGCACGGCGGCTGGCCGCGCGCGGATACACCGCGTTCGTCTTCGACTTTCGCAACCACGGGCGCTCGCAGCAGGTCGGCTACGCGCGTAGCGGCCGTCTCGCCGGCGACGTGACGGCGGCCGTCAAGTACGTCCGCGGCCGCGGCGCGACGAAGGTCTTCCTCGTCGGCGCGTCGATGGGTGGCAGCGCGGTCCTGGCGGCGGCGGCAAACATCCGTCCTGCGGTCGCAGGAGTGGTGAGCGCGTCGGCGCCTCGCAGCTTCGGCGGCGCCGATGCAGAGCAGGCCGTGCCCCGGCTGCGCGTGCCGGTGCTGTACCTCGTCGCGGAGGACGACTCAGGTGGCGCCTTTGCCGAGGACGCGCGGGCACTCTTCGACCGCACTGCGTCGAGCGACAAGACGCTCGAGGTCCTCCCGGGCTTCTCACACGGCGTGAGCCTCGTCGCGTTCCCAGGCCGGGCGCGCGACCTGCTCGAGCAGTTCCTCCGGCGCTGACGAGGGGCGAGTGGCTCGCGTCGCGATCGTCACGGGCTCCGCGCGGGGCATCGGCGAGGCGATCGCGCGGCGGCTCCACTCCGACTCGTATCGCGTCGCGCTCGCGGACATCGACCTGGCGGGCGCCGAGCGGGTGTCGGGGGAGCTGGGCGACGGCGCGATCGCCTTCGAGCACGACATCCGCGAGCTCGAGTCCTGGGAGCAGCTGCTCCGAGACGTTCGCGAGCAGCTCGGCGATGACGTGCAGGCTCTCGTCAACAACGCGGCTCGGACCGACTTCCGCTCGTTCTGGGAGATCGACCCGGATGAGTGGGACGATGTCTTGGCGACGAACCTCAAAGGCCCGTATCTGGGATGTCGCGTTGTCGGTGCTCATCTCCGCGATCGAGGCGCAGGCCGGATCGTGAATCTGGCCAGCGTCTCCGGCCAGGCAGGCGCGGGGCGCGTTGGAGCGCACTATGCGACGTCCAAGGCAGGGATCGTGGCGCTCACACGCCGAGCCGCGACTGAGCTCGCGTCGTTCGGAGTCACCGTGAACGCCGTGGCGCCTGCGGCGATCGACGGCCCGATCGTCGCCTCGTGGCCGCCGGAGCGGATCCAGGCAATGCTCCAGAGCATCCCGGTCGGCAGGCTGGGCCGTCCGGAGGAGGTCGCCGCCCTCGTCGCCTTCCTCCTCTCCGACGAGGCCGGCTTCACGACGGGCGCCACGTTCGACGTGAACGGCGGGATGCTCATGCGCTGACCCGGTCGCTGCACGGAGCAACCGCCGCTAGTCGAAGCCTTCAAGATGAGTGGATGGGCTTGGACGTGTACGTAGGCTCGCTGACGCGCTACTACTCGGGGAACTGGGAGACCGTCGCCGCACGAGCCGCTCGGGAAGTTGGCGTCGAGTTCCAGGTGATCCGACACGGCAGCTCAGCGGACGATCCAGACGGACGCGAGGAGGTGCTCACCGATCCCGGGCAGATAGCGGCAGCTGTCAACGCCTGGCGGACAACGGTCTCCGATGCACTGGGTCAGCCTCTCGACTGGGTCGAGGATGTCGAGGCTCCGTACTTCACGGACAAGCCGGCCTGGGACGGATACGGGAGCCTGCAGGTACTCACAGCGTCCGTCGAGTGCGGGGAGCAGACGCGACCCGCCGTCGGAGTCGAACAGTGGTCCGAGAACGACGTGTGGCGCAGGGCCACAGAGGCCAAGAGGCCCCGCTTCGCGCACTTCTACTTCCCGGAGCTCTGGCTACCGGTTGATCTCGAGTACGTCTTCGAGGCGGGCGACCTCGCGGGCAACCGCATCGCGATTGGATCGAGCATCCGTCTGCTCGACGATCTTCGGGCGATCAACGAGGCAACGTTCGTGGGCGCCGAAGACGACTTCGCGAGCTGGCGCGCGAACGGTGCGGAGCACGGCGGGCCGTTCGAAGACACGGCTAGATTCGGATTGGCCGTGTTCCTCGAGCTTGGTTCGAAGTCGGTCGAGCAACGCTTGCCGATTCGGCTCGACTACTGACGCCCGTGCGCTCGATGATCGATGATCCTGCTGTCCGCCGGCGCGCCTCGTATTAGAGTCGCAAACGACATCTGCCTACGGGAAAGGGGGCACGGTGACGAGTACCGACACTGGCCTCGGCGTCGAGGCGAAGTCCGATGCGATCTTCGAGCTCGTCGAGGAAGGAACCTCGGTCGAGAGGCTCGCGACAGGGTTCACGTTCACCGAGGGGCCGATCTGGCACCCGACGGAGCACTACCTGCTCTTCTCGGACATGCCCGGCGACGTGCGGCGGAAGTACACGCCGGACGGCACCGTCGTCGAGATGCGGAACTTCTCGAACAGGTGCAACGGGATGACGTACGACGCCGATCTCAACCTGCTCGTGTGCGAGCACGTGACGAGCTCGCTCGTGCGCGAGAGCCCGGACGGGTCGCGCGAGATCGTCGCGAACGAGTTCGAGGGCGAGGAGCTGAACAGCCCGAACGACGTCTGCGTCCACTCGAGTGGCGCGATCTACTTCTCCGACCCGTGGTACGGGCGCATGCCCGGCTTCGGGCAGCCGCGCAAGCGGCGGCTCGGCTTCCAGGGCGTGTACCGGATCGCGCTGGGTGAGGGCACAGCCGGCGGCGACCCCGAGCTGATCGTCGGGAAGGACGAGTTCGAGATGCCGAACGGCATCTGCTTCTCGCCGGACGAGTCGCTCTTCTACATCAACGACACGCCGGGCGCGTACATCAGGGTGTACGACGCGGCGCCCGACGGGTCGATCTCGAACGGGCGCATGTTCTTCGAGGGCGTCGGCTCGGGCGTCATCGAAGAGGGCATCCCGGACGGGATGAAGTGCGACGAGCAGGGCAACATCTGGGTCACCGGGCCCGGCGGCATCTGGGTCATCTCCGCTGCCGGCGAGCACCTCGGCACGATTCGCGTCCCCGAGAACACCGGCAACCTCACGTGGGGCGGCGAGGACTGGCACACGCTCTACATCCCGAGCTCGACCTCGCTGTACGCCATACGGACGATCGTGGGGCCGCGACACGAGCCCTACATGGGCTAAGGAGGACTGGATGAACGACGAAGGGCTGACGCTGGATGCGGACCGCTGCGTCCTGATCATCCAGGACATGCAGAACGACGTGATGATGGAAGGCGGCGCCTGGGCGGACACCGGAGCGCCCGAGCATGCGAAGGAGCAGAACGTCGTCGAGAACATCAAGGCGCTCGCGGAGACCTGCCGGAGCAAGGGCGTTCCCGTGCTGCACGTGTGGTACATCGTCGAGGAGGGGGCGCCGGGCTTGAAGCTCAACGCGGGGCTCTTCCAGGGTGTCAAGGACACCGGCGGGCTCGTCCGCGGTTCGTGGGGGGCGGCTCCGGCCGAGGGCCTCGAGGCACAGGACGGCGACTTCGTCGTCGAGAAGATGCGCATGAACGCGTGGGAAGGGACGAGGCTCGAAAGCCTCCTGAAAGGTTTCGGGCGCGACACGATCATCGTCACCGGAGCCTGGACGAACATGTCCGTCGAGCACACGGCCCGAACCGGTGCCGATAAGGGCTACTACATGGTCGTGCCCGAGGACGGGTGCTCGACGATGAACGCGGACTGGCACAACGCGTCGATCAACTACGCGCTCCAGAACGTCTCGACGGTGACGACGTGCGGCGCCGTCACCGAGGCGCTCGCCGGCGTTCCGGCCGGCGTCTAGAGGATTGTCGCCAGGTCCTCCGCGCGGGCGATACCGTGCGGAGGGCCTGGGCTTGTAGAGTCGGCGCGACATGCGACGGGCCCTGGCGGTCGTTTTTGTCCTTGCGGCATCCGTGCCGGCGTTCGCGACGGCGCGGCCCGCGAGCTCGGCTGCCGCGCATCCGTGTCAGCTCCTCTCCAACGGTGCGGTCGCGCGCATCGTCGGCGGAGTGGGGCCCGTCGAGGTGGCGGCTCGACGTGCCGCATTCACAAGGGCACGCCGATGATCGGAGTCGTCACCATCAACCCGGACACGCGCAGGGAGTTCGATGCGCTCCGACGGACCATGTACCGGTACAAGGACCGGCGGGCGAGCGCCGTCCGCGGCCTCGGCGGGCGGGCCGTGCAGGCCGTGTGGAGCTGCAGGCAGCACAGCCTCTTCGCGTTCGTACGCGGCTCCCGGCTCGTCGTGACGTCCTTTAGCCAGCGCTTCACGCCCGCTCACGCGAGACGGATCGCGGCGCTCGTCGCACCTCGCATCTGAGTGAGCGCCGAGCACGTCGAGCAGCTGCGCGTCGCGTGGGTCGACACCGACGCGGGCGGGCGGATCCACTTCTCGAACGTGTTCCGCTGGGCCGAGCTCGCGGAGGTCGGTCTCGTCCGGAGCGTGCTGTCCGTCGAGGAGTGGGCCGACTTCCCGCGCAAGCACGTGCACGCGGAGTTCCTGAAGGTGCTGCGCTTCGACGACGAGATCGAGGTGCGGCTCCGGGTCGATCGCCTCGGGACGACCTCGATCACCTATGCCTGGACGATCGCGAAGGAAGGAGAGCCCTACGTCCTCGGCGGCCACACGGTCGTGCATGTCGATGCTGACGGGCGGCCGTCGCCCATCCCCGACCGGATCCGTGCGGCTCTCTCGGGCTAGCGCCCGCCGAGCTCGCGCTCGAGCGCGGCGAACGTGCTCGTGAAGGCGCGACGGACCCCTCGCGCGAGCACGACACGGTCATATACGCCCGCGACCCCGCCGCGTGGCTCGTACTCGACGACGAGGCGGTAGACGAAACCGTCTCCGTCGGGCTCGAAGTGGCGCTCGTGGCTGGCGTCGGGAAGTCCCCGCTGCTTGCTCGTGTACGTGACGAGCCGATTCTCCTCGAACCCCGTGACCGTCATCTCGAGCTCACGCTCGCGGCCGAGCAGCCGCGTCACGAGGCGTGCCGTGTCCCCGGGCTTTCCCCAGCTCGAGCCCGGCTCGAGCCGGACGAAGCTCGGCCAGAACTTCGGCCAGTTCGCAGTGCTCGTGATGAACGCGAACCCCCGCTCGACCGGGACGGCATAACGGTGGGAGTCCTCCACCCGCACCATCTGGCGACCCTACCGGACGCGTCCCGCCACGGAGTCCAGGTCACGTCGGAGGAGGATGTGTAAGAAGATCGCGCCAGTTCATCCACAGGATGAGCGTGGAACGTGGCCGTGTGCAGCGGTTTTCGCCTGCGCCTGGCAGCGGAGCCTCGGCGAGGGCTCTTTACAGTGCCTGGCACTCGTCGTGTGACGATTCCGCGCCAGTTTGTCCACAGCGACGCTTACGGCGCTTCGGAATTCCAGCGCTCGAGGTAGTCCGCGCGCACCGGCGCGAAGACGTCGAGGACCAGCGATCCCTCGGGGCCGCAGTACGCGGAGTGCTCGACGCCGCCGGGAAGCACGTACGCCTCGAGCGGGCCGAGCTCGTGCGCGACGCCGTCGACGACGAGCGCCTGCATCCCCTCGAGCACGATGCCGAGCTGCTCGTGCGGATGGCTGTGCAGTGGCACGACGGCACCCGGTTCGAAGCGGATGAGGTTGAGCATCGTGCCGTCGCCGAAGAGCGGTCGGCCGGACACTCCGGCGGCGAGCTCGAACGCCCGGATCGCGTCCAGCCGCACGAACTGCGGTTCCATGCGCTCGATTATCGTTGACTCGTGACCGCCGTCGAGCTGCCACTGCTCCGCAGCCAGGGCTACGTCGACGGCCGCTGGGTCGACGCCGACTCCGCGGAGACGTTCCCCGTCACGAACCCGGCGACCGGCGAGGTCATCGCAACGGTGCCGCGGATGGGCGCTGCGGAGACCCGCCGCGCGCTCATGGCCGCCGAGCGCGCCCTCCCCGCCTGGAAACAGCGGCCCGCGAAGGAGCGCGCACGTATCCTGCGCCGCCTGGCCGATCTCATGCTCGAGCACGAGGACGACCTCGCGCGGCTGATGGTCACCGAGCAGGGGAAGCCGCTCGCCGAAGCGCGCGTCGAGGTTGCGTACGCGGCGTCGTTCTACGAGTGGTTCGGCGAAGAGGCGAAGCGCGTGTACGGGGACCACGGTCCCCTCGCCCTGGCCGGACAAGCGGATCCTCGTGACGAAGGAGGCGGTCGGCGTCACCGCCGGGATCACGCCCTGGAACTTCCCCTCCGCGATGCCGGCCCGCAAGTCGGCGCCGGCGCTCGCGGCCGGCTGCACGATGGTGCTCAAGCCCGCGGAGCAGACCCCGCTCTCGGCCCTCGCGATCGCTGCGCTGGCCGAGGAGGCGGGCATGCCGCCGGGCGTCCTCTCGGTCGTGATGGGAGCGGCCGAGGACGCGCCCGTGATCGGCGAGGAGATGACCTCGAGCCCGGCCGTTCGCAAGCTCGGGTTCACGGGCTCGACCGAGGTCGGGAAGCTGCTGATGGCGCAGTGCGCGCGCGGGCTGAAACGCGTCTCGCTGGAGCTCGGCGGCAACGCGCCGTTCATCGTCTTCGACGATGCCGACCTCGACGAGGTGGTGGCGGGCGCGGTCCTCTGCAAGTACCGGAACTCGGGACAGACCTGCATCTCCGCGAACCGGCTCTTCGTCCAGGACGGGATCTACGACGCGTTCCTGGAGCGCTTCACCGAGGCGGTGCGCGGGCTGAAAGTCGCGGACGGCTTCACCGAGGGAGTCAACGTCGGCCCGCTGATCGACGAGCCCGCGCTCGACAAGGTCGAGCGGCACGTCGCCGACGCGCTCGAGGGCGGCGCGGAGCTGCTCGTCGGGGGCGCGAGGATCGACGGCCAGTTCTTCCAGCCGTCCGTCCTCGTCGGCGTGACCGCGGAGATGGCGATGAGCACAGAGGAGACGTTCGGGCCGGTCGCGGGCATCGCGCGCTTCTCGACCGAGGACGAAGCAGTGCAAGTCGCGAACGACACTTCGTACGGGCTCGCGGCGTACTTCTACTCGCAGGGACTTGCGCGCGTGACGCGCGTCGCGGAGGCGCTCGAGTACGGGATCCTCGGCATCAACACCGGGCTCATCTCGACCGAGGTCGCCCCCTTCGGCGGCATGAAGGAGTCGGGGATCGGGCGCGAAGGGTCGTCGTACGGCATCGACGAGTGGCTCGAGCTCAAGTACTGGGCCGTCGGCGGGATCGAGCCCCAGCCGGGTGAGGCACTGTGATCGTCGAGCAGCGCGACTACCACGTCTACACGGGCAGGCTCCCCGAGCTCGTCCAGCTGTACGAGTCGGAAGGCATCCCGCTCCAGCAGGAGATCCTCGGCGGCCTTGTCGGGGCGTTCACGACCGACGTCGGCGCGCTCTCGACGTACACGACGCTCTGGCGCTACGACACGTACGCGGAGCGCGAGGAGAAGCGCGCGCGGCTGCAGGCCGACGACCGCTGGCAGGCGTTCCTCGCGAAGGTGCAGCCCCTGATGCACACGCAGCAGAACCGAGTCCTCGTCCCGACCTCGTTCTCGCCGCTGCGCTGATGGGTCAGCTCGACGGCAAGGTCGCGCTCGTCACCGGCGCGGCGCAGGGGATCGGGCGGGCCATCGCGGACGGGCTCGCGGGCGAGGGCGCGCGGATCGTCGTCGTCGATCTCCAGCGAGCAGAGGAGGCTGCAGGCGGCTACCCGACGGGCGTCGGTCTCACCGCGGACGTCGCGAGCGAAGCGGACGTCGAACGCGTCGTGGGGGAGGCGCGCGAACACTGCGGCTCCATCGACATCCTCGTGAACAACGCGGGTCTGTACGCCTCGCTCGCGATGCGCCCGTTCACCGAGATTCCACTCGAGGAGTGGAACCGGGTGATGGAGGTCAACGTCGCGTCGATGTTCCTGATGTCGCGCGCGGTCGTACCTGTGATGCGCGAGCACGGCGGCGGCAAGATCGTGAACATCTCGTCGGGAACGCCGTTCCGCGGGGTGCCGTTCCTCCTCCACTACGTCACGAGCAAAGGCGCGATCGTCGCGCTGACGCGGGCCCTCGCGAAGGAGCTCGGGAAGGATTCGATCCACGTGAACTGCGTCGCGCCCGGCTTCACGATGTCGGACGGCGTGAAGGCGCACCCCGAGGTCGTCGAGCAGCTGCGCGACGTGTCGGTCTCCGCCCGGACGATCCAGCGCGACCAGGTGCCCGAGGACGTGGTCGGTGCGGTCGTCTTCCTCTGCACGCCCGCGGCCGACTTCGTGACCGGGCAGACGATGGTCATCGACGGCGGCCAGTTCTTCCATTGACGCTCAGTCTCGAGGAGCACCCCGAAGGCGTGCGCACCGAGGAAGGGCCGCGAGTGGTGTACGACCTCGACCGCGACGTGGCGCTTTTCGGTCTCGCGCGCGTCGACGGTCCCGCGCTCGTCTGGGAGCTGGGCGACCCGGGTAGCGGCGACTGGGTCGTGCGCTGCGATCGCGTCGACTTCCCGCCGGGCAGCGCCGCGTACCGCCATGTCCATCCCGGACCGGGGATCCGTCGGCTGCTCCGGGGCGAGCTGACGATCGTCAGGGAGGGGGAGACGCGGACGTATCGCGCCGGCGAGTCGTGGCTCGAGGAGGCGGACGACCCTGTGCTCGCCATCGGCGTCGGCGACCGAGGACACGGCCTTCGTCCGTGTGCTGCTCCTGCCGGCGGAGTGGGCGGGCAAGCGGACGATCCGCTACCTCGACCCCGCGGACGAGGAGAAGCCGAAGCTACAGCGCGCGACGATCCTCCTCGAAGAGCCGTTCCGCCGATGAGGAACGGCGGCCGGATCCTCGTCGACCAGCTCGAGCTGAATGGGGCCGATCTCGCTTTCTGTCTCCCGGGCGAGAGCTTCCTGCCCGTGCTCGACGCGCTCTACGACTCCTCGATCCGGCTCGTCTCGTGCCGCCACGAGCAGGGCGCGGCGAATGCCGCCGAGGCCTACGGCAAGCTCACCGGGCGGCCCGGGATCTGCATCGTGACGCGCGGTCCCGGGGCGACGCAGGCCGCGGTCGGTGTCCACACCGCGAAGCAGGACTCGACGCCCATGCTCCTGCTCGTCGGACAGGTGCCGCGCGGGTTCCGTGGACGGGAGGCGTGGCAGGAGCTGGACTACGGTCAGGTCTTCGGGGGCATCGCGAAGGCTGCCTGGGAGATCGAGAGCGCAGCGCGGGTGCCGGAGGACGTCGCGCGCGCGTACTCGCTCGCGCTTTCCGGTCGGCCCGGACCGGTCGTGCTCGCGCTGCCCGAGGACATGCTCGCCGAGGAGGCCGACGTTGCGGACGGAGCACCGGTCGAGCTCGAGCACTCGTCGCCCGGGCCCGACGAGCTGGCGCGGCTGCGCGAGCTGCTCGCGCGCGCCGAGCGGCCGCTCGTCGTCGTCGGCGAGGGCGGCTGGACGCAGGTCGTGGGCGAGAACGTGCTCGCCTTCTGCGAGGCGAACGACCTGCCAGTCGCCTGCGCGTTCCGCTGTCAGGACTTCGTGGACAACCACTCGCGCTCGTACGTGGGCGTCCTCGGCGTCGCCATGGACGACGCGCTTGCCGCGCGGCTTCGTGACGCCGACTTCGTGCTGGCCGTCGGCGGCCGTCTCGGCGATGTGCCGACCCGCCGCTACACGCTGCTCGAGCCGCCGCAGCCGCAGCAGACGCTCGTCCGCGTCCATCCCGATCCGGCGGAGCTCGGCTTCGTGTACGAGCCGGAGCTCGCCATCGCCGCGGGCCTGCCGCAGTTCGCCGCCGCGCTCCCCGGGCTCGAGCCGGTCGAGCCTCGGTGGAGCGAGTGGCGCGAGTCAGCCCGGTCCGACTACGAGGCGAATCTCCGCCACGAGCCGATGGAGGGCCCTGTCGACCTCGGCGAGATCATGGCCTTCCTCCGCCGGCGTCTCCCTCCCGACACGATCCAGACGTGCGGCGCCGGCAACTTCACCGTCTGGGCGCACCGGTTCGCCGAGTTCAGGCAGTTCGGCACGCAGGCGTGCCCGCGCAGCGGCTCGATGGGCTACGGCGTCGCTGCGGCAGTCGCCGCGAAGCTCGTCCACCCGGACCGGATCGCGCTCTGCTTCACCGGTGACGGTGATTTCGTCATGAGCTCGCCCGAGTTCGCTACCGCGGTGCAGTACGACCTGCCGATCGTCGTGCTGCTCGTGAACAACGGCATGTTCGCGACGATCCGCATGCACCAGGAGCGTCAGTATCCCGGTCGCGTGATCGGCACCGACCTCGAGAACCCGGACTTCGTGGCGCTCGCGCGCGCTTACGGCGGCTTCGGCGAGCGCGTCGAGCGGACGGAGGAGTTCGAGGCCGTGTTCGAGCGCGCGCTCGCGTCGGGCAAGCCGTCCGTACTCGAGCTGCCGGTCGATCCGGAGCGGATCAGCCCGCGGATCCGGCTCAGCGAGCTCCAGGCGAGGGCGGAATGAGCCGCGAAGAGATCCGCGTCGACGGGCTCGCCGAGCCGATCTCGCACTTCACGGATGCCGTGCGCGCCGGCGACCTGCTCTTCGTCTCGGGGATCGTCGCGGTCGACCGCGACGGAGACCTCGTCGGCGGCGACGACGTGGTCGCCCAGACGCGGCAGGTCTTTGCGAACATGCGCGCTGTGCTCGCTGCGGCCGGCTGCGGTTTCGAGGACGTCGTCAAGGTCACGGTCTATCTCACCGATGTCGACGACCGGCCGTCGATCAACCCGGTGCGGCAGGAGACATTCGGCGCGTCGCGGCCCGCGAGCACGCTCGTGGAGGTGTCCCGGCTCGCGGTGGAGGGGGCGAAGGTCGAGGTCGAGGCGGTCGCGGTCGTGCCGTCGTGAACGTCGACCACCAGAACGCTTTCATCACTCGCGTCGAGCCCGGTGTCGAACCCTGGGGCGAGCCGCTGCCGGGCCCGCTCTCGGGACGCACGCTCGGCGTCAAGGACCTGTTCGACACCGCGGGCATCCGCACGACCTACGGATCGGGCATCTACGCCGACCACGTTCCCGAGACCACGGCGGTCGCGGTGCAGCGCCTCCTCGACGCAGGTGCCGTCCTCGTCGGCAAGACGCACCTCCCCGAGTTCGCGTGGAGCGTGCTCGGCCAGAACCAGTGGTACGGGACCTGTCACAACCCCGCCCACCCGGGGAAGACGACCGGCGGCTCGTCGAGCGGTTCGGCCGCGGCGCTCGCCGCCGGGCTCTGCGAGCTCGCGCTCGGCACCGACACCGGGTGCTCGATCAGGCTTCCCTCGGCCGCGTGCGAGACGGTCGGCCTCAAGTCGGAGTGGGGGTTGATCCCCATGGAGGGCGCGTTCCCGCTCGTCCCGCTGCTCGACACTGCCGGCCCGATGGCCTCCTCGGTCGCCGACGTCGCGGTCATGTGGTCCGTGCTCGCCAGGCAGCCGATGCCAGAGCCGCGGCTCGAGGGACTCACGGTCGGCCTCATTCGTCAGCCGCCCGGGATCGGAGACGGGCGGCCGACCGAGACGAGCGACGCGGCGGAGGAGTGGGTGGCCGACCTCGAGCGGCTCGGCGCGCGCGTCGTCGAAGCAGCGGTGCCCGATCCGGAGGCGAACACGTGGCCGCAGTTCCAGCACGAGGCCGTGCAGTCGCACGCGGCCACGTTTCCGCTGCGGTCGGGCGAGTACGGCGACGCCATGCGCAAGAAGCTCGAATCGGCTCAGCGCGTCAGCGAGGACGAGGTGGTCGCCGCGTACCGCGCGATCGAGACGTGGCGGCGCTACGAGCCGGAGGTCGACCTCTACGTCAGCCCTTGCTACGCGATCGAGCTGCCGCCCGAGGACGCGGACGAGCTCGAGGTGCGGCTCCCGTTGACGTCGTTCCTGCGCTGGGTGAACCTCGTCGGCTGGGCGGGCCTCGCGATCGGGAACATGCAGCTCGTCGCCCCGCGGGACGAGGTCGTGCTGGCAGCCGGTCTCGCCTGGGAGCGCGCCGGTAGCAGGGCGACATCCTCGACCGCGGCGCACTAGTGTCGCGTGGTGAGGCTCGCGCTGGCGATGCTCGGAGCGCTCCTCCTCCTCGGGGCCGGCACCGGCTGCGGCCCCGACGACGACGACCCGGGCGATCCCTCGTCGCTCGAGGGCACGCCCTGGGTGCTCACCTCGGGCGTCGACGTGGACGGGTGGGAAGACGTCGCGCCGAGCATTCGGTTCGAGGCAGGCAGGTTCGGCGGCTCGACCGGCTGTAACCGCTACGGCGGCTCGTACACCGTCGACGGCGACGCGCTCGACCTCGGCGACGTCGGATCGACGCTGATCGCCTGCCCCCCGCCGGCAGACGCGGTCGAGCGCGCCTACCTCGAGGCTCTAGAACGCGTCGAGAGGTGGGACACGGACAACGACGCGCTCGTCTTGCTCGACGACGACGAGAACGAGCTGCTCCGCTACGCGGCGGCGACGCCCGTCGGCTCGTGGGAGGTCACGTCGTTCTTCCGGGACGACGCCGTGAGCTCGCCGATCGCGGGGACGACGATCACGGCGACGTTCGACGACGAGGGCGGGCTCACCGGGTCGGCGGGCTGCAACAGCTACACGTCGAGCTACACCACCGACGAGGCCACGATCACGATCGAGGCTCCGGCGTCGACGCGGATGCTCTGTCCCGAGCCGGACGGGGTCATGCAGCAGGAGGCGGCGTATCTGGCAGCGCTCGAAGAGGCGGAGCGCTTCAGCGTCGGCGGCGGCACGCTCGGGCTCCTGCGGGCCGACGGGACGATCGTGGCCAACTTCCGTCGTCCCGAGTAGGCACGTCACGAAGGGACGGAGCTCGGCTCCAGCGCAGCGTTTGCGCCTCTTTACAGTGCCTGGCACTGTAAAGGTGCCAAGAGCGTGCCAATCGATCCACAGGGCCTGCCTCCGCCCACGCGCGGACCTCCGCGTGGGCGCCACCGCGGCAATCGATTATCGAGCGTTCCTCGTTGAAAGCGAGCCTCTGACTCTGGTACGTTCGCGCGGCTGGTGGTGGAGAGGCTCCGTCACGCGGGTGTCGCTCAGCTAGCGCCCAAGCTCGTCGCGGGCGGGCTGGTCGTGTTCGCGATCCTCTACGTGCTCGTCCTCGCCAAGCCACCTCCCGAGCTCGGCGGCGGCGACTGGCGGACGACGACCTTCGGCTCGGCGTTCGACGACTTCGGCGCCTTTCTGACGACGATCCTCGACGGGATCACCTTCGCCGGGCTTCTGTTCATCGTCGCGAGCGGCTTCTCGCTCATCTTCGGGCTGATGCGCGTCGTGAACATGGCGCACGGGGCCTTCTACCTCCTCGGCGGGTACATCGCCTACGAGGTCCAGCAGCGGATGACCGGATCCGGCTTCGCGCTGCAGTCGGGTGAGGTGAGCACGCTCGACTGGGTCGTACCGTGGCTCGTCGCGATGGTCTGCATCGGCCTCTTCGGCCTCGCCGTCCAGCAGCTCCTCTTGCGCTGGAACCAGGGGCAGGACCTGCGGCAGGCGCTCATCACGATCGCGGTCTCCGTGATCGTCGCCGACCAGGTGATCGCGCACTTCCCGCGCACGGTGCCTGCGGGCACCCAGCAGTTCGGGGGTAACGCCGTCAGCCTGACGTGGCCCGGCTGGACGAACGAGTTCGTCGACCTCCATGTCGCAGGCGTGAGCTACTCCCTCGCGCGGCTCGTGATGCTCGGGCTCGGCGTCGCCGTCGGAGTCGTGCTCTGGCTGTGGCTCCAGCGGACGAAGACCGGGATGGTCATCCGAGCGGGTGTCGACGACCGCCAGATGACGTCCGCGCTCGGCATCAACATCCAGGTGACCTTCGCGATCGCGTTCCTCGTCGGGTCCGCGCTCGCCGCGTTCGGAGCGGTCGTCGGAGGATCGCAGTCGTCCATTGCCCAGGGCCAGGACGGCCAATGGCTGCTCTTCTCGCTCGTCGTCGTGATCATCGGCGGGATGGGCTCGCTAGCGGGCGCCGCGGTCGGCTCGATCCTCTACGGGCTTGTCTTCTCGTTCGCCGTGGCGTACCTGCCGACGACAGGCGACAACTGCTGCACGCAGTACTCCGTCGTTCTCACGTTCGTGCTGATGGCGCTCGTGCTGGCGTTCCGCCCCCAGGGCCTGTTCGGGCGAGCGGCATGAAGCTCGGCTCGACGAAGACCGTCACCGAGCGGGCCATCGGCGTCGGCGCGCTCGTCCTCGCCGTTCTCGCGCCGTTCGTGTTCAGCGACTTCTTCGTGAACTCGATCCTTACCCAGGCGCTCATCCTCGGGATCGGGGCGGCCAGCCTCATCTTCCTCTCCGCTTACGGCGGCATGATCTCGCTCGCGCAGGCGGGACTGATGGGCATAGCCGGCTACGCGCTTGCGAACATGGTCACGCAGCGCGTGCCGGGCGGCGAGACGAAGGGGCTGCTGCTCGGGTGGGACCCGACGGTCGCGCTCGTCGCCGCGATCCTCCTGACGACGGCGGTCGGGCTCGTCTTCGGCGCTGTCGCGTCGCGGAGCTACGGCATCTACTTCCTGATGCTCACCCTCACGTACACGGTGATCGCGTTCCTCTTCGTCGGGTCGGTGACGCTCATCGGCGGCTTCTCGCCCGTCGCCGGTGTCGACCAGTACACGCCGGGCTTCATCGGGGACATCGTCAACGACCGGCAGCGCCTCTACTTCATCTCGCTCATCGCGGCGGCGCTCGTGTACGTGCTCATCCGCTATCTGATCAGGACCCCTTTCGGGATCTCCCTCCAGGGCATTCGCGACGAGCCGGTGCGCATGTCGTCGCTCGGCTACAACGTCGCGCTGCACCGGACGCTCGCATTCGGCATCGGAGCGTTCATCGCGGCGGTCGGCGGCGTGCTCTACGCGTGGTGGTTCGGGCAGCTCTCGCCGACGATCATGGGCCTCGACGCGACGATCCAGCTGCTCGTGATCGCCGTCATCGGCGGCCTCCGGCGCATCGAGGGGGCCTGGCTGGGCGCGGTCGCGTTCCTCGTGATCAACAACGAAGTGACGAATCGCATCCCCGCTTCCGGGCTGCCGGTGATCGGCGGCACGTTCAACACCGTGATCGGCTTCATCTTCCTCGCCATCGTGATCGTCTCGCCCGACGGCTTGATGGGGCTCTGGGATCGTCTCTGGGATCTCGCCGGGCGGAATCGTCCACCTCGCGGGTCGGCCGAGCCCGAACCCGCGACCGAGGCAAGTGCTTAGGGAAGGAGGGTGGTGGGTGGATGTCGCCAAGCGACGGGCGTTAGGCTCTTCCGCGTCGTACCAGGCAAGTTGACAGCGCAGGCACGAGAGGAGGGACCATGAAGGTAGCGAGGTGGAAGCTCCTGCTTCCGCTGGCGGTTCTTGCGGTCGGCAGCACGATCGCTACGTCGGGCGCTCTTGCCGATACGGGGCAAGCGGACGAGGTGCGCATCGCGATCATGACCGACTGCAAGGGCGCCTTCGCGTTCGGGTACGAGGTGGACACCGCCGGCACCATCGCGGCGTTCTCCCAGTACGCGGGCGCCAGGCCGAAGGACGCGAAGAAGCCTTCGGCCGGGATGACCGGTGGGACAGCCGGCGGCAAGCGGCTGAACCTCGTCGGCATCGGCTGCGGCGACGAGACTCCTGCGCTTGCGCTGAGGGAGACGCGTCGGCTCATGAACCAGCTTCGTGCAGACGTGATGATCGGCCCGCTCTCGGGTGACGAGGCGGTCGCCATCGCGAACTGGGCGAAGGCCAACCCGCAGAAGACGGTGATCATCGGCACCGCCGGGTCGCAGGACCCGACGATGCAGATCGCACCGAAGAACCTGTTCCGCTACCACGGCGACGGCGCCCAGTGGAACGCGGGCCTCGGAGAGATCCTCTACAAGCGGCTCGGGTGGCGCACGGCGGCCGTCATCGGCGACGACTACAGCTTCCCGTGGACGTCGGCTGCCGGCATCATCGCCGACTTCTGCGGCATCGGAGGCCGGATCACGAAGCGGGTGTGGACACCGCCGCAGGGTGGCGACTACGCCCCGTTCATCCGCCAGCTGCCGAGGCCGAACCAGGTCGACGGCTACTTCTGGCTCGTCGGAGGCGCAAACACCGGCGCAGCCATGACCGCGTTCGAGCAGGCGTACGGGCCGATTAATGCGAGGCAGCACTCGGGCAACTCTGTTCCTCTTCTTCCTCGGGAACTTCGCCACCGTCGCCCCGAAGCTGGTCGGGGCGTACTTCGGTGGCTTCGGCACCGCCCAGACGGGCCTGAACACGCCGAAGGCGAGGCTGTACGTGAGGCAGGCGGGCAAGTGGTTCCCGAAGAGCGGCTCGTTCGCCGGATTCGACGTCAACGACGGGTTCTTCTACAACTACTGGAACGCTGCCTGGGCGCTCGTCCAGGGACTGAACAAGTCGAACGGCGCGGTCGGTGCCGCGCTCCAACGAGCACTGCCCAGGACGCTCAAGCCGGCCTTCCAGGTCGCCAACAACGGCACGCTGCGTCTCGACAGCCGGCGGCAGGCGGTCCAGGACCAGTACCCGCTCCGGATCGTGCGAGGAGCGGACGGCAAGCCGGCCGCGCAGGTCGCGGGCTACGTGCCGAACGTCGACCAGACGTTCGGCGGCTACTTCGGGCCGAGCAAGAAGGCCCCGAACCGCGCCGTGCCTGCCTGCTTGAAGCGGAAGCTTCCGTGGCAGGGCAAGATCAAGGTCGTCAGGAACGGCCGGATCACGAACCGGGTCATCAGGTAGGTAGGTGACCGAAGCAGCACCGTCCATCGAGCACGCCGAGCCGACCCTCCGCTTGCGGGGGGTCGGCCGGCGGTTCGGTGGCCTCCTCGCCGTCGACGACGTCACGCTGGACATCGCCGACGGCGAGCGCAGGGCGATCCTCGGCCCTAACGGCGCCGGCAAGACGACGCTCTTCAACGTCATCTCGGGCGACCTCGCGGCGACGACCGGCACCGTGGAGATGTTCGGTCACGACGTCACGCGCGTCGCGGCCCGCAAGCGCGCGCGCATGGGCCTCGCGCGCACGTACCAGCAGTCCCGCCTCTTCGGCGGGCTGTCCGTCGAGGACTCGATCTACCTCTCCATCCTCGGTGTCGGCGACGGCCATCTGCGCCCGATCGTCCTACCGCGGAAGGACCGGGCGATTCGAGAACGGGCGAGGGAGGCGGCGAACCGCGTCGCGATCGACCACCGGCTCGATGCCGAGGTCGGTGAGCTCTCGCACGGCGAGCACCGCCAGGTTTCGCTCGCCATGGCGCTCGCCGCGGAGCCAAGGATCCTCATGCTCGACGAGCCGGCCGCCGGTCTCTCGCGCGGCGAGCGGCGGCTGCTGACCGAGCTGCTGAGAGGGCTTGATCCTCAGATCACGCTCGTCCTCATCGAGCACGACATGGACATCGCACTCGTCGTCGCCGAGCAGGTGACGATGATGCACGACGGCCGCGTGATCGTCGAGGGGACCCCGGACGAGATCCGCGCGAACGAGCTCGTGCACGACCTGTACCTGGGTCGCCATCATTACGCCCGTGAGTGAGGTCCTGCTCGAAGTCGACGGGCTCGACGCGTTCTACGGCGCTGCCCACGTCCTCCAGAACGTCACGTTCTCCGTGGGCAAGGAGTCCGTCGCCATCCTCGGCCGCAACGGGATGGGCAAGTCGACGTTGTGCGCCGCGATCATGGGCTTCAGCCCGCCGCGTGTCGAGGGCTCCGTGCGCTTCCGGGGCAAGGAGCTCGTCGGGAGGCCGTCTCACAAGATCGCGCAAACCGGTATCGGGTACGTCCCGCAGGGCCGCCGCCTCTTCCCGTCGCTCACGGTCGACGAGCACCTGAAAATCGCCTCGCGCAACGGGCGCGGCGCATGGTCGATAGATCGCGTCTACGAGTTGTTCCCGCGACTCGCAGACCGCAAGCGCAACGGCGGGGCGGAGCTCTCCGGAGGCGAACAGCAGATGCTCGCGATCGCTCGCGCGCTGCTCGGCAACCCGACACTCCTGATCATGGACGAGCCCTCCG
Source organism: uncultured Actinomycetes bacterium (assembly GCA_963848405.1). Lineage (GTDB taxonomy): Bacteria > Actinomycetota > Thermoleophilia > Gaiellales > Gaiellaceae > GMQP-bins7. The sequence goes on along the minus strand of CAWKDP010000016.1, from coordinate 218,641 downwards.
AAGGGCTCGCGCCCGCGGTCATCGACGTGCTCATCGAGACCGTGAAGAAGCTCGAGGAGGACGGCCTCGCGATTCTTCTCATCGAGCAGAAGCTCGACGTCGCCACCTCGATCTCGAACCGGCAGCTCGTTATGGTCGGCGGCGAGATCGCGCTCGAGACCACGGCCGCCGAGCTCGCGGGGGACCCCGAGATGCAGCGCCGGTTCCTCGGCGTCGAGCCAGTGGCGCACGGGTGAGGGTCGGGACGCGCGTCACTGCGGCGCTCGCCGCCGGTATCGCTCTCGGTCTCGCGCTCACCGCGAGCGCATGCGGAGGCTCCGACTCGCCGAGGCCAGACCTCGTGCTTGTAAGCACGCGCGACGGCGACTACGCCCTGTACGAGCTCGACGCCGACGGAGAGCGCCAGCGGCGGCTGACGGACGGCGAGACTGGCTCTTCCGGTGAGGAGTCGCTGTTCTTCCAGGTCGACCCCGCATGGTCTCCGGACGGCTCGCTGATCACGTTCTCGAGCAGGCGCGGAAGCTCGTTCGACCTGTACACGATGCGCGCGGACGGCACCGGCACCCGCAGGCTCACGTCGACGACGGAGGACGACGGGCACCCCACCTGGTCTCCGGACGGGAAGTCGATCGCGTTCGCCCGCAGCACGCCGAGCCGCATCTACGTCATGAACGCCGACGGGACCGGCGTGCGCCGGCTGACGGAAGACTTCGCTGAAGAGGCCGACCCCGCGTGGTCACCCGACGGGAGGCGGATCGCCTACACGCAGCGGACGCCCGGGACGACCGTCCGCGAGCTGTGGGTCTCCCGTCCCGACGGCTCCGACCGGCACCGCGTCACGAACTTCGGGCGGGCGATCTTCGGCCCAGCGTGGTCTCCGGACTCCAAGCGGATCGCCTTCGCCGCGGACCTCGAGCGGACGACGTACGACATCTACAGCGTCGACCTCCAGGGGAGTGACCGGCGGCGCTACACGCAGACGCTCTCCGACTCGTTCGAGCCGGCCTGGTCGCCCGACGGCGGGACGATCGCGTTCTCGCGGGATGGCGCAATCGAGGCAATCGACCAGGATGGGAGCATCGAGGTGATCACGAACCGAGAGGACAACGACTCATCGCCGGCCTGGAACCCGGTCGTTGCGGACGAGGGCGAGGAGAGCTGATGCAGGCAGTGCGCGTGCACGAGGGCGGAGAGCTTCGGTACGGGGCGGTGCCAGATCCGGAGCCCGCGCCAGGCGAGGTGCTCGTGGAGCTCCGCGCGGCGGGCCTCAACCGCCGCGATCTCTTCGTGCGGAGTGGGGTCTACCCGTTCCCCTTACCACTCGTCCCCGGCTCGGACGGTGCCGGCGTGCGGCGAGACACCGGCGAGGAGGTCGTCGTCTTCCCGGGCCTCGGCTGGGGCGAGCGTGAGGATGCTCCGGCAGAGGGATTCGGGATCCTCGGCGGCCCTCGCGACGGGACGTTCGCCGAGCTGATCTCGCTGCCCGCGGAGAACCTGTATCCGAAGCCGGCGGCGTTTTCCTGGGAGGAGGCGGCGGTCTTTCCGCTCGCCGCCGTGACCGTGTACCGCGCGCTCTTCTCGCGCGGCGGGCTGCAGGCCGGCGAGACGCTCCTCGTGCTCGGCGCGGGCAGCGGCGTGTCGACCTTCGCGGTTCAGCTCGGTACGCAGGCCGGCGCGCGTGTCATCGTCACGTCGTCGTCCGACGAGAAGATCGAGCGCGCGAAGGCGTTGGGCGCGGCGGCAGGCGTGAACTACGCGACGACGGAGGAGTGGCCGGCGGCGGTGCGCGAGCTCGGCCCGGTCGATCTCGCCCTCGACTCGGTCGGCTCGACCTGGCAGCAGTCGCTCGACAGCGTCCGGCCCGGCGGCCGCGTCGTCGTCCTCGGCGGGACCGGAGGAACCGAGGTGACGCTCGGGGTGCGGCCGTTCTACTTCAAGCAGCAGTCGCTCTACGGGACGCAGCTCGGGAGCCCGCGCGACTTCGAGGCGCTCCTGCGCATGCTCGAGGACGCGGCGTGGCGCCCGGTCGTCGACTCCGTGCGCCCGCTCTCCGAGGCCGAATCGGCGCTCGAGCGTATGGAGGCCGGCGAGCACTTCGGCAAGCTCGCGCTCGAGATCGGCTGACCTCGTCGTGCCTGCGTAGGGCAGCGCCCTCGGCGCGGCAGCGTGAGGAACGAGGCGCGTTCGTCGCGCGGCGGCTCGCGTTGACTCCGCCGCGTAAGTCAGCCCGGCCGTGGAGTGATCGTTGCGAACTCTTGACGCTCAGAGCCGCTTACAGTGCCTGGCACTGTAAGCGTTGAAAGAGTGTGCCGACTTGTCCACAGGGTCTTCGGGTGTCGGTCGACCGGTTCGCTCCGACCCTTCTGGCAATCGGCGCACGGCGCGGCCGCACGTTTAGGGTTGGCAGGTGGGCACGAACGGGCTGCCGATCGACGTGCCGTCGAAGATCGTCTGTGTCGGCCTCAACTACCGCGACCACGCGGAGGAGCAGGGCGTCGAGCTCCCGACCGCACCGCTCCTCTTCGCGAAATGGCCGAACACTCTCATCGGGCCGGGCGAGCCGATCGTCATCCCGCCTCTCGTCACGCAGTGCGACTACGAAGCCGAGCTCGGCGTCGTCATCGGGTCGCGCGTCCGTGGGGTCTCGAAGGAGAATGCCTTCGAAGCGGTGCGGGGCTACATCTGCGCGAACGACGTCAGCGCCCGCGACCTCCAGTTCGCCGACGGCCAGTGGACGCGCGGGAAGTCACCAGACACCTTCTGCCCGATCGGGCCCGTGCTCGTCCCGGCCGCCGAGGTCCCGGACCCGCACGACCTCCGCATCCGCGCGATCGTCAGCGGAGAAGTTCTCCAGGACTCGACGACCGCGAACCTCATCTTCGGGGTGGACGAGATCATCAGCCATGCCTCGCAGACGATGACCCTCGAGCCCGGCGATCTCATCCTCACCGGCACACCCGCCGGCGTCGGCGTTTTCCGCGACCCCCAGCGACTGTTGCGGCCCGGCGACGAGGTGACGATCGAGATCGAGGGCGTCGGAGCCCTCACGAACCCGGTCGTCGCGGGGTGACACGGTGACGATCGAGCGCACCGTCCTACGCGAGCAGATCAAGGAGATCCTCCTCGAGCGGATCCTGCGTGGCGAGCTCGAGCCGGGCGAGCGGCTCGTCGAGACGAGGCTCGCTCGCGAGCTCGGAACGAGCCAAGCGCCCGTTCGTGAGGCCCTGCGTGACCTCCAACTACTCCGCCTCGTCGAGTCCGAGCCGTTCCGAGGCGCGCGCGTGCGCGCGGTCGACGATGCCGCGCTCCTGCCGGTCTTCCCCGTGCGCGCGGCCCTCGAGGAGCTCGCCGCGCGCGAGGCGGCCGTGCAAGCGGAGGGCGACGTTCGCGTGCTCGACCGTGAGATCGACGCGATGCGCCGAGCGGCTGTGCGCGAGGACTGGCGCACGCAGATCTCTCACGACCTCGCTTTCCATCGCGCCATGGTCGAGCTGGCCGGTAACGAGCCTCTGCTCCAGAGCTGGCTCGTCCTCGGGATCGACGTGTCCACCGCATTCGCGACCTACTGGACGTACTGGGACCAGGCCGATCTCGCGGAGTTCCACGTCCCGATCGTGGAGGCGATCAGGGCCGGTGACGCGACACGCGCCGGAGCCGAGGCCCGCAAGCACGTCCGGCGGACGGAGCGAGTCGTGCGGCGGCGGACACGCGCGGCTGCGAAGCAGGCCGCAGCTACCCCGACCGGCACCATCGCGTGAAGCGCATCGAGGAGCTCAAGGCCGCGGTCGTCGGGACTGGCTTCATCGGCGTCGTCCACGTGGACGCGCTACGCCGGCTTGGGATCGAGGTGCTCGGCGTCGTCGGCTCGTCGCCCGAGCGCGCCCGCTCGAAAGGGACGGCTCCCGTGTACGAGTCGTTCGAGGCGATGCTCGACGACGACCGGGTGGACGTCGTCCATCTGACGACACCGAACAACCTCCACCACCCGCAGGTGAAGCAGGCGCTCGAGCAAGGGAAGCACGTCGTCTGCGAGAAGCCGCTCGCGATCACCTCCGCGGAGTCGGCGGAGCTCGTCGAGCTCGCCGCGGCCTCCGGGCACGTGAACTGCACGAACTTCAACATCCGCTTCTACCCGCTCGTGCAGGAAGCGCGCGAGCGCGTCCGAGCCGGAGAGCTCGGCGAGGTCTGGAACGTCCATGGCGGCTATCTCCAGGATTGGCTCGCCGAGCCGACCGACTGGAACTGGCGCCTCGAGCCGGAACGGGCCGGGGAGCTGCGCGCGGTCGGCGACATCGGGTCGCACTGGATGGACCTCGCGCAGTTCGTGACCGACGCACGGATCGTCGAGGTCTTCGCCGATCTGGCTACGGCGATCCCGGTGCGGAGACGGCCGACGGGAGAGGTGGAGACGTTCGCGAGCGCCGACGACGTCGAGCGCGAGGACGCCGAGATGTCCACCGAGGACATCGCGCACATCCTCCTCCGCTTCGACTCCGGCGCGCGAGGTTCGCTCGTCGTCTCCCAGGTCTCGCGCGGCCGCAAGAACTCGCTCCGCTTCGAGGTGAACGGCTCGCAGACGTCGCTCGCGTGGGATGCCGAACGGCACGAGGAGCTCTGGATCGGGCACCGCGGCCGGCCGAACGAGACGCTGCCGCGCGATGCGGGGCTGCTGCACCCGGCCGCCGCGGCGCGAACGCACCTGCCGGTCGCGCACGCAGAGGGCTTCGCCGACACGTTCCGCGAGCTGTATCGGGCCGTGTACGCGGACGTGGCGCGCGGCGGCCCCTCGGACGAGCCCGACTACCCGACCTTTCGCGACGGCCACGTGGAGAACGTCCTCTGCGACGCCGTCGCGCTGTCCAACCGTGAACGCCGCTGGGTGGAGGTGCCCGCATGAAGCTCGGCCTGCTGACCGCTCCGTTCCCACGACGCACGCTCGAGGAGGTCGCCGCCTGGGCCTCGAGCGAGGGCTTCCAGATGCTCGAGGTTGCCTGTTGGCCCGCTGCCGGCGGCGAGCGCCGGCGCTATGCGGGCACGTCACACATCGACGTCGCGCGGCTCGAACCGGACGCCGTCGGCGACGTGCTCTTCCGGCAGGGCCTCGAGATCTCGTCGCTCGCGTACTACCCGAACAACCTGCACCCGGACCCGGCGGAGCGCCGTGCCGCGAACACGCACCTGCGGAAGGTGATCGACGCGGCGGAGAAGCTGAATGTCCCGATAGTCGGGACGTTCCTCGGCCGAGACCCGACGAAGAACGTGCCGGACAACTTCCGCGAGTTCCGCAAGGTCTGGCCGCGGCTCGTGGACTACGCGGGCGAGCGCGACGTCAAGATCGCGATCGAGAACTGCCCGATGATCTTCTCCTACGACGAGTGGCCCGGCGGCACCAACCTCGCGTCGACGCCGGCGGTCTGGGACGAGATGTTCTCGATCGTCGACAGCCCGAGCTTCGGGCTCAACCTCGACCCATCGCATCTCGTCTGGCTGATGATCGACTACGAGCGGGTGGTGCGCGACTACGCGTCGAAGATCTTCCACGTGCACGCGAAGGACCTGGAGATCGACCGCGACGGGCTCTACCGCAACGGCACCGTCTCGCTCGGGATGGGGTGGCAGGTGCCGCGGCTACCCGGTCTCGGCGAGGTTCGCTGGGACCGCTTCGTCGCCGCGCTCTACCGGGCGGGCTACGACTACGTCGTGTCGATCGAGCACGAGGACCGCTCGTTCGAGGCGACGGAAGAGCTCGTGAAGCGCGGATTTCTGATCTCTCGCGACGTGCTGAAGCCGCTGCTGCACTGAGAGCTCGCTGGGGTCAGGCTTCAGCCTGACCTCGGTGTGAGGTTCGTCAACCCAAAGACGGGGTCAGGCTAAAGCCTGACCCCTACGGCCCTACGGCCTGCAGTCCGCGCACGACCCGCGCAGCACGACGTCGTGCTGGGCGAGGTCGTAGCCACGCGCGCCGGCGACCTGCTCGAGGGCGCGCTCGAGGCCGTCGTCGTCGAACATCTCGACTCTGCCGCACTCGTCGCAGACGAGGTGATGGTGGTGCTCGCCGCCGGGGAGCGCCGGCTCGAATCGCGTCACGCCGCCGCCGAGGTCGACGCGGTGCACGAGGCCGAGCTCGGACAGCCGTTCGAGCACGCGGTACACGCTCGCGATCCCGACCTTCTGTCCCTCCGCCCGCAGGCTGTCGAAGAGCTCCTGGGCGGACACGCAGCAGTCCTGCCGCTCGAGGTTGGCGATCACCGCCTCGCGCGCGCCGCCGGTCCGGGCGCCGGAGCGGCGCAGCTCCTCCCGGACGTGCTCACCCCAGGCAGGTGCGGTTGCCATCGCCGAGACAATAGTGATTCTCAACACCGTCTGTGGTATACAGGTCTCGCTCATGCGAGAGAGAATCGTTCTCATCCTGATTCTGGTCGTCGCGGCAGCTGGGTGTGGAGGGGACGACCAGGCGGCAACGGCAACGCGAGTGGTTGCCGCCTTCTACCCGCTCACCTTCCTGGCCGAGCGGATCGCGCCCGACGCAGAGGTGACGAACCTCACGCCAGCCGGTGCGGAGCCGCACGACCTCGAGCTCTCCGCGCGCGACGTCGAGCGCGTGATCGACGCCGACGTCGTCCTCTACCTGGGAAGCGAGTTCCAGCCTGCGCTCGAGGACGCGGTCGCGGGCCGGGATGGCGCGGTCGACCTGCTCCCAGTCGCGCTGCCGATCGAGGGAGCCGAAGGGGCGGATCCGCACGTGTGGCTCGATCCCATGCGCTTCGCTGCGATGGCCCGCACCGTGGCCGAGGCGCTCGGCGATCCGGCCGCCGCCGACGTCCTGGTCGCCGACCTCGAGGAGCTCGACGGTGAGTTCCGTGCCGGCCTCGCCGAGTGCGAGCGGCGCGAGCTGGTCACGAGCCACGCTGCGTTCGGCTACCTCGCCGACGCCTACGACCTGACGCAGATCCCGCTGACCGGGGTCGCGCCGGAGGCGGAGCCGACGGCGCGCGACCTCGAGCAGCTGGTCGAAGAGGTCGAGCAGAGCGGCGCGACCACCGTCTTCTTCGAGACCCTCGTGTCGCCGGAGCTCGCCGAGACGGTCGCCCGCGAGGCGGGTGCGGAGACGAGCGTGCTGAACCCGCTCGAAGGGTCTCACGGACGAGGAGCTCGCGGCAGGCGAGGACTACTTCTCCGTGATGCGCTCGAACCTCGAGTCGCTCCGCCAGGCGCTCGGATGTCGGTAGCCCCCGCGGTCGAGCTCCACTCGGTCTCGTTCGCCTACGCGCGCGGTGCGCCGGTGCTCCGGGACGTCGACCTGCTGATCGGCCAGGGCGAGTTCGTCGCGGTGGCAGGACCGAACGGCGGCGGAAAGACGACGCTCCTGCGCCTCGTGCTGGGCCTCGAGCGCCCGGCCTCGGGGACGGTACGGCTCTACGGCGAGCCTGCGGAGCGCTTCTCGCGGCGGCGAGACGCTCGGGTACCTGCCCCAGCGCGCGCACCTCGGGGTCGACGCCCCGGTGACGGTGCGGGAGGTCGTTGCCGCCGGGCGGCTTGCGGCCGGCGGGCTGCTCGGGCCGCTGCGCAGCCGCGATCGCGTCCTGGTGGACGAGGCGATCGAGCTCGTGGGCCTCGGCGAGCGCGGTGACGCCGAGCTGCGGACGCTCTCGGGCGGCCAACAGCAGCGCGCCCTGATCGCGAAGGCTCTCGCGGCCAAGCCGACGCTGCTCGCGCTCGACGAGCCGACGACGGGAGTCGACGCCGAGTCGCAGGAAGCGCTCGGTGAGCTGCTGGCGCACCTGCGCGAGGAGCTCGCCGTCACGATCCTCTACGTCTCGCACGAGTTCGGCGCCGTCGAGCATCATGTCGGTCGACTCGTCCTCGTCCGCGGCGGCATCCTCTTCGACGGCCCGCCCTCCGAGCTGCCCGGCATCTGGCACGACCCCTCGCACGTCCATGTTTGAGTCGGAGTTCATGCGGCTCGCCTTCGCGGCCGGCGCGGTGATCGGCGTCCTGGCCCCCGCGGTCGGCTTCTTCCTCGTCCAGCGGCGGATGAGCCTGATCGGCGACGGAATCGGGCACGTCGCGTTCGCGGGCGTCGCGGCCGGGATCCTGCTCGACGTCTCGCCCGTTCTCACCGCGCTCGTCTTCGCGGTCGCGGGCGGCGTCGCGATCGAATGGCTCCGCTCGCGGCGGCTCGCGGCCGGCGACCAGGCTCTCGCGCTCGTCTTCTACACGGGGATCGCGGCCGGCGTCGTCCTCGTCTCGATCGCGGGCTCGCTCGACGTCGACCTCTTCCAGTACCTGTTCGGGTCTATCCTCACGGTGACGCGAGGCGATCTCGTGGTCATCGCGCTGCTCGGCGCCGCCGGGCTCGTCAGCATCGCGCTCCTCTATCGCGCGTTCTCGGCGGTCGTGATCGACGAGGAGGGAGCCAGAGTCTCCGGGGTTCCCGTCGGCGCGCTGAACGTCGCGCTTGCTGCCCTCGCGGCCGTGACGGTCGCCCTCTCGATGCGGGTCGTGGGCGTGCTCCTGATCGCAGCGCTCATGGTGCTCCCGGTCACCGCTGCGACGCGGATCGGCTGGAGCCTCGCTTCGACGATGCTCCTGTCGATCGCGATCGGGCTCGGGTCCGTGTTCATCGGGCTCACGACCTCGTACTACGCGGACCTGCCTCCGGGCGGGACGATCGTCCTCGTGGCGGCCGCGGCAGTCGTCCTCGCCGCGCTCGGGCGGGGGCTTCAGTCCTCGGCGAGGTAGACCGCGCGGAAGCGCTCGACGGTACGGACCACGCCCTCCGCAAGAGAGGTGTGGGGTAGTGGGCCGAGGAGCCGCTCGAGGAGGCCCGACTCGAGGGACTTGGGAAACGGGAGCGGGTCCTCCGACCACACGAGCTTGTCGCCCGCCCCCGGGGCGGCCGCCTCGATCGCGCCGACGACCTCTGCCATGGACGACGGCTCCCCGGGGAAGTTCGCGACGTGGGCGCCGTCTCGCGCGGCGCGGGCCGCGAGCGCAAAAGCTCTTCCGACGTCCGGCGCGTAGTCGTACTGCGCCGTCCCGCCGAAGGCGATCTCGTACGACTCGCCGCGCGCGGCCGCGGCCATTGCGAGCGTCGGGGTCGAGGTCATGCCCTGGTCGCGCCCCGGGCCGTAGACGACGTACGGGCGAATGCCGATCGACGCGACGCGCTCGTCCTGCCAGAAGACGCGGGCGGTCCCTTCGTTCGCGAGCTTGTAGGTCCCGTACAGCGTCGCGGGTGTAGTACCGCCGGACTCCGGCGCAGGCGAGCGGTCGGATGCGTTGTAGACCGCGGTCGAGCTTGCGTAGGCGAGGCCGGGGAGCCGGTCACGGCGCTCCGTCACGGCCTCGAACACGACGACCGTCCCGAGCACGTTGACCCGGGCGCCGAGCGCCGGGTCGGCGCGGCAGAACGGGACCTGGAGCGCCGCGAGATGCACCACCGATGTGATTCCGTGCTCGTCGAGCGCTCGCCCGAGCGCCTCTCCGTCCGTCACGTCTCCCCGGACGAGCGTGACGCGCTCGAGCTCGCCCGGGTCGAGCACGAGCCGGAGCCGCGAGTCTTCGTCGCCGAGGTCATATCCGACCGGCTCCTCGCCGTCGTCCAGCAGCGCCTTGATCGTCCACGCACCGAGGCAGCCGAGCGCTCCGGTGACGAGCGTGCGTGGGGGGCTCGCGCTCACGTGGCCCGTCGTTGGCGGGCGTCTACCGCGGTGTCTGGCTGAAGCCAGACACCTGACGGAGTTCCCGTTCTCTAGGCAAGCGGAGCGTCCTGATACACCGTGACGGCCTCGGTGTAGAACTCGATCGCCGCGCGGCCCTGTTCGTGCGGGCCCCAGCCGGAGCCCTTGATGCCGCCGAACGGCACGTGGACGTCCGCGCCGGCCGTCTGCGAGTTCACGTGGATGATCCCGGCGCCGATCTCCTGCGTGAAGCGCTGCACCGCGTGCAGGTCGCGCGTGAACAGTGATGCGGAGAGCCCGAAGCGCACGGCGTTCGCGCGCTCGATCGCCTCGTCGAGCGTCGAATAGCGATAGAGCGAGGTCACGGGCCCGAAGACCTCCTCGCAGGACAGCTCAGCGTCGTCCGCGAGCCCTTCGAAGACGGTGGGCGCGATGAGGTAGGCGTCCTCGTCCGCGCGCTCGCCGCCTGCGAGGACGGTGCCGCCCTCCCTGCGAGCCCGCTCGATCGCGCCCAGAACGTCGTCGAGAGCGCTCTCGTTCACGAGCGGGCCGACCTCGACGTCTGGATCCGCCGGATCCCCGACCTTGCCGGCCGCGACGCGCGCGAGCAGGCCGTCCCGGAACGCGTCGTAGACCGCGTCCTGGACGAAGATGCGGCGCGTCGCCGTGCACTTCTGGCCGGCCGACCAGAACGCTCCTGCGTACGCGGCCTCGACCGCGCGGTCGAGCTCGGCATCGGCCGCCACGAGCAGCGGGTTGTGGCCGCCCAGCTCGAGCTGGACGCGGCAGTCGCGCGCCGTCGCCTCGTTCCGCACCGAGTGGCCGACGGGAACGGAGCCCGTGAACGAGATCGCGCGGACTCCCGGATTGCGGACGAGCTCCGCGCCGACCGTCGAGCCGGAGCCGGTCAGTACGTTGAGGACGCCGGCCGGGAGACCGGCCTCGGCGAACGCCTCGGCGACGTGGAGCCCGGTGCGCGGCGCCTCGTAGCCGAGCTTCAGCACGACGGTGTTCCCGTACGCGATCGCGGGCGCGAGCTTCCAGACCGGGATCGCGATCGGGAAGTTCCACGGCGTGATGAGACCGACGACTCCCACCGGGCGCCGGAGCGTGTACAGGCGCTGGTTCGGCACCGACGGCTCGTACAGCTCGCCGATCGGACGCCAGGCCTCGCCGGCGGAGTAGCGGAGGATCGTCGCGGCCCGGAGCGCCTCGAGACGGGACTCGCGGAGCGGCTTGCCCATCTCGGCGGTCATGTCCCGTGCGATCTGCTCGGCGCGCCCCTCGAGCGCGTTCGCCGCCTTTCCGAAGAACGCGGCGCGCTGCGCGGCCGGCAGCGCGGCCCAGGTGGGGAACGCCTCGCGCGCGGCGTCGATCGCCAGGCGCGCGTCCTCGACGGTCGAGAACGGGTAGACGCCGGTCACTTCCGACGGCCGCCACGGGTTTCGCTTCTCGTACGTCTCCCCGCCCGCGCTCTCGCGCCACTCCCCGTCGACGTAGTTCCGAGCGGGGGCTCCGGTGAGCGTCTCAGACATGGGCAGCGCTCCTTTCCACGAGGCAGGAACTCACTCCAGAATGAGCATCCATGTGATCATCCTGGAACGAGTTCCGAGGCGAGGACGACGGGATTCGAGAGGGTGCCGATCCCGGGCACCGTGATCTCGACGACGTGACCCGGCTCGAGCGTGAAGTCGTCGGGCGGGACGAGGCCGGTACCGGTGAGGAGGACGCTGCGTGCGGGGACCGGGTTGTCGCGGACGAGGTACGCGACGAGCTCCTCGAACGAGCGCTTCATGCGCACGGTCGAAGTCTCGGCAGCGAAGAGCACGTCGCCGGCCTCGCCGAGGATCCGCAGGCGGATCTCCAGCGGCTCGTCCGGGGCGGGGGAGACCACGGCAGGCCCGAGCGCGCACGCTCCGGCATACACCTTCGCCTGCGGCAGGTACAGCGGGTTGGCGCCCTCGATGTCGCGCGACGACACGTCGTTCCCGATCGTGACGCCCGCGATCTCGCCGCCGTGCGCCGAGCACGAGCGCGATCTCCGGCTCGGGGACGTTCCAGGCCGAGTCCGAGCGGATCCCGACCGGCTGTCCGGGGCCGACGGTGCGGCGGCAGGCGGCGTCCTTCAGGAACAGCTCGGGTCGCTCCGCGTCGTAGACGAGCGCGTAGACGTCCTGCACGGCGCTCTCCTCGATCCGGGCGTCGCGCGAGCGCTCGTACGTCACCCCGGCGCACCAGACCTCGGGCGGCTCGACCGGGAGCAGGAGCACGTACGGATCGGGCAGGGCCAGCGTCTCGAGGTCGCGCGGCTCGATGCGCTCGCCGTCGCGCGTCAGCACGACCCCGTCCTCGACCGCGCCGTCCTCGACGCCGTTCGGACCGCTGAAACGAACGCGCCGCATGCCCTAGTGCTCCCCGCCGCGGGTACGCCCGCACTTCGTGCGGCTGCGAACACTTCGCGTGCCGTCGTCCTCAGTCGGGCCAATATTCGCGAATATTGGCCCTCCCTGCGTTCTAGGCCTGCTCGGTTCTCGCCGGCGAATCACGACCGTACCCACGGCGAGGAGCACTAGTACACCGCCCGCCCGCCGGAGATGTCGTACGTCGCGCCGGTCGAGAACGAGCACTCCTCGCTCGCGAGCCAGCAGACGAGCGCCGCGACCTCTTCCGCGCTTCCCATGCGGCCCATCGGGATGCGCTCGACCATGTAGTCGATGTGCTCCTGCGAGACGCCTTCGAGAATCGGCGTCTCGATGACCGCCGGCGCGACGCAGTTGACGACGACGCCCGTCCGCGCCAGGTCCTTGCCCATCGCCTTCGTCAGGGCGATCACCGCCGCCTTGGATGCCGAGTAGGCGGCTGCCATCGGGTTGCCTTCCTTCCCCGCGATGGATGCCACGTTGACGATGCGGCCGTAGCCGCGCTCGACCATGCCCGGCGCGACGGCCCGGTTGCAGTAGAAGACCCCGTCGGCGTTGATCGCGAGCACGCGCCGCCATTCCTCGTCCGAGATCTCCGTGCTCGGCAGCGACTGCCCCGGGATCCCGGCGGAGCACACGAGCACGTCGATGGGGCCGAGCTCGACCTCCACCTGGCTTGCCGCGGCGTCCACGTCGGCGGAGCGGGAGACGTCTCCGGCGAGCGCGAGCACGCCGTCCGCCGCGACCGGTTGCAGGTCGAGCGACGCGACGCGAGCGCCCTCGGCGACGAGCCTGGTCGCGACTGCCGCACCGATGCCGCTCGCCCCTCCGGTCACGAGCGCCACCCGGCCGGAGAATCGATAATCGGTCATCCTGTTGCCCACGTTGCACCGCCAAGCCTAAAGTCTCGGCGAGTGAGTTTCGACGCGACCAACGATGCCGGGCCATCTGGCAGCAAGCCGTTCGACCCGGTTCGCGACTATCCCCTCGGCACCCGACGACCCGATCTCGTGACGACCCCGGGCGGCCTTCCCCTGACCGAAGTGACGCTCGCTGCGCTCCTTGCCGGTCGGCTCGACGCCTCGGAGATGCGCGCGACGCCGGCGACGCTTCGCCTGCAGTCGGAGGTAGCGCGCGCGGCTGGACGGCTTCCGCTTGCGGCGAGCCTGGAGCGTGCGGCCGAGCTCGCCGCCGTCCCCGACGAGCTCCTGCTAGCCGTCTACACGGCGCTCCGCCCCCGGCGTGCGACCGCGCCCGAACTGGCGACCTGGGCCGAGCGGCTCGAAAGTCACGGCGCCACCGAGACCGCTGCGTTCGTGCGCGAGGCGGCGGCGGCCTACGCGGAACGCGGTCTCCTCGCGTCAGTGGGTGCACATGGGTAGCCGCCGCTTCGCCTCTCGCGACCGGCGCGACCTCCACCGGGAGGTGCTCCTCTCGCCGTACCCCGAGCTCGGCCTCGTCGCGGCGGACGGTCCCGGAGACCCTGCGCCCGAGCTCGTGGTGGAGGACGGCGCGGTCGTGCGGCTAGACGGCCGCGCGGCGGCGGACTTCGACGTCGTGGACCGCTTCGTGGTCGCGCACGGCCTCGACCTCGACGTCGCAGAGGAGGCGATGGCGATCGAAGACGGCGAGCTGGCACGCATGCTCGTCGCGCTCGATGTCCCACGCTCGGAGCTCGTCCGCCTCGCCCGCGGCCTGACGCCCGCGAAGCTCGCGCGTGTCGTCGGCCTGCTCGACCCGGTCGAGCTGATGCTCGCGCTGAAGAAGCTCCGCGCTCGCCGAGCCCCCTCGAACCAGGCCCACGTCACGAACCTGAAGGAGAGCCCCGCCCTCCTCGCCGCCGATGCCGCCGAGGCGGCGAGGCGCGGCTTCGCGGAGATCGAGACGACCGTGGGTGTCGCCCGGTACGCGCCCCTCAACGCGCTCGCGCTCCTCGTCGGCTCGCAGACCGGGCGGCCCGGCGTCCTCACCCAGTGCGCGGTCGAGGAGCGACGGAACCTCGAGCTCGCGATCCGCGGCCTCGTGACGTATGCCGAGACGCTGTCCGTTTACGGCACGGAGCCGGTCTTCGTCGACGGCGACGACACGCCGTGGTCGAAGGCGTTCCTGGGAGCCGCGTATGCCTCCCGCGGCGTGAAGGTGCGGTTCACGTCCGGGACCGGCTCGGAGGCGCTGATGGGCTCGGCACAGGGACAGTCGATGCTCTACCTCGAGGCGCGCTGCCTCGCAGCGGTGCGCGCGGCCGGCTCGCAGGGAGTCCAGAACGGGTCGATCTCGTGCGTCGCGCTCGTGCTCTCCGTTCCCGGCGGCACGCGCGCGATCCTCGGCGAGAACGTGCTCGCAGCGTGGCTCGATCTCGAGGTCGCGTCCGGCAACGACGCCATCGCCTCACACTCGGAGATCCGCAAGACCGCGAAGCTGATGGGGCAGTTCCTCCCTGGGACCGACTTCGTGACCTCGGGCTACTCCGTGATGCCGCGGCACGACAACACGTTCGGCGGGGGCAACTTCGACGCCGACGACCTCGACGAGTGGCTCACGATCCAGCGCGACTGGCAGGTGGACGCGGGGATCGAGCCCGTGGCCGAGGACGAGGTGCTGCGTGTCCGCGAGCAGGCTGCCCGCGCGACCCAGGCGGTCTTCGCGGAGCTCGGACTGCCGCCGGTTACGGACGACGAAGTCGCGGCCGCAACGACGGGCTACGACTCGACCGAGATGCCGGACCGCGACCGGGCGGCGGACGTCGAGGCCGCGGACGACCTGCTCGCGCGCGGCGTGTCGGGACTGGACGTCGCCCGCGCGCTCGTCGAGCGAGGCTTCGGCGAGGCGGCCGAAGCCGTTCTCTCGCTGCAGCGGCAGCGCGTGTCGGCCGACTACCTCCAGACCGCAGCCGTGATCGGGCCCGACGGCGTCGTGCACTCGGCGGTCAACGACCCGAACGAGTACTCGGGGCCGGGAACCGGCTACCGGCTCGAGGGAGCGCGCTGGGAGCTCCTGCAGGCGTTGCCGAGCGTCGTCGATCCCGCGGCTCTTGTGGCGGCGGACGAAGCGGGCGAGCCGATTATCGTCGAGCGCGGCGAGGCGGTGTCAGGAGACGACCCTGCAGAAGTCGTCGTCGCCCTCGGTCCCGCATTCGGGGACGCGATCCGCAGCACCATCGCCGGCCTTCGGCACCAGGACGTGCTCGAGGCGGTCAGCGATGGGATCCGGGCCGGCGGCGCGACGCCGCGGCTCGTTCGCATCCGGCGCGTCGCCGACGTCGCCTTCATCGCCCACGACGGCGCCCGCCTCTCGGGGTCGGGGATCGCGCTCGGAATCCAGTCGAAGGGAACCGCGGTGATCCAGAAAGCCGATCTCGAGCCGCTGGACAACCTCGAGCTCTTCGGCATGGCGCCGCTGTACACGCTCGAGTCGTATCGCGCGATGGGCCGGAACGCCGCCGGGTACGCGCTCGGGCGGCGCGTCGGCCCGGTTCCGACGGAGCTCGACAACTTCGCCCGCGCGAAGCTGATCGTGCAGACGACGCTCCTCCACGCGCGCGAGCTGCAGGCGGTACGGCCCGGCGCGACGCCGATCGAGGTCGCGCTCGCGATACCCGCCGTTCCCGCCGTCACATGAAGATCGAGTTCCTCTACTGGGAGGAGTGCCCGTCGCATCCCGAGGCTCTGGCGCTTCTCCAGGAGGTGCTCGGCGAGCGCGGAATCGACGACCCGGTCGAGCTGCGAGAGGTGCTGACTCACGACGAGGCCGTCGAGCTCGGGTTCCCCGGCTCGCCGACGATCCGCATCGACGGACGCGACATCGATCCAGTCGGCGCCGAATGGCCGCCCGGCCTGAGCTGCCGTGTGTACCGTCTCCCCGACGGGCGCGCGTCGCCCGTCCCCAGCCGCCAGCAACTCGAGGAGGCCTTTGCGTGAGCGTCATCGAGACCGCACCGACCTTCGACCTCCCCGGCGTCGACGGGCGCAACCACTCGCTCGAGGAGTACGCCGACGTCCCCGTCCTGATCCTCGTCCAGTCGTGTAACCACTGCCCGTACGTGCTCGCGTGGGAGGGTCGAATCGACGCGCTCCAGCGCGAGTACGGCGAGCGCGGCGTGCGGATCGTCGCGATCAACTCGAACGACGCGACTGCCTACCCGGCGGACTCGTTCGACGCGATGGTGGCCCACGCGCGCGATGTCGGGTACTCGTTCGACTACCTCCACGACGAGAGCCAGGCGATCGCGCGGGCGCTCGGCTCGGAGCGGACGCCGGAGGCTTTCGTATTCGACGCGGACCGGCGGCTCGTCTACCACGGCGCGGTCGACGACAACCGTGACGAGACCGGTGTCACCCAGCACTACCTGCGCGACGCAATCGAGGCGGCTCTGGCGGGGGAGGCGCCGCCCATCGCGGACACGCCGCCGGTGGGCTGCACGCTGAAGTGGCGTAGCTGACCCCGCACGTGGCCGCAGACGAGCCGTTCGCGCTCGCGGCCGCCGATGGCACCCGGCTGCGCGGGACCTTCACCGCGCCCGAGTCGGGCGGCGCTTCGACGCCGGCGGCGCTGATCCTCAACGGCTCCGGGCCGCTCGATCGCGACTCGAACATGCCCGGGCAGGCGCTGAACGTCGCGAACGTGCTCGCCTCGGCTCTGGCGGAACGCGGCTTGGCGTCGCTCAGGTTCGACAAGCGCGGCGTCGGAGAGTCGGAGGGCGACTACCTCACGGCCGGCTTCGAGGACGAGACAGGCGATGCCTTCGCAGCCCTCGGTGCCCTGCGCGGTCGTTCGGGAGTCGATGCCCACCGGCTTGCGGTCATCGGCCATTCGGTCGGAGCGACGATCGCGATGCGGATCGCGGCTGCCGAGAAAAGCCTCGCGGGGGTCGTCCTGCTCGCCGGCTCGCACCGACCCGGCACCGAGGTGATGGAGCGCCAGTCGACCTCGCATCGCGGCATCGCTCCGCGGGCCGTCGCGGTTGCTCTCACGCGCGTTCCTGTGGAATCAGGGACGAGCCCGGCGGCGGCTGCTCGGCTCCGACGAGGACGTCACGCGCGTGGCCGGGCAGCAGATGCCGGCGCGGTGGTTCCGGGAGTTCATGGCGTTCGATCCCTCCGCGGAGCTGCGAAGGATCGAGTGCCCGGTGCTCGCGATCACCGGCGCGAGCGACCTCCAGGTGGAGCCCGGCGACGTCGCGGAGATCGGCCGGCTCGTTCGAGGGCCGTTCGACGGCCGGACACCCGAACAGCTGACCCACATCCTCCGGAGACACGACGGTCCGCCCAGCCTCTCTAGCTACCGGGCGCAGCTCGAGAAGCAGATGGACGCGGGTCTCGTCGAGCAGGTCGTTCAGTGGACAGCTGAGCAGGTTCACAGCGGCTGAGCAGGAACCGGCGCGCACCGGGACGAAGCGCTCAGGCACCATCGAGTCATGGCGTCGCGCGCCTCCTGGATGGCGCTGATGGGCGTGCTCGCGCTCGCTCTCCTCAGCGCGTGTGGCGGCAACGACGGATCCGATCCCGCGGTCAACGGGGAGCCTCAGGCGCTCGCGCTCACGCTGGCGGACAACGCGTGCAGGTTCGCAGGCCCGGCCTCCGTCCCCGCGGGCTCGCTCGCGATCGACGTCGAGAACCAGAGCAGTGCCGCGGGCCGCTTCGAGCTCATGCGGCTCGCCGAGGGCGCCACGGCCGACGACCTCGCCGCCCACGTCGGCGAGCAGCAGCGTCGGATCGCCGAAGGGCTCGCCCCGGGAGGGAAGCCGTCGTTCGCATCGATCGTCGACAGCGTCGGAGTCGTGGCCCGCTGGAACAGCACGCTATCCGGTGATGTCACCGCCGGAGCGTACGGCCTCGTCTGCTCGATCGGCCTGCCGCCGAAGGCCGTGTATCTCGCGACGACGCTCGAGGTGACCGAGTAGGCGCTACTCGCCGGGCTTGCCGCCCTGGCCCCAGTGCTTTGCGGGCACGCCCGTGATGATCACGTGGATGTGCTCTTTCGCAGCGCCGCTCGACTCGTGCAGGGCGTTCGTCAGCGCCTCGATCATCTTCGGCACGGATTCCTCGGTCACGCGGCGGTCGTAGAGCTTCACGTCTATGACGGGCATCGTCTCTCCTCTCCTCGGGGCGATCGATCCTACGACGCGGGGGCTTGAGCTAGTTGGCCGGCGGCATCTGATCCACCGGCCAGGGCTTTCCGCCGAGACCCCAGTTCTTCGGGTTGTGGCCCTCGACGATGACCCACGTGTGGTCGCGCAGGCCAGGGTGCGTGGCGTCGCAGAGCGCGTCGGTCAGCTTCTCGATGAGCGTGGCGCTCGTCTCGTCGTTCATCCGGTAGTCGAAGAGCTCGACCCTGATCAGCGGCATTCGCGCCTCCTTCGTCGGTGGCGCGAGGTTACGGTAGGCCGCGTGGCGATGCGCATCCAGCACGTCGGGCTCGTCGTCTCCGATCTCGAGCGGTCGCGGCACTTCTACCGCGAGGCGCTCGGGCTCGAGGAGGTGTCGCGCCCGCCGAACTTCAGGTTCGACGGGGCCTGGTTTCGCTTCGGCGGAACGGAGATCCACCTGCTCGCCGACACGCATGCGACCGGCGGTGCGGGCCAGCCGGACCCGGGTGCCGGTGCCGCTCGCGGGATGACGCATCACCTCGCGTTCGAGGTGGACGACCTCGATGCCGGCTGCGCGCGCCTCGCCGAGAACGGCGTGCCGCTCGAAGGAGGGCCGATGCCGCGCGGGGACGGCTTCGTGCAGGTGTTCTTCCGCGACCCCGACGGGCACGTGCTCGAGCTCTTCCAGTGGACGGGGGACGATCAGAGCGACGCGCCGGAGCGCGTGCCCGTTCGCAGCTAGCGACGCAGGCCGCCGAGCGCCCGGTACGTCTCGCGCGCGGCGGCGACGCCGAGCGGGAACGTCTCGACGAGCATGCGCTCGTTGGGCGAGTGGGTGTGGCTGTCCGGGAGCGCGAGACCGGCCATCACCGTCGGGATCTCGCGGCGGGCGAGAGTGGCGAGGATCGGCAGCGTTCCTCCGGCCCGCACGATCAACGGCTGTGTTCCGAACACGCGGCCGAACGCTTCGCGTGCGAGCAGCAGCGCTTCGGTGTCGCGCGGCAAGCTCGCAGGCTGGGTGAGATCCGTCACGACGTCGAGCGTCGCGCCGGCAGGGAGCGCTTCGCGGAGCAGGCCCTCGGCCGCCGCGGCGAGGGCCTCCGCGTCCTGCCCCGGCGCGACGCGGATCGTGACCCCGGCCGATGCGTGCGAGACGAGAGTCGTGTTCCGGAGCCCGGGCTTCCCGCCGAGGATGCCCGTCACGTCCAGCGACGGCTCGACGAACGCGCGGACGTAGAACTCGTCCGCGGCCTTCGCGTCGAGAGGCACGGCGCCAACACGGGCGAGCTCCTCCGCACCTGGCGGCAGCTCGCGCCAGCCCGTGAGCTCCGCCTCGTCCGGCTGGGTCACGCCCTCCCGCAGCGGCTCCGGCAGCTTCCCTTCGCGTGGAAAGAGCGCCGTGAGGGCTTGCGTGAGCGCGTGGATCGCGTTCAGCGCGGTCCCTCCGTAGTGGCCGGAGTGGAGATCGCGCTCGCCCGTGCGCACCTCGAGATCGATCGCGACGAGCCCCCGCGTGGCGACGACAAGCTCGGGCGTGTTCCGGCGCTTCATCCAGCCGTCGAAGATCACGCAGGCGTCGACCGGGCCTTCGTCGGCCTCGAGGAAGCGGGAGATCGCATCGCCGCCCGTCTCTTCCTCGCCGTCGCACACGACCCGGAAGCGCACGGGCAGCTTTCCGTCGCGGGCGAGCGACGCGATCGCCTCGAGCTGCATCCAGAGCTGCCCCTTGTCGTCGGCGACGCCCTCTCGCGTACAGCCATTCGCCGCGCAGCTCGGCCGCGAACGGGTCGCTCTCCCAGAGCTCGAGCGGATCCGGCGGCTGGACGTCGTAGTGCCCGTACACGAGGACCGTCGGAGCTCCCGGCGGGCCGGGAACGTCGCCGACGAGCAGCCGCCCGCCCTCCCCGATCTCGGCGTGGCCGCCGAGCGCGCGAACCTTCTCCGCCACCCACTCCGCCGCGCGCCGGACATCGTCCGCGTGCGCCGGATCGGCGCTCACGCTCGGGATTGCGAGGAGCTCCCCGAGCTCCTCGAGCCACCCCGCGCGCAGCTCAGGAGACGCGCTCTCCATCGCGCCGCAGCGTAGTCGCTTTCTCCCTGGTCCTCACACGAGACTCTTAGCCGCCTATCAGCGCCTCCTTAGGGGCCTCGTGTTCACTCGTGACTCGATGTCAGCGACGCACGAGAAGGAGGTGAGGTCAATGGACGAGGCGAAGCGCAGGCGGCGCCCACCGCTGGGCCTGCGCGCCGCGCTCGGGTTACTCGCGGTCGTCGTCGCCGTGGCGGCCTTCTGGGTCACCTCGGCGCTCGCAGCCGACGGCTCGGCGGCGAACGACCGCAGCTCGGGTGCTGACCCGGAGGCCGCGTACGTGCAGAACGGCGACGGCGCGGCCCCGGACGGTGACTGCCCGGATCGCGACGGCGACTCCGAGCAGAGCTCCGACATCTGACGTCGGAGATCCGGCGGCGCCTCGGAGGATCGAAGCGGCCGGGGCGCCGCCGCCCTAGATGCTTGATCGGAAATTCCCGCGGGCCGGCTGACGCCCACGACACGGCGCCGGATCGTCACCCTCGCACGTCGCACAGGCTCTCGAGCCTGCACGACGCACGAGTGCGGCGCCCGGCTTGGTCGTGACCGCCCCCGGCTGCGCGCGAATTTCCGATCAAGCATCTAGACCCGACCGCCCTCGAGCGGCAGGCCGCCGTCCCGCCAGTCCTGCTTGCCGCCGGAGTAGTGGAGGACGTTCCGGTAGCCGAGCGCGACGAGCCGCTCCGCGACCTCGACGGAGCTCTCGCAGCTCGGGTTCGCGCAGTAGACGACGACCTCCGTCGCGAGGTCGGGGATCCGCCTGGCGGCGAGCTCGTCCACGCGTTCGGGCGGGATGTTGACGGCACCGGGCAGGTGAGCGCCGGCATAGGCCAGCGGGGGAGCGCGTCCACCAGCACGAACGGGTCGCGCCGTTCGATCCTCTCCCACACCGCGTCGCGGTCGATCTCGACGAGCGCCGTTGCCACGGCGCACAGTCTGCCTGCGGCGTTACGCCTCGAGCCCGAGGACGAACTCGCGCTCGCGACCGCGCCAGGTCACGTGCAGCTCCGACGCCACCTTGCGCAGGAGCGAGACCACCGGGTCGTTGTCCCCGCACACCGTCGCGACGAGCTGCGTGATCCCGGCGGCGCGGGCGTCGGCCGCGAGCTCTCCGGCGAGCGTCGACCCGATGCCGCGGCCCTGGTACGCGTCGGCGACCTCGAATGCGATCTCTGCGCCGTGCCCGTTGCGAACGAGGCGCGCCATCGCGGCGGGCTCGGGGTCGCCGTCGAGGTACCCGACGAGGACGTGGTGGTCGCCGTCGACCCGCGCCAGCGCGCGCAGCTCGTCGTCTGACAGCCGCGGCTTCGCGCCGCAGAAGCGCTGCTCGCGGGAGCGGGAACCGAGACGCGCGAAGAGCGCGGCGACGGTCTCCGTATCGCCGTCCCGCAGCAGCCGGACCGTCAGCCCGTCGATGTAACGCGTCTGCATGGAGATCATGGTGCCGGGAGGCCGCAGGCTGCGCTTCGCCGCCGCGGGCCATCTTGTTGACATGGCCCGATCCGGCCATACACTGGTCGGGTGATGGAGCACGAGATCCGCTTCACGGAGCTCGACGGCCGTCGCCTCGCGTACGCCACGGTCGGCGAGGGGCCGCTCCTGCTCTTCGGGGGCCGGTGGGTGAGCCACCTCGAGGACGAGTGGGCGGATCCGGCGACGCGGAGCTTCTACGAGGAGCTCGCGCGGACGCATCGCGTCGTGCGCTACGACCGGCTCGGCTCAGGGCTCTCCGAGCGCGTCCTGCGCGAGCCGCCGACGGCGGAGTCCGAGACCCGCATGCTCGCCGCGGTGCACGAAGCCGTCGGAGCGGAGCCGGCGATCCTCTTCGCATGCTCGTGCGCAGGCCTGGCGGCCACGCGCTATGCGGTGGAGTCACAGGAGCGGGTGCGGAAGATCGTCTTCTACGGCGCGTATGCGGCGCGCGACGACATCCCGGAGATGACGAGGCGCTCGATCGTCGACTTCGCGCGTGTCAACTGGAGGCTCGCGGCCCAGATGCTCGCCGGGCTGTTCATGCCACACGGCAGCGGCGACGAGATCGCGGCGTTCACCCGCTACCAGCGGCATGCCGCGGACGCGGACGTCGCCGCGGCCTTCCTCGAGCTCGACCTCGGCTCGAATGTCCGCGAGCTCCTGCCGCGAGTCACGCAACCTGCCCTGGTGCTGCATCGCCGTGGGGACTGCACGGTGCCGATCGGCCGTGGTCGCGAGCTCGCCTCGCTCCTTCCGAACGCACGCTTCGTCGCGCTGAACGGAGACGCGCATCTTCCGTGGCTCGAGGACCAGCGCGAGCTCCAGCGCGCTCTCGCCGGCTTCCTCGAGGACGCCCCGCCGATCGATTCGAACGGCGATTCGCCTCTCAGCCGGCGCGAGACGGAGGTGCTGCGCCTCGTCGCCGCAGGTCTCTCGAACCGCGAGATCGCGTCGTCGCTCGTCCTCAGCGAGCACACCGTGCATCGCCACGTCGCCAACATCCTGCGCAAGCTCGCGCAGTCCTCGCGCGCGGCTGCGGCTGCGCACGCGACCCGCGCCGGGCTGATCTAGCTCTTCTCGGGAGCCTGCTCGCCCTCGAGCTCCGCGAGGAGCTTCCGGAGCAGTGCGTCGAGCGATCGCCGCTCGGCCGGCGTCAGCGACGCCAGGAGGTGCTCCTCGTTCGCGAGATGTCCCTCGAGCGCGGCGTCGACGACGGCCTTCCCTCGACTCGTGAGCCCGACGAGCGTGCCGCGGCGGTCCGCCGGGTCCGGCCGACGCTCGACGAGGCCCGCGTCCACGAGGCGGTCGAGGCGCTTCGTCATGCCGCCCGAGGAGAGCATCGTCGTCCGCATGAGCCCGGTGGGGTTGAGCTCGTACGGTGCTCCCGCGCGGCGGAGCGCGGCGAGGAGGTCGAACCAGCCCGGCTGGAGCTCGTGCCCGGCGAGCATCCTCGCGAGAGCGGCGTCGGCGAGCTGCGCCGCGCGGAAAAGCCGCGCGAAGAGCACGAGCGCCTCGACGTCGAGCTCCGGGCGCTCGCGCTTCCACTGAGCGGCGATGCGATCCACGTGGTCCGGTGCCGCGTCGGTCATGCTGTGAGAAGGATACTTGCTGAGAATATACTTCTCTACAAGAATCTTACTAGCAAGTTACCTGGGTTGTGCAACGAGAGGGGACGGAGACGTGAGCAAGAGCGAGAGCGGGAGCGCGGCAGTGAGCCCCGGCTCGGGAACCGGCGGGCCGGCGGGGCAGGACGTTCCCTCAACCATGCGGGCGGTGCGCCTGCACTCCGCCGGGGATCCGGCGACGCTAGCGCTGGAGGAGGTCGCCGTGCCGCGGCCCGCCGAGGGCGAGGCGCTCGTGCGCGTGCACGCTGCGGCGATCACGCGGGACGAGCTCGAGTGGCCGGCCGACCGCCTTCCCGCGATCCCGTCCTACGAGCTCTCGGGCGTCGTGGTCGGCGCCGCCCCGGGCACCGAGGACGTCGCTCCCGGAGACGAGGTCTATGCACTGACCCCGTTCGACCGGGACGGCGTCGCCGCGGAGTACGCGGCCGTTCCCGCGCATGTGCTCGCCCGCAAGCCGGCGTCGCTCGCACACGTCGAGAGCGCCGCGATCCCGCTGGCCGCCCTCAGCGCCTGGCAGGGGCTGTTCGAACACGGCGGACTCGAGCGCGGGCAGCGCGTCCTCGTCCACGGCGCCGCCGGCGGAGTCGGCCATCTCGCGACGCAGCTCGCGCGCGCGGGCGGCGCGTACGTCGTCGGCACGGCATCGCGTGCGGGCGTGGATCTCGCGAAGAGCTCGGGCGCTCACGAGGTGCTCGACCCGGCTTCCGACTTCGACGACATCGATCCTTTCGACCTCGTCTTCGACACTGCGGGCGGCGCACGACTCGCGTCGTCGCCGACGCTCCTCCGCCGCGGCGGGCGGCTGGTGTCGGTCGCCGAGGAGCCGCCGGAGGTCCCGAGCGACGCCGGGATCACGACCACGTACTTCGTCGTGGAGCCGAGCCGCGGGCAGCTCTCCGAGCTCGCGCGCCTCGTCGACGACGGGAAGCTGCGCGCGGCGATCGACGCCGTCTTCACGCTCGCCGACGCCCGCCAGGCGTTCGAGCGGAGCATGACGAGCGGAAAACGTGGCAAGGTCGTCCTACGCATCGTCGATGAGTAGCCAGACGCAGAAAGCCGAAGCCTTCCGGGCCCTGCACGCCGGCGAGCCCTTCGTCATCCCGAACCCGTGGGATGCCGGCTCCGCTCGGATGTTCGAGGCGCTCGGGTTTCGGGCGCTCGCGACGACGAGCTCGGGCTTCGCGTTCACGCTCGGGCGCCTCGACGGCAGCGTCACGCTCGACGAGGTCGTCGCCCACGCCGCGGCGCTCGACGCGGCGACGGAGCTGCCGGTGTCGGTCGACCTCGAGAACGGCTACGGCGCGGCTCTCGAGGCGGCGGCGCTCGCGATCACCCGCGTCGCCGAGGCAGGGGCGGTGGGCGGCTCGATCGAGGACTGGGATCCCGCTGGTCACCTGTACGAGCTGCCCCAGGCGGTCGAGCGTGTCGCGGCGGCCGTCGAGGCGGCGCAGGCCGCGGGCTTCCCGTTCACGCTCACGGCGAGGGCTGAGAACCACATCCGCGGCAATCCCGACCTCGATGACACGATCGCGCGCCTGCAGGCGTTCGACGAGGCGGGCGCGGACGTCCTCTACGCGCCGGGCCTGCGGACCGTCGAGGAGATTCGCGCCGTGTGCGAGGCCGTGTCGAAGCCGGTGAACGTGCTCGCGCTGCCGGGGCTCTCGACCGGCGAGATCTTCGGTGCGGGTGCGCAGCGGGTGAGCGTCGGGGGCGGGCTGACCTGGGTCGGCGTCGCCGCAGCCGCAGCGGCGGCCGAGGCGATCCGGGACGGCGGCGACCTGTCGTCGCTCGGGGCCCGCGTCCCGCTCGCGGACTGGTTCAGCGGCTGAGCCGACGCCGGCGGGCGTAGAACCAGCGCTGGAGCAACAGCGTCGCGAGCACGGCCGCCACGAGGCAGACGAGGTTGAGTGCGAGCTGCCCGGCCGCGCCGGCGACCTCCGACCAGTCGCCGTAGGCAGCGCCGACGCCGACGTTCGCGGCAGCAGGGATCGTCGTCACCGAGATGAGGACGCCGACGAGCGCGCCCGACTTGGCGGTCGAGAGCGAGATCGCGCCCGCTACGCCGGCGAGCAGCGCGACGAGCACCGTGTACTCGTCCGGGTGCGAGATGAAGAACGTCGCCGGACGCGAGACCTCGGGCAGCCCCTCGGGAGCCGACCCGGCTCCGCGCAGGATCGACGTGAGCACGAACGCCGACGCGATCCCGATCGGGAAGCCGACCGCGAGCGCCACGAGCGACCGCCGCGCGAGCGCGCGCTGTCGCTGGACGAGCGCGACGCAGAGGCCCGCCAGGGGGCCGAACTCGGGGCCGACGACCATCGCGCCGATGATGAGGATCGTCGAGTCCTGGATGATCCCCAGCGCTGCGATCATCGTCGCCACGGCCATGAAGGCGAGAAAGCTGAACGAGAGTGCGGCGCTCTCGTTCGTCTGGAACTCGACCGTCTCCCAGACGACGGCGTCCGCGGGCGATCCGACGGCCGCCCGCTCCGCACGGCGTGCCGCCTCCGAGACCGCGGACGAGACCGGCTCCAGCACGATCGAGCCGTCGTGCTCCAGTCCCAGCTCGCGCAGGTCGGCGACGACGACGCTCGCGTCCTCGCGTGCGACGTCGCACAGGATGAGGTCGCCATCCGGCCGCTCGGCCGCGTCGCGAATGCGGACGAGGTTGATCGCCGAGGGGCGCTTCCGGAGCACGCCGTAGGCGGCGTCGGCCAGTGCGGGCGGCGCGACGAGGCGCAGGTGGATCACGGCTCCCGATCGTAGGACTCGCGTCTGCTGGTCAAGTCGCGCCGGGCGCCGAGCTGCCCCTACGCTGCGCGGCGATGCCTCGGCAGATCGTCCTCCTACGCGCCATCAACCTCGGCGCACGCAACCGGGTCGCGATGCCCGAGCTGCGCGAGCTCCTCGAGGACGCCGGCTTCGAGGACGTGCGTACGTACGTCCAGAGCGGCAACGTCGTGCTCTCGAGCGGTCTCACGCCGGACCGGGTGGCGCGGAGGTGTGAGCAGGCGATCGCGGACCGGCTCCGGCTCCAGATCGAGGTGGTGACACGTACGCGCGAGGAGCTCGCCGAGGTCGTTGCGCGCGATCCCCTCGGAAAGGTCGCGACGAACCCGAAGCGCTACCAGGTGACATTCCTGTCCGACAAGCCCGACGCCGAGGTCGTCGACAGGCTCACGGCCGCGGCCGTCGCGCCCGAGCAGGTCGCGCACATCGGGCGTGAGGTGTACGCCTGGCACCCGGACGGCGTCGGGCGCTCGAAGCTCGCGGCGCTGCTCACCGGGAAGGGTCTCGGCGTCAGCGCGACCTCGCGCAACTGGACGACCGTCACCGCTCTGCTCGCGCTCGCCGACGAGGCATGAACCGCGACGCTTTAGGGTAAGCCTGTGAGCGTGAACCGGCTCGCCGAGATCCTCGAGGAGAAGGGCGGCGCGGTGTTCGAGATCGACGCCGACGAGTCGGTGCTCGACGCGGTTCGGCGAATGGTGGAGATGAACATCGGGTCGCTGCTCGTGACCGAGAGCGGCGAGATCGCCGGAATCGTCACGGAGCGCGACTACCTCCGCCGCGTGGCGCTCGAGGGGCGCACGGACGAGGACACGGCCGTCCGCGAGATCATGTCGTCGCCGCTGATCGTCGTCACGCCCGACACGTCGATCGACGAGTGCATGGCGGTGATGACCGACCGCCGCATCCGGCACCTACCGGTCGTCCAGGAGGGAAAGGTCGTCGGGCTCGTCTCGATCGGGGACCTCGTCAAGTTCAAGTCGAAGCAGCAGAGCTTCGAGATCCAGTACCTGACGAACTACATCACCGCCAGCTGAAGGACGCCGCCGGCGATCGCCCTTGCCGGCGGGTCGCTAGACTGCTATATAGCTAGTTATCTATGCAGATAGATAAATAGCCGTGATCGAGTTCCGGCTCAACCCGCAGTCCGGGGTACCCACCTACTTGCAGTTGGTTCAGCAGGTCAGGCAGGCCATCCGGCTTGGCCTGCTGCAGCCGGGCGATCAGCTGCCGACCGTCAAGGAGGTCGTCGGCAGCCTGGCGATCAACCCGAACACCGTGCTGAAGGCGTACCGCGCGCTCGACCACGACGGGCTCGTGGAACCGCGGAGAGGGCAGGGCACGTTCGTCTCCCTGCTGCCCACGCCGCCCGTCCCGGCCGAGCAGGCCGCGCTCCAGGCGGCTCTGGCGCAGTGGATCGCCCGGGCTCGGGACGCGGGCTTCGACGAGGAGGGCGTGGCGGCGCTGTTCGCGGCTGCTGCCCACGCGGCGTTCGTCGAGGAGGTGGAGGCGGCGTGACCGCGATCCCCGCCGTCCAGACGCAGGCGCTC
This sequence comes from uncultured Actinomycetes bacterium, assembly GCA_963848405.1. Classification (GTDB taxonomy): domain Bacteria; phylum Actinomycetota; class Thermoleophilia; order Gaiellales; family Gaiellaceae; genus GMQP-bins7. Next base: position 190,926 of record CAWKDP010000016.1, on the reverse strand, counting down.
GGGAAGCGCTACGGGTCGCAGTGGGCCCTCCGCGACTGCTCGCTGGCGATTCCGACCGGGTCGGTGACCGCACTCGTCGGGCCCAATGGAGCGGGCAAGACGACGCTCCTGCACCTCGTCATCGGACTCAGCGAGCCGAGTGCCGGCGACGTGCGGGTGCTCGGCTGGTCCGCCCGCCGCCAGCCCGAGGTCGTGCTCCCTCGGATCGGCTTCGTCGCGCAGGATCACCCGCTCTACCGCGGCTTCCGCCTCGGCGAGATGCTCAAGCTGGGCCGGAAGCTGAATCCGCGCTGGGACGACGAGCTGGCGCGCGGCCGCCTCGAGCTCCTCGGCATTCCGCTCGAGCGGAAGGTCGGCACGCTGTCCGGCGGCCAGCAGGCGCAGGTCGCGCTGACGCTGGCGCTCGCGAAGCGACCCGAGCTGCTCGTGCTCGACGAGCCCGTCGCCGCGCTGGACCCGCTTGCCCGGCGCGAGTTCCTACAGTCGTTGATGGAGGCCGTCGCCGACGGCGGGCTCACCGTCGTGCTCTCGTCGCACATCGTCGCCGAGCTCGAGCGGGTCTGCGACCACCTCGTGATTCTCGATGCCGGCGGAGTGCGCCTCGCCGGCGAGATCGACCACATCGTCGGCTCGCACCGGCTTCTGACCGGCCCCCGTTCCGACCCGGCGGCGGTCGCGCGCGCGCACGCCGTGATCCAGGAGCGTCACACCGAGCGCCAGACCACGCTGCTCGTGCGGGCGAACGGGCGCGTGTTCCAGCCCGGTTGGAGCGTGGACGAGCTCGGGCTGGAGGAGATCGTGCTCGCGTACCTCGGCCGGCGGTCGCCTGCGCCGACCGAGGCCGAGCCGCATGCCACGGCGGTCGCGTCGTGATCTGGGTCGCCTGGCGCCAGCAGCGCACCGAGACGCTGATCGCCATGCTCCTGCTCGGGCTCGCCGCGGCCGTCGTCGTCCCGACCGGCCTTCACATGGCCTCCGTCTACGAGAGTGAGGGCATCGCCGCCTGTCTCGCGGACCCCGGCGGAGGCTGTAGGGAGAAGCTCGACGCGTTCGCGGTTCGCTGGGACGTGGCCGTGAACCTCTCCGGTTGGTTCAACCTCGTCCCGGGTGTCTTCGGAATCCTGCTCGCCGCTCCCTTCGTGCTCGAGTTCGAGCGCGGCACCTTCCGGCTCGCGTGGACACAGAGCGTCACCAGCAGGCGGTGGGTTGCCACCAGACTCGCGCTGATAGTCGCTGCGGCCATCGCCGCCTCGCTCCTCTTCACGCTCCTCCTGACTTGGTGGCGCGGCCCGCTCGACGACGTCAACGGGCGCATGGTCGACAGCTTCAGCCTCGAAGGCGTCGCCCCGATCGCGTACACGCTCTTCGCCGCCGCGCTCGTCGTCGCGATCGGCGTCGTGCTGCGACGCACGGCGGCGGCGATCGGCCTGGCGCTCGTCCTGTTCTTCGTCGTGCGGATTGCCGTCGAGAACTCGGCACGGCCCAACTACGCTTCGGCGCTCGAGGAGACCTGGATCGTCGGGTCCGAACCCGATCTCCGCATGGCGTGGGTGTTCAGCGAGGCGAACCGGCTCCAGGTGACCGACGGAGGAGTCCCCGATCCTGCGGTGGTGCAGTCATGCCTCACGTCGGGTAAGGACTTCGATGCCGCCTGCCTGGCCGAGCACGACATCGTCGGCTCTACGCACGTCGTCTACCACCCGGCGAGCCGGTTCTGGCTCTTTCAGGGCATCGAGGCCGGCATCTTCGTCGCCTCCACGATCGCCCTCCTCGCCTTCTCGGTCTGGTGGATCCGTAAGCGGATCGGCTGACTAACCGAGCGACTCGTACAACGACTCGAGCCGCAGCCTGCTCCGCTCGTCGGCGGGTGTGAAGGCGACGATGCGCGTCCCGAGCCGCTGACCAAGCCACAGGTTCGTGTAGTCGAGCGAGAGCAGGCCGGCCGTCGGATGGATCACCCGCTTCGTGCGGCTCTCGATGCCCTGCACGTCGTGCCGCTCCCAGACGCTCGTGAACTCCGGCGAGGCGCGATGCAGGCGATCGACGAGCAGCTTCCAGGCGGGCTCGTCGAGGTGCTCGGCCATGGCCGCCCGGTACTCGGCGACCATGCGGCCGATCACGTCGTCCCAGTCCACGATCACCGCCCGGAAGGACGGGTCCGTGAACGCCAGCCAGAGGACGTTGCGGTCTTCGATCGGGATCTCGTCGAGGCCCGGATGGAAGCTCGCATAGACCCGGTTGTACGCCAGCAGGTCGAATCGGGCATCGAGGACGGCTGCCGGATACGGCTCGAGCTGGTCGAGCAGCGGTTGCGTGGTCTCGCAGAGCTTCGAGCACTGATCCGCGATCGTCGTCGTCGGCATGCCGGCGAGCGTGAACAGGTGCGCGTGCTCGTGGGAGTCGAACTGGAGCGTCCGCGCGATCGCGTCGAGGACTTGGGCCGAGGGATGGATGTCGCGGCCCTGCTCGAGCCACGTGTACCAGGTGACGCCCACGCCGGCGAGCTGCGCGACCTCCTCGCGCCGGAGCCCGGGAGTGCGGCGCCGCCGCATCGAGTGCAGCCCGACTTGCTCGGGCCTGACGCGCTCCCGGCGGCTGCGGAGGAACGCCCCGAGCTCGCTGCGCCGCAGCTCGTTGCCGTTCGTCTCCGCCAGTGGAGTAACCGGCGGAGCGACCGGCCGACGCTCAGTGACGGTCTCAGGCGTCGCCATGCGAACCAGTATGGCCGACCCGGGTGAGGCTGAGAGGGGTAGCGCTGATACCAGGATAAACGCGCTCTGGTACCAGGGTATTCGCGGCTGCCACCATCGCCGAATGACTTCGCAGACGATTTCGCCCGACGCCGCGAGCGAACGGTTGGGCAAACGTGCCTGGGGCATGCTGCTCGTGCTCTGCGGCGCGCTCTTCCTCGACGCCATGGACGTCTCGATGATCGGCGTCGCCCTGCCCTCGATCCGCGAGGACCTCGGCCTCTCCACGAGCTCGCTGCAGTGGGTCGTGAGCGCCTACGTCCTCGGGTACGGGGGCTTCCTGCTGCTCGGCGGCCGCGCAGCCGATCTGCTCGGCAGGCGAAACGTGTTCCTCATCTCCCTCGGCGTCTTCGTCGTCGCGTCGGCGCTCGGCGGCCTCGTGGACGACGGCTCGCTGCTCATCGCGACGCGGTTCATCAAGGGCGTCAGCGCGGCGTTCACCGCTCCGGCCGGCCTCTCGATCATCACCACGAGCTTCGCCGAGGGGCCGGTCCGGAACAAGGCGATCGCGATCTACACCGCGACCGGTGCCACCGGCTTCTCGCTCGGGCTCGTGTTCGGCGGCCTGCTGACGGAGATCGGCTGGCGCTGGGTCTTCTTCCTGCCCGTGCCGATCGCGCTGTTGACGCTGCTCGCCGGGATCAAGCTCGTCCCCTCGGACAGGCACATCCCGCGCCCGTCGCGCTCGTTCGACCTGGCCGGTGCGGTGACGCTGACGGCAGGGATGCTGCTGCTGGTCTTCACCGTCGTCGAGGCGCCCTCCGCGGGCTGGGCCTCGGCGCGTACGCTCGGCTCCTTCGCGGCGGTGGCAGCGATCTTCGCCGGCTTCGTCGCGATCGAGCGCCGGACGGCGGCGCCGCTCGTCCGCCTCGGCATCCTGCGGTCCGCCTCGATCGTGCAGGCGAACCTCGGCGCGATGATGCTCGTCGGCGGGTGGTTCGGGTTCCAGTTCATCGCCACCCTGTACATGCAGCAGCTGCGGGGCTGGTCGCCGCTCGAGACGGGGCTCGCCATCTTCCCCGGTGGTCTCCTGGTCGCCTTGCTCGCGCCCCGCATCGCGCCGCTCGTGCTGCGCTTCGGCGTCAGGCGGCTGGTCACGACCGGTCTCGCCTCGACCGCCGTCGGCTACGCGCTGTTCCTGCCGATCGGCCTCGACTCACCGTACACGACGGCGATCCTGCCGACGATGATCTTCGCCGGCTTCGGCTTCGCTCTCGCCTACGGGCCGCTGAACATCGCCGCGACCAACGGTGTAGCCGCCGAAGAACAGGGGCTCGCGAGCGGCCTCGTCAGCACGTCGTTCCAGTTCGGCGGCGCGCTCGTGCTCGCCGTCGTGACCGCCGTGAACGCCGCCAACACGGGGGCCGACGGCTCGGCCCAGGGCCTGCTCGAAGGCTTCCAGGCAGCGATCGTCGTCTCGGTGATCGCGGCGCTCATCGGCGTGCTCGTGACGGGACTTCGGTTCCGGGAGCGGGTGGAAGAGGCGGTCGAGCCGGAGCCGGTGGTCGAGGCGGAGGTCGAGGCCGAGGCGGCATAACGCCAGGCAGACTCCGGGCTCATGAGGCCGATCGGGCAGCAGGTCGTTCTCGTGACCGGATCGACGGATGGGCTCGGCCGCGCGCTTGCGGCCGAGCTCGCCGGGCAGGGCGCGACCGTGATACTGCACGGCCGGAATCCGGCGAAGGGGGAGGAGACGCTCCGCGCGATCCGCGACGCGACCGGAAACGACCGCGTCTCGTTCCTCCTGGCCGATCTCGCGTCGCTCGCGCAGGTGCGCGCGCTCGCCGAGCAGGTGCTGACGGAGCACGAGCGGCTCGACGTCCTCGTGAACAACGCCGGGATCGGCGGCGGCAGCGGCCGGCGCGAGATGAGCGCGGATGGGCTCGAGCTCCGCTTAGCCGTCAACTACCTGGCTCCGTACCTCCTGACGCAGCGACTCGGGCCGCTGCTCGTCCGCTCCGCACCGGCGCGGATCGTGAACGTCGCCTCTGCGGGCCAGATGCCGCTCGACTTCGACGACGTCATGCTCGAGCGGCACTACTCGGCCGTCCAGGCGTACTGCCAGAGCAAGCTCGCGGACGTCATGCTGACCTTCGACCTCGCGGAAGGGCTCCGCGATCGCGGCGTCACCGCGAACTGCCTCCATCCGGGCACGTACATGCCGACGAAGATGGTCCTCGAGGCCGGAACGACCCCGGTCGACTCGCTCGAGACGGGTGTTGAGTCCACGCAGCGACTCGTCGCCGACTCCTCCCTCGAGGGCGTCACCGGCAAGTACTTCGACCGCCAGCGCGAATCCGCGGCCCACCCGCAGGCCTACGACCTCGACGCGCGGCGCCTTCTGCGCGAGCTCAGCGCCGAGCTCACGGGCTCGTCCGCCGCGCGGTGATCTGGAGCGCCCCCGGTGGGGCGCCCGCAGTGTCAGCCGGTGTTGCGCAGGGCCGCCGCGATGCCGGCGATCGACCGCAGCAACGGGCGACGGACTTGCTCGCGATCGTCGTCCGTGGCCTCCGGGTCGCGGTAGCGGCCGAGCAGCTCGACCTGGATCGCGTTCATCGGGTCGACGTAGGGGTTGCGGAGCCCGATCGAGCGCTGGAGCACGGGCTGGCGATCGAGGAGCTCCTTGGCGCCGACGATCTCGAGCACGGCGTCCACGGCACGCGCGTGCTCCGCCGCGATCGGTGCGAACAGCCGGTCGTCGTCGACCAGCCGGAGGTACCCCTCGGCGATCTCGAAGCTCGACTTCGCGAGCGTCATCTCGAGGTTCTCGACCAGCGCGCGGAAGAACGGCCACTCGCCGTAGAGCCGCCGTAGCTCCTGGACGTCGGCAGCCTCGAAAGCCGTGCCGCAGCCGTACCAGGCCGGGAGCAGGCACCGGTTCTGCGTCCACGCAAAGACCCAGGGGATCGCCCGTAGCGAGGCGAGATAGTCCGTGCCCTCCGGCCGCCGTGCCGGCCGCGACCCGATCTCGAGCAGCGAGAGCTCGTCGATCGGCGTGAACCGGCGAAAGAACGACACAAAGCGCTCGTCCTCCCAGACGAGAGCGCAGTAGGCAGCGTGCGCGACGTCGGAGAGCCGGCCGAGGAGCTCGTCGGCTTCGGGAGGCGCGTCCGAGCCCGTTACCTGCGGAAACGCGGACAGAAGCGTGGCGGCGACCGCCGCTTCGAGGTTGCGGTACGCGAGCCCGGGTAGCCCGTACTTGAAGGAGACGGTCTCGCCCTGCTCGGTCAGCCTCAGCCGTCCGGGCGGGTGTCCAGGCGGCTGCGCCAGGATCGCGGCATGCGTGGGCCCGCCGCCGCGGCCCGCGCTCCCGCCGCGACCGTGGAAGATCGTGAGCTCGACGCCGCGCTCGGCGGCGAGCGCGGCCAGTGCCCGCTGCGCCCGGTAGATCTCCCACTGCGCGGTGAGGTACCCGCCGTCCTTGCCGGAGTCCGAGTAGCCGACCATGATCTCCAGGCGGCCGCCGCGCCGCTCGACAAGTGACGCGAAGCGCGGTTCGTCGAGGAGCGCCTCCACCGTCTCCGCCGCCGAGCGGAGCGAGGCGATCGTCTCGAACAGCGGCACGACGGAAAGCTCGAGCCCGGCGCCGCGCACGAGATCCAGCGCGGCGAGAACGTCGTCCGGTGAGCCGACGCCCGAGACGACGAGCGTGTCGAGCGCCTCGGCCCCGTGCCGGTGGCGTGCCCGCGCGATCGCCCGGGTCGTCGGCTCCAGCCGGTCCGAGGCCTCGCGGATCTCGTCGGCGTGCAGGCGGACGTCGAGCTTGGCCAGATGGAACCCGAAGAGCGCGACCCGGCGCGAGAGTGCGGCGAGGTGGCCGTCGGCCACGCGCTGGGCCCGGCTCGCGCGCAGGCTGTGGTCGAGCAGCCGGAGATCTGCCTCGAGCTCGGAGGAGCAGCGGTAGCCGCGCTCATCGCCTTCGAGCGCAATGCGGAGCTTCTTCCAGACGAAGCTGAGCTTGCGGCGATACGGCTCGTCCAGGTTCTGGTCGCCGAGCTCGGCGGTGTACTCCGGCAGCTCGCGCTCGTCCTGCGCGATCGACGCGAGCAGCTCGGGAGCCGGCGTCACGATCCGGCTCGAGATGCCCGCCGCCTGCGCGAGCTCGCGCACCTCGGCCGCGTACGTCGTGAGTGCGAGCTCGCGGGCCCGGTCGAGCGCTTCCGCGATCGTGTCCGGGCCGGCCGCGGGATTTCCGTCGAGGTCGCCTCCGATCCACGTGCCGAACGAGAAGGGTGCGGGGGCGGCGGGGAGCAGTCGCCGGTAGTCGCCGAGCAGGAGCTCCGCGACGCGGAGCAGGCTCTGCTCGAAGAACCAGAGCCCGTGGCGGATCTCGTCCACGACACGGGGGCGGCCCGAGCGGATCTCGTCCGTCTGCCAGAGGAGCGTCACCTCCTCGAACACCGTCTCCTCGAGGCGACGGCGGCGCGCGGGCGTCAGCGATGGGTCGTCGAAGGCCGCCAGGATGCGCGCGAGGCGGAGGTGCGCGGCCAGGATGCTGCGCCTCGTCGCCTCCGTGGGGTGCGCCGTGAGCACGAGCTCCAGCGAGAGCGTGCGCGCCGCGGCCTCGAGCTCCGTGGACGAGACACCGGCGTCGCGCAGGCGGCCCAAAGCTTCGGCGAGCGACTCGCGCGGCCCTGGCTGCTCGTGCTCGTACTGCCGTCTCCGTCGCAGGCGATGGTGCTGCTCGGCGAGGTTCGCGAGCTGGAAGTACGCGCCGAACGCCCTGAGGACGAGCGCTTGCCGGTCGGAGCCGAGCGCGCCGACCGCCTGCGTCAGCTCCTCGCGCCGTCCGGTGGCGCGGGCGTCTCGAGAGAGGACGCGGATGCGCTCGACGTCGTCCAGCAGGTCCTGACCGTCCTGCTCGACGAGGATCTGCCCGAGGACGTTCCCGAGCAAGCGCACGTCCCGGTGGAGCGGCGCAACAGCCGCGTCGCGCTCCTGCGTCGGCTCGCCAGCGCTGCCCAAGCGCCCACGTTACCCGGTCGCGAGTCAGATGAGTGCGGGCGTGCGATGCTGCAGGACGCCGTCTAACGGTCGGCATGCAGCGAGTCGCCCTGCTCTCCCAGCACGAGGTCCCGCACCGCGTTCGGCACGTGGTCGCGCAGCACCGGCGCGAGCGCCTCGACGAACGTCATGCCGCCCTCCGAGTGCAGCTCGTGCTCGATCCCGCGGTTGACGACGACCACGTCGCCGGCTCCCAGTACCCGGGTCTCGTTCCCGACGGTCATCGTCACATCGCCCTCGACGATCCACATCACCTGCTCGGCCTCGGGGTGCGCGTGCCGCGCGACCGTCGTCCCGGGCTCGTAGGTGACGTGGCAGAGCAGCACCTGCTCGCCGCCGATCGCGTGGAGCGCCACACCCGGAAACAGGGTGTGGCGCGCCACGCCGTTCCACGACCTGAAGGGGGAAGTCAGGCGGGAACCTCGAACCGTATACCGCCGGCCGAGACCGTGTTCACGGACAGGTCCTCGTCGAAGACGACCTTCTTGCCCTCGCGCCGCGGCTCCTTCTTCTCCTCGAGCGCGCGCAGGACGCGCTCCGGGGTGATCGGCAGCTCCGTGATCCAGACGCCGACGGCGTCGTAGACCGCGGCCGCGATCGCCGGCGGCTGCGGGTTGTTCGCCATCTCGCCTATGCCCTTCGCGCCGTAGGGCCCATCGGCGGAGGGGTTCTCGATGAGGATCGTGTCGATCTGCGGCATGTCCTCCATCCCGGGCGCGAGGTAGGAGCCGAACGAGCCCCCGCGGTTCTCGACGTCGGGGTAGTACGGGTAGCAGGTCTCGAGCACGCCGAGCCCGAGCCCCATCATCGCCCCGCCCTCGATCTGGCCTTCGACCTGCGTCGGGTTGATCGCGCGGCCGACGTCGTAGCATTGCTGCAGGCGCAGAACGCGCACCTCGCCGGTCTCGTCGTCCACCTCGACCTCGGCTGCGCAGGTCGCATAGGAGATCGCGGAGTGGGGCGGTAGGTCGACGGTGCCCGTCTCGGAGTCGATGATCGCCGCGTACGGCTTCAGCTGCGCGCCGGTACCGGTGATGAGCTCGCCGTAGTTGAACGTCGCCGCTCCGGCCACGTCTGCGACGGACAGCTTCGTCTGTGGCGCGCCCTTCGCGATCACCTCGCCGTCCACGATCTCGAGGTCGCCGGGATCGATCTCGAGCTCCTTGCCTGCGATCTCGAGCAGCTTCTGCTTGACCTGCAGCGCAGCTTTCTCCGCGGCCTTGCCCGCGACGAAGGTCGCCCGGGACGCGAACGTCCCCGTGCACATCGGCGACGAGTCCGTGTTCGAGTTGTCGTACGTGACCCAGTCGTAGGGGACGCCGATCGTCTCGGCCACGATCTGGGTCTGGATCGTCTTCGATCCGTTCCCGATGTCGGCCGTGCCGGCGAAGACGTCGATGCGCCCGTCCGGCTTGACCTTGATCCACGCCTGCGACGGGTCTCCGTTCTGGTTCATACCCGTCGGATATTCGATCGCCGCGATCCCGCGGCCGGTGTGCGTCGCCATCAGTGCTCCTCCGGGTTCCCGAGCTCTGCTCCTTGCTGGGCGACGAGGTGCTCGGGCAGCCACTCGCCCGCCCGTGGCTCGCTCGTCATCGCCCTGTACTCGGCCGGCAGCTCGTGGTCGATCGCCTCCGCGATCGTCTGGATCGTGGGGATGGTCGAGGGGTCCGTGTAGACGACGCCGTTCGGCGAGGTGTCTCCGATCCGGTTCGCGTTCTTCATCCTGATCTCGACCGGGTCGAGCCCGAGCACCTCGGCGACGCGGCTCATGTGCGTCTCGGTGGCGAACGAGACCGAGGTGACGCCGAACCCGCGCATGGCCGTCGTGGGCACCCGGTTCGTGAACACGACGTAGCCGTCGAACTCGAGGTTCGGGATCGTGTACGCGCCCGTGTGGTGGAAGCTGTGCTTCGTCAGTCCGTAGGGGGAGAAGCGCGCGTATGCGCCCGCGTCGTGCAGCGTGAGCATCTTGCGGCCGAGGATCCAGCCGTCCTTCGTGACCGCGTCCGCGATCTCCATGTGCCACGGGGCGCGGGTGGACGAGCAGAGGAACTCCTCCTCGCGCGTCCAGCGCCATTTCACCGGCTTGCCGGACTTGAGGGCGAGGAGCGAGCACATCGTCTCCGTCGCCGTATCGACCTTCCCGCCGAAGCCGCCGCCGGTCGTGCCGCCGACGAACTTGAGCCTGTTCAGGGGCACCTGCAGGTGTGCCGCCACGACGCCCATCGAGAAGTAGAGCGCCTGCGTGCAGGAGTAGATCGTGAGCCGGCCGCTCGGCTCCGGGACGACCTGGCACACCTGCGTCTCGATCGGAGCGTGCTCGATGGCGGCCGGCCGGTAGACGCCCTGGACGATCGTGTCCGCCTGCTCGAACGCCCAGGCGATGTCGCCCTTGCGAATCTGGCGCCGGTCCATCTCGTCCTCGAAGTGCGGATACCAGTTGCCCCAGTGGTGGACCTTCGGCGCGTCGGCGTCGAAGGCCGTGCGGACGTCCGTGAACGCCGGGCGCTCCTCGAGCTCGACGTCGATGCGGGCGACGGCCTCGGCGGCCGTCTCCTCGTCGTCCGCTGCGACGATCGCGATCGGCTGGCCCTTGTAGCGCACCTCATCGACGGCGAGCAGCGGCTCGTCCGCCGGGATGCCGAGCGCGGAGAGGTGCCCGTACTCGTTGAGCGGGACGTCGGCGTGCGTGACGACCGCGTGCACGCCGGGCATCTCCTCCGCCGGCCGGGTATCGAGCTTCAGGATCCGCGCCGAGTGGTGCGGTGAGCGAAGCGCCTTCACCCACAGCGTCCCCGGGATGCGCACGTCGTCGACGTAGGTCGTTCTGCCGGTGACGTGGGCGACCCCGTCGTAGCGCGGGATGCGTGCTCCGACGACCTTCATGCCGCACCTCCTGTCGTCCCCGTGGTCATCGTCGTGTACCTGCCGACCGCGGTCTCCGTGAGGTCGAACGAGTCGCCGCGAGCGGTGGCGGCCACTGCTTCGACGATCTTCGCGTAGCCGGTGCAGCGGCACACATGGCCGCCGAGCGCCTCCTGGATCGCCGCCACGTCGTCCGTGCCGCCGTGCGCGACGTAGCTCTGGCCGGCGAGCATCATCCCGGACGTGCAGAAGCCGCACTGCGCGGCGTAGTGGTGCACGAACGCCTGCTGGATCGGCGACAGGTCCTCCGGCGTGCCCAGCCCCTCGACGGTCGTGATCTCGCCGCCGTCCGCATAGGCGACGGGGAGGAGGCAGGCGCGCCGCGGCTCGCCGTCGACGAGCACCGTGCAGGCGCCACAGCCACCCTGGTGACAGCCGGCCTTGGGCCCGGTGATGCCCAGCTCCTCGCGGAGGACGTCGAGCAGCGGGGTCAGCAGCGAGCTCTCGATCTCGTGCGAGACGCCGTTGACCGTGAGGTTCATGCGCCCTCCTCGAGGTCGGCGAGGACTCGTCGGACGAGCACCGGCAGGACCTTTGCTCGATACCACGCCGACGCGAGCGCGTCGTCGTGGAACGTGACGTCGTTCAGAGCCGCGTCCGCGTCTCCGCCCTCGGCGGACGCGAGTCGCACGGCGAACGGGCCAGCGCCGGTCGCTGCGAGCCTGATCGAGCCGTCTGCAGCGCGCGCGCCCGATACGGCGAGAGCCGTGTAGTCGTGCGTATGCGGCCGGTCGAGGCCGGCGAAGGCGCCCGCGGCCGGCTCCTCGTACGAGACGTCGAGTACGAGTCGCTCGGCGCGCCTCGGAAGGAAGTCCTCGAGCGGCTCTTCGGCGATATCGCCGTCGCGGGCGGAGCGCACCGTGGCGCCGAGCGCGAGGAGCGCGCCCTGGAGATCGCCACGCGGTGCCTCGAAGCCTTCGGCGCAGAGGTTCCCGCCGACGGTCGCCGCGCCCCGGACCTCGAGGTCGGCGATGTTCGCGGCGCACGGTCCGAGTGGGGCGGGGAGGCCGACGAGCTCCTCGATCGCGGTCGTCGCGCCGATGGTGACGCGGGAGCCCGCGCGCGTGATGCCTTCGAGACCCGCGTCCCTCAGGAGCAGCGCCCGCGCCGGCCGCAAGCGGCGGTAGGACATCTCGGGCACGACGATCGTCCCGCCGCCGACGACGACGACGTTCGTGCCGTCGCCGAAGGCCTCGACCGCTTCCTCCTCGGAGGCCGGGCGGAGGATCTCTGCTCTCTCGGACACGTCCAAACCGGCTGTGGCCATGTGGGCTCCCTCTCCTCGAGCTTCATGAGCGGTCGGTCTGCAGGCGAGTCTAATCGCGTGCGGGCCGGCCGCGGAAACCATCGATTCTCGATCAATGCGCGCCGCGTCGACCTGCAACAAGAGTGCGCCAATACAGTCGCACGCACCTTTACAGTGCCTGGCACTGTAAGCGCGCCGGAAGCGTGAAAATCGATCCACAGGTCGGCGCGCAGCGTCTCGAGACCTCCGGTGTACGCTGGGACGGTGAGCTTCCGGACGATCGACGAGCTCGAGAATGCCCTCCGCGAGGCCGATTACCTGCCCGACCGCGGGCTTGCGACGGCGCTCTTCCTCTCGCAGGCGCTCGAGAAGCCGCTCCTCCTCGAGGGCGAGGCAGGGGTGGGGAAGACGGAGGCGGCGAAGGCGCTCGCCCAGGCGCTCGGCGCGCGGCTCATCAGGCTCCAGTGCTACGAGGGCCTCGACGTCACGCATGCGGTGTACGAGTGGAACTACCCACGCCAGCTCCTTCACATCCGCGCCGCGCAGGAGGGAACGGTCTCCGAGGACGAGCTCTTCGGGCCCGAGTTCCTCATCCGGCGGCCGCTGCTCGAGGCGATCGACAGCGACGAGCAGGCCGTGCTCCTCATCGACGAGGTCGACCGGGCGGACGAGGAGTTCGAGGCGTTCCTGCTGGAGGTGCTCTCGGACTTCCAGATCACGATCCCCGAGCTCGGCACGATCTCCGCGCGTCGCCGGCCGGCCGTCGTCCTCACCTCGAACCGGACGCGGGAGCTGCACGACGCGCTCAAGCGCCGCACGCTCTTCCACTGGATCGGCCACCCGTCGCTCGAGCGGGAAGTCGAGATCGTCCGGCTCCGCGTCCCCGGGATCCCCGAGCGGCTGGCCGCGGAGGCGGCGGCGTTCGTCCGCGGCCTGCGCGGGCTCGAGCTCGCGAAGCCGCCGGGCGTCGCGGAGACGATCGACTGGGCGCATGCGCTCGCCGCGCTCGGGCGAGAAGAGATCGACGCCGAAGTCGTCGAGCAGACGCTCGGCTCCGTGCTCAAGTACCGCGAGGACATCGAGGCCGTGCGCGACGAGACCCTCGTCGGCCTCATCGAAGAGGCGCGCGCGACGGCGAAGACCTAGCTGTGCCGGGCACCGCGATCGTCCGCCACGTGGTCACCTTCGGCCGCGTCCTGCGGGAGGTCGGGATCGAGGTCGGGCCCGGGCGGGTCGCCGATGCCGTCACGGGGCTCGGCGCGGTCGACCTCACGCGCCAGGAGGACGTCTACTTCACGCTCAGGCAGACACTCGTCTCGCGCCACGACGAGCTCGAGCTCTTCGATCGCGCGTTCGTCGCCTGGTTCCTGCGCGGTCCGATCGCGCCGCTCGTACGCGAGAAGCAGCTGCGGCAGCACGTCGAGCGCGTGGCCGGCGGCTCGCTCGTCCCGGTCGATGACGAAGACGAGCCTGGGGCCGACGGCGCACCGCTCGAGCTCGGCGCCTCGGCGCACGAGCTCCTGCGGGAGAAGGACTTCGCGGAGATGACCGCGGAGGAGTTCGAGCGCGCCCGGCGCCTGCTCGCGGCGGTCGCTCGCACGCGGCCCCGTAGAACGTCCCGCCGGCGAACCGCCGACCCGCGCGGCGACCGGCTCGACATGAGGCGGCTCGTCCGCCGCTCGCTCCGCTGCGGCGGCGACCCGGTCGACCAGGCCTGGAAGGCGCGCAAGACCGTCCCGCGGAAGCTCGTCGTCCTCTGCGACGTGTCCGGGTCGATGGACGCATACGCCCGGGCGCTGCTCCTCTTCCTGCACGCGCTCGTCGGGACGGGGCATGGTGTCGAGGCGTTCGGCTTCGGCACCCGGCTGACCAGAGTCACCCCTGATCTCGCCACGCGCGATCCCGAGGCCGCGCTCGCGAAGGCGACCGCGATCGCCGTCGACTGGGGAAGCGGAACGCGCATCGGCGCCTCACTCAAGGAGTTCAACGACCTCTACGGCCGGAGGGCGCTCTCGCGCGGGGCGATCGTGGTCGTCGTCTCGGACGGTTGGGAGCGCGAGGACAACGAGCTCGTCGCACGCGAGATGGCGAAGCTCGCGAGGGCCGCCTACGCCGTCGTCTGGGTGAACCCGCTGAAGGGAGATCCCGACTACCAGCCGCTCGCCGGCGGCATGCGTGCAGCTCTGCCGTTCGTCGACCGCTTCCTTCCGGGCCACAACATCGCGAGCCTCGAGGAGCTCGCGGGCGTCCTCGAAGGCATCGACCGGCGGCACGCCGCGTGACCTAACCCGGAGCCAGGCTGTCGTCCTTGCTGGTCGGCTCGGCGGCGATCCAGGGCTCCGGCTCGGCTGCGCCGGCCGAAGGGCACGAGCTTCACGGCCGATTGTTGTCGACCGGAAAATGCCTGGAGCTGATAGGATTTTGCCCCTCTCGGGGATGGAGCCGCGCGTTGCCCGGCTCGGCGAGGCATGCCTCGCCCCTACAAGCCCATCTCGGCCGCGAACGGCGTGTCAACGGGAAGCTGCTCGGGGAGCCGGAAGCCGCCGGCCTCTTCGAGCGCCGCGATGCGGGCCTTCATGGGCGGGTGCGTGTTGAACCAGCTCGAGAACTCCTGGATCGAGCCGCTCGTCGACTCGATTCGGTCGGTCGGGCTCTCCACCCAGAGATGCGCGGTCGAGGCGTCCGCCTGCCGGACGGTCGTCGGGTCGGCCTCGAGCCGACGGAGAGCGAGCGCCATCGCCTCGGGGTCGTTGAGGATCTCGGCGGCGCCGGCATCTGCGAGGAACTCCCGCCTGCGGGAGAGGCTGAGCCGCAGCATGAGCGCCGCGTACGGCGCGAGCGCGAGCCCGACGATCGCGAGCGCGATCGCGATGATCCCCTGACCGCTGCGCCGGCCGCCTCCGAAGGCGAGCGAGCGAAAGCCGATGTCGGCGAGCAACGCGATGATCCCGGCGAAGATCGTCGCCATCGTCATCAGGTACGTGTCGCGATGCCGGATGTGCGCGACCTCGTGCGCGAGCACGGCCTCGAGCTCGCGCTTCGGCATCGTCCGGAGTATCCCGGTCGTGACGCCGACGTAACTCGTCTTCGGCCGCAGCCCGGCGGCGAACGCATTCGGAGCGGGATCGTCGACGACGCGCAGCTCGGGCGTGACCGGCAGGCCGGCCGCGATGGAGGCGTTCTCGAGGAGGCGCCGGAGCGGGCGCAACTCGCTCGGGGACAGCTCGTGCGCATTCGTGAGCCGCGAGATCATGCTTCGCGACCGGAGCAGCGCGAAGATGCCGTACACGGCCGCGAAGACGAGCGCGAAGATCCCGAGTGAGACGTCGAAGACGAGGCCGATGAGAGCCGCGATGATCGCGAGTAGCAGGACGAAGCCGGCGACCGTGATGATGCTCCGGAACCGGTTCGAGCGGATCTGCTGCTGGAGCGTCACTCGCGAGTCACCGGGCGAACGAGACCTCGGGCGCAGCGGTGTCGCCTCGCGCGGAGAAGAACTCTCGCTCGCGGAACCGGAGCGGCACGGCGAGGAGGAGCCACGGGATGCTCTGCACGGACGTGTTGAAGCTCATGACCGTGGCGTTGTAGTAGCGGCGGGCTGCGCTGATCTTGTCCTCCGTGTCGGTCAGGTCGTCCTGGAGGCGGAGGAAGTTCTCGGAGGCCTTGAGCTCCGGGTACGCCTCGGCGACCGCGAAAAGCCGTCCGAGCGCGGCGGTGAGCCCAGCATCTGCCTCGGCCGCGGCTGCCGGTCCTGGTGCCTCGCGCAGGGCGGTACGAGCGCGCGTCACCTCCTCGAAGACGCCTCGCTCGTGGGCGGCGTACGCCTTGACGGTCTCGACGAGATTCGGGATCAGGTCGGTGCGGCGCTGGAGCTGGACGTCGATGTTCGCCCAACCGGTATCGACCTCGTTCCGCAGCCGCACGAGGCGGTTGTAGCCGAGCACGGCGAGGACGACGAGCAGAACGACGAGGCCGAGGACGATCCAGAGCCAGAGCATCGCGGGCGGAACCTACTTCACGTCGAGCGCCGCAGCGAGTGCCGTGCGTCCGTCCGTGAGCACCGGCTGGCCGTGCGAGAGGAGCACGCGCTCGACGGGGAGGTCGAGCAGCGGGCGGAGCGACGCCGTGAGCTTCGGGTGGTCGACCGACTCGGGGAGCCAGGACTGCGGGCACAACCGGATCCTGCCTCGGCCGTCTCCGAGGAGGACGTCGCCGGGGACGAGAGCGTCGTGGCCCGGGATCCAGTACACGACCTCCGCGGCGCGGGCGGTCGGCAACGCGCGGATGCCACCCGGGAGCGGGTCCTCTGGGAGAAACGCGTCCGTGACCGTCCCGGCGCGCCGCTCGATCGCCGCCCGTCCTCGGCGCGGCGCCCACACGCGCGCCCGGTAGCGCTCGACCATCGCCGCGGTATCCCTCGTGTGCCAGAAGACGGTCACGAGCACGTGCACGTCGCCGCCGACCCGCTGCACGTCGCGGTCGAGCGCGCTCCAGAAACGATCGGCGTCGTCGGGCGGGACGAGCGGGTCGACGAGGACGACGCCGTCGCCCGTCTCCACGTAGACCGAGCCGACGTCCTCCTTCCACTCCTCGTGCCAGCCCGTCCAGCGCCAGAGCCCCGGCGAGACCTCGAGTACGTCCACGCAGGCAACTCTAGAGCGAACCGCTCCCCTCGCCCGTCACGTATGTTCGGGCTCAGCAAGCGATCCAGGGGAAGGAGACTCGGATGCGAAGGACGATCCTCGTGCTCATGCTCGGGCTGGCACTCGCCGCGCCCGCCGTCGCCGGTTGCGGCGGCGACGACGACGAGGGAGCGACGGATACCGACACGGCGACCGAGACGGACACGGGCGCGGCTGCGGCGCCCGGCGACACGCTCCTCGGAAGCGTCGGCCCCGGCTTCGACATCAGTCTCACGACCGAGGACGGGCAGGACGTGACGACGCTCGCTCTGGGCAGCTACACGATCGCGGTCAACGACCAGTCGGACATCCACAACTTCCACCTGACGGGGGCGGGGGTCGAGACGTCGACGACGGTCTCGGAGGTGACCGAGGTCAGCTGGCCGGTCGAGCTCCAGGCGGGCATGTACGAGTACCAGTGCGACCCGCACGCGAGCTCCATGAACGGCAGCTTCGAGGTCACCGGGTGACGGTGCAATTGCCTTCGCCGGCGCAACGGGATTATTCTCCTGGCGTGGTTTCCGGACGTTGACCTTCCGCCGCGCCCCGGGTCGCGTCCGCGTTCCTCGCTCGTGCGATTCCCCAAGAAGGAGGAGAGATTGATGGCCCGTGATGGATGTTCTGCACGGAAGCCGCGGAGGCTTCTCTGGCTGCTCGCCGTCTCGGTCGTCGCTGCGCTTTCGGTCGTCGCGGCCGGTTGCGGCGGCGACGACGACGACGAAGCCGCGACGGACACGGAGACGACCGATACGAACGGGACCGGAGGCGAGTGCACGCAGAGCATCTGGGTCCTCCTTCCCGACAGTGCGACGTCCCCGCGCTGGGAGACCGACGACCGTCGCTACTTCGGCGAGGCGTTCACCGAGGCCGGTGTCGAGCACACGATCGTCAACGCCGAGGGTGACGCCGCAACGCAGCAGTCGCAGGCGGAGCAGGCGATCGCCGACGACGCCGCCGTCATCGTGCTCACGAGCATCGACACCGGATCCGGGGCGACGATCGTCGACCTGGCGAAGGACGCCGGGGTCGAGGTGATCGAGTACGACCGCTTCAACACCGGCGGCTCGGGCGGCGCGGCCTACGTGAGCTTCGACAACGAGGAAGTCGGCAGGACGATGGCCGAGTCACTCGAGCCCGAGATCGACGCTCTCGACGCCGAGACTCCGGCGATCGTGATGCTGAACGGCGGCGAGGAGGACAACAACTCCTTCCAGTTCCGCGCGGGCTACGCCGAGACCGTCGAGGCGCGGGTCGATGCGGGTGACTGGAGCCTGGCTGCCGACCAGCACGTCCCGGGCTGGGGTGCCAACGGCGAGGGTCAGGGAATCATGGAGCAGATCCTCACCGACGCGAACAACGAGATCAACGCCGTGTTCGCAGCCAACGACAACCTCGCGCAGCAGGCCATCAACGCACTCGAGGGAGCGGGCGTCGGCCCCATCCCTGTGAGCGGTCAGGACGCGAGCGCAGCCGGGATGCAGAATGTCGCTCTCGGGAACCAGACGATGAGCGTCTACAAGCCGTTCCCGGACGAAGCGGGAGTCGCGGCCGAGGTCGCGCTCGCGCTCTGCGCGGGCGAGGACTTCGAAGCGGCCGCGACGGGCTACGAGTCCGAGCTGTCCTCCGGCGGCTCCGGCGCGTCGATCATCGGGATCGACGCCGAGACGGGCGAGGCCACCGAGTCGGCCGACGAGGAAGGGTCGATCCCCTTCATCGCTCTCGAGCCCATCGCGGTCACCGTCGACAACATCGTCGACACCGTCATCGCGGACGACTTCCGGACGATCGAGGAGATCTGCACGGGAGACGTCGCTCAGACGGACTTCTGCCAGGAGAACTCCTGACCTCGCAGTCGACGGGCTCCGACGTGGAAGCCGTGGAAGGGAGGAGGCGCCCCGAGGGCGCCTCCTCCGCCACGCTCTCGCCGAGCGAGACGACCGAACGCGGCGCGACGCCTCTCCTCGAGACGAGGGGCGTCTCGAAGACGTTCGGCGCGGTTCAGGCGCTCTACCGGGTCGACTTCGAGGTGCGTCGCGGTGAGGTCATGGCCCTCGTCGGCGACAACGGGGCCGGCAAGTCGACCCTGATCAAGAGCGTCGTCGGGATCCACCCGTTCGACGAGGGCGAGGTCTGGTTCGAGGGACGCCACGTCGACATCCACGGCCCGCGGGACGCAGCGCACCTCGGCATCGAGGTCGTCTACCAGGATCTCGCGCTCGCCGACAACCTCGACGTCGTCGCGAATATGTTCCTCGGCCGCGAGCGGGTGCACAACCTCGTCGTCCTCGACGAGTCGAGCATGGAGCGCGAGTCGCGCGCCGCGCTCGACAGCCTGTCCGTGACGACTCTGAAGTCGGTGCGCCAGCGGGTCGCCGGCCTCTCGGGAGGGCAGCGGCAGGCGGTCGCCGTTGCGAAGTCCGTGATGTGGGAGTCGAAGCTCGTGATCCTCGACGAGCCGACCGCGGCGCTCGGGGTGGCGCAGACCCGTCAGGTGCTCGATCTCGTTCGCCGGCTGGCCGAGAGGGACCTCGGCGTGGTGATCATCACGCACAACCTGCACGACGTCTTCGAGGTCGCCGACCGGATCACGGTGCTCCGCCTCGGGCAGCGCGTCGCGATGCTCGAGACGTCCCAGACGACCCAACAGGACGTGGTGCACGCGATCACCGCGGGCACGCTCGACCAGGTTCCGGGAATGGCCGAGGCCGGTCCGCTCGAGGCATGACGACCGACGAGGCACTGCCGCCCGCGCACCCGTCGCCCGAGGTCGAAGCCGACTCCGCGGACACCTTGGGCGGCTACCTGCGACTCTGGTGGCAGGGGGTCCAGTACGGCGAGCTCGGCTCGCTTCCGATCATCGTCGGCCTCGGCGTCATCGTCCTGATCTTCGGGATCCTCGACGACACGTTCCTCACGGAGCGCAACTTCACGAACCTGCTCCTCCAGATGGCGGCGATCGCGACGATCGCGATCGGCGTCGTCTTCGTGCTCCTCATCGGCGAGATCGACCTCTCGGTGGCGTTCGTGAGCGCCGTCGGAGGCGTGGTGATGACGCTCCTCCTCCGGCCCGACGACCCCGGCTGGCCCTGGTGGCTCGCGATCCTCGCCGCGCTCCTGTGCACGACCGCGATCGGGTTCGTCCAGGCCCTCGTGATCACCAAAGCCGGCGTGCCCTCGTTCGTGGTGACGTTGTCCGGGCTCCTCATCTGGTCCGGCGTGGTCCTCATCCTCACGACCCAGGCTTCCTCGGTGGGCACGATCCGGATCCAGGACGACGCGGTCATCGGCATCGCGAACGACTTCCTCCCCGACTACCAGGGCTGGATCGTCGGAGCGCTCGTCGTCGCCGTATTTGCGGCGGTGCAGCTGCAGGCGACGCGTGCGCGGCGTGCCGGCGGCCTGATCGGGAAGCCGACCGTGGTCGTCGTGCTGCAGACGCTCGGGCTCGCGGCGGTGACGTTCGCCGCGGTGTGGTACGCGAACAAGGACCGGGGCGTGCCCAAGGTCGTCATCATCCTCGGCGTCTTCCTCGTCTTCTGGTCGTTCATCGCGACGCGAACCCAGTTCGGCCGTCATGTCTACTCGGTCGGCGGGAACGCGGAGGCCTCCCGACGCGCCGGCATCAACGTCGACCGCGTCCGGATCCTCGTGTTCATGATCAGCGGCTTCATGGCGGGCGTGGGCGGGATCATGCTCGCGTCGCGGCTGCGCTCCGTCGCGACCAACACGGGGGGCGGCAACCTGCTCCTGCTCGTCATCGCGGCCGCCGTCATCGGAGGAACGAGCCTCTTCGGGGGTGTAGGCCGAGTGGTGTCGGCGCTGCTCGGAGCCCTCGTCATCGCGTCGATCCAGAACGGGATGGACCTGCTGGGCCTCGCCTCCGGCACGAAGTTCGTCATCACCGGCCTCGTCCTGCTCGGCGCCGTGCTGGTCGATGCGTATGCGAAGCGACGGCGCGTGGCGCGCGGCGTTGCCTGACGAAGTCGGCTCCGCACGCCCGTGACGGACGCACCGAAGACGAGCCTCGGCATCTGGGCCCTCGGGCCGATGGTGACCCGCTTCGTGCCGGGCGGCTACCAGCCGCAGTACGCCGCGGAGTCGATGGTGGAGCGGGTCGGGCGCGCGGTGGAGGGGCTCGGTGAACTGATCGACGACTACGAGTTCCACTATCCGCAGGAGCTCTCCGAGGACAACCTCGAGGCCGTTCGCTCGGCGCTCGTCGGCCACGGGATCTACGCCCTCGCGACCGGGACCCACCTGAACCCGTTGTTCGGCAAGGGCGCGCTCTCCTCGCCCGACGACTCGATTCGTGAGCAGGCACTCGACGAGGCGCTACGGGCGGCGGACTTCTCGGCGTCGATCGGAGCCCAGCTGATCCTGTGGCCGGGGATCGAAGGCTACAACTACCCGTTCCAGACGCCGTACCGCGAGGCGTGGGCGCGGTTCGTCGACGGCATCGGGGAGGTCGCAGCCCGCTGCCAGGAGCACGGGATCTCGCTCTTCCTGGAGCACAAGAACTCCGAGCCCGCGATGAAGATCCTCATGCGGAACGTCGGCATGACGCTGCACGTCATCCACACCCTGCGCGCCCGCGGCATCACGAGCGTCAAGGTGAACATGGACTGGCAGCACCTGCTCATGAACGGTGAGAGCCTCGCGGAGTACGCGGCGCTGCTCGCGGCGGAAGGGCTGCTCGGTCACCAGCACGCGAACTCGGGCTGGGGCACTTTCGACGACGACAACATGGTCGGCGCGACCGCTTTCATGGAGACGCTCGAGCTCGCGCTGGAGCTGCGCCGGACGGAGTACGGCGCGAACGGGGAGCGGCTCGGCTTCGACCTCTACCCGTACACCGAGGATGCGGTCGCCGCGGTCAGGCGGTCGGTCGCGCAGTGGCGGTTCATCTGGGAGGTGTCCGGTCGGATCGACGACGCCGCCCTGCGCGAGGCGCAGCAGCGAAAGGACGCCGTTCGCGCGTACGAGCTCGTCTACGCCGCCCTCGGCGCGTAGGTGCCGGGCATGCCCGGCAGTCGGCCATGACGCTGATCGCCGGGCTCGACGTCGGGACGACCGGGGTCAAGGCGGTCGCGATCACGCCCGACGGAGAGGTCGTCGCGCGGGCGGAGCGGTCGTATCCGCTCTCGACGCCGCGTCCAGGGTGGTCCGAGCAGGACCCGGAGGACTGGTGGCGAGCGAGCGAGTCTGCGCTCCTCGAGCTCGGCGGCGACCTCGCGGGCATCGGCCTCTCCGGGCAGATGCACGGCCTCGTCGCGCTCGACGCCGGGGACCGGGTAGTGCGCCCGGCGATTCTCTGGAACGACCAGCGCACGGGTGCGGAGTGCGCCGAGATCGAGCAGCGCGTCGGGCCCGCGCGGCTGATCGAGCTGACCGGGAACCGGGCGCTCCCGGGGTTCACGGCGCCGAAGCTCCTGTGGCTCCGCCGGCACGAGCCGGAGGCATACGGGCGGATCCGCCGCGTTCTTCTGCCGAAGGACTACGTGAGGTCGCGGCTGACGGGGGAGCACGCAATCGACGTCGCCGATGCCTCCGGGACACTCCTGCTCGACGTCGCGGGCCGACGCTGGAGCGGCGAGGTGCTGGATGCGCTCGACATCCCCTCCGCCTGGCTTCCCGGCGTGCTCGAGTCTCCGGCGGTCTCGGGGATGACGGCGGACGGCGTCCCGGTCGCGGCGGGCGCTGGGGACTGCGCCGCCGCGGCCCTCGGCGTCGGCATCGACCGGCCGGGGCCGGCTTCGGTCGTTCTCGGCACCTCGGGCGTCGTGTTCGCGGCGCTTCCCGCCTATCGCCCGGACGAGCAAGGACGAGCGCACGTCTTCTGCCACGCAGTCCCGGGCGCGTGGCACGCGATGGGCGTGATGCTGTCCGCGGCGGGCTCGCTCGAGTGGCTGCGCGACGTCGTCGCGCCCGAGGTTCCGTTCGCTGCTCTCGTCGCCGAGGCGGCACGCTGGGAGCCCGGGGTCGAAGGGCTCGTGTTCCTCCCGTACCTGCAAGGGGAACGGACGCCGCACGTCGATCCCGACGCCCGTGGCGCGTTTGCCGGGCTCCAGCTGCGGCACGACCGCGGCGCGCTGGTGCGCGCGGTGCTCGAGGGCGTCGCCTTCGGGCTGCGAGACTCGCTCGACATCGTGCGCGGTCTCGGGATGGAGGTGTCGAGCGCGCGAGTCTCGGGCGGGGGCGCCCGCTCTGAGCTCTGGCTGCGGATCTGCGCGTCCGTGCTCGACGTGCCGATCGAGCGGACGGCAGTCGACGAGGGGTCGGCCTTCGGCGCGGCGCTGCTCGGCGGGGTCGCCGGGGGCGTGTTCGCGGACGTTCACGAGGCAGTCGCCACCGCCGTGCGCACGAAGGACGTGGTCGAGCCGGACCCGGCCTGGCGCGACGCCTACGCGGAGCTCCGCCCCCGGTACCGGGCGCTCTACCCGGCTCTGCGCGAGCTGGACGGCGTTACAGTCGCGCGGTGAGGGCGATTCTTTTCGAGCGTCCGCACGAGGCCGCGTACGTCGAGCTCGAGCGACCTGCGGCCGGCGCGGGCGACGTCCTCGTCCGCAGCCATGTGGCCGGCGTATGCAAAACCGATCTGGAGATGCTCCACGGGGGGTTGACGGACCCGCGCTGGGTGCGCTTCCCGCTGGTCCCGGGGCACGAGTGGAGCGGCACGGTCGCCGAGCTCGGCGAGGGCGTCGACGGTCTCGCGGTCGGCGACCGTGTCGTCTGCGAGGGGATGATCCCGTGCAATCGGTGCCGTCGCTGCAAGCAAGGTGACACGCACCTGTGCTTGAACTACGACCAGCTTGGATTCACGCGCGGAGGCGGGTACGGGGAGTACGTGCTCGTGCCGCGGCACGTGGTTCACCGGCTTCCGGACGCCGTTTCGTTCGCCGCCGGCGTGCTCGTCGAGCCGGCCGCCTGCGTGCTGCGTGGGCTCGAGAGGGGCCGTCCACGCCCCGGCGAGAACGTCGGCGTGATCGGCATCGGCACGCTCGGATCGCTCGCCCTCACCCTTGTGCGGCTCCACGCTCCCGGTGCGCTCGTCGCCTACGGGGTGCGGAGCGAGGAGCTCGATTTCGCCGCGCGCCTCGGCGCGAGCGCAACCGTCCACGTCGACGAGGAGGACCCCCTCTCGGCGACCGATCGCCTCGTCGGGGGCGGGCTCGATCTCGTGATCGAGACCGCCGGGGCGGTCGAGGCGGTCGATCTCGCGACGCGGCTCGTGCGCCCGGGCGGCCGTGTCGTGCTCCTCGGCATCGCCGGAGAGGACAAGACGCTCGAGCTCCCCGCCGACCGGATCATGTTCGGCGACATGGACGTGATCGGAAGCTGCTCGTACCCGACCTCGGCATGGTCGAGCGTCTTGCGACTGCTCGAGCAAGGGCTGGTCGACCTCGAGCTGATCGTCACCCACCGCTTTCCCGTCGCGCAGTTCGAGGACGCGTTCGCAGTTCTCGACGAGCGGCGCGGCTTGGTCGCAAAGGTGCTACTCGAGCACATCGCCGAGCCCTAACAGTCATACGATAATTCAATACCTGGACATCCTGCGAGGACGGTGTTAGGCTCGCCGCCGCCCTATCGACTAAGGAGGTGTCTCGCTGTGAGTGATGACGAGCAGCGGCGGGCTCGAGGATCTTGTCGGCGGTTTGGATCGCGGCTCGCTGCTGAAGCGCATCGCTTTGGGTGGGGCGGCCCTGTCCCTACCGTCGCTCGCCGGCGCTCGAGGCGGCCTTCGGGTCGCGCGACGCGGACGCGCTCGCTCGCCGCCGTATGGCCCTAAGCACCCTAAGTGGAAGTTCGCGTTCATCAACCACGTGACGACGAACCCGTTCTTCGTCCCGACCCAGTACGGCGCCGCAGACGCCGCGAAGATGCTCGACGTCTCGTACACGTGGACGCGGCTCGACGAAGGCCGACGTCGGCGAGATGATCAACGCCTTCAACGCGGCGATCAGCGCCAAGGCCGACGGCATCGCCGTCTGCGTCGTCGACAAGGGCGCGTTCGAGGCTCCGATCCGAGCGCGCTATGGGTCGCGGTATCCCGGTCGTCGCGTACAACGCCGACGGAGCCCGCACGGCGAAGAAGGCGCGGCAGGCGTACATCGGGCAGGACCTGTACGTGTCCGGGTTCGAGATGGGCAAGCGCATCGTCGAGCTCGTGCCGAGCGGCGAAGTCGCGCTCTTCATCGCCACTCCCGGGCGCGCTCAACATCCAACCGCGCATCGACGGCGCCCTCGCCGCCATCAAGACAGTCCGGGGAAGCCCGTGAAGGCGAAGGCAGTCGCCACGAGCCCGGATCTCGCGACGGAGCTCTCGATGATCGATGCGTACTACCAGGGTCACAAGAACCTGAGGGGCATGTTCGCCGTCGACGCCGGCGATACCCAGGGCGTCGGTCAGGTCATCCAGAAGTACCGGCTCCAAGGGCAAGGTGAAGGGCGGCGGGTACGACCTGCTTCCCGGCACGCTTCGGCTGATCCAGAACGGATCGCTGCAGTTCACCATCGACCAGCAGCCCTACCTGCAGGGATTCTACCCGGTCGTACAGCTCTTCCTGTACAAGCTGTCCGGCGGTCTCGTCGCTCCCTCCGACACGAACACCGGCCTGCTGTTCGTGACCAAGGCAAAACGTCAAGCCGTACCTGACCACGAAGACCCGCTACCACGGGAGCTCGAAGGCAGCACAAGTACCCGGTCTCCGGGTAACACTTGGCTATCCCAGAGGCAGAGGTAACCGCACCCGAACGACGCGCCAGCCTCGGCTGGCGCGTCGCCGGTGCGTTCATACGGCGTCGCGAGGCGAGCATCTTCGTCGTCGCCATCGGTCTCTGCGTCTACTTCTCGCTCAGAAGCGACGCCTTCTACTCGGGCGACAACCTCAAGAACATCACCGAGACGATGGCGCCGATCGCGCTCATCGCCGCGGGCGAGGTGATGCTGCTGATCTGCCGCGAGATCGATCTCTCCGTCGGCCGCGTGTACGCGCTCGCGCCGGCGATCGTGTACGTCGTCTCCTCCGAGGAGCAGCACGGGCTGCCGATCTGGGTCGGCGTGCTCGCGGCGCTCGGGGTCGCGTGCGCTCGTCGGGCTCACGAACGGCGTCGATCACGACGTTCATTCGGCGTGCCGTCGTTCATCACCACGCTCGGCATGCTGTTCCTCTTGAACGGGATCACTCTGCACCTGCTCGAGGGAACGCAGGTGTTCATGCCCGGCGGCGACTCTCTTCCAGAAGATCTTCGGGTCGCAGCCGTTCGAGTACGCCGCCTACCTGAACTCGGAGTTCTGGTGGGCTCTCGGGAATCATCCTCTTCCTCCAGTTCGTGCTCACCTGGACGCGCTGGGGGCTGCACACGATCGCCGACCGGCGGCAACCTGATCGGCGCCGCCGAGGCCGGCGTGAACGTGCGGATGATCAAGATCGGCAACTTCATGCTCTGCAACCTGCTCGCCGGGCTTCGCGGGGATCCTCGACTCGACGCGTATCACGACGATCGTCCCGTTGCAGGGCGGCGCCCGACCTCATGTTCCTCGCCGTCGCAGGCGCCGTGATCGGCGGCACCTCGCTGTTCGGCGGTTCTGGCTCCGTGATCGGCGCGTTCATCGGCGTCGCGGTGCTCGTGATCCTCCGCACCGGCTTCAACATCATCGGCGTGAGCGCGTTCACGTTCGAGCTGATCATCGGGATCGCGATCATCTCTCTCGATGATCGTCAACGTGCAGGTCGCGCGGCTTCAGGAATCTCGGGAAGCTGCAGTGAGCGTCGAGCCGGCGCGCAGACGGTCGATGCCAGGGTCGAGCACATCGGCAAGAGCTTCGGCGCCGTGACCGCTCTCGTCGACCTCTCGCTGCGGCTCGCCGCAGGGCGAGTGCCTGGGGCTGATCGGCGACAACGGTGCCGGCAAGTCCACGCTCATAAAGATCCTGAGCGGCTTCCACCGTCCCGACCGCGGCACGATCTTCGTGAACGGCGAGGAGTTCGAGCATCCGCTCCGTCGACCACGCCCGCTCGCTCGGCATCGACACCGTCTACCAGGATCTCGCGCTCGTGCCGACGCTCTCCGTCGCGCACAACATGTTCCTGAACCGCGAGCTGACCGTCGGGTCGGGCCGTTCCGCATGCTCGAACAACGGCGAGATGCGCCGCCGCGCGCGCAAGTACCTCGACGACATCGGCATCCGACGCTGCGCTCGGTGCAGGCGGAGGTCGCGATGCTCTCGGGCGGTCAGCGGCAGGCGATCGCGATCGCGCGCTCTGTGCACTCGGGCGCGCGCATCCTGCTCCTCGACGAGCCGCTCGCCGCGATGGGCGCGAAGGAGGGCGAGATGATCCTCGACCTCATCCGCGACCTGAAGGCCGAGGGGCATTCGATGATCGTCGTCGCGCACAACTACGTGCACGTGCTCGAGGTCTGCGACCGCGTCATCCTGCTCCAGCACGGACGGATCACTCTCGACAAGCTGTCCGTCCGAGACGTCGGCGGAGGAGCTCACCGAGCTCGTTGCGGCCGAGTACCGGAAGCACCGGCAGAGCGCCTCGGGCGGCTGAGGCAGTTTCCTTGGGCGACGCTCCCCGAAGCCGCCGCGATCGACTGGTCTGGCTCGGCCAGGCCGGTCTTCCGCCTCGAGATCGGCGGGGTGTCGGTCGTCGTCGACCCGTGGGTCAGCCCACACGAGCTGCGGCTCGTCGCCGACACCTGCCGGTGAAGCTCGCCGCCGACGGCCTTCGACTGGGTGCTCGATCACGCACGAGCATCTCGATCATCTCGATCTTCCGTTCCTGCCGGAGGTCCTCGAGCGCTCACCGGGAGCCTCGGTCGTCCTCCCGGCGCCGATCGTCCCGCTTGTCGAGGACATCGTCTACCTAGTCGAGGATCGTCGCCGTCCAGCCCTCACGACACGCTCGATCTCGGCGGGCTCGAGGTCAGGGTCGTGCCCGCCTTTCACGGCGTGACGATGGAGGACGCCTACGGCGACGGCAGCGCCGTCGGGGGCAGACCGCGCTTCGTCGGCTACGTCCTCGGCGGGGACGCGCTACATCTATCACGCCGGAGACACGATCGTCACGGACGAGCTCGTCTCGGCGCTGCGACCGCTCGGGATCGAAGTGGCGCTGCTCCCCGTCAACGGACGCGATCTCCGAGCGCGAGGCGCGCGGGATCGTCGGGAACATGGATGCATCCGAGGCAGTCGAGCTCGCGCTCGAGATCGGCGCGTCGACGCTCGTCCCGTATCACTGGGACGGCTTCTCCGGGAACACCGTCTCGCCAGGCTCGGTCGTCGACCTCGCGGCCGGGCGTATCCACGTCGTCGTGCCGGCCCGCGATCAGGATTCTCGCGCCATAGCCGCGGCACGGTCAGGTCAGCGGCGAGCCGTCTTCTTGCCGTCGCGCGCTGCGATGCGCTTGATGTCGGCGGCCGTATCGGCGATGAGGATCTTCGTCGCCTGTCTCGGCGCTCGTCCTCGTTTCCCGCGGCGATCTCGTCGAGGATCGCCGCGATGCAGCGGGAGAGCGCGGCGGCGTGATCTGCTTCGGCGTCGTCGTCAGCTCGAACGTGGTCCTCAGCACGCCGCGCAGCACGCCTCCGAGGTGCCCCAGCAGCTCGTTGTGGCAGGCGGCCAGGATCTGGTCGTGGAACCGGAGATCCGCAGCGAGGTACGCGGCCTGGTCGTCGACTCCCTTCGGCCATCGCCTCGTACGCCTCCGCGATGCCGGCGGTCTCGTCCGTCGCTCGCCCGGGTCGCCGCCAGGCGTGCAGCCAGAGGCTCGATCGCGAGGCGGACCTCGGTCGTCTCCTCGTACAGCTTTCGGTCATTCGACGCCTCGGCCCGCCAGCTGAGGACGTCGGGATCCAGGATGTTCCACTCCGCTCTCATGCCTGCACGCGGGTCCCGATCTTCGGACGGGCCTCGACGAGCCCCTTCGCCGCGAGGACCTTCACCGCCTCTCGCAGCACGGTGCGGCTGACCGCGAGATCCGAGGTGAGCTCGTCCTCCGGCGGCAGCGTATCGCCGGGTTGCAGCGCTCCGCCCACGATCTGGAGGCCGATCGTGTGCACGACCTCGCCGTGGAGGCCGCGCCGTGGATACGTGAGGGGCCTCGTCATCTGCGCCGCCGCCCCATCGACGGAATCGTAGGCGCAAGCCGGGATGGGATCGTTGAGCGTCGTGGCCTCAATCATCATACGATACGCCTTCTGCCCCCGACGCAGCAGAACGAGAGGAGACTCGTGAGGAACGTCCCCACCGACGGACGTAACGGGCGTCGACGCAGCGACGAGTGGTTCGAGCGCCGCGACCTGGACGGCTTCCTGCACCGCTCGTGGCTGAAGTCGTCCGGTGTCACCGACGAGGCGTTCCGCGGGCGTCCGGTCATCGGTATCTGCAACAGCTGGAGCGAGCTCGTCAACTGCAACGTGCACCTGCGCGGCCTCGCCGAATCCGTCAAGCGCGGCGCCCTGCAGGCAGGCGGGCTTCCCGCTCGAGTTCCCGGTGATGTCGCTCGGCGAGTCGCTGATGAAGCCGACGACGATGCTCTACCGCAACCTGATGGCGATGGACGTCGAGGAGTCCATCCGCTCCTATCCGCTGGACGGAGTCGTGCTCCTCACCGGGTGCGACAAGACGAACCCGGCGAGCATCCTGGGCGCGGCCAGCGCGGACATTCCGTCGATCGTCGTCACCGGTGGGCCGATGCTGAACGGGCGCTGGCGCGGACGCGAGATCGGCTCGTGCAGCGACTGCTGGCACTACCACGAGGAGTTGCGCGCCGGCCGCATCACCGAGAAGCGAGTGGGTCGAGATCGAGAACTCGATGTCCCGCTCGAATGGGCACTGCATGACCATGGGAACGGCGTCGACGATGGCGTGCGTCACGGAGGCGCTCGGCCTCGACGCTCCCCGGCGGAGCGGCCATCCCCGCCGTCGACTCGCGACGACATCACCTCGCGGAAGCTGCCGGACGCCAGATCGTGCGAGCTCGTCGGACGGGGGGCTTGCGTCCGTCTGACATCCTCACGCGCGAAGCATTCGAGAACGCGATCCGCGTGCTCCACGCCATCTCGCGGCTCGACGAACGCGATCCTGCACCTGCTCGCCTATCGCGGGCCGTGTCGGCGTCGACCTCCCGTTGCAGCTCTTCGACGAGCTGTGCGCGTCGACCCCCTGGCTCGTCGACCTCAAGCCGGCCGGGCGCTACCTCATGGAGGACTTCTTCTACGCCGGCGGAGTGCCGGCCGTCATGGCGACAGATCGCCGAGCTGCTCCACCTCGACTCGGTCACGGTCACCGGGCGGACGGTCGGCGAGAACATCGCCGGTGCGGAGATCGTCAATGCCGAGGTGATCCGCACGGCCGCCGATCCGCTCGACGCGGGAGGCGCGCTCGTCGTGCTCCGCGGCAGCCTGTGCCCGGACGGCGCCGTGATGAAGATCACCGCCGCCGACCCGGCCCTGCTCCAGCACGAGGGCCGCGCGCTCGTGTTCGACGGCATCCACGACCTCGCAGCCCGCGTCGACGATCCCGAGCTCGACGTGCGACGCGGCGAGCGTCATGGTGCTGCGCAACGCCGGGCCGATCGGCGGCGCCCGGCATGCCCGAGTGGGGTCATCTCCCGATCCCGGCGAAGCTCCTGCGTCAGGGTGTCACCGACCTCGTGCGTATCTCGGATGCGCGCATGAGCGGCACGTCGTACGGCGCGGTCGTCCTGCACGTCGCGCCCGAGTCTGCGATCGGCGGACCGCTCGCTCTCGTCCGGGACGGTGACCCGATCCGGCTCGACGTCGCCGGAGCGTCGTCTCGATCTTCGTCGTCGCCGCCGCCGAGCTCGAGCAGCGCCGCGCCGCGCTGGGAGCCGCCGCCCCGCCACGACGTGCGCGGCTACCGGCAGCTCCATGCGGAGCACGTCCTCCAGGCCAACGAAGGCTGTGACTTCGACTTCCTCCGCGGCCAGACGGCCGTCGTGCAGGACGCGGTGACCTACCTCTGAGCATGAAGGTCCTCGTCACGGGCTCGCGCGGCAAGGTGGGACGGGCGCTCGTGCCGCGGCTGCAGGCCGCTGGTCACGACGTTCGCGCGACCGATCTCGCGCGTCCCCACGTGGGATCGAGTCTGCACCGGGGGAGCCCGAGGACTACTGGCAGGCCGATCTCACCGATGCCGGAGCCGCCCACGCCGTCGCGAGCTGCTGCGACGTCGTCATCCACGCCGCTGCGATCCCGCAGCCGATCCACAACCCGCCGCACGTCGTCTTCGGGAACAACATCATGAGCACGTTCAACGTGCTCGAGGCGGCGATCCGCGGCCGGCGCTCGACGGTTCGTGAACTTCTCGAGCGAGACCGTGCCTGGGTTCATCTTCGCGCACAGGCCGTTCGAGCCGGACTACCTCCCGGTCGACGAGGAGCATCCGGTCCGGCCGCAGGACCCGTACGCGACCGCGAAGTGGTTCGGCGAGCTTCTCTGCGAGCGGGCGGTCGAGCGGTCAGACGTCCGCTGCACGTCGATCCGCCCGAGTTGGGTGCAGGATGAAGAGAGCTACGAGCGCAACCTCGGGCCGATCGTGCGCGACCCGTCGGTGACCGTCGGCAACTTCTGCTCGTACGTGGACGTGCACGACCTCTGCGACGCCGTCGTGCTCGCCATCGAGACCGACCTCCCGGGTCACGAGGTCTTCTACATCGCGTCGCCGGACACCATCGGTGGACATCCACTCGCGGAGACCGTGGCGAGCCACTACAGGGGAGGCGGCATCGACATCCGCCCGCACAAACGGGTGGACGCGTCGGCGATCTCGACGGCCAAGGCCGAGCGGCTGCTCGGCTGGAGGCCCACTCGCTCCTGGCGCGACTACCTCGACGACGAGGGGCGGGCCCGCGCATGAGGAAACGGCGTCTCGGCACATTCGGCCCCGAGATCTCGACGGTCGGGTTCGGCGCCTGGGCGATCGGCGGCCCCTGGCGCTTCGGGTGGGGGAACGTCGACGACGGCGACTCGGTCGCAGCGGTTCGCCGGGCGATCGAGCTCGGAGTCAACTGGGTGGACACTGCGGCGGTCTACGGGCTGGGGCACTCGGAGGAGGTCGTGAGGCGGGCGCTCGAGCCCTATCGCCCCGGCGAGGACGTCTACGTGTTCACGAAGTGCGGACGCCGCTGGGAAGGCCGCCCGGACGGCGTCATCGAGAACGACCTGCGTCCCGCGTCGATCCGCGAGGAGTGCGAAGCGAGCCTGCGTCGGCTGGGGCTCGAGCGCATCGACCTCTACCAGGCGCACTGGCCCGACTGGACGACGGGAACATCGATCGAGGATTCGTGGGGGACGATGGCGGAGCTCGTCGACGAGGGGAAGGTGCGGTGGATCGGCGTCTCCAACTTCGACGAGCAGCTCCTGGAGCGCTGCGAGGCGGTGCGCCATGTCGACTCCGTTCAGCCGACGCTCTCCCTCCTCGTGCGAGGCTCGCGAGCGGCGGTGATTCCCTGGGCGGCCGGGCACGGGGCCGGGGTCATCTGCTACTCGCCGATGGCGTCAGGGCTGCTCACCGGCACTTTCGACCACGCACGGCTGGCCGGCCTCGGCGACCACGACTGGCGACGACTGTCGCCCGCATTCCAGGAGCCCGAGGTCTCACGGAGCCTGTCCCTCGTCGACCGTCTGCGCGCGCTTGCCGACGAGCTCGCGACGACGCCGAGCGCGCTCGTGGTGGCGTGGGTGCTCGCGCAACCCGGCGTCACCGGGGCGATCGTGGGCGCCCGGACCGCACGCCACGTCGAGGGTTGGGTGCCTGCCTCGGACCTCGTGCTCGACGACGCGATACTCGATGCGATCGCCGGTGCCATCGAGGCGACCGGCGCGGGCTCGGACGAACCGCCTGCTCCGCCACCGCACATTCGAGCTCCTGCAGGAACGACCGAGGCTCGTCAATGAGGCTCGGCCTGCTCTCGACTGCGAGGATCAACGACGAGATCCTGGCGGCCGCCCGTGCCACGGAGCAGGTCGAGGTCGTAGCCGTGGCGAGCCGCGACGGCGATCGGGCACGGGCGTACGCGGGCGAGCACGACATCCCGCGCCCGCACGGCTCGTACGAGGAGCTGCTCGCCGACGAGGGCGTGGACGCCGTGTACATCCCGCTCCCGAACGGCCTCCACCACGAGTGGACGATGCGCAGCCTGGAAGCGGGAAAGCACGTGCTCGCCGAGAAGCCGTACTCCCGGCATCCCGCCGAGGTGGAAGAGGCGTTCGACCTCGCCGAGGGGTCCGGCCTCGTCCTCATGGAGGCGTTCATGTACCGCCACCACCCGCAGACGGCCATCGTCGCCGAGCTGGTCTCGGACGGCGCGCTCGGCAGGCTCCGGGCCCTTCGCGCCACCTTCGCTTTCCATCTCCGGCGACCCGACGACCCGAGGTTCCGCCCCGAGCTCGACGGGGGATCGCTCATGGACGTGGGTTGCTACGGCGTCAACTTCTCGCGCCTCCTCGCGGGTGAGCCGGTGCGCGCGCTCGGCGAGCAGGTCGTCGGCGCCACCGGCGTCGACGTGACCTTCAACGGGACGCTCCGCTTCGCCAACGACGTCGTCGCTCATGTCGACTGCTCGTTCGTGCAGCCGAGACGGCAACGGCTCGAGGCGTACGGTGAGGACGGATCCCTCGTGGTCGAGGCTCCCTTCCGCCTCGACTGGGGATGGGACGTGCGAATCGACCGTGACGGAAAGACGAGCCATGCCGAGGTCCCCGAGGTGAGCTCGTTCGAGCTGGAGCTCGCGAACTTCGCAGCTGCGGCGGAGGGGACGGCCGCGCCGCTCCTCGGCCGCCCGGACGCGCTCGGGCAGGCGCGGGCGATCGACGCGCTGTATCGCTCCGCGGCCGAAGGCCGGGCGATCGACCTCGCCGTACGACCGGTGGGTCAGGCTTTAGCCTGACCCCGTCCTTGGGATGTCGCGTTCGTGTCGCACTCCAACACCCGGTCAGGCTGAAGCCTGACCCCGCGCGGTCTCACGCCTCGGTCGCGCTGAGCGAAAGCGGCTCGATCGCCCCGTTCTCGATGCGCCACGCCGCGAGCTCGCCGGTTCGCACGGTGTAGATGAGGTACGGGCGCCCGGCCCAGAGGCCGATGTTCTCGACGTCCGTCCGGGAGGGGCGGGGCGGGGAGGAGAGATGCGAGTGGAACACGGCGAGCTCGAAGCCGTCGTCCTCGAGGAACCACGTCTCGGGGTCGACGTCCAGCTCGAAGCGATAGGGGGAAGCCGCTGCATTTCGTCCGGCGACGTAGCGCTCCGCGACGCCCTCACGGAGGACGAGAACGCCACACGCCTCGTTCGGCTGCTCGGACTCCGCGTGCTCGACGAGGGCCGCTCGCACGGCCTCCGGCACTACCACCAGATCGAGCGCTCCATCGCCGCCTCGACGTCGTCCGTCTCCCAGAAGTCGGCCGAGAGGTACTTCCAGCCTCCGTCCGCGAGCACGCAGACGACGACGCCCTCCTCGAGCTCGTCCGCGAGGCGTAGCGCGGCGTGCACGACGGCGCCCGACGAGACGCCGCCGAATAGCCCCTCCCGCTCGAGGAGGAGCCGCAGTCCGGCAACCGCCTCCGCATTCGAGACGAGGAGCTTCCGGTCGAGCTTCGCCACGTCGAGGATCGGCGGGACGTAGCCGTCCTCGAGCGAGCGCAGGCCCATGACCGCGTCGCCGGGCAGGGGCTCGGCGGCGGCCACGACGACGCCGGGAAAGGCCTCGCGCAGCCGCTCTCCGGCGCCCATCAGCGTCCCTCCGGTGCCGAGACCGGCGACGAAGACGTCGACGCGGTCGAGGGCGGCGGCGATCTCGGCGCCGGTGCCCTCGTAGTGGGCGAGCGGGTTGGCCGCGTTCCCGTACTGGAAGGGCATGAAGTACGACGGCTCGCGCTCCGCGAGCTCGAGCGCTAGGCGGACGGCGCCGTTCGATCCCTCCTCGGCCGGCGACTCCACGATCTCGGCGCCGTAGAGTCGCAGCAGGCGCCGCCGCTCCTCCGTCACGTTCGCCGGCAGCACGCACGTGAGCGGATAGCCGCGGAGCTTCGCGACGAGGGCGAGAGAGATGCCCGTGTTCCCGCTCGTCGGCTCGAGCAGCCGGCGACCCGGCTCGAGCTCGCCCGAGGCCTCCGCGGCGTCGATCATCGCCTTGGCGACCCGGTCCTTCGTCGAGCCCGTCGGGTTCTGCCCTTCGAGCTTCGCGAAGAGCCGCACCGACGGCGAGGGCGACAGGCGCTCGAGCTCGACGAGCGGCGTCGAGCCGATCAGGCCGAGGACGCCGGTCTCGACTCTAGAGCCCACCGGCCATCGCCGGCAGGAGGATCACGGTCGCGCCGTTCCGGATCGGCGTCTCGAGGCCGTCGAGCGTGCGGACGTCCTCACCGCCGAGATAGACGTTGACGAACGAGCCGAGGTTCCCGTCCTCGTACAGCTGGGCTCGGAGCGGTGGATAGCGATCGACGAGATCCTCGATCACATCGCCGACGGTGTCGCCCTCCGCCTCGAGGTCGCGGGCTCCGCCGACGTCGGCGCGGAGCATCGGTGGGATACGCACGCGTGTCACAAGCGATGCACCGCCGGTGCGTTGCAGAACTCGACGTAGTCGACGTACTCGGTGATGGTCGGGTGGTCGCCGCAGACCGGGCACTCCGGATCGCGGCGGACGGTGACCTCGTCGAGGGTCGTCCCGAGCGCGTCGAAGAGGAGAAGACGCCCAGCGAGCGTGTCGCCGCGTTCGAGGATCAGCTTCAGCGTCTCGTTCGCCTGGATCGACCCGATGATCCCCGGCAGCACGCCGAGGACGCCGCCCTCCGCGCAGCTCGGTGCGAGCTCGGGCGGCGGCGGCTGCGGGAAGAGGCAGCGGTAGCACGGGCCGTCACCGGGCGCGAACACGGTCACCTGGCCCTCGAAGCGGAAGATCGACCCGTGCACGACGGGGATCCTGTGCCAGACCGACGCGTCGTTCAGGAGATAGCGCGTGGGGAAGTTGTCGGCGCCGTCCACGATGACGTCCCAGCCCTCGCCGAGGATGCGGTCGACGTTCTCCGAGGTGAGCCGCTCCTCGAACGGCAGCACGTGGACGTCCGGGTTCAGGGCCTCGAGCGTCCGCTTCGCCGACGCGACCTTCGGCTCGCCGAGCCGGTCGGTGGCATGGACGATCTGGCGCTGGAGGTTCGACTCGTCGACGACGTCGGCGTCGACGATGCCGACCGTCCCGACTCCTGCCGCTGCGAGGTAGAGCGACGCGGGGGAGCCGAGCCCGCCGGCGCCGATGAGGAGGACGCGGGCGTCGAGCAGCCGCTGCTGCCCCTCCTCGCCCACCTCGGGGATGAGGAGATGGCGGCTGTAGCGCGAGCGCTGCTCGGGGGAGAGGGCGCGCGGGATGGTGACCTCGTAGCCGTTACGCTTCCATTCGGAGAAGCCGCCGGCGAGATTCAGCACGTTCTCGTACCCCAGCTCGCCGAGCGCCTTCGCGGCGAACGCGGAACGGGAGCCCGCGGAGCAGTAGACGACGAGCGGACGGGTCTTGTCGGGGACGAGCCCTTCGATCCGCTGCTCGAGCCGTCCGCGGCCGGTGTAGACGGCTCCGGGAATGTGGCCCTCGTCCCACTCGTCCGGCTCGCGGACGTCGACGAAGAGCGGAGCATCCTGGTCGCCCAGCCGCTCGTGCGCCTCCACGGTCGAGATCTCGTCGATCTCGTCCTTGACGCGCGCGAGCAGCTCTCGGTACCCGGCCATTACTTTCCGAACTATAGCGGCGGGCTCTCCGCAGCCAACCCGGCTGGACGCGGCTCGGTCGCGGCTATCGTCGCCGCGTGACCGCTCGCACGCGCATCATCGGGCTCGTCGCGCTCGCCTCGGCCGCCGCAGTCGCAGTCGTCGCGGTCGCGGTCGTCTCTGCCGGGGACGGATCGAGCGAGGCAACCGCGGAGGCGAAGCCGCGCCCGGGGAGGCCACCGCTGTCGCTCTCGCTCGGGTTCCGGGAGGACGCCGAAGCACGCGACCTCCGGCGCGGAGCAGATCTCTACGCGCGCGGCGACGTGCGCTCCGCAAGCGCGCTCTTCGCGCGGCACGACTCCCTCGAGGCGAAGGTCGGCCTCGCGCTTGCCGCCTGGCCGACCGGCTACGACCGGGTCGAGCAGCTCGCGAAGCTCTATCCCGAGAGCGGTGTCGTGCAGCTGCATCTCGGGCTCGCGCGGCTCTGGGCCGGACGCGGAGACCCTGTTGCGGCCTGGCAGGCAGTCGGCGCGGCTGAGCCGGACACGCCGTACGCAGTCCTGGCCGGCAATCTCCTCTTTCCGATGCTTCCGCGCGGATTGCCGACGTTCGTCCCCTCGTTCTCGGCGCCGCTGGAGATCACGCAGCTTCCCGCCGCGCGGCAGCTCGACGCACTGCGCGCGCGATCGGAGCGCGGCGGCGTCCCCGAGCTCCTGCTCTACGGCGTCGGGCTCCAGCGCGTCGGGCGCCCGGTGTCCGCGCGCGAGGCGTACGCCAGGGCCGCTCGGCTCGCGCCCCACGATGCCGAGGCGAACGTGGCTGCGGCAGTCGGTCGCTTCGACAAGGCGCGCCCCGAGGACGCGTTCGGGCGCCTCGGCCCGCTGACGCGGACGTTTCCCGGCGAGCCGACCGTGCGCTTCCATCTCGGCCTGCTCCTGCTCTGGACGGGGCGGATCGACGAAGCCGAGCGCCAGCTCCGGCTGGCGTCGCGAGCTCGGAACGCCTCGCCTCTCGCGAGCGAGGCCGCGCGGTATCTCGAGACGATCCGAGCGGCACGCGGTTCCGGGGGCTGAGGGCCCGGCTCTTTTGACGCCAGCCGCTAGCGTGACTACCGTGTGACCGCCGAGCGATCAAGGGGGGGCGTTGGCAGCCGCTGAACCGGAGAGCACCACCCGCCGAGCGCCGATCGAAGAGGTGCTGGCGACAGACGAGGCTCAGCGCCTGCTCGAGAGCGGTCAGCAGGCCGGCCGGCTCGACGCCGACGAGATCGCGCTCGCACTCGACGAGCTCGGGCTCGACACGGCTCAGCTCGACGAGTTCTACGCCGCGCTCGACGAGGCGCAGATCGAGGTCGTCCACGCAGACGACGAGGCGGAAGTGGAACCGGCGGCGCCGGCGGTCAGCTCGGGCGAGATCACGACCGATGCGCTCCAGCTGTTCCTGAAGGACATCGGCAAGGTCCCCCTGCTCACGGCCGCGCAGGAGGTCGAGCTCGCGAAGCGGATCGAGCGTGGCGACCACAGCGCGAAGCAGGCGATGGTCGAGGCGAACCTCCGCCTCGTCGTCTCGATCGCGAAGCGCTACCGGAACCAGGGCCTCCCGTTCCTCGACCTCATCCAGGAGGGCACGATCGGGCTCGTCCGCGCCGCCGAGAAGTTCGACTACCGCAAGGGGTTCAAGTTCTCGACGTACGCGACCTGGTGGATCCGTCAGGCAGTCGCGCGCGCGATCGCGGACAAGGGCCGGACGATCCGGATGCCCGTCCACGTCGTCGAGAAGCTCAACAGGATCCTCCGCTCGGAGCGCAAGCTTCGCGCCGAGCGCGGGCGTGAGCCGACCATCGAGGAGATCGCGCGCGAGCTCGAGATGTCGTCGGATGAGGTCGAGCACATCAGGCGGAGCGCGCAGACCCCGGTCTCGCTCGAGAAGCCGGTGGGCGACGACGACGAGTCCGAGTTCGGTCACTTCCTCGCCGACGAGTCGGCGCCGCTGCCGGACGAGCTCGCCGAGACCGCGCTCCAGCGCGAGGCGCTGCACACGATTCTCGCCGCCCTCTCGGAGCGGGAGCGCCGCGTGCTCGAGCTCCGCTACGGGCTCGACGGCCAGCAGCCACGGACTCTCGACGAGGTCGGCCGCGCGTTCAACGTCACCCGCGAGCGGATCCGGCAGATCGAGCACCAGGGGCTGAAGAAGCTCCGCGCGCTCGCGGACGCACAACGCGTCCGCGACGTCGCCTGAGGCTGCGGGAACCGGCTGCTCCGAGGGCGAGGCTTGCCTCGCTTCACCGACGTCACGGTTCGGAGGGCGAGGCAAGCCTCGCCGCTACTACACTGCGCGCCCGTGTCTGCGGCGTCGTACGAAGACCTTCGAGCGCAGCTCGCCGAGCTGATCGCCATCCCGTCCGTGAGCGCCGACCCGGCGCACGCGGGCGACGTCGAGCACGCGGCGCAGTGGGTTGCGGATCGAATCCGTGCCGCCGGGGGCGAGGCGGACGTCGTCCCCTCCAACGGCGCGCGCCCGCTCGTCATCGGGGAGGTCCGGGCCTCGAACGGCGCCGATTCCGCCCCCACCGTCCTCGTGTACGCGCACTTCGACGTGCAGCCGCCGGACCCGCTCGACCTCTGGGACTCGCCGCCGTTCGAGCTAGCGGAGCGCGACGGCTGGTTGTACGCGCGAGGCGTCGCGGACGACAAGGCCCAGCTCCTGATGCTCGTCGAGGCGGCGCGTCAGCTCTCCGTGGCCGGCGAGCTGCCCGTCAACGTCCGCTTCGCGCTCGACTCCGAGGAGGAGGTCGGGGGTCAGTCGATCGTCGAGTGGGTCGCAGCCGACGAGCGAGGAGCCGATGCCGCGATCGTCCTCGACGGCGACATGGTGCGACCGGGAGTTCCCACGTTCAACACAGCCCTCCGCGGCCTCTGCTACTTCCACGTCACGGTGCGAACCGGAGCGCGGGACCTGCACTCGGGTCTCTTCGGCGGCGTCGCGCTCAACGCGCTGCACGCGCTCACGCAGGCGCTCTCGGCCGTGACGGCGAAGGACGGCCGCATCCCGGAGCCTCTGCGGGTCGGGCTCGAGCCGCCGACTACCGAGGAACGCGAGAGCTGGGCGACGCTGCCGGCCGGCGCGGAGTCGCTTGCGGAGGTCGGCGCCCGCCCGTCCGACGCGCACGCGCTCGAGGAGTACTACACGCGAACCTGGGTGGAGCCGTCGGTGGACGTGCACGGGATCGCAGGAGGCTCACCCGACCTCGTCAAGACCGTCCTGCCCGTGGAGGCGAGGGCGAACGTCTCGATCAGGATCGCCGCCGGCCAGAACGTGAAGGACGTGTGCGCCGCTTTCGAGAAGCTGCTGCGCGACGCGGCACCCGAGGGGGCGGAGCTCGAGGTCGAGCTCGTCTCCGCCGCCGAGCCGGGACTGGTCTCGCCCGATGCACCCGCGCTCGCGCTCGCCCGCGAGGCGTTCGAGAGCGTCTTCGGAGGATCGTCGCTCCTGGTCAGGGTCGGGGGCTCGGTGCCCGTCGTCGCGAGCCTCGCCGCGCGGGGGATTCCGACGATCTCGACGGGCATCGCCACGAGCGACGCGAACGCCCACTCGCCGAACGAGCGCTTTCCCGCGGCACACCTCACCCTCGGCGTCGACGCGATTCGTGAGACGTACCGCCGGCTCGGACAGCTTGGCTAGGGCCCCGTTCGCGAGCGAGCTCGCGGCCGAGCTCGCCGACGACGTCCTCGACCGGTTCCTGCGCTACGCGAAGGTCGACACGCAGGCCGAGCACCGTGTCAGCGAGCGGCCGAGCACCCAGAAACAGCTCGACCTCTCACGGCTCCTCGTCGAGGAGCTGCGTGAGCTCGGCCTGGCCGACGCGGAGCTGAACGACGGCGCCTCGGTCTTCGCGAGCCTGCCCGGCACGGACGGAGCACCCGTCGTCGGCCTGCTCGCGCACGTGGACACGAGCCCGGACGTCTCCGGAACCGGAGTCGCGCCGATCGTGCACCGGGCCTGGGACGGCGCGCCGATTCGGCTGCCCGGCGACTCACGACAGGTTCTCGACCCCGACCAGCTGCCTGCGCTCGCCGAGCGGGTCGGGCACGACATCGTGACGAGCGACGGGACGACGCTGCTCGGGGCGGACGACAAGGCCGGGATCGCCGAGATCGTGGCGGCGGTCGCGTACCTCGTCCGCAATCCGGAACAGCCGCGCGCGCCGATCCGCGTCGCGTTCACCGTCGACGAGGAGGTCGGGCGGGGGGCCGAGGACTTCGATCTCGAAGGCTTCGGAGCCGACGTCGCATACACGCTCGACGGCTCGGGGCTCGGCGAGGTCGAGATCGAGACGTTCTCCGCGAGGTCCGTGCGCGTGACCATCCACGGGCGCTCGGTCCACCCCGGGACGGCCAAGGGCAGGCTCGTGAACGCGGTGAAGCTCGCCGCCGATCTCGTCGCGTCGCTTCCCGCCGACCGGCTCTCACCCGAGACGACGGAGGAGCGCGAGGGCTACGTCCATCCGCACCGGATCTCGGGCAACTCCGAGACGGCGATCGTCGATCTCATCGTCCGCGACCACGACGAGGAGCTGCTGGAGGAGCACACCCGGCTCCTGCGCACGCTCGCCGACTCGATCGCGGAACGCGAGCCGCGCGCACACGTCGAGATCGAGGAACGCGACTCCTACCGGAACATGCGGCCGTTCATCGAGCGGACGCCACGGGTCGTGGAAGCTGCGCTCGAGGCGATCCGCCGCGTCGGTCTCGATCCTGCGCTCTCGATCATTCGAGGCGGAACGGACGGAGCGGTTCTCTCCGCGCAGGGCCTTCCGACGCCGAACCTCTTCACGGGCGGGCAGGACTACCACTCCGTGCGTGAGTGGGCGAGCGTGCAGGACATGGCCGCGGCCGCCGCGACGATCGTCGAGCTGGTCGGGGTCTGGGCCGAACCGGGCACGTCAGGGGTCTGACCCCGCCCGTCCCGCCGCGCCCCGCGGAATAACCTGCCGATCGACCCGGTTGCTACCGGTATGACGCGGCTCGTCGGCATTAACCACATCGCGGTCGAGGTCGGCGACGTGGACGAGGCGATCGCGTTCTTCCAGCGCATCGTCGACGACGTCAAGCTGCGGGGCCGAGCCGGCTCGATGGCGTTCGTGGACCTGGGCGACCAGTTCATCGCGCTCGAGACCGTTCGGGGGCCGGTCTCCGGCGGGCACTTCGGGCTCGTCGTCGACGACCAGGCGGAGGTGGTGCGCCGGGCGCGGGAAGCCGGCGCCGAGATCGTCGGCAGTCACGACATCCTCGATCCCTGGGGGAACCGCTGGCAGGTCGTTGACTATCGCGACATCCAGTTCACGAAGACCCCGCGGGTCCTCGAAGGAATGGGCATCGACGGGCTCGAGAAGTCCGAGCGTGCGCTCGGCGAGTTGCGCTCAGCCGGTCTTGCCGACTAGGGCGAGGCAAGCCTCGCCCCTACGATCCCTGCGTGAAGACCGTCGTCGTCACCGGGGCGTCGTCGGGCATCGGCCTTGCCTGCGCGGGCCGGCTGTCCCGGGCCGGCTGGAGCGTGTTCGGCGGCGTCCGGACCGAGGAGGATGCCGCGTCGTTACGCGAGTGCGGGATCGAGCCGCTCTCGCTCGACGTCATCGAGGGCGAGCAGATCGCGGCCGCCGCCGAGCTGGTGGGGCCGAGCCTCGACGGGCTCGTGGACAACGCGGGGATCGCCATCGCGGCCCCGCTCGAGCTCGTCCCGCTCGATGAGCTGCGGCATCAGCTCGAGGTGAACGTCGTCGGCCAGGTGGCGGTGACGCAGGCCTTCCTCCCGGCGCTGCGGCGAGCGCGGGGGAGAGTCGTCCTCATGGGCTCGATCGGCGGGCGCAGCGCGCTCCCCTTCCTCGGGCCGTACGCGGCCTCGAAGCATGCGCTGGAGGCGATCGCCGACTCGCTCCGGGTGGAGCTGCTCCCGTTCGGGATCACGGTCTCGATCGCCGAGCCGGGGAGCATCGCGACGCCTATCTGGCGCAAGGGCGCCGAGCGGGCGGACGAGCTACGGGCTCGCTTCGATCCGGAGCGCGCGGCGCTATACGCGTCGGCGGTGGCGAAGTTCCGCGAGGTCGCGCTCTCCCGGGGCGAAGGCGCCGACCCGGAGGAGGTCGCGAAGGCGGTCGAGCACGCGCTGACCGCTCGGCGCCCGAAGGCGCGCTACCTGGTCGGCCGCGACGCGCACCTGCGCGCGTGGATCGAACGAATGCCGACGCGGCTCCGCGATCGGGTGCTCGCGCGGGCGCTGACCGGTTGACGAGGGGCCGGGGCATACCCGGCCTCTACGCCCTCAACCAAGGTGTCGGCGCAAGGCATGCCCGGCGATCGCCCTCTCGCTCGACCCCGCCCTACGCGTCGTGCACGCCGCAGCCGAGCCATTCGTGGCCGAAGCGGCGCATCTCGCGCACGATCGGGAGCAGCGCGGAGCCCTTCGGCGTCAGCGCGTACTCGACGCGCGGCGGAGACTCCGGATAGCTTCGCCGCACGACCATCTCCTCGGCCTCGAGCCAGCGCAGGCGCTCCGCGAGCGTTCGGGGGCTGATGCCCTCGCAGGAGCGCTCGAGCTCCGTGAAGCGCCGCGGGCCCTCAGACAGGTCGTGGACGATGAGCACCGTCCACTTCGAGCCGACGATCTCCGCGGCCGTCGCCACCGAGCAGATCCCGGTTTCGTGGACGGGGAGCATCGTGCGAGCTGTCACGGGCTCAGTGTACGACCGCTGGGCGGCGCGCCGTGTACAGCGAGGTCCGCAGCACTCGCTCGATACGGCCGCCGAACTCCTCCTCGGCTATCCGCGCGATGCCGTCCAGGATCCTCGCGCGGCGGTCGTCCTCGAGGCGCGCGATCGGGGAGAACGAGGCGTACAGGTTCCGAATGCCGTTCGTGTCCCAGTCCGCATGCCAGGGAATCAGCTCGTGCTCGGGCAGTTCGAAGCCGGCCGCGTGGAAGGCTGCGACCCGCGCTTCCGTGTCGAGCGCGTGGGGCGGACGCCCTTCCGGACCGGCCGTCGGGCTTCTGTCGAGGCTCTCGAGCAGCGGGTCGATCGCCTTCATGAACGCGTCCGGCTGGCCGCCCTCGCCGAAGAGCGTCCACCACGTCGCCACCCACCCGCCGGGGCGGAGCGCGGCAAAGAGCTTTGCGAGCCCCGCGCTTCTCGTCCACCCAGTGGAACGCCGATGCCGCGACCGCCAGATCGAACGCCGCCGCCGGAAGCTCCGCGTCCTCGAGTGCAGTAGCTCGGACGTCCACAGGCGTCGCCAATGACCCCTGGAGGTATTCGCGGAGCGCCGAATTCGGCTCCACTACCACCAATGGATCGGCACCGAGATCGAGCAGGCGCCGCGTTGCCTGGCCGGTGCCCGGTCCCACCTCCAGAACGGCCGTGCCGGGCGTGAGGCCACAGCGCTCGACCAGAACGTCGTAGACGCGCTCGGCGTGACCCGGACGGGCGGAGTCGTAGCCCGCGGGATCGGAGCCGAACAGGCGTCGTCCCTCTTCACGGCCGATGCGCTGCACGGCCGCTAGCTCCAGGGCGGAGGGTTGTGCACCCAGCGGCCGCCCACCATCGTCGCCACGACCTCGACGCTCCCGAGCTCGTCCGGCGGGCACTCGACCGGGTCCCGGCCGAGCACGACGAGGTCGGCGAGGTACCCGGGAACGAGCTTCCCGCGCGACCGCTCGTCCCCGGCGAGCCAGGCGGGATTCACCGTGGACGCGAGGAGGGCCTGCTCGATCGTGACCGCCTCTTCGGGCCGCCAGGCCTCGCGCGCGTCGATCGTGCGCAGCACGCCGGCCCGGATGCCTGCGAGCGGGTCGAGCTCCTCGATCGGCGCATCGGAGCCGTTCGCCACGACCGCTCCCGACTTCCAGAGCGAGCGGAACGCATACGTACCCGTCACCCTGTCCGGCCAGTAACGCTCGGCGAGATCGCGATCCGACGGCGCGTGGCTGAACTGGACCGAGCACGCGACGCCGAGCTCCGCGAAGCGGCCGACGTCTTCGGGCGCGAGGCACTGCGCGTGCTCGATGCGCTGACGGAGACCGAGCGGCCCCCACGCGTCACGCGTCGCCTCGAACGCATCGAGCGCCTCGCGGTTGGCGCGGTCGCCGATCGCGTGCACGGCGACCGGCCAGCCTGCTCCGGCAGCGCGGCGGACGATCTCCTCGAGC
This sequence comes from uncultured Actinomycetes bacterium, assembly GCA_963848405.1. Lineage (GTDB taxonomy): Bacteria > Actinomycetota > Thermoleophilia > Gaiellales > Gaiellaceae > GMQP-bins7. Next base: position 146,395 of record CAWKDP010000016.1, on the reverse strand, counting down.
TCGTCCCCGCTCGTGATCCGCACGCCCGACCCGTCGAGCATCCACGCCGTCTGCGACCCGAGCGTGCCGTCCATGAACACCTTGAGGTAGCCGATCCGCAGGTAGTCGTCGCCCAGGCGCGAGCGGAAGGGGAGCGCCTCCAGCTCGTCGAGCCGCTCGTAGGGGATCGACTGCCAGACACGCAGCGAGAGGCCCTCGTTCTCGGCGATCCGCTGGAAGACTCGCGCCGCGCCGAGCCAGCCGTCCTTGTCGTGCACGGCCGCGACCCCTCGGCTCGCCGCGAGGCGGAGCCCCTCGCGGGTGGCGTCCACCCACTCGTCCTCGGTGACCGCGGAGAACCGCGCCCGATAGTGCCAGGCCGACTCCTCGCGGAGGATGCCGATCGGCTCGCCGGCCTCGTCCCGCTCGACGACGCCGCCGTCGACCTCCAGGTCGCCCCCGGCGAGCTCGAGGGCCGCCGAGTTGAGCCAGAGCGAGTGGTAGTCCTTCGCCCAGAGCGCCGTCGGTGTTGCGCCCGTCACCTCATCGAGCGCCTCCATCGTGGGCTGCGCCTCCCAGTCGGCCGAGCGCCAGCCGGTCCCACGGATCCACGCGCCGCTCCGCTCGTGCGCGCGCACGCGCTCGAGCGCCTCGGCGAGCGACGCCGCTCCGTCGAGCTTCACGTCCCGCTGCGCGAGCGACCAGGTCGGGAAGTGGACGTGCGAGTCGGTGAACCCGGGCAGCACGCACCGTCCACCGAGATCGACGACCTCCGGTATCGGGAGCGCGTTCTCGTGGGTCCCGACGCCCCCGGCGACCCTGTCGCCCGCGATCGCGAGGGCCCGCGCGACGGGAAGCGCGTCGTCCATCGTGCGGATGACGCCGTTTTCCAGGAACATGCGCGGCGACTGTACCGACCACGGAAGGGCGGAGATGATCGACCACGTCGGCCTCGACGTGCACGACTACGACGCGAGCAAGCGGTTCTACGAGGCGGCGGTCGCGCCCCTCGGCTACGAGCCGCTCATGGAGTTCCCCGGCATCGGGTGCGGCTTCGGGAGAGGCGGCAAGCCCGAGTTCTGGATCGGCACTCGCTCCGAGCCGCAGAGCGGCGTCCACGTCGCCTTCTCAAGCCCCGACCGGGAGAGCGTCGATCGCTTCCACGAAGCAGCACTCGCGGCCGGGGGAGAGGACAACGGCGCGCCCGGACCGCGTACCGTCTATCACGAGCACTACTACGGCGCAGACGTCTTCGACCTCGACCGCAACAACGTCGAGGCCGTGTGTCACAAGCCCGCGGCATGAACGAGCTCCGGCCAGGGCTGAGCACGTGGAGCGCCTCCCATCCGGACTGGACGCCCGCTGACGGCGGCCCGGACGGGTGGGAGCGCGAGGTGCGCTCGTACGCGCTCGATGCAGGCGACTCGCTCGTCCTCTTCGACCCGCTCGTCGAGGTCATCGAGGTCGAGGAGCTCGCGGCGGGCAGGCCGATCGTCGTCGTCCTCACCTGTGGCTCGCACGCGCGGAGCTCGGCAGAGCTCGTCGAGCGTCTCGGCGCGGTCGTCCACGCGCCCGCGGAGAGCGCACGCGAGCTCGACTTCCCGATCGTCGCGTACGCGATCGGCGACGACCTGCCGGGCGACGTCGAGCCGCACCCGGGCGGCTATGCGAGCGAGGGCGAGGCGACCCTCTGGCTGCGGAGCCACCGCGGGCTCGTCATCGGGGACGCCTTCCTCGGCGGGCAGCGCGGCTTCCGCCTCCAGCCCGAGTCGTGGCTCGAAGAGGGGATGACGCGCGACGAGCTCCGCGCGCGCCTGCGGCCGCTCGCCGACCTCCCGCTCGAGCTCCTCCTCCCGACGCACGGCGACCCGGTCGCCGAAGACGCTCGCGAGGTCCTCCGCGCCGCGATCGAGAGCTAGGCCAACACCTCGGAGGCTTCCGGTGCGGCCGCGCTCCTCGCCGCCGTTCCCTCGTTCGCGCGCTCGAGCCGGGCGACCTCGTCCTTCGCCGAGACGCACCACCAGTGCCGCGCCTCACGGTCCCAGCGGGCGAGCAGCGCCGCCGCGCGCGGCGATCCCGTCGCCTGCTCGTGGAGCAGGACGAGCGCACGTGCCTCCTCGAGTTCGCTCATCGTCGGCCGCACGAGCGCGACGAGCTCGACGTTGACGCGCGGTCGCAGTCGGTCCTTCGGGTCGTGCACCCAGAGCGTTCCCCCGGTCATCCCGGCCGCGACGTTCCGGCCCGTCTCCCCGAGGACGACGACCGTGCCGCCGGTCATGTACTCGCACGCGTGGTCCCCCGTCCCTTCCACGACGGCGACCGCACCGGAGTTGCGGACCGCGAAGCGCTCTCCCGCCCGGCCCGCGCAGAAGAGCTCGCCGCCCGTGGCGCCGTAGAGCACGGTGTTGCCGACCAGAACCGGGTCGCCCGCGTCGAGACCGGGTGGGCGAATGGAGATGCGGCCCCCGCTCATACCCTTGCCGACGTAGTCGTTCGCCTCGCCGGTGAGCGCGAGCCGCGCGCCCCGGCCCAGGAAAGCACCGAAGCTCTGGCCCGCGCTGCCCTGGAGGCTCGCGCGAACGCGTCCCGGCGGAGCGCCGTCGCCGAACGCGCGACCGAGCTCGCCGCCGAGCCTTGCGCCGACCGCTCGGTCCTGGTTCCGGATCCGGTACGCGAGCTCGACGAGCCTCGCTTCGACGAGCGCCGGTGCCGCGTCGGTCGCGAGTCGCTCGCCGAGCTCGCCACCCTCCGCGGCGAGGCGCTCTTCGCCGGCGAACCGGCGCGGGCCGTCGCCGTCCGAGCCGAGCAACGGATCGAGGACGAGCGCGTCGGCGCGCGGCTCGCCCGTCTCGCGCCGGCGAAGCAGGTCGGTTCGGCCGACCGCCTCCTCGAGCGACCGCAGCCCGATCGCCGCGAGGCCCTGACGGACCTCCTCGGCGACGAAGAGCAGATAGGTCGAAACCATCTCGGGCGTCGCCGCGAACTTGCTCCTGAGCTCCGGCCGCTGGGTCGCGATCCCGACCGGGCAGGTGTCGAGGTGGCACGACCGGACCATGAGGCAGCCCTCGGCCAGGAGCAGCGCGGTCCCGAACGAGTACTCGTCGGCACCCAGCAGGGCTGCGAGGAGCACGTCGCGGCCCGTCTTCAGGCCGCCGTCGACCCGCAGGCGGACGCGGCCACGAAGACCTTCGGCGACGAGCGTGCGCTGCGTCTCGGCCAGCCCGAGCTCCCACGGGGCGCCCGCGTTCTTGATCGAGGAGAGTGGGCTTGCGCCCGTTCCTCCATCCGCGCCTGCGACGTGCACGACGTCCGCGAGCGCTTTCACGCATCCAGCGGCCACGAGCCCGACTCCGGCCGAGGCGACGAGCTTCACGGAGATCTCGGCGCGGGGATTCACCTGCCTGAGGTCGAAGACGAGCTGGGCGAGGTCCTCGATCGAGTAGATGTCGTGATGCGGCGGAGGCGAGATCAGCGGCACGCCGGGCTGCGTGTGCCGGAGCCGCGCGATCTCGACCGAGACCTTGTGGCCCGGGAGCTGGCCGCCTTCCCCGGGCTTCGAGCCCTGCGCAATCTTGATCTGGATCTCGTCCGCGAACGCGAGGTACTCGGCCGTCACGCCGAAGCGCCCCGAGGCGACCTGCTTGATCGCGGAGTTGCGCTCGGTGCGGTAGCGAGCCGGGTCCTCACCGCCTTCGCCGGTATTGGCTCTCGCTCCGAGCGAGCCGAGCGCGATCGCCACGGTCTCGTGCGCCTCCGCGGACAGTGCGCCATGGGACATAGCTCCGCCCGAGAACCGCGTCACGATCGAAGCGGCCGGCTCGACCGCCGCGAGCGCCACGGCCGGGCCTGAGACCGGCTCGAGCAGATCGCGGATCTCGAGCGGTGCGCGCTCGTTCACGAGGGCGGCGAAGCGCGCGTACGCTCGCTCGCCGGCGTCATCACGCTCACCTGCGGCCACCGCCTTTCGCAGCGCGTGCGCGGCGGCGACGTCCTGGAGTGCGGCGACGACGTCCGGGCTCGTCGCGTGCGGCTCGCCCCCGCGCCGAAACTTGACGTAGCCCGGGTTCTCGAGCCGCGGCGATCCCGTCGTGTAGGCGGCGGACTGCCTCGCGTGCACCTCCTGCTCGAGCTGCGGCAGGCCGATGCCGCCTGCGAGGCGGGGCGTGCCGGGCCAGAAGCGCTCGACGAGGTCCGGCGCGAGCCCGATCGCCTCGAAGAGCTGTGCCCCGCGATAGGACGCGAGGTCCGAGATCCCCATTTTCGCCAGGACCTTGAGCACGCCGGCCTCCATCGCCGCGCGGAACCGGGCCTGTGCCTCCGCGGAAGACGGGTGGTCCCCTCCGAGCGTGTCCGCGACCGCCAGCGCGGCGACCGTCTCCAGCGCGAGCCGCGGAAAGATCGCGTCGGCGCCGTAGCCGAGCAGGCAGGCGAAGTGGTGCGACTCGCGGGGCTCGTCGCTCTGGACGAGCAGCGAGCCCCGCGACCGCACTCCGGCTTCGAGGAGCCGGTGCTGGACCGCGCCGACGGCTAGGAGTGCGGGCACCGCCGGGCGGCTCGGGCTCGAAGCCGAATCGGTCAAGAGCAGAATCGACGCACCGGAGCGAAGGGCCGCGAGCGCGTGCTCGCCGAGGCGGGTGCAGGCGGACTCGAGGGACTCGCCTGCGCCGAACGTCGCGTCGAGCGGGGTGTGCTCGACGCGACGGAGCTCGGACGCGTAAAGGAAGAACGTCTCGAGCTCGAGCAGCCGCGCCGCCTCGGGCTTCTCAGTGAGCAGGGGAGCCCGCGCGCCGAGGAAGGTGCGAAGGGACATCGCGCTCCGTTCCCTGAGGTGATCGAGCGGAGGGTTCGTGACCTGCGCGAAGCGCTGGCGGAAGTACGAGTACAGGGGCCGCGCGCGGCTGGCGAGCGGGGGAAGGGCGGTGTCGTCGCCCATCGACGAGACGGGCTCGTGCCCGCCGGCCGCCGCCGGCCGGAGGACGAGCGAGAGCTCCTCGCGCGTGTACCCTGCCGCGACCTGCCGCGGGGTAAGGTCGATCGCGGGCGGCGGGTCCGGCAGTCCCGGCTCGAGGACGGTGAGGTGACGCCCGAGCCAGCGGCGGTACGGGCGTCGCCGCGCGAGCCGGCGCTCGAGCTGCGCGGTCGTCTCGATCCCTGCGCCCGCGGGGTCCACCGCGACCATCTCGCCGGGGCCGAGCCTCCCTCGGCGCACGCGATGTCCTCCGACGAAGTCCACGGTTCCGGCCTCCGAGGAGCAGACGACGAGGCCGTCGTCGGAGATCGCGAGCCGGAGCGGCCGAAGCCCGTTGCGGTCGAGCCTGGCGCCGACGACACGTCCGTCTGCGAACACGACACCCGCCGGCCCGTCCCACGGCTCGACGAGGCAGGCGTGGTAGCGGAAGAACGCGCGGACGTCGTCGTCGAGCTCCGGGTCGCCCTGCCATGCCTTCGGGAGGAGCATCGTCGCCGCCAGGCGAACGTCGCGCCCCGTGCGGACGAGCGTCTCGAGCGCGTTGTCGAGCAACGCTGAGTCGGACCCGGCCGAGTCCAGAACCGGGAGAAGCAGGTCGTCCCGCGTCGCACCCAGCGCGTCCCCGCGAGCTCGCATCCACGCGACGTTCCCGTCCACGGTGTTGATCTCGCCGTTGTGGCAGAGCAGGCGGAAGGGCTGCGCACGCTCCCAAGACGGCGTCGTGTTCGTCGAGAAGCGCTGGTGGAAGACGGCGTAGGGGACTGCGAGCGCCGGGTCGCGCAGGTCCGGGTAGAAGGCGCCGAGCTGATCGGCCGCGCAGAGCGCCTTGTAGGTCACGGTTCGGAACGAGAGCGAGCAGATGTACGCGCCCGGCGTGCGCTCCGCCCGCTTGCGAGCGCGAAAGGCTCGGCGCTCGGCTTCCTCGCCGTTCGTGCCGAGCGGGCGGCGAAGGACGAGCTGCTCGATGCGCGGCGCGCTCGCCTGGGCCGCTCCGCCCAGCGCTTCCGGGACGACGGGGACCGGCCGCCAGCCGAAGGTCTCGATCCCCTCGGCCGTGCACGCCCGTTCGATCGGCCCGCGCGCGGCCTCGTCGTGCAGGAAGACCATCGCGAGGCCGCACCACGGGGACGGGACGAGCGCCCTTGGGAGTGGAAGCAGCACCCCCGCCCCGTCCCCGGTCCTGCGGTCGGCGGCGACCGCGCCGCGGTGGCGAACGCGGCGCAGCGCCTCCAGCGCAAGATCCACGAGCTCGCGGCTCGCGCGACCCTTCGCATCGGCGACGAAGCCGATGCCGCACGCGCTCGTCTCCCGCATCTAGCCGGTCTCCGGCACCGGAGTCGGTCGCCAGCCACCTCCGTGCGCCGCCGGCCCGTCCGTCCCGTAGCCGCCGGGCACCGGGCCGAAGAGCTCGGGATAGCCCCACTGGCCGTGCTCCGAGAGGTCGAGCCCGGCCGTCTCCGCTTCCGCGTCGGTGCGGATGCCGAACGTCGCCTTCATGGCCCACAGCACGAGGAACGACGACCCGAACGTGAACGTACCGACGGCGAGCAACCCGAGCGCCTGCGTTCCGAGCTGCGAGGCGGAGCCCGTGTAGAGGAGCCCGCCCTGGCCGGTCCCGAGCCTCTCGGCCAGTGAGGGGACGGTCAGGAACCCGAGCGCTAGCGTTCCCCAGACTCCGGCCATCCCGTGCGCGGCGATAGCGCCGACGGGATCGTCGATGCGCGCCCGCTCGACGAGCTTCGAGCCGAAGACGACGATCGTGCCGGCTCCGAAGCCGATGACGAGCGCGCCCCACGGCTCGACGAACGCGCATGCGGCCGTGATCGCGACGAGCCCCGCAATGGCGCCGTTCAGCATCATCGACAGGTCGGGCTTCTTGTGCACCGCCCACGACACGACGACCGCCCCGATCACGCCGGCGGCCGCGGCGAGGTTCGTGTTCAGCGCCACGTAGGCGAAGAAACCCAGTCCGCCGAACTGGACGCTCAGGGTCGAACCAGCGTTGAAGCCGAACCACCCGAACCAGAGGATGATCACGCCGAGCGTGGTGAAGGCCATGTTGTGCCCGGGGATCGTGTTCGGCCGTCCGTCGGCGCCGAAGCGGCCGAGGCGTGGCCCCAGCAGGAGCGCGCCGGCCAGGCCGGCAAGCGCACCCTGGTAGTGGACGACCGTCGAGCCGGCGAAGTCCTGCATGCCGCGGGTGAACAGCCAGCCGTCCGGAGACCAGATCCAGTGGGAGACGAGCGAGTAGATCAGCGTGAAGAAGATCCCGAATGCGAAGTAGACCCAGAGCTTCGTCCGCTCCGCCATCGCGCCCCAGACGATTGCGAGCGCGACTCCCGCGAAGACGACCTCGAAGAGGTAGCCGGCGGCGGCGGGGATCTCGGCGAACCAGGAGAACGGCGCCTGGCCGATCTCGATCAGCTCGTCGGTCGAGGGGACGAAGCCGGAGCCGCCGACGAAGCCGTTCCCACCGTCGCCGAAAGCCATGCCGAAGCCGACGAGGTAGTACGTGATCGAGGCGAGCGCGAAGATGAGCACGTTCTTCGCGGCGACGTGGCCGACGTTCTTCATCCGCGTCAGCCCGGCTTCGAGGAACGCGAAGCCCGCTTGCATGAACATCACGAGCACGGCGGCGACCACCACCCAGAGCGTGCTGGCCGCGAACAGGAGCTCCTCGTTGCTCATCCGCTTCCACCTCCTCGATCGGTCGGACCACGAAAAAAGCCCCAGGACGTCCAGGTCCTGAGGCTCCGATGCCTGCTCACGCCTCCTGCGGCGGCTGCGTGAAGCTCGGAAACCTACAGCAGCGCCAAGACAGATGCAAAGATCCGCCCGTGCCCTGGGAGCCCCTGACCGCGGAGCAGCTCGAGATCCGCGACCTCGTGCGCTCGCTCGCGCGAGAGCGGATCGGCCCGCGCGCCGCCGAGATCGACGCCTCGCACGAGTTCCCGTGGGACGTCGTCGAGCTCTTTCGCGAGCACGAGCTCTTCGGCCTCTTCTTCGACGAGCGCTACGGCGGCACCGGCACCGGGACCCTCCTCTCGCTCGTCGCGATCGAGGAAGTGTCGAAGGTCTGCGCGACGAGCGGGCTCATCCTCGCGGTCCAGGAGCTCGGGTCGCTCGCCCTCAAGCTCGCGGGGACGGACGAGCAGAAGGAGCGCTTCCTCCCGAGGCTTGCCTCGGGTGAATGGCTGGCCGCCTACGCGCTGACCGAGGCCGGGTCCGGCTCCGACTCGGCCGCGATGCGGACGGCGGCACGGCTCGACGGGGACGAGTACGTCCTCGACGGCTCGAAGCGGTTCATCACGAACGCCGCGGTCGCGAGCCTGTACACGGTCTTCGCCAAGACGGCCCCGGACGCGGGCCACGCGGGGATCTCCGCGTTCGTCGTCGAGTCGGAGACGCCGGGGTTCGAGGTCGCGCGGCTCGAGCCGAAGATGGGGATCGCGGGCTCGACCACCGGCGAGCTCGTCTTCGAGGGCGCCCGCATCCCGGCGGCGAACCTGCTCGGAGAGGAAGGCGACGGCTTCAGGATCGCGATGCGCGTGCTCGACCGCTCCCGCCCCGGCGTCGCCGCTCAGGGACTCGGCATCGCGCAGGGCGCAACCGACTACGCGCTCGACTACGCGCGTTCACGCGAGACGATGGGGAAGCCGATAGCCGAGCACCAGCTCGTCGCGGCGAAGCTCGCGGACATGGAGACGCGCACGGAGGCGGCACGCGGGCTCCTCTACCGCTTCGGGCGCATGGTCGACGAGGGTGCAGCCGACGCCGAGCTCACGAAGGCGTCCGCGATGGCGAAGCTCTACTGCACGGACACGGCGATGTGGGTCACGACAGAGGCGGTGCAGGTCCTCGGCGGCTACGGCTACATCAGGGAGTACCCGGTCGAGCGCATGATGCGGGACGCGAAGATCACGCAGATCTACGAGGGGACGAACGAGATCCAGCGCATCGTCATCGCCCGCGAGATGCTGAAGGAGTCGCGGGCGTCACTCCTCGCCGGCGTGGCGTAAACGCGCACCGGGGTCGGGCGCACCGCCGACCCGTCCCCGGTGCGATTCGGCTAGCGCCTTCCGCAGTGGACGAGCGCGTTCAGGCAGCCGTCGACGAGCCGCTCGAGCGCGCGCGGCCTCCACGCGTTGAAGAAGTCGCCGTGTGCGCTCAACTGGCCGCCCGAGGCGAGCACGAGCGGCTCCTGCACGCCCGCGATCCCCGTGACGCTGCGGTAGCGGTAGATGAGCTCGATCGCGGGCACCGCGACCGGATGCGTCGACGGGCACCGCCCGCGCACCGCGTACGCCATGTGGCTCTTGTGGTCGGCGCTGTCGAGGCTCGTCCCGTTCCAGCAGCTCGGGAAGCGAATGTGCAGCCTGAGGAAAGAACCTCGCACCGCCGGGCAGGCCGGGATCGTGCTCGACCGCGGCACGCCGGCGAGGACGCCGCAGTTCCAGAACGTCACCCGCGGATCCTGCGCGCTCGTCGCCGTCGCGTCGCCGGCGATCATGCGCAGGTTGTCGGGGAACGGCTGCACCTCGGCGAGCGTCGCCCGCCGGTAGTAGATCGTCGCGCCCTCCGGCGCGATCTCCGTCGCCCCGCGGTAGAGCGTCGGCACCCAGTACGCGGCCGTGTCGGCTCGCCGCGTGCACGAGGTCGGCGCAGCGCGCAGCGACTCGTAGGTGGACGCCGCGTCCGTCGAGCGGTTGCCGACGAAGCTGTGGTGGTGCGACGCGCCGAACTTCCCCGGGAAGACGATCGGGTCGTCCGGCGCCGCGTGGCTGAAGCGGCACGTCTCGACGAAGTTCACACCGCGTAGGTCCGCACGTGTGACGGTGTCCGAGCTGCGATCCGGCCCGGTGCCCGCAAGTGCCGCGGATCCGACCAGGCCGACGACGAGCGCGCCGGCGACGATGAGCAGCAGTCCCTTCACGCGTCCTCCTGTCCCAGAGGGTCGTGCGCTGTGTCCCGCGTCTCGGAGTCAGACAGGCCTCCGTTGCGGTTCCTTGAGCAACCTGTGACGAGCGCGTAAGCATTTCGTTCGGAACGCTCCGCGGGAGGTTCGCGCAACCGCGGCCCGGAGCATGCTCCGCCTGGAGCTAGTCAGAGAGAGGAAGGATCCGGAATGAGACGCACTACTGTGCTGACAGCGTTCCTGCTCGTCGCCGCAGCGGCTCTGGTCGTGGTGGCTACGGCAGGTGGGGACCGCGGTCGAGGTCAAGGGAAGAACAAGCAGGGCACTGCGGCCGTGAAGGTGTTCGACCTCCGCCTCACCCCCAAGCAGGAGGTTCCGAGGATCAGCGGCTTGCGGGCCGGTGCCCGGGGGAGCCTGACGCTGGACGTCACGAGGGACGCGTCCGGGGCGATCACAGCGGGCGAGGTCGTCTTCTACTTCAACTACGACTTCCCCGGCTCGGTCACGATCATCGGCCTGCACGTCCACAAGGCTGCGAGAGGGGTCAACGGGCCGATCGTGGTCGACTCCGGCACAGCCTCCTTCACGGACGCGGACGGCGACGGGAACGTCACCGCGATCGTCACAGGGGTCTCGCCGACGCTTCTGCAGGCGATCCTCACGACGCCGCGGGACTACTACGTGAACCTGCACACGAGCGTCAATCCCGGAGGCGCGATTCGAGACCAGCTGCACGCTGCCAAGGGCCCGAAGAACAAGAACGACGACTAGCGGCTGACGAAGGAGCAGGTGCCTGATTCGAGTCAGGCACCTGCTCTTCTATAGTCGAGCGGTGGAGTACCACGTCGGCCGGCTCCTCGACCACGTCCACCTGCGAGTACGGGACCTCGACGCGAGCCGCCGCTTCTACGAGGCCGCTCTCGGCGCCCTCGGCCGCGAGGTGTCGGGCGGGGACGGCTACTTCTCCTCGGACGAGCTCTTCGTGAGCGACGACGGCGCGCCGACCGAGCACCTGCACCTCGCGTTCCAGACCGACGGCCCCGAGGCCGTCGCGCGGTTCTACGAGGCAGCGCTCGCCGCGGGCGGCCGCGACAACGGCGGGCCCGCTGAGCGCTCGTATCACCCGGGCTATTACGCGGCGTACGTCCTCGACCCCGACGGGAACAACGTCGAGGCGGTCTTCCACGGGCCGGCGACGCGCTCCGCGCCGTCGGTCGTGCTCACGCCGGCGGAGTGACCGGCGGGGAGAGGTGGCCCGGCGGTGTCGCTGCCGGGTACCGCGCGCGGATCTCGTCCACGTACGCTGCGACGCGGTCGGCGACGGATGCGTCCCGGATCTCCAGCACGTTCTCCGCGTTCTGCTCGCCGGAGCGCGAGAGGTTGAAGCTCCCGATGAACGCCGTCCCGTCCGCGACGACCACCTTCGCGTGCATGAAGTCGTGGACGGACTCGGGCGTCCACGGCGTCGACTCCTTCCCCGAGAACTCGCCGCCCGCGAGCACGGTCTGGAGGAGCGGGATCTTCCACGCGCTGACGCCGTTCGTCTTCCACTGGTAGAAGACCTGGTCGACCTGCGTGTCGTCCACGATCCCGGCGACGTCGCAGCGTCCCTCGTTCACGATCTCGACGAGCGTCGCGAGGATCGGGCCGGACGTGAGGACCGGCGACGCGATGCGGATTCGCTCGTGCGCCTTGCCCAGGTGCTTCGCGATGCGGTGCGACAGCGCTTCGCCGTGCCCGGGTGTGAACCACGGCCTCACCTCCGCGTCGCCGACCTTCACCGGCCGCGGCTCGACGCGGCCCGAGGCTTCGACAACGGGACGCGACCAGAGGGCGTCGAACTCGAGCCTGAACGCATGCGCGAGCTGCTGCGCGCCGAGCACGCGGACGATGACGTTCTCCTGCCTCGACCAGGAGTCGTCCGTCCAGTTCGTCGACCCGGTCCACACGTCGAGCTCGTCTCGGATCACGAACTTGTGGTGCATCAGGTCGGGGACGCCGGGTACCGGCAGCGTCTCGATCGGCAGCGCCTCGATCGCCACCGGCTTCGTCTCCGGCGGCGGCGGGACGGGGATCGGGCCCGGGTGGTCGACGTTGTAGAGGAGGCGCACCTGAACCCCGCGCTGCTGTGCGGCGAGCAGTGCGGCGAGCACGAGCGCTCCTGCATCGGTCTCGAGGCGGACGTCGTAGAGCGCGAGGTCGAGGGTGCGCTCGGCACCCGCGAGGAACGCTGCCGCCTCACGGGCGATGGAGGATGCAGGTTGCCCTCCGTCCGAGAGAGTGGTCAGCTCGAACGCGCGCAACGGCAGGCGGTCAGCTCGCCCGGAGCGATGCCTTGTACGCGCGCTTCTCCGCCTGGTACCCCTCGAGCGCCTCGCGTGAGTCGACGTCTCCGAGCGTCGGATGCGCAGGCACGAGCCCTTCCGCCACGGCGACGCCGAAGCGCTTCGCCAGCACCGAGCCGAGCCCCTTGACCTTCATCTCGCCGAAGCCGGGAAGCTCCTCGATCCGGCGGCGAAGGTCGTCGGAGTCTGCCGCTTCTCTCCAAACCGCTGCAGCGTCGCCCTGATACCGCTCGCTGACGAACGCGCACAACTCCTGCACGCGCCGCGCCATGTTCCCGGGGAAGCGATGGATCGCCGGCCGCTCACGGAACACGGCCTCGAGGCGCGCCGGATCGGTCGCAGCGATCTCGGCCGCGCCCAGGGTGCCGAGCCGGTTGCGGAGCTTGAGCGGTCCGAGGAACGCCGTCTGCACCGTCACCTGCTGGTCGAGCGCGAACCCGATCAGGAGCGCGAGCGGGTCGTTCGCGATGAGCGCGTTCGCCTCCGCGTCGTCGGTGAAGTAGAGCGCGTCCGGCACGCCCAGAGTCTAGAGGCGAGGTGCCGGGCCACCGGGACGCGGCCCGTGCGGACCGCGTCCCGGAAACCGCGGCTCAACCCCTCGCGGTCAGGCGCAGCGTCTTCGTGGAGCGTCCGCCGAGGCGGTCGGTGACGCGGACCGTGATCCGATAGGCACCGGCCTCGCGGACGACGCCGCTCAGCACGCCCGCCCGGGAGAGCTGGAGCCCTCTCGGCAGCCTCCCGACGGCCTTCCACCGCTTCGGCCCCACGCCTCCGCTCGAGGCGAGGCTCGCCCGGTACCTCTGGCCGACCGCCGCGCTCGGGAGCCGCTTGCTCGAGATCGCAAGCCGCGCGGCAATCCTGATGTTCGCCTGCACGGACTCCGTCTGCCCGCCCGCGTCGCGGACGGCGAACGTCACTGCGAACGCGCCCGCGCGTGTCGGGACGCCCGTGATCGCGCCCGTCTGCGGGTTGAGCGTGAGTCCCGCCGGAAGCGCTCCCGTGCCGACGGACCACGTGTACGGCTGCGTGCCGCCTGATGCCGGCACCGAGCCGCGGTAGCGGAGGCCGACCTCGCCGGCGCCGGCCGTCGCCGCGCCTGGAGCTCCGTCGCGACCGTCAGCGTCAGCTGCTTCTCGCCGTAGCGCCGGAACGGCTCGCGTGCGCGCGCGACGAACGTCGCCTGCCCCGCGCCCGTCGGCGTGCCCGAGATCAGCCCGCTCTCGGACAGCGAGAGCCCGCCCGGGAGTGCTCCCGACGTGATGTCCCAGATCACGGGCCAGCCGAACGCGGGATTCGAGAACTGGAGCTGAGCGCTGTACGGCTGACCGGGCGTCGCAGTCGGGAGCGAGGTCGTCGTCACCGCGAGGTCGGGCAGCACCTCGAGGAAGAAGTGAGCCTGGGACTGCTCTCCTTTGATCAGGCAAGCGGGGTTGTCTGGGCCCCCGTTGTCGTCCAGCGCAACCCAGAAGTCGAATGTCCCGGCCTGGGTCGGAGTGCCTTCGAGCTCGCCGTCCGCCGTGATCGCGAGTCCGGGCGGCAGGGCCGTGATCTGCTTGAAGAAGTACGGGAGGCAGCCTTCCTCGGCCTCGAACTCCCACGAGTAGAACGTGTTCTGCTCCGCGTCAGGCGGCTGGCAGTGCGGCTCCTCGCACAGGTCGAGCGCGCTCGCGCTCGGCACGAGGACGAATGGCAGCGCGAGCAGCGCGAAGATGAACACGACCCTGGCGACACGCATGGTAGCCCTCCCGCGACGATTGACGACCGCCGAGGGTACCAGCGGCCCCTGCCGGACGACCACTCGAAGAATGGCGGTACGGACCGCGGGAGCTACCCTCACGAGGTGAGCGCCCTCGACGTGTTCTCGGCCGTCACGAGAAGCTGGTTCGAGCGTGCGTTTCCCGCCCCGACCGCCGCCCAGGAGCAGGGCTGGCCCGCGATCGCGCGCGGCGGCAACGTCCTCATCCAGGCGCCGACCGGCTCGGGGAAGACGCTCGCGGCGTTTCTCTACGGCATCGACCGCCTGAACGAGACGCCGGGAGCCGGCCTCCGCCTCCTCTACGTCTCCCCGCTCAAGGCCCTGAACTACGACGTCGAGCGAAACCTGCGCAGCCCTCTCGCCGGGCTGCAATCGGAGCTGACGGTCGGGGTCCGCACCGGCGACACGCCCGCGGACGAGCGCCGCCGCATGCTCAAGACGCCGCCCGACGTCCTCATCACCACGCCCGAGTCGCTCTTCCTCCTGCTCACTTCTCAGGCGAGGGAGACGCTCACGGGCATCGAGACGGTGATCCTCGACGAGGTGCACGCCGTCGCAGGCACGAAGCGCGGCGCGCACCTCGCGCTCTCGCTCGAGCGCCTCGAGCGGCTGACCGACGGGCCGGTACAGCGCATCGGCCTGTCGGCGACGCAGCGCCCGCTCGAGGAGATCGGGCGCTTCGTCGCGGGGGTAGACCGGCCGATCGAGCTCGTGGACGCGGGCAGGCGCAAGGAGCTCGACCTCCAGGTCGTCGTCCCGCTCGAGGACATGCGTGAGCTCGACGCGACGATCCCCGCAGGCGAGCCGGAGTCGGTCGACGGCAGCTACCTCTCGACCGGCACCGGGCCGGTCTCACGCTCGATCTGGCCGTCGATCTATCCGGCCATTCTCGAGCTCGTCCGCGAGCACCGCTCGACGATCGTCTTCGTCAACAACCGCCGTCTCGCCGAGCGGCTCGCGCTCAGGCTGAACGAGCTCGCCGAGGAGGAGCTCGCGCGCGCCCACCACGGCTCGCTCGCGCGGGAGCAGCGCGTGCAGGTGGAGGAGCTGCTGAAAGCGGGCAAGATCCCGTGCCTCGTCGCGACCTCCTCGCTCGAGCTGGGCATCGACATGGGGGCGGTCGACCTCGTCGTCCAGGTCGAGAGCCCGAAGTCGGTCGCACGCGGCCTGCAGCGAGTCGGCCGAGCCGGGCACTCGCTCGAGGCGGTCTCGAAGGGACGCGTCTTCCCCAAGTTCCGGGCCGACCTGCTCGAGTGCGCCGTCGTCGCGAAGGCGATGCGCGCCGGCGAGATCGAGGAGACGCACATCCCGCGCAACCCGCTCGACGTGCTCGCGCAGCAGATCGTCGCGATCTGCGCGGACGAGGACATCTCGGTGGACGACCTGCACGAGCTCGTGCGCCGCGCCTATCCGTTCGCCGAGCTCACGCGCGCGACGCTCGAGAACGTGCTGGACATGCTCGCGGGCCGGTACCCGTCCGACGAGTTCGCGGAGCTGCGGCCGCGCATCGTCTGGGACCGGACGGCAGGAGTCGTGCGCGGGCGGACCGGCGCGCGCAGGCTCGCCGTCACGAACGCCGGCACGATTCCCGACCGCGGGCTCTTCGGCGTCCATCTCGTCGACGGTGGAGGTCGCGTCGGTGAGCTCGACGAGGAGATGGTGTACGAGGCGCGGGAAGGCCAGACGTTCCTGCTCGGCGCCTCGAGCTGGAGGATCGAGTCGATCACACGCGACCGCGTGCTCGTCTCTCCCGCTCCGGGGGTGCCCGGCATCGCACCGTTCTGGAAGGGCGAAGGCGTCGGTCGACCCGCTGAGCTGGGCGAGCGCATCGGCCGCGCGACGCGCGAGCTCGTGGCGCTCTCGGATGACAAAGCGCGCGAGCGGCTCGAAGCCGAGTACGACCTCGAGCGCCGGGCCGCTGCGAACCTCGTCGCGTTCCTCCGCGACCAGGAGGGAGCGACGGGCGTCGTCCCCTCGGACCGCGCGATCGTCGTCGAGCGCTTTCGCGACGAGATCGGCGACTGGCGCGTCTGCGTGCTGACGCCCTTCGGCGGCCGCGTGCATGCGCCCTGGGCGATGGCTCTCGCGGCGCGTCTGCGCGACAACCTCGGGATCGACGCCCAGTCGCTCTGGTCGGACGACGGCATCGCGCTCCACTTCCCGGACGCCGACGTGCCACCGCCGGTCTCGGATCTCCTCATCGACCCGGACGAGCTCGAGGACCTGGTCCTCGGCGAGCTCGCGCAGTCGGCGCTCTTCGGCGCGCGCTTCCGCGAGAACGCCTCTCGAGCGCTGCTCATCCCGCGTCGCCGTCCCGGTCAGCGGACACCGCTCTGGCAGCAGCGCCTGAAGGCGCAGAACCTCCTCCAGGTCGCCCGCCGCTATCCCCAGTTCCCGATCGTGCTCGAGACGTACCGCGAGTGCCTGCAGGACGTCTTCGACCTCCCGGCCCTCCAGCGCATCCTGCGCGGCGTCCAGACCCGTGAGCTCGACCTCGTCGAGGTCGAGACCGCCTCTGCATCGCCCTTCGCGGCATCGCTCCTCTTCGACTACGTCGCGACGTACATGTACGAGGACGACACGCCGCCCGCGGAGCGGCGCGCGCAGGCCCTCTCGCTCGACCGCGACCTTCTCCGTGAGCTCATGGGCGTCGAGGAGCTCCGCGAACTCCTCGACGGCGACGCGATCGAGCAGGTCGCGGCGTCGCTCCGACCCTCGCCCCGGAACGCCGACGAGCTGCACGACCTCCTGCGCCGAAGCGGGCACCTGCGGCCGGGCGAGGCCGATGCGGGCTTCGCGGAGACGCTCGTCCGCGAGCGCCGTGCCCTCCGGGTGCGGCTGGCCGGCGAGGAGGTGCTGCTCGCGGCCGAGGACTCCGGCCTCTATCGCGACGCGTTCGGCGTCGTCCCGCCCGGTGGGCTTCCCGATGCCTTCCTCGAGCTCGTCGAGGATCCGGTCGGCGTCGTCCTCGGGCGCTTCGCGAGGACGCGCGGCCCGTTCACGAGCGCGGAGGCGGCTGCGCGCTTCGGCCTCGACGCAGAGCGCGTGGAGCCCGAGCTGCAGCGGCTCGAGGCGGAGGAGCGGCTCGTCCGTGGCGAGCTCCGGCCCGGCGGCACCGAGCGGGAGTGGTGCGACCCGGACGTCCTGCGCCGCATCCGGCGGGCGACGCTCGCGACGCTGCGGCGCGAGGTCGAGCCCGCCGAGCAGGCGGCGCTCGGCCGCTTCCTGCCGTCGTGGCACGGCATCGGCCGGCGCCAGACGCTGCGCGAGGCGCTCGTCCCGCTGCAAGCGCTCCCGCTGCCGGTTCCGCTCTGGGAGTCGGAGGTGCTGCCACGGCGCGTCCCGTCCTACCGGCCGGCCGATCTCGATGCGCTCTGCGCCTCCGGCGAGGTGATCTGGGTCGGCGCCGGGCTCGATCGGGTGGCCGTGTACTTCCGGGAGGACGCGGCAGTGCTCGGCCGGCCGCCCGCCGAGGCGACGCCCGAGGGCGCGGCGCACGTCGCGGTGCGAGCGGCGCTGGCGCAGGGCGCGCTCTTCTGGCCCGACCTCGTGGCGGCGACGGAGCTCGACCCTGCCGATGCGCTCGCCGCGCTCTGGGACCTCGTCTGGGCGGGCGAGGTGACGAACGACTCCTGGGCGCCCCTGCGGGCCAGCCGTCGCTACGAGGCGCCTCGGCCCGAGCGGCGCGCACGCCGCTTCTCGCGCACGCGGGTGACGTCGGCATCGCCGACACAGGGTCGCTGGGCTCCTGCGGCGCCGCTCTTCCCGTCGCCTCCTGACCGGCGTGCGCTTGCGGAGCTTCTCCTCGAGCGCCAGGGGATCGTGACCCGCGACGGCGTTCGCGGCGAGGGAGTACGCGGCGGGTACGGGGCGGTGTACGGAGAGCTGCGGACGCTCGAGACGCTCGGCAGCGCGAGGCGCGGGTACTTCGTGGAGGGGCTGGGAGGAGCGCAGTTCGCTCCTCCGGGCGCCGTGGAGCGGCTGCGCGAGCTCCGCGCCGCCGGCCGTGTCGGCGACGAGCCGAGCCCGCTCGTCCTTGCTGCCGCGGACCCTGCCCAGCCGTACGGCGCCGCTCTACCCTGGCCGCGCCGGGCCGGAGCACGCGCCGCCCGCGTCGTGGGAGCGTGGGTCGTGCTCCTCGACGGCGAGGCGGCGCTCTACGTCGAGCGTGGCGGGCGATCGCTCGTCCCGCTCCGGGATCCAGACGAGGCATGGCTGCGGCCGGCGCTCGACGCTCTCGTCGCACACGTCCGCGCCGGCGGAGCGAAGCGGCTCGCCGTCGAGCGCTTCGACGGCGAGCCGGTGGTCGAGTCGGAGTTCCTGCCGCTGCTCGTCGAGGCGGGCTTTCTCGCAGGCCCGCGCCGCGCAGTCCTCAGGCCGTAGCAGCCGCCTCGGCGTAGCGCGGGCGCAGCGCCGCGAAGAGATCCTCGAACTCGGGACGTCGCCCCCGAGGTGGCCTTCGAGCTGGTCCAGGTGCGCGTGCCAGCCGGCCCCGCGCGGTCATCGTTTCTCCTCCGTTCGTCGTAGGTGCTGTTCCAGCAGGTCGAGGTGTTCGTTCCAGAACGGCCGGTAGGTGGCGAGCCACGAGTCGAGCTCGGCGAGAGGGCCTGGGTCGAGCCCGTAGACGCGCCGCTGCGCGTCGCGCCTCGCCTGGACCAGACCGGCTTGCCGCAGGACGCGCAGGTGGCGCGAGACCGCGGGGCGGGAGACGGTGAAGGCAGCCGCGATCTCCCCGGCGCTCAGCTCGCTCGCTGAGCAGCTCGAGCACCCGGCGCCGCGTGAAGTTACGCTCAACAGCTCGCAGGAATCTCGCCGTTCGACCCGTACCCGGAGGAGTGGCCGTGCGTGCTCCGCACCTGTACCCGCTGCTCCGCGGCTTCGCCCTCGGAGCGTTCGTGCTGCTCGGGCGCGAGCTCGAAGAGGGCGCAGAGCTGCCGTTCGCGTTCGAGGAGCACGTCCAGCGGGCGGGGCCGGTGTTGTACGAGCTGCGTCCTCTGGTACGCGCGTTCATCGAGGAGCGCGAGCCCGTGCTCCGCACGCGCGAGGACGCCCTGCTTGCGCTCGAGGGGCTTCGGCGCGAGCCCGCCGCGGCGATCTTCGCGCAAGCCCATGCCGGCCCGCGCGCGAGCGAGGACGATGCGCTCTTCCGGACCGTGCTCCTCGGTCTGCTCGTCTCGACCGCCGAGTCGTGCGGCGGCTTCGACTGGGACGACGAGGCGTTCGAGCGCGCGTACCGGGAGCTCGAGATGTCGCTCTTCGGCGAGCGGCGTCGGTACAGCGCGATCGCGCCGGTGGTCGGGCTCTCGCTTCCGAAATCCGTGCAGCTTTCCGAGTCGCTGCTCCTGCGTCCGTTCGTCGCCGCCGAGCTGTCCACCCACTGGCCGGAGTCGCGGGGCTTGCTGCCGGAGGGGTTTGCCCGGGAGCCCGATCGCATGAGCGTCCTCGAGCTGCGCACGGAGCTCGACGGCGGCGAAGGCCCCCCTGACGCGCCGTCGGAGATCGCGGACGCCGTGAGCGCGGTTCGGCTGACGACGTCCGCGGCGCTCGCCGCCGGCCCGGTGCTCTTCGAGACGCTCGACGGGCG
Organism: uncultured Actinomycetes bacterium; assembly: GCA_963848405.1. GTDB lineage: Bacteria > Actinomycetota > Thermoleophilia > Gaiellales > Gaiellaceae > GMQP-bins7. The sequence continues at coordinate 126,847 of CAWKDP010000016.1, read as the reverse complement.
CCCCTACGGCATTCGCCCGGTGCTCCCGATCGCGGCGACACAGCCTCCCGGGGAGCCGTCTCGCCTCGACGGGTTCCGCGCGCCGATAGCCGTCGACGTGCTGGCCGCGCTCGGCGATGCCGACGGCGATCCCGCGCTTGCGGAGGCGCTCGACCGCTGGGAGCTCTCGCTCTTCCAGAACGACCCGTTCCGCGCGGAGCAGCTGCGCGCGTCGCTCCGGGCGCTCTTCGGGGAGACATGGCCGCTGCGCTGCGCCGTGCTGCTCGAGCAGGACGGCTCGTCGCGCGAGCTGCTGCACGGCGACCTCGTGGCGCTCGCCGAGGGCGACGCGGCATCGGGAGTCGTGCTCGATGCCGTCCGCCGCGCCCTCGTGGCCGCACTGCGAGCGGGCGACCGCAGCGACCTCGTGCGCGAGCTCGACCGCGAGCTCCTCGGGGTCGATCGCCGCCCGTCGCTCCGCGCCGCCGTTTGACACACATCTCCGAAAGAGTCGTTGCCCATCGGTGACAGCTCCCCCGCTACCGTCGAGACATGCACGAGGTCGAGGCCATCGTCGAGCGGCTCGAGCGGATCGACCGGCTCAGAAGCCACGGCGCGCCTGCGGCGGATCTGCTCTGGGAGTTGCGGGAACTCCTGGGGGAGGCCGAGGCCTGGGCAGACGCCGAGGGAGGTGAGGCCGGAGAGCGCGCGGTTACCCAGCTGCGAGCCGCGCTGGCTCGCGACCTGGCGGCGGTGTAGCCCACCGTCCCGGCGTGTGGCAGGCGGAGCAGGCGCCGGCTGCTCGCCTGCTCGTTGCGGTGGCGGTGTTGCTCTGTGTGTCGCCGCGCGCGGGTGGGAGCGTTTGGCGCTCGCAGCGTCGGACAACCTAGGTCGAGACGGTCAGCCCAGCCGGGCGCGGCTCGTGGTCGCCGGTCGCATCGGACCACGCGATCCAGACCGCGAACGGGACCGGCGGCGGCGGAAGCCCGCTGTCGGAGACGACGAGCGAGACGACGACGGGCTCGTCGCCGGGAACGAGAGTCGTGCCGGCGCGGGGCATGGTCGCCACTGTGTCGCCGGACTCGTTCACGAGCGACACCCGGACACGCTCCGCAAGGCCTTGGCCTGCGTTCTGGAGGTGCAGGTCGAAGCGCCGGCCGGCCGCGTCGGCGCTCGAGCGGAGGAGCTCGACTACCGGCCTGGCGCTGAGGCCGCGACCCTCGGCGCGCGCGGCTCGACGGTCGGCACGCGCGGCCAGTGCGAGCGAGAGCGCCGAGATCAGCACCGCGGCGATCGCGACGACGAGGCTCGCGTCCACCGGACGAGGGTACGACAGCCTGCGGCGGGTCGGAGCTCGCCGAGCTCCTACGCCGGCGTGTCGGCAAGTCCTGCAGCGAGACCGGCTCGCCGGTGGTCGTGGCCCGCGCCTTGCCCGGCGATACCGGCCAGGCCGGCAGCCAGCCTCTAGGATCGGCGTCGTGACGACCGAGCCCGTCCGCCACTGGGACGACGTACAGAGCTGGCGGGCGGAGCGCGGCCACATCGCCGGCACCTGGCACGGCCTCTCCGGCCGCGGGTCGCAGACCGTGGGCGTCAAGCGGATCCAGGTCGACCCGGGTATGTGGTCGACACCGCTCCACCTCGAAGGGCGGGACGAGGAGATCTTCTACGTGCTCGACGGAAGCGGTCTCTCGGTCCAGTGGGAAGGCGAGGAGGACCTCGATCGCCTCCCCGCCTACGAGGTGCGCAAGGGCGACTGCATCGTCCACCTCGCGCTCGAGAACGCGCACACGCTCCAGGCCGGGCCAGACGGCCTCGACGTGCTCGCGTTCGGTCACCGATCGCATGCGGGAGGCGTCACGTGGCTTCCTCGGGCCGGGGTGGCCTGGCTCGGCGACACCTGGGCACCCGTCGGCGCCGAGGACGACCATCCCTGGAAGCGCGAGGCCGCCGCCGGCGCGCCGCACGTCGGCGACCCGGCGCCGCGGCCGGCGAACATCGTCAACGTCGACGACGCCGAAGCGGTCGAGCGCGAGACGACCACTATCGGTCGGCGTGTCCGCAACCTCGGGCGCGCCGCCGGCTCGCAACGCACCGGGCTGCGGTACTCCGAGGTGCTCCCGGGCAAGCTGAGCGCGCCTCCGCACTGCCATAGTGCAGAGGAGGAGATATTCGTCGTCCTCGAGGGCGACGGCGCCGTCCTTCTCTGGGAAGTGGGCGGGGTGGAGGAGCACGCCGTGCGGGCAGGCTCCGTCGTCTGCCGGCAAACCGCGAGCGGCGTCGCTCACGCCTTCCGCGGTGGCGACCGCGGGCTCACGGTCCTCATGTACGGAACCCGCGACCCCGGCGACGTCTGTTACTACCCGCGCTCGGGGAAGGTTTACTTCACGGGCCTGGGACTCGTCACGCGCGTCGGAGACCCGCTCGACTATTGGGCCGGAGAGGACTGACGCCCGCTTCCTGGGCTACCGTGGCCGTCGTTGAAGGAGTTTCGCGGAGAGGCTGGAAGGTGACGCAGTCATGGGTCTCTCCCGCATCCGCCCGCGGTCCGCGCAGGAACGCTCTGAAGGCAAATCGACCGCCGAAAGTTCACCCCGGCCCGGGCCCGAGCCGACGCCCGAGCCGACGCCCGAGCCTGGGTCCGAGCCTGGGCCCGAGCGCGCACCGCTGCTCCAGGCGGTGCCCACGCCCGACGAGCCGCCTGCCCCGGAGACGCGCGTGACGGCGAAGGTCATCGCGTTCGCGAACCAGAAGGGCGGCGTCGCGAAGACGACGACGACGCTGAACCTCGGAGTCGCGCTTCGCGAGCTGGGCCATCGCGTACTGCTCGTCGACCTCGATCCCCAGGGCAACCTCACGATGAGCCAGGGAATGAACCCGGACGCGATCGAGCGCTCGATGTTCGACGTGCTCGTCCACCGCGTCCCGATCTCGGACATCATCCGCCGGGTCGAGGTGGACATCGCGGTGTCGTCGATCGACCTCGCGGGAGCCGAGCTCGCGCTGTCCGCCCTCATCGGCCGCGAGCGCGCTCTCGATAAAGCGCTCGTCGAGGTGCGCGACCGGTACGACTTCGTCCTCATCGACACCCCGCCGTCCCTCGGACTCCTTACCATCAACGCATTCGTGGCGGCTGACGGCGTCATCGTCCCGGTGCAGTGTGAGTACCTCTCGCTGCGCGGGCTCGTGCAACTGGAGAACACGCTCGCGATGGTGCGCGAGAACCTGAACCCGAACGTGCGCGTCGAAGGGATCGTGCCGACGATGTACGACGGGCGAACGCTGCACGCACGCGAGGCGATCGAGATCCTCGAGGAGCACTTCGGCGATCTCGTGTACGAGACGCGGATCCGCAAGACCATCCGCTACGCCGAGGCGCCCGTGAAGGGCAGCTCGGTGCTCCGATACGAGCCTTCGGGCCCCGCGGCCCAGGCGTACCGCGACCTGGCGAAGGAGGTGCTCGATGGCGCGAAAGCGCGCGAGCATGCGTGAGGGACCGCTGGCCGAGCTGTTCAGGCGAACCGAGGCGGCACAGCGTGCACTGGAAGGAGCGCCCGAGGAGCCGGCGCTCGAGGACGAGAAGACGATGGCGCTTCCGAGCGCCGACGAGCGGCAGCGCGCTGCACTCGAGGAGACGGTGGAGCACGTCCAGGACTTCTCCGAGCCTGCGCAGGCTGGACCGACTCCCGCGCCGCCGCCGCCGCTGGAGATCGTCCAGACGGCCGCCGACCCTGCCCTCGACCCCCTCCTCTCCGAGGCCGCCTCCTCGCGAGCGACCGCCCGCTACTTCGAGACGATGCTCGAGCCCGCGCCACGCCTGCACCGCGTGCCCCCGCCGAAGGGCGCTGCCTACATCGCGGCGATCCGCGTGGTGGGCGTCGGCGGCGCTGGGCTGAACGCGCTCCATCGCATGATGGACGCCGGCATCTCCCAGGTGGACTTCCTCGCCGTGAACACGGACCTGCAGGCGCTGTCCATCTCGGACGCGCCGGCGAAGATCCACATCGGCGAGGGCGTCACGCAGGGCCTCGGCTCTGGCGCCGACCCCGAGGTCGGCCGCCGCGCGGCCGAGGATGCCGCGGACGAGTTGCGCGCGACGCTGCGTGGCTCGGACATGGTCTTCGTCACCGCCGGCGAGGGCGGCGGAACCGGAACCGGCGCCGCGCCCGTCGTCGCGCGGGTGGCACGCGAGCTCGGAGCGCTGACCGTCGGAATCGTGACGACGCCGTTCCGTTTCGAGGGAACGCGCCGGCGGACGGCCGCGGAGCGCGGAGTCGAAGAGCTGCGCGCGGCGTGCGACACGGTGATCGTCATCCCCAACGACCGGCTGCTCGAGGTGCTCGACCGCTCGACGTCGATGGTGGACGCGTTCAAGATCGCCGACGACGTCCTCCGCCAGGGCGTGCAGGGGATCTGCGACCTGATCACGACGCCGGGGCTCATCAACCTCGACTTCGCGGATGTGCGGACGGTGATGCAGGACGCCGGCTCGGCGCTCATGGGCATCGGCTACGCGACCGGCCCGACGCGCGCCCGTGACGCCGCCGAGCGAGCGCTCGGCTCCCCGCTCATCGACACCGAGATCGTCGGCGCGCGCGGGATCCTGCTCTCGATCGCAGGCGGCGACGACCTCTCGCTCGTCGAGGTCAACGACGCCGCCGAGGTCGTGCGCCAGACCGCGACGGACGACACGAACATCATCTTCGGGGCGACCGTGGACTCTCGGCTCACCGGCCAGGTGTGGGTGACCGTGGTGGCCACCGGCATCGGCGGAACGAAGCGGCGCGCGGTGAGCCCGTCCTACGAGCGGACGAGCGCCCGCGAGTCGCAGAACGGCAGCGAGCTGCCGAGCTTCCTGCGCATGAGCTGACACCGCCGCCCGCCGGGCAGCGCTGCTTCCCGGGAGTACCCTCTTCCGATGGTTGCGTCGGACACTCCTCGCGGGGCGATCGCAGCGGGTCACCCGCTCTCGGCCCAGGCCGGAGCAGACGTCCTCGCCGCCGGCGGGAACGCGGTCGACGCGTGCCTCACGGCTGCTTTCGTGGCCGCGGTCGTCGAGGGACCCCTGACCGGGCCGGCAGGCGGCGGCTTCCTCCTTGTTGCCCCTCCGGACGAGGAGCCGATCGTCCTCGACTGCTTCTTCGGTGTCCCCACCGAGCCGTTCGGCGAGCTCGAGGAGGTCATAGTCGACTTCGAGGACGCGGGCACGCAGACCTTCCGGGTCGGCGCCGGCTCGGTTGCGGTTCCGGGACTCGTAGCCGGGCTGGAGGAGGCGCATCGACGCTACTGCACGCTCGACTGGGCAGCGCTGATCGAGCCCGCGCTCGCCCTCGCGCGGACCGGCCGCGTGACGGTGGACCCGCCGAGAGCCTTCCTGCACGGGATCCTGCGCGAGATCCTCCTCCGTGACGAGGCGGGCGCTCGGGTCTACGGCGGCGGAGTGCACGTCGTGACCGAGGAGATCGTGGCCACCCTCGAGCGCGTTCGCGACGCCGGCGTGAAGGCGGTCGCGGAGCTCGTCCCGGAGCTCGCCGGAGACATCCTCTCCTATCGCGTCGCCGAGCACGCTCCGCTCGCGGGAGACCTCCTCGGCGTGTCGGTGCTCACGACTCCGGCCCCGTCCCGCGGCGGCGCGATCGTGCTCGAGATCCTCGCCGCCCTCGCCGCGCTCGACGAGTGGTCGCTGGACGGCGAGGCTCGCGCCGTTGCGAACGCCTACGCGCGCTCCTGGCAGGGAGCGCTCACCGGCACGACGCACATCTCCGTCGTCGACGCAGAGGGCACCGCGGTCGGGCTGTCGTCGACGCTCGGCTCGGGGTCGGGAATCTTCCGCGGCGGCACGCAGCTCAACAACATGCTCGGCGAGGTGGACGTGATCGGCGGCGGCGAGCGCAAGCCGGGCGACCGGCTCCCGAGCATGATGACGCCGACGGTCGTCCTCGAGTCGGCCAGGCCGAGGCTCGTGCTCGGCAGCGCGGGCTCCGTGCGTCTTGCCGGTGTCATTGCCCAGGTCGCCTGGCGCGTGCTCGGCGGGGCTCCCGTCGCCGAGGCGATCGACGCGCCTCGGCTGCACGCGGACGACACCACGCTTCACCTGGAAGGAGGCTGGCCCGACGACGAGGTCGCGCGGCTACCGAGCTCCTGGAACGTCGTCCGCTGGGGCGCGCTGAATCTCTTCTTCGGAGGCGTGCAGGCTGTGGCCAGAAGGCCGGACGGGTCGCTCACCGCGGCCGGAGACCCACGTCGAGGCGGGACCGGCGTGGTCGTGCCGTGACGACCGTGCGCCGCGCGGGGCCGAGCGACGCCGCCGCCCTCGTCGCGCTCGCGGAGCAGGTCGCACGCGAAGAGGGCGGTTGGATCCTGACGACCGATGCATGGCGCTCGGTGGGAGAGGAGCGCCGGTATCTCCGCGCTTCCCGCCGCCACCCGGACGCGGCCGTCTTCGTCGCCGAGGTCGACGGCCGAGGTCGTCGCGCGGCTCTCGCTCGCGCGCGACCCGCACCCGTCGAGCCGGCATGTCGCCGACCTCGGCGTGATGGTGGCGGCGTCGCACCGGCACCGGGGGATCGGCACGCTCCTCCTCGAGGAAGCCGTCCGCTGGGCGCGCGTGTCCGGGATCCGCAAGCTCGAGCTGCACGTCTTCCCGTGGAACGAGCCCGCGCTCGGGCTCTACGAGTCCTTCGGCTTCGAGCGCGAGGGCTTCCGGAAGGAGCACTACGCCCGCGACGGCGGCTACGTCGACGCGATTCTCATGGCGTACCGGGTGGGCTAACCCGTCCGATCCAGGACCGCATCGATGAACTCCGTCTTTCCGTCGGTGTACGCGAGCCGGTCGTCGCGATGCCGTGCGGCAAGCTCCCGCTTCAGCGCGACGTAGTCGCGGGCCACCGCCGGGTCCGTGCGCAGGAGATCGCGGAACGCCACCTGCGCCTGTAGCTCCGAGCTCGCCCTCGGCGAGACGTACAGGTGGTGGCGCTTCTCGCCCTCGGGCCACCAGAACGCTTCGCGCCCTTCGACCCCGAGGTTCCCGCGCGCGCGGTACCCGATCGCCTCGAGTCGTGAGATCGCTTCGGACACGTCGTCGTCCGACTCGACGACGACGACCATGTCGATCAGGTCCTTGGCCGGAAGACCGGGTACGGCCGTCGAGCCGACGTGCTCGATCGCGACGGCGACGTCGCTCAGGGCAGCGCGGGCACGATCGCGCAAGCGGGCGAACTCCGCAGGCCACGCAGGGTCGTACTCGACGATGACGATCTCGTCACTCATCCGTCACGATGCATTGGCGCGCGCCCACAGACCATGGCCCGATATGACACGCACGTTGAGTGGTATCAGGACTTCCGACCCTCGCTAGGGGAGGACGAGAAGGCTGCGCTCCGGCGCATGCTCGGGCCGGGGCAAGGGCGATGCCTCGACATCGGGTGTGGCACGGGCGTCGCGATCCCGGAACTGACGCGGCTCGGTTGGAGCGTCGTCGGCGTGGACGTCTCCGAGGAGATGCTGGCGCGGGCGAGTGCGTTCGGCGCGGAGCTCCATCTGCCTTCCGACGTTGCACGAGGGCTACCGCCGCACCGAGCGAACTGACTACGAACCGGCGATCGAGCCCCGACGGGCTTCGCGCGCGGGTCGGAGCAATGCACCTGCCGCTCGGGCCGTTCGTGCAGGCGTTTCTCGAGGCGGGCTTCCAACTGGAGCGTTTCGAGGAGCTCGGCGCGCGCGAGTACCCGTATTCGGTTGCTCTTGGCTGCCATCGATCCCGTCTCGCGCCAATCCGAGCGTGATGCCCGGCCGTCCGTGATCGAGGTCGTCCCGTACGACCTCGAATGGCCGCGCCGGTTCCAGGCCGAGCGCTCGCTGCTCGAGGACGTGCTCTCGCCCTGGCTCGAGGACAGCATCCAACACGTCGGCTCCACGGCCATTCCCGGTATCGCAGCCAAGCCGGTGATCGACATCGTTGCCGGAGTGCGCGACTTCGAGGCCGCGCGGGCGGCCTACGAGCCGCTGAGCGGGCAGTCGTACGTGCACGCGCCGCATCGGCCGGGCATCGCGCACCATTTCTCCAAGCCGTCGCTGCGGTCGTCGGAGATGCGATTCGGCCTGCACCTGACCGAGCCGGGCAGCGATCTCTGGCTCGAGCGTCTTGCGTTTCGGGACGCGCTGAGGGCGGACACCGCACTCGCGACCGAGTACGAGGCCCTCAAGCTACGGCTAGCGGTGGCGCACGGCGACGACCTGGGCGCGTACACCGCGGGCAAGCGCGATTTCGTCGAACGCGTGCTTGCGAGCATCGGTCTCGAGCTCGGTCGCCGGTGAGCCCGGTTTGCGGGGGCGGGGCGGCCGGGGTTAGCCGGCGAGCTTGCGCACGGTCTCGTGCGTCAGGCCTGCGGCCTCGGCGATCGCCCGAAGCGGTGCGCCCGCAGCGCGCGCCTTGCCGATCTCGGCCTCGAGCCGCTCCCGTCCGTATGCGAGCAGGACTGCTGCATCGCGGACGGCGCTCAGGTCGGGCGTTCCAGAACTCATGTCAAGAGACTAGACAGAGGGCGGGCGTCGTCCCATGACACGTCTGTGTCATTCACGAGGGCAGGGTCCGGTGCGACGGGCTCGCTCGTCCTGGACGAGCGCGCCCCGAGCATGCGGTAGGCGAGCGGCCCACGGCCGCCGGAGCCGAAGCGCCAGCGCAGGTAGTCGACGAGCCCTCGCATCCCTGGTCGCTACCCGGTTCCAGGCGGCGCTACTCCTCGCCTCGGAGCGAGACTGCATCGCGCTCGGCGTTCCAGGCGGCAGCCATCCGGGTGACCTCGAGGCCGACCGCGTGCTGTCCGTGCTCGATCGACGCAAGGCGTGAAGCGAGCTCTTGCAAGCGAGGCTCGACCGTCTCGTCCGGCTGCGCCCCATCGACCGATGCGGCGAGCAGGTCGAGCTGCTCGCGCTCCCAGCTCGTCCCTAGTCCCAGGCGGTGCCGAGACGTTCGATCTCCGCAGCTCCGCGACAACCCCTCGATGCGCGCGCCGGCTTCTCGAACCGGCGCTGGACGTCGGCGCGGTCGGCCTCGTTCGCCTCCACGCCTGCGGCCGTTGCGGCCAGGCTCGTGGAGACGGCAGCGAGCTTCGGTCAGCCGCTCGACCCGACTGCCGAGGTCCCGCAGCTGGTTCTCGAGGAGAGGCGCGGCCCGTGCGTCGCTCGGACCGTCGCCGAGGCTCGCGAACTGGTGCGACAGCTGAGAGACCGAGGCGCGGAGCTCCGCGACATCAGCGTCCGCGCGCGGGCCGCCTTCCTCAAGGCGGGCGCGGAGCGCGGCCAGCTCGCCTTCCTTTCCCGCGAGGCTCGCGGCCGTGGTCGAGACCGTCTTCGAGAGCGTGTCGAGACGCTGGGCGAGCACGTCCACGTCTGATGCGATCGAGTCGACGCGGTGGTCGCCCGACCCGGTCTTCCGCTCCTCCGACAGCCGCGACCGCTCTGCGCAGCTCGGCGACGTCCGTATCCAGCCCGGTCTGCCGGAGGTCGTGCACGAGTGACTCGATGCGCGCATTGCCGGCCTCGAGCTCGCGTCGCAGCCGCGCGATCTCGCCGTCCTTGCCGGCGAGCGCGGCGGCCGTCGTGTTCACCGTCCCCGAGAGCACGTGGCGAGCGACTCGACCCGCTCGGCGAGCGAGTCACCCTCGGGAACGCAACTCATCTCCGACCTCGGACTGCCGGACGCCGCGCCAAACTGGGTCGCCGAGGGGCGACGAACCTCGCGGAGGCCACGTCGGCAACTGTCATCCTCTCGTCGCGTATCGGTACGAGCGGGCCGGTGCCCGCTCACTCGTCTCAGTGACTCCGCGGCTCGACGTACGGACCCCGGGACGCCGGAGATTGCCGTCGGACGAGGACAGTACGATGGCCCTCCCGTGCCTTCCTCGGCTCCGAGTGCTCCCGTCCCGTTCGTCCACCTGCACGTGCACTCGGAGTACTCGATCCTCGACGGCGCGTGCCGGATCCCGGCGCTCGTCGAGAAGGCGGCGCTGCTGGAGATGCCCGCGGTCGCGCTCACGGACCACGGCTCCCTCGCCGGCATCGTCGAGCTCCAGCGAGAGGCACGCGAGCGAGGGGTCAAGCCACTCGTCGGCTGCGAGGTCTACGTCGCCGAGGACCGGCGTGCGCAGACGAAGGGGTACGCGCACCTCACGCTCCTCGCCGAGTCGAACGAGGGCTACGCGAACCTGATCAAACTCAGCTCGCTCGGCTACCTCGAGGGCTACTACTACAAGCCGCGGGTCGACTGGGAGCTGCTCGAGCGGCATGCGAAGGGCGTCGTCGCGCTCTCGGGCTGCCTCTCCGGGCGGGTCTCCAAGGCGCTCTCGGAGGGCCGCGGGAAGGACGCGCGCGCGGACCTCGACCGCCTGGTCCAGATCTACGGCCGTGACTCCACCTACGTCGAGATCCAGAACGGCGGGGTGGAGGAGCAGCAACGCGTCAATCCCGACCTCATCACGCTAGCCAGTGAAACCGAACTTCCACTTGTGGCAACGGGCGACGTCCACTACCTGAATGCCGACGACGCGTTTCCGCACGAGGCGCTCCTCTGCATCCAGTCCGGGGACACGCTCAAGAACCCGAATCACTGGCGCTTCGACACGAACGAGTTCTTCTTCAAGTCGCAGGCGGAGATGGCGCTCGACTTCCCGGGGCTCGAGCACGCGATGGCACGGACGCTCGAGATCGCGGAGCGGTGCACGGTCGAGCTCGAGCTCGGCCGGATCCTGCTGCCGAGCTTCCCTCTGCCCGACACTGGGCCCGACACTGGGCCCGACAGGCGCGATGCCTTCGACTACCTCGTCGAGTTGTGCGAGAAGGGGCTCGTCAAGCGCTACGGGAAGGCGACGCCCGAGCTGACCGACCGCCTCCGCTTCGAGCTCAAGACGGTGCAGGAGATGGGGTTCGCGGACTACTTCCTCATCGTCTGGGACTTCATCCACTTCGCGAAGACGAACGGCGTGAGCGTCGGCCCCGGACGCGGGTCCTCCGCCGGCTCGCTCGCGGCGTACTGCCTCGAGATCACCGACGTCGACCCCATGCGCTACGGGCTCCTCTTCGAGCGCTTCCTGAACCCGGCGCGGAAGGACTTGCCCGACATGGACATCGATTTCTCGGTCGCCGGGCGCGACCGGGTCATCAACTACGTCGCCGAGAAGTACGGCCGCGACCGCGTCGCGCAGATCATCACGTTCTCGACGATGGCCGCACGCGCTGCGATCCGCGACGCGGGCCGGGTCCTCGACATCCCGTACGGCGTCGTCGACCGGATCGCGAAGATGGTCCCGGAGGGACCCGGCCAGATGCTGGACGACGCGCTGAAGCCGGGCGCGGAGCTCCGGCAGGCGGTCGACTCCGACCCGGTCGCGAAGGAGATCGTCGAGCTCGCGCGCCCGCTCGAAGGGCTCACCCGCGCCGACTCGATCCATGCCGCGGGCGTCGTCATCGGCGCGCAGCCGCTGATCGAGGTCGTGCCGCTCCAGCAGAAGGGGTCCGACCAGGAGGTCGTCACCCAGGTCGGGATGCACGACGTCGTCGACCTCGGCCTCCTGAAGATGGACTTCCTCGGGCTCCGCAACCTCGACGTGATCGACGAGGCGGTCGCCCTCGTTCGCTCGTCCGGCGTCGGCGGGCTCGACATCGCCTCGCTCCCGCTCGACGACGCGGAGACCTACGCGATGCTCGCGCGCGGCGACTCGACGGGCGTCTTCCAGTTCGAGTCGTCGGGCATGCGCGAGGCGCTCAGGCTCGTGAAGCCGACCGAGTTCGAGGACCTGATCGCGCTGGTTGCTCTCTACCGGCCGGGCCCGATGGGCTACATCCCCGGGTACGCGGCGCGCAAGCACGGCAAGGAGGCCGTCTCGTTCGCCGACCCGCGGCTCGAGGAGATCACCGGCTCGACGTACGCGATCTGCATCTACCAGGAGCAGTACATGGAGATCGCGAAGCGGCTCGCCGGCTTCAGCCCGGCCGAGGCGGAGACGCTGCGCAAGGCCATCGGCAAGAAGATCCACTCGCTCATGGCGTCGCTCAAGGACAAGTTCCTGACGGGCTGCGCCGAGAACGGCGTCGCCGAGGCGGTCGGCCAGCAGCTCTGGAAGGACATGGAGTCGTCGCAGGACTACTCGTTCAACAAGGCGCACGCGGCCTGCTACGCGCTCATCGCCTACCGGACGGCCTGGCTCAAGGCGCATCACCCGCGGGAGTACATGGCGGCTCTCATCTCGTCGGTGATGAACACGAAGGACCGCGTGCCGTTCTACGTCAACGCCTGCGCCGAGATGGGCATCGAGGTACTGCCTCCGGACGTGAACTCGTCGCAGACGGACTTCGCGGTGGTCGAGGGGAAGATCCGCTTTGGTCTGAATGCCGTCAAGAACGTCGGCCAGGCGGCTGCGGAGGCGATCGTCCGCGCGCGCGGCGACGGTGGGCCGTTCGAGTCGATCTGGGACTTCACCGAGCGCGCCGACCCGCAGCTCGTGAACAAGCGGGCGCTCGAGTCCCTCGTGAAGTGCGGTGCTCTCGACTCGACCGGGTCGTCGCGGCTCGGGATGCTCGCCGTCCTCGACAGCGCGCTCGGCCTCGGCCAGCGGCATGCCGCCGATCGCCTCGCGGGACAGGCGTCCATCTTCGACGGGCTCGAGAGCGCCGAAGCTGCACCCGAGCGGCATCACCCGCACATCCCGTCCGGTGAGTTCGACGAGCGCGAGCTCCTCCGGCTCGAGAAGGAGACGCTCGGCCTCTACGTCTCAGAGCACCCGCTCGAGCGCGTGCAGAGTCAGCTCCGGCGGCGGACGGACTGCACGCTCGCCGACGTCGAGCGCCGCCGGGACGGCGAGATCGTGACCGTCGGCGGCATCGTCTCGGGCCTGAAGCAGGTCACGACGAAGCGCGGCGACCCGATGGTGTTCGTGCTGCTCGACGACCCGAGCGGAGCCGCCGAGGTCGTCGTCTTCAACTCGACCTACGCGGCGGCGAGAGAGCACCTCGAGCCCGACCGGATCCTGCTCGTCAAGGGGCGCGTCGACCACAAGCAGGCGGGGGAGACGAAGCTCGTCGCGCTGGAGGTGACGCCGTTCGAGGCGATGCCCGAGCGGCGTGAGGTGCGGCTGCGAATCGACGCGCGCGAGGCGCCCGCCGGCCTCATCAAGGAGCTCGCGGCGCTCGTCCGCGAGTATCCCGGCGAGGCGCCCGTCTACGTCGCGCTCGAGACGTCGATCGGCGAGCGCACGCTCGCCCTCGGCCCGGACTACCGCGTCAAGCCTGACGCGGACTTCTACGCCGAGGTCAAGGCGCTGCTCGGCGAAGCCGCGCTCGTCTAGGGCCGCTCAGCTGCGCTCGTGCGCGTCCGCGGCGAGGCGGTCGCCGACGCTCGCGAGCACCTTGAGCGCGATCGACGGCATCGTCTCGACGACTCGGCGGAAGGAGCGGTCCGTGAGGACGAGGGCGCGGACCTCGGAGGTCGCAGTCACCGTTGCCGTCCGCGGCACCTTCGTGAGCAGCGCGATCTCGCCGAACCAGTCGCCGCCACCGAGATCGGCGAGCTTCTTCCCTTGCGCCTCGACTCGCACCTTGCCGTCGATGAGGACGAAAAACTCGCGCCCCGGCCGGCCTTCGCGTACGAGGACGTAGCCTTCGCGCAGGTCGACCTCGTCCGACGAGGACGCCAGCTGACGGAGTTCCGACTTCGAGCAGCCCGAAAAGAGGGGGACGGACTTCAGGAGATCGACCTTCGCGTTATGACCGAGTCGCACGGCGCGATCCTAGTACGCACGGCCGCGCAGTGGAACCGCGCCCTGGACTTTGGCATGACGGGAAGATAGGCTGCACGGCCCCTGTCTTGGGGGAGAACGATCAGGGGGAAGGGGAGAACTGGGGGATGCAACTGCGTGCAATGACCTCGCCTGGTCAGGCTCGGGCGGTCCGCGGCTGCGGTACCGCCAGCCAACTGCGGATGAAGGAGCGAGAATGACTCAACGACTACGCAATAGCCATCGCAACCATCGGAAGGCGACCTGGGGGCTTGCGGCCGCCTTGATCGTCGCGATCACAGCGGTGGTCATCCCGATCGCGAGCGGCGCCGGCGAGAAGTACTACACGCTGTCGGTGTCACCGTCGAGCGTCTGCTCGTCGCCGACGAACGGTGGCGCGAGCACGGTCCTGGCGCTGAAGAACACGTCTACGCCGCAGAGTTTCGGCTCCGCGGAGGTCTACTTCCCGCCGAACACCGTCTTTCAGGTCACCTCTCCGGCGACTCTCCGGTCGAACACGACCAGCCCGTCGTCAGGCGGCACGAAGGACATCATCGCGTTCGGCGGTCTCAATGTGAGACCGGGGTCGTCCGTTCAGGTCACGGTGAAGTTCAAGGCGAACGCCCAGTTCAGCGCTCAAGTGAACGCGGTGGTTAAGCAGTCCAACCAGTTCAACGACAACACGGGTGACGCCAACCTGTTCGCGCTCGATCCGGCCCAGGGCACATTCCCGACGATGCGGGTGGTGCTTCCGTGCGTCACTGTCGCCGGCAGGGTGTACCACGACCGTAACGTCGATTTCGCGTACACGACGGGGACGGGCGCATTCGACGACAGCGACGTTCCCAAGGCGTGGACGGTGAAGCTCTTCGCCAAAGACGTGGGTGCGGCGTCGTACCCGTCGACGGCGTTCAAGACCCTGACGTCCTCGTCCTCGGACGGGACGTACACGTTCACCGATGTTCCCACCGGGAACGACTACAAGGTATGCGTCGCGGCCGCCGGGCCGGACTCGGCGGGATTGTGGGGCCTGCAGAGCCCGACCGGGAACGCGCAGTGCGGGGCGCTCTCGACGGCGAGTGGCGCTCCGCCCACGTCGTCCGGGAACCTGCTTCCGAACCTGAGCGCGGCCGCCAGCGGTCAGGACTTCCAGGCCGTGCCGATCACGGGTCTCTTCGGCGCGGGTGACACGTCGACGAAGGGGGGATACACGGTCGTGGCCGGCGCGAATCCGGGAAGCAAGCCGGACCAGAGCTACGTCCACGACACCTGGGTCGACTCGGACGGCCGGACCAACTTCCGGTTCTCGCCGATAACGGCTTGCGGACCGCCGCAGGACTGCTCCAAGAAGATCTACCTCCTGGAGACGCTCACCAGCGACATCACGCTCGAAAAACTCGCCGGTCGGCAGGCGTCCGTCCTCTACGACGACGTCGCTCCGTTCCTCGACTCGGAGCTCGAGCCGATGCCGTACTGCAACGTCGATCCTCGCCAGCCGGGAGGTGTGCTCGCGGAGACCGGCGTCCTGCCGGGCACCGACACCTCGTGCATCGTCTCCGGCAACCAGACCGTGGTGACGGGCGGCAACGTCCACGTCCAGTACCTCGTCTACACGGCCTTCGACGGAGGCAGGCAGGTCGGCTAGGACATCTCGCCGAGGCGTTGGTCGAGGCGTTCCGCCTCGACCAACGCCTCGTGCGCTTCCTCCGTGCGCCCCTCGACGGAGGCGAGATCTGCGAGCTCGCGCAGCGTTTGCGCCTCCTCGTAGAGGAGGAGCTGCCGGCGCGCGATGTGGAGCGCCAGGTCGAGCTGCTCGGACGCGGACTCGAGGTCGCCCGTCCGGCGTAACGCGACGGCGCGTACCCGAGCCAGGTGGGCCGCAAGCGGCGACGACTCGAGCCCGAGCGTCCGCTCCGCGCTCTCGAGGATCTCGAGCGCACGATGCCCTTCTCCGCGCCGTACGTGCGCTTCCCCGAGGTAGATCGCAGCTTCGAGGCCGAAGGAAGCGGTCCCGACCGAGACCGCTTCGTCGACGACCCCGGTGAGGCTGTCGATCGCGGAGTCGACGTCGCCCCGGATGAGCGCGAGCCGCGCGAGCTGCGTCTCGGCGAAGATCGACCCAGTCACGTGCTCGGCTGCCCGAAGCGTGCCTCTCGCCTCCTCGAGCGCGGCTTCCGCTTCGTCGAGCAGTCCGCGGCTGATCAGTACCTCGCCCAGGTTCGCACCGGCGAACGCCGCCTGCGTCGAGTCGCCGAGGCGTTCGAGCTCGTCTCGGGAGTGCGTGTAGTAGGTCGTGGCGTCCCTCCAGCGCCCCTCCGCGTACGCCTGTACACCAAGGTTCGACTCGATCACCGCTGCCCATCGTGCTGCGCCGATCTCGCGGTAGATCTCGAGA
Organism: uncultured Actinomycetes bacterium; assembly: GCA_963848405.1. Lineage (GTDB taxonomy): Bacteria > Actinomycetota > Thermoleophilia > Gaiellales > Gaiellaceae > GMQP-bins7. The sequence continues at coordinate 110,704 of CAWKDP010000016.1, read as the reverse complement.
GCCTTCACTTCATGGACTGCCTTCTCCGGCTCGCCGAGGTCGAGGAATCCGCCGTCCAGAGCGGAGTACGCGCGTGCGAGCGCACGACTCGGGCCAAGAGGCTCGGCCAAGCCGACGACCTTGGTCGCTATCTCGATCGCGTCACGTGGCCGTCCTTGCATCAGATGGATCTGCGCCTGCAGAGCGAGCAGGTTGTGCACGGCTCGCTGTGCGGCGGGATCGTCCACCGACCCGGCTTCGTTGACCCCGGCCGTCGTGTTTCGAAGCGCAGTGCTGTACGAGCCAAGGCGCGTCCACGCGAGAGCTCGTGCTTCGTACATCTCCGCCGCCGCGACCGGATCGTCCTTCAGCAGCCTCGTCGCCGCCTTCAGCGCGTCTACCGCTCCGCGGTAGTTTCCCGCCGCTTCGCGAACCTCTCCGAGCGAGCGCCATATCCGTGCGAGCTCGACGTCCTCGCCGGTCTCGTCGCGCGAATGCGCGTCGATCGCCCGCTCGTAGAATCGCGCCGCGTCGACGTTCGCATAGACGTCCCGCGCCAGGTCCCCGGCGAGTCTCGAGTACGTCCACGCTTCTTTCCAGCGGGCGGCGTTGAAGTAATGCAGCGACAGCAGTTCTGCCGCCGCCTCGGGTCGGTCAACGTGGCGTCGCTCGATGACCTCCGCGATGCGGCCGTGGAGCTCGCGGCGTCTCTTGTACGAGAGTCCCTCGTATGCGGCGTCGCGAATGAGCGCGTGGCGGAAGCGAAAGGCACCGGGCACGTCGGGGTCGCGGTCGACGAACTCGCCGAGCCGGTCCCAGGCATCGGAGCCCGCCGCTACGAGCGGATCGTCCTCGAGGACGTCGAGGATGAGTGCCCCGGAGAACGACACTCCGAGCACCGACGCCCACCGAAGCAGGGCACGATCGCCGGGCGCCAGCTGGTCGATCCGCGTGGCAACGAGCGCCTCGACGGTCTCCGGCAGCTCCTCGGTCTCGTCCTCTCGCTCGCCCGCGCTGGCCAACCGCTGGAGGAAGAGCGGGTTCCCCGCGCCTCGCTCCATGAGCGTCACGAGCTGCTCCTCGCTGAGGCGACGGTCACCTGCCGCGGCCACCGCAAGAGCCTTCGCGTCCTCCGCGGGCAGTGGCTCGAGTCGCAAGGTGAGAGCAGGAAGTGGCGGTGTGCCCTCGGCCGCGGCGAACCCGCCTTCGATGGGGCGCCTCGTCGTGCACGCGAGCCACGGCTTCGTGGCCAGCTGCGTCCCGAGGTAGCGGAGGAGCTCGGACGAAGCGTCGTCCATCCAGTGGACGTCGTCGAAGACGAGCAGTGTGGGTGAGGCGAGCAGGTGACCGAGGAGCGTTCCCATGACTCCGTGGAGCCGGGCGCGCCAGAACGCCGGGTCGAGGTCGTCGACCTCGGGCGTCGACTTCACCTCGACGTCGAGCGGCGCGGCGAGGAGGGGCGCCCAGGGGACGAGCTCCTCGTCCACGGCCTCGAGCCGGTCGGCAAGCACGGATCGGTTGTGCTCGCCGCCGCCGTTCAGCTCCACGTCGAGCAACGTGCGGAGGAAGGGCCGAAACGCGTAGTAGGGAGTGGACGCCTCGTACTGCTCGCAGCGGAGCGAAATCTGGTGCATGTCGGCGCAGTTCGCCCGCAGCTCGCCGGCGAGCCGTGACTTCCCGATGCCGGGCTCCCCGACGAGCTCCACGAGCGTTCCGAAGCCCATCCGGACCGGCGCGACCGACGCGGCAAGGACAGCACGTTCCCGCTCGCGATCGACGAAAGGCAGCTCCGCCTCCGCTTGGCGTTGCCTCTCCTGCGTGGGCTCCTCCTGGGGGAGCTCGCCCAGCACGACCGCGTGCACCGGCTCGCTCTTCCCTTTCAGCTGGAGGGGCTCGAGCTCCGTTGCCCCGAAGCGAGCGCCGCTCCGGGCATAGGCCGTCGACGAGACCCAGACCTCGCCCTCGCCGGCGCGAGCCATCAGGCGAGCAGCAAGCGCCGCCGTATCGCCGAGCACGGTGTACGTCCTCCTGTACGACGCGCCGACCTGGCCCGTGAAGACTCGGCCCTCGCTCACTCCGATCTGCAGAGGAAGGGGAAGGCCGGCGTCCATGACCGCACGCACGGTGCGCAACATCCGCTCCTCGTCGTCGCCGAATGTCTGGGGCGCCCCCGAGACCAGAACGATCCGTCCGCCGTCGACGTCGACGTCGCTCTCGAGGAACGTCACCTGGTGCTCGTCCGCGGCGGCCTGGACCGTCTGTGCGACCACGTCGAGCGCCGCGGCTGCGGCCTCGGGCCCCTCGGTGGCGATCACCTCGTCGATCTCGCCGTACCGAACGAACCCGATCGCCGCGTGTCTGTGCTCCCCCTCCAGCGGCCCGACCTCGAGCAGCTGGCGGCGCAGGGGCGCGGGGACCGCGACCTCGATCGGGAGCCCCTGGACGTCCGGCAGCGGGACGAGCTCTCCCCGTACGTCCGGCGCCCCTCGCAGTAGTCGACCAGGCCCCTTTTCCGCGCCGAGCGTGTCGGGGTGGAGCAGCATGGCCGTCTCCGGGCTCAGCAGGATCTCGCCCGCCTCGGATGCAGCCTCCATCTCGACCGTCCGGCTGGCGGCGGGGCCTGTCACGAGAAGCTCGCGGTGCGAGTCCCCGACGAGGAAGAAGTGGAAGCGGCCCGTGTGGAGGCCGGCGTGCATCTTCAGCTGGACGGCGCCGACCGAGGTACGAGGGCGACCGATCGCACGGAGCGTGCGCCGCATCTCGAACGCCGCCTTTGCCGCCCGCGGTGCGTGATCCTCGTCGTCGTAGAGGAGCAGGAGCGCGTCACCGCCGAACTTCAGCAACCCGCCGCCCTCGGCGTACGCCACGTCGAGAAGCGCCTCGAAGGTCGCGTTCATCACGTCGGTGACCTCCTCGGCACCTGCTCGGCCCTGGCTCGACAGGCGCTCGGACATGGCGGTGAAGCCCGAGATGTCGATGAACGCCAGGGTCCCCTCGAGCTCGAGCCAGCGCAGCTCGGGGCTGTCGTGGAGCCACTCCAGGGTCAGCCGCGGAACGAACGGGACGAGGTCGTCCGCTGCTCGTGAGGGTGCATCCGCCGAGGGTGTGGCCATCGCGTGATTCTGACCTGCCGGCGCGAGGAGGCAAAGGCCCGGGCCTCTCGAGCCCTGTGTTCCGGCGCCCCAGGGGTGCCCTCATCGAAGGTTTACGGACCCTGAACGCAATCCCCCCAGAAAGGGGACGACCAATACGTCTCAGTGGACGAATAGCGAGTGAGTCAAATCACCCACTGCGGAAGGGCGGCAGAGAATGTCAGCGGCAGAACTCGAGATGACGTACAGCACGACGGAGGCGGATCGCGTCGAGCACTGGCGCCACGAGGAGCTCGCCCGTGCCGGCTACGACGCAGAGAGCGCACTGGTTCTCGCGGCGAGCCACGACGTCGATCTGCACGAGGCAGTGAATCTCCTGAAGCACGGCTGCTCGGTGGATCTCGCTCTCCAGATTCTCCTGTAGCAACGGCACCGCCCTCCCCCGGGGGGTGATGCCCATCGCTTCCTCCCCCAGCGGCGCCCGGTGAACCCGGGCGCCGTTCTCGTTGGCTGCACGTCGGCTCCGCTTCATCGGCAGAATGGGCGCCGATGTCGGCGCTCGCATCCATCCCGTCGCCCGGCTCGAGCACGGTCGAGCTGGGGCCGTTCTCGATCCACTTCTACGGGTTGACGCTCCTCGTCGCGATCATCGCGGCCGTGGTCATCACCGGGATTCGCTGGACTCGCCGCGGCGGCGACTGGGACCTCATCTTCCGCCTCGCCGTCTGGGGAGTTGCGTTCGGGATCATCGGCGCCCGCCTCTACCACGTCATCACGAGCTGGGAGGAGCTGCCCGACGAGTGGTGGGGGCCGTTCGCGATCTGGAAGGGCGGGCTCGGGGTGTGGGGCGGCATCGGGCTCGGGGTCATCGTCGGCGCCATCGTCGCCAAGCGCTCGGGCGCGAGCGTGTCGGCACTCCTCGACTGCGTCGCGCCAGCGCTCCTCGTCGCGCAGGGAATCGGCCGCTTCGGGAACTGGTGGAACCAGGAGCTCTTCGGCAGCCCGACCGACCTTCCGTGGGGGCTCGAGATCTCCGCCGACAACCGGCCGATCGAGCACATCGAGAACGAGACGTTCCACCCGACCTTCCTCTACGAGGCGCTCTGGTGCTTTGCCGCGGCGGGTGTCCTCCTGCTCGTAGAGCGACGCTTCAAGCTCCGGCGGGGCAACCTCTTCGCGCTCTACGTCTTCCTCTACAGCATCGGCCGCCTGTGGATCGAGACGCTCCGCGTCGACCCGTCGCACGAGATCGCGGGCGTGCGCCTGAACGTGTGGGTCGCCGGCCTCGCGATCCTCGCGTCCGGCGCGTTCTTCGTGTGGTGGCAGCGGACGTGGAAGCGAGGGCAGGGCGTCACGCCGCCGAAGCCCGAGACGATGGCGATCCCGAAGGAGCGCGTCAGACCCCAGGGGTAGGTCGAGGGACCCCTCCGGGCCGCTGCGGTGTATCTCCCGTAGTCGACCAAGGAGGAGCCTCAAATGCGTCACCTCATCGCGCTCTCGGCGCTCGTGGCCGCCCTCGCCGTCACGGGGACTGCGTCTGCCGGAGGCTGGGCGACCGTCGGACTCAGCTCGCAGCCGACGGGGATCGGGGCGGGCGAGCCCTGGCAGGCCGAGATCACGATCCTTCAGCACGGCAGGACGCCGCTCGGCGGGCTCACGCCCGTCGTGACGATTCGGGAGGCCGCGAGCGGCGACACCGAGCGATTCGTCGCGTACGAGACGACGGAGACGGGGATCTACGACGTCGAGGTCGTCTTCCCGTCGGCCGGCGAGTGGAACGTGGTCGTGGACAGCGGCTTCGGCGAGTCGCGGCTGACCTTCGGGCCGGAGACGATCACGGACGGTCCCGCCGGCGGCTCTTTCCCAGGGTCGTTCCCGGTGCTCCCGCTCGCGGGCATCGCGCTCGTCCTCGGGCTGCTCGCCGCCGCGACGCTCGCGTTCAGGCGGCGCTGGAGGCCGACGGCGCTCCCGCGCTGACGCGGAAACGTCCCTTCCCGGAACCTCCACCGTCCTCCCGGTGTAGAAGAGGGCGGTGGAGGGCCGGCCGCCGAACGACGCCGCGCTCGCGGAGCGCGCCAGGGATGGCGACGAGCGCGCCTTCGAGGAGCTCATGCGCATGTACCAGCCGATGGCGTTTCGTGCCGCCTACCTGCTCACCGGCTCTGCAGCCGATGCGGAGGATGCGGTCCAGACCGCGTTCGTGAAGGTCTGGCGGTCGCTCTCGCGCTTCCGGCCGGGCGCTCCGTTCAAGCCGTGGCTCCTACGCATCGTTGCGAACGAAGCCCACAACCGCCGTCGGTCGGAGCGCCGGCGCGTCGAGCTGCGGCTGCGCGCGACCGCGGCCCAACCTTCGGAGGACGCGGCCCCGTCGCCGGAGGGGGCCGCGCTCGGGCGCGAGCGGCGCGAGGCGCTCGTCCGCGCGGTCGAGCGCCTCGGCGAGCGGGACCGCGACGTGCTCACGTGCCGTTACTTCCTCGAGCTCTCCGAGGAGGAGACCGCCGAGGTGCTCGGCGTCCGTCGCGGCACGGTGAAGTCGCGGACGGCGCGGGCGCTCGAACGGCTCCGCGAGGAGGTGGACAGATGACCGAGCTCGAGCAGGCGCTGGTCACGCTCGGCCGCGAGCTCGAGGTGCCGGCCGCTCCCGATGTCGTGCCGGCGGTGCTCGAGCAAATCGAGCCGCGCGCGCGTGCGGTCCGGTGGGGCAACCGCAGGCGGCTCGCGATCGGAGTCGCCGTGGCCCTGCTCGCGGCGCTCGCCGCCACGCTCGCGGTACCGGACGCGCGCTCGGCGCTCTTCCGCGTCCTCCACATCGGCGGCGAGCAGATCGAGCTCGTGGAGGACCTGCCGCCGGTCGAGGGCGGGCTCGACGAGAGCTCGCTCGGCGAGCCGGTCACGCTCGCGGAAGCCCGCCGGCGCGCAGGGTTCGCGCTGCGCGAGCTGGAGCAGCCGCCCGACCGGGTCTACCTGCTCGGCGAGCGGCCGACGACCTGGTTCGCGTACGGCCCGCCCGGCGAGGTCCGCCTGCTCGTCTCGCAGAGCCCGGGGCTCACGGTGAACCGGACGCTCGTCGTGAAGAAGCTCGCCGGCCCGGGCACGGAGCTCGAGGAGACGCGTGTGGACGGCTCGCGGGCGTTCTTCCTGAGCGGCGATCCGCACCTCGTCCTTCTGCTCGACGAGCAGGGGAACGTCGTCGAGGAGACGGCGCGGCTCGCCGGCAACGTGCTCTTCTGGCAGGACGGCGACGCCGCGTTCAGGCTGGAGGGAGACTTCACGAAAGACGAAGCAGTCGAGCTCGCCGAGTCGCTCCGCTGAGAGCTCCTAACGCAATGAACGACCATGTCGCGATGCGGCGCTGGACGCCGTGATGCAGCGTCCTCGGTCGCGTCCATATCTACTGATATGGACACTCCCTGCGTCCTTGCCTCCCGGCCTCCAGCATCCGCCTCGCGACGGGCGATCATCACGTTAGAAGCTCTGGGCCTTCAGCTGGAGGATCCCGAGCGCGTTCCCGTGCGGGTCGACGATCCACGACGCAAGCGCGAAGCCGAGGTCGGCGACGCCGTTCTCGGTCTTGAGCCCCGGCAGATCGTACTCCTGGATCTCGAGGCCGCGGGCGCGCAGGTCCTCGAGCTCGCGCGCGAGATCCGGCACGAACCAGCCGGCTTGCGTCTGCTCGTCGGCGGTCCCGACAGTGCTCTTCGTCACCGCGATCGAGCTCTCCCCGCCGCACCGAAATGAGATCGCCTCCTCGCTCTCGTTCAGGATCTCGAGCCCGAGCTGGTCGTGGTAGAAGCGGCGTGTCTCCGTGAGGTCGAGGGAAAGCAGGACCACGTGGACGGGGTAGTCGCCGAGCATCGGCTTCTCCTTTTCTGACGACGGTTCCCACCGGTATACCCATCCGGCCTCGTGGCTAGCCTCCGCGTGTGCAGCCGACCCTCGTGCGAGAGCTCGAGCTCGATCTGGACGCCTTCGAGGGGCCGTTCGACCTCCTCCTGACGCTCCTCCTGAAGGAAGCGCTCGAGCCGCGCGAGGTCGACGTGGCCGGAATCGTGCTCTCGTTCCTCGAGCGGCTCGCGGACAGGGACGAGATCGACCTGGATGCCTGCGGCGAGTTCCTCGTGCTCATCTCCGCGCTCCTGGAGCTCAAGGCGCGCGGCCTGTTCCCCGAGGAGGCTGCCGAGCTCGAGGCGCTCGAGCCCGAGGAAGCGGCCGAGGAGCTTGCGCGGCGACTCGCCGAGTACCGGCGCATGAAGGAGGCGGCCGCGTGGCTTCTCGAGCGGCTGCATGCGGAGGGCGACCGCTGGTACCGGCTCGGCCCGGCGCCGCTTGCGCCTCGCCTCGAGCGGAGCCTCGCGCCTCAGGACGCCGCAGGGCTTGCCGACGCGCTGCGAGGGTTGGCGGCGGCCCCGCCGAATGTCTCGTTGACCCACATGGCGCTTCGCTTCCCGCCCGTCTCGCAGTTCCTCGAGCGCTTCCGCGCCGTTCTCGCCCGCCGCCGCCGCTTCGACTTCGACGCCGAGGTGAACGGTCTCTCGCGCGTCGAGCAGGCGGTCGCGTTCCTCGCGCTGCTCGAGCTCCGCAAGACGGGCGAGATCGCGCTCAGCCAGGCCGCGGCCTTCGCACCGATTCGCGTCTCGAGAGCCGACGAAGAAAGGACTCCCGCGTGGACAGCCCGCTCCGCCTGATCGCAGCCAGCCCGGTCGATCGCCTCGCGCACATCGTCGAAGCACTTCTCGTCGTCGCCTCGGCGCCGCTCTCGGTCGCCGAGCTCGCGGATGCGACGGAGGACGTTCCCGAGCGGATCGAGACCGCGCTCGGCCTCCTCGGCGAGCGCTATCGCGAGGGGCGAAGCGGGATCGTCCTCGAGCGCGTGGCCGGCGGCTACGCGCTCCGCGCCTCGCGGGACGCCGCCGAGGCATGCGCGCGGCTGTTCGAGCGCCCGGTCGAGCGCGGGCTCTCGCAGGCGGCGCTCGAGACGCTCGCGATCGTCGCCTACCTAGGGCCGTGCTCCCGTCCCGAGATCGCACGGATCCGGGGCGTCGCGGCGGACTCGGCGGTCGCCAGCCTCGTGGAGCGGGGGCTCATCGTCGAAGCCGGCCGCGAGAGCGGCCTCGGCGGCGCGATCCGCTACCGCACGACGCCACTCTTCGAGCGCGTCTTCGCGCTCGAGAGCCTCGCGGCGCTTCCGCGGCTCGACGACCTCGGCGAGACGGCGGCAGAGCTCCGCGAGCGCCTGGTCGAGGTCGCCTCGGCGCGCGCGTCCTGATCCCTCCCCGGCTGGGGTCAGGCTTTAGCCTGACCTCGGTGTTGGGTCTTCGGTGGTACGACGACAACCCAAAGACGGGGTCAGGCTGAAGCCTGACCCCAGAGCGATGGCGTCAGACCTGCCAGGCGCCGTTCCGCAGGACCGGGACGGCGTCGCCGTCGCGCGTGATCCCGTCGACGTCGAGCTCCGGGCTCCCGATCATGAAGTCCACGTGGATACGACTGCGGTTGACGCGCGGGCGATCCGCCTCGTCCTCGACCGGCGACTCGTAGCCGTTCCCGAGCGCGATGTGCGACGCCGCGTTCTCGTCGATGAGCGTGTCGAGGAAGACCGTCTGCAGCGGGCCGATCCGGCCCTGCCCGTCCACGAGCGCGAGCTCGCCGAGGCGGGCAGCTCCCTCGTCCTTCGCGGCTGCGGCACGTAGCGCCTCGGCGCCCTTGTCGGCATCGATCTTGACCGCACGGCCGCCTTCGAACTCGACTCTGATGCCTTCGACGATCGCCCCGTAGAGCTCGAGCGGCATCGTCGCCGAGACGTGCCCCTCGACGCGCTCCGGGTCCGGCGTCGTGAACAGCTCCTCGGTCGGGATGTTCGGGTAGTGGCGGACGCCGTCCACGGTGGTGAAGTCGCCGGCGCTCCAGGCCGAGGACGGCAGCAAGCCGACGGTGAGGTCGGTGCCGGGGCCGTGTAGCCTGATCGCGTCGAAGCGCCGCTCGGTGAGGCGCGCCGCGTTCGCGTTGAGCTCGTCGACCCGCTCCGTCCAGGCGGCTTTCGGATCGTCCGTGTCGAGCCGGCAGATGTGCGCGACCCCTTCCCAGAGCCTCCCGTGCGCCTCGTCGGAAGGCAGGTCCGGGTAGACCGCCTCCGCCCACGAACGCGTCGGGGCGGGAACGAGCGTCCAGTTCGTCGTGCGGGCGTTGATGACCTCACCCGACCCGGGGAGGTACGGGAGCGTGTCTCGCCCGGCGCGGCCCGGATCCAGGCCCTCGAGGGCACTCGGCGCATGCGGGCCCGAGAGCGTGATCCGCGCGGCGTGCTCATCCGAGAGATACCGGAGCCGTGCCTCGAGCCAGGGTGGAATGAACTCGAGTGTCTCCTCGGGAGCGTGCGCGACACGCTCGCGCTTCAACCACTGGTCGAAGTAGAGGACGTCGACGAACCGGGCTCCGCGGAGGTACGCAGCACGCGCGACTCTGCGCGTGAGCTCCTCCTTCCCGACGAAGCTCGTGATCGCCACGTATTGGCCCTGTTGCACATTCGCGCCGAAAACCGCGAGCTCCGCCAGCCCGTCGAGCCACTCTTCCCGCCTGGACACGCGCGCACCCTAGCCGGGCGACAATGCGCCCGTGCGGCTGAACGCGTACCTCGCGCGTACTGGAGTTGCCTCGAGGCGACGAGCCGACGAGCTGATTCTGGCCGGGCGCGTCTCGGTCAACGGCGCGCCGGGCGAGCTGCACACGCGCGTGGGCTCGGGCGACGTCGTCGAGGTCGACGGGGAGCGGGTCGACCTCCAGCAGCTCGCGCACGTCCTCCTGCACAAGCCCGCCGGCGTCGTCACGACGGCCAGCGACCCGCACGGCCGCCGGACCGTGGTCGACCTCGTCGAGCACCCGGCGCGCGTCGTCCCGGTCGGCCGCCTCGACGCCGATACGACGGGCCTCCTCCTGCTCACGAACGACGGCCCGCTCGCACACCGGCTTGCCCATCCACGGTACGGGGTCGCGAAGGTGTACGAGGCCGAAGTCGAGGGCGCACCGGAGGAGGCGTCGCTCGCGTCACTCAGGGAGGGCGTCGAGCTCGAGGACGGGAGGACGGCGCCGGCGGAGGTCTCCGTTCTCAGGTCGGGCCCCGAGACCACGGTTCTCGAGCTCGAGCTCCACGAGGGACGTAAGCACCAGGTCAAACGGATGTGCGCCGCGGTCGGGCATCCCGTGGTGCGGCTCCATCGCAGCCGCTATGCCGGTCTCGAGCTGGGCGAGCTCGGGCGGGGGGAGTGGCGCGAGCTCACCCATGAGGAGGTGAAGTCGCTCCGCCGAGTGCCAGGCCTCGCGTAGCGCCGAGAGGCGGTCGTTCTGGCAGGCTGGCGGATATGGTCCCAGAGGCGCCGTTGGAGCAGACGGAGCACGGCCTGGAGCCAGCCGGCGACGGGTGGTTCGTCGCGAATGCGCGCGAGGCGCGCTGGTGGCATGCGGACGGGCGTTCCGCGATCTGCGACTTCGAGGCGCTGACGGATGTTCGACAGTTCGGGATGAACATCAGTGTTCTCTGGCCGGGCGTGTCGATGGGCATGTACCACTGGGAGGCGGACCAGGAGGACTTCCTAGTCGTCGCCGGCGAGGCGCTGCTGATCGTCGAGGACGAGGAGCGTCCGCTCAGACAGTGGGACTTCGTGCACTGTCCTCCGGGAACGAAGCACATCATCATCGGGGCGGGCGACGGGCCGTGCATCGTCATCGCAGTCGGCGGACGCGCACATGACGGCAAGAGCGACTGGGGCGCCTACACCGTCAGCGAGGTGGCCCTCGGTCACGGGGCGGGCGTTCCGCGGGAGACGACCGATGCGAAGGAGGCATACGCGCAGGTGACGCACCGCGCGCCCACGCGCTACCGCGACGGCTGGCTTCCCGAATAGAACGTTTCGCGCGCGCTCGGCGCCAGGCTCCACCGTGCCCGAGCGGCGTCCCCATCGACCTAGTGGCTCCGAGCCACAAGGTGGATCTCGGCTTGCGCGGGCCGCTGTACGTCAGCGATGGCGCACGGTGTCAGCTGAGGCGCACGAACCCCATCCGGTCGTACATCAGCTCGAGTGTGGGCGCAGACGCCTCGCGCGCCTTCTCCGCGCCCTCGGCAAGGAGCCGCCTCAGCTCGGCCTCGTCGGAGCGCAGCTCCCGGTAGCGCTCCTGGATCGGCGCGAGCAGCGTCACGACCGCCTCCCCGACGTCCTCCTTGAACGTTCCGTAGCCCGCGCCGTCGTAGCGTGCCTCGATCGACGGAACCGGTTCGCTCGTCGCGACGGACATGATCTCGAGCAGGTTCGAGATCCCGGGCTTCTCGCCCGAGTCGTGGCGTACTTCGCGCCCCGAGTCGGTGACGGCGGTCTTGAACTTGCCGCGGATGACGTCCGGCTCGTCCACGATCCGGACGACCCCCTGCGGATTCCCGGCTGACGTCGACATGAGGCGCTCGGGCTGCTGGAGGTTCTTGATGCGAGCTCCCTCCTCCGGATAGACGCCCTCCGGCACCGTGAACGTCTCGCCGTAGCGGCCGTTGAAGCGCTCCGCGATGTCGCGCGTGAGCTCGAGATGCTGACGCTGGTCGTCGCCGATCGGGACGATGTTCGTCTGGTAGAGGAGGATGTCGCCGGCCATGAGCACGGGGTACCCGAAGAGCCCGGCGGACACGAACTCCTGGTCGGCGGCCTTGTCCTTGAACTGGGTCATCCGTCGGAGCTCGCCGACGCTCGTGACGGCCGAGAGCAGCCAGGCGGCCTCGGCGTGCGCCGTCACGTGGCTCTGCGCGAAGACGACCGACCGCTGCGGGTCGATGCCCGTCGCGAACAGCATCGCCGCGCCGGACAGCGTCGCCTCGTGCAGTCCCTGGGGCTCGTACGCGGTCGTGATCGAGTGCAAGTCGACGATGCAAAAGAACGCCTCGCCGCCTTCCTCCAGCTGGTCCTGGGTCGCGCGGTACTGGCGGTAGCCGCCGCTGTAGTTGCCGAGCGTCTTCTCGCCCGAAGCCCGGATGCCGGAGAAGATCCGCATGCCTGGATTGTCCCTGAACGCACGGGGCTCCGTCGGACGCTCACTAGACTCAGCTCGCATGCGCGTCGAGCCCGTGGCGGCCCTCGAGGGGCACGTGGCCGTCCCGGGGGACAAGTCGATCTCGCACCGCGCGGTGCTCGTCGCGGGGATCTGCGAAGGCTCGACCTCGGTTTCGGGCTTCGGGCGCTCCGCGGACACGGAAGCCACGATCGCGGCCATGCGTGCGCTCGGCGCCGACGTCGTCGACGAGGACGTGGACACACTGACGGTCGACGGGGCCGGCCTGCGCGGACTGCGCCAGCCCGCGGCGCCGCTCGACTGCGGAAATGCGGGCACGCTCATGCGGCTGCTGCCTGGAATCCTCGCGGGCCAGGACGGACGCTTCGAGCTCGTCGGCGACGAATCGCTCTCCGCCCGTCCAATGGAGCGCATTGCCGATCCGCTGCGGAGAATGGGGGCGCGCGTCGAGACCACGCAAGGACATGCGCCGCTCGTCGTCGAGGGCGGCACGCTCGCGCCGATCGACTACGAGCTTCCGGTCGCGTCGGCTCAGGTGAAGTCGGCAGTGCTCTTCGCGGGCCTCTACGCCGAGGGCGCAGAGACGACCGTCGTCGAGCCGATCCCGACGCGCGACCACACGGAGCGCCTGCTCGAGCGGGCCGGCGCACGGGTGGAGCGCGGGCCGGGCAGGGTCTCGGTGCGGGCCGCGAAACGGCTGGAGCTGGGCTCGGTCGAGGTCCCCGGAGACTTCTCGTCCGCTGCGCCGTTGCTGGTCGCGGCCGCGATCGTCCCGGGCTCCGACGTCACCGTGCACGGCGTCGGGCTCAATCCCGGACGGACAGGGTTGCTGACCGTCCTCGAGCGCATGGGCGCCCGTGTCGCCGTCTACAACCGCCGGTCGTTCGGAGGCGAGCCTGTCGGCGAGGTTCAGGTCGAAGCGTCCGAGCTCGTCGGAACGCGGGTAGCCGCGGCCGAGATTCCCTCGCTCGTCGACGAGCTGCCGCTCTTCGCGGTCGCGGCGAGTCACGCCCGCGGCGAGAGCGTCGTCGAGGGTGCCGCCGAGTTGCGGGTGAAGGAGTCGGACCGGATCGAGTCCGTCGTCGAGGAGCTGCGGAGGATCGGCGCCCACATCCGCGCGACCCGCGACGGCTTCCGGATCCGCGGTGTCCCCGCCAGGCTTCGCGGCGGCGTCGTCGACACGCGTGGCGACCACCGGCTGGCCATGCTCGGCGCCGTTGCCGGGATCGCGTCGCGCGAGGGCGTGGAGCTCGTGGGCGCCGAAGCGGTGGAGACGAGCTTCCCGGGCTTCTACGAAGTCCTCGCGCAGCTGACTGCGGTCGGCGGATAGAAATCGCGCAATGATCGTGGCGATCGACGGGCCAGCTGGATCCGGCAAGAGCACCGTCGCGGCGACGCTTGCTCGGCGGCTCGGGTTCCGTTACCTCGACACGGGGGCGATGTACCGCGCCCTGACCTGGCTCGCGCTCCGCGAGGGCCTCGAGCTCGACGACGAGAGCGTGCTCGCGGCGCTCGCGTCCGCGAACGCAGTCTCCTTCCGCTCGGACGGCTCGGTCGAGATCGGCGGGACGAACGTCACGGACGCGATTCGGGAAGCCGAGATCGACCAGCAGGTGCCGACGGTCGCACGGCACCCAGCGGTGCGGCAGGTCATGCGCGACCGCCAGCGGGCCCTCGGGGCAGGCGGCAACGTCGTCATCGAGGGACGTGACATCGGCACCGTCGTCGCGCCGCACGCCGAGGTGAAGGTGTTCCTCGTCGCCGCGGAATCGGAGCGAGCGCGCCGGCGCACGGCCGACCGGCCCGGCGTCGAGGCGGACCGCCTCGCGGAGGATCTCCGGCAGCGCGACGAGCGCGACGCGATCAACTCGCGACCGGCGGACGATGCCGTGCAGCTCGACACGACGGAGCTCTCGGTCGAGGAGGTCGTCGACCGGATCGAGCAGCTGGTCGCGGAGGCGAGCCGGTGAACCGGACGGGAAGCGTCTGGGCCCTGGGGCGGCTGACGATCCAGCCCGCCACGATCGGGCTGACGCGCCTGCGGGTCTACGGCACCGGACGCGTCCCGCTGACCGGCGGCATCGTCGTCGCGGCCAACCACTTCAGCTGGATCGACCCGCCCGCGCTCGGCGCTGCGAGCCCGCGGCTCCTCTACTACCTGGCGAAGATCGAGGCCCACCGCGTTCCAGGGCTCGGTCAGCTCATACGCGCGTTCGGCGCCGTTCCCGTTCGCCGCGGCGAGTCCGACCGCGAGGCGGTGCGCATGATGCGACAGATCGTCAGCGACGGGAACGCGCTCGGGATGTTCGTCGAAGGGACACGGCAGCGAAGCGGTGTGCCGGGCAAGGGCCAGCCCGGGGCTGCGATGGTGGCGCTCAACGAGTCGGTCCCGGTCGTTCCCGCCGCCATCTCCAGCCAGCGCTGGCGCCTCGGCAACTTCGCACCCGTGTCCGTCGCCTGGGGCGAGCCGATGACGTTCGACGGCCTTCCGCCCGGCGGGCGCGGCTACAAGGAGGCCACAGTCGAGATCGAGCGGAAGATCCGCGAGCTCTGGGACTGGCTCGGCGACGTCCACGAGCTCGGCCGGCCGCGCGACGCGACCCCGCCGCGATGAGGCAGCGCCGCAAAGCTGACGCCGCGGGCGAGCCGGGGCTCGGGCCCCGGCTCGGGCCGCCAGGACGTCGCGGGTGAGCTCGCGGGGACCGTCGCGATCGTCGGCTTCCCGAACGTCGGCAAGTCCACGCTCGTCAACCGGCTGACCGAGACGAGGACGGCCGTCGTCCACGAGACGCCGGGGGTCACTCGTGACCGCAAGGAGCTCCTCGCAGACTGGGCCGGCACGCGTTTCCGGCTGATCGACACCGGCGGCGTCGACCGCGAGGACACCGGCCCCTTCGGCCCGCAGGTCGCCGCGCAGGCGAAGGCGGCGATCGAGGAGGCTGACCTCGTCCTCTTCGTCGTCGACGCCAAGGCGGGCGTTACCCCCGGCGACGAGGAGCTCGCGGAGATCCTGCGCGCGTCTCGCAAGCCCGTGCTCGTGCTCGCGAACAAGGTCGACGACCCACGGCGGGATGCGGAGGCGCTCGAGTTCTACCGGCTAGGCCTCGGCGATCCGCTTCCGCTCTCCGCGATCCACGGCTACGGGACCGGCGACCTCCTGGACGAGATCGTGCGGCGCCTCCCGGGCCGGGGTGAGCAGCCCGTCGGGGAGGAGGCGATCAAGGTCGCGGTTCTCGGCAGGCCGAACGTCGGCAAGTCGTCGCTCCTGAACGCGCTCCTCGGGCAGGAGCGCGTGATCGTGTCGGAGGTGCCCGGCACGACGCGGGACTCGATCGACACCGTGCTCGTGCGTGGCGAAACCACCTTCGTCCTCGTGGACACGGCCGGGCTGAGGAGGAAGCGCCGTCAGCGGCAAGGGATCGAGTACTACTCGGAGCTGCGCGCGCTCGAGGCGGCAAAGCGAGCCGACGTCGCGCTCGTCCTCGTCGACGCGAGCGAAGGCGTCGTCGACCAGGACCTCGCCGTCGCGGACGTCGCCCGGAAGGCGGCCTGCGCGACCGCGGTCGTCCTCTCGAAGTGGGACGTGACGGACGTTCGGATCGAGGACGTGAAGCCGCGCATCGAGTCGAAGCTCCGCCAGCGGCCGCAGGTGATCGCCGTCTCGTCGAAGACGGGCCGTGGGCTCGAGCGCCTGCTCGACCTCGTCGAGGACCTCTTCTCACGCTACGCGGCGCGGATCCCCACGCCGGAGCTCAATCGCGCGCTCCAGGAGCTCCGCGAGGCACGCCAGCCACCGGGACGACGCGGCCGCCGCCTCAACCTCCTCTACGGCACCCAGGTCGCGAGCCGGCCGCCGCGCCTGCGGATCTTCGTCAACGACCGCAGCCTCGTCACGCGGGACTACGGCTACTGGGTCGAGAACGAGCTCCGGCGACGCTTTAGGCTCGACGGCGTGCCCGTCTCGATCGACTTCGTGAGCTCCGAGTGAGCGCGAAGCCGGCCGCGCGCCGCTGATGCGGGTCGTCGTCGTCGGGGCGGGCTCGTGGGGCTCGGCGTTCTCCGCGCTCCTGCGCGACCGCGGTCATGAGGTCACGTTGGCCGCACGCGATCCCGAGCAAGCAGAAGCGATCCGCGCCACCGGACGAAACCCGCGCTACGTGCCCAACGCCGACCTCAGCGGGATCGCGACATCGACGATCGAGGACGCGCCGTTCCTCGATGCGGAGCTCGTCGTGCTGGCGGTGCCGAGCGCGGTCTACGCGGACGTCGTCGGCTCGCTGCCCGGAGACTCGCCCGTGCTCAGCCTGACGAAGGGCCTCGACCCGACCACCGGTGAGCGCCTCTCCACGCTCGTGCGCGGACGCCCGGTCGCGGTCCTCTCTGGGCCGAACATCGCGGAGGAGATCGTGCGCGGCCTGCCCGCCGCAGCCGTCGTCGCAAGCGACGACCTCGCGCTCGCCGTGCGCCTCCAGCTCGCGACGAACTCGACGATCTTCCGCGTCTACGTGAACGAGGACATCGCAGGCGTGGAGCTCTGCGCCGCGGCGAAGAACGTGATCGCGCTCGCGGCCGGCGGCGCGGACGGCCTCGGCCTCGGGGACAACGCGAAGGCGGCGCTCGTCGCGCGCGGCCTCGCGGAGATGCGCCGGCTCGCCGAGGCGGCCGGTGCGCGCCCCGATACGTTCGCGGGGCTGGCCGGCATGGGGGATCTCATCGTCACGTGCTGGTCGCCCACCGGCCGGAACCGGCGGGCGGGGGAGCTCATCGCCCAGGGGAACACGCCGGACGACGCGGTCGCGCAGATCGGCATGGTCGTCGAGGGGCTGACCACGGCGCCCGTGCTCCGCGACGTCTCTCACCGCCTCGGCATCGAGCTGCCCATCACCGAGGGCGTGTGCGCGGTTCTCGGCGGCACCGGGCTCACCGAGCTCGTCCGGCAGCTCATGACGCGCGAGCCGACC
This sequence comes from uncultured Actinomycetes bacterium, assembly GCA_963848405.1. Classification (GTDB taxonomy): domain Bacteria; phylum Actinomycetota; class Thermoleophilia; order Gaiellales; family Gaiellaceae; genus GMQP-bins7. The sequence goes on along the minus strand of CAWKDP010000016.1, from coordinate 93,627 downwards.
GCGGAATAGGTCGGCGGAGGCAGGTAGCCTTCCGGGCCAATGGCAGCGCGCTCGTTCTCCTTTACCTCGGAATCGGTCACCGAGGGTCACCCGGACAAGGTCGCCGACCAGATCTCGGACTCCGTCCTGGACGCGGTCCTCGCCGACGACAGGAACGGCCGTGTTGCGTGCGAGACGCTCGTCACGACCGGGCTGGTCATCGTCGCGGGCGAGATCACGACCGAGACGTACGTGGACGTGCGCACGATCGTTCGCGAGACGGTCTCCCGCATCGGCTACACGCGCGCCAAGTACGGCTTCGACGCCGAGACGTGCGGCGTCATGGTCGCGATCGACGGCCAGTCGCCCGACATCGCGCAAGGCGTGGACGAGTCGTTCGAGGCGCAGCACGGCGACACGGACCCGCTCGACCTCCTCGGCGCAGGCGACCAGGGGATGATGTTCGGCTACGCGACGCGAGAGACGGAGGAGCTCATGCCGCTCCCCATCACGCTCGCGCACCTGCTCGCGAAGCGGCTCGCCGAGGTGCGGAAGGCGGAGGTTCTGCCCTACCTGCGCCCCGACGGGAAGACGCAGGCGACGGTGCGCTACGAGGTGGACGAGCACGGCATCCAGCGGCCGGTCGAGATCGAGCGCCTCCTCATCTCGACGCAGCACCGCGACGGCCTCGACACCGAGACGCTCATGAAGCCCGACCTGCTCGAGCACGTCGTCGAGCCGATCCTGCACGCGGAGTTCCGCGACCTCTTCGACCCGGCCCGGCTGGGAGCGAAGGACTTCCTGTACGTGAACCCGACCGGCAAGTTCGTGATCGGCGGGCCGATGGGGGACACCGGCGTGACCGGCCGCAAGATCGTCGTGGACACGTACGGCGGGGCCGCGCCGCACGGAGGCGGCGCGTTCTCCGGGAAGGACCCGACGAAGGTGGACCGCTCGGCGGCGTACGCGGCCCGGTACGTCGCGAAGAACCTCGTCGCCGCCGGCCTCGCCGACCGCTGCCAGCTCCAGGTCGCATACGCGATCGGGGTGGCACACCCGATGAGCATCAACATCGAGTGCTTCGGCACCGAGACGGTGCCGATCACGACGATCGAGCGCCTCGTCGACGAGCACTTCGACCTACGTCCGGGCGCGATCATCCGAGACCTCGACCTCACCCGCCCGATCTACGCGAAGACGGCGGCGTACGGGCACTTCGGGCGCGACGATCGCGACTTCACCTGGGAGCGCACGGACAGGGCCGACGCGCTCAGGGCTGCAGCCGGCCTCGCCGAGACGGCCGCGGTCTGACTTCCCTAAGAGCTCCCGACGCAATGATCGACGGGGGATCATCACGTCGGAAGCTCTAGACGACAAAGGCCCGCTCGGCCTGCCGGCCTGCGGACCTTCGTCTGGAGGGCATCTCGGAGGGAAGAGCCGTTCTCTCCCTTCGATCCAATCGCGCTTGTGTGAGACGCGCGTAAGAGGTCTCTAAGAACTGCCTAAGAGCGTCTGGCTCGCCGAGAGCGTGTGGTGGTTCGGGCCGGGCATGCCCGGCCCACGTCCGCTACGCGGCGCGGACGTAGATGCCCTCGGCCGCCTTCTCCGCGATCGCGCGCTCGTCGCCGCCGACCGTGACCGTGAGCTGGCCCGCGGCCGGCTGCGCGCCGCGCACCTCGATGCTCGTGCCGGGCACGTAGCCCTCGTCGTAGAACCAGTGCAGGAGGTCGCCGTCGTGCTCGGCGAGCCGCACGATCTCCGCGGGCTTGCCCGGATCGAGCTCGGCCAGCGCGACGAGCTGCGTGTTCTCCCGTTGCTCGACCTCGGTGTCCACGGGCCAGCCGTGGGGACAGCGGTCCGGTCGGCCGAGGCGCTCGTTGATCCGCTCGACCATGTCCTCCGTGAACGTGTCTCCGAGCTCGTCGGCGTGGACGTGGGACTCGGCGGCCGTATAGCCCATGAAGTCCGTGAGGAAGCGCTCGATGATCCGGTGCTTGCGGACGACGCGGTTCGCCCGCTCGACGCCGGCGGGAGTCAGGATCGCCTCCTTCTGCTCGCCGCGCTCCACCAGGCCGTCGGCCTCGAGCCGCTTCAGCATCTCGCCGGCGGACGCGCGCGAGACTCCGAGCATCTCCGCCACGCGCGACGCGATCGCCGTGGACCCGGTCGAGGGACGGTATTCGCCGATCGGGAACGCGAGGAAGTAGATCGTCTCCAGGTACTCGTCGACGGAGTGGCCGTGCGGCTGCGCCATGCCTTGGAATCTACCGGGGCGACCGCTAGCCGGCGCTGCCCGACTCGACCCGTCGAGCGGACGAGACGACGTAGAGGACGGGCGCCGAGACCGCGATCAGGACGAGCGCCGGGACCGCAGCCTGCGAGTAGGCCCCGACCTGGGTAAGCGACCAGATCTCCGTCGCGAGCGTCTCGAAGCCGATCGGCCGGAGGAGGAGCGTCGCGGGAAGCTCCTTCATCGCCGAGAGGAAGACGAGCGCCGCTCCGGCGAGGACGCCCGGGCGGACGAGCGGCAAGGTCACGTGGCGCACGGTTTGCAACGGCCCGCGACCGAGGCTTCGCGCCGCCTCCTCGTACCGCGGGCTCACGCGCTCGAGCGCCGACTCGACGCCGGAGAGGCCCTGCGGGAAGAAGCGGACGACGTACGCGAAGACGAGCAGGGCGAAGGTCTGGTAGACGGGTGCTGCGTAGCGGGCCGCGAAGAAGACGAGAGAGAGCGCGATGACGAGCCCCGGCAACGCGTTCCCGGCGTACGAGAGGCGCTCGAGCGCGAGCGACGTGCGCGCCGGATAGCGCACCGCGAGCAGGGCGACGGGGAGCGCCGCAGCGATCGCGACGACGGCCGCGGCACCCGACGCCGCCAGCGAGTTGAGGGCTTCGCTCCACGGGACTGCGAGCTCGCGCTCGTTCGCGATCCCGCGAGCGAGCCAGTAGCCGAGAACACTCGCCGGGAGCACGAGGAAGAGCCCGACGACCGCGCTGCAGAACGCGAGCGCGGGCGCGGCCCAGCGCCGCAGCCGCACCGGAGGCTGCGGCCGCTGCGTGCCCGGGCCCGACCGATAGAGCCGGCCACGCTTGCGTGTCCGGTACTCGAGCACGAGCGCGACAGCTGTGAGCGCCACGAGCAGCAAGGCGAGCACCGCGGCAGGCGCACGGTCGAAGAGGCTTCGATACTGGAGATAGATCGCGCGCGTCAGCGTGTCGTAGTCCATGAGCGACACGACGCCGAAGTCCGAGAGCGTGTAGAGCGCGACGAGCAGCGCGCCGAGCCCCACTGCGGGCCGCAGCGCGGGCGCGGTCACTTGCACGAAGACCCGGCCGGGAGTCTTCCCGAGACCGCGCGCCGCTTCCTCGAGCGACGGATCGAGCTCCTGCAGCGAAGCCTGCGCGAGGAGGAAGACGTACGGGTAGGTCGCGAGCGTGAGCGCGAGGAGCGAGCCCCAGTAGCCGCGGATCGCGGGGACTCCTTCGCTGCCGAGCGCATCCGCGAGGAGGCCGCTGCTGCCGAAGAATCCGAGCAGGCAGAAGGCCGCGACGTAGCTCGGGATCACGAGCGGCAGCGCCGCGGCGGTCGCCCACAGCCGCCTGCCGGGCAGGTCGGTGCGCGTCACGAGCCAGGCCATGGGCACGCCGACGAGGACCGAGGCGGCGACCACGCCGACGGCGAGGAGCGCCGTGTTCCAGACGAGCCGCCAGGTCGCCGGCTCGCCGAGGATCTCGAGCACCCTGCCGCCGCTCGCGACACGTACGACGAGGTACGCGAGCGGCAGCAGGACCAGCCCGACGACGAAGGTTGCTGCGAGGACGAGCAGGACCGGGGGAGAGCGAGGAGCAGGTCGCCGGCCCTGCCCGCCCCGCCGGCGGCTCACGTCAGATAGCCGGTCTCGCGCAGGAGCTCGATGGTGGCCTCGTGCTCGGCGCCGAAGCTCGACAGGTCGACATCCGGCCCCTGCAGTGAGTCGAGCGCGGGCAGGCCTTCCTTCGGCTCGATTCCGGCGACGAGCGGATACTCCGCCTCCTCCGCCTCGTCGACGTAGAACCGCTGTCCGTCGTCGGAGAGCAGGTACTCGAGGAAAGCGGTCCCGTCGTCGTCCTGATCCGAGCTCTCCAGGACGGCGGCGCCGGCGACGCTGACCAGGGCGCCCGGATCGCCGGGCTCGAGGAAGTGGTTCGCGATCGGCGCGTCCGGCTGCTCCTCCTGCACGAGGTAGAGGTAGTAGTGGTTCACGAGCCCGAGATCGATGTCGCCAGCGGCGACCGCCTCCACGATCGGCGTGTTGCTCTCGTACTCCTTGGGATCGTTCTCCGCGAGCTCGGTGAGCCACGTGCGCGTCGCGTCGTCACCCTCGGCAAGCCGCATCGCAGTGACGAAAGCCTGGAACGACGCATTCGTCGGCGCGATGCCGACTCGGCCGTTCCACTGCGGGTCGGTGAGGTCGAAGACGGAGTCGGGTACCTCGTCCTCGCTCAGGGCGTCGGTGTTGTACGCGATCACCCGCGAGCGGCCGGACGTCCCCGTCCAGCGTCCTGCGGAGTCGCGGAACCGCGCGTCGACGCGGTCGAGGATCTCCTGCCCGAGCTCCGTGAGCTGCTCCTCGACGGAGCCGAGCGAGCCGGGGTCCTGCGCGAAGAACACGTCGGCAGGGGAGTTCTCGCCTTCCTCGGCAATGGTTGCCGCGAGCTCCGCGCTGTCGCCGTAGCGGACCTCGACGTCGATCCCCGTCTCCTCGGTGAACCGCTCGAAGAGCGGCGCGACGAGCTCTTCCTCTCGTCCGGAGTACACCGTCAGCGGGTCGTCCGACCCTCCGGCGCAGCCCGACGCGAGCAGCGCGGCGACCGCGACGACGAGACCTGTCAGTGCCTTCACTTTGCGAACCTCCGTTGTGTTTGGGCGCCATACCCAGCTTGTAAGGGCGACCTTACACAGCGGTGCTCAGCGCAGCACGGGAATGCGACCCTCGTGGAGCCGCACCGAGACGCGTGCCCCGAGCGGCACGACCTCGTTCGACGGCCTCTGCGACACGAGCTCGACGCCGTCGAGGAGGACGCGGTAGAAGACGTCGTGCCCGCGGAACTCACGGGCGACCACTTCCCCCGACCCGGCCGGGTCGGGAGCGAGGACGACGAGCTCCGGTCGCACGAGCACGTCGATCTCCGACTCGCCGTTCACGCCGTTCGCGGCCAGCGCGCCCAGCGCCGTCCGGACGCTCCCGGCTTCTACCCGTCCGCGGAGCACGTTGGCGGCTCCGACGAACTCCGCGGCCCATCGAGATGCCGGCGCGAAGTAGAGCTCCTCCGCGGTTCCCTCCTGGACGATCGTCCCGTCGCGCATCAAGGCGATGCGATCGGCGAGGGAGAACGCCTCTTCGCGATCGTGCGTGACGAGGACCGCGGTCACGCCGAGCGGTCGGATGATCTCCGCCACCTCGGCGCGGAGAGACTCGCGCAGGAACGGGTCCACGTTCGACCACGGCTCGTCGAGCAGCACGAGCTCCGGGCGAGGGCGCGAGCGCTCGGGCGAGTGCGACGCGCTGCTGCTGACCCCCGGAGAGCTCGTGGGCGTAGCGTCCACCGAGCCCGGCCAGTCCGACCACCTCGAGCAGCTCCGCGACCCGTGCTCCGCGGAGGCTCCGGGCGAGCCCGAAGCCGACGTTCTCGGCCACCGTGAGGTGCGGGAAGAGGGCGTAGTCCTGGAAGACCATCCCGATCTCGCGGTCCTCGGGCGGCACCCACGTACCCCGGCCGGCGACGATTCGTTCGGCGGTCTCCACCGTGCCCGCGTCCGGTCGCTCGAATCCGGCGACGAGCCTGAGCAGCGTCGTCTTCCCGCAGCCCGACGGGCCGAGGAGGGCTACGACCTCGCCCCGGTCGACGCAGAGTGACGCGCCGTCGACGGCCCTGACGCTGCCGAAGCGCTTCGTGACCCCTTCGAGCCGGATCATCGAGCAGGCCATGTAAGGGAAACCTTACACCGGAATCGGCTCTCCGGACGCGCGCGTACGCTCTCCGGTCGTGCCGCTCGCGGAGATCTATCCCCTCGTCACGACCAGGACCCTCGGGCGCGCATTCACGTACGAGGTCGCCGACGAGGTCGTGCGCGGCGACGTCGTCTCGATCCGTCTCGGGAACCGCTCGGTCCGCGGCGTCGTCGTCGACGTCGGCGTGTCCGCCCCTGACGGGATCGCGCTCGCGACCGCGGGCTCCGTGGTCGAGCGGCTCCCGGGCCCGCTCGTCGAGCTCGCGCTCTGGCTCGCGGACTACTACGGCTCGACGCCGGCGCGCGCGCTCGCGCTCGTCGCGCCCAGGACGCGGGCTCGGCGTGGCGAGCGGCGCACGCTCTCCGAGGATGACGCGCTCGCCGGGGAGCCCGAGCCCGACCGCCTGACGGAGGCGCAGACGGAGGCGGTCGCCCGCATCGAGACCGCGCTTCGTGCCGGCGCGGGTCATCTCCTCCTGCACGGGCCGACGGGCAGCGGCAAGACGGAGGTGTACCTGCAGGCCTGCGCGCGCGCGCTCGCGAGCGGGCGCGGAGCGATCGTGCTCGTGCCCGAGATCGCGCTCACGCCGCAGGCGGTCGGGCGCTTCCGGGCACGGTTCGGGGACACGGTCGCGGTGCTCCATTCGGCGCTCACGGACGCCGAGCGCAGGGACGAGCGCGAGCGGATCGCGCTCGGGGAGGCGCGCATCGTCGTCGGGGCTCGCTCGGCGGTCTTCGCGCCGGTCGAGAAGCTCGGACTGGTCGTCGTCGACGAGGAGCACGACTCGTCGTACAAGCAGGAGTCGGACCCGCGCTACGACGCGCGGACAGTTGGCGCGAAACGGGCTGCGCTCGAGGGCGCGGTCGCGGTGTACGGCAGCGCGACTCCGCGGCCGGAGAGCTGGGCGCGCCTCGAGCGCCTCGCGCTCCCCGCACGGATCGGCGCGCCGCTCCCGACCGTTCGCGTCGTCGACCTGCGCCGTGAGGGTGGCTACCCGCTGTCGGCGCCGCTGCTCGCCGAGCTCGCCGCGGTCGAGGAGCGGGGAGGACGCGCGATTCTCCTCCTGAACCGCCGCGGCGTCTCAGGGGCGATCCACTGCCGCGCCTGCGGCCGCTCGCGGCGCTGCGAGAGGTGCGACGTCGCACTCACGCTGCACGGCGACGAGCGCCTGCACTGCCACCACTGCGGGTTCTCCGAGCCGCTGCCCGAGCACTGCCCGAATTGCGGCTCGGTCGAGCTCGCGCGCATCGGCGCCGGCACCCAGAAGCTCGAGTCCGAGCTGGCGCGCCGGGTTCCGGGTCTCGAGCGCATCCGGCTGGACGCGGACACGGTCGCGAAGCCGTCGGCGCTCCGCGAGGCGCTCGAGCGGTTCGCGAGCGCGCGAGCCGCAGTCCTCGTGGGCACGCAGATGGTCGCAAAGGGCCACCACTTTCCCGGAGTGGCCGTAGCGGCGGTCGTCGACGCCGATACGGGCCTCGCGTTCCCCGACTTCCGGGCGGAGGAGCGGACGTTCCAGCTCGTGACGCAGCTCGCCGGCAGGAGCGGCCGCGACGCGCCCGGCACCGTCATCGTGCAGACCTTCCAGCCGGACGCGACGCCACTCGCGTTCGCGGCGCGCCACGACGTCGCCGGCTTCCTCGCCCAGGAGCTCGTCCGACGGGAGGAGCTCGCCTACCCGCCGTTTCAGCATCTTGTTGCAGTCGTCGTCTCCGGCCCGGTCCCGGAAGCCCCGCTGCGTGCGCTCGGCGAGCTGCGCGATGCGCTGCGCACGACGGGGACGCAGCTCCTCGGGCCCGCGCCGCTCCTGCGGCTGCGGGGTCGTCATCGCGCGCAGCTGCTCGCAAAAACCCCTGCTCCACGCGCTTTTGCGTCGCAGGCTGCTGCCCTGCTCGCGGAGGCGGCACCGGCGATGCGCCGCGACGGCCTGGCGGTCGTCGTCGACGTCGATCCGCAGTCGCTCTAGGCCATTTCGAGCCTTCGCCGCGGCGGGCACCACTGTCTTTTTGTGTCAATTGACACGCTTGGCGGCGACGATTAGACCGGAGGCATCACGTTCTCCGACGCCGTCAGGGAAGGGATGCCGATGAAACGACTCATCTGCGCGTGCACGCTCGTCGTCGCTGCCGCGCTCGCCTCGAACGCGTTCGCCGGGAGCGTCGCGTACTACTCGTCCCCGTCCTGGTCGCCGGGCATGGGGGCGAGCTCCGCGTTCAGCTCCAGCTGGTGGCAGAGCGGCTTCTCCAAGTCGCACGGCTTCGACACGACGGTCACGTTCATCGACAACACGGGCTACAACTGGCACTCGACGGTGCGTGGGTGGGCGATCTGGCAACACACGCACTGGCTCTCTTCGGCCGTGAAGAAAGCGCATTGCCGCTCCAACGTGTACGCGAGCGCCGGCCGGTCCTCGTACTGCGTCGCGACCAACTAGACGAGGAGGCGACTAATGCTCGAGAAGGGCAACAAGAAGCTGGGGATCGCGCTGATCGCCGTCCTCGTCGCAGCCGGCGTCCTGGCCGGCGGCGTCGTGGGGTCGCAGTTCGACGGTCTGCCCGGCGAAGGTTTTCAGGCGTCCCTCGAGAGTGACGCTGCAGTTCGCGTCGTCGGCATTCCCGCACAGGGCAGCCTGCCTGCGCGCAGCGTCCTCGTGCAGCCGACCTCGACTGGCCACCTGTGCCTGTGGGACGCTCCGAGCGCGAGCTCGAAGGCCCGGCAGGGTGGCTGTAACCGAGCGGACGATCCGCTTGCGGGCAGGAAGCTCACCATCAGCCTGGCCTACGAGGGCGGTCCGGAGGTCGCCGACGTCACCGATGCACGCCTCATCGGCCTCGTCTCCACCGATGCGTCCTCGGTCCAGGTGATCATGACCGACGGTTCCCGCCGGACGATTCCCATGGCTCGGGAGACGGCAGTTGCGATGGACGTCGGCAGGTTCCGTGCGTTCGGTTATCGGTTCCCACGGTCCGATTTCCGGCGGGAGCTCGCCCCGACGGCGGTGGTGGCACTGGACGGGGGTGGCGCCGAGGTCGACCGCCTCACGACCGGCTACGGGTAGCGGCCGAGCGGGCAGCGCGGGCTAAACTCGCCCGCGGTGTCGGAGCACGACCACGATCACGAGCACGACCACGACGCGGAGCTGGACTCCGCCGAGACCGAGCAGCTCGAGCGCGAAGCTCGCCGCCTGATCGCGCTCTCGCGGATCCGCCAGTACGGCGATCCGGCTCTCCGGATGAAGGCGCGGGAGGTCGAGGAGTTCGACGACGACCTCCTGCGCCTCGTCGAGCGCATGACCACGCTGATGCACGAGGCGCAAGGCGTCGGTCTCGCGGCGACCCAGGTCGGGGTCCTGCGCCGGCTCTTCGTATTCGTCGACGGCGACGAGGACAGGGTGCTGGTCAACCCGACGATCGCGACGAGCTCGAAGGAGACGACGAGCGACGACGAGGGCTGCCTCTCGCTGCGCGGCGTGCTCGTCCCGGTCGAGCGGCCGTTCTCGATAACGATCGAAGGCTTCGACGAGAAGGGCCAACCGCTCGAGCTCGAGCTCGAGGAGTCGACGGCACGGGTCGTCCAGCACGAGCTCGACCACCTCGACGGCGTGTTGATCATCGACCGCACGGACGACGAGTCGCGCCGCGGCGCGCTCGCGGCCCTCAGGCCGCAGCCGGTTCTCGGCGCAGCACCCCCGAGGTGAGCCCGCGGATCGCGGTCGCGGCGACCGCCCCCTTCGGCGCGGACGTTCTCGAGCGGCTCGCGGCGCAGCACGAGATCAGCGCGCTGCTCACCCGGCCCGACGCTCCGGCCGGGAGAGGTCGGAAGCTCGCCCCCCCGCCCGCGAAGGAGGCCGCGGAGCGCCTGGGCATCCCCGTCCTCCAGCCGGAGCGACTCGGGCGGGGCCTCGACCTGGGCGCACCGACGGCGGTGGTGGTCGCCTACGGCAAGTTGATCCCGGAGGAGCTGCTCGCCGAGCGGCTCTGGCTCAACGTCCATCCGTCGCTGCTGCCCCGCTGGCGTGGCGCCGCTCCCGTGGAGCGCGCGATCATGGCCGGTGACGTCGAGACCGGAGTGACGATCCACCGCACGGTGAAGGACCTCGATGCCGGCCCGGTCGCCGCTCAGGGCGCGTTCCTCATCGAGTCCGACGACGACGCCGGGGACGTGTACACGCGGGCAGCGGAGCTCGCCGCCGAGCTGCTCGACGAAGTGCTCGGGAGCGCCGAGCCGGTGTTCTCTCCGCAGCCCGACGAGGGCGTGACGTACGCCGACAAGATCGCTCCCGAGGACCGGCTGCTCGATCTCTCCCGCCCGCCGCGCGAGCTCGTGGACGTCGTCCGTGCGCTCTCGCCGCACATCGGCGCGCGGGTCGAGCTCCACGGCAAGCCGATCACGATCTGGCGTGCTCGGGTCGGTGAGGACGGAGCGTTCGAGCCGCTCGAGGTGCAGCCCGCGGGCGGACGGCGCATGGAGTACGAGGCGTGGCTCCGCGGGCTGCGGTAAGCCCGGCGCGGCGGGCGGCGTTCGAGGTCCTGCGGCGGGTCTTCGAGGACGACGCCTACGCGGACCGGGCGCTTCCCGCGGCTGCGAAGTCCCTGGACGGGCGCGACCGGGCGCTCGCCCAGCGGCTCGCTTACGGCGCGGTCCAGCGCGTGCGGACACTCGACCACGCGATCGAGACGCTGGGCCGGCGCCCCGTGCGCAAGCTTGACGCGCCGGTGCGCGCGGCACTTCGGCTGGGCGCTTACCAGCTCGGGTTCGTCGACGGCGTGCCGCGCTACGCGGCGGTGAACGAGTCCGTCGAGCTCGTGCGCGCCGCCCGGCTCGAGCGCGCGGTGCCGTTCACGAACGCCGTCCTGCGGCGGCTCGCCGACGGCATCCGCCCGCTACTCGACGGCCTCTCGGACGACACGCCGGCTGCCGCGGCGCTCGCCCATTCGTACCCGGACTGGGTCGCCGAGACCTGGTGGCGAGATCTCGGCCACGAGGACGCGGTCGCGCTGATGCGCGCGCTGAACGAGGCGCCGGAGCGCGTCGTGCGGCTCGTTCAGGGCGAGATCGAAGGCCGCCCGGACGAGGCGATCCCCGGCGCGTGGCACGTCGACCGGATCGACGCCGCCGCTGTCGCCGAGGGACGGATCTGGCCGCAGAGCCGCGGCTCGCAGCTCGCCGGCCTCGCCGTCGGGGCGCGAGCAGGAGAGCGCACGCTCGACCTCTGCGCCGCACCGGGCGGCAAGGCGACCATGCTCGCGGGCGAGGTCGTGGCGGTCGACGCGAACGAGGCGCGGTCGCGCGAGCTCGAGGACGCCGTCCGCCGACTCGGCGTGTCGAACGTGCGCGTCGTCACCGCAGACGGCCGCGCCCTCCCCTCCGAGCTCTCGGGCTTCGACCGCGCGCTCGTGGACGCACCCTGCTCCGGCCTCGGCGTGCTCAACGCTCGCCCAGATCTGCGCTGGCGAGCGGAGCCGCTGCCCGAGCTGCAGCTCGAGCTCCTGCTCGCCGCGGCCGAGCGCGTCCGGCCGGGCGGCACGGTCGTCTACTCCGTGTGCACGGTTAACGCCGACGAGTCGGAAGCGGTCGTGGACGCATCCGGCCTCGAGGTCGACCCGTCGCTCGCCTACGAGTGGCCCCAGTTCCGGCACACGCGCCGGCCCGAGTTCCTGCAGACGCTCCCGCACGTGCACGGGACGAGCGCCTTCTTCGTCGCGCGCCTTCGTCGCAGTTGAGATCAAGCGGCGGCGATCGCTCGGGCCGCCGCGACCTGTTCGTCCGCCCACCCGTCCTTGTCGCTCCAACCCCACGCGAGGGCATGCGCGCTGCCCCATCCGCGCAAGCGCTCCCGGTCGAGGCCGAGCCCGGCGAGGAGGTCGAGCCAGCGCCGCACGGCCGCGACCTCGCCTTCGAACATCGCGTTCCGTAGGAGCCCTACGCCGTCAACCTCCCGTTCCCCTACGAGCGGCTTCGGGTCGATGACGAGCCACGGCTCGCGCTCGGCCTGCAGCACGTTGCCGCCGTGCAGGTCCTGGTTCACGAGGAATCTGGCGTTCGTGTCGGCGCCGCGGAAGACGTTGACCGCGAAGTCGAGGAGCGTGCGCTCGAACGGGCGGCTGCCGAGCTCGTACCAGCGAGGCACCTCCTCGGCCCAGCGTGCAGCTTCGTCGGAGAGATGCCTGAGCGGATGCGGGTCGTGCACCACGATGGAGAGACGCGGTATTAGCTCCGCGACCACAGACGCAGCATCGACGTCGACATCCCAAAGCCGCAAGCCCGGCCGGCAGCGCTCACAGATGAACGCACGCCGCGTGTCGTCACGGGCGACGAGGTGGACTGCACCTGCGCCCGCCCATCGCTCGAGCGCATCCGCCTCGTGGTCGGCCTCAAAGTGGGACGGCGCGTTCAGCTTGAGCACGACCTCTCCGGCCGGCACGACAAGGGAGTGCGGCGTGTCGATCGGCTCCTCCAGCTCCAGGTGCCACTGCTCGGCGCACTCCTCTGCGAGACGTGGCAGCGCGTCGAGCCAGGCGGGCTCGTGCCGCCACTCGTCGACGAGCGCCTGCGGAAGTCGCACAGCCCGAGCCTACGGATCCGCCGCCCGGCCGACCGTAGGATCAATCTCGTGGACACGACCTTCCTGGAGCGCGCGCTGGCACTCGTCGACGAGGCGAACAACCGCGCGTACCCGAAGCCGACCGTGGGCGCGGTCGTCGTAGCCGACGGCCGGGTGGTCGGCGAGGGCGTGACGGAGGAAGGACGGACCGGCCGGCACGGCGAGCGGGTCGCGCTCCAGGCGGCGGGGGAGCGCGCGCGCGGCGGAACGCTCTACGTGACGATGGAGCCGTGCGCGCACCACGGCTCGACGCCGCCATGTGTCGATGCCGTCCTGGAGGCAGGAGTCGTTCGCGTTCTCGCGGGCCAGGACGACCCGAACCCGAGGGTCGAGGGCGGGGGGCTCGAGAAGCTGCGCGCCGCGGGCGTCGAGGCCGAGCTCGCCGACGACGAGCTCGGCTTTCGCGCACGCCGTCAGCTGGCAGCGTGGCGTACGTGGGTCGCGAAGGGTCGCCCATTCGTCACGTACAAGGTCGCGGTCACGCTGGACGGCAAGACGACGCTGCCCGGGTCGCGCTGGATCTCGGGCGACGAATCGCGTCGGCTCGTGCACGAGCTCCGCGCCGCCTCGGACGCCGTGGCAGTCGGGATGGGGACCGTCCGCTGGGACAATCCGAGGCTCGACGCCCGAGACGTGGAGACGCCGAGAGGCCAGCCGCGCCGGATCGCGTTCGGCCGCGGCCCGCTCCCGGAGGGATCGGAGCTCGAGCTTCGCAGCGGCCCGCTCGAGGAGGAGCTCGCTGCGCTCGGTGCGGACGGCGTGCAGTCGCTGCTGCTCGAGGGCGGCCCGACGCTCGCCGCAGCCATTCTCGAACGCGATCTCGTGGACCAGCTGCTCGTGTTCCAGGCGCCGCGTCTCTCGGGCGAGGGGGAAGGGATGCTCGCCGGGCTCCCCGGGCCGATCGAGCTCACGAGGCTCGAGGCGCGCACGGTCGGCGAGGACGTTCTGCTGAGCGCGTACGTGCACGAGCCGTAGATACCGTTGCGCCGTGTTCACGGGAATCGTCCGCGACGTCGGCCGCGTCGTCTCCTTCGACGGCGCACGGCTCGTCGTGGAGACTTCCGTCGACGGCGACCTCGGCGACTCCGTCGCGATCGACGGGATCTGCCTGACTGTCGTCGGACGGGAGCGAGGCCGGCTGACCTTCGACGTCGTTCCCGAGACGCTCGGCCGCGTGAAGCCCTTCGGCGCCGAGGTCAACGTCGAGCCGCCGCTCAAGGCCGGCGACCCGCTCGGAGGCCACTACGTGCAGGGGCACGTGGACGCGGTCGGCCGGGTGCAGTCGGTGGAGGCGGAGGGGGAGGGCCTGCGTGTCTTCGTCGAGGCGCCGCCCGATGTCCTTCGCTACTGCGCGGAGAAGGGCTCGGTCACGCTCGACGGCGTGTCGCTGACCGTCGCGGAGATCTCCGACGACGCGTTCGCGGTCGCGCTCGTCCCGCACACGCTCGCCGAGACGACGCTCTCCACGCTCGTGCCCGGCCGTGCGGTCAACCTCGAGGTGGACGTCCTCGCGAAGTACGTGGAGCGTCTCACTCGAAGCCCTCGGGAGGTATAGGGCGACGCTTGCGTCGCCCGGGCGAGGCGAGCCTCGCCCCTACAATCGTCACGTGACCGTGGGCACGCATCCGCCGGAGACCGCATCGCCCTTCGCGACCGTCGAGGAGGCGATCGACGACATCCGCTCGGGCCGCTTCGTCGTCGTCGTCGACGACGCCGACCGCGAGAACGAGGGCGACCTCACGATCGCCGCCCAGTTCGTGACGCCCGAGGCCGTGAACTTCATGGCGACTCACGCGCGTGGGCTCATCTGCCTGTGCCTGACCGCGGAGCGTTGCGACGACCTCGGCCTCCGGCAGATGACCGAACGCAACGAGACGCCGCTCGGCACGGCCTTCACCGTCTCGATCGAGGCGCGCGAGGGCGTCTCCACCGGCATCTCGGCCGCAGACCGTGCACGCACGATCCAGGTTGCGATCGACCCCGCTTCGACGCCCGAGGATCTCGTTCAACCCGGCCACGTCTTCCCGCTCCGGGCGCGCCTCGGGGGCGTGCTCCATCGCGCCGGTCAGACGGAAGCGTCCGTCGATCTCGCACAGCTCGCGGGGCTGATCCCGGCAGGCGTCGTCTGCGAGATCATGAACGAGGACGGGACCATGGCCCGCGTGCCGGATCTCGCCGAGTTCTGCGAGCGGCACGAGATCAGGATGATCACGGTCGCAGACCTGATCCAGTACCGACGCCTTACCGAGAAGCTCGTGGAGCGCGTCGTCGCCGTGCGCATGCCGACGGAACACGGGGAGTTCAAGGCGATCGCGTACAAGGAGCTCCTGAGCGGCAAGCAGCACCTCGCACTCGTTCGCGGCGAGCCTGCCGGCCAGGAAGGCGTCCTCGTGCGCGTCCACTCCGAGTGCCTCACGGGCGACGTGTTCCACTCGCTGCGCTGCGACTGCGGCGAGCAGCTCGAGCAGGCGCTGGCTCAGATCGGGCGCGAGGAGCACGGCGTACTGCTCTACATGGCGCAGGAGGGGAGGGGCATCGGGCTCCTGAACAAGCTCCGCGCCTACGAGCTCCAGGAGCAGGGCTTCGACACGGTCGAGGCGAACGTCGAGCTCGGCTTCCCGGCGGACTCGCGCGAGTACGGCTTCGGGTACCAGATCCTCGCCGACCTCGGTCTCACCACCATCCGCCTCTTGACGAACAATCCGCGCAAGATGGAAGGCATCGAGTCCTACGGCCTGACGGTGGTCGAGCAAGTGCAGATCGAAGTTCCGCCGAACGACGAGAACCGTCGCTACCTCGCTGCGAAGCGAGACAAGCTCGGGCATCTGCTCGGCGAGAAGCTCCACCACCAGGGCGTCCGCCTCGAGCCGGAGGCACGCGAGGAAGGAGACGAGTGACGCGCGACATCGACGAATCGAGCGAGAACGTGCTTTCCGAGTGGTCGCGGAGGATCGTCGACGACGACGAGCGCGACGCCGAGGCCGAGCAGCCGCCGGAGCCCGATCGCGATTCGTCGCTGGACGCTTCCGAGCAGCGCCCGCCCGAGCCGGACGAGCCGCCCGCGGAGACGGGCGCGTGGGGCGTGGTGCAGCCCGCACAGTCCCCTGTCGAGCCCGAGCCTGAGCTCCTGAACGAAGCTGCCGAGGCGGCGGCGGCGGAGCCCGTCGCCGAGCCTGACGCCGAGGACGAGCCGGAGCCGATGGTCGTCGCGACGATGGCCGAGCACGCGATCGGCGAGCTCGGGATCCCCGACGGCTACGCGGTGCTCGAGGGCGAGGCGACCGGCGGTCGCCGTGCGGTCGGGGTCGTGGTCTCGCGCTTCAACGGCGAGGTGACGACGCGGCTCCTCGAGCGCGCGCTCGCCGAGCTCGAGGAAGCGGGCGTCGCGCGCGAGGCGATCACCGTGCTCGTCGTGCCCGGCGCGTTCGAGCTGCCGCTCGCCGCGACCGCGCTCGCGAAGACGCGCCGGTTCGCCTGCGTCGTCGCGCTCGGCTGCGTCATTCGCGGCGAGACCCCGCACTTCGAGTACGTGGCCGGGGAAGCCGCGAGCGGGCTCCAGCTCGCCGCGCTCGAGACCGGTGTGCCCGTGTCGTTCGGCGTGCTGACGCTCGACACCGCCGAGCAGGCCGATGCGCGCATCGACAAGGGTGCGGAGGCGGTACGCACGGCGCTCGAGATGGCCGACGTGTTCGCGCACCTGCGCGCGGCCGCGTCTCGCTAACAAGGGCGAGGCAAGCCTCGCCCCTACGAGCCCCGGTGTCCGCCGGCGACCGAGGGGTCAGGCTTCAGCCTGACCCCCATCCCAGCCCTCCGGTCGTGCGAGGGGTCAGGCTTCAGCCTGACCCCATCCCAGCCCTCCGGTCGCGCGCCGGGGTCGGTACCATGGGCGACCGCTATGTCCAAGGTCTGCGCGATCTGCGGGAAGAAGCCCGGCTTCGGCAATCACCGGAGTCACTCGATGGTGGCCACGAAGCGGCGTTTCAACCCGAACCTCCAGCGCGTGCGCGTGCTCCTCGAAGGTCGCGCGACGCGCGCGTACGTCTGCACGCGCTGCCTGAAGGCCGGCAAGGTCCAGAAGGCTCTCTGAGCCACGGCCCCGAATAGCCGCCCGCTCCGCGGGACGGTTTAAGCTCGCCTCGTGGTAGCGGATGGCGCGGTCGCGCTGATGGAGCTCGAGACGGTCAAGAACCTGGCGCGCGCGTCGCTCCAGACCCTCGAGGCCAACCGGCAGCGCATCGACGACCTGAACGTGTACCCGGTCCCGGACGGCGACACCGGCACGAATCTGACGCTGACCCTCCGCAAGATCGTCGAGACGATCGAGGACTCCCGGTCCGCGAGCCGCGAGGCGCTCGCGAAGGAGGTCTCCCAGGCTGCGCTCAAGGCTGCGAAGGGGAACTCGGGCGTGATCTTCTCCCAGATCCTCCGCGGGCTCGCCGACGTGCTCGGGACGAACGAGGACGTGACCCCGGCTCTCCTGAGTCGCGGCTTGCGAGCGGCCAGTGACGCCGCGTACCGGGCTGTCGAGCGTGTTGGCCCGGTCGAGGGCACGATCCTGACGGTCATCCGCGAGATGGCGGAGGAGGCCGAGGACGGCGCGCAGCAGTGCAGAGTCGCCGGCCCGCCTCCTGGAGGCCGTCCTCCGACGAGGCGAGGAAGCTCTGGCTCGTACGCCCGAGCTGCTCGACGTCCTCGGACGGGCCGGTGTCGTGGACGCCGGCGGTGCGGGCCTCGTCGAGATCGTTCGCGGAGCCACGCTCGCAGCCAACGGCATGCCTCTTCCGACCGCGCCGGAGGTCGCCGTCGATCTCGGCGTGGAGGCCATCCACCTCGAGCTGTCGAAGTACCGCTACTGCACCGGCTTCGTGGTCGAGGGCGAGCATCTCGACGGACCCCGGCTCGAGGACGCTCTCGCCCAGCTCGGGGACTCGCTCCTCGTCGTGGGCGACGAGTCGACGCTCAAGGTGCACGTCCACACCGACGACCCCGGGGCAGCGCTCAGCCTGGCCGTCGCCTCGGGCGTCATCGACGAGATCGAGATCGCGAACATGCACGCCCAGACCATTGCGAGAGAACAGAGGCTCACCGGAGCCCCGCGCGTCTCGTCGCCCGCGCTGGAGACCGGGATCGTCGCGATCGCGCAAGGCGAGGGGGCGAGGAAGCTCTTCGAGTCGGAGAACGCGACGGTCGTCGAAGGCGGACAGACGAGCAACCCCTCGGTCGGCGAGATCGTCGACGCGATCGAGGCGACGCCGGCATCGGAGGTGATCGTGCTGCCGAACAACTCGAACCTGATCCTTGCCGCCGAAGAAGCCGCGAGGCAGGTGGCGAAGACCGTCCGTGTCGTCCCGTCCCGTTCCGTGCAGGCCGGCCTCGCGGCGATCGTGCCATACCTGTCCGACCGGTCCGCGGAGGAGAACGAACGCGCGATGCTCGATGCCCTCGGGTCGGTTGTGACCGGAGAGGTCACGATCGCGTCCAGGGACGCCGAGTTGGACGGGCTCTCCATTCGCAAGGGTGCGTATTTCGGGCTCGTGGACGGCAAGGCCGTCGTCTCCGACGACGACCTGCCGACGGTGGCGCTCCGGGTGATCGAGCGCGTACTGGAAGGCGATCGCGGGCTGCTCCACATCGTGACCGGCGAAGGGGCGCCGCCGGTCGAGGAGCTCTTGTCGGTCGTGCGACGGGAACATCCGCTGATCGAGGTCGACGTGGACGAGGGTGGGCAGCCGCACTACCCGCTGCTCGTCGTCGCGGAGTAGTCCCGCTTGCCGGCACCGATCCGGCTGCTCCTCGTCGAGGACAACGACGTCTACCGCGATCCGCTCGGGTTCGTGCTCGAGCGGCGTGACGACGTCTCGGTCGTCGGGAGCGTCGCCGAGGGCTCGTCCGCGGCCGGGGCCTGTGTCGAGCTCGCCGCGGACGTCGCGGTCGTCGACTACCGCCTTCCGGACCTGGCCGGTCCGGACGTCGCGGCCGAGATCCGGGAGCGCGCTCCTCACGCGTCGGTGGTCTTCCTCAGCGCCTCTGCGGGCGCCGAGGAGCGCGAAGCGGCGAGAATCGCGGGCGTAGCGCTCGTCCGCAAGGACGAGGGAGTCGAGGCGCTCGTGGCGGCGGTGCACGCGGCGATCAAGGAGAGTGGAGATGCAGCTGACGACTGAGAACACGGCCATCGTGCTCGACTCGACGTCGGACTACCCCGACGCGCCGACCCGGTTCCCCAACATGCGGTTCGTCCCGCTCTACGTGCGCTTCGGCGACGAGACGTTTCGCGACTACGTCGAGCTTGGTCCGGCGGAGTTCTTCGAGAAGCTCCGTACGTCCCCCGAGCTGCCTGCGACCTCCCAGCCGACACCGCAGGACTTCGTGAGTGCCTACGAGAGCCTGGCCGCATACGAGCGCATCTACTCGCTCCACGTGTCCTCGAAGGTCTCGGGGACCTTCCAGAGCGCCGAGCTCGCCGCCCAGGAGCTCGGTGCAGACCGGGTGCGGGTCGTCGACACGCGAAGCGCGTCCCTCGCGATCGCGATGCTCGCCCATGCGATCCAGCGCCGGCTCGCACGCGGGACGACGGACGCCGAGCTCGCGGCTCTCGTCGAGCGCTTCTACCGGGACTGCAGTGTCATCTTCACCGTCGAGACACTCGAGTACCTTCAGCGTGGCGGACGCATCGGTCGCGCGGCGGCGCTCGCCGGCTCCTTGCTGAACGTGCGACCGATCCTCGCGATCGAGGACGGGGAGGTCGTCGCCGTTGCGCGCGTGCGCGGGCGCCCGAAGGCGCTGGCAGAGTTCGAGCGCCGCTTCGCGGAGTCGACGGAGGACAAGCCCGGGCTTCGGATCGCGGTCGCCCATGCCGACGCACCCGAGTGGGTGGGAATCCTGAGCGCGCTCGTCTGGCGCGTGCGCCCGAAGGCGGAGATCGAGTTCACGTCGACGCTGGGCGCGGTCGTGAGCACGCATGCCGGCCCGGGAACCGTCGGGTTCTTCTGGTTCCGGGACGACGCGTAGGACCGGTGCACGGCCGCAACCTGACACCGGGGTCAGGCTGAAGCCTGACCCCTCACCCAGCTGGGGTCAGACTTTAGCCTGACCCCTCACCCAGCTGGGGTCAGACTTTAGCCTGACCCCTCACCCAGCTGGGGTCAGGCTTTAGCCTGACCCCGATCTTGGGTTCGACCGGCGCCGCCGGACCTGGACCTATAGTGGTCCACGCCCTGAACCGCACGAAGGCAACGACCCTGCTTCCGACCGGCTTCGCCGGTCTGGACGCCCCTGACGCCTGGCCCCGGCCGCCCAGCGCCCCACGGCCCGAGCGCCTGGACCTGCCGGTCGAGACGCTCCACGGCGTCGGCCAGGCGCTCACGCGGCAGGCTCGGGCGGCTCGGCATCGAGACGGTAGGCGACCTCCTCTGGCAGCGCCCGCGCCGGTACGAGGAGCCCGTGCCGACGAAGCGGATCTCCGACCTCTTCGGCGAGGAGGAGGCCGCGATCGAGTGCGTCGTCCGCTCGACGTCGTCGAGGCGACGCGGGCGGCTGAAGATCCTGACCGCGCGCGTGGCCGATGACTCGGGCGAGATCAAGGCGACGTGGTTCAACCAGCCTTGGCTCGAGAAGCGGCTCGTGCCGGGCACGGAGATT
Source organism: uncultured Actinomycetes bacterium (assembly GCA_963848405.1). Lineage (GTDB taxonomy): Bacteria > Actinomycetota > Thermoleophilia > Gaiellales > Gaiellaceae > GMQP-bins7. Next base: position 73,416 of record CAWKDP010000016.1, on the reverse strand, counting down.
CGGCTGCGCGGCCGCCCGAACAAGTTCGGGTTCGCGGTCTCCTCGCACGATCTCGACGGCGAGGTCGAGACCGCGGACTACGCGCCTGTGTACCCGGCGGTCGAGGACGTCTCGCAGAAGAAGCTGCGCGACCTGCGCGCGCAGGCGCTCCCCCTCGTGCGTGCCACGGGCGAGCCGCTCACGGCCGCTCTGCGCGCGCAGGAGCGGCTGCCGCTCCGCGCCGACGCGCTCCTCGCGCTCCACCGTCCGCGGTCGGCCGAAGACGCCGAGACCGGACGACAGCGGCTTGCGTTCGACGAGCTCCTCGTGCTCCGACTCGCCCTTGCCCGGACGACCAAGGCGCGCGAGCAGACGTTCGCGGACCCGCTCGGCGAGCCCGGAGAACTCCTGGCCGCTTACCGGGCCGCGCTGCCGTTCGACCTCACCGCCGACCAGCAGCGCGCGATCGCGGACCTCGACGCCGACCTCGCGCGCTCGACGCCCATGCACCGCCTGCTCCAGGGCGACGTCGGCTCGGGCAAGACCGTCGTCGCCCTGTACGCGCTTCTCCGGGCCGTCGAGGCCGGCCGCCAGGCCGCGTTGATGGCACCGACGGAGACGCTCGCGGAGCAGCACTTCCTCACGATCGAGTCGCTCTGCGGCGATCTCGGGATCGCGGTCGTCCTGCTGACGAGCTCGCTGCGAGCCCGGGAGCACGCGCACGCGCGGCAGCTCATCGCCTCGGGGGACGCATCGCTCGTGGTCGGGACACACGCGCTCATCCAGCAGGAGGTGGACTTCCGAGACCTGTCCGTCGCGGTCGTCGACGAGCAGCACAGGTTCGGCGTAGGCCAGCGGAGCGCGCTCGCCGAAGGCCGCAGCCCTCACGTCCTGCACATGACGGCGACGCCGATTCCGCGGACGCTGGCGCTTACGGTCTACGGCGACCTCGACGTCTCCGAGCTCACCGTCCTCCCCGCCAACCGGAAGCCGGTCATCACCCGCTGGATCGGCGAAGAGCGGGCAGCGGAGGCGTACGCGCGACTCACCCGCCTGCTCCGAGAGGGCCGCCAGGCGTACGTCGTCTGCCCGCTCATCGAGCAGTCGGAGACGAGTCGCGCCCGGGCGGCGGAGCACGAGGCCGAGCGGCTGCGCGCGCATGAGCTTCGCGACTTCCGGGTCGGCTGCGTGCACGGGAAGCTGCGTCCCATGGACCGCCGGGACCTGATGGCCCGCTTCAACGCTCGGGAGCTCGACGTGCTCGTCGCGACGACCGTCATCGAGGTCGGCGTGGACGTGCCGAACGCGACGGTGATGATCGTGCAGGAGGCCGACCGCTTCGGGCTCGCTCAGCTGCACCAGCTGCGCGGCAGGGTCGGCCGCGGCGCCGAGCAGTCGTACTGCCTGCTCGTATCCCGGCCGCGCGAGGAGCTCACCGAGAGCGCGGTCGAGCGGCTCGAGGCAATGGGGGCGACGACGGACGGCTTCGAGCTCGCCGAGCGCGATCTCGAGATCCGGGGCGAGGGCCAGCTCCTGGGTGCGCGGCAGTCGGGGTTCTCGGATCTCCGCTTCGTCCGCCTGCGCCGCGACCACGCGCTGCTCGAGCGCGCTCGCGAGGTCGCCGCGAGCCTCGAGGACGAGGGCCTGCTCGCGGACGACGTCGACCGCCTGCTCGCGGCGTCCGAGCACCTCGGGGACTCGTAACAAATGAGGATCGTCGCCGGCTCGAGGAAGGGACACCGCATCTCGGCACCGCGTGGCGTGGTCACGCGGCCGACCGGCGACCGCGTGCGCGAGTCAGCGTTCCAGCTCATCGGGCCGGTCGAGGACGCCAGGGTGCTCGATCTCTTCGCGGGCTCCGGAGCGATGGGGCTCGAAGCTCTCTCCCGCGGAGCCGCGCGGGCGGCGTTCGTCGAACGGGACCGCGGAGCGTGCCGCGTGATCACGCAGAACCTCGAGAAGCTGCGGCTCACGGGGGCGGTCGTCCTCTGCCGCGACGTGCTCGACGTCCTTCGCGACGAGCGGTCGCGCGGACGCCGCTACGACCTCGTCCTCGTGGACGCGCCGTACGACGACTGGAGCCGTTACGCGCCTGCCCTCGGCGAGCTCGTCCCACTCGTGCTCGCAGCGGACGGCGTCGTCGTCGTGGAGACGTCGGAGCGCGTCCAGCCGGAGCTTCCGCTCGACCTGATCACGACGCGTCGCTACGGTTCCGCACGGATTTCGGTCTTCCGCACGACCCTGAGAGACATGATCAGCGCAATCTGCCCAGGGAGCTACGACCCCGTCACGAACGGCCACGTCGACGTGATCCGGCGCGCGGCGTCGATCTTCGACCGTGTCGTGGTCGGCGTCGTCCAGAACCCGCAGCACAAGGCGCCGCTCTTCCCGGTCGAGGAGCGGGTCGAGTTCCTCGAGAGTGCGCTCTCGGGCCTCGACAACGTGATCGTCGACGTCTTCTCGGAGCTCGTGGTCGAGTTCGCGCGCAAGCACAGCGCGCGGACGATGGTGAAGGGCCTTCGCGTCATCTCCGACTTCGAGTGGGAGTTCCAGATGAACCACCTGAACCGGGTGCTCGCGCCGGAGATCGAGACCGTCTACGTCATGTCGAGCCCGCAGTACAGCTTCGTCTCGTCGAGCGGCGTCAAGGAGATCGCGTCGTTCGGCGGGAAGGTGGACGAGCTCGTGCCCGAGGCCGTCGCCCGCCGTTTCGCCGCCCTCTACCCGGACGGTCGCCCCGGCGCCCCTGTCTCACCCCAGGAGTAGACTTTCCCGTCCATGGACGTACTCGTTCTCATCGACAAGCTCGACGACCTCGTGCACAACGCGAAAGCGGTTCCGCTGACCGACCAGGTGCGCCTCGATCGAGAGGAAATCTACGAGATCCTCGACCAGATGCGCGCGACGATCCCGGAGGAGATCAAGCAGGCCCGCTGGATCGTCAAGGAACGCCAGGAGATGCTCGCGGAGGCCAAACGGGAGTGCGATCGGATCGTCCAGGAGGCACGCGAGCAGGCGGTGCGCGAGGCCTCGCAGACCGAGATCGTCCGGCTCGCGGAGCGGCAGGCCGAGGACATCGTCGACGACGCCAGGCGTACGGCCCGCGAGACGCGGCTCGAGATGGAGGACTGGGCCGACAGCATCCTCTCGACCCTCGAGGTCAACCTCGACCGGTTCCTCGTCGCGGTCAAGCGAGGCCGCGACCGGCTGCACGAGCGTTCGCAGGAGACCGTGGTCGCAGGTATCGGGCCCGAGCCTCCTGCTGGGCCGATCGCCGGTCCGCTCGACTCCGAAGAGCTCGAGCGCATCTGAGCCCGAGTCGCGCTCAGGCGCTCTGACGTACCGGGGCGCTTTGGCGTACCGAGGCGCTCTGGCGTACCGGCTCGCGCTTGCGCGGCGCGACCGCAGCCTGGGCGAGCCCGGCGCAGACGGCGACGGCGCTCTCGACGAACGCCTCGGCGGCGGCGCTGCGGTGGCGGTCTCGGTGCCAGACGAGCCCGATCACTCGCGGCGGCACACGTCCCCCGAGATCGATCAGCTCGACACTTTCGTCGCCGTCCTGCACGGTGAGAAGCGGGGTGATGCTGATACCCACGCCGGCCCCGACGAGGCCCTGCACCGTGCCGTTGTTGTCGGAGCGGAACACGACGTTCGGCCGTCTGCCGGATGCAGCCAGCTGTGTCTCGACGGCATCCATCGCACGGCACTTGCTGAAGCCGATCAAGGGGTGGAGCACGATCTCCTTCAGAGTCGGAGCGCGCTTCAGTGCGGCGAGCGGCGAACCGGCGGGCACCAGGAGCACGTAGGGGTCGCGTAAGAGCTCGACCTCGTCGAGGGGCCCGTGGTTCGCGGGCAGCGTCATGAACGTGAGGTCGAGCGCGCCGCGCTCGACGAGTCCCAGGAGCTCCTCCTCGTCCGACGACTCCTGGAGGACGACCTCGACGCGCGGATGCTCTTCGCTGAACTGGCGGAGCAGGGCCGGGACGACCCTGGCGCCGACGGACTGGAAGGTGCCGACGCGCAGTCGGCCCGCGTCGCCCGCCGCGAGCGCGTCCATGTCGGCTCTGGCGGCGAGGAGCCTGGCCTCGATCGCCTCGGCGTGACGGAGGAGGATGCTCCCCGCCTCGGTCAGCGAGATCGGACGAGGCCCTCCCGGTCGTTCCACGAGGCGCATCCCGACGACGCGCTCGAGCGCCGCGATCTGCTGGGAGATCGCCGACTGGGTGTAGCCGAGCCGCTCCGCCGCGCGACCGAACGACCCCTGGTCCGCGATCGCCTTGAGCGCGAGGAGGTGGCGAAGGTCGAGCCCCAGCCAACGATCAGGTTCCATGATGGATTCGAAGGATAGCGCGACCTTCACTTATCGAGCCCGGAGCGAGCAGGCGGGCGAGAAACGAGCCCGCGTGGCGCAGAGCCACGAGCCGCGGGCAGCGCTACGCTGAGCGCCGTGACGTCCGTGGATCTCCGTCAGTTCCGCCTGCGGCCGGGTGAGGTCGAGCGCAAGTCGCTCGAGGCCGCCGTCGAGCCGTTCTTCCTTGGCGGGCAGCGCTACGAAGGCATTCCCGACCGCGTCTCGGTGGACCTCGAGGTCTCGCAGGCCGCCGGGGCGATGGTGTTCGACCTCCGCTTCCACGCGACGCTCTCGGGCCCGTGCATGCGCTGCCTCGGGCACGCGGAGGTGGCGGTCTCGGTCCGAGCGCGGGAGGTCCACGACCTCGACGCGCCGAGCGGCGACGAGCTCCGTTCCGACTACGTGGTCGCTGATCGGCTCGAGCTCGGAACCTGGGCGCGCGACGCGATCGCGCTGGCCCTTCCCGAGCAGATCCTCTGCCGCGCGGAGTGCGCGGGCCTGTGCCCCGTCTGCGGGCGAGACCTGAACGTCGAGCCGCACGAGCACGTCGAAGAGGGGATCGATCCGCGCTGGGCCGCGCTTCAGCAGCTGCGCGACGATCTCTGAAACCGATACGACCCCGCAGACCGCCGCCGCGCCCCACGGCGCCGAGCCGTCCCGTACACGACGGCGGCCTGCGGCGTCGAGGAGGTGGCGCCGCCGCCACTGGACGCCACCTCCTGACCTGTGCGCGCTCTGTCCTAGCGCGCGCCTGCCGTCAGCACGCGAACCTGGACGAGGCGGTATCCGGCGATGCCCCCGAGCGGCGGGTCGCCGGCCCGATACGCCTTGACGAAGAACTGCACGTTGCCGTTCACGGCCGGGAAGTGCTGCAGCGGCTGGAGCTGGTACTCGACCCAGCCGCTCGCATCGCTCGGCTGGCGATCGCCGCCGGTCGTACGGCGCGGCACGGAGCGCGTGAACACGAGCGCGCCGCGAACCGCGCGACCACGCTGGTCGGTGACCCGGATCCGGACGGTGATCGGGCTGACACGGCTCGTCACCGGGTTCGGGCTGAACCGGACCTGCGAGACGACCAGCCGGTCGCCCGCCGCTCTCAGATCGCCGACCGCAACGGAGCTACCGGACGGCGGAGGCGGCGGCTGCGTCTGGTCGCGGACGACGGCCGTCTGGTCCGAGAGCGCAGACCGCGCGCCGACATCGTTCCGGGCCGTGACGCGGACGCGGAGCGTCCGGCCGACGTCGTTGGCAGCCACGAGGTACTGGTTGTCGTTCGCGCCGGGGATCTCGGCGCAGTTGTCGCCCGCGGTGGCGCAGCGCAGCCACTGGAACGAGTACGTGATCGGCGCCTCGCCGACCCACGTGCCGCGATTCGCGGTGAGCCGCTGACCGACGGTCGGCGTGCCCGAGATCGACGGCTCTGCCGAGTTGGCCGGCCGCGCCGACTGGATGACCTCGGTCGGGTTCGACGTTGCCGTATCCGAGCCGTCGTCGTTCGTGCCCGTCACCTGCGACCGGAGCCGGAACCCGGCGTCGGCCTGGCGCGCGACGTACGTTGCGTCGGCGGCATTCGTGATCCGGCGGCAATCCGAAGCGTCCGGTGCCCCGCGTCCGTCGCAGCGGAACCACCGATAGACGTAGTCGATGGGCTCCGAGCCGGTCCACGTCCCTCGGGTCGAGCGTAGGACCTGCCCGACTCGAGGCGTGCCCGTGATCCGAGGCTCCCCGGTGTTCGTCGGCTCCACGGCTTGCGCCGCACGCGGCGACCCTGGCAGGAACGCCAGGAAGAGCATCCCGAGGGCCGCGGCGACAAGCGCGGTCCCGAGCGCCAACGCGCGTACTCGGCCGATGTCGTGGTTGTCGGTGATTCTCATGTCGTTTGTCCCTCCTCACTCCTTCGGAGTCATGACGAGGGGTGCCCACGGTTCCGTCTCTCGAAATGCGCTCGCTGCAGGACTTACCGAAGGTTTACGCGGTCTTGAGCGATCGCACACATGACCGACGGGCCGGCTTGCCGCTACGATCCGGTCGGCGTCTCGGCGCCACTCGATGAGGGACTGACCTGACTTCACTTCGCCCGCGCGCTGCCTAGCGCGCTGCAACCCCGTCAGGAGGTCCCTTTCGTGCGAGTCCAGCTCGCAGCAGTATCGAAGCGCTACGGCGCCCAGCCCGTTCTCGACCAGGTCGACGCTCACGATCGGCCCGCACGCGCGCATCGGCATCGTCGGTCCGAACGGCGTCGGCAAGACGACGTTGCTCCGGATACTCGCCGGGCTCGAGGAGCCCGACGCGGGCTCCGTCGTGCGCGCTCCCGACTGGCTCACCGCCGGGTATCTCGCCCAGGAGCGTCTGAGCGGCGGGCCGGAAACGCTGCTCGCGATGCTCGCGCGCCGTACCGGCGTGGCGCAGGCCGAGGAGGAGCTTCTCGCCGCTTCGAATGCGCTCGCGCGGGACCCGGCAGCGGCCGAGAAGTACTCGGCCGCGCTCGAGCGCTTCCTCGCGCTCGGCGGCGGGGACTTCGAGGCCCGCGCCCGGACCGTGTGCGCAGAGCTCGGCCTGTCCGTCGAGCTCGAGCAGGCTGCCGGCACGCTCTCGGGCGGCGAGCGAGCCCGCGCGGCCCTCGCAGCGACTCTGCTCTCGCGCTACGACCTCCTCCTGCTCGACGAGCCGACGAACGACCTCGACCTCGACGGCCTCGAACGGCTCGAGCGGTTCCTCGACTCGTACGCCGGCGCACTCGTCGTGGTCTCGCACGATCGAGAGCTGCTCGACCGCACGGTGGCGCGGATCGTCGAGATCGAGCCGCACTCACGCCGGGTACGCGAGTGGGCCGGAACCTGGAGCGACTATGCGGCCGCGCGAGAGGTCGAGCGGCTCGCGGCCTCGGCGCGCTACCAGCAGGCGCAGGCTCGCCGCCGGAAGGTCACGGAGCTGCTCGCCAAGCGCCGCACCGAAGCGCGGGGGCTCGGCGACTCGCTCGGCAAGGCGACGGGCGGCGCCGACCGGCGGGCAACGCAGGCACTGCGGACGAAGGTTCGCCAGGCCGCCCGGATGCTCGAGCGGGACGAGCTGCCCGAGAAGCCGTTCGAGTCGTGGGAGCTCCGACTGACGCTCGACGCGGGAGCGCGCCCCGGCAACCTCGTCGCGCGGCTGGAGGACGCCGTCGCTGTCCGGGGCACCTTCCGGCTCGGCCCGGTGTCGCTCGATCTCGTCGCGGGCGAGCGCCTGGCCGTGACCGGACGGAACGGCAGCGGCAAGTCCACGCTCCTCGGCATGCTCCTCGGCGAGGTCCCGCTCGCCGCAGGGCGGAGGAGCATCGGCCGGCGAACCCGCCCCGGGTCGCTCGCACAGCGCCGAGACGCCTACGGAGGGCACGAGACCTTGCTCGCGGCGTTCCGCTCGCGCACCGGGGCCGCAGCCGAGCCCGCTCGGACGCTCCTCGCGAAGTTCGGCCTCGGCTCCGACCACGTCGGCCGGTCCTGCGCGTCGCTCTCGCCGGGCGAGCGAACACGCGCCCAGCTCGCGGAGCTTCAGCTCCTCCAGGTCAATCTGCTCGTCCTCGACGAGCCCACCAACCACCTCGACATCGAAGCCGTCGAGCAGCTCGAGGCTGCACTCGAGGAGTACGGCGGCACGGTCGTCGTCGTCTCGCACGACCGCCGCTTTCTCGAGCGCATGGCTCCGACACGGGAGCTCGCCCTCGACCGCTGAGCATGTGCGAGTTTGCACGGACTGCAAGGCCGTAGATGCTCGTCGACGACAGGCGCGGGGCTCGGCCCCGCGCCTGTCGTCCAAAACGTATGAAGGGAGGCGGCGCCGCCTGCCGCCTCCCTTCTCTCGCCCGCTTACGTGAGCCGGACGGGAATCTGCACGAGCCGCGACCCGTACACGCCGCCGAGCGACGGGTCGCCGCTGCGATACGCCTTCACGAAGAACTGCACCGCGGTCTTCGCCTTCGTCGGGAACGAGCTCGTCGGCACGAGCTCGTACGTGAGCCAGCCGTCGGCCGCAGTCAGCCGCCGGTCGCCGCCGGTGGTGACCTTCGGCGTCGAGCGCACGAAGATGAACGCGTCACGCACGACGAAGTTCCGCGTGTCCTTCACTCGGACCCGTACGACGATCGGCTGCCGCCGGTTCGTCACGCGGTTGGGCGAGAAGCGCACCTCGGCCACGACGAGGCGGTGGTTGCTCGAGACGCTCGTGGCCGGGATCGAGTACTCGCCGGACGGAAGCCGCACGGCTCCCGGCGGCAGCGGCTCGGAGCCGGTGCCGGACTCGCTCGAGATGACCGTGACGGACGCGATGGCGTTGCGTGCGGTGACGTTGAAGCGGAGCTTCCGTCCGACGTCCGAGGTCGTGACGCGGTAGGTGCGTCCGGTCGCTCCGGCGATCGCCGCGCACTCGCCGCCCGCGGAGTTGCACCGGAGCCACTGGTACGAGAACGCGATCGGCTGCCTCCCGGTCCACCGACCCGGGTCCGCAGTGACGACGGAGCCGACGAGCACCGTTCCACGCACGCTCGGCGGGCTCACGAGCACGGGCGCGCCGACGACGGTGCCGGTCGGGTTCGACGCGACGGTCTGCGAGCCGTCGGAGTTCGTCGCGGTGACGCGTACGCGCATGCGGAAGCCGACATCGGCTGCCGTGAGCACGTACGACGACCCGGTCGCGCCGGAGATGGAGATGCAGTCGCGCCCGTCCGGGAGCCCGCCGCCCGGCCCGCAGCGGACCCAGCGGAACGCGTAGGAGATCGTGCCGGTCCCGGTCCACGTCCCTCTCGTGGCGGAAAGCCGCCGTCCTTGCTCCGCGGCACCGGTGATGCGCGGCTCGCCGGTGTTGCGGGGAGCGACCGAAGCCGCAGACGAGCCGGCCGACGGCAGTGCCAGCGCCCCGACAGCGAGCGCGAGGCCCACGGTGAGAGCGATGGCAAGCGGTGCGGAACCTCGGCGGTGGCGACGCCGGCCGTATGTGTCGACGGTCGGGCCCATGGTTACCCTCCTTCGTTCGTTCGAGTTGCCCAGCGGTATTTATGACGTGACACACGGCACGAGGATTCGATTCCTTGCGGACTTCTTACGGGTGTCACAGATCCCTCATCGGGCCATCACAGATCCCTCACGACCGCGGCCGAACAGGCGGGAAGAGCGGCCGCTTTCGGCTATAGTCCCCAGCCGCTCATGGCCGTCCCGAAGAAGAAAACCTCGAAGTCGAGGCGCGACAAGCGCCGCGCGACGCATGCGATCTCCTCGCCGCGGGTCCAGGTCTGCCCGAACTGCCGGCAGCCGAAACTCGCCCACCGCATGTGCCCGAACTGCAAGACGTATCGGGGCCGTGAGGTAGAGCCGCTCCGCATCCAGACTCCGTAGGAGCCGGGCCTTCCCGCCGGCAATAAGCCGCCGGCGAGGCATGCCTCGCCCCTACGAGCACCAGTCGGCGTTGATACTCCGCGCATGATCCGCGTCGCCGTCGACGCCCTGGGAGGAGACCGCGCTCCCGAGGAGATCGTCCTCGGCGCCGCCGCCGCTGCGTCCGCGGACGTCGAGCCGATCCTGTTCGGCCCTCCCGGGCTCGACGCCCACGGTCTGCGCCACGTCGAGACGACCGGGAGCATCGGCATGGACGCGGCGCCCGTCGAGGCGGTGCGGGCGAACCCGGACTCGTCCCTCGTGCGCGCCGTGCGCGCGGTCGCGGGCGGCGAGGCGGACTGCCTCGTCTCCGCAGGGAGCACGGGTGCGACGCTGGCGGCGTCGCTCCTGTACATCCGCCGGCTGCCCGCCGTCCACAGGCCCGCGATCGCGGTCGTGCTCCCGGCACGTGCCGGCCCGACCGTGCTCATCGACTCGGGTGCCAACGCGGACGCGCGCCCGGAGCACCTGCTCCAGTTCGGCCACATGGGTGCCGTTTTCGCCCAGGAGGTCCTCGGCGTCTCCGACCCGGAAGTGCGGCTTCTCTCGATCGGAGAGGAGGACGAGAAGGGAAACGAGCTGACGCTCGAGGCGCACGAGCTCCTGCGCCGAAGCGACCTCCGCTTCGGCGGTAACACCGAGAGCCGTCGCCTGCTCGAAGGGGAGACCGACATCGTCGTCTGCGACGGATTCACGGGGAACGTCGCGCTCAAGGCGATCGAGGGCACGATCCGGAGCCTGCTCGACGGGATCCGGTCCGAGCTCGAGTCCTCCGTCCGCGGAAAGCTCGGCGGTCTCCTCATTCGTCCCGCAGCGGGCCGCGTGCGGCGGCGGCTGGATCCGGACACCTACGGCGGTGCGTACCTCCTCGGGCTGCGCGGGCTCGTCGTGATCGCGCACGGCTCGAGCTCGCGCGTCGCGATCGCGAACGCCGTGCGGCTCGCCGCCCGCGGAGTGGAGCACGACGTCGTCGAGCGCGTTGCCCAGCGCCTCCCGGATCGAGCCGCCCGAGCCACCTGAGAGGGAGGCGTCGCCTCCCGCGCGAATTGGTAGCATCGGCGCGCTCCACGACCCCGACGGCCGAGAAGTGAGGTTTTCAAGTGGCACACTCGCGTGAGGAGATTCTCGAGCAGGTCAAGACCGTGCTCAGCGACAAGCTCGGCATCGAGGAGAGCGAGATCACCGACGACGCCTCGTTCGAAGAGGACCTCGGGGCCGACTCGCTCGACCTCGTCGAGGTCGTCATGGACCTCGAGGATCAGTTCGGTCTCAAGATCCCGGACGAGGACGCGCGCGGGCTCACGACGGTCGGCAAGGCGATCGACTACGTCATCGCGCACCAGCAGTAGCGGCGTCGATCCGGCCGGCGCTCATCCGGCCGGCGCCGGCGAGCTCGGTCGGCTGATCGCCGAGCTGCCGCCGGGCCGCCTCGAGCAGGTCTTCACCCACGCGTCGTGGGCCGACGAGAGGTCGGACTCGTACGAGCGCCTCGAGTTCCTCGGTGACAGCGTCCTGGAGCTGGCAATCGCGCGCGCGGTCTACGACCGCTTCGGCGAGGCCTCGGAGGGCAGGCTGGCGAAGATTCGCGCCCACGTGGTCTCGCGTGCGAGCTGCGCCTCGGTCGCCAAAGAGCTCGAGCTCGGCGACCGGCTCCTGGAGCGCGCCGACGGGGTCCCGCCGGAGGAGCTCGACCGCATTTCTCGCAGCCGAAACGTCCTTGCGGCTCTGCTCGAGGCGGCGCTCGCTGCGCTCTACCTCGAGCACGGCTTCGAGGCGATCGAGCCCGCCGTCGTCGCGGCCTTCAGCGACAAGATCGAGTACGCCCGCTCGAGCCATGTCGATTACAAGACGGAGCTCCAGGAGGCGCTCGCACGCTCCGGCCGGCAGGTTCACTACACGGTGCTCGAGGTCGAGGGCCCGCCGCACGACCGGAGGTTCGTCTGCGCCGCGCATGTCGCGGGCGCCCAGCTCGGGATCGGCCGTGGGTCGACGAAGAAGGCCGCCGAGCAGGAAGCCGCGCGGGAGGCGCTGGACGCGCTCGGCGTCGTGCCCGAGCAGTTCTAGAGCTGTGCTGGGGTCAGGCTTCAGCCTGACCCCGGTGTTGGACTCGGCTATGCCACGCCTTTGCGCTGTACGTCCAAGGACGAGGTCAGGCTGAAGCCTGACCCGACGGCTGGCAACAGGCATCAGCCTGATGCCAGCCGTCCGCCTGGATCGTGAGAATGCACCCGCCGGTGCATCTGAAGTCCATCCGCATCCGCGGCTTCAAATCGTTCCCCGACGCGCTCGAGCTGAAGCTCGAGCCGGGCGTCGCCGTGATCGTCGGCCCGAACGGGTCGGGCAAGTCGAACATCGCCGACGCGGTCGTCTGGGCCGCGGGCTCGCTCACCCCGTCCGAGCTCCGCGCGGAGAAGCGGGACGACGTGCTCTTCGCGGGCGGCGGCGAGCGCAAGCGCTCGGAGCACTGCGAGGTCGAGCTCGTGTTCGACAACGAGGCCGGCGGATTCGAGGAGCTTGACTTCAGCGAGGTCTCGGTCGCCCGGCGTCTCGTGCGCGGGGCCGAGGGGCAGTACCTCGTGAACCGAGCCCCCGTGCGGCGCACCGATCTCGTCGAGCTGCTCTCCGACGTGGGTCTCGGGTCGGCCATGCACTCGGTCGTCGGCCAGGGGAAGGTCGAGCAGGTGCTCGCCTCGAAGGCAGAGGATCGGCGCGCGCTCGTCGAGGAAGCTGCGGGGCTCGGGAAGTTCAAGCGGCGCCGACATCGCGCCGAGCTCCGTCTCGCCCGCGTGGCGCTCCAGGTCGAGCGAGCTCGCGACGTGGAGGAGGAGGTACGCAAGCGGCTGCGGCCGCTCGCGCTCCAGGCGACCGCGGCCGAGCGAGCGGAGAAGCTGGCCGGCGAGATCGCGGCGCTCCGCGCCCGGATCGCTCAGCTCGACCTCGATGCCGCCGATGCCCGCCGTGCACAGGCTGAAGCTCGACGTGACGCCGCGGCGCTCGTGCGCCGCGGCGTGCAGGGCCGCCTCGAGGGGCTCCTCGCAGACCGCACCCGCGCGGAGGACGAGCTCTCGGACGCGGCCGGGAAGCGCGAAGGCGCGTTGTCTGCGCTCTATCGACTTCAGGGTGGAGTGGAGCGGCTTTCTCTCAGGAGTGAATCCGCCGGGACGCTCGACGAGCGGTTCAGGGCCGAGCGAGCCGCGCTCCCTCCGTCCCAGCCGGAGGATGGCAGCGCCGCCGAGCTCGAGCGGGCAGCTCACGAGTCGGCGCTCGGAGCGCGGCAGGCGGCGCGCGAGCGCGAGGACCTCGCCGAGCGCGCGCGGCTCGCGCGCGAGCGAACGCTCGCGGTCGAGCGCGTGTTGGCGGAGCAAGAGGGCCTTCCTCCTGCCGCGCGAGCGCTGGCGGAGCAGGGCGCACGGCTGGCGCTCGGCGCACTCGACGTGCAGCCGGGCTCCGAGCGTGCCGTCGCCGCCGCGCTCCGAGCACGCGCTTCCGCCGTGCTGGCCGACGATCCGGAAGCCGGCCTCGAGCTGCTCGTCCAGGCTCGCGAGGCGGGCCTCGGAAGCCTGACCGTGCTCGCCGGCCGCGAGCCGCAGGAGCTCGTGGGCGAGCTCCCGGTCGTGCCGCTCGACGAGCTTCTCGCAGCGGAGGTCGCATCCGTGACGCCGGAGGGCTTCGGGTACGACCCGGCGCGAGGTGAGCTCTGGTTCGCCGGGGAGACGGCGGAGGCGGTTCTCCTCGAGCTCGAGGCCAGGAGACGCGCCGTTTCGGCGGAGGCCGATGATCTCGAAGCGAGGCTCGTCGCGGCGGAGGCCCGTGTTGCCGACGCCGTGCGCTCGGCGAGCGCAGCCGAGGCTGCTCTTGCCCGCATGGCTCCCGGCTACAGGCGCCCCGAAGTCGACGCGGCGACGCTCGACCGCCTCCTCGGCCTGAGCGCGCGCCTCCTCACGGGCATCCGGGCCGCGCAGACGAGCGCGGTGAGATTCGGGCCGACACTCCGGGCTCGGGTGGACGTCGGAGCGCGCAGGACGGGCGAGCTCGGCGAGGAGCTCCGCCGGCTCGGCGCAGCCGAGGTGGAGCTGCGCAGAGAGCTCGAAGAGGCGAGCGCGAGCGCGACGACGGCCGAGGTCGAGCTCGCCCGCAGCGAGGCGGAGACGGAGGAGACGCAGCGGCTGCTCGCCGCCGTCGGCGACGTCACCCCCGCCGACGGCGGGGATCGCGAGGAGCTCTCGATCCGTGCCGAGCGGCTCGAAGCCCGCCGGACCGCGCTCGGAATGGTCAACCCGCTCGCGAAGGAGGAATACGAGGCGGAGAAGGAGCGGCTCGACGACCTGAAGGTGCAGCGGGAGGACCTCGAACGGAGCCTCGAGGAGCTGGAGCGGCTGCGCGCCGAGCTCGCGGAGACGGTCGAGCGCCGCTTCGCCGAGACGTTCGCTTGCGTTGCCGAGCACTTCGAGGAGGTTGCCGCCACGCTCTTCCCCGGAGGCGAAGGGCGGCTGCGGCTGGTCGAGCCGGAACTGCAGCTGCGCGAGGACGGCTCGGAGGTCGAGGCCGACGCCGGAGTCGAGGTTGAGCTACGGCCGGCGGGGAAGCGCATCACGAGGCTGTCGCTGCTCTCGGGCGGCGAGAAGGCGCTCGGCGCGATCTCGTTTCTCTTCGCGCTCTTCCTCGCCCGGCCCTGCGCCTTCTACCTCCTGGACGAGGTCGAGGCGGCGCTCGACGACACGAACATCGCGCGCTTCGTCGAGCTCCTGCGGCGGTACTCCGATCGGGCCCAGTTCGTCGTCGTCACGCACCAGAAGCGGACGATGGAGGCGGCTGACGTGCTCTACGGCGTGACGATGGGCCCCGACGGCGTCTCCCAGGTGGTTTCTCGCCGGCTGCCGCAGTCCGACCGCGCTGCCCACCACGCAGCCGCATAGGCTGCCCCTTCATGAGCCTTACCTGGGCCGAGCTGCTCGGCGACGAGCCGACCGCTGCCGACGAGCCCGAGCGCACCGGTGTGTTCGCGCGCATGCGGGAGTCGCTTTCGAAGAGCCGTCGCGTTCTGACCGAGCAGCTCGCGCAGGCGGCGTTCGACCCCTCCGATGCGGACGCGTGGGAACGCCTCGAGGAGGCGCTGATCCGTAGCGACGTCGGCGTCCCGGCGACGGCGGAGCTCGTCCGCCGCCTCGAGCTCCGCGGAGTCGCCGGCAGCCTCGAGGACGCGCTCGTCGAGGAGGTCGAGTCGCTCTTCGGCGATCCGCCGAGCCTGTCGGTCACCGGCGACCCGGCCGTGGTGCTCGTCGTCGGGGTGAACGGAACCGGCAAGACGACGACGATCGGAAAGCTCGCGCTGAAGCTCTCCGAGCACGGCCGCTCGGTACTCGTCGGCGCCGCGGACACATTCCGGGCCGCCGCGGAGGAGCAGCTCGAGATCTGGGCGGAGCGGGCCGGCTCGGACTTCGTCGGCGCGCCGCGCGGCGGTGACCCCGCGGCGGTCGCGTTCGACGCGCTCGAGGCGGGGCGGGCGAGAGGGCGCGATGTCGTCATCGTCGACACGGCCGGTCGCCTGCACACGCAGACGAACCTCATGGCCGAGCTCGAGAAGGTGCGGCGGGTGATCTCGAGCCGGGTGGACGGCGCTCCGCACGAGACGCTGCTCGTCGTCGACGCGACGACGGGGCAGAACGGGCTCCAGCAGGCACGGCTCTTCGGCGAGTCCGTCGGGGTCACCGGAGTCGCGCTGACGAAGCTCGACGGGAGCGCGAGAGGGGGTGTCGCAATCGCGATCGCGGTCGAGCTCGGGCTGCCGGTGAAGCTCGTCGGCGTGGGGGAGGGGATCGACGACCTGCGCCCGTTCGACGCCCACGACTACGCGCGTGCCCTTCTGACCGCCTGATGGTCGAGGAGTGCCGACCGACGGCCTCCGTAGCCTGTCGGTCGTGGCTGTCGCGATGTTCATGCACTGGCCCGGGGTCACGCCCGCCCAGTACGACGCGGTGATGGCGCGACTCGCGCTCGACGTGGAGCCGGCCGCCGGCAGCGTCCTCCATGTGGCGACCCTTACGGAAGACGGCCTCGACGTGTGCGACGTCTGGCAGACGGAGCAGTCGTTCCTGGGCTTCCTCGCGCAGCGCCTGCGGCCGGCGGCCGACGATGTCGGCCTCGACGGCGAGCCGCACATCCGGCTCGTGCAGCTCCACAACCTCTTCGCAGCGGATCCGCACGTGATCGACCGCATCGGCGCGCTCTCGATGCCCGCCGCGGTCGCCGCCTGGGCCGCCTGACCAGCGCGCGCTGACCGCATCCGAGGGGGGTCTGGCTGAAGCCAGACCCCTACCTGCACGTGCCCAGCTCTCCAGGGGTCTGGCTTCAGCCAGACCCCTACCTGCACGTGCCCAGCTCTCTCCAGGGGTCTGGCTTCAGCCAGACCCCGCCTCCATCGCGGCGTTAGGATCGCTTCGTGGACGATCGCAACGACTTCACCATCGCCTTCGGCCCGGTCGGCCTTGCCGGCTGGGCGCTGCTGCTCCTCGGGATCCTCCTGCGCAGGAGGTTCGTCTCGCTCCTCGGCCTCGCGGGAGTCGTCGCGGACGTGACCGTCGCCGAGCTCGGCGGGTTCAAGGCGATGAACGAAGCGCGCGCCGGTGAGCCGGAGCCGACCGCGGCCGACTCCGGCTAGCTCCACGCTCGAGCTATCCCGCGTCCGTCATCTCGACGCGGTAGATCTTGATATTCGGGTTCCCGCTCACGCGAACCTGGATGCGCGCCACCTCGAGATCCTTGAAGTCGCCGGGTTGGAGGCCGTTCGTCTCGACGGCGGCCTCCGCAGCTCGCTGGATAGCCTCGTGCAGGCTCTCCGCGCTGCTCTCGTCTCTGAACTCCGATATGCCCTCGTAGCACGTGATCGGCTTGCCCATGCTGCGCTCACCGGGCGCCCTGAGTCCGGGTGGAATCGGCACGTCCCCCTCCTTTGTCCGTGTTGACAGCGCCCACCCTAAACTCACTCCCGCCGGAGAGCATGGCGGGGGCCCTCCTACTCGGACGAGACGGCCTGTCTCGAGCCTACGGCGGGTCCGACTTTGTGATGGTCGCGCCGAGGACCTTCACGTTCGGGTTGCCGACCAGGATCCTGAATCGCGTTATCTCGAACCACGCGGGCAAGACGACACCGTCGTCGCTGATGCCGTCTTTGTTCCCGTCCTTCGCCGCCTCGGCCGCCGCGGCCCTGACCGCCTGGATAAAGGCTTCGACACCCGTAGTGTCGGTGTACTTCGTAAAGCCCTCGTACGAAGGTACGGGGCCGCTCTGAAGCGACGGGTACTGCTTCTTGTACCGGCCAACTCTGCCCTTGTAGCTCTCGTCCGCCATGGCTTACCCCTCCTCGCCTGAGTCGTCACCGACGGCAACACTAGTGGCGAACCGCATTCGAGACAACCGGTGGAACGAGCTTTTCGATGCCGAGCCGAGCGCCTTCGGCCTGCAGCGCGCTCAATCGCTGCTCGCCCAGGGCGTTCGTCAGCTCCAGGAGATAGCGCTCGAGCACGGGTATCTCGAACCGGTTCAGCGGCGCGTCGCCACGCAGCTTGCTTGCCGCGCCGAGTAATCGTCCGGCGTCTTCGTAGGCTCGGCGTGCGGCCGCGATGCCCGCGAGGATGACGAGGCACTCTGCGCTGCTTCGTCGGTTCTCGAGCTCGCCGTACACCGCGAGACAGCCACGGATCCTTTGCTCGGCGTCGTCGAGCATGTCGGCCTGGAGGTCGAGCTCGGCGAGCATGAAGTCGGCAGCGGCGGAGTGGAGGACGTCCCCGAGCTCGCCGGCGAGGGCGAGCGTCTCGTCAAAGGCGGCCCGGGCACGATCGATCTCGTCGTTCTCCCAGGCTGCGATGCCGAGGTTGTAGGTCGAGTTGGTCACGAGCCGCGGGTTGTCGAGCGTCCGACGAAGCGCCAGGGCCTCCTCGTGTGCCGCGAGTGCCCGCAGGTGGTCCCCACGTGCCGAGTACACGTCGGCGACGTAGTTGAGGAGTCCCGAGATGGCAGCGCCGTCGCCGGTATCTCGGGCGACGCTGAGGGCCTCCTCGCAGAGCTGCTCGGCGCGCTCGGGCTCGCCGCGCTGGAGGGAGATCCAACCGAGCTCCCCGAGGACGAGTGCGGTCTCGCGCGGACGTCCGAGCGTACGAAAGAGCTCGAGTGCCTCTTCGAGCAACGGAATCTCCGCCTCGAGGTCGTCCTGCGCAGCGGCCTGACGCGCCGACCACCAGAGGGCGTCCGCGCGTACTACGTCGGAGACGCCCTCTGGATGGGACAGAGCGCGGGAGAGCCACTCCCGGGCCTCGGAAACGTGGCCGTGCATAAGCCAGAAGTTCCCGAGCGCGGACACGATCGTCAGCGCGTCTTCGACGCGGCAACCGGCGAGGTGCCAGTCGAGAGCCGCCCGGATGTTGTCCAGCTCGAACTCCAGGCGCTCGAGCCAACGTGCCTGATCCGGCCCTTCGAGCTCGCTTTCGGCCGCGCGTGCCAGCTCGAGGAAGCGTTGTGCATGACGGCGTCGCAGCTCGTCGAGCGTGCCGTTCTCGCGCAACCGGGCGGCCGCATCCTCGCGCACCGTCTCGAGCATGGACAGCCGGACATCGCCTTCCGCGATGTCGCTGCGCACGAGGCTCCAGGCGACGAGCGCCTCGAGGTCGCGAAGGAAGCTCTGACCCGCCTGGGACACTGCACGCGCGTCATCGAGCGTGCAGCCGCCGGCGAACACCCCGAGCGCGTCGTGCAGCTCCTTCTCCGTCTCGCTCAGCAGGCCGTAGCTCCACGCGATCGTCGTCCGCAGCGTGCGCTGTCTCTCCGGAAGGTCGACGGGACCTTCCATGTCGAGCGCGAGGCCCTCGTCGAGCGCCTGCAGGACGCGGCTGGGAGGCAGGACGACGAGACGTGCCGCTACGAGCTCGATCGCCAGGGGCAGTCCGTCGAGCCGACGGCAGATCTCGCGAACGGACGGGAGCGTGTCAGCATGCAGAACGACGCCGCGAGCCGCTGCGAGCTCGATGAACAACGTCGTCGCGTCGTCGATGGGAAGCGGGCCGAGTGGAACGACGTGCTCCCCTGCGAGGCGGAGCGGAGCGCGGCTCGTGATCAGCAGGTCGAGATCCGGAAGGAGATGCAGCAGGCTGGCGATGTCACGCGCCGCCTGCGAGAGGTGCTCGAGATTGTCGAGGTAGAGCAGCGCGCCCGTGCCCCTCAGCGCGTCGGCGATGCCCTCGGCGAGCGGACGCCCTGCGGGCTCGCGGGCGCCCACGGCTCGTGCGATCTCGGCGAGCACGAGGCCGGCGTCCGTTACCGGTGCCAGCCCGACCAGGTGGACAGGTCCCTCGAGAGCCGCTGCCGCCGCCACCTCGAGCGCGAGCCGGCTCTTGCCGGCCCCGCCCGGGCCCGTGATCGTCACGAGCCGGACGTGCGGGCGGGCGAGAAGCGACTCGATGGCGGCGAGGTCGTCTTTCCTGCCGACGAGCCGATGGTGGAGAGCCGGGAGTGTCGCGCCACCGAGCGTCCTCGGGGGCGGGAACGACTCCGGCGCGCCGTCGACCACGATCTGGAAGAGACGCTCCTGCTCTGCGATGTCCTTCAGGCGGTGCCGCCCGAGGTCGATCGTCTCGTAGCCGGCGTCCGCGAGCAGGTCGCGCGTCAGCTGGGAAGCCAGGATCTGGCCGCCGTGGGCAACCGCCTGGATCCGCGCTGCCCGCACGACGTCGATGCCGACGTATCCCTCGGGCCCCCGCTCCGGCTCGCCGGTGTGCACGCCCATGCGGACGAGCACGCGCGCCTCGTCGGGCCACTCTTCCGCGGCGAGCGCGCGCTGCGCGTCGACGGCGGCCGCCGCGGCATCCGTCGCACTGCGGAACGCGACCATGAACGAGTCGCCCTGGGTGTCGACCTCGATCCCGTTGTGGCTCGCGAACGTGGCGCGCAGGAGCCTTCGATGGCTGTGCTGCACGGCCGGATACTGCGACCCGAGCGCCCGCAGGAGCTGCGTCGAGCCCTCGATATCGGTGAAGAGCAGCGTGACCGTCCCCTCGGGCAGGTCCGTTCTGGGGTCGGGCTGGGACGACACGGCCCCCGAGTGTAGGAGCCTCCGCTGGACGAGTCCACGTGGCCGGCCGCGCGAGACCGCCCGCGTACACTGTCCGGCCGTGTTCGACACGCTCGGAGACAAGCTGCAAGCCACCCTCGGCGGCCTCGGTCGCAGCGGCCGCCTGGACGAGGAGTCGGTCTCGAAGGCGATGCGCGAGGTCCGTCTCGCGCTCCTCGAGGCGGACGTCAACTTCGAGGTCGCGAAGGACTTCACCGCCGCGGTCAAGGAGCGCGCGCTCGGCCAGGATGTCACCAAGAGCCTCACGCCGGGCCAGGAGGTCGTGCGGATCGTTCACGAGGAGCTGACCTCGCTCATGGGGTCGGGCGACTCGCGGCTCGCGTTCGGCAAGCCGCCGACGGTGATCCTCCTCGCGGGGCTCCAGGGCTCGGGCAAGACGACCGCGGCCGCGAAGCTCGCCCTGCTGCTCCGGCGCGAGGGCAAGCAGCCGGCGCTCGTCGCCTGCGACCTCCAGCGCCCGGCAGCGGTGGAGCAGCTGGTCCAGCTCGGGAAGCAGATCCAGATTCCCGTGTTCACGCCGAGCCCGAGCGACCCGGTGGCCGCGGCCCGCGACGGGCTCGACCAGGCGCGGAAGGACGGACGCGATGTCGTGATCCTCGACACCGCAGGCCGTCTGCACGTGGACGCCGAGCTGATGGACGAGCTCGAGCGCATCCGAGCGGCGACGAAGCCGACGAACGTCCTCCTCGTGCTCGACGCGATGACCGGGCAGGAGGCGGTGAACGTCGCGATCGCGTTCCAGGAGCGGGTCGCGTTCGACGGCGTCGTGCTCACCAAGCTCGACGGCGACGCGCGCGGCGGCGCGGCGCTCTCGGTGAGGGCCGTCACGGGCAGGCCGGTCAAGCTCGCGTCCGTCGGCGAGAAGCTCGACCAGCTCGAGTACTTCCACCCCGACCGGATGGCGTCGCGGATCCTCGGCATGGGCGACGTGCTCACGCTCATCGAGAAGGCGGAGGCGGCGGTCGAGGAAGACGAGCAGGCTGAGATGGAGCGTCGCCTGCGCGCCGGCGAGTTCACGTTCGACGACTTCCTCTCCAGCTACCGGATGCTGCGCAAGATGGGGCCGCTCCAGGGCGTGCTCAAGCTCGTTCCCGGGCTCGGCAAGCAAGTGCAGGGGCTCGACGTCGACGAGAGCCAGCTCGCGCGCGTCGAGGCGATCGTCCTCTCGATGACGCCGCACGAGCGGGCGCTTCCGCACGTCATCAACATGCAACGGCGTCGGCGGATCGCTACAGGCAGCGGCACCTCGATCGACGAGGTGAACAAGCTGATGGCCGCCCGCAAGCAGATGGCGAAGATGATGAAGCAGATGGGGAAGGGCAAGATGCCGACCTTGCCCGGCATGTCCGGCCCGCCGGGCCGATAACGGGCACAATTCTCCGGTTCAACATTCGAATAAGGAGCTGCATGGCCGTAAAGATCAGGTTGACGCGCGTCGGGTCGAAGAAGAACCCGATCTACCGCGTCGTCGTCGCCGACTCGCGCTCGCCGCGGGACGGCCGTTTCATCGAGATCGTCGGGCGCTACAACCCGCGCACCGAGCCCTCGACGATCGAGCTCGACCAGGACAAGATCGACGACTGGATCTCCAAGGGCGCCCAGCCGACCGCACCGGTTGCCAGGCTGATCAAGGCTGCCGCTTCCGGCGAGAGCGCCGAGAGCAGCTAGCAAGCGGCTGGCCGGAGCACGAGCGCATGGCGGAGCTGCTGGAATGGATCGCGCGACGGCTCGTCGACGAGCCGGACGCCGTGCGCGTGGAGACGGAGGAGCGGGAGGACGTCGTCATCTTTCGGCTGCACGTCGCCCCCGACGACGTCGGGAAGGTGATCGGCCGCCAGGGTCGGCTCGCGCGCGCGCTTCGGAGCATCGTGCGCGCCGCAGGAGCCCGCGCCGACCAGCGCTACCTCCTCGAGATTGCCGACTGATCCGGAACCGGAGACCGTGTTCGTCGGCCGCGTCGGCCGGCCGCACGGGATCGACGGCGCGTTCGTGGTGGAAGACGGGAGCGAGGACGCGCGCCGGTTCGCGGTCGGGGCGAGCCTCCACGTGAACGGCGAGCCCGCGGTCGTCGTGCTCTCCCGGCGCGTCGGCAAAGGGCGGCGGGCGATCAAGCTCGACCGGCCGGTCGAGCGCGGAGCCGAGCTGACAATCCTGCGCAGCGAGCTCCCGCCGGCCGAGCCCGACTCGTACTACGTCGCGGACCTGCTCGGGCTCGCGGTCGTGGAGGACGGCGACCGCGCGCTCGGAACGGTGACGCAGGTGCATTCGGGCCCGGCGAACGACGCGCTCGAGCTCGACTCGGGTCTTCTACTGCCGCTCGTCGAGGACTGCGTCCTCTCTGTTGACCTTTCGCAACGCCGGATCGTCGTTGCCCGCGGCTTCGCGGACGACGGGTAACCTCGCCGGGTGTCTGTCCGCCTGGACGTCTTCACGCTCGTTCCCGACGCCTTCGCGTGGATGCGCGAGCGCAGGCCGATGGCCGGAGTCCTCGGCTCGGAGCTCGAGTTCCGGGTGTTCAACTACCGGGACACGACGCCGCTCACAGCGGGCCAGGTGGACGACGAGCCGTACGGCGGCGGCCGGGGAATGGTGCTGCGCGTCGACGTCGTCGCGGCCGCCCTCGACGGCGTCTACGGCGGGGCTCCTGAGCATCGTGTCGTCGCGCTGAGCCCTCAGGGCCGCCAGCTCGACCAGGAGCTCGTCGAGGAGCTCGCGGCGGAGCCCGCGCTCACGCTGCTGTCCGCGCGCTTCGAGGGCTTCGACCAGCGGATCCTCGATCACTTCGCGACCGATGTCGTGTCGATCGGGCCGTACGTCCTCTCGGGCGGCGAGATCCCGGCCATGGCGGTCGTGGACGCTGTCGTCAGGCGGCTGCCCGGTGCTCTCAGCGAGGGTTCGGGCGAGCTCGAGAGCTTCTCGGCCGCGCTCGACGGCGGCCTCGAGTACCCGCACTACACGCGGCCGGCCGAGTTCCGCGGCTGGAGCGTGCCCGAGACCCTCCTCTCCGGCGATCACGCACGGATCGAAGCGTGGCGCCGCGAGCGCGTGCGGAGCCCCGAGGAGAGCCGAGCATGAGCGAGCGCGACGACTGGTACCGGCCTCCGGTCGAGACGAAGCCCGAGCCCGAGGAGCCGCCTCGGACGGACGACGGCGTCCCGCCCGACCCCGTCGCGTCTGCGCCCGATGCGTGGGAGCCCTCCCCGTGGCCTCCGGACGAGGCCGCAGCCGCCGCTGCCGAGGCGGAGCAGCCGCAGGAGGAGGAAGGGTTCCACCACCCACTCGACCGCGTCACCGGCCGGCTTCCGAAGCGGATCAGGATCGTCGTCGACTGGGTCGTGACGATCGTCGGCGCGATCGCCATCGTCCTCGCGATCAAGGCCTGGGTCGTGAACCCGTACCGGATCCCGTCGTCCTCGATGGAGCCGACCCTCCACTGCGCGCGGCCGGCGACCGGCTGCGAGGCGCGCTTCTCGGACCGCGTGCTCGCGAACCGGTTCATCTACCACTTCCAGGATCCCGCTCGGGGCGACATCGTGGTCTTCGAGACGACTCCGGCCGTGGTGCAGAAATGCAGCGCGGGCGGCACGTTCGTCAAGCGCATCATCGGGTTGCCGGGCGAGACCTTGCGGCTGCGGGTGCTCAACGGGCGGGAGTTCGTCTACATCGACGGGCGCAAGCTCGACGAGCCGTACGTCCAGCCGGACCGGCGCGGGTTCGGGCCGGAGAAGACCTACCGCGTTCCCGAGGGGCAGTACTTCCTCATGGGAGACAACCGCTCGTCGTCATGCGACTCGCGGCAGTGGGGCGGCCTCCCGCGCGACAACATCCTCGGGAAGGTGTTCATGACCTACTGGCCTCCCCAGCGGATCTCGTTCCGCTAGCATTGCCCGGCCGATCGGCCTCCCCCGACGGCCTTCTCCCTGATGAACACGACGATCGAGAGCCTCGAGCAGCGCAATGTGCGCACGGACCATCCTCGCTTCAAGGCGGGCGACACCGTCCGCGTGCACTTCAAGGTGATCGAGGGCAACCGGCAGCGCATCCAGGTCTTCGAGGGGATCGTCATCAAGCGCCAGGGCTCCGGGTTCCGCGAGACCTTCACGGTCCGCAAGCAGTCGTTCGGGGTCGGCGTCGAGCGCACCTTCCCGCTCCACTCGCCCAAGATCGAGACGCTCGAGGTGGCCTCGGTCGGCGACGTGCGCCGCGCAAAGCTCTACTACTTGCGCTCGAGAGTGGGGAAGAAGGCGCGCGTCCGCGAGCTCCGCCAGGGATAACGACTGCGCTAGCGACTATTCTCGGCCGGTGGCGCTCTCCAGTGGCCAGCGGCTCCTAGCACACGATCGTCGGCTCGGCGTGCGCTTCGTCGCGGGAGCTGACGAGGCGGGACGTGGGTCGCTCGCCGGACCGCTCGTCGTCGCCGGCGTCCTGCTCGACTACGCGTCGCTTCGCGGCCATTGCGTCCGTCCGCTGGCGCTGCTGAACGACTCGAAGCAGGTCGCTCCCGAGGATCGCGAGACGCTGTTCCGCGCTGTCACGGCGTGCGCGACGCAGATCAGCATCCGCTTCTTCTCGGCGCACGAGATCGACCGCTCGGGCCTCCATCGCTCGAACCTCGCCGGCCTGCGCGCGGTCCTGCACGATCTCCATCCTCCGGCGGAGGCTTGTCTCGTGGACGGCTTCAGGCTCGGCCCCTCCGCTCCGCCTCACCGGGCGATCGTGGACGGAGACACGCGCAGCGCCGCGATCGCCGCGGCCTCGATCGTCGCGAAGGTGCTCCGGGACCGCGTGATGCGGCGGCTCGACTCGCTCTATCCCCGCTACGGGTTCATGTCCCACGTCGGCTACATCACGCCGGCGCACTCGGAGGCGGTGCGCGTCTTCGGCCCGTCCGACCTCCACCGCCGCTCGTTCGACGCCGCCTGCTACGACATCACTCGCTGGGACGCTGCGTGAACAGCGGCGAGCGCCGCGCGCTCGTCCACTACCTGCTTCGCGGCTATCGCCCGCTCGGCGCCAACGTCCGCGCCGGGGGCTACGAGCTCGACCTCATCGTGCGGCGCGGCCGTCGCATCGTGTTCGTCGAGGTGAAGGAGAAGCGCGGCGACGAGTACGGCGACCCGCTCGAGATGATCGGGCCCGAGAAGGCGCGGCGTGTCCGGACGGCGGCCGGTGCCTGGCTCGCCTCGCAGCCGCAGCTGGGATCGCTCGAGGTGTGCCTCGAGGCGGTGGGAGTTCGGGGTCGTCGCATCGAGCGCGTGCCGCTCGGGTGACAGGCGGGGTCTGGCTGAAGCCAGACCCCGGGCGCCGCAGGGGTGAGGCTTCAGCCTTACCCCGACTCGAGGTGTTCTGCCTGAAGCCAGACCCCGGGCGCCGCAGGGGTGAGGCTTCAGCCTCACCCCGTCTCGAGGTCTTCTGCCTGAAGCCAGACCCCGGGCGCCGCAGGGGTGAGGCTTCAGCCTTACCCCGACTCGGGGTCTGCTCCTCGACCCAAGACCGGGGTCGGGCTGAAGCCTGACCCCGAGAGCGATTCGAGCGAGGCACGCCAGCGTGCAGGACCACGGCGCTCCGGTCCGAACGACTACCGCATGCCCACCCAAACCGCGCTCTACCGCGAGCTGGCGGGAGAAGGGCTCCAGCTCTCGTGGTCCGAAGCCGAGCTCCCCGAGCGCGAGCGAACGAAGCACGTGCACCGTCTCCACCCCTACCTGGGGAAGTTCGTCCCGCAGCTCGTCGACGCGCTGCTCGGGCGCTACGTCCGACCGGGTGGCCGCGTCCTCGACCCGTTCGCAGGCTCGGGCACGACGCTCGTGCAGGCACTCGAGTCGGGGTACGACTCCGTCGGGGTCGACGTCTCTGCCTTCAACTGCCTGCTCATGCGCGTGAAGACCGCGGGCTACGACCTGTTCCTGCTCGAGAAGGAGCTTCGCGACGCACTCTCGAAGCGCGGCCGCTCGAGCCGACGGCCTACCGGTTTCGTGCGTGAGTGGTACGCGCCTCGCGCGGCGGCCGAGCTCCTCCACTTCCGCGACCTCGCGGGGGAGTACGAGCACGCGGACGTCCTCCGAGTCGTCCTCGCGCGCGCCGCCCGCTCTGCGCGGCTCACGAGGCACTTCGACCTCGACTTCCCGCGCGCGCCCACACGGGAGCCGTACTGGTGCCACAAGCATCGTCGCACCTGCACGCCGGTCGCGGAGGCCGACAAGTTCATCGCGCGCTACCTGCTGGACACGCTCGAGCGCATCAAGGCGTTCCACCACGTGCGCGACCGCCAGGCGGGGGCGGATGTGATCCACGGAGACGCGCGCGAGATCGAGCTCGAAGGCCGCTTCGACGCCGTTCTCACCTCGCCGCCGTACCCGGGCCTCATCGACTACCACGAGCAGCACCGCTACGCGTACGAGCTCCTCGGGCTCGACGACCGGCGCGAGCGCGAGCTCGGTGCAGCGTCGTCGGGAACGAGTCGCGCTGCGATCGAGACCTACGTCGAGGGGGTGTCCGCCGTGCTTGCACGCTGTGTCGGCTCGTTGCCTCCCGGCGCGCCGGTCCTCGTGGTGGTAAACGACCGCCGCGATCTCTACCCGCGCATTCTCGAAAGAGTCGGTCTCGCCGTCGCCGAGCGGCTCGAGCGGCACGTCAACCGGCGAACAGGTCGTCGCGCCGGAGAGTTTTTCGAGTCGGTGCTCGTGGGAGTAAGGGAAACGTAAAGCCTGCGTCGCCCAGGCCCGCGGCCGTTTACGTTGCCCGTACACACAACCCGAAAGGGGAACGCCATGCGAAAGCTCATCGGCCGGCCGTCGCCGGCGCTGGTGGTCGCCTGTGTCGCCCTTCTGGTTGCTCTCGGTGGGACGAGCATTGCAGCCGTGAGCCAGCTTGCGAAGAACAGCGTGGGCACGGCACAGCTCAAGAACAACGCCGTCACGACTCCGAAGGTCAAGAACGCCACGGTGAACGCGTCGAAGATCGCGAACAACGCGGTCGTCGCCGCGAAGATCGCGAGCAACGCCGTCGGCAACGCGAAGATCGCGAACAACGCGGTGAACAGCGCAAAGATCGCCGACGGCTCGGTGGCCGCGGCCGATCTCGCGCAGGGTGTGATCCCCGCGCCGAGCAACGCGTTCGCTCGGTTCGTCAACGGGCCTGTTCAGGTCCCTGAGCCGCTCGCCGAGATCACGAATCTCAGCATTCCGCAGCCGGGGAACTATGTGATCACCTCGAAGACCGTCGTGTCACGCTCGGGTCCGGGCAGTGGCGTCGTAACCTGCCGCCTCGAGGCTGGGACGGATGCCGACGAGAGCGTGACCAACAGCGCCGGTAACGCGTTGCCGATCACGATCTCCAACCTCGTCGTGCACAACTTCACGGCTGCGGGCACCGTCTCCTTCCGGTGCGGTCGACCAGCGGCGTTGCTGTCCGTCGAGCTGACCCAGATCAAGATCGTCGCGATCAGCGTCGGGAACCTGACCAACACCGGCTAGTCGCTTCAGGCGCAGGCGGCCGCGGGCGCAGCCTCGGCCCGCGGCCGTTTCGCCTGTTTGCGCGCTGAAAGCGACAGGTCAGGAAAGGGTTAGAACCGGTCGAAGTCGGCCGAGGGCGTGGGTAGCCTGCCGCGACAGCCTGGAAAGGGGAACGAAATGCGAAAGCTCTTGCGCCGGCGTCCTTCGCCGGCCATGGTCGTAGCCTGTCTCGCCCTGCTCGTCGCGCTCGGAGGTACGAGCGTCGCCGCGGTGAGCCAGCTCAGCCGCAACAGCGTCGGCCCGCTGCAGCTCCGCAACGGCGCCGTCACGAACCCGAAGATCCGGAACAACGCGGTCACGTCGGCGAAGGTCGCGAATCGGTCGCTGCTCAGGTCGGACTTCGCTGCAGGTCAGCTTCCGGCCGGGCCCACAGGGCCGCAGGGGCCTGCCGGGCCTGCTGGGCCTGCTGGGCCTGCCGGGCCGGCTGGTGCCGCGGGCACGGTCGGCGCGATCACGGTCCGGACCGCGGCGATGCTCGTGGACGACCCAGGTGTCGCTCCGGATGACACCTGGACCTCAGGAAGGGTCTCGAGGCCATGCGAAGGGAACGAGCGAGCAATCTCCGCAGGGACGTCGTGGGGTGACGACAGCGCCAATCTAAGGCTGACCACGCAGGAGATGGAGCCCCAGCTCACGCAGAGCCAGGTCACCGGATTCGTCGCGGTCGGCGGGAACGACACCGGCGAGTCGAGCACCTTCACCCTGCACGTCCTCTGCTACACGCCCTGACCAACACGTAGCACTCTCGGCACGAAGGCGTGTCCCACGTGACACGCCTTCGTGCCTACCGTCGCGCGGTGCTCGCACGCGCGGTCACTCACGCTCTCGTCGGCCCCGGTCGATGACCTCGGAGGTACGCCGCGGATGCGCACGCGCGACTACGATCGGCTGATGGCCGTGTTGGCGACTCGACCGGCGGTCGGTGCGTTGTTGCGTGAGTGGCGGCAGCGACGTCGCCTCAGCCAGCTCGAGCTCGCGCTCCGGGCGAACGTTTCCTCGCGGCACGTCAGCTTCGTCGAGACGGGTCGGTCGCGCCCGAGTGCGGAGATGGTGCTCCGCCTCGCCGAGGAGCTCGCGGTGCCGTTGCGTCGACGCAACGACCTCCTGCTCGCTGCCGGCTATGCACCGGCATTCACGCATCGCGAGCTCGACGCGCCCGAGCTCGGTCCCGTCCGGGAGGCGATCGAGGAGGTTCTGCGCGGGCACGAGCCGTATCCCGCGCTCGTGGTCGACCAGCACTGGGGGCTCGTGGCGGCCAACCGTTCTCTCGGCGTCCTCACCGAGGGAGTCGCGGCCTATCTGCTCGAGCCACCCGTAAACGTCTTGCGGCTGAGCCTCCATCCCGAGGGACTTGCTCCGCGGATCGTCAACCTGCACCAGTGGAGGGCGCATCTGCTCGAGCGCGTCGCCCATGACGCGCTCAGCCGCGGCGACTCGGCGCTTGCAAACCTGCACGACGAGCTCGCGTCCTACCCCGACGGGGCGCCGCAAGTGCCGGTCGATCCAGCGTTCGCGAGCATCGCCGTACCGCTCCGTATTCGGTGGCGAGGAACCGAGCTCTCGTTCATCACGACGAGAACGACCTTCGGCATGCCAACCGAGGTCACCGTCGCCGAGCTTTCGATCGAATCGCTGTTCCCTGCTGACCCGTCGACCGCCCAGGCGATGCGCGCGCTTGCAGGGACCGATCCCGCGGGGGCGTCGGACCCTTAGGCCTCGTCGTCCCAGTAGTCGAGCTTGGGCTCGCTCTTGAGCATGGCCTGATAGCCCTCGGACTGCGACCAGAGCCCGACCTTGCCGCTGTCCGGGTAGTGGACGATGGCGAGCGGTGACTTGGAGGAGAGAATGAGCACTCGGCACGGCTCCTCCGAGCGGTTGCTGACCTGGTGGCCGCCCTCCGGCCCCTCCGGAAAAACCGCGACGTCACCCGGCGCGAGCTCTCGCTCGCCGTCCGGCCCCCGCAGGGTCGGCCGGCCCGAGACGGCGACCAGCCACTCCTCGCAGCCGATCTCGTAGTGGTACGGCCAGGTCTTCTCGCCCGGCGGCAGCTCGTAAAGGCTGCCGCCGAGTAGCGTCGCCCCGAGCCGCTTCCCGATGACCGTCGCGCGGTGCCGGTATCCGGGCCGGTCGTTCTCGCCGTCCCAGTCCTGCTCGCCGAAGACGTTGAAGACGTCCATGAAGCGCCATCCTACGGGGCGCCCTGGCCCGACCCATTACCCCGCAGGTCATGGACGCGGAGCACCGCTGCGGGCAGGCTCGTGGAGATCATGAACCGAAGGAACAGTTCGCAAGTAATGTCCCAGAAGGCCGTGCTCGTCACCGGCGCCAGTACGGGAATCGGCCGAAAGGTCACCGAACGACTGGCTGCGGACGGCTATTTCGTGTACGCCGGCGCGCGCAAGGACTCCGACCTGGAGGCGCTCGGGAAGACCGAGAATGTGCACGCAGTGCGCCTCGATGTCACCGAGCAGGACGACATCGACGCCGCCGTTACCACGATCGAGAAGGCGGGCCGCGGCCTCTACGGTCTGATCAACAATGCCGGCGTCGGTACGCAAGGATCGCTCGTCGATTCCGAGGACGGCGAGTTCGAGCTCACGATGAGGGTCAATGCCTTCGGACCCTGGCGCGTCACCAAGGCCTTCGCGCCGCTGATCGTGGCCGAGAAAGGACGCATCGCGACGACCAGCTCCGTATCGGGAATTCTCGCCGGCGCGAATCTCACCTCCTACGCGATGAGCAAACACGCTGTCGAAGCGTTCACCGACTCGCTGGCGGCAGAGATGGCTCCGCACGGCGTGCACGTGAGCGTCGTCGAGCCCGGCTTCTACAGCACGGACATCGTCAAGAACGCCGTGAAGCGGCTGGGGAGCCGGTACGCGCATCTCAACGACTTCCTCGCGCAATTCGAGGAGCCCGACGAGGTGGCAGCGGCATTCGCGCTCGCGCTTTCCGAGCCCAAACCGAAACGTCGCTACCTGGTCGTGCCGACGGAGGATCAGGCTCGCCGAACTATCCAGAAGCAGATCGCTCAGCTCGTGGAGCTGAACGAGGGTCACCCGTTCACGTACGACCGCGAGACGCTCATCGACATGCTGGATGAAGCGCTTTCAGGGTCGCGTCCGCAGACCAAGTGAGCAGCGGGCAGGGCTTCTTTTGCTCAGCGCAAGCGTCCTGACGAGTCAGCGCCGGGCGTCGCGTGCGTGCTACTGGATGAGCAGGTCCGCGAGCCGGAACGTCTTGCCGCGCGCGGGTAGCGTCGGCGACCAGCCCGGCTCCAGAGCAAGGTAGGACTCCGGATCGGAAGCGATCACCCCGTGGAGCACCTCGGCGACGATGCGGCCGCCGACCTCGCCCAGTCGGTCGCCGGCATGACGCGCCGACGACTCCAGGAGTACGTAGAGCCAGAGTGGCGTCTCGCCGTGCCAGCCATGACCTTGCAGGCCGAGCTCGGCCTCGGTCAGCACGTCGGCGCCGAGCAGCCGCGCGACCGCCTCGCCTGAAGGCAGCGCGGTTCCCTGCCCGCGCTCGAGGTCGCGTGCGGCGAGCGAGCGGTACGGGTCTTCGTCCGTGGCACCCGTGATCGCCTGCGGCAGCTGGATCAGCGAGCGCGGCAGTTGACCGTCGATCGGCTTGGCGCGTTGAGCGGGGGGTCGGCTCGGCACGTCGAACAGCAGCGACCAGTCGACCTGGCGGTCGCCAACCGGGCCGAAGCCGAGCAGATCGGGAAAGACTGCGTAGCTCGGCCCGTCCGGCTGGAGCTGGTAGAGCTGGCGGATCTGTGAGTGGCCGTACCGGTAGGCGGCGTCGGCGAACTCGAACGGGATGAACGGCTCGCCGTCGGGATGGTAGAAGCGGGCGCCGGTTTCCAGGAGCTCGTCGACGAGATCCTGTCCGACGAGACCCTTCAGAAAGTCGTTGACGATCAGCCACTGGTAGTGCCACGTGAGCGAACGCCGCGCCTCGTCGAAGAGCCCGCCATCCTCTACGCCGTCCTCGCGCAAGCGCTCGACGAGGAGATTGTGAGCGCGGATGAACGCGACCTGCATCTGGCTCATGAACACGTGGACGTCGTTACGCGGGTCGCCGATCAACGCGATGCCTTCCTGGTTGCGCGGAAGGTCGCCGTCGTTCTCGAGCAGCTTTGCGGGATCGTCGCGGTTGTACAGGTATGGCGTGCCGGCAGGGCCGCCGCCGTAGAGCGACTCGAGGTTCGCCCGCGGCGAGCGCATGTTGCGCAGCGCCTCGAGGTCGGTCTGCGCGCGCAGAGGCGAGCGGTCGGCCGTGAGGTCGTGAGCGACGTACTGTCCGAAGAACGGCCACCCTGCCTCGACGTGCGCGTCCTCTGCGCGGTCGCCGCCGTCGCAGAAGCCGCCGGCCGCACCGAGCTCGAGCAGGAGCTTCTCGTCGGCCTCGAGCGCGGGTAGGTCGAACATGCGCCCGTAGCGGCCGCCCTCCCCGATCGGCGCGTCGACCCGCTCCGGCGCGAGGCAATGGTCGCGGGGAACGTGCACGGCTATCGCCACCGGCCCACGGTACCTGCGGTCGAATGCTGTAAGCGCAGCTCAGCGGAAGGCCGCGACATCACGTGAGCCGGGTCCGTCGAGGATGGGGCGGGCAGGGATCGCGACAACTCGAGCGGCCTCGTACGAGGGAGCTCCAGCAGCCAGTCGTTGCATCGCATCGTGCAGCCCTTCGTGACCTCGAACTCGCACGGCCCGAGCGGGTGAAGCCAGCTTGCGACCATGAACGTCGCGTCGTAGCACTCTCGGCACAGAGACGTCACCCATACGTCACGCCTTTGTGCCTACCGTCGGGAGTGTGCTCGCACGCGCGGTGACTCACGCTCTCGTCGGCCTCGAGCCGCGTCGGGTCGAGGTCGAGGCGCATCTCCAGACGGGCATTCCCGGCTTCGCGATCGTCGGCCTGGCCGACCGCGCGGGACAGGAGGCGAAGCACCGCGTCCGCAGCGGCGTCGTCTCCGCCTCGCTCGAATGGCCTCTCAACCGCCGCATCACCGTCAATCTCGCGCCCGCGGCGCTGCGCAAGGAGGGCTCGGGCTTCGACCTCCCGATCTCGCTCGCAGTCCTGGCCGCGACCAGGCAGCTCCCTCCCGAGAAGCTCGCCGAGCACGCGTCGGTGGGAGAGCTCGCGCTCGACGGGCGCATCAGGCCCGTCGCCGGCACGCTCTCGGTCGCGGAGGGCGCTCGGCGCGCAGGTCTGAGACGAGTCGTCTGTGCCGCCGAGTCCGCCCCCGAGGCCGCGCTCGCGGGCATCGAGCCGGTACCCGTGCACCACCTGGCCGAAGCCGTGGCGTACTTCCGCGGCGAGATCGACGCACCGGAGTTCGAGGCGCTGACCGCGGACGAGCTCGAGGGCGAGCGCGTCCCCGACCTCGCCGACGTCCGCGGCCAGGAGCGGGCACGGCGGGCGCTCGAGATCGCCGCAGCAGGCTCGCACAATCTGCTCCTGGCGGGGCCGCCGGGCACCGGGAAGACGATGCTTGCGAGGCGGCTCCCCGGGATCCTCCCGCCTCTCACCCGGCAGGAGGCGCTCGAGGTGACGCGGATCCACTCCGTGGCCGGCTCGCTTCCTCCCGGCAAGCCGCTCGTGACGGTGCCGCCGTTCCGGGCTCCGCATCATGGAGCGTCGGCGCCCGCGATCGTCGGTGGCGGGCCTGCGCCGCGGCCGGGTGAGGTGTCGCTCGCACACCGTGGCGTGCTGCTGCTCGACGAGCTTCCCGAGTTCCCACGCTCCGTCCTCGAGGCCCTCCGCCAACCTCTCGAGGACGGCGTCGTCGCGGTCGTCCGCACCGGCGGGCATGCCATCTTCCCTGCGCGCTTCCAGCTCGTCGGGACCATGAACATGTGCCCGTGCGGCGGCCGCGGCGACCCGGCGGTGGAGTGCGGATGCAGCGCGCAGAGGCTCGCGTCCTACCGCGAGAAGCTCTCGCGAGCGTTGCTCGACCGCTTCGACCTGGCCGTCGCGATGCCGCGTCCTCGCGCGACCGAGCTCGCCGCCGCACCAGGCGAGCCCTCGGCAGCCGTGCGGGAACGGGTTATCGCGGCGCGCGAGGGGCTTCGCTCGTCGTTGCCGGGCCGCACGGACGAGGCGTCGGAGCTGCTGTCGAGCGCCGTCGACCGGCTGCCGCTCTCCGGTCGCGGCCGCGTGCGGGTCGCCCGTGTGGCGAGGACCGTCGCCGGCCTCGCGGGCTCCGCAGTCGTCGAGCCGGCGCACGTGGCCGAGGCGCTCTCCTATCGAATGCCCGCCGAGCTCCCCGGGTGACCTCGTGCACAGTCGTGTTCGTCGCCGCGATGAGATGTTCCCGCCACTCCTCGCGGCGATCCACGACCCCCCACCGGAGCTGTACCTGCGGGGAGCGGGCGACCCTGCCTTGCTCGCGCAGCCGGCCGTTGCGATCGTCGGCGCCCGCTCATGCTCGACGTACGGCCGCTCCGTCGCTCGCTCGCTCGCCCGGGAGCTCGCCGCCGCCGGTCTCGTCGTGACGAGCGGGATGGCGAGAGGCGTCGACGGCGAGGCACACCGGGGCGCGCTCGAGGCGGGCGGGCTCACCGTCGCCGTCCTCGGTTGCGGAGTCGACCGCGACTATCCCGCTGCGCACGCCGAGCTCGCACGGCGGATCGGCGAGCGAGGGCTGATCGTGTCCGAGTACGGCGAAGGCGTCGAGCCGGCGCCGTGGCGCTTCCCCGCCCGCAATCGAATCATCGCCGGCCTCTGCCGTGCGACCGTCGTCGTGGAGGCACGGGAGCGAAGCGGCGCGCTCATCACGGCCGACTTCGCGCTCGAGGAGGGGCGCGAGGTGCTCGCGGTCCCGGGTGAGATCACGTCTGGGCTCTCCGCCGGGACGAACGCGCTGCTGAAGCTCGGTGCGACGCCCGTGACCTCTGCGGACGACGTCCTCGAGCTGTTCGACATCGTCCCGGCCAAGCCAGAGCCGGCGAGCGTCGGCGAGACCGCGCAGGCGATTCTCGATCGCTTGCGGGAAACCGCGCTGACCGGCGACGAGGTCGTCCGCCTGGCCGGTGTCGATCCCGCGGCGGCTGCGGCGGCCCTCGTCGAGCTCGAGCTGGCCCGCCAGGTCTCGCTGAACGACGGGGTGTACCGTGCCTGCGTCTAGCATCGGCCTTCGTGGGGCTGACCCAAGTCGTGCTCGTTCGCTATGCGGCCGTCGTCTGCGCTGCGCTGCTCGCGATCCCCCTCCTCCACACCACGTCCGGCTCCGCGGAGCCTCAGCAGCATCCGCTGCCGGCGAAGGTGATGTGAGCGTTCGTCCGGCGCGAGTCGAGGACGCCGAGGCAGTCGACCGCGTGCACGAGCTGGCGTCGAGTGAGACGTTCGAGGAGCTCGTGGGGAAGACCTTCGACGACGTCTTCCCGCGTGACGAACGGCTTCGCGACTGGACGTCGAGACTGCGACAGGCGTCGCCGGACGAGGGCATCCTCGTCGCCGAGGTGGCTGGGGAGGTGGTGGGGATGGCCGTCTGGCGTGCGGATGGCGGTACCGGAGAGCTCGAGGATCTCCACGTCGTCCCGACCGCTTGGGGCACGAGCGTCGCCGCGGCGCTGCTGGCCGCCGCTGGCGCGGCGCTCCGCGACGCAGGCGTGTCCGAGCCGTTTCTCTGGACCGCAGAGGCGAATGGGCGAGCGCGCCGCTTCTACGAGCGGGAAGGGTGGACGCACGACGGCGCGAGCCGGCCGAGCGTACTCGGCCCCGTCGAGCTGCGCTACACCCTGACTGACGAGCGACCCGGCGTGCCACCGTAGGATCGCGGGCCGATGACCACGACCTCCTTCTGGCTTGCGGAGGCCGCCGAGCCGCTGCCCCGTGTCGCGCTAACGGGCCCCGCGGACGTCGCGGTGGTCGGGGGAGGCATCACGGGCTGCTCGTGCGCGCTCGCGCTCGCCGAGGCGGGGCTGGCCGTCCGCCTGTTCGAGGCGCGCGAGATTGCGGGCGGGGCGAGCGGCCGGAACGGCGGCTTTGCGTTGCGCGGCGGAGCTGCCCCATATCCCGTGCTCGCCGACTCGATCGGTCGCGAGCGGACGCGCGAGCTCTGGCGCTGGACCGAACGTGCGGTGGCGGAGCTCGCCGACCTGGCCGGAGATGCCTTTCGACCGACCGGCAGCCTTCGCCTGGCGGCGGACGAGGAGGAGCGCGCCGAGCTCGTCGCGGAGCACGAGGCGCTGCGTGCGGACGGGTTCGAGGCGGAGTGGCTCGACGAGCTTCCCGCCCCGCTCGGCGACTACCCTGCCGCGATCTTCCATCCGCCCGACGGCGTGCTCCAGCCGGCGGTCGTCGTCCGCCGGCTCGCGGCGCGGGCGGCGCAGGCCGGGGTCGAGATCCACGAGCACACCACGGTTTCTTCCGCCACGGAAACCGGCGCGGAGACGCTCGTCGTCGCCACGGACGGCTACCCGAGCGGCCTCCTCGGCCCGCTCGAGGGCCTGATCGTCCCGACCCGCGGCCAGGTGATCGCCACGGAGCCCGCTCCCGAGCTCCGCTTCGAGGTCCCGCACTACGGCCGGCACGGGTTCGACTACTGGCACCAGCGCCAGGACGGCCGCGTCGTCGCGGGCGGCTTCCGGGACGTGTCGCTCCAGGACGAGTTCACCGCGGAGGAGCGGACGACGCCGGTCGTGCAGGACGCCCTCGAGCGGTTCGTGAACGGCCTCTTCGGGAGGGAGCTACGCGTCGACTACCGCTGGGCCGGGATCTTCGGCATGGTGCTCGACTTCGTCCCGGTCGTCGGCCCGGTGCCGGAGCTGGACGGCGTCTGGGTCGCCGGCGGCTATTCGGGCCACGGAAACGTCCTCGGCTTCGCGTGCGGAAAGCTCGTCGCGCACGCGATTCTCGGCGAGCCCGACCCGTTGCTCGACCTCTTCGAGCCGGCTCGCCTACTCGTCCCTTGACGTTCGCTGAGCCTTGGGTCGCGCGGCCGAGGAGCCGTAGACGTCGGTGGTCGCCGAGCTCGTCCCACGGCGAGGTCGTCCGGACTGCAGCCCGCGGCCGGGCCGGCGCAGTCCTGGATCCGGATCTCGTTCACGCCGCGCGGCGTCGGAAGATGAACCGGATCCCGACGAGCGCGAAGAGCGCCACGAAGGCCCACCACGAGATGTGAAGCATCGGATCGCGCGGAAACCCGAGCGCGATGCCGCTCCTGCCCACTGCGACGCGTACTCTCGCTTGTCCGAGGTTGTGCCCTTCCTCATCCAGCATCCGCTCGATCTCGTCTTCTCGCGCGGATCGTGGCTCGTCGGCGGGATCGCCTTGCACGAGGACCAGTCTAGGACGGTGCGGCAGTGCTACGAGGCGCCGAGCGATCAGGCAGCATCCGCCACCCAGTGCATGGGGTCGCCCGCGCCCAGGTCGGTGATCCCCGCGTCCGCAAGGGCGCCACAGACGAGCGTGCGGCGATGCGCCGCAAAGGTCAGGACGTGGGCAATCATCCCGCCGTACGTGAAGACTCTCGGCGGGTCGCAGAGGGCATCGACGAAGGTCTCGTCGAGACGGTCTTCGCGGACGATCGCATCGACACTCTCGACGAACGTCGGGCCGGCTTCGGCGAGTCGGGTGCGTAGACGGCTGACGCTCGCTCCGTCTTCGATGGCGAAGTCGTACTCGCCGCCGGAGGTCGCAGCGTTCCACTGGGAAAGCTGTCCCACCAGCCGGGCGAGTTGTGAGCGCAGCGTCGGCCGGTCGTCGATGCCCTCGACCGAGATCTCGATCGTTGCGTCGAGCGTGTCGTCCGACAGGCCGCCGGCTCGAGCGAGCATCTCGCCGACCAGCCAGACGTGGTGCTCGACCATCCGGTTGAGCAGTTCCATGGCAGTGACCTTTCGTCGGGCCGGGACGCGAAGGCTTCCCGGCGGATGGAAGTGCACGCGGCTCGGGGCGTCGATCTGGAACCGCGACGGGTGGCGACGCCACTCGGACGGCGTTCGACCGTACGCTCGGCGAAACGCTCGGGTGAACGCCTCGTGTGACGCATAGCCGGCTTCGAGTGCGGTGTCGAGCACGGTGTCCTCGCTCGTCAGCAGGCGGAACGCCGCCCGCTCGAGCAGGATCCGGCGGCGGAAGGCGTGCGGCGGCTCCCCGGCGACTGCCGCCACGACTCGATCCAGGTGGAACCGCGAGAGGTGTACGCGCGACGCGAGCAGCTCCCCTGTCGTCGCGTGTTCGTCGAGCGACGAGGCCAGTACGTCCACGAACCTGGAAAAGGTGTCGGACGCGGTCATGCGGGTCATTCTCCGATGACGTGACTCTCCGCGCTTGATCGCGTTTGCTCTTGTGCGGAAATCGCAGTCGGCGCAAGGTCCGACTGGCGCCATTCAAAGCTCGCTGCAGCCGCCCGCGTCGTGCGCAGCGGACATGCGCCGCATCCCTTTTTCGCCTAGAGCTCGAGCTGCGGAAGCTCGAGTCGGCCTGCCTTCGCGTAGGCAGCCCTCGCGATCGCGAGGTCCTGGAGAGCGAGCCCGGTCGAGTCGAAGAGCGTGATCTCGCCGGCATCGCGCCGGCCGTCCGCCCTGCCGGTGAGAACCGCGCCGAGGTCGGTCACGTCCTCTCGGCGCACGAGCCCGGCCTCGACCGCGCCAGTCAGCTCGCCTCCGTGGCTCGCCTGCTCCCAGCCTTCGCACAGCATCGTGACGTTGGAGGGGCACAGATATGATCGCCGGGTGGTCGCGGAGGCACGGCTCGAGCAGACCGAGGCCGGACTTGCGCCTGCCGGGGAGGGCTGGTTCGTCCTGAACGCTCGCGGGGCGCGCTGGGTTCGCGACGAGCTGTCCGCGTGCTCCGAGTTCGAGGGTGAGACGGAGTTCGAGCAGGTCGGCATCTTCCTTCGCGTGCTCTCGCCGGGCGGGACGATGGGGATGTACCACTGGGAGGCCGACCAGGAGGACTTTCTGGTGCTGTCCGGCGAGGCGCTTCTCATCGTCGAAGGTGAGGAGCGGCCGTTGCGCCGGTGGGACGTCTTTCACTGCCCTCCCGGGACGGAGCACATCATCGTCGGCGCTGGAGACGGGCCCTGCGTCGTGCTTGCAGTCGGCTCGCGCGAGCACCAGCGGGGCGAGAACTGGGGCGCTTACACGGTCGACGAAACGGCTCTCCGGCACGGTGCCGGCGTCGAAGAGGAGACGACCGATCGAGCGGAGGCATACGAGCGGGCTCCGAAGGCCGAATGGACCTCGTATCAGGAAGGGTGGCTTCCCGGCTAGCTCCTCTATAGGTCGATTGTCTGCACGTCCAGCTCCTCAGCCTTGGCGTAAGCCGCCTTCGCGATCGCGAGGTCTTGAATCGCGAGGCCGGTCGAATCGAACAGCGTGATGTCGCCCGCGTCGCGACGGCCGTCTGCCTCGCCCGTGAGCACCGCTCCGAGCGAGGTCACGTCGTCTCGACTGATTAGACCAGCCTCAGCGGCACGCCCAATCTCGCCTATTCCCTTTGTGCCGGCCTGCTCCCAGTCGTCGCAGAAGAGATGCGCGCGAGCGAGCTCCTCGACGGCGACCTCGGCCTTCCCGGGACCGTCCGCGCCCATGAGCGACACGTGCTGTCCCGGCTCGAGCGACCCGGCCGGGTAGAGGATCTCGAAGCCCGGAGTCACGGTGGCCACGACTTCGCAGGAGAGCGCCTCCTCGGCGCTCGAGGCGGCGCGGGCTCCCAGGCGCTCCGCGACGGCGCGCCGCCGGCTCTCGTCCGCGTCCCAGACGAGCGGCTCGGTGCCGCGCGCGACGAGCATGCGGACCGTCTCGGCGCCGTTCACGCCCGCGCCGACCACCGCATACGAGGACGCGCCAGGCCGGCAGAGGGTGTCGGCGGCGAGCACCGCGGCCGCCGCCGTGCGCAACGCGGTCACGGCGGCTGCGTTGAGAACTGCGAGCAAGCGCCCGTCCTCGGCATCGGAGAGCAGCACGAGCCCCGTCACCGTCGGCAGCCCGCGTGCCGGGTTTCCCGGAAAGGAGGTCACCCACTTCAGCAACGCATGGCCGCCGCCGATCGCGGGCATCGCGCGGAAGTCCCCGGCCGGGTAGTTCGTGACGTAGACCTTCGGCGGCATTCTCCACTCGCCGCGGGCATACGCGACGAAGGCGTCTCGCACGGCGTCGTATGCCTCGTGCGGCGACACGGCCCGCTCGACGTCGACGGCGCGGAAGACCGGAACCACCGCCGCAGCCTAGTTGTGGCCGTCGAACGGCTCGGCGAGATAGCGCTGCAGCGTCGGCGCGATGAGCGCGACGAGTCGCTCCGCGGGAAGCGACGCGAGCGGCTCGACACCCACGACGTAGCGGGCCATCGCCAGCCCGACGACCTGGGAGCCGACGAGAGACGCCCGGAGCTCCGCGTCCTCGGTGCCGAGCGCGTGCGCGATCGGATCGCGCAGCCGCTGCTCGACGAGCCCGCGGAGCACCCGCGCGGCGGCCGGCTCCGAGGCCGCCGCTCGGATGATCGCGAGCAAGCGCGCGCGTGAGGCGTCGTTCTCGAGCGTCGCGACGACGAAGCGGGCGAAGCGCTCGCCGATCGTCCCCCGATCCCCTGCGAGCAGACCGGGCAGTACCACCTCCGGCTCGAACGGCAGCTCCACCGCGGCGAGAAAGACGTTCTCCTTGCTCCCGAAGTAGTGGAGAAGAAGAGCTGGATCGACGTCGGCCTCACGCGCGATGGCTCGCATGCTCGTGCGCTCGAAGCCGCAGGTGGCGAAGAGCGACCGAGCCGCGTCGACGATTGCTCCCCGTGTGTCCGCGCCGCCTGGGCGGCGTCCCCGGCGTCTCGCCGTGCGGTCTTGACCAGGACGCTGCACCTGAGCTATCTTAAATTCAACGCATGATGAATTCAAGTCGGAACGCGATCTCGATTCGCGACCTGCGTGTCGTCCGAGGCGGGCGCGAGGTGCTTCCGGGGCTCGACCTCGACGTGGAGAGAGGCAGCGTGACCGGGCTCCTCGGCCCGAGCGGCAGCGGCAAGTCCACGCTGATCCGCTCCATCGTCGGCGTGCAGATCGTCGCGGGGGGCGAGGTGACGGTGCTCGGCCGGCCTGCCGGCGCGCGGGAGCTGAGGAGCAGCGTCGGTTACGTGACTCAGGCGCCGTCCGTCTACGCCGATCTGACGGTTCGCGAGAACCTCGGCTACTTCGCCCGGCTCGTGGGCGTCGGGCCCGAGCGGGTGGACGCGGTGATGGAACGGGTCGGGCTCGTGGACGCGCGCGTTCAGGTGGCGGAGAGCCTCTCGGGAGGACAGCGGGCCCGTGTCTCGCTCGCGAGTGCGCTCTTGAACGAGCCCGAGCTCCTCGTCCTCGACGAGCCGACGGTCGGGCTCGACCCGGTCCTACGCCGCGACCTCTGGGACTTCTTCCACGAGCTCGCCGAAGGCGGCTCGACACTGCTCGTCTCGAGCCATGTCATGGACGAGGCATCCCGCTGTGACCGTCTCGTCCTCCTGCGCGACGGCACGATCATCGCCGAGGAGACGCCGAGCGGCTTGCTCTCCCGCACCGGTGCGACCGAGCTCGACGAGGCGTTCCTCCGGCTAGTGGAAGAGGAGCGGCCGTGAGCCCGCGCGCCACCGGGGCGACCGCGCTGCGCGTCCTCCAGCAGCTGCGCCGCGACCCGCGGACGATCGCGCTGATCCTCGTCGTGCCGTGCGTCCTCGTCTTCCTCGTCGACGAGCTGTTCGAGGACAGCCCGCAGGTGTTCCAGCGGGTCGGCGTCCCGCTCCTCGGGCTGTTCCCGCTCATCTCGATGTTCCTCGTCACCTCGATCACGATGCTCCGCGAGCGCACCACAGGCACGCTCGAGCGACTGCTCACGCTGCCGCTCGCGAAGCTCGACATTCTGCTCGGCTACGCGCTCGCGTTCGGTGCTCTCGCGACGGTGCAGGCGACGCTCGTGTCGTTCGTCGGGTTCGGCCTGCTCGACCTCGAGGTCGTCAACTCGGAAGCCCTCGTCGTGGCGCTCGCCGTGGCGAACGCGATCCTCGGCATGGCGCTCGGCCTCTTCCTGAGCGCGTTCGCGCGGACGGAGTTCCAGGCCGTGCAGTTCATGCCAGCGTTCGTACTGCCGCAGATCCTGCTCTGCGGGCTGATCGTGCCGCGCGACCAGATGGCCTGGTGGCTCGAGGGGATCTCGGCCGTGCTGCCGATGACCTACGCGTACGACGCGCTCTCGCGGGCCGCCACGGAGACGCCGCTCGGGTCGCGCTTCTGGCTCGACGTCGTCGTCGTCGCCGGCGCGACGCTGCTCGCGCTCGCGCTCGGCGCCGCGACCCTGCGGCGCCGAACGGCGTAGGCAGTCGAGCCTCGCCCCTACGCGGCCTTCACGGCCGTGATGAGCTTCAGCACCGAGTCCTTCGCGTCCCCGAAGAGCATCGTCGCCTTGGGGTCGAGGTAGAGCTCGTTGTCGATCCCTGCGAAGCCAGGGCGCATCGAGCGCTTCAGGACGACGATGCTCGCCGCCTTGTCCACGTCGAGGATGGGCATGCCGTAGATCGGGCTTCCGGGATCGCTGCGCGCGGCGGGGTTCGTGACGTCGTTGGCGCCGATGACGAGGGCGACGTCGGTCTGCGGAAACTCCGGGTTGATCTCGTCCATCTCCTGAAGCTGCGTGTAGGGCACGTTGGCCTCGGCGAGGAGGACGTTCATGTGCCCGGGCATGCGTCCAGCGACCGGGTGGATCGCGTACTTGACGTCGACGCCCCGCTCCTCGAGCGCGTCCGCGAGCTGGCGAACGTCGTGCTGCGCCTGCGCCACGGCCATCCCGTAGCCGGGGACGACGATCACCTTGCGCGCGAACGACAGCTGGACGGCGACGTCCTCCGGCGTCGTCGCGCGCACCGTTCGCCCGTCGTCCGCTCGCGCCTGGCCAGCGCCCGCTTGCACCTGCCCGAACGCGCCGAAGAGCACGTTCGCGACCGAGCGGTTCATCGCCTTCGCCATGAGGAGCGTGAGCAGCGTTCCGGCCGCTCCGACGAGCATCCCGGACACGATGAGGACCGTCGAGTCGAGCACGAATCCGGTCGCAGACGCGGCGAGGCCGGTGAACGCGTTGAGCAGTGAGATGACGACCGGCATATCCGCGCCGCCGATCGGCAACACGAACAGGACGCCGAAGAGCAGGGCGAGGCCGATGAGCGCGACGAGCACCCATTCGCCCTCGACCCCTGCGATCGCCGCGGCTCCCAACGCCACCGCTCCGAGCAGGACGAGGCCGTTGAAGACGTTCTGGCCCGGGAAGACGATCGGGCGGCCGCTGACCAGCTCCTGGAGCTTCGCGAACGCGACCGCCGAGCCTGCGAACGAGATCGACCCGATCAGCGCCGAGAGCACGACCGAGACGGTCTCGTCGCCGGCCGGATCGACGGCGTTGTGCCACTCCGCGAGCGCGACGAGGGCCGCTGCGCCGCCGCCGACCCCGTTGAAGATCGCGACCATCTGCGGCATCGCGGTCATGCGGACGGTGCGGGCGCCGACGACGCCTACGACCGTGCCCACGACGAGCCCCGGGACCATGAGCGCCCAGTTCCCGATCCCGTCCAGCAGGAGGGTGGTGCCGATCGCCACGAGCATCCCCGCGCCGCCGATCCAGTTGCCCTTGCGCGCGTGCTTCGGGGACGACAGGAAGCGAAGGGAGACGATGAAGCAGACGATCGTGACGAGATAGAGGAGGGCGACGACGTTCGGGTCCGAGATCACTCGCCGTCTCTCCGTGGAGGCTCGGGTCGCCGCCTGAACATCCCGAGCATCCGGTCGGTCACGAACCAGCCGCCGACGACGTTCGCGGTCGCGAGCACGAGGGCCGCGAGGCCGAGAGCCTTCGTGAAGGTGTCCTCCGCGCCGCCGAGCACGAGGATCGCGCCCACGATGACGATGCCGTGGATGAAGTTCGCCCCGGACATGAGCGGGGTGTGGAGCATCGTCGGCACCTTCGAGATCACCTCGAACCCGAGGAACGCGGCCAGCACGAGGATCGTCAGCTCGATGACGAGCGGCAGATCCGTCACGACGGGGCTCCTTCGGGCTTCGTCACGCAGGCGCCGGCCGTGATCTCGTCGTCCCAGTCGAGCTCGAGCTCGCCGTTCGGAGCGAGGTGCTGGAGGAGCGCAGCGACGTTCCGCGAGTACAGCTGGCTCGCGTGGAACGCCATGAGCGAGGGCAGGTTCGTCGTCCCGTCGATCGTTACGCCGCCCTTCTCGATCACCTCGCCCGGCACCGTCAGCTCGCAATTCCC
This sequence comes from uncultured Actinomycetes bacterium, assembly GCA_963848405.1. GTDB lineage: Bacteria > Actinomycetota > Thermoleophilia > Gaiellales > Gaiellaceae > GMQP-bins7. The sequence goes on along the minus strand of CAWKDP010000016.1, from coordinate 29,815 downwards.
GCCGGTCTCGGCGGCGAGGTCTACGATCACCGAGCCGGAGCGCATGTGCTCGACAGCGCTTGCGGGAATGAGCTTCGGGGCGTCTCGCCCCGGCACGGCCGCAGTCGTGACGACGACGTCGAAATCGGGAATGCGCTCCGCGAGCGCTACCTGCTGCCGGGCCTGCTCTTCCGCGGTCAGCTCGCGCGCATACCCGCCTTCGGTCTCCTCGGTCTGGACGCCGAGGTCGAGGAACGACGCGCCGAGGCTCTCGACCTGCTCCTTCACCGCCGGCCTGACGTCGAACGCGGACACGACGGCTCCGAGGCGCCGTGCGGTCGCGATCGCCTGCAGGCCCGCGACACCCGCGCCGATCACGAGCGCTCGGACGGGAGCGATCGTCCCGGCGGCGGTCATCAGCATCGGGAAGAGCTTCGGGACGCGGTCGGCGGCGAGCAGGACGGCCTTGTATCCGGCGACCGTCGCCTGCGAGGAGAGCGCGTCCATGGCCTGAGCCCGCGTGATGCGCGGGATCGACTCCATCGCGAACGCGACCACTCCCGCTTCGCGGAGGTGCGCGATTCCGTCTCTGTCGGTGAGGGGTTGGAGGAATCCGACGAGCACGGTTCCGGAAGCGAGCGCGGCGACCGTCTCGGGCGCGGGCTTCGCGACGCAGACAACCGCCTCCGCGTTCGACAGCGCGGCGGCGGGCTCGACGACCTGCGCGCCCGCCGCGACGTACTCGGAGTCCGGAAAGCCGGCTGCGGCGCCCGCGTCGCGTGCCGTGCGGATCTCGAACCCGTTCTCGGTGAGCTTCGCGACGGTCTCCGGGACGAGCGCCACGCGCCGCTCCCCGGCAGCCGTCTCTTTCGGCACCGCTACTCGCATAGCCGCGCGCAACTCTATGGACCGCCACCGCCTGGGGCGGGGTGAGGCTTCAGCCTCACCCCGGTCTTGGACGTGCGCTCGGGCCTACGAGCAGGGGTCAGGCTGAAGCCTGACCCCTATCCATCAGAGCGACGACCAGATCTCGAGCTTCGTCGTCGTGCGGCGAATCACGTCGTCGGTGAACTCCCGCGTGCCGTGATGGCCGCCGAGATCGGGCGTGCGGATCCCGTCCGCAACCGCCTCGAGGCATGCCTCGCGAATCGCCCGCCCTGCCTCCTGGAGCTCCTCCTCGTCCGCATGGGAGAGGAGCGCGGCGCCGGCGAGGATCATCGCCATCGGATTCGCGACGTTCTTCCCCTGGAGCGACGGCGCCGTCCCGTGCGCCGCTTCGGCCATTAGCGCGCTCGGGACGTAATCGTCTCCGAACGCGACGAGCTGCGACTCCGAGCCCGCGATCGAGCCGAAGAGCGGAAGCACGAGATCCGAGAGGATGTCGCCGTCGCGATTCAGCGCGGGAATCACCATCGGTGCACCGCTCGACGAGATGAGGAGCGCGAAGGTCGCGTCGATGAGCTGGGGCTCGTATGGGATGTCCGGATGGCGCGCGGCTGCCTCGTCCATCTCCTCCTTCAGCATCCCTTCGTAGATCGGGCTCACCGTGTACTTCGGGCCGCCGAACACCTTCGCGTCCATTCGCTCGGCCTGACGAAACGCGAACTCGGCAACCGCGTGGCAGATACCCCGCTCGATTCGCTCGGTGCGGTACGCGACCTCCTCGTCGCCCTCGCCCTCGCGCCATTCCTTCGCCCCGTATGCGTCGCCGACGGCCATGCGCACGACCGAGATCGGCGCATGCACGCCGCCCAGCGGGACCACGCCCGGAATTCGGCGTCCGGTCCGGACGATCACCTTCCCGCCGATCTCCTCCCTGAGGATCCGGTTCGGAGAGCCGACGTCGCCCGCGCCTTCGGGCGTGATCGTCGCGGCCTTGAGCCCGAAGCCGTGCTCGCGGATCGCCGCGGCCGCCTCGTGGACGACCTCGTTCTGCGTGGCCCGGCGATTCTCGAGGGAGAGGTCGTAGCGCGGGAAGTCGAGCTTGGACCCGATGACCTCAGGGGCGAGGACGCGGAGCGACTCCTCGAGGAGCTCCTGCCCCGTCTGGTCGCCTTCGAGGACGACGATCCTTTGCACGCCGGGATCCTACTGCGTCGGATCCGTGGCAAGAAAGGCGCCGAGCATTTCTCGTTGCAATTCGACTCGGGTTTTTCTAGTCTCTGCTCGCCGGAGACAGCAAAGACAGGAGGAATGAGAGATGGCTCGGAAGACAATTCTCGTCTGCGACAATTGCTCCAGCGAGGTCGAAGAAGGAAAGGGCGCCGTCATGCGGATTACGTTCAACGACGCACGCCGTGGGGCGAAGCAGGCCGACCTCTGCGATTCGTGCTCGGGAAAGATGCCGGGACAGGCCGTGGCGCGCCGGGGCCGGCGTCCGAAGTCCGCGGTCGCATAGCCCACAAACCGAGTTTCACGCTCTTTGCGCATAGCCGCCGGGCGGCGTACGAAGGTGCGTCGGAGGCCGGGACTACCATGGGCAAATGGCGCTCTCGCTCGTCGTGGGGCCGGCTCACGCCGGCAAGGTCGCGCTGCTCCTCGAGCGGTATCTCGCCGCGCTCGAGGGTCACGACGGCGGCGATCCCTGGCTCGTAGTCCCGAATCGCGCTGACATCGAGCGCGTCGAGCGCGATCTCCTGCGCCGTCGTCCTGCGCTCCTGGCCGGCCGTATCGGGACGTTCGACGACCTCTTCGAGCACATCGTCCGCGACGATCCGCGACTCCGACCCGTGGCGTCCGAGACGCAGCGCGGGCTCGCGGTGCGGCAGGCGATCGAGCGCACGACTCTCGAAGGGCTCTCGAGCTCTGCGCGGTCGGACGGCTTCGCCGACTCGCTGCTTGCAACTCTCGGCGAGATCGAGTCCGCCCTCGTCGCGCCGGGTCGTCTCGAAGGCGATCTCGGCCGCCTGGCCGAGGCGTATCGGGACGAGCTCGACCGCCTCGGGTACTGGGATCGAGACGGGCTCCGCAGGCGGGCCGCCGAGCGTCTCGCGTCGGAGTTCGACGCCTGGTCCGGTGAGCCCGTCTTCGCCTACGGCTTCGAAGACCTGACCGGAGCCGAGTGGGCGCTCCTGGAGGCGCTCGCAGCCCGCGCCGAGGTCACGGTCTCCATTCCGTACGAGCCGGGACGAGTTGTCTATGCGTCGCTCGAGCGCACGGTCGAGGACCTTGCCGGGATGGCAGCGGGCGGAATCGAGGAGCTCGGCCCTTCCCAAACCCGCCTGACGAGCGGGGTCCCTCCAGCCCTCGTCCGGCTCGAGCGCGAGCTGTTCGCGGACACACCCGAGCGCGGCGTCTCGCTGGACGGCGCGATCGGCTTCCTCGAGGGCGCCGGGGCCAGGGGAACGGTCGAGCTCGTCGGCGCGGAGGTAGTCGAGCTCCTCCGGCACGGGGCCGCGGCCGAGCGCATCGGCGTCGTGTGCGACTCCGTCGATCGCTGGCGGGCTGCGCTCGACACGGTCTTCGTCCCGCTCGGGATTCCCTACGCGATCGAGCAGCCCGCCCGACTCGGCGAGACCGCGTTCGGTCGCGCGCTCCTCGGGCTCGTCCGTTTCGCCTGGCTCAACGGGCGCCGCGGCGACCTCTTCCGCTACCTCCGCTCGCCGTTCTCGGGGCTCGAGCGCCGTTCGGTGGACTTCGTCGAGGGTCGGCTGCGCGGTCGTGCGATCGCGCAGCCCGAGCGAGTCGTAGAGGAGGCCGAGCGGCTCCGCGGTGCACCTCTGCCCGCGCTCGACCGGCTGCGGGCCGCACCGGAGCCCACCGCGGCCGTCCGCGACCTCATCCGCGCGATGGCCGGCAACGCCTGGGGCCTCGAGGCTCCGCCGACGACGAACGACGCCCGCGCGGATGCCCGCGCGTACCAGGCCGCCGCTCGAACGCTCGACGAGCTCGAGGCGTTCGCCGGACGGGACGGCGGCGCGCTCGAGCCCGACGCAGTCGTCGCCGCGCTCGAGCGTACGACCGTACGTCCGGTTGCCGCGGGAGAGGCGGGTTACGTCTCCGTCCTCGACTACCGGCGCGCGAGGACGCGTGACCTCGACGTCGTCATCCTGCTCGGTCTCGAGGAGGGCAGCTTCCCGCGCCGCGACCGCCCGTCGCCGTTTCTCGACGACGAGTCGAGACGCGACCTGGGCGGGCGGCTCGAGCGCGTCGACTCGGTTGCGCGCGACCGCTACCTCTTCTACACGGCGTGCACCCGCGCGAGCCGCAGGCTCGTCCTGGCACGCGAGGCGGCGACCGACGACGGCGTCCCACGAGAGCCGAGCCCGTTCTGGGAGGACGTGCGCGAGCTCTTCGACGAGGGCGAAGTCGCCCGCGCGACGCACAGGCGGCCGCTCTCCAGCCTCACGTGGACGCTCGAGTCGGCGCCGAGCGAGCGCGAGCGGCTGCGGTCTCTCGTTCGCCTCGGAGTCGAGGACAGCGCCGCAGCCGGCGCCCTCGCCTCGGCGAACGGCTGGACGCGCCGGCTCGCACGCGCGGTCTCCGCCTTCGACCGCCCGACGGCGCTCGCGAGCCCCGGCGTGCTCGAGCTGGCTCGGGGGACGGGCGACGTTCGCCGCCACCGAGCTGGAGCGTTTTGCCGATTGCTCGTCGGCCTGGCTCGTCGAGCGCGTGATCGCCCCGAAGCAGATCGACGCCGAGCCCGATCCGCTCCTGCGCGGGCAGGTCGTGCACACGGCGCTCAGGGCCTTCTACTCGACGCTCCCGAAAGAGCTCGGCGCCGAGCGCGTGACGCCAGAGAACCTCGAGGCGGCGCTCGACCACGTACGCCGCTGCCTCGACGCTGCGCTCGAGTCCGGCGTCAAGCTCGACCTGACCGATCTGCAGGGCGCCGAGCTGCGACAGACCCTCCTCGCCGACCTCGAGGGCTTCGTACGCGACGAGGCCGCGTCGCAGGTCGCGTTCGATCCCCGCCGGCTCGAGGTCGCGTTCGGGTCCGAGCGTGCAGCACCGGAGCTCCAGCGCGGGCTCCCGCTCGGAGAAGGCCTCACTCTCTCGGGGAAGATCGACCGGATCGACATCGACCCGTTCAGCGCGCGCGGGATCGTGCAGGACTACAAGTCGGGCGCGGGCGCACACTCCGCGCGCGACATCGAGCGCGAGCTCCGCCTCCAGATCCCGCTCTACGTCCTCGTCCTGCGCGATCTCGTCGGGCTCGAGCCGCTCGGCGGCGTCTACCGCGCCCTGGCGGGCCGGCGTGTGACGCGGGGCATGCTCCGATCGTCGGCCAGCGAGGACCTGCCCGGCTTCGCGAAGGACGACTATCTCGAAGACGACGCGTTCTGGGCCCAGGTCGAGACGGCGCGTGACCGGGCCGCAGAGTATGCGGAGCGGATCCGCACCGGAGACGTGCGCCACGATCCGAAGGGCGACGGCTGTCCCGCCTGGTGCGACCTCTGGCCCGTCTGCCGGGTGCCGCGCGCGTGACCATTGTCGAGGCACCGAGCCGGCTCAACGACGAGCAGCTGGAGGCCGTCGAGGCGACCGGGAACGTCTTCGTCTCGGCCGGGGCCGGGACCGGGAAGACATCCGTGCTCGTCGAGCGCTACGTGCGCGCGGTGTGCGACCGCGGGCTCGACGTCGAGTCGATTCTCGTCATCACGTATACGCGCAAGGCGGCGGGCGAGCTTCGGACCCGGATCCGCGCCGCCCTGCACGAGCGCGGCCGCCACGACCTGGCCCGCGCGCTCGACGGGGCTTGGATCTCGACGATCCACGGCTTCTGCAACCGGCTGCTGAAGGCGCATCCGTTCGGGGTGGGTCTCGATCCCCGGTTCCGCGAGCTCGACGAGGCGGGCGCGGCCGTGCTCCGGGGCGAGGCGTTCGAGCGCGCGCTCGAGGCGTTCTGCGCGAGCGGCGAGCCCGAGCCCCTGCGCCTGCTCGCGACCTACCGCGCGAACGGCCTGCGCCGGATGCTGACGGGCGTCTACGAGACGCTGCGCTCGGCCGGCAGGCCGCTCGTGCTCGAGCTCCGCGAGCGCCCGAGCTTCGAGGAGGCGCTGGCCGCGATGCGCACGGAGGCCGCCTGCCTCGTCGACGACGCGGATGCGACGGAAACGCAACGCAGCAACGCGGCCGAGGCGGTGCGCCTGGCTGTGGAAGGCACGGCACCCGAGCGCGTCGTCGATCTCGCGTCGCTCTCGAGCCGCGGTCTGCGCGCGACGTCGTACGAGCGCGCGCGCAAAGCGCTCGAGCAGGCGGCGCTCGAGGAGCTCGCCGCGTCCGACCGGGTCCTGCTCCAGGAGCTCCTCGAGCGGTTCGCCGACGAGTACGCGACCGCGAAGCGCCGCGAGTCCGTCGTCGATTTCGAGGACCTCCAGCTGGCGGCGCGCGACCTGCTCCGCGACGACGAGGACGTGCGCGACGCGACGAGGCTCCGGTTCCGCCTCGTGATGGTGGACGAGTTCCAGGACACGAACCTGCTTCAGTGCGAGCTGATCGACCTCGTCGCACATCCGGAAGCGACCGAGGTCTTCACGGTCGGCGACGAGTTCCAGTCGATCTACGGCTTCCGGCACGCGGACGTCGGGGTCTTCCGTCAGCGCCGCGAGGAGGCCACGAACCTCCTCAGCCTGCGGAGCAACTACCGGTCGCGGCCGCAGGTGCTCGCCGCCGTCAACCATCTGTTCGCAGGCGCGTTCGGCGACGACTTCCAGCCGCTCGCCGCCTCCGCCGAGTTCGCGGACCCGGTTTTCGGTCACCCGGTCGAGCTGCTCGTCACCGACAAGGCGAGCTACCGCGACACCGGCGAGCATTGGCGGCGCGGCGAGGCGCGGGCGATCGCGGCAAGGGTGCGCGAGCTCGTCGACTCCGGCCAGGCCTTCCCCGGCGAGATCGTCGTGCTCTTCGCGGCCGGCTCCGACGCAGAGATGTACGAGGAGGAGCTGCGGCGGCTCGGCCTGCCGACGTACCGGGCGACGGGACGCGGCTACTTCGGCCAGCAGCAGGTGGCCGACCTGCTCGCGTACCTGCGCCTCCTCCACAACCGGTATGACGACTTCGCGCTCGCGACCGTGCTCGCATCGCCGTTCGTCGGCGTCTCGAACGACACGCTCGTGCTGCTGCGCCGCGGCGCTCCCAAGCGGCCCCTCTTCACGGCGCTCGAGCGTGCCCTGCCCGAAGGAGTGCCGGTCGAGGAGGAGCAGCTGCTCCGCGCATTCCTGCAGCGCTACGAGCGGCTCGTAAGGCTCTCGGCGCGCGCGGGCCTCGAACGACTCTGCGAGCAGATCCTCGCCGAGCACGACTACGACCTCGCGATCCTCGCGCGCTGGGACGGGACGCGCCGGTTCGCGAACCTGCGCAAGCTCGGTCGGCTCGCCAGGGAGTACGAAGCTGTCCGCGGCGCCGACCTCGCCGCGTTCGTCCGCTTCGTCGAGGACCAGGAGGCGCTCGGCGCGAGGGAGCTCGAGGCGCTGGCCGAAGAAGAGGGTGCCGACGCCGTCCGCCTGCTCACCATCCACGGCGCCAAGGGTCTCGAGTTCAAGGTCGTCGTCGTCGCCGACGCAGGGCGCGACACCGGCGGCCCGCGAGGAGGAGACGAGATCGTCGCGCTCTCCGACGGCCGCTTCGGGTTCCGGATGATCCATCCGACCCGCGGCGAGCGGCGACCGGTCTTCGACTTCGAGGAGGTGCGCGAGGCCGAGCGCGCGCAGGAGCGGGAGGAGCGGCTGCGGCTCTACTACGTCGCGATGACGCGCGCGATCGACCGGCTCATCGTGTCGGGCGCCGTCGACCTCGATCGCCGCGCCGATCGCGAGACGCCGATCGGCTGGGTGCTCGAGCGGCTCACGGCGGCGGAGACCGTCCGTGGCGCGCTGGGGGAGCCCGTCGAGATCGATCGTGGCGAGGCGCGCTTCCTGCTGCGCGTGGATCGGTACGCGCCACAGGTCGCGGCCGGTGCGGCCGCCGAGCAGCCCGCGCTGCCGGAGACGGGGCAGCTCGAGCTCTTCGGGGAGCTCCCGCTCGGGTCGATGCCAATCGGCTCTGGGCCGGTCGGCGTCGAGCTCTCACCGCTGCCGGACCTCCCCGATCCGCCACTGCACGACGTACGGCGGCTCTCGTACAGCGCGCTCGCGCTCTTCGAGCGCTGCTCCTACCGGTACTTCGCGGAGCGCGTAGCCGGGCTCAGGCCCGTTCGACCGGCGCCGCAAGGCCAGGCCGAAGAGGACGGGGACGAGCCCGGCGACCGGCGCGCGCTCGCCGGGAACGAGATCGGCGACGCCGTGCATCGCCTCCTCGAGCTCGTCCCGCTCGACGAGCCACGACCCCCGCCGCGGCCCGAGCTCGACGTAGCCGTGCGCGCGTGGTACCCGGCGGCGACGGAGGAGGAGCTCGACCGCGTCGCCGGCCTCGTCGAGGCGTACTGCCAGTCCGAGCTCGCGCAGCGGTTGGCGGGCCTACCAGGTGCGCGCCCGGAGCGGCCGTTCGCGTTCGAGCACGACGGCGTGCTTCTCCACGGGCGTCTCGACGTCCTCTGGCGCGCGGATGGTCGCGCGCTCGTCGTCGACTACAAGTCGAACGCGCTCGACGGCGCTGATCCGGCCGAGATCGTGGAGGCCGAGTATCGGCTCCAACGGCTCGTGTACGCGCTCGCCTGTCTGCGTGCGGGCGCCGAAGAGGCTGAAGTCGTCTACCAGTTTCTCGAGCGACCGGGTGACCTCGTCAGCGCCACGTTCTCGGCGGCGGACGTCCCGGAGCTGGAGGCCGAGCTCTCCGAGGCCATCGGGCGCATCCGCGCAGGCGACTTCCGCCCGACGCCGAGCGAGCTCGCCTGCTCGGGCTGCCCCGCGCTCGACGTCGTCTGCGCGGGGCCACGGCTGCTCGTCCACGGCTGATGCGGGTCGCCGTCCTCGCCGACATCCACGGCAACCTCCCTGCGCTCGACGCGGTTCTCGCCGACGTCGAGAGCGCCGACGTGGACGCGATCGTCTGCGCCGGCGACATCGTCGGCGGCCCCTTCTCGACCGAGGTCTTCGACCGGCTGACGTCGGCGCCGCGCGTGCGCTTCGTCCGCGGTAATGCGGACCGCGAGGTGCTCGAGGGAACCGACGAATACGGCGTCGACTGGAACGCGGAGCGCGAGCGGCTCGGCAGGGCTCGGCTCGACACGATCGCTGCGTGGCCGCTCACGGTCGAGCTCGACGTCGACGGGCTCGGGACGACGCTGTTCTGCCACGCGATCCCGAGCGCCGACGAGCCGATCTTCACGCGCATCACTCCGGACGAGGACGTCATCGAGCTCCTTGGATCGGTCGACGCCGCGGTCCTGGTGTGCGGCCATACGCACGTTCAGTTCGACCGTGTGCTGCGGTCCGGCTTGCGTGTCGTGAACGCCGGCAGCGTCGGAATGCCGTACGAAGGTCGCCGAGGCGCCTTCTGGGCGCTCCTGGGCCGTTCCGTCGAGCTGCGTCGGACCGAGTACGACGTCGAGGCGGCTGCCGCTGCGATTCGCGAGGTCGGGAAGCCGACCGACGAGCAGCTGGCCCGCTACCTGCTCGAGCCGCCGGATCCCGACGAGGTCACCGCGTACTTCGAGTCGCAGCGGACGGCGAACGGCGCGTAGCCTTGCGCGATGCGCGTCGCCGCGCTCTACGACGTCCACGGAAACCTGGCGGCCCTCGAGGCCGTGCTCGCGGAGGTCGCCGAGGAACGCGTGGACGCGATCGTCGCCGGGGGCGACGTGCTCTGGGGCCCGCACCAGGGCGAGTGCATCGCGCTTCTCCGAGCCGCCGGCGCCTCTTTCCTGTCGGGCAACTGCGAGCGGGACGTCCTCGCGGGTCGGGGCGGGAGCGCGACCTGGTGCCGCGATCGCCTCACGCCGGACGAGCGCGAGCTCGTGGCGGCCTGGCCGGCGAGCGTCGAGCTCGCTGTGGACGATCTAGGTCGCGTCCTCTTTTGCCACGCCAGCCCACGCTCGGACGAGGAGAACCTCACCGAGCTCACGACCGACGAGGAGCTCGCCGATGCGCTGGCCGACGCCGACGCCGATCGTGGTCGTCGTCGGTCACACGCATGTTCAGCTGGATCGCACGACGCCGGTCGGCCGGAGGCTCGTCAACGCGGGCAGCGTCGGCTTGCCGTGCCAGGGCGAGCCGGGCGCGTTCTGGGCGATTCTCGGCCCGGATGTCGAGCTGCGTCGCACGTCGTACGACGTCGAGCGAGCGCTTGCCGGGCTGGCCGCGTCGGGTTTTCCGCGCGCCGCCGCGTTCGAGGACGCGATTCGCGGCTGCGTGCGCGCAGAGTCGGCGACCGCCTACTTCGAGTCGAAGCAGCATGCCGCGTAGCTTCGTCCGCGAGGCCCGGCGCCGCGGAATCGGGAGCCGCCGGGAGCGGATCGGGCCGATCATCGAGCTCCTGGCGGAGGAGCACTCGGACGCCGAGATCGCGCTTCGGTTCCGCTCCGACCTCGAGCTGCTCGTCTCCGTGATGCTCTCCGCGCAGACGACGGACACGAATGTCAACCGCGTCAGCGAGCGCCTCTTCGAGAAGTACCGCCGACCGGAGGACTACCTCGCCGTGCCGGAGGAGGAGCTTCAGCAGGACATCTACGCGACCGGCTTCTTCCGCCAGAAGACGAAGGCGATCCGCGGGACGATGCAGGCGCTGCTCGAGCGCTTCGACGGAGAGGTGCCGAGGAAGCTCGAGGATCTCGTCACGCTCCCGGGAGTCGCGCGCAAGACGGCGAACGTCGTCGCGGCCGAGCTCGGACATGCGCAGGGGATCGTCGTCGACACCCACGTCAGGCGGCTCTCCCAGCGGCTCGGCCTCACCCGCCAGGAGCTGCCTGTGAAAATCGAGCTCGACCTCCAGAAGATCGTGCCGCGGGCCGACTGGGCTCGGTTCCCGCACCTCCTCATCTGGCACGGACGCCGTGTCTGCGACGCACGTAACCCGCGCTGCGAGATCTGCGTCCTCGAGAGCCTCTGCCCGTCGTCGCGGCTCAGATCCAGCGGCGCCAGCGATAGAACGCGAGCTGCGCGATCGTCGTCGCGACGATGAGGGCCGTCGACACGCCGAGCGACCAGTAGGCCGCTTCGAAAGCCTCCTCGAAGTTCTGGCCGTAGAAGCCCACGATGAGCGTGGGCACGAGGACGAGCGAAGCGACGACGGTGAGCTTCTTCACGATGTCCGCGTTCGACTCCGCGACCTGCGACTGATGATGGTCGCGCACGCCCGCGAGGAGGTCGCGCGCGATGTCGAGCTCCTCGGTCGCGCGCTGCAGCGTCTCGTACGTGTCAACGAACTGCCGCTCGACCTCGGACGGGAAGAGCGCGTGCTCGCCGACCTCGATCCTCCCGTCGAGGATGCGGCGAACCGAGGCTCGCATCGCGGTGACCGTCTTGCGGAGCAGGAGGAACTCGTGCCGGAGAGACGTCACGCGGGCCCGAACCCGCGCTGCCGGCCAGATGTCGATGGAGTCCTCGAGCTCCTCGATCTCCGCGTACCCCGCGGAGAGGGCCTCGAGGTACGAGTCGGCGACGTCCTCGGCCAACCGGTGGACGAGCACGCCGACCGGCTCGTCCGCGTCGGCGGCCGCGTACAGGGCGGCCGGTTCGAACACGACACCGTCCGCCGGTGTCTTGCGCGCCGTGACCAGGAGCTGCGGCGTCGCGACGAAGTCCACCTCCTGGTACGAGACGCGGTCTTCCTCCGGAACCGGCCGGGCCGCGACGAACACGCCGAAGATCGACGCGCCGTGTGCCTCGAGAAGCGGTCGTGGCCCGCGACCCGGGCCTACCGGCGACGCGAGCAGCTCGACGACCTCCGGATCCGCCTGGGCGGGGAGTGCAGCCTGCACGTCCGCGCGCGTCGGATCCACGAGGTCGATCCACGGAGTGCTCACTGGCTGGCGAGGTTACCGCCGTGCTCGGCCGGACTTGTCGGGCCGAACAGCCTGCTCAGTCGGTCAGCAGCGACGCGGTCGTGACCGCAGCCGGGCTGGGCTGGTGCTTCTCCTCCTCGAGGAACCGCTGAGCGTCGAGCGCGGCCATGGTCCCCGAGCCCGCCGCCGTCACCGCCTGCCGGTAGACGTGGTCCTGCACGTCGCCGGCGGCGAAGACGCCGGGGATGTTCGTGTGCGTCGACCGTGGCTCGGTGACGAGGTAGCCCTGGTCGTCGTGGTCGATCCAGTCGAGGAAGAGCGCGGTCGTCGGGTCGTGCCCGATCGCCACGAAGATCCCGTCCGCCACGACCTCCGTCGTCTCGTCCGTGACCGTGTCGCGCAGCCGCACACCGGTGACGCGGCCCTCGTCCGTGCCGAGCACCTCCTCCACGACCGCGTTCACGACGAACTCGATCTTCGGGTTCTCGCGCGCGCGGTCGAGCATGATCGGCGACGCCCGGAACTCGTCACGCCGGTGGACGATGATCACCGTGTCCGCGAACCGCGTGAGGAACGTCGCCTCCTCCATGGCCGAGTCGCCGCCACCGACGACGACGACGACCTTCTCCCGGAAGAAGGCCGCGTCGCAGGTCGCGCAGTACGACACGCCGCGTCCCTGGAGCACCTGCTCCGACTGAAGCCCGAGCTGGCGCGCGCTCGCTCCGGTCGCGATGATCACGGACTCCGCCCGGTATTCGACAGAGCGCTCGTCGTCGCCGACGAAGACCTTGAAAGGCCGCTCGGAGAAGTCGACTCTCGTGACGTCGTCGGTCAGGAACTCCGCCCCGAAGCGCTCGGACTGGCGCCGGAAGTCCGCCATCATCGCCGGCCCGAGGACGCCGTCGGCGTAGCCCGGGTAGTTCTCGACGTCGCTCGTGATCATGAGCTGCCCGCCCCAGGTGAACCCCTCGATGACGAGCGGATTGAGGTTGGCGCGTGCGGTGTAGAGCGCGGCTGTGTAGCCGGCGGGCCCGCCTCCGATGATGATCACGTCGCGAACGTCGTTCAAGAAGAGCTCCTCACTCGTACGTTAGCCCCCCGGCGGACACACAGCGCGTCGCCGGCGGGCACACGTTTGTAAACGACCTTGGTCGCTCGAATGTTCCTGCAAAACGGCAGCGGAGCCGCGGAAGGTCGGCTCGAGAGCCGTTCACGCCGCGTCGGTGCCCGTGGCGAGCACTTCCACGACGACCTCGTCAGGCTCCACGAGCTCGGCGGCCGCCAGCGCGCGCGCCTGGCGCTCGATCGGTTGGAGCTCGGGTGGCTCGATGCCGCTGATCCCGTGCCGCTCGAACCGCCTCGCCTGCGGGAGCACGTTCCGCTCGAGCGAGCCGACGGTGTCGTTGTAGGCCTTGACGGCGCCGTCGAGCGACTTGCCCATGCGCGTGAAGTGCGCCCCCATCGTCGCGAGCCGCTTGTACAGCTCGCGGCCGAGGTCGCTCACCTCACGAGCGCTCTCGGCGATGGTCTCCTGCTGCCAGCCGTAGTGCACGGCGCGCAGCAGGCCGATCAGGTTCGTGGGGGAGGCGGGGATCACGTTGTTCGCGACCGCCAGCTCGACGAGCGACGGATCCTGCTCGAGCGCTCCCCGTAGGAAGGTCTCGTCGGGCAGGAACATGACGACGAACTCCGGCGTCGCCGGAAGCTGGCGCCAGTAGGCCTTCTGACCGAGCTTGAGCACGTGCTCCCGCACGTGGCGCGCGTGATCCTTGAGCCGCGCCAGCCGCTCGTCCTCGGTCGCCGTCTCGCGGAACGCGTCGAGGTACGCCACGAGCGGGACCTTCGAGTCGATCACGATCTGCTTGCCTCCCGGCAGCCGCACGACGACGTCCGGGCGGAGGATGCGGCCGTCCTCGTCCGTCGTCGTCTGCTGCTCGACGAAGTCGCAGTGCTCGACCATCCCGGCCAGCTCGATGACGCGCCGAAGCTGGATCTCGCCCCAGCGGCCGCGGACGTGCGGGGCGCGGAGCGCAGTCACGAGGTTTCCGGTCTCGGCGCGGAGCCGCTCCTGATCCGTCCGGAGCTGGCGGACGCTCTCGGTGAGCGTGCCGTACGCCTCCTGCCGCACACGCTCGACTCCCTGGAGCTGCTGGTCCATTCGTGCGAGCGAGTCCTTGAGCGGCCGGACGTGCCCGGAGAGACGGGTCTCGGCCAGCTCGAGGAAGCGGGCGCTGTTCGCGTCGAGCGCTTCCGTCGAGAGCTTCGTGATCGCGGCGGCGACCCGCTCGTCGAGCGTTCTCTCGCCGGCGGCGAGCTCGGCCCGCGCCTCTGCGAGCTCCCGCTCCAGGCCGACTACCTGGTCGACGCGGCGACGGCGCTCGACGAGCGCCGGGCGCACGAGGAGGAGGACGCCCGAGGCGCCCACGAAGAGCCCGATCAGGAGGCTGATGACGATCATGGGCCGACGAACGGTAGAGACGGGAGCGGACGGAGCGGAATCTGGCTTGCCTGCTACCGTACGCGCGCCTCATGGCCGACAAACCACGCGTCAAGGCGCCTCAGAAGCGCGCGACCCCGTCGACCGGCGGCGGCACCGATCGGCGGCGGCTGCTCGTCATCGGGGCGGTAGTAGCGGGGCTGCTCGTGGCCGCGATCGGCGGCTTCTTCCTCCTCGGCGCCGGCGGTGGCACGTCCGCGGAAGACGTCCGCGCGACGCTCGAGGAAGCCGACTGCACCATGGAGGTGAAGCCGGCGGTGCCCAACACGTCGGACCACTCGGACTTCCCGAACCCGGACGGCACGAGCGACCGCTGGAACACCGACCCGCCGACGAGCGGCCCGCACTACGTGCAGACGCTCATCTACGGCGCCTACACGGAGCCGGCGCAGCTCGCGCGGATCGTCCACAACCTCGAGCACGGAGCCGTCTACATCCTCTACGGCGACGACGTGCCGGAGGCCACCGTCTCGGAGCTCCAGGCCTTCTACGGCGAGCACGAGAACGGGACCATCCTCGCTCCGCTCCCGAGCCTCGGCGACCAGATCGCGCTCGGCGCGTGGCTCGCGGAGGGGCTGCCGGAGGCCGCGAGCGACCGCGGCAGCGGGATCCTCGCCAAGTGCACGGCTTTCGACGAAGAGGCCTTCGCCGCCTTCTTCGACGCGTTCCAGTTCAAGGGCCCCGAGAGCGACCTCATCCCGCCTTCGAACATGGCGCCCGGCGGGAACTGATTCGGTCCGCAGAACGGAAACCGCTCACGCGCTTTCCGTTCGCGGGAAATCCCTGAAGGCGGCCGCTTTCGCGGCCGCGGGCTCTGACTCTCACCCGGAAACCGCCCACGCGCTTTCCGTTCGCGGGAAATCCCTGAAGGCGGCCGCTTCGCGGCCGCGGGCTTTGATTGTCCCGCGCGTCTCTCGGTGCTCGCGCGCCGCTTACACTGGCCGGGCCGGGGTGGCGGAACGGGTGAGACGCGCCCGCCTTAAAAGCGGGTGTCCCCACTGGGGGCGTGCGGGTTCGAGTCCCGCCCCCGGCACCTGAGAAGCTGTTCCGGAAGTGGGCTTGCGGGCTCCGTCTTCCAGCGCGGAAGCACCGAATGGCTCCGATACCGCTTGGTACCGCGTGGTACCCGAGCTAGACTTCCGGCGTCCTCATTGACCGTCCGGCCTTACCCGGACCAAGGAAAGGAGGCACCCTCAGTGCCTGCGCAGGACGAGCCCATTGGCACCCTTGGCCACGCGAAGGAGATGGCTTCAGCCGTCTACGCCTACGAGTCGAGCGGGCCAACAAGTACCCGCAGCACGATCTCTCGATCCACTTGCGCGGTTCCGAACCATTCGGCTGCGCCGTACGACGAGAGCGGCAAGGTCAAGGACACGCTCGGCTGCAACGACATCGCCGAAGCTCTTGTCTGGGCCAGTGCGACGATTCGTTACGCGGAGACCATGTACGCAAGGAAGCTCCGTAAACGACTCGGGCTGGAGTAATAAGCCCTGGGGCGCTCGTGGCGCTCCTTGACGCAGAACGGTTATCTAGGCAGCCGCGAACGCGTGGCGTACCTTCAACGGAAACGGGGCCGGGTGTCCCGAGACAAGCGCTTGGCGTTCGGCTCGCCGCCCGGCCCCCCGTTGGCGCGTCTCCCGGATTCGAACCCGTGTCCCGATTTACTCAGGCTCGAGAAGGCGGGCGTCCTCCACGTGACGTTCGCCGCTCGGAAGGATGATCACCCTGCGAGTACGACCGTCGGGAACCACGCGGACGAAGCGATCGCGGTCGTCGAGCGCGTCGATGTACCGGTTCATGGACGTAGGCGGAATACGCGTCCACTCCAGCAGCTCACGAATCGTTGCGCCGTTTGCTTCGCCGTACAGGAGGACGAGGATCTCTTCTCTCGGCACGAGGCCGGTCTTTAGCACTCGTCGGTAGTCGCCCACCCGGTAGACAACCGGCATCCGCCGCTCGATGAGCGCACCGATGACCGCCTCGGCTTGGTCGAGCGGCATCTGATGTCCGAGGCGGAAGAGTTCGGCCATGATCCAGTCGGTCATGCGCTCGGTCAGCAGCGCGTCGGCGCGGCTCGGATCGACCTCGGCAGCCGTGTGCCCGCCACTGCGCTTGCTCCTGAGGGTGTAAAGCGTGCCGACGACACGGGGGAGCACGATGCGGACAGCGTCGCTCGCTTGCGCGCGTGGCAGCTGCTCGAGCTTCTTGACCTCCCCCGCCATATCTCTGATCTCGGTCCGAAAGCGGGATCATCGAGACTCCGGCGAGATGCTGCGTCGCCCGAAGCGCGTGCTCGGCGATCTTGCCTCCGGCTTCCTGGACGCCTTCGTGCTCACTGGCCCAGGCGCGCCGCTTTAGCCGCACATACTGGTCGACGACGGCCTTCGCGAGCGCGGGCGGGAGGAACTTTTCGTACTCCGCTTGGAGAGGATGGTGCGGCGCGACCTGCTTGGGCACTGCGGACTATTCCGACTGTTCGCGCTCTGCGAGATAGGCCTGGAGGGCCTGCTCGCCCGCGTCCATCAACCTCTAGATCGTCGGCTTGTTGCCGGTCGTATCGATCTCGCCCTTTGCGATTCGGTTGTTGAAAGCGCCCGAGTACGCCTGGTAGCTCCTCTTGACCCTTCGCTTGGACATCAGAGCTTGCACGTCCTGGGCTGAGAGACCGTCGATGCCGAGCTCGGCGTTCGCCCATGACAGAACTGCGAACCCCTCCATGCGGGCGGACGCGTTGTTTCCGATCTTCGGGAAGTTTTGGAGCGATGCCGCAAGGAGCTTCTGCCGCCGCTGATCGTCGACCTGACCCTCTGTGCCTGCGGCTGGAGTGCGGGTGGTCGTCGTGCTGCGCTTCCGCTTCTTCCGCTTCTGTGCTGCGGGCGTCTGCCTGGTCTGCTCCGCGGGATCGGTTGTCTCCGGCCCCGAGCCGGATGTGGCGACTTGAGCAACCGCGACGGCCTCGCCGCCACCGCTCGGTGCTCGCGAGTCGCTGGGCGCCGCGCTAATCGTTAGCGTGTCATCCAGTGACGGAATTTACACCCGAGGCACCGCAGCGGTTCCCTGACCCCGGTCGCGCGCGGCTACCCCGGGCATCATGGCGCGATACGGCAGAAGGGGCGCGTTGCCCGCAGCCCGCTCGGGAAGCCAGATCGGCGTACAGGGCGATACGGCCGACATAGCGCCCTGCGCCTTAAGCGGTGTCCCCACTGGGGCGTGCGGGTTCGAGTCCCGCCCCGGCACTCGCGAGGCCCGTAGGACGCCGGCCAGCGGGCAGCGGGGGCCTCCAGCCGGAGCGCGGCGAGATGCCGCTGGGCGCTCTGCTGCCCCCGTGCTACCCGCGGCAGCTGCGGCAGGCCCCCGGGCCGCCCTCCGGGCTGCCCTGAGCTCTGGGCCGCCGGTGGGGCGCTGGCCCACTCGGGGGGCGCGGTCGCGCTAGCGGCTCTCGTGGCGTCCCGGACACGCGGAGGGGCGGCGTGACGCCGCCCCTCCTGGTCTGGCTCCTCCGGCCGCGGACCGATGGAGCTAACCTCATCGGTGGTCGTAGCAGCTTCCTGCGTTGAACCTACGCTCGCAACTAAACAAGGTGCGCTGCCCAAGCTGAAGCCACATGTACTTCGGGGGATCACGAAGCGTAGTGGACCTGAGTTCATAACAGCGAACTCCAACGCTCGATCCTTGGCAGGTGTAGCTGATCCCCCGCTCCTTCCAGTAGTAGCTGGAGCCAGCAACAGCCGTGCCCACGCTACCGAGCACGAGCGCCGCCACGATCAAGGCGATCCAGGTTTTCACTTTCATGACTCCTCCTCCTCCTCCTCCTCCGTCCGCTCCATTGCGATCTCTTGCCATAGCCACCGATGATCGCTCCGAACACCGCTGCCAGGGGGCAACAGCAGGCCGTCACCCCTCATTGGCTTGAACTAGGCAGTCACCGCCAGTCATTGCCCCTGCCGGCACCTTTCGCCGGTCAGCCGGACAGCATGCCGCTGACGAGGGCGCGCCAGGTGATCGGGCCGACGATCCCGTCCGAGGTCGTCCCCACGGCGGTCTGGAACCCGCGGACGAACGCGTCGGTGCGCGGTCCGAAGATGCCGTCGACCTGCACCGGCGGGCCCTCCCCGTCCGACTGGTCGTGGAACTTCATGACCTCCTGCACGCCGCGGACGGCGTCGCCGGTGCTCCCTTGCTGGACCTGGACGACGAGCTTCGGCCAGGTGAGCGGCCCGACGATTCCGTCGTCCGTGAGATTCTTGCTCTGCTGGAACGCCTTGACTGCGGCCTCCGTCAACGGGCCGAAGTCCCCGTCGACCGTGACGGGGTGGTTGCGCGCTCGCAAGAGCTGCTGGAGAGAACGCACGGGGAACACGTCGTCGCCGCGCCTGACGAGCGGCCAGGGTGCAATCGGATCGGGTGGCATGTGGGTCTCCTCTCGGACGTCTCTGTCGTCGACGGATCCACCGCAGTGCGCTCGCACGCTCCCCCGGGCGAGACGCGGATCGTCCTGCCAGCTGGTTTATAACGCCGATTGCGCCGCTTGTGCGCGCGCGAGGATCTCCTGGACGACTTCGGTCTTCGCGTCGGCGTACTGCTGCACGTGCTTCCAGTCCTGCGCGGCGAGCTCGCGCTTCGCCGACGCGTAGAGCTCGCGGTCGCCGGCGTTGTCGCGTAGCCAGTCGCGCAAGAGCAGCATCCGACCGACCTCCTCGCAGTCCGCCGAGAACGTGTGCAGGTTCACGTTCGTGTCGGGCCCCTTGAAGATCCGGTGCTCGTACCAGTCGGGCTCGCGGATCCGCAGCACGTAGCCGGCCGCTTCCAGGTCGGGCACATAGGACGGCTCGTCGGCCGAGTCGGGCACCTCGAGCACGATGTCGACGACCGGCTTGGCAGGCAGCCCCGGCACCGATGTCGAGCCGGCGTGCTCGATGCGGACGACTCGCTCGCCGAGCGCGGCCCGAATCCGAGCCTCCTCGCGCGCGTAGAGAGTCGGCCACCGGAGGTCGTACTCACGAATCTCGATCCGCTGCGTCAGCGGCTGCACCGCGCCGACCACGACCTCGGCGAGGTCCCTGTCGTACCACTCGACGTCGTGCGGGTCGCGCGGCGGCAACGCTAGGCGCGTCCGACGAGCCGCTTGCCGAAGCGGCCGGCGGCGTACACCGCCCCGAGCCCGGCGCCCATCCCGAGCGCCACGAGGTTCGTCGTCGCGCACGTACGGCACGCGTTGCAGCAGACGGCGGCCATCGGGGCCTGGTCTCCGACCTTCGCGGCGGCCTGCAGCATCCGCCCCTGCCAGATCTGCTTCACGCCTTCCACTGTAACCCGGGCGAATGAGAGGCGGAACGTCCCGGGTACACTCCGCCGGCCGTGGCGAGCACTCCCGAAGCGCTTGCCCATGCCCAGCTCGAGTGGGACACGCCGCTGTACCGAACCGCGGTCGCGCAGTTCGACCAGGCAGTCCCGCACTCGAAGATCCCGGACGAGATCGCGGAGCGCCTGCGCTATCCGGAGCGCTCGATCATCGTCAGCGTCCCGGTTCGGCTCGACGAAGGACGCCGCGTCATCTTCCCCGGATATCGCGTCCAGCACTCGAGCATCGTCGGGCCGACGAAGGGCGGCCTCCGCTACGACCCCGAGGTGACGCTCGGCGAGTGCGCCGCGCTCGCGATGTGGATGACCTGGAAGTGCGCGCTCCTGCGGCTGCCTTACGGCGGGGCGAAGGGCGGCGTCCGCTGCGAGCCGCGCTCGCTTTCGATCGGCGAGCTCGAGCGCCTCACGCGGCGCTTCACGTCGGAGCTCCTCCCGTTCATCGGCCCGCAGGAGGACATCCCCGCGCCGGACATGGCCACGAACGAGCAGACGATGGCCTGGATGATGGACACGTACTCGATGCAGCGCGGCTACGCGGTTCCGGAGATCGTCACGGGGAAGCCGATCTCGATCGGCGGCTCCGTGTTCCGGCAGGAGGCGACCGGGGCGGGGGTCGTCATGGTCGTCGCGCGCGCCTGCCAGCGGCTCGATTGGGTGCTCGCCGAGCAGCGCTGCGTCGTCCAGGGCTTCGGGAACGTCGGCGGAGTCGCCGCCCTCGAGCTCGTCGACCGCGGCGCGACGGTGACCGCGGTATCGGATGTCTCCGGCGGCATCCACGCCGAGGACGGGCTCGACATCCCATCGCTGCACGAGTACGTGCGCGAGAACGGCTCGCTCGAGGGCTGCGAGGCCGGCAGGCGGATCACGAACGAGGAGCTGCTCGAGCTCGAGTGCGACATCCTCGTGCTCGCCGCTCGCGAGGACCAGATCACGGCCGAGAACGCCCCCGACGTGCACGCGCGAATGATCGCCGAGGGCGCGAACGGCCCGACCTCGCTCGAGGCGGACGCGATCCTCGCGGCTGCGGGGAATCCTGGTGCTGCCGGACATCCTCACGAACGCAGGCGGCGTGACCGTCTCGTACTTCGAGTGGGTCCAGGACCTCGGGCGGCTCTTCTGGACGAGGGACGAGATCCGCGCGAAGCTCTCCGAGAAGCTCTCGGACGCCTTCGACCGGGTGTGGGAGCTCTCGGAGGACCGCGAGCTCTCGCTCCGCACCGCTGCCCTCGTCGCCGGCATCCGCGAGGTCGCGGCCGCGCTCGAGGCGCGGGGCATCTTCCCGTGAGCGTCGCTCGCCTGCGGCCCGCTCGCTGGGCCGGAGAGCGCCCATGAGCGTCGTCCGAGAAGGCATGGTGCCGGCACCTGGCCATCTGTCCGCGGCGGACACGGCGCAGGCCGCCGGAGAGCTCCTCGAACGACCCGAGGTGCGGGCGGTCTACGTCACCAGCGGCGAACGGCTCGTCGGCGTCGTCACCCGGAAGACGCTCGTGCGCGAGGTGGTCGCAGCGGGTCGCGATCCGGCTTCGACGCCGCTCGGCGAGATCGCGGAGCCGCCGGACAACACGATCGGCCCCGACGTCCTGCTCGAGGACGCCTTTCGCTTCCTCGAGGAGGCAGACGCCGAGCGCGTGCCGGTCGTGGACGGCGAAGGGCGCCTCATCGGCGTCCTCTCGCGCAGCGTCCTCCGGCGGCGGCTCGCCGAGGACGAGGAGCTGCCCGAGGAGGACGAGCCGCCGGAGCTGCCGCCCGCCGCGTAGACGCGTCGACGCCTCGCTGCGAAGATCCGCCGGACGTGGTCTGCCCGTCCTGCGGAGAGGAGAACCCCGAGCGCGCTCGCTTCTGCCTCGCGTGCGGGCACGCGCTTGCGGAGGAAACGGCAAGTGGGGAGGAGCGCAAGGTCGTCTCCGTCCTCTTCGTCGACCTCGTCGGCTTCACCGACCGCTCCGACCGGGCTGACCCCGAGGACGTGCGCGCCACCCTCCGCCCGTATCACGAGCGTGTCAAGGCAGACATCGAGCGCTTCGGAGGGACCGTCGAGAAGTTCATCGGCGACGCGGTCATGGCCGTGTTTGGCGCCCCCGTTGCGCACGAGGACGACGCCGAGCGTGCGGTTCGCTCCGCGCTGCGGGTGCTGGAGACGATCGAGGAGCTGCGGGACGGAGGGGCTCGATCTGGCGGTACGGGCCGCCGTCGACTCGGGCGAGGCGGTCGTCGCGCTCGGTGCCCGGCCCGAGCGCGGAGAGGCCATCGTCGCCGGCGACGTCGTGAACACGGCCGCGCGGCTTCAGGGGAACGCCGCTACCGGGACGATCGATCGTCGACGAGGTCACGTGCGCTCCGCGGAGGGGGCGATCGTGTTCGAGCCGCTCGAGCCCGTCGCCGCCAAGGGCAAGACGGACCCGATCCCGGTCTGGCGCGCGCTGGAAGCGCGCAGCCGCGTGGGAGCAGCCCGAGACGGCCACGGCGACGCCGTTCGTCGGCCGCGAGCACGAGCATGCAGCTCCTGCTCGAGACCTTCCTGCGGGTCGAGCGCGAGTCGACGCCGCAGCTCGTCACGATCGTCGGAGAGCCCGGAGTCGGCAAGAGCCGGCTCGTCACCGAGCTTCGGGCGACGCTCGACGATCGCACGGAGCTCGTGACCTGGCGGCACGGGCGCTGCCTGCCGTACGGGGAGGGCATCACGTTCTGGGCGCTCGGCGAGGTCGTCAAGGCGGAGGCGGGTGTGCTCGAGTCCGACGATCGACGACGAGGCGGGGAGCGAAGCTCGAGCGTGCCGTGACGGCGCTTTTCGACGATCCGTCCGAGCGGGAGTGGCTGACGTCGAGGCTCGCGCCGCTCGTCGGTTCTGCGGGCGACGGCAGCGCCGTCGGGCGCGACGAGGCATTCGCCGCGTGGCGCCGCTTCCTGGAGGCGATGGCCGCGAGGCATCCGTTGGTGCTCGTCGTGGAGGACGTGCACTGGGCCGACGAGGCGCTTCTCGACTTCCTCGAGCATCTGCTCGACTGGGCAGCGCCGGTTCCGCTGCTCGATCCTCGCCACTGCGCGGCCCGAGCTCTACGACCGCCGGCCCGACTGGAGCGGAGGAAAGCGAAACGCCACGACGATCGCGGTTTCGCCGCTCTCGTCCGAGGAGACCGCCCGACTCCTGCAGGGCCTCCTCGAACGCGCACTCCTGCCCGCCGAGCACCCAGGCGTCCATTCTCGAGCGCGCTGGGGGCAACCCCTTGTACACGGAGCAGTTCGCCCGGATGCTCTCCGAGCGGGGAGAGTGCTGCCGAGCTCCCGCTTCCGGAAGGCGTGCAAGCGCTGATCGCGGCGCGCCTCGACACCCTTCCGCCCGAGACGAAGGCGCTCCTCCAGGACGCGAGCGTCGTGGGCAGGACGTTCTGGACGGGAGCCGTCGCGGCCATCGGCGGGCGCGATGCCGATGCCGTGCAGGCGGGCATCCGCGAGCTCGTCAGGCGGGAGTTCGTGCGCCCGGTTCGAGTCTCCTCGGTGAAGGGCGCAGGACGAGTTCTCGATCTGGCATGCCCTCGTTCGTGACGTCGCCTACCAGCAGATCCCGCGCGCGCGGCGCGCCGAGAAGCACGTGGCAGCCGCCGCAGCTGGGTCGAGGACACGGCACAGGAGCGCGTCGCGGACCACGCCGAGATCCTCGTGGAGCCACTACGAGCAGGCCCTGGAGCTCTTCGCGGGCGGCGGGCGAGGAGCGCCCGGACCTCGAGGACGAGCTCGGTACGTCTCCTCGCCCTGGCCGGAGACCGCGCAATGGGTCTCGACATCGCGGCCGCGGAGGGTGCCTATCGGCGGGCACTGGGCATGGCTCGAGACGGACAGGAGCGTGCGGCCGTTCTGGTCAAGCTCGCCGACGCGCTCCAGGAGCAAGGTCGTCTGCCCGAGGCCGAGCAGGCCTACGAGGACGCCCTGCCGGCGCTCTCCGAGGCGGGCGATGAGCGGATGTCCGCGCTGGCCAAGCTCGGCCTGGCGCGAGCGCTCTGGCGCCACGGGGACACGGGACGCGCGCGCGAGCTGACGTACGACGGAGTCGCGATGCTCGAGCGCGACCCGGGGCCGGATCTCGTCGGCGCGTACGAGCGCGCGGCTGTCATCGACGCGACTCGGCGGGCGGTCGCGCGGAGGGCATGGCCTGGGCCGAGAAGGCGATCGCCCTTGCGGGCCAGGTGGGCATCGAGAACGTCTCCGCAGCCTCCAGATGCGTGGCCTGGCACGCATCAATCTCGGCGACCTCGCGGCGGTCTGGACGACATGCGGGAAGCGCTCGCGCTGTCCTTCGGCTCGGCCTCGGGATCGAGACGGCGCTCCTACCTCAATCTCGGCGAGATGGTCGCTCCCTTCGAGAGCCTCGCCGCCGGCCTGGAGCTCATCGATGCGTCGCTCGAGTTCGCCGCGCCGCGGGACTGACGCACCACGTCATGTGGATCGAGCGGCCGACCTCGTGTACCTGCTACGAGCTCGGAGAGTGGGACGAGCTCCTCCGCGAGTCCGACGGCTCGTGCGCTGGGATCGCGAGCACGGAGGCACGCAGATCGAGATCGTCGCGCTCACGCCTCGTGCTCCGGTCCTCGCGCAGCGGGGCAGACGTCGACGAGGCGGCACGCGACGCCGCGATCTTCCTTCCTCGCTCGCGCGAGATCGGCGACCCTCAGGCCGTCGGCCCTGCACTGGTGCAGGCCGCGCTCGTCTCGGCGCTCGAGGGCGACTCGACGAAGCAGTAGCCGCTGGTGGAGGAGTTCGACGAGCTACGCGGGTCGTCGCGAGGGTGGCGTCCTCGGTGGGTCCTCCCGCACTCGTCCGAATCTGCGTCGCCGCCGGGCGCACGGAGCTCGCCGAGCGCCTAGTGCAGGTAGCGTCCGCCGCACCCGGTCCCGTCGCTCGCAGCGCGCTCGCGTCCGCGACGGGCGATCGCTCTGCGAGGCGCGTGCGGAGATGCCGACGAGGCTGCGCGCCTCTACCGCGACGGCGGCGCGGGCCTGGGCCGAATGGGGATCGGTCGTCGAGCGGGCTACGCCCTGCTCGGCGTGGGCGCTGCGCCGGCGACGAGGACGCGCGGCGCGAGGGCGAGGCCATCTTCGAGCGCCTGGGCGCCGTGCCTCTCTCACGCTGGCGGCGTAGTGCGCTAGCAGCAGGTGTAGGCGCCCGGAGGCGCCGCGCCCTCTTCCGGCTCGGGCAGCTCGGCGGCGGCGAGCGCCGCGCCGTGCAGGATGTCGCGCTCCGACGCCTCGATCTCGCCGAGCCCGTAGGCGTCCATGACCTCGCGAAGGACGACGAGCGCCCGCGACGATCACGGGAGCGCGGCCCGGCTCGATCCCGGGCACCTCGAGCCGCTCCGCAACGGCAGCGCCGCGAGCCGCTCGAGCTCACGGTCGACCGCGCCACTCGAGATCCGGTGGCCGTGGACTCGCTCGTGGTCGTACTCGGCGAGGCCGAGGTCGAGAGCAGCAAGCGTCGTCACCGTGCCCGCGACGCCGATCGCCGCGCGCGCGTCGTGCTCCGGCAGGAGGGAGCGCACGTGGGCCGCGGCCGCGTCGAGCTCTCCTTTGCTCGGTGGATCGGAGTGGAGAAAGCGCTCCGTCACGCGGACGCAGCCGACGTCCAGGCTCGTCGAAGCCTTCGGCCCGCCGTTCGAGCCCAGCACGACCTCGGTCGAGCCGCCGCCGATGTCCACGATGAGCGTGTCGTCGAGTGGCGCCCGCCCGGCTGCCACTCCGCGGTACATGAGCGCCGCCTCCTCGGCTCCGTCGAGCAGCCGGGTCGTGAACCCGTAGCTCCACTCGATCTCGCCCAGGAACGCCTCACCGTTCTCCGCGTCACGGACCGCGCTCGTCGCGATCGCGAGCGTCCGCGTCGCACCCTGCTCCTCGAGCTCCCGGCGGTACTCGGCCAGGCAGTTCCGGACGCGCGCGATAGGGACGGGGAGGAGGCGCCGGCGCTCGTCCACGCCTTCGCCGAGACCGGTGATGGTCAGCCTGCGGACGACCTCCTCGAGCCGGCCGTCGTCGACGTCGGCGACGAGCAGGCGGGTCGAGTTCGTCCCGAGGTCGACCGCGGCGACCCGCGTCACCGAGCGGGCAGGAAGACGCGGAGCCAGCGGACGCGGGCCTGCGCGCGCTCGACGGAGTCGCGCAGGACCTGGAGCTGCGCCCGCGAGCGGTCGAGCCGTGCGAGCGCGACCTCGAGGTCCTTGCTCGACCTGTCGAACGCGTCGAGATGGCGGTCGATCTCCGCGGTCTTCGCCTCGAAGGCGGCGAGCGGGCCGGACACCGCCCGGCCGGTGTGCTTCGACTGGCGGTAGAGCCGGATTCCGCAGACGACCGCGAACACGAGCGCCGCGAGCGAGACGACGAGAGCGAAGAGGAAGGCGAGAAGCACCACCGGAGGGCGATCGTAGCAGCGGCCTCGTTCGCCGCCTCGCTCGAATTCTGGATCCAATCGTCCCTGGTTTCGGATCCAATTCTGTGGGTATGTCAGATGCTTTCCAGGTATTTACAGCGTCCGATCTCTCGTCTAGGATCCGACCTCGATAATCTCGGACACAATCGACGAACCAGGAGGCGGAGATGGGCAACCAGGCGAACGGCAAGGCGAACGGTGCCGCGAACGGCAAGGCAGGCCGCTGGCAGGGCATCGAGCGCCCGTACGGCCAGGCCGACGTGGAGCGCCTCCGCGGCAGCATCCACATCGAGCACACGCTCGCCCGCCTCGGAGCGGAGCGCCTGTGGAGCCTGCTCCAGGAGAAGCCGTACGTTGCAGCGCTCGGCGCGCTCACCGGCGCGCAGGCCGTGCAGATGGTGAAGGCGGGTCTCGACGCCATCTACCTCTCCGGCTGGCAGGTCGCGGCCGACGGCAACCTCGCGGGCGAGACGTATCCGGACCAGAGCCTCTATCCGGCGAACAGCGCCCCGGCACTGGTGCAGCGCATCAACAACGCCCTCCTCCGCGCCGACCAGATCGAATCGGCCGAGAGCCGGACCGGCACGCACTGGCTCGCGCCGATCGTCGCCGACGCCGAGGCCGGCTTCGGCGGGCCGCTCAACGCGTTCGAGCTCATGAAGTCGTTCATCGCGGCCGGTGCAGCCGCCGTCCACTTCGAGGACCAGCTCTCCTCGGAGAAGAAGTGCGGCCACCTCGGCGGCAAGGTGCTCGTGCCGACGAGCCAGTTCATCCGGACGCTCGTCTCCGCGCGCCTCGCGGCGGACGTGCTCGACGTCCCCACGATCCTCGTTGCTCGCACCGACGCACTCTCGGCAACGCTCCTGACGAGCGACGTGGACGAGCGAGACCGCGCGTTCCTCACCGGCGAGCGCACGCCGGAAGGGTTCTTCCGCGTGCAGCCCGGGATCGAGGCGCCGATCGCACGGGCGCTCGCGTACGCGCCGTACGCGGATCTCATCTGGTGCGAGACGTCGACCCCGGACCTCGACGAGGCTGCGCAGTTCGCCGAGGCGGTGCACGCGACGTATCCGGGCAAGCTCCTCGCTACAACTGCTCGCCGTCCTTCAACTGGAAGAAGCACCTCGACGACCGCACCATCGCAGCCTTCCAGCGTGAGCTCGCGAACCTCGGTTACCGTTTCCAGTTCGTGACGCTGGCAGGCTTCCACGCGGTCTGTGCCTCGATGTTCGACCTTGCGCGCGGATACGGCGAGGAGGGCATGAGCGCCTATGTCCGGCTCCAGGAGCAGGAGTTCGCGCTCGAGGAATTCGGGTACACGGCGACCCGGCACCAGCGCGAGGTGGGCGCGGGCTACTTCGACGCGGTGCTCGGCGCGGTCACGGGCGGGGAGAGCTCGACGCTCGCGCTCACGGGCTCGACCGAGGAAGAGCAGTTCGAGTCGGCTCCGACGGCGTGAGCACCCGCGCGGCCACCTCCGGCGTCTCCGTCCTCGCGGCGGACGAGGCCGGAGTCCTGACGCCAGAGCGTCTCGAGCTCGTCGCGGCGCTCGAGCGGGAGTTCGGCGAGCGCCGGCACAGCTTCTCCGCGCGCGGGCGGAGCGGCAGGAACGGATCTCCGCGGCGAGGTCCCGGGGTTCCTGGAGGAGACCCGGGCGATCCGCGAGGACGACTGGCGCGTCGCTCCCGTGCCGCCGGACCTCGAGGACCGCCGGGTCGAGATCACCGGGCCCGCGGGCGACCGGAAGATGGTCATCAACGCGTTCAACTCCGGAGCGCGGATCTACATGTCCGACTTCGAGGACGCGAACTCCCCGACATGGGCGAACGTCGTCGGCGGCCAGCAGAACCTCACGGACGCGATCGAGCGCACGATCTCGGTCGAGAGCGGGGAGAAGAGCTACCGGCTATTGGACGAGGTCGCCGTCCTGCTCGTCCGGCCGCGCGGCTGGCATCTGCTCGAGAAGCACGTCGAGATCGACGGCGAAGCCCGTCCGGCGAGCTTCTTCGACTTCGGCGTCTACCTCCAGCGGAACGCGAGGCGCCTGCTCGAGCGGGAACGGGCCCGTACTTCTACCTCCCGAAGCTCGAGAGCCATCGCGAGGCGAGGCTCTGGAACGACGTCTTCGTGTTCTCCCAGGAGCACCTCGGGCTATCGGTCGGAACGATCAAGGCGACGGTGCTCATCGAGACGATCCTCGCCGCGTTCGAGATGGACGAGATCCTCTACGAGCTCCGCGAGCACTCCGCCGGGCTCAACGCCGGCCGCTGGGACTACATCTTCTCGGCGATCAAGAAGTTCCGCGACCGGGACGACTTCGTCCTTCCCGACCGTGCCGGGGCGACGATGACCGTCCCCTTCATGCGTGCGTACACGGAGCTGCTCGTGCAGACGTGCCACAAGCGCGGGGCGCACGCAATCGGAGGCATGGCTGCGTTCATCCCCAGCCGGCGCGACGCCGAGGTCATCGAGTTCGCCCTCACCCGAGTCCGCGACGACAAGCTGCGCGAGTCGGGCGACGGCTTCGACGGCACCTGGGTCGCGCATCCCGATCTCGTGCCCGTTGCCGTGGAGGTGTTCGACGCCGCGCTCGGCAAGCGGCCGAACCAGCTCGAGCGGCTGCGCGAGGACGTCGCCGTCGCGCCGACCGACCTCCTCGACGTCGCGGCGACGCCCGGCGACGTCACGGACGCGGGCGTGCGCGCCAACGTCTCCGTCGGCATCCGCTATCTCGTTGCCTGGCTCTCGGGAACCGGCGCGGCCGCGATCGACAACCTCATGGAGGACGCGGCGACGGCGGAGATCTCCCGCTCGCAGGTGTGGCAGTGGGTGCGGCACGGACGCGTCGGACGGGGCGCGGTCGAGAAGATGATCGAGGACGTCGTCTCGGAGCTGCCGGACGAGCCGGTCGTCGCACGCGCGCGAGCGCTCTTCGAGCAGGTCGCGCTCGGCGAGGACTTCGAGGAGTTCCTCACGCTGCCCGCATACGAGCAGCTGCTGGCGCTCGAGCACGACATGACCGACCAGCGATGACCGATCATCTGGGGACCAAGGCCGACGACATCGCGCTCGCGCTCGAGGAGGCGATCGTCTCGGGCGAGATCCCGCCGGCAGCGTCCTCCGCCAGGAGCACCTGTCCGAGCAGTTCAACGTCAGTCGCACTCCGGTTCGCGAGGCCTTGCGGCGCCTCGCGGCTCTCGGGCTCGTCACGTTCGAGCCGAATCGCGGCGTCCGGGTCGCATGCTCGCGCGTGACGAGCTCCGGGAGGCGTTCCTCGCCCGGGCCGAGCTCGAGAGCCTCGCGACGGCGATCGCGACGCCGAAGATGACCATGGCCGACCTCGACGTGCTCGTGGACGCGGAGCACCGTTTCAGCCTCGCGACCCAGGAGCTCGTGGAGATGAGCCACGCCGGGCGCCAGGACCTCCAGCTCGCCCGCGAATGGCTGCACGCGAACCACGCATTCCACGACGTGATCTACGCAGCGGCGCAGGTGCCGCTCATCGAGCGGATGGCGAAGGCCGCGCGCCGGACGTTCCTCGTCAAGCCGGTGTGGGCGACGGGCGCGGACCTGGACGAGCTCGACCGGAAGAACGACCGCCAGCACCGCGCGATCCGCGAGGCGATTGCCGCGCGGAGCCCGGAGGGCGCGCGGTCCTCGCCGCGAGCACGGCCGTCTCCGGTCGCTGCTCGAGGCGATCCTCGACAAGGTCGCGAAGCAGACCCGCGAGCCGGCGCTGGCCGGCG
>CAWKDP010000015.1:0-59597 GCA_963848405.1 uncultured Actinomycetes bacterium | reverse complement strand
CGCTGTCTTGTGCACCCCACGGGATCCGCGAGCGCGAGTAGGCTCGCACGCGGTGCCGCACGTCGAGGTCAACGGCGCCCGCCTCTGGGTCGAGGAGGAGGGCGAGGGGCGCGCCGTCGTGTTTGTCCACGGCGGGCTCGGCGACAACCGCCTCTTCGAGCCGCAGGCGCGCGCGCTCGCGGATGCCTTCCGCTGCATCCGCTACGACCTCCGCTTCTGGGGCCGGTCGGAGGCGCCCGGCGAGGAGTTCTCATCGATCGACGACCTCGTCGGCCTGCTGGACGCGCTCGGGGTCGAGCGCGCCGCGCTCATCGGCCTCTCGCTCGGCGGCGGGCTCGCGCTCGACGTCGCGCTCGCGCACCCGGCCCGCGTCTGGGCGCTGGTGAGCGTCGCCAGTGGCGTCAGCGGGCTGCCGGTGAACCCGTACACCGAGGAGCAGGACGCCGCGTTCGATGTTGCGCTCGAGCGCGGCGACGTCGACACGGCGATGGACATCGACTTCGCGATCTGGGCGCCGCTCGGCGTCGAGGAGGGCTTCCGCGAGCTCTGGCGCGCAACGCCGGAGAACAGCCGCCTGCCGGAGGGCGCGAAGCCGCGGCCGCGGCCGGACGCGCACGAGCGGCTCGGCGAGATCGCGGTGCCGACGCTCGTCGTCGTCGCGAAGTACGACCCGGCCGAGCTGCGCGCCCTTGGCACCCGCGTCGCCCGCGAGGTGGCGGGCGCGCAGCTCGTCGAGGTCGACTCAGACCACTACCTCACACTGCGCGAGCCGGAGCTCGTCAGCCGGCTGCTGCGCGACTTCCTGTCGGCGGCGGAGCCGCAGGAGTAGCGCCGGCGCGGCGAGCAGAAGGACGCCGCGGCTCCCGAGGCCGCCGCCAGCGTCCAGATCGGACAACAGAAATGCTTATTTGCAGGTCTTTTTGGATGGGCCGGGTTGGATTCGAACCAACGACCTTGGGATTAAAAGTTGTCGGCAACGTCTCGGGCGCTCTGGGTCTAGCTGGCGGAATGACGTTGATTGGCGCGGGTTTGCGCCGACGCGGCGGCGAGCGTATCGGCGCGGTTCGGTGGGGCTGGGTACCCGAAGTGGTACCCGGCCGACGTCAGCTCGTCGAAGAAGGTCGGCTCGGGCACGTCCTCTTCGAGCAGGTGAACGTACGTGTCGAGCGTGAAGCTCGGCTTGTGGTGCCCGAGCCAGCGCTGCACCTGCACCGCGTTCCAGCCGCGCCGGAAGAGCACCGTCGCGCACGTGTGCCGGAACGTATGGAACCCGACCCAGGTGTCGGCGCGGCGCTTCTGCTTCTCCTCGCGCACCCACTCGCCGAGGCCCGCCTCGACCGCCGCGGCTTCAGCACCCGGCGCATCAGGTTCGACTGGTCGATCCGGTCGCCGCGGACGACGTCGTCTCCTCGCGTGTTGAGGCTCGTGAACAGGAGCTCGTCGTCAGCAGCCCGCGTCTCACCGTGCAGGCGCCAGAACGCCTTCCCGAGGTCCGGGGTCAGGCGCAGGCGGCGCTTCCCGTAGCGGCTCTTCGGCGGCCCGATGCGGCCTGCGTGCCAGCGCCGCGGAACGTGGACGGTGCGCTCGCCGAGGTCGACGTCCTTCCAGCGCAGCTCGACCGCCTCACCGATGCGGACGCCGCTCACGGCCAGGAAGTCGAAGAACGTCGCCCACGCGGGCGCGTCCTTCGCGATCTGCGCGAGCAGGGCACTCAGCTCCGCCTCCGAGAGCGCCTTCACCTTCTCGTCGGTCTCCTCGTCATCGCTCGTGGAGGTCCGGCGCCGCGGGCCGTGATGCCGTCTGCCTCGTGCTCTCCCACCAGGCTCCGGGCCGCTCGCACGAGCTCGTCCTCGACCAGCTCGGCCAGCTCGGCCCGCATGCGGGCAGGCTGACGCCCGCCTTCCTGTACCTGCATCGCTCCTCCTTGTCGCCTCCCGGAGCCGCGGGCGGGATGCCTGCGCGGCTGCATTCGGGTGTGTGAGCGAAGCGTAACTTTCCGGGCTTCGCCTAGCCGTGAGGTCGCGCAGTTGACCCCGACTGGGCCGAGTGTCACAGTCGTCGACGGGCGACACGTCTCACCGTTCTGCTCGTCGCTCTGGCGTCGGCACTCGTACTCAGTCGGTCAGGGACGAACCGACTGCCTGGCGAGTGTGCGGGAATGTCTCTTGAGCCGAAGTAGGTGGCGAGGGGCATGCAAGAGCGGCACCATCGGCGACGTCGCGATCGCCGACGAGGTCGCGGCAATCGCAGTTGCGGCTACAACGCTCTCATAGACTCCCGCCGTGACCGACGACGAGCTCGACCGAGCGGTTCATGACGCACAGAACGCCCTCCTCGCGCGTTTTGCACCCGAGACACAGGTCCGCCGAGTCCCTTGGTCAGAAGGGGAAACGCAGATACTCGAGCTCGGTGACGGCGACCCGATTCTCCTCGTGCACGGCGGGGGTGACGGAGCCTACGAGTGGGTGCCCTTTATGCCATTGCTCGCCCGACACCATCGCGTGCTCGCGGTCGACCGTCCCGGCCATGGTCTTGCCGATCCGTTCGACTACGACGGCGTCGATCTCGCACGACACGCGAACACGTTCCTCGGAGACATCCTCGACGGGCTGGAGCTCCGATCTGTCGCGCTCGTTTCGAACTCGATCGGAGGCTGGTGGTCGGCGGTGTTCGCGCTCAACCAGCCGTCGCGTGTGCGTCGGCTCGTCATCGCCGGACATCCTCCCGGCGTCACTCGCGATGTTCCACTGCCGCTTCGTATCCTCGGCTCCCCCATCGTCGGAAAGCCGATCGGACGGCTCATGCTCGGGAGGCCGTCACGTGAGGGGAACCGCAAGTTCTGGGGGAAAGTGCTCGTCGCGCATCCAGAGAACCTGCCCGACGAGCTCCTCGATGTCGACGTTGCGCACACCCGCCGAAACCGCGACAGCGCGCTGAGTCTCGTCCGGCGTACCGTCGGGCCAGGGGGTGTGCGCAAGGAGCTCCTGCTGGGCGAGCGCTGGTCCGCACTCGAGGCCCCGCTTCTCTTCGTCCACGGAGATCACGATGCCTTCGAATCGGCGAGTATGGCGACCGCGTGGGCGATGATTGCGTCAAAAGGCGAGAACGTGCTCGTCGCGAGCATTCCCGGTGCTGGTCACCTCCCATGGCTCGACGCGCCGGAAGCCGTGCTTGACCAGATCGAACGATTCCTCGCCTGACTGGCCATCGTGAGCCCGAACGACTACGCCCGGCTCGAGGCTCATCGACGAGCACCGGTTCGGCAGCGGCGTCGTCTACGTCCGCTACCACCTTCGGTAACGATGGGGCAAGCGTGTGCGCGACGCCGAGCTCGTCCGTCGTCCGGGCGCAGCGCGAAGACGGGACGCCGACCATGCCTGAAGCGTGACGGCTCCGGGCGTCGACGTCGAGACGGCCGGAGCGGACGTGTCCGGGTCCGGGAGGTGGTACCCAAGTGGTACCCGAGGCTCTGAGCGCTGCTTCCGAGTCCCTCTGCAGCGGCCTGGGAAGGCCGCGATTTGGACGCAGTTCCTTCGATGGGCCGGGTTGGATTCGAACCAACGACCTTGGGATTAAAAGTCCCCTGCTCTGCCAGCTGAGCTACCGGCCCGCAACTCGCGTGAGTGTAGAAGGAGCGGACAGGCACGAGTACTCGAGATCGCGGCGGTTTGCACGGTCGCGATGACGCATCCGTACGCGGGCTCACCCTCGGCGGCGTCCTTCGGGAGCGATCACACCGCAGGCCGCGGCGCGGGGCACGCTTCGCGCGGGACCTCGTTACGTCGCGAGTACGTCCGTCAGATCGCCCAGCCGGCAACCCGTTAGGCGCTCATAGAGCGTGCGCATCCTGCCGAGCAAGCGGAGTTTGCACCCAGGTGACCGCTGGGTTCCGCGGTCAAAAGTGATTCGTGTACGAGAGAAAGCGCCACCCGTCGTGAGTCGCGAGCAGATGGTAGGTCGTCCGCGTGTCTCGGAGCACGTTCCCCTCCGAGTCGAGAGCATGCCAGCGCACGGTCGCGAAGACGGCATGCTCGCCGAGCTCGCGAATGTCGTTCTCGATGCGTTTCCAGGTCGCGACACCGCCCCCGCGATACGCGTCGATCATTGCTGCGAAGTGATCGCGTACGGCGTCGCGATCCAGCATGTGGATCGGGACCCCTTCCCTAATCGCCAGAAACGGCGCGAGGCAGAGTTCCGTCACACCCTCCAGATCGCGCTCCGAGTATCGACGGATGTACTCGTCGATGACCGCGTCGACCGCCGCTGGCACGGACAGCACTGTGTCAGTTGTCGCAGATACGGTCAACGGGCGACCCGACTGCGAGGAAAGACGAGCGCTTGCTTCTTGCCGGGTCGGAGTCAATCTCGACTCGTGGCTGGCGTGCGCCTCGACAGGGAGGAAGGCGTGTCGGCCTGGTGAACCTCGAGCGGCGTCGCGCCGGCAGAGACTGACGTGGGCCAGAGCCGAGCGAGCGGCGTCATCCCTGGGACGGTAGGCGTCGGGTCGCCGCGGATCGGCGGGCGCCGGCGGGCTGCGCTCTACACTCACGGCCGGGCCCCCATCGACTAGCGGCCCAGGTCACAGCCCTTTCAAGGCTGTAGCGCGGGTTCGAATCCCGCTGGGGGCATCCGTACCCGTCCCGCCTCGAGCAAATGGGATGGACAAACGCTCACGCGCTGCGGGGGACCCTCCTAACGGCGTCGCCGGGCCTCGGTGTCACTCGCGGCCGCTGGGCCAGCCGAGCGACTTACTACCGCTTGGCGCGGAGCGATGCTCGAACGCTCTAGGACGATTCGAGATGGAGTCCCTGTCCCACGTCATAGGCCTCTCGCACCCATCCGGCGAAGTCTTCGTCGAGCTGATCGACCGCTGTGACACGGAACTGGTGTACGAAGAGGCGCTTCGTGTAGGGAGAAGCTGACCGGATCCGAGGATCCGTGAGCGGTCGTTGGAGGTCGAGGTACCCGTCCAGCCAGCGCTTCTTGGGCTTGGCCCCCGCGAATCCGCGGCGCGTGCCCTTGAACGAGATCGCCGTCTTCGACACCGCCACCTCGAATTCGCCACACGCCTGGACGAGCTCGACGAACCGCTCATAGAGTCGAATGACTGCGGGGTCACAGCCACGGAGATGAGCCGCCACCGTCCACTCTTCGCCGCCCATGTCGGGCAAGTCTATGAATGGGCAGTGTGGTCGACCTCCCTGCCGGCGCGGTGGTCGCCCAGGGACATTCCCGCACGCACTCGCCCACGCCGGCGTCGCGTAGCCCGAGACCGTCCGCACACGACCTTGTCATCTCGGCTTCGCCGTCATTCTCCACGACGATCTCGAGACCTCACCCCTGCGGCGAAGGCCTCAATCGCATCGACGACCGATTGGAAGCGAATGGAATGGAAGAGGTCGAAGGTGTGCTGCGCTCCGGGGAGCTCCGCGTAGACGACCGGACCGGACGAGCTGTTTCGCAGCTGCGCTACGAAGAGCCGCGCATCCTCCACGAGGACGACCGTGTCCTTCTCGCCATGCGCCACGAAGAACGGCGGTGCATCCGATCGGAGGTGCCCGAGGGGGGACGAGGACGGCATTGCGCTGGAGCCGTGGCGGCCGTAGTAGCCGTAGAGGGAAATGGCGGCCGTGACCGAGGTGTTAGCACGCTCGAAGCCAGGCTGAAACGCGGGGTCGTTCGGCGTGAGGGCGGCCATCGAGGCCAGGTTGCCGCCCGCGGAGCTACCGGCCACGAACAAGACAGCCGGGTCGGCACCGTACTCACGGCCGTGTTCGCGCACCCAGGCGATCACCTTCTTGACGTCGATCAGATGCTCGGGGAACTGCGCGGCCGGGCTCAAGCGGTAGTTCGCGCTGATGCATACCCAGCCCTGGCTCGCGAGCCGATACAGGAGGGGACGTGCTTCGCGGCTCTTCCTGCCGCTGCGGAACGCTCCCCCGTGCAGGTAGACGAGGGTGGGACCGTCCGAGGGACGCGAGCGATGGCGGTAGACGTCGAGCAGATTCAGCTTGCCCGCGTCGCCGTAGCTGATGTTCGCAATCCGCTCGACATCACGACGGCGGAAGAAGAAGGGCCCGAAGAGGATGCGGGCGAGCGGAAGGCGGCGGCGTAGGCGAGCGGCCAGCCCTGGGTCGAGATCGGTGCGCCATTCCGAACCGAGGCCCTCGCTCAGGGCGTGGTCGACCGCGGGCCCCGCCTGCAACCCCCGCCAGGCGATGATCACGAGCCCTACGGTCGCGAGGGCTGCCAGACCAAGGGCGATCCACCCGACCGGTGAGGCGATGTCCCTTTGGGCGACCGCCAGCGCTGTCGAGGCGAGGAGCCAGTAGAAGGCGACGAACGGCAGCTCGTTGATCAGGACCGAACCAGGAGCTCTTGTTCGACCGGCTTGACTGGCGCGGCTTCGGTGGCGCCAGGGCGAACAACGTGCACGACGCTATGAGCCCGTCGTAATCAGGTAACCGATCGGCACGAGCAGGAACTATCGTGATTCCACGAGCCGGCATCGATTCTGCGACTACCGGATCCTCGGGAGCACTGACAGCGGCTGGGCCTGGGCCATCGCTGGACCAGAGCCGAGTTTCGTCGCTCCGAATCCTGAAATTGATGTATCGAGGCTGCGGGGTCGAGGACATGCCCAGAGCGTCGAGTTCTATGGGTTCCTCGGCGTCGCTGTCCGGACGCTGCCGAGGCCACGTCCGGCAAGTCTGCCCGCTCCCAGTTCCGGCCCGACGAATGCGTTCGCGGGGGTAGAGTGCGTCCTCGCGTGCGCGCGCGTGCGCGGGAGGCACAGCGCCGCTGGCCTCTCCGCGACCAACGCGCGCGGGGGAGGCCCCGACGTCCGTGCACGTCGCGAGGGGGAGGGTGCCGGACTGGACGCAAGTCCGACGGCCGCGGATGATCACTTCGCGTGAGATCCGATCTACCGACCGGCACCGTCACCTTCCTCTTCACCGACGTCGAGGGCTCGACGAAGCTCCTGCACGAACTGGGAGCGGAGCGGTACGCCGAAGCTCTTGCTGAGCACCGGCGCCTGATCCGCGAGGCCTGCGCCCGCCACGACGGCGTCGAGGTCGACACTCAGGGCGACGCCTTCTTCTTCGCTTTTCCGACGGCTCCGGGAGCACTCGCGGCGGCGGGGGAGACCACGGAAGCACTCGCGTCCGGTCCCATACGGGTTCGCGTCGGCCTGCACACGGGAACCTCCCTCCTCGCCGAGGAGGGCTACGTGGGAGAGGACGTGCACCGGGCAGCACGGATCGCCTCGTGCGGGCACGGCGGGCAGGTGCTCGTCTCGGCAGCGACCGCGGCGCTGCTGGAGACGGAGCTCCGAGACCTCGGCGAGCACCGTCTGAAAGACCTCTCTGCCCCCGAGCGCATCTTCCAGCTGGGTGAGGGAACGTACCCAGCGCTCAAGTCGCTGTACCGCACGAACCTGCCCGTTCCCTCGACGCCGTTCCTCGGGCGTGAGCGCGAGCTCCAGGAAATCGTCGCGCTCCTCTCCGAGAAGGACACGCGCCTGCTAACGCTCACCGGGCCCGGCGGCACCGGCAAGACCCGGCTCGCCGCCCAGGCGGCAGGTCTCGCGGAGGACGGCTATCCGGACGGGGTCTGGTGGGTACCGCTTGCGCCCTTGCGCGACCCGCGTCTCGTGCTCGAGACGGCAGCGCAGGCCGTCGGCTCGAAGAACGGCTTGGCCGGGCACGTTGCCGACAAGTCCATGCTTCTGCTCTTGGACAACTTCGAGCACGTCATCGAGGTCGCTCCCCACCTCGCGGCGCTGCTCGGGGAGTGTCCGCACCTTGAGCTCCTGGTGACTAGCCGAGAGGCGCTCCACCTGACCGGCGAGCAGGAGTACCCGGTTCCTCCGTTTGCGCACGACGAGGCGGTCGACTTCTTCGCCGCGCGTGCCCACTCGGTCGAGCCGAGCTTCGAGGCCGACGACACGGTGGAGAAGATCTGCCGCCGCCTCGACGGCCTTCCGCTTGCGCTCGAGCTCGCCGCAGCGCGGGTCAAGGCGCTCTCGACGAGGCAGATCCTCGAGCGGCTGGAGCAGCGCCTCCCCCTTCTCGTCGGCGGGGCTCGCGACGTTCCCGAGCGTCAGCGCACCCTTCGGGCGACAATCGAGTGGAGCCACGACCTGCTCACTGCCGACGAGCAGCAG
Source organism: uncultured Actinomycetes bacterium (assembly GCA_963848405.1). Classification (GTDB taxonomy): domain Bacteria; phylum Actinomycetota; class Thermoleophilia; order Gaiellales; family Gaiellaceae; genus GMQP-bins7. The sequence continues at coordinate 51,430 of CAWKDP010000015.1, read as the reverse complement.
CTCTTCCGCCGCATCTCCATCTTCGTCGGCGGCTGCACGCTTGAGGACGCCGAGGAGGTGTGCGACGCCGACCTCAACACGCTGCAGTCACTCGTCGAAAAAAGCCTGCTTCGCTTCTCGAGCGAGCGCTACTGGATGCTCGAGACGATTCGCGAGTACGGAGAGGAGCGGCTCGATGAGTGCGGGGAGTCGGAGGACGTGCACAGCCGTCACATGGAGCGGTTCCTCAGGGTTGCCGTCCGTGAGGGCGAGCGCTTCCGGACAGAAGAGCAGACAGAAGCGCTGGCGCGTCTCGCGAACGACGAAAACAACCTCAGGCTTGCTCTGACGCGACTGTCTCGGACACACCCGGCTCGGTTGCTGGAGCTCGTCGGCGCGGTGAGGTTCTATTGGGGCTCGGTCATCGGTTCAGTGGGCGAGGCGAGACAGTTGGCCGAGCGAGCACTGGAGTTCGGATCCCGTGCACCGACGACAGTTCGCGCAGACGTTCTCCTCCTTTTATCCAGCGCTTCGGCACGCCAGGGCGACTCAGACGAGGCCATTCGACGAGGACAGGAGGCTGTGACGATCTATCGCGCACTGCAGAGTCCCGAGCTCGGTCGTGCCCTCGTGTACCTCGGCAACACGTACCAACGCGCAGCGCACTACGGGCAGGCGGAGGCGTTCTATGAGGACGCGATCGCCTTCGGAGTGCAGGCGGGCGATCGACACTGCCGTGCATTCGCAATGGGCAACTACGGCTATCTGTCGCTGGTCCTCGGGGACTACGAGCGTGCACGGAGGCTGTTTCGTGATGCGGCCGTCTTGAACAAGGAGCTTGGCAATCAGGTCGGCTTCGTAGCTGACCTGTCGAACGAGGGTCTTGCTGCCCTTCGTGTCCTCAAACTCGACGAGGCTCGCGCACTCTTCGAAGCGGGGATGCGAGCGAGCGTCGAAGTTGGCTACGAGGTCGCTACAGCTTCCTGCCTCGAGGGTTTCGCGTGGATCGCCGCCACGGGCGCCGAGTTCGAGCGTGCTGCTCGCCTGCAGGGTGCTGCCGAAGCGTGTCTGGCCATTGCGGGCGCACAGCGCGACCAGATCGAGCAGGCGATCCATGACGAGACGCGAGCGGCGATCCTCGCGGCTCTCGGTGAGGAGTGTGACGCTCATCTCGGGTTCGGTCGATCCCTGGACGCCGGCGCTGCGCTCGAGTACGCCCTTGCGGACACGGACTAAGGACAGGCCCCCTCGCAGCAGGCCCCGGCCCCGACTAATGCCCTCGCGGGGGTGGGTGGCGTCGTCACGCCTTTCTATACGCGTGCGTGCGCGTGCGCGCGAGGATCCGCAGCTCGCGCCGGCGTGCGCTTCCCCGCGGAGCAGGCCCCGCCGAGGCTGAACGTGTGGAGGGGGGTCTCCCCGGCAGCCGTCGTGCGCTGAGACCTCCGACACGCAGAGCCGGACATCAGCCCTCAACGCCGCTCTGCGTCTGGGGTTTCCATGCTACCCCGCGTTGACCACGAAGCCGACCTCGTCCATGAGAAGCGGCTTCGTCGAGCGATGGAGCAGAGCCGAACGTTGCGCAACCACTCGCTGTTGGTGGCGCCCGCTCTCGACTTGGCCGGACCCCGCGTACGCGATTCGTCTAGGGGTCGTGTCAGCCGCCTGCGACGGCCCTGCTCAGCGCGTCCGCAGTTTCAGGGCCGACTATTCCGTCTGGCGACAGGCCGTTCGCTTGCTGGAAGGCAATGACTGCCTTCTCCGTGTTCTGACCGAATGTTCCATCGGGACTGCCGGGGTCGTAACCGGCTTTCGTAAGAGCACGCTGGAGCTCGGCGATGAGCTCGGGATCGGTGCTTACGGTGAGGTCGCTCTCGCCGTCGCTTTCACCGCGCTGGAGCTTCATGCCCTCGGGAAGCGTGAAGGTCGGGACGTTCTCGCTCGGCGCGGCCGCCGGCGGCGGGGTGGGTGTCGTCGAGGCCGTCGTCGGCACCGGGTCGGTCTCCGTGGGCGTCGGCGTCGTGACGATCGGGGACTCCGGCGCCGGTGTCACCGTCGGCTCCGCGCCATCGCGGAGGAGAAGGACTGCCGCCGCGGCGGCGAGCCCGACCAGCAGCAGAAGCACGAGTGCGGCGACGGCCCTCCGCCGTTGGACGGCCGCGCGGCGGGCCTTGGTGGTGGCGACAGGTAGAGCCTGCGCAGGGCTCACGGCGAGGCCGTCCCGTTCGGTGTGGCTCTCCGGTGTGCTCCGTTCCTGGCGAACCGGCGTGGCGCGTCGCTGCTCGGCGAGCTCGGCCGCATCCGCGCTCCAGTCCTGGTCGGAGATGTCGCCGAGCCAGTCGTCGAGCGGCTGCCGGTCTGGCTGCTTCCTGACCGCGCCCTGCCGCCCGGGACCACGCTCCTCATGCACGTGGAGTAATGCTAGGCGCCTACCCGGAGAGCACCGAGCCTCGCGACGCCGTGCTTCCGCGGGAGGGTCTCGGTGTCTGGCCGACGCCAGACACCTGTCGCCGAGACGGCGACGGCAGGTGCGGCCCGCGAAAGCGGGACGCGTTCAGGGATCTGCCCCGCCGAAGGCGAGGATCATGCGGCGCGATCCCGCTCCTGCGGAATCGCGTTTCGCGCGACGAAATGGAGCGTGCCGGGATCGAACCGGAGATCTCCGGCGTGCAAGGTCGGAGGTCGTTCCGAAACCGCGATGAACGCAGGCGTCGCGGGCTCGTGTCGGATCAATGTCAGATCTGCGCGATCACTCACACGGCCTCGGCAAGCGCTCTGGCGACTGCCGCCCGGGCCTCCGGCTCCCACCGCTCAACTTCGGCTCGAACAGCGTCGTCTCCATGCTCGACGAAGGCGCCGATCGCGTGGGCGTGCGAGATCGCGAAGACGAGCTTCATCTCTCCCCAGCCCATGGCTACGACCTCCGCCACCGACGTCGGCATCACCGGCTCGGGAACCTCGGCCTCACCGACTCGGCCCAGGCCCTCACGAAGCAATGTCTCGATTGCCTTGATCCGGGCGCCGTGATCGGGAACCGAGATCTCCTGGCGGAAGGCCTTCCCACACTCGGGGCATGTGCAGGTCGCCCATGACTCCCTGCTCGTGTTGGTCGCGGCCTCGAGCAGGACACGCCGGATCGTCTCCACTTCCTCTGCGGCGGTGAGTGCGAGCGCGGGCCGGACCCCTGACGGGCGACCGGAGCTGTGTGATGTGAGCTTGATCGGCTCCGCCTCGGCAATCACGGGGATCCGCTGGCGAGCGCTGCGCCTCTTCGTATGATCACCGTTGATGACGTTGTCCCGTCCAAGTTCGGCCGCGAGTCGCGTGTGATGCTCGCAAAGGTCTCCATGGGCGGGCACAGAGCGGCAACTGCTGCCGTCGCGAAGCCTCGCGGCGCAGAGCGGGACTGAGGCGTTAGTGGATGAAGTGTGACAGCACTCCTTGACCTCGCGTGCGTGCGCGCGCCGGCCGCTTGCCGCTAGCCGGCGCCGCCCATGCTTGCCGTCGAGGCTCCGGCTCCGGCGGCACTCTGGGCGTCCTCGGCGCGCCCGCGGACAATGAAGGCTGCGAAGAGGAGTAGGCCGGCTTCGATCACGTCGAGGTCGTCGACCGTGACCTTCACAGGCCGTCGACCCCAGCCCTTGCCATCGAGAATGGCAAGCTCGCGGTCTCCGTCGACGAGCGCATAGCGTTCGCGCCAACTGCTGGCTGTGCGCAGTGTGAACTCGCGGTCAGCCCAGTGCAGCGTCCCCCCACGGTGGAGAGTGCGAGCCTCGAAACTTCCCACCAGTGTTCCTGTCGCGTCGGTGGCCTCGAGCCGACGGCGCCGGAAGCCGTTGTGGGCGATGCGCCACGTGTTGCCGTCGGCCTCGGCTGTTGCAGCGCGAGAGAGGAAGCCCTCCAGGCGCAGGGTGCCGAGACCGTCGAGTGAGTAGAGACGGCGGTCGCCCTGCGTGCGCGTGAGTTCGTAGTCAGCCATCGTTCGAACAGGATATGCGAGGGGCTTTGCAGCCCGACCCACGTCCCCGCAGTGGTGCTATACCAGCGCCCGAAGTGAGCGCGATCACCCAGCTTGTCGCCGGTGTCCCGGTATCCGATCTCGAGGTCAGCGTCGACTGGTACACGCGGTTCTTCGGCCGACCCCCGGACATGCGCGTCGGGGACGAGGTGCTGTGGGATATCGACGAACATGCCACGCTCTTCATCGAGCCGAACGCGGAGCAGGCGGGCGCGGGCCGGATCACCTTCGCGGTTGAGGGGCGCGACGCGCTCCTCAAGCATCTCGCGGCCCAGCGCATCGAGTACGAACCGATCGAGACCTACTCGAACGGCGTCCGCCACGTAAGCATCCCCGATCCCGATGGGAACAGGATCGCGTTCGCAGAGCCGCCCGACGCCTCGTGAGCAGGCACCAGCCGCACCGCGACCAGGCCCCGCTCCGACCAACACGTTCACGGGGGTGGGGTGAGGGTCGTACACCTGTTCTATTACGCGTGCGCGCGCGAACTCGCGCGAGACCCGCAGGGGTCTGTCGGCGAGCCCCACAGCACTAGGATCGTCCCGTGCGGCGCTCGATCGAGTCGTGGCTCATGGACATGGACGGAGTGCTCGTCCGAGAGCAGACGGTCGTGCCCGGAGCCGATCGGTTCATCGCCAGGTTGCGAGCACTCGACTTGCCGTTCCTGGTCCTAACGAACAACTCGATGTACACACCACGCGACCTCGCCGCCCGGTTGCTGTCGATCGGACTCGAGGTCCCGGAAGAGCGGATCTGGACTTCGGCGATGGCAACGGCGCGGTTCCTCGAGGACCAGCGGCCCAACGGGTCAGCGTTCGTCGTGGGCGAGACCGGGCTGACCACGGCGCTTCATGCGAACGGCTACACGCTGACCGACCGGAACCCGGACTACGTCGTACTCGGCGAGACGCGGACGTACAGTTTCGAGCACATATCGCGCGCGATCCGCTTGGTTTTTGGCGGCGCTCGATTCATCGCCACGAACCCTGATGCGGTCGGCCCGACGCCGGATGGGCCGCTTCCGGCCACCGGCTCCGTAGCGGCTCTCATCAGTCACGCCTCCGGAGTCGAGCCGTACTTCGTCGGCAAGCCGAACCCGCTCATGATGCGCTCCGCGCTGAACGCGATCGACGCGCACTCCGAGGCGTCGGCGATGGTCGGCGACAGAATGGACACGGACATCGTCTCGGGCCTCGAAGCCGGTATGCACACCGTGCTCGTTTTGACGGGTATCACGTCGCGGGACGAGGCCGAGCGCTTCCCGTACAGGCCGTCCCGGATCGTCGACTCGATCGCTGACCTCGTAGACGAGCTCAACTGAGCTGCCCATCCCGCGATTCACTCGTAGCGAAGCGCGTCGGCCGGGTGGGATTCGGGTGGCGTTCCTCTACTGGCGGCCCCCGCGTGCGCGCGCGTGCGCGCGAGGATCCGGAACTCCCGCCCGCCCGCAAGGCTTCCCGCGCCAGGCCCCGAGACTCCTTCACGTCCGAGGGGGTGGGTGGGTAGCCCCTCGCGTGCGCGTGCGCGTGACGTGATCCGTCGATGTCTGGGGCTAGCTCCAACGCCCAGCGAGCTCCCCACGAACCATGATCGCGGTGGAGGAGGCCATCGTTGACAAGCGACGATCGGAGCGTAAGGGTGGGCCGGATCTCAAAGAGCACGCGAGATGGATAGCTCGATTCGAACGAGACTGAAATCGACGCGTGCCTGGATCTGGATTGCCGTTGTCTTGATCCTTGGCGCGGCGATCGCGGTCGCCCTGGTTCTCTGGGCACGCAGCCATCTCCCATCTGAGAAACGGCCCGATCTCTGGTTCGAGGTCGCGAAGGCCGGCGTGCAGCTTGGAGTTGTCGCCGTGTTGGGCGGTCTCGTCGCGCTGGCACTTAGATCGGTCGATGCTGCACGCGAGGACAGACGTAGCGTGCGCGAATACCGGCTCAGCATCCTCCATGATCTTCTGGACGCGTACAACGGCATCAAGACTGCACGTCGGACTTTGCGGGCCTTTGGCCTTCAGATGCCGCAGTCGGGCAGTTTGAGTGCCGGACAGATCGCCGAATATCGATCGCAGTCACGATCCCTCATGGAGATTCAGCTGTCGCTGGAGAAGATCGTGCGGGAGCTCGAGACGCGCCCGGACTTGTTCAGGGCTTCAGACGGTCTGCGCGACGCGCTCGACGATGCTGAGACCTACGTGCACGACCTAGGCAAGGAGTGGGAGGAGAACGGCGTGTGGCTCAAGGAAGGAGCGGATGCTGCGAGGCTCGCGGAGCTTTCCGAACTCCAACCTTTCCTGAGAACCCGAGATGAGGAGTTTTACAAGCGCGTCAGCAGGCCGATCAGGCATGCGCTAGAGACGATCGGCCGTGAGCTGTAGCGAACTTGCGCGGCCCGTGTACCTGCTTGGCCGGGGGTATTTTGATGGCGGGGAGTGAAACCGCCCTCTCGCTCCCCGTCGGCTGGGTGCCACACACCCCCTCATGCCACCGGGTAACAACGTCTCTTGACTTTGGCCTCGTCCAGCGAAAGCATCGCGACCGTCGGTTCGCAATCGGGCAGCCCACGCACACTCTGGATTCATGACCTGAGCACCGAGATCGGTCGCGACGACCAAGAGCGGGTTCGAGCGGCGGACGCGATTGCGGAGGTCTTCGCGAAGCTTCGCAGGGACGAGCAGGACCCCGGGCGCCTCCTCATTGGTCGATCCCTCTCTCCTCTACTCAGAACCGGCGCTCACTTGGCTGCGGGAGGATCCAGCGGGGCGGGACGGCATCATTGTCCCTGCGGTCTTCATGGAGTGGCTGCGGGGTGAGCGCGTCTTCGGACCAGAGTTCGTGATCGCCGGCGAAGACCTCGAGGCCTTCGATCAACGGCGAGAGCGGTTGCTGTCTGTTCTCAGCGACGCTCCCACGTTCTCCTACGATGAGGTCCGCCTGAAGGACGAGGCTGAAGCGGTAATGCGCGAACTGTTCGAGGCCGCGAAGGAGAGCCAAGCTTTCTTATTCGACTCCACGCGGACGAGTGGGCGTTCTTGCAAACGCATTCGTTCCTGGTCTCGAAGCTGCGCCGCCCTCTCGACGCCTTCCGCGACGCGGGTAGCGTGATCCTCGAGTTCGGACAAAGGATGGAGGACTATCTCATCCGTCAGGTGATCCCAGCCGATGCTGTTCCGTCTGTTTTCACACCGGGGTTCAGGGCGAAGGTCGGGGCGAAGTGGATCGTGGTCGGTGGTGCGACTATTGGCGGCGGCACACGTGGTGGCGTGTTGGGTGGCTTGGGTGGCTTGGGTGGCTTGGTTGGGAGCTTCGTCTCTGGGACGCTCGCCAAGGCTGCAGTTGTGGCGATCGATCCATAGCGCGCCGAAGGCAAGGCGGGGGCCCGAACCAAAGGTGGCTGCTAGTTCCGCCCGCCTCGAGTTCACGCTGCTCGATCCGCAACGCCCAGAGCGAACGACGTAGACAGATCCGCCCTGCCGGAGTACCTTCGTGTGGACGAGGTGCCGACAGTCAAAGGGGGTCGGCATGCAGGAAGCCCTGTTATGGGTGGTCACAGGCCTTCTCCTGCTCACCTCGCTCGGCGTCTGGTTCGTCCTCTACCTGATCATTCGCCAGCAAGGACGGTTGCTGCTCCGGGTGGATAGGCTCGAGCAGGACGCGACCTTCGGCGTCGGCTGGGAAGAGGGCGCGCGAACGCCAGCAGGACTGCGCGAGGGCGAGCCGTTGCCTCCTTTTCGCCTCCCTGATCTCGCGGGGAACAAAGTGGCATCCGAGGACTTCGCCGGCAGGCGCGTCCTTCTCGTCAACTGGAGCCCCGATTGCGGCTTCTGCGACTTGATCGCCCCCGACCTCGCTCGGGTTGTGCCCGACCTGCGCAAACGAAACATCGACCTCGTGCTCGCGAGCTATGGCAGCGCGCGAAGGATCCGCAGGTTCAACGGTGAGCACGGCCTTGAAGGCACCGTGCTCCTGCAGCAACACTCCGATCTCGAGGCCTTCCAGAACCTCGGCACCCCTGTCGCGTACCTGCTGGACGAGAACGGGCACGTGGCCAAGCCGCTGGCCATCGGGACCGACGAGGTGCTCGAGCTCGCGCTCCATGCTTCGGGTGGCCGACGCAGGCTCGGCGCTGAGCGGACACTGGAGGAGAGCAAGATCGAGCGCGAGGGACTAAAGCGCGGGACTCCGGCACCGACCTTCACGCTTCCCGCCGTCGACGGGAGGACTGTCTCGCTCAGCGACTTCCGTGGTCGCAACGTGCTGCTCGTCTTCTCGGATCCCCACTGTGGTCCTTGCCAAGACCTCGCACCGGAGCTAGCGCGCCTCGATCGCCGGCGCGTCGGTGACGACCTCCAGATCCTGATGGTCGGCCGCGGCGACCTCGGGGAGAACCGGCGCAAGGCACTCGAGCATGGGATGGAGTTCCCAGTGATCGTCCAAAGCCGGTGGAAGCTTTCGAAGGAGTACGGGATCTTTGCGACGCCCGTTGCCTTCGTGATCGACGAGCAGGGCGTAATCGCGGAGGACGTCGCGGTCGGGCCAGAGCAGATCCTGGCGCTCGCCCGTCAACGAATGGACTCGGTGTCCATTGGCGCGGACTAGTGGACGAGTTCTTCGACACGATTGCTCGTACGCTCGCCCGGTCGATGCCGCGGCGGCAGGCGCTTCGACTCGTCGGCGCGACCGTCGCCTCGGGTCTCCTCGCGGGGTTTCGGCCGTTCCCGACGCGGGCGGCACGGAGACCCCGAGAGCACACCCCAGATCACTGCACGGAGTGGCCCGGGGCGAAGGTCTGCTACGTCACGCTCGCTACCGGAGAGCTCGACTACGCCGACTGCTGCTATCCGCCGGGCGTATGCTGCTGCGGCCCGATCCCTGGGTCGCCGCTTTTCTGCGACTGCTCCGTGACCGGCAAGTGCGGCTGCGGCCCGAACAAGAACCGCTTCGAGACTTCCAGGGGAATCGTCTGCTGCCCAAAGAACCGCAGATGGGACGCCGCGCAGGGTGAGTGCGTCTGTATCGCGCGTCCGTGCGGCGGCACTTGCTGCCCGACGGGCAAGGAGTGTGTGCGCGGGGAGTGTAAGCACGTGTGCAAGACGGAGACCAGGCGACGCATGACGCGCATCTATGACCCCGAGACGCAATGTTGCACCGAGGGCGGGATCGCGCAGAAATACCCGATCGAGGACGCGGACTACTACCCGCGGTGCGAGAAGACCCGCGTCAAGCGCGCGGGACGCGAGCCGAGTGGGACGGGGTTCTGCGGGCCGGAGGGCGGCCCTAGGGCCGCGGATGGATTCGGGCGGGCCAACTTCCTCCCGCACTGCCAGGCCCACGACGACTGCTACGACACCTGCCGAAGCGACCGCGAGCGGTGCGACGAGGTCTTCTGCAACAGACTCCTCAACGCCTGTCGGAATGCCTATCCGCAGGTCAAGCGGCGGAAAGGTCCCAAGCGCAGAGCTTGCGAGAGCATGGCTCGTGACTACTGCGAGGCGGTCGTGACCTTCGGCAGCATCGCTTATACGGCTGCGCAGAGGAAGGCGTGCCAGTGCTGTCCGTGAGGCTTCCCGTCAAGCTTCAGGGCATCAACAGAGGTTCACCGACGACGACGGGAGTCGCGATGCGCCTCCGGCCGTCCCGTCAGTCCCGACGTTGTCTCGCTGGAACATTGGGCATCTGCTGACCTCTGGAGAGCAAGTCCGTGTACTCGCTCAGTCTTGCCCAAAGCAAAGTGGCCCCATGGGCGTCACTGCAGCTTCAATCGACGTGAGAGTTGCCCCGCCGCAGTTCCGGCTTGCGGCTCGGAATGAAACTTGGCGGCACCGTCAGACACACCTACCGATTCCCGCTGAAGCGCCTCAATCATCGCCAGGTTCAGATCGTAAATCACGAGGTCTATACCACGAAGACGCTGCTTCACCGAAGGCGAAGATGCCCTTCCGCTCTCCCTGTATTCACGTACCCGAGTCTCTATCTCACGTCCAGCCGTCGAGTAGTCCTCGTAGAGCGCCTCAACGGCGGAGTGAAATAGCTCACCGAAGTAGCTCATCGCGAGAGCAAGGTTGCGGTTCAGGTTGTCGTTCCACTCGTCGAGCACGTCGCGATAGCGAGCGAGGCTGCGGTCGACCGCGTCGGCCTGACCTGGACGATCGAGCACGCCGTCGAGCTGACGCATGCGGTGTAGGCGTCGATCAAGGAGACGGCTTAGCTCCTCGTAGAACGCCCTTGCCACCTCAATCTGCGCCTGCTGAGCGCGGATCCGCTCTTGGTGCCGCCACGTGCGTCCCTGCAGCCAGTAGCCGAGGAATCCTCCAGCAACCGTCGTGAGGACGAACCCACAGAGCAGCAGCAGAAAGTCGTTCACGGCAGACTCGCAACGATCGTCACGTTTCCCGTTGGTGTCAAACACCAGTAGTGCAATTCCCGTTCGCGGTGACAACTCAGACAATCGCTAGTCACACGAGCATCCGTGCGTATTCGAGCTCGGCCTCGTCCGCGAGAACGTGGCTGTGCACGTTCGCCGTAACGGCGAGGTTCGGCTGCGCAAGCCGTTGGCCGTGGCGAAGAAAATGGCCACACGCCAACTGTCTCCGAACGCTCGTACGCGAAGTCCCCCAGGCACCAGACCCCGAGCCTCCCTCGCGTCCGAGGGGGTGGGGTACCCGTCCTCGCATGCGCGCGCTGCGCGGGAAGAAAGCGCGGTCATCGTGTTCGCGTCGGTCGTAGGGCGACCAGGCCCGGCCCGACGAACACGTTCACGGGGGTGGGCGGGGGCATCACACCTTTCTACTACGCGTGCGCGCGCGTGCGCGAGCACCGGACAGACGCGCCGGCTCGGCCCGGGCGGGCCGCGTGCAGGCCCCGACGCCCGAGCGCATCGCGAGGGGGAGGGCGTCTACGGGCTGTTCGGCTCGTACGATGTCGCAGTCAACCCTACGGTGTCTCTCGATGGACTACAGGGCCGTGGATCTGCGTCGTCGAGGTTCCGATAGCTCAGGCGATCAGGGTTCGCACACATCTCCGGGCGGAGCGAGATCCTTGTCGTAGGCAGGTACACCGAATCGTCCGAGCGGCCAGTAGTTGAGAACCACGCGCCCGAAGATCGCGTCGCGGGGTACAGGCCCGAAGTGGCGGCTGCCCTGCGCGAAGCTGCGATTGTCGCCGAGGACGAAATACTGCTCGTCGCCGAGACGGGCTAGCGGGAAGGGGTCTGTGAGGATGTCGTCTGCTTTCCGGCCGTTGACGAAGACGCGGCCTCCGCGGCCGACGACCGAGTCGCCCGGAATCCCTATCACTCGTTTGCCGATATTGAGATCCCTTGCGTCCGGGTCGGGTACGACCGGGCCGTCGAGTTGGCCGCGAGCGCGAAAGGCGACTATCTCTCCGCGGTGTGGGTCGCGAAAGTGGTAGGTGAGTCCCTCGGTGAGCCAGCGCCCGTCACAAGCGGGAATCGTCGGGGACATACTCGAACCACCGGCCGCCCGCCCCAGAATAACGAGGCTCGTCCACGAGAGCACCGCGACAAGGGCAATAAGCGCGACGATCGTCGCGACCGGAATGACTACACGCTTTCGGCGAAGGCGCGATGTCGCCGCGCTCATCGGGTGGCATCATCGCGCTCGACCGCTTCGTTCGCCAGATCCGGTGACGACGGCCCACCAGGGGTCGTCAGCGCACGCTGCCGAGCGTAGTCTGTCCGCATAGAGATGCCCGCCATTCCCCGCTCAGTTCTCGCCGTGGGTGCGGCCCTGTGCATGGCTACGTTGGCGCTCACGGCTGGGGCATCTGCAGTCCCCTTGGCTGGCGACGCAATCGATCCAGGAACCCGCGTCAAAGGGATGCTCGTTGTCCAGGGTGTCAAGCAAGATGCCGACGCATGGCTCTTCGACACGATCTGCGATCCGATCGTCCTACGCCCTGGTCGCCGCACGCGAGCCTGCGGCCAGCTACCTCCCCTTAGACGCATCTTCGTCGGACACGGGATCTTCGCGCCGGAGAAGCAGATCGACAGTGCGTGGCGAAGTCTGTCGTGGAAGCTGTGGATCGACGGCCAGCAGGTCAGCCTCAGTGAGTTCGGACATGCCGATCGCTGGCTGCGCGGATTTGCCCCGGCTCGGGGTCGGGACGTGGTTCTGCGCGAGTGGTCAATCATCCTCCTGGGAGCCGAAGGACGTCACTCCATCCGCTACCGAACACGGGGGCCTCAGGGCGTAGGGGACACGACATGGCGGTTCTCGGTCGCGAAGAGATAGGCGTCCCTCTTCAGCAGTCAACCACGCCCAGACACCAGCCCTACACCAGGCCCCGACCGATCACCGAGATCGAGGGCGATAGTGCCCACGCCCCGTGGCCTCCTACTTCGAGAGTAGGGGTCAGCCGGGATACGGCATGGACGCTGAGGTTGTGGGCACTGGTCAACCGATGGTCAACCTCGCAACGCACGCTTCCAACTCTGGAGGACCTGAACTTCAGCTGTGGTTGGTCGCCGCTACTGCGCGCGCTCAGGCGTCCTTGGCCTTGCCGGCCGCGACGGCCGCCCCACCTCGAGCGCTCGGGCCAGGTCCGTGATCGAGAGCAATCCAACGAGGGTGCCGTCGTCGACGACAAGGCCGCGGTTCACGCCGCTTGTCGAGAGCTCGGCAAGTGCGTCGATTGCCGGCTCATCCTCGCCCAGGGCCGGGACCTCGTCGCGGGGGATCATCGCGTCGCGCGCCAGTCGTGTCTCCCATTCGTCGCGCGGCACGCTCGCGACGGAGCGGAAGGCGAGGAGCCCGATGGGGCGCCCGTGTTCGAGCACCGGATATGTCGTGAAGCGCCGCGACCTCGCGACGTCGTCCATGAACTGAGCAAGGCTAAGGTCGGCCTCAACGGTCACGGGCTCGCGGATCATCAGGTCGCGCACACGGAGACCGTCGAGCGCCTCCTTCGTTGCGACGTAGCGTGCTTCAGCCGTCGCCGCCTGGAGCAGGAACCAGCCGACGAACGCGAGCCAGGCGCCACTGAATGCTCCCTCGACGATGAACATGAAGAGCCCGAGGCCGATGAAGAGAAAGCCGAACCCGCGCCCGACTCCGGCAGCCACCCACGTCGCCCACCGCAGATCGCCCCTGAAATGCCAGAGGGCCGACCGGAGCACGCGGCCACCATCCAGCGGGAGCGCAGGCAGCAGGTTGAAGGCGAGCAGGATGAGGTTGGTGAAACCGAGCCAGGCCGCGATCCCGTCCACCGCGTTCGGGAGCCCTGCGATGCCGGCGACGAGGACGAAGAGAACCCCAATCGCGAGGGAGACGAGGGGCCCTGCGATCGCGATCCGGAACTCGGCGCCGGCACTCGGAAAGCTGCCCTTGAACTGCGCCACGCCGCCAAAGAGCCAGAGGTTGATGCCCTCGATCTCGACGCCTTCTCGCCTCGCTTGCAGCGCGTGTCCGAGCTCGTGCAGCAGGAGCGAAGCAAAAAAAAGGAGAGCGGCCACGACGGCCAGCACGATGTATTCGCCGTCGGAGAAGCCGGGATTCTGCGACGGGAACACGGCCGCCGCGAGCGACCAGACGATGAGCGCGAAGATGATCAGCCAGCTCCAGTTGATCCCGATCCGGATGCCAGCGATCCGGCCCAGCTGGAAAGTCGGGTTCACGAGAAGACTCTACGCCGGACGAGAGAGGCGTGAACCCTCGTCAAGCCGCAAGCGGTCTCGCGCCTTCCCAGTAGCGCCCGCCATCAGCGCACCCGGGCCGCACCTCGGCGGCGTTGATCGGAGGCGTGGGTACCGGCGGCCTCGCGTGCGCGCGCGTGCGCGGGAAGGCATCGAGGTCCGCGTACGGCGAGTGGAGCAGGGTCCCAACGCCCGAGCGCCTCGCGAGGGGGAGGGTGGCCCGTCCGGTCGAGAGAGCGCTCGGCGATGCCAGTAGCACCACATAGGCTCCCTTCGTTAGCTGAGCCAAAGCCGGTGAACGGGAGGGCGCATGAGCGAATACGCGATCGAGCCGCTTGATGCCACGACTTGGGATGCCTGCGCCCGTCTCCTCGAGAAGCACAACGGGTGCGGGTTCGGTGGTTGCTGGTGCACGTGGTTCCATTCGCGAGAAGGCAGGCCGAAGGGCGAAATGGGCCGCCCCTGGAAGGAGCGTCTCGTTCGCGAGGGGAAGGCTCACGCGGCCCTGGTCTTCGACGGCGACGCCGCGGTGGCGTGGTGCCAATTCGGCTTTCCGAACGAGCTTCCGAACATCCACCACCGGAAGGACTACGAGGCGAACCGAACGGAAGAGCTTCCTGACTATCGCGTCACGTGCATCTTCGTGGACAGGGACTATCGACGGAAAGGCGTCGCGGGTGTGGCGCTTCGTGGTGCCCTCGACCTCATCGCGAAGGCGGGCGGTGGTGGTGGAGGGCTATCCGCAGGACACGCAGGGCAAGAAGATCTCGGCCAAGTTTCCCTACAACACCACGCGCAGCCTCTATGAGCAGACCGGCTTCAGCTACGAACGGCCCAAGGGCAAGAACCACTGCGTGATGCGCCGCACGGTCGCGGCCGCCAAGAAGCCTCGACGCCGCTCGCGTCGGGTGACATCGCGGTGACCCCTACTTCGTGAGTAGGGGTCAGCCAGGATCCCGCATGAACGCTGGCACTACGAGTGGCGGTCAACCGTTGGTCAACCTGGAGGTACTACTCGGACACCGCCCCGCGTACTTGCTCGCGTCGAACCGTTCGAGCGGGATCTGCTGCGGGTCGGCGCCGCGCATGAACGGACCGGCCGGCGCCCGAGGTTAGCGGAGCTCGAGCGCGCGAACGTACGTCACGTTTCCAGAGCGGTCGTCGTCGGTGTGCACAAGGAGTGCTACGTGCGCCTGGCGCTCGCCGCGTGCGGCGCCCTCCTTGAGGACCCCGCGCGCGCGAATCACGGTGAAACCGCGCGACCTGGGCGAGCCGGTGCCGGACCGGTGCCGGACCAGCCGTAACCCACGATCGAAGATCGCTGCTCACGGCGCTTAGTTCGAATCCCGCTGGGGGCATGTCGCGGGGAGCCGGCGCTTGTCGCCACCTTCTCGGTCGTGACTCTCCGTCTGCCTCGTCGCCCATGATCGACGGGCACGTGACCGCCGTCGTTGGAGCGAGCCGCCGTGTTCTTCCGGCTGAGCAGCCTCGAGCTCGGCCTGATCGTCTTCGGAGTCGTGCTCGGGACGACGCTCCTCGGGGTCGTCGTCGGGCGCCGCCTGCGCGTCCACGCCGACAGCCTGCGCGAGCCGGTCGGCGTCCTCCAGGCCGCGCTGCTCGCTCTCGTCGCCCTCATCCTCGCCTTCGGGCTGACGTTGGCCGTGGGGCGCTCCGACGCGCGAAGGGCGGCGGTGGTTGAGACGGCGAACGCGATCGGCACGACGTACCTGCGCGCGCAGACGTTGCGTGAGCCGATACGCACGCGCTCCCTCGACGATCTCGTGCGCTACGCGGACCCGACGATCGCCCTATCGAACGCGGTTCCAGGCAGTGCGGACGCTCGCGACGCGATCGCCGACGGGCGAGCGCCTGCAGCGCTCGCTCTGGGGGCGCGCGGGAGAGGCGCTCGCGGGCTCTCCCACGGACAGCGCGCCGCGCCTCTACGTCGAGACCTTGAACGAGATGATCGACATGCAGACCGTGCAGGTCTCTGCGCTGAACAACCGTGTTCCCGGCGCCGTGCTCTTGTTCGAGGTCGTCGCGGCCTCCATCGCGCTCGGCCTGCTCGCCCTCTACCTCGCGATCCTCGCCCGGGGAGTACTCAGCGTCGTCCTGGCTGCCGCGTTCGTCTCGGTGCTGGTGCTCATCACGTTCGACCTCGATCGCCCGGTGCGCGGGCTCGTGCGCGTCCCCGACACGCCGCTCGTCAGCCTCCGCGCCTCGATGGAACTGCCACCGGCCGCCCGCGCACCAGGGCGTAGTCGCTGAGCGGGTAGCGCAGGTTCTGGGTTCATCCTCGCGCCCGTTGTGGAGGCATCACGGCCTACTGGACCAGACCGAGCGCCTGCGTCAGTACAGGTGCTTCAGTTGGCCGCGATGAGCCCGTACTCGATCGCCGTGGCCGCTGCGGCCGACGCGGGCAGGAACGCCACGAATGCGAGGGTGAGTGCGATGGTTGCGAGCAGCTTGCGCATCGGTTCGTACCTCCTGCTGGTCGATTGCACCAGAACGCAATCTCATTCGCCGCCTCCTACCAGGACGGTTCACCGGCCCCTGTAGGCGGCGCACCCTCACGAGCTTGCTGCCGCCGGTGGCGCCAACGTAAGCTGAACGCGTCGACGCATCACCTCGCGAGCTGACGGTCCGAAGCGGTGAGGTCTCCCTCGCCGGGGCGTTGTGGCTTCCGAGGGGGACGGCGATCGCGACCGTGCTCATGCATCCCGGGTCAGGGCCGTCCGATCGCGACAACGACATCTACTTCCCGCCCATTCGCCAGCACCTGCTGGGCGCAGGCATCGCCGTGTGCTCGTTCGACAAGCGCGGAGTCGGCGGCTCCACCGGTCGTTGGCAGGAAGCGGCGATCGAGGCGCAGGCAGAGGATGTGGTCGCTGCCGTCGAAACGCTGTTCGCCGACGATGTCGTCGGAGCTCCGATCGGGCTCTTCGGGCACAGCCAAGGCGGGTGGGTGGTCGTCGAGGCTGCGAGCCGAGGCTCCGACGTTGCGTTTGTCGTGTCGAACTCCGGACCGGGCGTGTCGCCCGGAGAGCAGGAGCGCTACTCGACCCAGATGCGCCTCGAGCGCGACGGCGCCTCTGCGAGCGAGGTCGTGGACGGCCTGAGGAGCTACGACGCGCTCCTGGAGATGCTTCGCGACGGCGTGCCTCTCGAGGCCGTTCGCGACCGGCTGGACGCATTCGGGCTGTCGGTGCCCGGCGACCTCGATCTGGCCGAGGAAGCGGACTGGGGCCTCATGCGCGCGCTGGTCGACTACGACCCGCGGCCGGCACTCGAGCGAATCGAGGTTCCCGTGCTCGCGCTCTTCGGCGGAGACGACGCGATCGTCCCGGTCGAGCCGAGCATCGCGGTGTACCGGGACGCGGTGCGGCCGGAGCTCCTGACGACCGTCGTTTTTCCCGGCGCGGATCACCGCGTGCAGGCGGGAGATCCTCCGCGACTCGCGGACGGCTACCTGGACACGCTCGCCGCCTTCATCGGAGCGGCGGTCGCGTGAGTGCGTGTGCCACTCTTAGGCGCGCGGGCGGTTAGCTCAGCCGGTAGAGCACCTGCTTTACACGCAGGGGGTCGCAGGTTCAAGTCCTGCACCGCCCATGAGCATGAGGAAAGGGCCGCAAATGCGGCCCTTTCGTTGTCGAGCGAGACGATTTAGGAGTTGATCAAGCGTCGTGGGTCGACGGTTGATCAACTCGGGCGTGTTCGCGACGACTCCCCCTCGCGAGGCGCTCGGGCGCTGGGGCCTGCTCGCGGGGCTCTTCTCAGCGAGCCCAAGTCAGGAGAGAATCGACTCCTTCGATGAACGACTCAGACCTTCACGCCGAATCGATGGGAGAGGGTAGGTCGCTCCAACCGCTGACCGAGCGACTTCTCGCCCGACTGCCTGGCTCCCGCTGGATCTGGATCGGTGTCTGGGCGATCGTTCCCTGGCTCAGCGCGGGCGTGAACCTCCTGCTTGGCACGGATCGAACCAATGCTGTCTGGGAGCAGAGCACCGCACTCATCGTTCTCAACTACGCGGCACTGAGCTTCGCAAGCGGGTTCACGTTGTGGGCGAGCGGACGACTCGCACGAGACCTGAAGTCGATCCGCCTCGCTTCCCCGCTGCGTGCGAACGAGCCTTTTCGCGGTATGTGAACAGTACGTTCGGGCCACTAGTCGGGCTGATCGTTACGGACACGATCTTCTCTCTCGTCACTCTCGTTCAGACGGGATCAGCTGAAGCCTCGATTAGGGGTGTGATGTGGGCCGTCATCGGCATACCGATCTGGACGTTTTTCTGGACGTACGGGTCGCTTCTTCTGGGTGTGAACCGGCTTGGCTGGGCGCGCCTTGTGCCGGACGCCGTGCAGGTCGATCCAGGGCTCGGATTACAACCGCTCGGCCGCCTTGCGGCAACCGGTCTCTGGATGCTGCTCATCTCGTTTGTCCCCGTGCTGCTTACCGGCCTTCCTGACGTTGCCGGCGTCGCCTTCGGGATGCTCGTCTTGGTCGGTGCTCTCGCAGCGTTTTTCCTCTCACTCGTGGGACTGCATCGACAGATGGTCGAGGTGAAGCGGGGGGAACTCGCGATCGCTCGCGACCTCTACGAGCAGGCGTACAAGCCTGTGCACGAGGCCCGCACGCTCGAGGCCCTTGAAGAACAACGGAGCCTGCTCGGGGCTGCGGATGCGCTCGAGAAGAGAGCCGCTGCGATTCACGAGTGGCCGTTCGACGAAGGCACCGTTGCGCGAGTTCTCACGATCGCGACGAGCGTGGTCGCTATATCCATCGGCCGACTCATCCTCGGCCCGTTAGGGCTGTGAGGGCAAATCCAGACGTTCCGCGCATCGCATGCGGCGTCTACACGGTTTGGCTCTCCGACGAGAGGCTCGTGTACTTGGGGATGTCCGGACGCGGAGCCGCGCTCGACCCCAACAGCCCACGACGTAAGGGTCTCTGGACGAGGCTGAACTCCCAAGCATCAGGGCGGCGTAGCGGCGATCAATCAGACCACCCTCCGCGTCACAGAGCGCTCGGGCGTCGGGCCAGGTCGCCTAGGGCGACGCGAGCATCGAGCGTGACTCTGCGCGCGCCTCCCGCCACCATAGGAGCTCGTAGGTGTGCAACGCCAGCCAGATAGTGGTGACGAGCGCGAGTGCGGCGAGTGCCGGGATCATCGTCGCGAGCGGGAGCACGAGCAAGAGTACGAGTGAGGCCACGAGGCGGCCGCGGCTTACCGCCACCCGCCGCTCGATCCGAGTCCGGATCGCCGAGTACGTGAGCAGGTAGACGGCGCTCCCGCCGCAGAGCGCGAAGGCCGTGACAGAGTCGAGCTCCTCACCGACGTGCCCGACGATGGTCTTCATCGCGAAGGCGAAGAGCACGATGCCGACGATCATCGGGAAGTGCGCGTACGAGTACACGTCGCGGGCGAACGCGATGCGTTCTGGGCCCTGGCGGTCGCCGAGCATTCGCTCTCCGCGGATCGAGAAGAAGTCGAAGTAGGCGAGCCAGAACGACGTGGCGACGACGAGCCCGAGGACTGCGGCAGCAACTTCGCCTGGGCCAATGCCTATCCCCGTCGCCCCGATCCCGATCGCGATGAACGCCTCGCCGAGCGCGATGATGATCACAAGACCGTGGCGCTCCGCGAAGTGGGATGGGTGTAGGCGCCAGCCCGTCGACCCGCTCAGCACCGCGCCGACGTAGGTGACCACGAGCGCGGCGAGCCAGAGCCAGATGCGCGCGCCGTCCGTGACTCCTGCAAGGAGGATCAGCGTCGCACCGAGCAGCGTCCACGGCGCCAGTCGGAGCACTGCGCCGAGGAGGTCGCGGGTTCCGCGGCCGGCAAGGGTGTAGAGCGCTACGTGCATCGCGCAGACGACGAGGAAGGCGGCGCCGAAGAGGACGCCATCGTCGTCGAACACACCCGGCACCGCGAGTGCCGCAACGAACATCGCGATCAGCGCGACGAGCAGCGCGGCGCCGACGAAGGTCTCCTCGGGGTCGACCGTGTTCGTCAGCCAGGCATAGGCGGTCCACGCCCACCAGAGCGCTGCGAGCACGAGTATTCCGCGACCGATTCCGGCGAACGTGGGGTCAGCAGCGAGCAACGTGGCGACCTGAGTGAACGCGAACACGAAGACGAGGTCGAAGAAGAGCTCTCTCGGCGTGACGCGGTGCTCGTGCTCGACAGCCGTCGCGGGCATTCGTCCCGACCTTATCCCGCGTTCCCCGTAGCAGCCAACGCCCGCAGGCCATACACAGCGACGCCGCCGCGCGGCGTCGACCTGCGCGCTTCGACATGTGCACCACCGGACAGGTACAACCCGCTGCGTGGCGCCGCGGTCGGTCCGCCTCACGAGCCCTGAACGCGTCCTGTTCCCCGACGAAGGGATCACGAAGCAGGACCTGTTCGAGTACTACCGCGCGATCGCGCCGGTGCTCGTTCCGCACCTCCGCAACCGGCCGTTCACGATGAAGCGCTCGCCCTACGGAGTGGCCGGGGACGTGTACTTCCAGAAGCAGGCGCCGAAGGGGATGCCCTCCTGGATCCCGACGCGCACCTACCGCACCTACCGGCGCGAGGGCGGGTCGCGGCTCGTCGACTTCCCGCTCGTCAACTCGCCGGAGGCGGTGCTCTGGATGGTGCAGATGAACTGCATCGACATGAACGCCTGGTACTCGCGCGTCGACAAGCCGCACCGCCCGGACTTCGTGCTCTTCGACCTCGACCCGCCGGATCTCGATACACCCGGTGGCGGCTTCGCGCTCGCGATTCGCGTCGCCCACCTGATCCGTGAGGAGCTCGAGCGGCTCGAGCTCGAGTCCTACGTCAAGACGAGCGGCGCCGACGGGATTCACGTGCTCGTCCCGATTGCGCGCCGAGCGACCTACGAGCAGACGTACGCGTTCGCGGAGCGCGTGGCGCGCGGGCTCGAGGAGGTGCACCCGGGGCTGGTCACGACCGAATGGCTGAAGCGCAAGCGCGAGGGCGTGCTCGTCGACCACCGTCAGAACGCGCGGGGGAAGACGATCGCCTCGGTCTACTCGGTGCGGCCGAAGCCGGGCGCGCCGGTCTCGACGCCGCTTCGCTGGGACGAGCTAACGGAGGACGTGACGCCGCGCCGCTTCGGGATGCGCGAGGCGCTCGAGCGGGTCGACCAGCACGGCGACCTGTTCGAGCCCGTGCTCGCGGGCGGCCAGGCACTCGGACGTGCCCTGAAGAAGCTGCGCTAGCACGGGCGCGGTTGCGGCGCACACGACCGGTTCTCCGTGTCGTTTGGCTGTTTGGCCGAGGTCGTGGGCGCATCTCGCTTCCTGCTCGAGAACCAAGCGATCAACGACGCCAACCTCGCCGTCGACGGAGGCTGGATGTGCATGTGACGTGTGGCGGACACTGCGGGGCTGACGTCGGGCTCGGGTGCCGGACAGCGCTTCCGCGGCCCTGATTGCGTCAGGCGCCCCAGCCTTCGTGCGGGGCGTGATCGCCTGCTTCGAAGAACCACGCCTCGCGGAGCTCCTCGCAGCGCCCGTCTTCGGCGAAGCTGAGGAACAGGATTCCGACCAGCGTCACCTCGGCACCGCTGTCCAGCATCCTGACCCAGAACTCGACCGCGGCACGCCGAGCGTCAGGGGACTCGATCGGCCTGCCCATTCGCACGTCGACACGGTCCTGCGTCGAGGTTACGTCGGCCCAGTAGGAGCGGACGCCCTCTGCGCCGCGGTGCGCCTCCTGGAGCGGATGCTCGCGGTAGCTGCAATCGTCGGTGAAGAGCTTTGCTGCGGCCTCGGCATCACGGTCGCGCCAGGCCTCCGCGTACGCGTCCACCCACTGTTGCACCGTCATGAGGAGACCCTAATGGGGGCGGCAGCGCAGACGGAGCTATCCGAGAAACATGCGGCAGCGGGTAGCCGGGCGAGCACTGCAACTGCGCCAGGGACTGCGGCGTGCGTGAAACGCTGGCGCTGTGGGACCCGACGCGAACAGGTCGCCCGCGCCGAGCATGGAGGAAGTCCGACGGGTCGCGGCGAACGCGAACCCGGTCCTTCGCAACCTCGAGATCACTCACTGCTACTCCCGTCTCGCGGCGGCCTTCACGGAACACGGCGACGACGGCGCGAACTGGTGCACGTACGCCACGTGGGCGTCGAGACAGGCGGGCCGGACGATCCGCGGCGAGGACCTGATCGAGCAGTTCGGGCTCAGGCTCGGTGAGAGCCGCTGGCTGCTGCATCCGATCGCAACGCTGTCGCGCCGGCTGCTGCGCCACGGCCTGTTTCAGCCCGAGACGCGGATCGGGCGCGTGACGGCGGAGCTGCACACGCCGTTCGACGCGTTCGAGCGTGCAAGCGCGTGTGTCGCACGCGGCAACCTCAAGGTGTTCGAGGAGATCGGGATGGAGTTCGCCCGCTACCTCGTCGAGTGCCCGCCGGGAACGCCTGTCGAGTCTCCTGCGTTTCAGCGGTTCGTCGAACGGCTGCGTTCCGGCGACCCGCCCACCGGGCAACGCTACCTGCGTCAGGCGTTCGCACACTACGAGCGCCGGCGCCTCGAGTCTGACCCGAAGACCCGCGCCGAGCTGGCAGTACTCGCGAATCTCGAGATCGGCCTGCACGAGCAGACCCGCCTGCAGCCCGAGATTCGCGAGGCTCTCGACGCCGCGCACAGTACGAAGGAGGATCTGGGGCGGCGCGCGCTCGAGGCGCTCTTCCCCTCCTCGGCCCGCTGGTGGGGTGCAGCGCGCCGTCCTGCACTTGCCGTATCCGGCGTCATCGCCGCACGCGCGCAGCGGACCGCGAGTCGGCTCGCGCGTGAGGTGATCACCGACTCGTTCATGGTCCTGTCGCTGCCCGGGCGGGTGCTCGCCCTCGGGGTGCACCTCCCCGATGCGTACCCGGAAGTGCTCGGCGAACCTGCCGAACCGGAGCTGATCGGGTTGCTAGCGCAGTTCGAGCCCGTCCAACCCGCACCTGACGATTGCGGCGCGCGCGAGTGGTCCGAGTTCCACCAGCGGATGCACTACATCGTCCACCTGTTCTGCGCGTTCCATCTGCGCGAGGAGCTCTCCCGTCAGCCCTTTACCGCGGAGCAGGTGGCCTGCTTCAGCGGCGGAATCGTGCCTGACGGAGAGCTGTGACCCCAGTCCGTCTCACGTTCGACAGAGTACGTTCGAATTCCCCAAGACGTCACGGAGGTGACCCTTGCCCAGAACCGGATTCATCGACCACATCGGCATCGGCGTTCCGGATCTCGTCGCGGCCAAGGAGTATTACGACGACCTCATGTCCGTTCTCGGGCTCCGAGAGTGGTTCGAGACAGGCCCCGGAGGACCATTGAACTACGGCCCCGACGGTGCCCAGGGCGCACAACTGTTCTTCTACCAAGCAGAGGAACCGGGTACCTACTCACGCCGCCAAACGGGCTTTCACCACCTCGCATTCCTGGTCGAGAACCGCGCCGTCGTCCGAGAAGCACACCGGTGGGCTCGTGCACGCGACGCCGTCGTCCTGGACGGACCACAGGAGTTCCCCCAGTACGGGGAGCACTGTTTTGCCACCTACTGGCTCGATCCTCATGGGTTCAAGCTCGAGGCGGTTTGCCACACTCCCGAAGGAAGCTAGTCGAACCTTCGCGTGTCGTCCTAACGGACTGCGATCGCGGCTACCCCCCGGGCTTTGTTCGTCTGGCGGCGCGTGCCGTGTCGACACCATCGCCTCCCCCAAATCGGGCCTGCGCCGCTTGACGGCTGATACCCAGCGCCTCTGCGATTTGAGCCCACGTGTGGTTGGCCTTCCTCGCCTCGTTGACCATCTCGGCCAACACCTTCCTCGCCTCGACTTCGATGGTTGACAGAGCTCGGATGGCTACGAGGGGTTCGCTCGTGACTCTCAACAGGTACGACGCCTCGGCCGCTGCCTGACTGAAGTGCAGCGAGTAGACAGGGTCTCGATCGTGGGAGCCTTCGGCCATAGGGGCAGGCTACTTCCTTTCCCATATCCAAGCACCTGTAAACCTCCCCTGCCCCGCATTCCGTGACTTGCGAGCAGGTCATAGTGCACGCCTCTGTGTGTGGGTGAAGCAGGGAACCTTGACACACTTAGGCGCAGCAACGATGATCTCGCTCTGACACACGAAGCATGTGCTGGCCACTCGGGGCAGCCATGCTTTTCAGGGGGAAGGAGGGGGTGCCTTCAGTGAGAGAGGGGAATCCGCGCGTCGTTCCCAACGGCCCTGGCCGGCGGAACTCGGCGCGCTTTTGTCATCAAGGCAGGCTCATTCAGAGGGGGTAAGTAGTGAAGACTCGATCCAAGCTCGCGCTTGTCGGCCTAAGCGCCATCATCCCGCTGTCCGTCTTTGGGGGGGTCGCGCTCGCTGATCCGTCGGACCTGTTCGTCGCCCAGATACCTCCGCATCGGCACTTCATTGCGACGCCGAACGGCAAGCTGGTCCCGGTCGGTCCGCAGATCTGCGAGCGCCCAGAGCTCGAGCAGGCGTTCCTTCAGTTCCACCACAACGTGCACCACTCGTTCGTTCCACCTAACACCACCATCCACACGCTTGGCCCGCAGGACGGTGCTCCGGGGTTGAACCCGAGCAAGACCCAGGGCGCCGAGATTACCGCCCGGCTCTGCAATTTCGTAAATCCGTAGAGCACGGAACATGGGAGGGGCGGCTGCGGCGACGTCGCCCCTCTCAGCACCGAGACAAGATCGAGCCTGGCGTACCCGTGGATGACCGACCCGCAAGGCTGCTCCGACAGCAACGCGAGGTGGGGACGATGAAACAGACGCAAACCGGCGGCGCTCCCCCCGAAACTCCTACCGGGGTGCGTCACGGACCGTTTCGCTCCCGCGCAATGCGCGCAGGGCTCGCGATCCTGGCCGCCGCGAAACCGTCAACACTGCATCGGGAAGACGCGCGCACCCAGTAGCATCGCGCCGTGCGCGAGTTGCGACAGGGCCTCTGGCACTGGCAGGCACCGCACCCGGACTGGAGGTCGAGCGAGCCGTGGGACAAGAACGTCTCGTCCTACGCGATCGCCGACGACGAACGCCTGCTGCTGTTCGACCCGCTAGGCGTGCCGAGCGAGATCGAGGCGCTGGCGGCCGAGCGGGAGACGGCGATCGTGCTCACCGCGCCGTGGCACGAGCGGGACGCAGAGCGCCTCGTGGAGCGGCTCGGCATGCCGGTGTACACGCCGCTGCCCGACAGCGCGCAATTCCTCATGGACACGTACGGCCTCACCGCCGAGCAGGCTGGCGACGGCAGTCCCGACGTCGTCTGGCTTCTCCGCGAGAACAAGGGCGAGGCACGCCCGTACTCGGCAGGCGACCGGCTGCCGTTCGGTACCGACGTGTTCCCCGGGCACAAGTCGAACGACAACGTGCTCTGGGTCGAGAGCCAGCGTGCGGTGATCTCCGGTGACACGCTCGTCGACTTCGGCCAGGGCCTCGAGATCAACGAGAGGTGGCTCCGCCCCGGCGTGACGCGCGAGGAGATCGCCGAGGGGTTGCGCCCGCTGCTCGAGCTGCCGGTCGAGCACGTGCTCGCGACGCACGGCGGGCCGTTCGACCGCGCCGCCCTCGAGCGGGCGCTCGCCTGAGCGTCGCGCTAGAAGTCGAGCAGCATCACGACCCGGTGGAGAGGTCGGATGGCTGACCTCTGTTTGCCGGCTCTCTCGAAAATGCCTCGGCTACCGACGTGGATCCTGTCGGGCAACGGAACCTCGCGGTGACCGCGAACCGCTACACCGACGGCATGGCTCGATGACGCCGAGGTGGATTACGGGAGCCTGCTCGCGGAGGCAACCCGCCCAGGGCATACGACGGTGATACCTCGGCGCTGAAAGGCGCCGATTGCAGGATGCTTCTAGTCCCGCACCGCCCATTTGACACCGCATGGCTGGGCCAATCGGGCTTAGCTATGCGGTTCGGGTGGGCCATCGAGTACGCGAAATCACGTCTCGGGCATACCTCCGTGATACCTCGGAAATGCGCCGATTTGGACACGTCCGGCGTGGGGGGTTGGCCGTTCCGCAGGGAAGCAACCGGCTCCCAACGGCGTCTAGGGGTTGCCGGGACACCGCAGCGGCTGACGGATTCGAGCGGATAGCAGACAAGCGAGGAGACGTGATGAATGATCCGGCGTAGCAACGCTCACCCCGGAGGTCATGGCGCTCCGTGGAAGGACTCGACATGACCTGGGCGTTCACTCTCGTCGCAGGCATCACACTCGGGGCAGTCGCGGTGGGCGTTCCGCTGGCCCTCATCAAGATTCTCTGGTTTGTCGAGACGGCCAGTTCGTGGACGCTCGATCAAGTACATCGCCTCATGCGCAGACGAAGCGCTGCCGGCGGACGCGAGTATTCCGACCTTCTCGGGCTGCCCGAACCGGAACCGGCCCCGGTCCCAGACGAGTCCTAGCTAGTCACCCTCGGCGTTCGTGTCTTCCTACGTGACGTACGAAAGCTCGACAAGTACGGCGTCGTTCACGCGCCGCGCCCGTCGAGCCCGGCGACGTCGTGGCGGACACCGAGGCCGTCTACCGAGTCGAAGTCGTCCTCGTCCCGGTTCCCGGTCGAAGGCCCGTCGAGCCGGTGTTGGCGCGTCGCCTAGCTCGGCCATCAGAATCTGAACGCAACCGAACGGGAGGCAAGACGATGACGCACTAGGACGACTGACGCGCACTACTCCGACTCGCCGCCCTCGCGGGCGGCTTGAAAGACATTCTTTGGACGCTGCTCGAAGATGTACCCGATGACCAGGCCGTAAACGCGCTCGGCCTCTGAATCGGCGGACGCGATCGCGCGCTAGCGGTTTTCCTCGAGGAACCGATGACGGCGGGCGAGTTTCGCGGGGCGATGGAGGAATGGCGCGTGCTCGAGGAACCCGACGACGACGACCGCGATCTCTGAGTTCACCCATCCCACGCGCCACCGTTCAAGGCGTCTACGCGGCATCCTTCGGGTGCGGCGGCGAAGCTCGTCGAGGCCCGCGTTCGTGAACCTCGCGCGCCCAGCGGGAGCTGTTGTGGTGACCCGCCCCCCACGTCGCAAAGGTTGCGGGGACTCGCATTCGCTCCCGCCGAGTCAAGCGAACGCCTGCCTCGATCTCCTTCAAGGCCGACCTTGGCCTTCGCCCTCCCAGTAGCCGACGCCGCTCGTCCGCTTGACGATGAGGTCGTCGTCGTCGTTGCCTGTCCAGATGGCGATCTTGTCGCTGTCCGGATAGACGGTCGCGGCGACCTTGCTCACGTTCGAGAACATCAGCACGCGCGCCGTCGAGTTGGTGTCGTTTCGCACCATGTGCGCGCCGTCCGGCCCGGGCGGAAAGAAGACGACGTCCCAGGGCTCGAGCTCGTCTTCGCCGCCCGGGTGGCGCCACGTCGGTCTGCCCTCGAGCACCAGGAGCCACTCTTCCTCGGGGTTCTCGTAGTGGTAGGGGCCGATCGCTTGACTTGGCGGCAGCTCGTAGACGCTGACTCCGGTGTTGGTGGCGCCCACGCGCGCGCCCAGCCGCACGATGCCCGGGCGGAAGCCGTCGGGGAAGTCGGGGAAGTGTGTGAACTCAGGGTCGGCGATGTTGACTCGCCGCGCGCTGCCGACAGTCATCTGCTGCTCCTTCCGCTGGTCCTGGGTTGATAGGACCTCGCGGAGTCGGCGAAGTCATCGGCGCATCGGCACCGTGTCGATCGCTCGCACCATGCCGGACACTCTCAACGTCAGCTTGAAAACACCACGGGCGGCTTCGCCCAGGCGGATCCTCCACGTTCCGAACGTCTGGACGGTTCCCTGCAACTGGCTCCGTGGGCCGCGTTGCTCCTTGCACGTCACGCGACTCGAGTCGGTCGTCTTCACGACGTTGCAGAGCCTGAACCGTCGGCCTGCGACCGAGGCCGGCGACCAGCCGACGGCGGTCAGGACGCCACCGACCTCCGCTCTCGTCGCTTCCGCACGCGACGGGTTCTGCAGCACCAGCCCCCACGGGGACAGCCTGCCGCCGCCTTCGCCGGACTGCCAGCATCCGAGCCCGTCGCGATTGACGTCGAGGTCGTACGGGTCGGCGCCCGTGACGCGGACGGGTTTCTTCGCTCTGGGAATCTGGGCGCAGTCGAGGTCTTGCCGCAGGGGGAGGCAGGGCGAGTAGCCGCGGGCACAGGCTGACGCGTCGTGGCGTGCGCCGAGCGCAAGCTCGGAGAGGCCGACGGTGGCGGTGAGCACGGCGATGACGAGCGCGACCCTGACGATCACGGGCGGATCCTCACGCTCTGCGGAGCAAGGGTCAAGCCGAGTGCGTGTAGCGCGCCGGGTGACGGCTACGGGGGCCGACCCGCTCTCGCGGGCTTGACGGATGACCTACGGCAAGCGTGAGCAAGGCCGCAGCTCGACTCAGCATGCTCAGTCTGTCGGCAGTCGTGCCCCGACGGGCGTCCCTCGGACGGGGGAGAGGGTTACCGGGGCGAGCGGCGCGTCTCGGCGACCGCGCGCCGAGCCTCGAGCTCGTACGGGTTCGAGGCGTACCGCGTCGTCGCCCAGGCCCAGAGCACGCGCCAGCCCCGGTGCTGCCCCTGCCACACGTGGCAGAGCTCATGCGTCAGCAGGTCGTCGGAGGGATCGGGTCGCTTCACGACGATCGTCCTCCAGAAGGCGTACCCGGAGTAGCGACGGAAGCCCGGGATCCGGAAGAACCACGGGGCCACGAGAACGCGCACGCGCCGCACGTCCACCGGGGTCGGGTAGTAGTCGAGCGTGTCCAGCCTCGCCTGCGCGCGGTCGAGCGCGGGGCGGAGATCAGCCAAGCGCGGGAGTGAGGATCATGATCGGGCTCCCGTCCTGGGCGGAGTCGTACTGGTAGCTGTAAAGACGCGGGCGGGTGACGCGGTCGATCGTGCTCAGCTCGTCCGCGGGGATGTCTCCGATGTCGGGGACGATCGGAGCGGTCAGGGTCTCGCCGAGCGGGCGTGACAGCTCGGCGCTCACGTCGGAACGCTCGAGGAAGACCGCAGTCGGGGGTAGCTGTGGGTTGTCCTGCGGCAGCAGGACGACGACGGATCCGACTCCCTCGACGTACTTGAAGGTGTAGAGGGCGAGCTCGAGCGCCTCGCGCCGGAGCAGAGCCTGGCGTTCAGGCGTGGGCGTTCCCTCACCGATCGCACAGGACCGTCCGCCCACGCCGCAGAGGATGAACATCATCGAGTCCCGAGCATCGACGACCTCGACGTCGCTTGCCTCGGCCTGGCCGCGCGAGGTCTGGGGGCGGACGATGATC
Organism: uncultured Actinomycetes bacterium; assembly: GCA_963848405.1. Classification (GTDB taxonomy): domain Bacteria; phylum Actinomycetota; class Thermoleophilia; order Gaiellales; family Gaiellaceae; genus GMQP-bins7. The sequence continues at coordinate 22,521 of CAWKDP010000015.1, read as the reverse complement.
GCGCGGATCCGGACGAGCGTCCCGTCGGCGGAGGGGGCGGACGGTGGTCCGGGGACGGCCGACACGAGCTGATTCCCGCTCTCCAGGCGGTAGGCCCTCGGGACACGGTCGGCGATCTGCGCGACGCGCCGTTCCGCGCTTCCGACCGGCTCCCACTCGGCCCACGGTGGGGCGGGAGCCGGGCCACCCCGGCTCACGAGGACGACGGTCGTGGCGATCGCCGCTCCCGCGATGGCCGCCAGGACGACGTAGAGGAACGCGAAGCGGCCGCGGTAGACCGAGCGCCGGGCTCGCTCCGCGCGCGAGGGCTCCGCGACCGGTACCGCGGCGCGCGCGGGCGGCTGCGCCGGCGTGGGCACGTCGGTCGCGCTCCTGTTCACGTCCTCTTCCCTCACGGTGCCGGCCATGCACTCTCGTCCGCGAGATCGACCTGCGGAATCTCGAGCTTCGACCCGTCCAGGAGCTCGAGCAGCTCGTCCCCGAAGAGCTCCCGCCGCGCCTGGAGCACGTCGGCGATGTGCCCTACGGCGTCGCGGTTCGCGAGCACGAGGTTGTGTGCGGCGACGTACGCCTGTCCGAGAACCTGCGCGACGATCGGCCGCTTGTCGTGATCCGAGAGCACGCTCGCGATCGGATTCGCATCGAACGGCCCGCCGCCACTCGTGCGGTTCATGATCCCGTACCCGAGCTTCTCGAAGCGCTCCAGGACCCGCTCGCGCGCATCTTCCTCGGTCTCTCCCTCCCGCGGCGTTACCGCGAACGGCTCGGGCCCCATCGCCGACGAGCCGACCATGTACGCCGCCTGCGCCGTCACGCTCGCGACGTCGCCGCCGACGCCGTTCGAGTTCTCGCCGTAGAAGACGCGTTCCGCGGCCATCGCGCCGAGCCCCCAGACGAGCCGCGCGAACTCCTCGCTGCGGAAGCGGCTGAAGCGCTCCTCCTTCTCAAGAGCCTGGTGGTGGCCGAGCGCTCCTCCCCGCATGCGGATGGACAGGCGGGTCGATTCGGCGCCCTCGAGGTACGCGTGCCCGGCCGCGGCGTGTCCTGCTTCGTGAATCGCAACGGCGCGGCTCTCCGACGGGACGTACTCCACGCCCACCGCGGTCCCGGCCTCGAGCGTCGTCATCGCGTCCACGAGGTCGTCCCACGCGAACGCCTCGCGGCCCGAGTGGTGCGCGATCGTGAGCGCCATCGACGTGACCTGCTCGATCATCGCCGGCGAGTAGCCGTTCGTGACGCGTGCGATCTCCTCGCGCCGCCGGGCGGTGTCGAGCTCGGCGTCGTGCGCGACCTTCTCGACGTACAGGTCGAGGATGTCCAGCCGGTCCTGCTTCGTCGGCGTGCGGAACCAGACGTGGCGGCCCATCCGGCCGGCACGCGTCAGCGCGGGGTCGAGGCGCTCGACGGGGATGTTCGTCGCCCCGATGAAGTAGATCTGCTCCTTCCGAGGACGCGCCGCGGGCAGCCGCAGCGAGCGCCCGCCCACGCTGCGAGGGACGATGTAGATGCCGTCGAGCAGCGTGTTCAGCTTGTTCGTGAAGAACTTCTTGAAGAACGGCGGGTTGTCGATCCCGTCCATGACGACCAGGAGCTGGTTGAGGGCGAGCGATCCGCCCGAGCCCATGCCGCCCGGGAAGACGAAGCTCGCGATCCCGTTCAGCCGTGCGTGCAGCCCCGACGCGGCGGAACGCTGCGGGGCGCGCTCTGCGAACAGGCGCTCGCGCCACTGGTGGTTCTCGAGGATGAGGTCGCCGGACGGGTTGAGCGCGCCCGCCGGTCCGTACCAGAGAAGCTCGTGGACGTTCACCGGCTGGCTCGCGCCCGCGCCTCCGAGCCCCGGGTTCAGCACGCTCCGGCGCATGCCGACGGCGTCGATCTCGTCGATGAAGACGATGCACTGACCGCCCCACTTCTTCGCCAGGCGCTTCGCGCGGCGCGCGAGGATGCGGACGACGATCGCGTCGATCCCGATGAACGTCGCGGCGAAGCCCGATCCTGGGATCGACACGAACGGCGAGTTGAACCCGGTCGCGAGCGCCTTCGCGAGCATCGTCTTCCCCGTCCCGGGCGCGCCGAGGAAGAGCAGGCCCCGCTCGCGCTTCCCGCCGGCGCGCTCGAACGCCTCGCCCGACTGCCAGATTGCGACGACCCGCCGGACCTCCTCCTTCGCCTCCGCCTGGCCACGGACGTCCGCGAGCCGGACGCCCCACTCCGCGTCTCCGGGCTCGAACCCCTGGATCTGCGAGACGTTCATGGCCAGGAGAGGACCGAAGAGGATCAGGAAGTTCATGATCAGGAAGACCGGGAAGATCACCAGCAGCGGCAGGATCTGGACCAGCAGGCCGGAGCTGGCCAGGAGCCAGAACGGCACGACGATGATCGCGACGACGATCGCCGTCTTGAGCCAGAACCGCCAGAACCAGACCCGTCGCCGGGCGACGACGTCCTCTTCGCGGAGCTGCGCGCTCTCGAGCCCGAACAGGCTGGGGCGAGGTATCAGCCTGTGGAAGACGAGGTCGACGACGCCGCGGAAGCAGACGACGAGCCCGAGCGCGGCGAGAATCGACCAGAGCCACGACCAGCCCTGCGTCTGGTTGAGCCAGACGACGATCGCCGGGGCCGTGAGCACCGCGACTGCGGTAGCGGCCCAGGTCAGACGGCGCCACTGGCCGGCAAGCTCGGACGAGAGCTCGCTCTGCCGGAACCCCGTGAGGTCCTGGGCCTCGGACGCCATTGAGTCTTCCGACGCCGAAATCGCCTGCGAGTTGGCCGCCATCCCGCGCGCCGGGCATGCCCGGCCCTCGCAGGTAGGCTCACGCCGGTGAGCCGCGCGGTGCTGCACACGAGCGAAGGCGACGTCGAGCTCGAGCTCTTCCCCGAGGAGGCTCCGAAGACTGTCGGGAACTTCACGAAGCTCGCGGGCGAGGGCTTCTACGACGGCATCACCTTCCACCGCGTCATCCCGGACTTCATGATCCAGGGCGGCTGCCCGCGCGGGGACGGCACGGGCGGGCCCGGCTACGAGTTCGAGGACGAGTTCAACGAGCACCGTGTCGTGCGCGGAGCGCTCGCGATGGCGAACGCCGGCCCGAACACGAACGGCTCGCAGTTCTTCATCGTCACGGCCGCGGACGCGTCGTGGCTCGACGGGAAGCACACCGTCTTCGGACGCGTCGCGTCCGGGCAGGACGTCGTCGACCGTATCTCCCTCGTGGAGCGGGACGCCGGCGACCGTCCCCTCGAGCCGGTCGTCATCGAGTCGATCGACCTAACCTGATACCGACGCGGGGGTCAGGCTTCAGCCTGACCCCGTCTTTGGGTTGAAGCGGCGCGAGAGACGAGAATCGTTCGACCTCACACCGGGGTCAGGCTGAAGCCTGACCCCGGCCGTTGTCTAGGCTGCGACGCGATGGACCTCGCCCGCAAGACCGCGATCGTCACCGGCGCGTCGAGCGGCATCGGCGCGGCGACCGTGCGGAAGCTGCGCGAAGCCGGAGTCCAGGTAGCGGCGGGCGCACGCCGTGTCGAGCGGCTCGACGCGGACGTCTCGCTCCCGCTCGACGTCACCGACGAGGCGAGCGCGGCCGCGTTCGTCGAGCAGGCGCTCGCCGAGCTCGGCGGCGGCATCGACATCCTCTTCAACAACGCCGGGCTCGCTCTCGGGCGCTACCCGTTCACGGAGTCGACGCTGGAGGACGAGGAGACCGTGCTGCACACGAACGTGGACGGCGTGCTCCGGATGACGCGCCTCACGCTCCCGCACGTCCGCGACGGCGGCCACATCCTGTTCATGGGCTCCGTCGCCGGTCGGCAGGCGTACCAGAACGCAGCCTCCTACGTTGCGTCGAAGTTCGGGCTCCGCGGCTTCGTGTACGCGCTGCGCGAGGACCTCCTCGGCCGGCCGATCAGGATCACGACCGTGGACGCCGGCCTCGTCGAGTCCGAGTTCTCGCTCGTCCGTTACCGCTGGGACGAGGCTGCGGCGACGGCAGTCTACGAGGGCGTGGACCCCGTGACCCCCGACGAGATCGCCGACTGCGTGATGTTCGCGCTCACGCGCCCGCTCCACGTGAACGTGGACGAGATCGTCGTGAAGGCACTTGCGCAGTCGAGCGGAGCGCGCATCGTGCGGCGGGAGAGCTGACTCGATGCTCACGATCCTCGAGGGCTCGACGTTCTGCGTGAGCGACGACCTCGGCGACGTCGGCACGGAGACGTCGGGCTTCTTCGCCTGGGACACGCGCTTCCTCTCTCTGTTCATGCTGCGCGTGGACGGCGCCAGGCCGCTGCCGCTCTCGGCCGGGCGGCTCCAGCACTTCGCCGCCGCGTTCTACCTCCGAAATCCGCGCGTGGCGGGGATCCCCGGGGACTCTCTGTCGATCGTCCGCCGGCGGTTCATCGGCACGGGCCTGCAGGAGCGAATAGCCGTGCGGAACGAGAGCATGACGCCGCTCGCGTTCGACCTCTCGATCGAGGTCGGGACCGACTTCGCGGACATCCTCACCGTGAAGCACCACGACTTCGCGCTCGGCGACCCGGAGCACGCGCCCCCGCTCCCGCCCTGCGTCGACGTGCGAGCCGAGTCGGACAACGGCGTGCTCGTCTTCGACGATCCGAGTAGCGATGCGCACACGCAGGTCGTCTTCTCGCAGCGTGGCGTGATGATCGCCGCCGGCATCGTCAGCTACCCGCTCGAGCTCGACCCGCACGAGACCTGGGAGCTCCGCATCGACGTGTTCCCCTCGCTCGGCGCCGAGCAGGTCGAGGCCGCGCCCGCGATGGACCGGCTCGACGAGGAAATCGAGATCATCGGCGATGTCGTCGAGGCGTGGACGCTGCGGGTGCCGAAGCTGCGCGGTGGGTGGGAGGCGCTGCGCCGCGCGTTCGACCAGTCGATCGCCGATCTCGCCGCGCTCCGGATCCGGAGCGGCGAGGAGCGCAGACCTCTCTTCGCCGCCGGGATGCCCTGGTTCATGACCGTGTTCGGGCGGGACACGGCGATAACCTCGCTCCAGACGGTCGTGCTGGGGCCGGAGCTCGCGGCGGGGGCGCTCGACGTGCTCGCCCAGCTCCAGGCGACCGAGGAGGACCCGGCCATCGACGCAGAGCCGGGGAAGATCGTGCACGAGGTGCGCCACGGACGGGCGGCCGAGTTCTGGTTCCACCGCTACTACGGCTCGATCGACTCGACGCCGCTCTTCCTCGTCCTCCTCGCCGAGACCTTCCGCTGGACGGACGACACCGCGCTCGCGACTCGGCTCAGGGAGCCGGCGCTGCGGGCGCTCGAGTGGATCGACCGCTACGGCGACCGCGACGGCGACGGTTTTGTGGAGTACGAGCGCCAGACCGAGCGCGGGCTCTCGAACCAGTCCTGGAAGGACTCCGGCGACTCGCAGCGCTTCCACGACGGCCGCCTCGCCGAGCCGTCGATCGCGCCGGTCGAGGTGCAGGGCTACGTGTACGACGCGAAGCTCGGCCTCGCCGAGATCGCCCGCAAGGCCTGGCGAGACGGCGAGCTCGCGGAGCGGCTCGAGCGTGAGGCCGCAGAGCTCCGCACGCGGTTCAACGAGTCGTTCTGGTGTCCGGAGCGAGGCGGTTTCTACGCGCTCGCGCTCGACGGCGAGAAGCAGCAGAGTCGACTCGCGCTGCTCGAACATGGGCCACCTGCTCTGGAGCGGGATCGTGCCGCCGGAGCGGGTCGACGCGGTGGCGGACCAGCTTCTCTCCGAGACTCTCTGGTCCGGCTGGGGCATCCGGACGATGGCGAGCGACGAGGCGGCGTACAACCCGCTGAGCTACCACAACGGCACCGTCTGGCCCCACGACTCCGCGTTCGCGGCCTGGGGGCTCGCACGGCACGGGCACGTCGAGGCCTCGCGCCGCGTCGCGCGGGCGCTGATCGAGGCGGCAGGTCACTTCAACTGGTCGCTGCCCGAGGTCTTCGCCGGGTTTGCGAGAACCGAGACGCCGTTCCCGATCGCCTACCCGACGGCTGCGCGCCCACAGGCGTGGGCGGCGGGGACGCCGATTCTCCTCGTACGGGTTCTTCTCGGACTCGAGCCGGACCGGGCGCACCAGCGCCTCGTGACGACGGTCGAGGACGAGCTGCCGAGCTGGCTCGACGGGCTCAGGCTCGAGGGTGTCCGCGCGTTCGGCCGCTCCTGGACTGTCGCTGTCGAGCGTGGCAGTGTCACGGTCTCGGAGGGCCCCTGATGAGGATCGGACTCATCTGTCCAGTCTGGTTCCCCGTTCCGCCGGAGGCGTACGGGGGCATCGAGCGCGTGGTCGCGCTCCTCGCCGACGGCCTCGTCGCCGAAGGCCACGACGTGACGCTCTTCGCTTCCGGCGACTCGCGCAGCCGGGCGAGGATCGACTCGGTCTTCCAGACCGCGCCCAGCGAGTGGATCGGGCACACCTTCTGGGAGCTCCAGCACGCCGTCCACGCGTTCCGGTCCTCCAGGGAGTGCGACGTCATCCACGACCACACGGGCCTCCTCGGCCTTGCACTCGGAGGGCTGCTCGACGTCCCGTTCTGCCACACGGTGCACGGCCCGCTCGACGGGCCGCCCGGGACGCTCTACCAGCAGGTGCTGGAGCTCGCCCCGCAGGCGAAGCTGATCTCGATCTCGCTGAACCAGCGCGCGCCGAAGCCGGAGTTCCCGTGGGTCGCGAACTGCCCCAACGCCCTCGACCTGTCGATGTACCCGTTCCGGCGCAAGAGCGGAGGCGACTACTTCCTCTTCCTCGGCCGCATGAGCCCGGACAAGGGCGCACACCGCGCGCTGGCGGTCGCGCTCGAGACGGGGATCCCGCTGAAGATCGCCGCGAAGTGCCGTGAGCCGGCGGAGATCAAGTACTTCGAGGAGTTCGTTCGCCCGCACCTCGGCGACACGATCGAGTACGTCGGCGAAGTCGGGCATGCGGACAAGGTCGAGCTCCTGATGGGCGCGCGGGCGCTCATCTTCCCGATCGACTGGGAGGAGCCGTTCGGCCTCGTCGTCATCGAGGCGATGGCCTGCGGGACGCCGGTGATCGCAACCCGGCGCGGGGCGGTCCCCGAGATCGTCGAGCACGGGCGGACGGGCATCCTGGTCGACCACTATCGGGCGATGGAGGACTCGGTGCATCCTCGAGCAGGCGGACCGGCTCGACCCGATGGAGCTGCGGCGCGAGGTCGAGGAGCGGTTCTCGCCGGAGCACATGGTCGCGGACTACGTCGCTGCGTACGAGGCGACGATCGCGGCCCACGGCGCATGACGGTGGTCGGACGGGCCGGGCATGCCCGACCCCTACGCCATCCGGTCGTGCGCGGCCGATCCGGGCGCACGACCCGAGATCAGGCCGTAGGCGCCGGGCATGCCCGGCGCACGAGCGCTTGAGACTCCGCTCGTCCTACGACGGGCAGATCCTGCGCCTCGCGGTGCCCGCGCTCGGCGCGCTCGCCGCCGAGCCCCTCTATCTGCTCGTCGACACTGCGATCGTCGGGCACCTCGGCCGGTCGCAGCTCGCGGCGCTCGGGATCGCGTTCGTCGTTCTCGGCAGCGTCTTCGCGATCTTCAACTTCCTCCAGTACGGGACGACCGCACAGGTCGCGCGCGCCGGCGGCGCGGGAGAGCAAGAGGCTGCGCGTCGGCTCGGCGCTCAGGCGGTGTGGCTCTCGCTCGCCTTCGGCGTCACCGTGTCCTTGCTCATTGCTGTGCTCGCAGAGCCGCTCGTCTCGCTCATGGGCGGCGAGGGCGAGGCCGCAGACTACGCAGTCACCTACCTGCGCATCGCGGCCGTCGGCTTCCCTGCCGCCTTCCTCGCGCTCGGTGGGCAGGGCTATCTACGAGGTGTCGCAGATCTCCGCACGCCGCTCGTCATCCTGATCGCGGGGAACGTCGCGAACGTCGTGCTCGAGGTGCTCTTCGTCTACGGCCTGAACTGGGGGATCGAGGGGTCCGCGTGGGGCACAGCGATCGCGCAGCTCGGGATGGGCGCAGCGTTCATCGTCGTCATCCTGCGTCAGCTGCGACCCGGCGAGGCGCGCCCGCAGCCTCTGCTCGCGCGCCGGATTCTCTCGCTGGGGAAGTGGATCTTCATTCGCACGACCTCGCTCATAGGCGCGTTCGTGCTTGCCGGGGCGGTGGCGACACGGTTCGGCGACGCGTCGATAGCCGCGCATCACGTTGCCTTCCAGCTCTGGTTCTTCCTCGCGCTGGTGCTCGACTCGATCGCAATCGCGGGCCAGATCATCGTCGGCCACGAGCTCGGGGCTGGGCGGCGAGAGGAAGCGTACGGCGCCGGCGAGCGGATGATCTGGCTCTCGGTCGCTCTCGGCGGAGTGTTCGCCGCACTGATGCTGGTGCTCTCGAGCGTCCTACCCCGCGCATTCACCGGCGATGCCGCGGTGCTCGACGAGGCCGCGCTCCTCTGGCCGCTCTTCGCGCTGATGCAGCCGTTCAACGGGGCCGTGTTCGCGCTCGACGGGATCCTCATCGGCGCCGGCGACGGTCCGTTCCTCGCGATCTCGATGGCGTTCGCCTTCGTCGGCTGCGCGTCGGTGCTCCTCGCCACGCTCGCGGAGGACTGGGGCATCCGCGGTGTCTGGGCGGCGCTCGTCGTCCTCATCCTCGTCCGCCTCACCGCGATGACGGCGCGTTTCCGGCGCGGGCGGTGGCTCGTTACCGGGTGGGCGTAGGGCAAGGCAAGCCTCGCTGCTCCGTACGATCCTGGGGGTGAACGTCCTCGGCGGCGACCTGGAGCCGTGCTCGTTCGATCCCGTGACCGGCTTCTTCCGGGACGGCTACTGCCGCACGGAGGGACGCGACCCCGGCTTCCACGCGGTCTGCGCGGTGATGACGGAGGAGTTCCTCGCGTTCTCGAAGTCGGTCGGAAACGATCTCTCGACGCCGCGACCGGAGTACCTCTTCGGCGGCCTCGAGCCAGGTGACCGCTGGTGTGTCGTCGCCGCGCGCTGGGGCGAGGCGCTCGAGGCCGGGGTGGCGCCGCCGGTCGTGCTCGAGGCCACGCACGCCGCGGCGCTCGAGTTCGTCTCGCTCGCCGACCTCCAGGCGCACGCGCTGCGTGAGTGAGGATCGCAGCCGGCCTCCCGGTTCTCACCGACGCCGAGCGGTCGTCTCTCGAGCGCTATCTCGACGTGCTCGTCGAGAAGCTCGGCGACGACCTCGAAGTCTTCGTTTACGGCTCGGTCGCGCGTGGCGAGTCGTGTCCGGCTGGGATGCCGATCCGCTCGGACCTCGACCTCCTCGTCGTCACCACCGAGCATGTGCCTTCTGATGTACAGGCGGAGCTCCTCGACGCGACGATGCCTCTCTTCCTGGAGTCCGGCCGACAGCTCGGGCCCGTGTTCAGGACGTTTGCGGACCTCGCGAGCCCGAAGACCGACGGCCAGCTCGAGTTCCTCAGGCAGTTCCGGCACGACGCGATCCAGATCTACGGGAGCTGAGAGCTCCTACGCGACGCTCGCCTCGCGACGCTTCTGCCAGTAGCGCTCGATCCCGCGGTAGTGGTGCCAGTAGGGCGCCGCGCGGTCGTAGTCGTCCGCGAGCTCGGGATCGACCTGCTCGACGTCGTAGCGCGCGGCGGCGACGAAGGTCGCCTCGTCCATCCCGTCCTCGACCCGGGACGACCAGCGGGCGAGCGTCTCGCGGAGCTCCGCGAGGTGGTCCTGGACGTCGTCGAAGACTCCGAAGTGGATGAGCGCGAGCCGGCCGGGCACGCGCGTCTCGATCTCCGAGATCGTCCGCTCCCAGGCGACGAGGTCGAACTCGGGTGGAGGGCAAGGAGGAGAGACGAAGCGCCCGGAGCCGATGCGCACTCCTGCTGCGTCGCCGGCGTAGAGCGTGCCGTCCGAGTCGAGGTAGGAGACGTGGTGCCAAGCGTGCCCCGGCGTCGGGAAGCAGTCGAGCCCGAGCACGCGGTCGCCGACCAGGTGCACGTTGCGTGCGGGGATCGGCGCGAGCTCGCCCCAGAGAGCGTCGAAGGCGGTTCCGTACAGTCGCCGGGCGCTCGACTCGAGCTTCGTGGGGTCGATCAGATGCGGCGCACCGACCTCCGAGACGTGGACCTGCAGCCACGGGTGCTCGCGAACGAGGACACCGGCCGCCCCCGCGTGGTCGAGGTGGATGTGCGAGAGCAGGAGGTGCTTCACTTCCGTCAGGTCGAGCCCGCGCTCGGCGAGCCCGGCCTTGAGATGGGCGATGCTCGTTGTCGGGCCGCAGTCGAACAGCGCCGGGCCGTCGTCGGTCTCGAGCAGGTACGAGCCGACGATGCCCGGCGCCTGATGGTGGAGATCTATCGGTTGCAACGTCACCCTGCGAGAGCGGTCTCTAGGTCGTCGATGAGGTCCTCCGCTGCCTCGAGGCCGACCGAGAGCCGGATGAGGCTGGGCGGGACCGCGAAGGGGGCATCGGCGGTCGCCGCGTGCGTCATCCGTGCGGGGAGCTCGATGAGGCTCTCGACGCCGCCGAGGCTCTCCGCGAGCTTCCAGATCTTCGTCCGCGCGACGACGGCTTCGGCCTCCTCCTCGCTGCCGAGCGTGAACGAGACCATCGCGCCGAAGTTCCGCATCTGACGCACCGCGATCCGGTGACCCGGGTGGGACGGGAACCCGGGGTAGAGGACGGTCTCGACCCTCGGGTCGCGCTCGAGCCGGGCCGCGATCGTGACCGCATTCTCGCACTGGCGCTCCATGCGGACGGCGAGCGTCTTCACGCCGCGGAGGACGAGCCAGCAGTCGAACGGCCCGGGGACTGCGCCGAGCGACTTCTGCAGGAACGCGAGCCGCTCGGAGAGCGTGTCGTCGGACGTCGCGACGAAGCCGCCGATGACGTCCGAGTGGCCGCCGAGGTACTTCGTCGTGGAGTGCAGCACGAGATCTGCTCCGAGCGCGAGTGGCTGCTGCAGGTACGGGCTCGCGAAGGTGTTGTCGACGACGACGAGCGCTCCGGCCGCGTGCGCGGCCCCGGCGGCCGCTTTGATGTCCACGAGGTTGAGGAGCGGGTTCGTCGGGGTCTCGAGCCAGACGAGCTTCGTCCGTTCGTCGACGTGGTCGGCGAGGCCCGTCGACATCTCGTCCGGCGTCAGGAACGTGAAGCGGTAGCCCTTCGGCTCGTACACCTGCGAGAACATCCGGTAGATCCCGCCGTAGACGTCGTTCACCGAGACGACGTGGTCGCCGGGCGAGACGAGGTGCATGAGCGTCGTCGCGGCGCCGAGCCCGGACGAGAACGCGTGCCCGTGGGTTGCTCCCTCGAGCGCGGCGACGACCTCCTGCAGCGCCGTCCGCGTCGGGTTCGCGACGCGTGCGTAGTCGTAGCCCTTGTGGACGCCGACCTCCTCCTGGACGAATGTGGAGGTCTGGTAGATCGGCGTCGTGATCGCGCCGGTGGCCGGGTCGGGCTCCTGACCGACGTGGACGGCCTTCGTCTCGAACTTCACCGCGCGGATGCTACTGGCGAGGTCCCCCACGGACGGGCACTGCGTGGAACGATTGGCGCACTCTTTCGACCCTTACAGTGCCAGGCACTGTAAGGGGACGCTGCGGTCGCGCCGACCGTCGAGCGGCTTGGCGCCGTCAGGTCTCGATGCGCTCGGCGCCGAGCCAGTTTGCGAGGCTCTCGAGGGCCTCGTCCAGGCGGGACGTGTCACCCCACGCGCCCAGCAGCTCGAGCGTACCCGTCTTTCGGTCGAAGCGCGGCTCGGCGCGGCCGACGAGCCGGTCGCCGACCAGCAGCGGCAGTACGTAGTAGCCGTACTCTCGCTTCGCCTTCGGGACGTACATCTCGAGGCGGTAGCGGAAATCGAACAGCGCCTCGGTGCGGTCGCGGTCGTGTACGAGCCGGTCGAACGGGGAGAGGAGCGTTACGCGCTCGGGCACGGCCCCGTCGGTCGCCTCGGGGTGCGCCTCCCACCCGGAGGCGGTGAGCCGGACGCCGACCGCCCGGAAGCGATTTTCCTCTGCCCGCCGCTCCGCCTCCGCGAGCGAGATCCTCTCCGTGTCCGGAAACCAGCGCTCGCCGAGGTCCCAGAGGCGCTGGCCGTCGCGCCTGCCGACGACGGCGACGACACCACGGCCGGCGAGGATCTCGAGCATCTCCGTTACTCCGCGACCGCCGGTCCAGCCGTGCGACTCGCGAGGCGTCACCGACCGATCCTCGAGCTCGCGCGCGAGCAGCGGCCCGCGCCGCTCGAGCTCGTCGAGGACGTAGCGCTTGAAGCGCCGATTGACGCGCAGAAACTCCGTCCCCCGCCGCTCGAACGTGTACCTGCCGCGTTTCCGCCGCATGCGCGCGCGGATGATCGGCAGCGCGTCCGCAGGCCAGATGAACGCGGCCCATTCGAACAGCTCCCGCTCCTGCAAGAGCCGGTCGAGCTCGGCGACGTCGTACGGCCCGAGGCGGCTCCAGAGAACCAGCTGCTGCGGCGGCGCCACCGTCGAGATCGGGTCGATCTGCAGGCGGCCAACTCGGCGAACCGTCTCGAGGACGCTCGTCGCGGAGCCGTCGAGCGCCTGCGCCCGAACCGCGATCCGCCGCGCCTCTTCGGGGGAGACGATCGTCATCGCACGACTCGCTCTAGACCGGCGACGCGCCGGAGCCGCTCGAGCGCGCGGTCGAGCGCTTCGCCGAGGGCGGCCGAGCCGCGAACGCCGGGCTCGACGTGGAACGCCTTCACGAGCAGCGCACCCTCGGCGCGATCCGACCTCAGATCGGCGCGGCCGACGATCCGGTCCCGCCAGAGGAAGGGCAGCACGTAGTAGCCGTACCGGCGCTCGGGCGCCCGCTTGAAGATCTCCATGACGTGGTCGAATTCGAAGACGCGCCGCAAGAACCGCCGGTCCCAGAGCAGGTTGTCGAACGGCGAGAGCAGCACCGCCGTCGAGGCGCGCGGCGGGTCGAGGTCGGTCTCTGCGGGAACGAGCACGGGCGCGCCGTCGTCCTCCACCGCCAGCCGCTCGAGGATGCCGTCCGCGACGAGCTCGTCCGCGACCGGCGCGATGCGGGCAGCGCCACCCTTCAAGTCCCAGTGGCTCGACACGCCCGACTCGGTGAGAGCGCCGCGGGCGACGACGGCGCGGATCACGAGCTCGCGCAGCTGTGTCGCGCGATCGGGAGTCGGCGCCTCGAGTACGGCGCGCGGGAGCACGCGTTCGGGCAGGTCGTACAGGCGCTGGAAGCCGTTGACGCGCCCGGCGATGACGATCTCGCCGCTGTTCCAGAGCGCCTCGAGCACCATCTTCGCGGGCTTCCAGTTCCACATCCCACCGCCGCCGCCCGCGCCGTCGAAGTCTCGTGACGTGACCGGGCCCCGCTCGCGGATGACCGCGCGTACCTCCGTGGCGAGGTCCGGATAGCGGGCGAGGACGTCGCCTCGCCACGGGTGCTCGGCCGTCATCCAGACGCGGTAGAGAGGCTGGTCCTCGACCGGGATGAAGCAGGCCTGGTGCGCCCAGAACTCGAACACCCGGCCCTCTCCGAGCAGTCGCGAAAGCGTCTGCCGTGGATAGTCGCCGACGCGCGAGCCGAGCACGATGCGGTGGCTTCGCTCGAGCGCTGTGATCGAGTCGATCTGGATGCAGGACGCGCGTCGGATTGCCGCTTCGACCTCGCCTGCGGTCCCGCGACGCCGCCGTGTCGCAAAGCCCTGGGCAGCGATCGTCAGCCGGCGGAGGGCCGTGAGTGAGATCGGGCGCACCGGGGAATGATCGCTTCTGCATGGCAGGCAACGAGCAGGAGTCGCGCGCCGAGCGCCTCGACCGCGAGCTCATCGAGCTGCTGAACGAGCTCCGTGTGCTCCTCCCCGGAGTGCAGGTGCTGTTCGCCTTCCTGCTGACCGCCCCATTCGCGTCGGGCTTCGAGAAGGTCACGGACTTCCAGCGCGATCTGTACGCGATCTGCCTGCTCGCCGCACTGGCGGCGACCGTCTGCCTGGTCGCGCCGACGACGTACCACCGCATCCAATGGCGGCAGCGCGACAAGGAGGCGTTGCTCCAGATCGGAAACCGCCTCGCGCTGGTCGGCTCGGCGCTCCTCGCTGCCTCGATGACGTGCTCGATCCTGCTCATCGGCGACTACCTGTTCGCGCGCTGGGTCGCGTTCTTTGTCGCGGGGCTGACGGCGCTCGGATTCGCCGTCCTCTGGTACGCGCTTCCCCTTTCGCGCCGCGCCTAGCGTCTAGTCCGGGACGCGGTTCTCGAGAATGGCCTGCAAGCGGGCGGGATCGATGTTTCCGCCCGAGACGATGCAGACCAGCCGCCCGGAGCCTCCTGCACCTGCGAGCGCGGCCGCGACCGGGAGCGCCGCTGCGCCTTCGGCGACGATCCGTGCCCGCTCGAGCAGCAGTCGAACCGTCGCTGCCGCCGACTCGAGCGAAATGACCGCGGAGCTCGAGATGAGTCCGCCCGCGTGCTCCCACATCTCCCTGAGGAGCCCGCCGGAGCCGGCTCCGTCGATGAACGAGGGCGTGAAGTCGACCGGCGTCGGGACTCCTCCGTTCGCGAGCGCGGCGGTGACGGGAGCGCCGGACTCCGGCTCGCACACGATGACCTTCGTCTGGGGTGAGAGCGCGTGCAGCGCGCTTGCGATGCCGGTGGTCAGGCCGCCACCGCCCCACGGAATGAGCACGGCGTCGATGTCTTCCAGCTGCTCCACTAGCTCGAGACCGATCGTCCCGTTGCCGGCGATCACCGGCGGGTCGCGCACGGGATGGACGAAGAAGCCCTCGACGCCCTCGCCGAGGTCGCGCTCGCTGTCGGCCTCGACCGCGGCCCACCACTTGTCCCAGGGAATGCGGACGACCCGCCCGCCGAGCCGCTCGACAGCGGCGAGCTTCGCGGGCGACGCATTGTCGGGGACGACGATCGTCGCCGGGACGCCGAGCTGGCGGGCCATCCAGGCGACGCCCTGCGCCATGTTCCCGGTGCTCGTCGTCACGACGCCGGCCTGTAGGTCCGCGCGAGGGGCCTCGAGGATCGCGTTCCCGGCTCCGCGGAGCTTGAACGAGCCGATCGGCTGCAGGTTCTCGAGCTTGAGCCAGATCTCGGGCTCCGTCCCGTCGAGGTGGAGCCGGACGAGCGGCGTGCGGACGACCGTGTTGCCCAGGCGCGCGCGCGCGCGCTCGATGTCGTCGAGCGGGATCAGAAGTCCACCTCGGACCCCGCGCCCTGCTCGCGCGCGCGGCTCACGACCAGCTCTGCGGCGGCGAGGTCCTCGACCGCGATCCCGAGCGACTCGAACACCGTCAGCTCGTCCTCGTGCTTTCGGCCCGGATGCATTCCCGCGAGCACCTGGCCGAGCTCGGCCTTGATGTGATCCGGCCCGATCGCGCCTTCCGCGGCAGCGATGACGTAGTCGCCGGCTTCCGCGAGCGCGGACTCTCGGCGGTCCGTGAAGAACGACGACGTGGCGACGGTCTCCGTGTCGAGCTCGCGGACGGTCGGCAGGCACGCGCCGACCGCATTGACGTGAGCACCGCGCGCCAGCCAGCGACGTTGCACGACCGGCTCCGTCGCAGACGTCGTCGTGCATACGACGTCAGCCCCGAAGAGGGCCGCGTCTGCGGAGGGTTCGACGATCGCGCCGACCTCTGCACCGAGCCTCTCCGCCGCCTCGAGCGAGCGCGCCCAGACCCGGATCTCGGGGTCGTCGAGCACCGCCCGCATCGCGACGACGTGCGCGCGTGCCTGGACTCCCGCACCGAGGATCGCGACCCGCTGTGAGTCGGGGCGCGCGAGAGCGCGGGTGGCGACCGCAGACACCGCTGCGGTCCGGATCGCTGTGATCGGCGAGGCGTTCAACAGCGCGACGAGCTCACCGGTCTCGCCGTCGTGCAGGAGCACGCCGCCCTGGTGGGTGTCGAGGCCGCGTGCCGGGTTCCCCGGGGCGATCACGATCTCCTTGAGCGACCACATGGGCGCCGACCCGCCCCGGTAGGCGGGCATGAGGCCGAAGAGTCCGGCTGCATCGGGCGGACGAGCCACCGAGCGGAGCGGGAGGAAGAGCTCGCCGCGCGCGAGTGACGCGAGGACCTCGGCCATCGCCTCGATGCACGACTCCATGTCGAGCAGCCGCTCGACGTCGTGCTCCGAGAGGACGAGGACGCTCACGCGAAGAACCCTCGCAGATGGTGGTGGTCCTCGGCCGCGAGCTCGAGCGCGAGCGCCTCCTTCACGGGATCGAGGTGCTCGGCGCGGGTCGGTCCGACCACGACGGCCGTCACGTCGTGCGTCGCGAGCAGCCACGCGAGCGCGAGCCCGGCCATCGAGACGCCGCGCTGGAAGGCCTCGCGCTCGAACGCCTCGAGCGCTTCGAAGACGTCGTCCCTCGCGTAGCGAAGGTACGACTCGGGCCGCTGGGTCATGCGCGATCCCTCCGGATACGCCTCGCCCCGCCGGTACTTCCCCGTGAGCCACCCGCCGGCGAGCGGCCCGAACGCCTCGTAGCCGAGCCCGTGCTCGCGGCAGACGGGGAACACCGTCTCGGCGTCGCCGGCATCGAGCAGCGAGAAGGAGTTCTGGACGACCTGGTAGCGCGTGAGCCCCTCGAGCTCGGAGAGCTCCACTGCCTCGGCGAGCTGCTCGGCCGTGAGGTTGGAGGCGCCGACCGCCCCGACCTTCCCCTGCCGGACTAGCTCGTCGAACGCGCCGAGCGTCTCCTCCTGCGGGACGTCCGGATCGAACTCGTGCGCAAGGTAGACGGCGACTCGCTCGACGCCGAGGCGCGTCAGGCTTGCGTCGATCTGCCGGAGGATGCGTGCCCGCGCGAGGCCGCGGTCGCCGCCTTCCTCGACCGGGTTGTAGGTCTTCGTCTCGACGGCGATCGCGTCGCGCACGTCGGGCCCCTTCGTCGCGAGCCACTCGCCGATCCAGGACTCGCTGCGTCCCCCGCCGTATGCGTCGGCGGTGTCGAACGTCGTGATGCCGAGCTCCCAGGCGGCGTCCATGATCCGCGTCGCCTTGTCCTGCGGGATCCCCCGACCCCAGAACGCGGGCGACGAGCCGACGCCGCCGAAGTTCCCGCAGCCGAGAATGACCCGCGAGACGGCGATGCCGCTCCGGCCGAGCTCCCGCCGCTCCACCTAGGCGGCCTCGATCGCCGGCACGGGGCGGCGAGGGGCGATGCGCGTGAGCACGAGCACGCCGAGCAGCGGCCCGAATGCGCAGACGACGAACACGCCGTCGTAGCCGACCGTCGATGCGATGGCCCCCAGGCTGAGTGACCCGACGAGGAAGCCGAGCTCGGTGAAGGCCGTGAACGTGCCGACGACGGAGCTGCGCTCACCGGCCGGCGCCGAGTTCACCGCGAGCGTCATCAGCGATGGGAAGGCGAGTGCGTGCCCGAAGGCGACCACCATCGCGCCGACGAAGAGCCCGGCGGGGACGTTCCAGAGGCCGATCGTCAGCAGCCCGGCCGACAGCAGGACGAGCGCCACGCGCGACGTCCGCTTCGGCCCGAGCCGGTCCGGGACCTTCCGGGCGACGATCCGCGTCGCGACGATGACGGCGGAGAAGACGAGGAAGACGCCGCCGGCTCCGTCGAGACCGAGCTCGCGCGCGTAGAGGGCGCCGAACGTGCCGAGGGCGGCGAATCCGAGCACGGTGAGGGTCAGCACGAGGCCGGGCCCGATCGCCGCTGGATGGACGAGGCGCGGCGTGACCAAGCTCTCCCTGGGCCCGCGTGCCGGCGCCGTTTCCGGGAGTGAGAGCCCGATGAGACCCGCGACGAAGCAGGAGGCAGCGGCCAGCAGCCACACGGCGTCGAAGCGATCGTCGCCGAGCACGAGCTCCCCGAGCAGCGGGCCGAGCGCGAGGCCGGCCCAGAGCCCGAGGCTGTACAGGCTGAGCGCCTCGCCGCGGCGCGTCGGCGGTGCGAGGTCGGTGACCATCGTCGCCAGGCCGACGAGCATCAGCCCCTCGCCGACTCCGGTCAGCAGGCGAAGGCCGACGAGAGGCGCGAGCGAGTCCGCAAGCGTGTATGCGGCCACGCTGGCGGTCGCGATCAGCGCCCCCGAGACGATCAGCAGGCGCCGTCCTCTGCGGTCGCCGACGCGCCCGGCGTACGGCTGGGAGAGGAGCAGCATCGGGCTCACTGCCGCGACCACCAGCGCGACGCCGAAGCTGCCCGTCGCCAGTTCGTCGTCGGCGTACACGGGCAGGATCGCGAGCAGCATCCCGATCGAGAGGCACGCCGCGAGCTCTGCGAGCACGGCGAGGAGGAACGGTCGCGTGAGCACGCGATCGGACATCACCGTCCGAGTCAACCAGAAGCCGTAGGGGCGAGGCTTGCCTCGCCCTCTCTCAGTGCCGGACGAACTCGAGCAGCTCCGTGCAGGACGTGAGCACGCCGTGGTACAGGACGAGCCAGCCGTCCTCCGGCATGCCCCGGCGCCATTACCTCGGCGGTTCCCTCACGGGGCCGACGTCAACCGGCGCGAACAGCCCACGCGCGGACGCGTGTTGCTCGACGCTCGGGGGTGGTCAGTGGCGCACGGGCGCTGTCGAGTCGCGCACGACTAGGCGGGCCCCCATCACGAGCCGGAGGGGATCGACCGTCTGCCCCTCGATCATGCGGGTCAGGAGCGTGACCGCCATGCGGCCGATCTCTTCGAAGGGCTGGCGTACGGTCGTGATCGCGGGCAGCGTGATCCGCGAGATCGTGGCGTCGTCGAATCCGACCACCGAGAGGTCCTCCGGGACGTCAATGCCACGTTCTCGCGCCTCCTGCAGAACGGCGACCGCCATGTCGTCGTTGCACGCGAAGATCGCCGTGGGCGGCTCCGGGAGGTCGAGCAGCTGGGCTGCCGCTACACGGCCGTCGATGGTGTTGAACTCTCCGCAGACCTCGAGGTGTGGGTCGAGCGGCACACCGGCCTCGGTGAGCGCGGAGCGGTAGCCGATTGCGCGCTCTTCCGTTGCGACGAAGTCCGGGATGCCCTTGATGAGACCGATCCGCCGATGGCCGAGCGAGAGCAGGTGCTTGGTCGCGTCGATGGCTCCTGCCATGTTCGCGGTGGTGACGATCGGGAAGTCGCCGTTCAGCCGGTATGCCTCGTCCGCGATGACGAATTTGAAGCCGCGGCGTTGGAGCGTCTGGAGCTCGTCGCTCGACTCGGACGGGAGGACCAGGATCGCCCCGTCGGTCTTGGCCCGGACGAGTCGATCCACGAGGCCGGCCTCGTGCTGGTGGAGGTGGAACGTCGGACACAGCACGGCCTGGAGGTCGAGCTGGTCCAGAGCATCGGTGATGCCGGTGATGATCCCCGAGAAGTAGTCGCCGTGGAACATCGGGGTCGTGACGCCGACCAACCCGGTGCGCCCGGCGGGGACGGCACTCAGCGTGCGGCTGGGCGCGAAGTTGAGCTCCCGGATCACCTCGAGCACGGCCTGGCGCGTTTCCTGCGCCACATCGGGCCGGTCGTTCAGAACCCGCGACACGGTCGCCATGGACACACCAGCCTGCTCGGCGATGTCCCGAATGGTTGCTCGCCCGGGTCGATGTGCTCGCGCGACGCTCACGGGCGGCAGTCTACTCTATTCCCGGTGATTCCCGAAATCGCGGAAACGATCACCCTCAGCAGTCATTGCGCCTCGATGAGCCAAAAACAGCGCATATGCGGGAATCGACACCTTTGGTCGCGGCTTGACTTTTTCCCAAAACGTGACATTGTTCCGGCAATTACCGGAAACTTCCGCAGCCGCCCCTGCGCCGTCCAGAGCGCTCGGCGGCGCGGGCCGAACGGAGGGAGGACGGACCACCAGACGAGCAACGTCCTACGAACATGCAGAGTCGCTCCCTGACAGCGCCAGGTCGTTCCACGGATACCGCAGGGAGCGCGTACCCGGGGAACGACATTAGGGAGTAAAGGAGTGAGATCGCAGAAATGAAGACTTCGTCAGTTCGGAATCGAATCTTGATGGTGGGGACGGCTGGAGCGCTCCTGGCGGTAGCCATAGTGGCGTCGGCCGTCGCCGCGGCGTCGAACTCGAGCGCCAGGGCTCACCCCTGCGTCGTCGCAGCGGGCTCCGGCGATCAGGCGTTCGTGCGCAACTTCAACCCCTTCAACCTCGGAGCCCAGCGTGACTTCACGTGGGGCGGCATCTACGAGAACCTCCTCATCTCGACCGCGGTCGGAGGCGGGCGGCAGTACAACCTCCTCGGCCAGAATCTCGCCTGGTCGAAGAACGGCAAGGCGCTCACCATTACCGTTCGGCGGAACGTCAAGTGGTCCGACGGCAAGCCGTTGACGGCCGCGGACGTGCTCTACAGCCTCACGATCGGCCGGCAGGACAAGGCGGCCGACCGCATCAACCTGACCGGGGCGAACAGCAACATCGCGGGCGTCGCGCGCGTCGGGGCGAACAAGGTGGTCATCCGCTTCAAGGCGGTCGACTCGACGTTCCTCGGGTCGCAGCTCGTCAACGTCCCGATCGT
This sequence comes from uncultured Actinomycetes bacterium, assembly GCA_963848405.1. Lineage (GTDB taxonomy): Bacteria > Actinomycetota > Thermoleophilia > Gaiellales > Gaiellaceae > GMQP-bins7. Next base: position 2,089 of record CAWKDP010000015.1, on the reverse strand, counting down.
CCCGAGGCACATCTGGTCCAAGGTCAAGGACGTCGTCAACTTCGCGAACACGAATCCCGTCGGATCGGGACCGTTCAACCGCGTCACACGCTTCAGCGGTCAGTCCTACCAGCTCTCGAAGAACAAGAGCTACTGGGCGAAAGGGCTGCCGCGGATCGACTGCGTGGAGCGGATCTTCACCGCGTCGAACGATGCGGGCCTGCTCCAGATCGTGAGCGGTCAGGCCGACTGGACGCACAACTTCGTCCCGAACGTCGAGTCCGCTTACATGGACAAGGATCCCAAGAACTTCCACAACGCGTACCTGACGACCGCCCTACCGATCAGCCTCACCTTCAACACGACGCAGTACCCCTATGGCCTGGCCGCCTTCCGCAGGGGAGTAAGCCTGGCGATCGACCGCAAGACGGTCTCCAGGCTCGGCGAGTACGGCTACGCACCCCCGACGACCGCCCTCGGGCTCGAGCAGCTGTATCCGAAGTGGATCAACCCGGCGATCAGGGCGAAGGCGAGGCAGATGGCGACCTTCGATCCCGGCGCGGCGAGGAAGACGTTCACGGACGCCAACTTCACGTACAAGAGCGGTGACCTGTACGACCCGAAGGGCGACAGGGTCAAGTTCCAGCTGCACGTGATCGGCGGGTGGTCCGACTGGGTCTCCTCGTTGCAGATCATCGCTCGCAACCTGCAGGCCGTGGGGATCGACGCGTCGGTCAAGATCGAGCCCGACTGGCCGGCGTGGGTGTCGAACAGCGCGATCAGTGGCACGAAGCCGAGCCTGATCTGGAGCAACGGCGGCGGAGACCCGACACCGTATGGGTACTTCTTCTCGCACTTCGATCCCTCGCAGATCGTTCCGACCGGACAGGACGCACTCGCATTCGGGAACTTCGAGCGGAACGCCAACGCCCAGGGCGCAGCGATCCTCAAGCAGTTCAAGGGCACGCTCGACCGGAAGAAGCAGCTGCAGGCGGCGTACAGGCTCCAGGAGATCTTCCTGAACGAGCTGCCGCACATCCCGCTGTTCATCGGCCCGCGCTGGTCGACGTACAGCACGAAGTACGTCAAGGGCTTCGTCAACTGGAACAACCAGTACGCGGATCCCATCTACTCGACGCAGCAGCAGGTGCAAATCTCTCTCCTGTCGCTGTACTACGCCGACGCGAAGGGAAAGCCGAAGGTGCCTGCGCTTCCCAACGCGTTGGACAACTAGGACACCATCGACGACCGTGGTAGGGGGCGCACGCCGTGCGCCCCCTACCGCTGACAGCCGGCACTACGATCCCACCGAGCCAGAGAGCCAGCCATGCGCTTCCTCGCCCGCCGACTCCTGTTCTACTTCCTCGCCTTCTTCGTCGCGGTGACGCTGAACTTCGCGTTGCCACGGCTGATGCCGGGATCGCCGCTCGACGGCCTGATCCTGCGCTACGGCGAGGCGATCCGGAACAACCCGGACGTGCTGAAGCAGTTGCAGGCGTCGCTCGGGTCGCAAGACGAGTCGGTCCTCGTAGCGTACGGGCACTACCTGAAGAACACGTTCACGGGTGACCTCGGCGTCTCCACGGCCAACCAGGTGCCGGTGACGGAAGTGGTCCGGAACTCGCTGCCGTGGTCGATCTTCCTGGTCGGGATGGCCTTCCTGATCTCCTTCATCGTCGGGACGTTCCTCGGCATGCTGGCGGCCTGGCGCCGCGGCGGGTTCATCGACCGCGTCGGGACGCCTACGTTGATGGCGCTCCTGTCGTTCCCGGCGTTCTTCCTCAGCCTGCTCGCCGTCTACCTTCTCGGCTTCAGGCTGGGATGGTTCCCGACTCAGCACGCGTATTCGACGGACATCGTGCCGGCGTATTCGTGGGAGTTCGTCGGGGACGCCTTCCGTCACGCTCAGCTGCCGGTGCTCGTGATCGTCGCGCTCACCGTGGGCGGCTGGATGCTCGGGATGCGGAACGTGATGATCACGACCATCCAGGAGGACTACGTGACGATGGCCCGCGCGAAGGGCCTGACCGATCGTCGCGTGATGACGAGCTACGCCGCCCGGAACGCCATCCTGCCGCCGCTGACCGCCTTCGCATCGCTCTTCGCGAGC
>CAWKDP010000014.1:0-136083 GCA_963848405.1 uncultured Actinomycetes bacterium | reverse complement strand
GGCTACGCTGCCCGGGTGGAGCGAGCGTTCAGGACGACCGACCAGTACGCGCCGACCGGCGACCAGCCGCGCGCCATCGAGGAGATCTCGGCGTCGGTCGACGCCGGGAACCGCTTCCAGACGCTGCTCGGCGCGACGGGCACCGGCAAGACCGCGACGATGGCGTGGGCGATCGAGAAGCTTCAACGCCCGGCGCTCGTCATCGCGCACAACAAGACGCTCGCGGCGCAGCTCTGCAACGAGTTCCGGGAGTTCTTCCCGGACAACGCGGTCGAGTACTTCGTCTCGTACTACGACTACTACCAGCCGGAGGCGTACGTCCCGCAGGCCGACCTCTACATCGAGAAGGACTCGTCCCAGAACGATGACATCGCGCGGCTCCGCCTGTCCGCGACCGCGTCGCTGCTCACTCGCCGCGACGTCGTCGTGGTCGCCTCGGTCTCGTGCATCTACGGCCTCGGCTCGCCGGAAGAGTGGCGCGAGCGGCTGCTCGTGCTCGAGGTGGGGCAGGACCACGACCGCGACGCGCTTCTGCGCAAGCTCATCGACAGCCAGTACGTGCGGAACGACACCGTGCTCGGCCGCGGTCGCTTCCGGGTCAAGGGCGACGTCGTCGAGATCCAGCCCGCGAACGGCGAGACCGCCTATCGCGTCTCGTTCTTCGGCGACGAGGTCGAGCAGATCACGCACTTCGACCCGCTGACCGGCGAGGTCTACTCGCGGATGGACAACCTCGCGATCTGGCCCGCGACGGAGTACATCACCTCGCGGCCGACGATCGAGCGCGCGGTGGACGACATCCGCGCGGAGCTGGAGCAGCAGGTGGCGAAGTTCGAGCAGGAGGGGCGGATGCTGGAGGCGCACCGCCTCCGTCAGCGCACCGAGTACGACATGGAGATGCTGAGAGAGCTCGGCTTCACGAGCGGGATCGAGAACTACTCGCGGATCCTGGAAGGGCGCCCCGCGGGCTCGCACCCGTTCACGCTCATCGACTACTTCCCCGACGACTTCGTCGTCTTCGTGGACGAGTCGCACCAGACGGTTCCCCAGCTCGGCGGGATGTACGAAGGCGACCGCTCGCGCAAGCAGACGCTGATCGATTACGGCTTCCGTCTCCCATCGGCGCTGGACAACCGGCCGCTCCGCTTCGACGAGTTCCTGGGCAAGGTGCCGCAGCTCGTCTTCTTGTCGGCGACGCCCGGAGCGTTCGAGCTCTCGCGCTCGACCGTCGTCTCCGAGCAGCTGATCCGGCCCACCGGCGTCGTCGACCCCGAGGTCGAGCTGCGCGCGACCCGCAACCAGATCGACGACCTGATGAACGAGATCCGGCGCCGCGAGGAGGTCGGGGAGCGCGTCCTCGTGACGACGCTGACCAAGAAGATGGCCGAGGACCTGACCGACTACCTGCTGGAGGCCGGGATCCGGGCGCGCTATCTCCACTCCGAGATCGACACCCTGGAGCGGATCCAGATCATCCGCGAGCTCCGGCTCGGCGACTACGACGTCCTCGTCGGCGTGAACCTGCTGCGGGAGGGGCTCGACCTGCCGGAGGTCTCGCTCGTCGCCGTCCTCGATGCCGACAAGGAGGGCTTCCTCCGGGGCAAGACGTCGCTCATCCAGACGATCGGACGCGCAGCCCGCCACGTGAACGGCCGCGTGTTGCTGTACGGGGACAAGGTCACCGAGGCGATCCAGGGCGCGCTCGAGGAGACGAACCGGCGCCGCGAGGTGCAGATCGCCTACAACGAGGAGCACGGGATCACGCCGGAGTCGATCGTCAAGGGCGTCTCCGACATCACGGAGCTGCTCTCGCTCGAGTCGCCGAACGTCCCCTCGCGCCGCCGCCGCGGCAAGGTCGAGGTCGAGGGGATGACCCCGGACGAGCTCGAGAAGCTCGTGGTCACGCTCGAGGAGGAGATGTATCTCGCAGCCGAGGAGCTGCGGTTCGAATACGCGGCGAAGTTGCGCGATGAGATCAAGGATCTACGCCGCGAGCTGCAGGCGGTCGCGGCGGCCTGACAAGCGGGGCGGCCCGCTCGCGCGGGCCGCCCCGCGCAAGTCAATCTTCCGTGCTCTTCTCGCGCTCGCTCATCCAGAGGTCGTCGCTTCCGAAGCCGCCTAGCCGGTTCGACGAGAAGAACAGCACCTCGGCATCATCCGAGAGGTCAGCCTGCAAGTCGTTCGACGCGCTGTTGACGATCGGCCCGAGGTTCACCGCGCACGACCACGGATCCTCGTTGCTCGCGCGTGTGGCTACCCAGAGGTCCTGACCGCCCGAAGAGTTCGGGCTGACTGTCGGACACGAGGCCGGCGGCCCCGGACGGTTCGAATGAAGGATCAGCTCGGGCCCGTCCGCTCGGGTCGCCGGACGCGCGTCACCGCTAGGGCTGCTCAGCTCCGGCACCAGCATCGCCGAGCCGAAGGAGCCGTCGACGCCGAGCGTGCTCACGTAGATGTCGGCAGCGCCGAAGCCCGCAGGAGCGGGCCGGTTGCTCGTGAAGTAGAGGACCGTCCTCCCGCCCTCGTCCTCGACCTAGGCGGGGCCGACATCCGCTGCAGTGCTGTTGACCGCCGCTCCGAGGTTCACCGGCGTCGACCACCCCTGATCGTCTTTCCTTTCCGTCCGTCGCGAGACGTAGAGGTCGAGGCCGCCGAAGCCGCCCGGCCGATCGCTCGAGAAGAACATGAGCAGCCCATCGCGCGACAAGGTCGCATTGCGTTCATTGAACGCTGGCGTATTGACTGTCACGAGGGGGAGCGGATCGCCCCATTCCTCGTGCCGAGTTCCGCGCTGCGACACGTAGAGGTCCTCGTCGTTGTCGACTGGCACGTTCGGGTTGCGATTGAAGTAGAGGCTGCGCGCGTCCTCGGAGATCGCGGGAGCGCTCTCCTCTGCCGCCGTGCTGATCGGCGCGCCGAGGTTCACGGGCGACGACCACTCGGTGAACTCCTTGAACTTCGGATTGGCGGACGCGACCGCCTGCACGGTGAGCGCGCCGAGGATGACCATGACACCGAGTCTGGTGATCGCGAGCTGCATGGCGCTACCCCTCCTGGTCACTGTCGTCGCCCGGCTCGGGCACGAGGTCGACGCCGTGTGGCCTGCCGGGATAGTCGAGCGACTGCAGGACCTCGTTTCCTACGCGATGGTCGATCACGGCGACCCCGGGGGCCGACCCGCCCTCGAAGCCGGCGAACGTGTACCGCCCGTTCCGTGACGTCCACTGATGGCCGGCGATCGTCGTCGGGTCGAGCAGGGGGCCGATCCCGACGAGCTCGTACGCGAGCGTGCTGGTGTCGACGACCGCGAGCTGTGCGGGTGACGTTCGCAGGCCGATCGTAAGCCGCCTGTCGCCCTTCGACAGCCTCAGCGTGTCCGGAAGGCCGAGCTCCAGGACGTCCGTGAACGTCCGGTTCACGAGGTCGACCAGGGCGACCCGGTTTGCCGTCCGGCGGGCGACGAATGCGGTCTTCCCGTCTCGCATCACGGCGAGCTCGTGTGCACCTGGCACATCCATCCGCCAGAAGATCGCGCCGGTCCTAGGGTCGAGCGCGACGATCTCGTTCGAGGCGTCGCTCGCGACGTAGAGCGTCTTCGCGTTCCTCGAGAACACGGCGGCATGCGCTCTTGCGTTGGTGGTTGTCGGGTTCGTGTCCCACGGGCCGAGCAGCGTGTCCGTCTCGGTCTCCACCACCGCGACCAGGTCCGTCCCGTAGAGGCCGAACGCCACGAGCCGCCCGTCGTTGCTCGCATGCACGTGATGCGGACGCGCGGAGGGCGCCGGAGGCGACGGGCCGATCGGGAATCGCTTCAGCACCACGCCCGAGCCGGGATCGACGACCGCGATCGCCGGAGCGTTGCCGAACTCCTCGGCGACGTACAGCTTGCCGTTCGCATAGGCGAGGTCGCCCGGCTGCGAGCTCGGAGCCATCGCGATCGTCGCCTGGGTCGCCCCGGTCGAAGCGTCAAAGCTCCGAATCGTGTGAGCGCCGCGGTTCGCGACCCAGATCGTGCCGTTCAGGTTGCGTGCATCGGGCGCGCTCGCGGTTGCGGTGGCCACGAGGGTCACGATCGCGACGACTCCGAGAAGCGCCGCGGAGAGCACTGCGCCGATCCGAGTGTGTCTCTTCATGGTTCCCCCTCCCCGGAAGAGAGGTCACGTGTCTCCACGATTCGGGCGAAGGCGACACCTGCGTGCTCGCATGCCCGGCGGACATCGTCCGCGCGTCCGCCCTCGAAGCGGGATAGGCACGACTCCTCTTCCAGGATCACGGTCGAGCCCACGTACTTGACGGGGACTCCGCTCGCAGATAGCGCCGCAGAGGCACGGGCGAGCCGTGCCGCTGCGGCGTCCAGCTGCTCGGCGGTGACCCCTGGTAGGTACCGCTCGACCAGAAAGGTCTTCACAGCTCGAGGCTAGGCAGCCACGGCGATCCGACCAACCGGGGATGTCCCCGGACTTGCCCTACTTCTCCGTGCTTCGCGTGGCGGCGAGCTCCGTCCGCGAGTGGACTCCGAGCTTGCGGTAGATCTTCGACAGATTCCACTCCACCGTCTTCGGGCTCAGGTGGAGGGCAGACGCCACTTCCTTGTTCGACTGCCCGACCGCAACCAGCTCCACGATGCGCGCCTCGGTCTCCGAGAGCTCGCGACCCGCGGGAGTCCTCCTGCCTCCGATCCGTCGAAGCTCCCGGCGGGCGCGCTCGAGCCAGATCGCGGCACCCATGCCATCGAAGACAGCGACCGCCTGCTCGAGCGCCGCACGAGCCTCGGCCTTGCGACGTCGGCGTCGCTTCGCGGATCCGAGCGCGAGCAGTGCACGCCCGAGCTGAAGCGGCCAGCCGTTGTCCTCGGTGAGGGCGATCGCGCGGAGCGCAGCCCTCTCCGCACCGTCCAGGTCTCCTTCGGCTGCGCAGATAAGGCTGCGGCAGTGGGCGGTCAGAGCTATCGCCCAGACACGGTCGAGCGCCTCGGCACGCTCGGCGAACGGCTCGAGCATGTCGCGCGCCTCGTCGCTACGCCCGAGCGCTGCCAGGACCTCGACCGACTCGGCGACGTGGAGGACCGGGCGTCCAGGCGGCATCGTTCCGGTTAGAGGGTTCGCAGGGTCGAGGTACCGCCAGGCCGCGTCGTGGTTCTCGAGCGCACTCTCGAGATAGCCGAGGGTGAGGCGCGCGCCACGGACGAAGCCGGAGCTCTGCTCGGCGATCCGCTCAGAGCGGGCACACAGTTCTCGCGCCGCCTCGACGTCGCCGCGGAGCGCCTCGATCCAGCCGAGGCGGAAGAGTGCGTACATCTCGGAGTTCAGACGCCCTCCCTGCTCGGCCACCGCGACGGCTTCAGAGGCGAGCTCAGCAGCCCGGTCGAGGTTGCCCGCGCATAGCTCGATGAAGGCGAGCTGCTCGAGACGTCCCGCCACCTCGGAGTCGTCCCTGGCACGCGCCTGGTCCACCAGCAGCTCCAGGATCTCGCGGCCCCGGTCGAGTTCCCAGGAGTCCAGGAGCGCGCCCGCATATTCTCCCCACGCTTCCGCTGCCGCCTTCACGTCGCCCGTCGATCGCGCGAGAGCAATTGCCCGCTCGTACACCTCCGTCTCGATCTCCCCCGACAACATGTAGCGCGTGTGGGCGAGAGCGTCTAGCGCGATCGCGAGCACGAGAGGGTCGCCGTTGCGGTTCGCGACTCGCACCGCCGCCTCCGCGTACCCGAGCGCCTCCTCGGGCTCGGACGCCCAGAACCCACCTGCGAGCCAGCCGAGTGCATCGACGCGAAGTCGCGCGTCATTGCCAGCGCGCTCGAGCGCCAACAAGAAGAGCTTGCGCGACGCGGTCTGATCATGCTCGTACGCGAGTTCCGCCTGCTTCAGGTGGAGCTCAGCGCGCTCGTGGTCGTCGGCCGCCCGCCCCAGCGCAGTTGCCAACAACGACTCGGCGCGTGCGCGATCGCCAGTCGAGAAGAGCAGGTCGGCGGCTGTGAGCACTCGTCCGTGCGCACCCGTGCTCCCGGGAGGTGTCAGCGTCAGCGCGAGCTCGGCAAGCACAACAGCAGAGGCGAGTCCGCCTCGCGCACTGGCGAGCCTGACGGCGTCGTCGAGCGCAAGCGCTGTCTCTTCGTCCGGCCCTTCCGCGGCAAGCGCCCGATGGTGGACACGCTCCTCGGGGTCCAGGTTCGTCTGTGCCAGCCGCGCATGCACGGCACGTCTCTCGGCGGGCGTAGCCCACGAGTAGTGAACTGAGGCGAGGAGCGGATGTGTGAAACGGATCACCCCGCGCTCCTCCGTGACGATGTCCGCCGCGCTCGCTTCGGCAACCGCTCCGGAGACGTCGGCGTCGACCTGACTCAGCGCTTCCCTCGTCGAACGGGAGAGGGCTGCCACGGCGAGCAGCACTTCCTGCGTTGGCTCTGACAGCGAGGACAGCCGTTTGTGGAGTAGCTCCGAAAGCTCACGTGGGACAGTGAGCTCGTCGCTCTCCGAGAGCCCGCGGGCGAGCTCGATGGCGAAGAACGGGTTGCCCCCCGAAAGCTCGTGAAGGCGTATGAGAGTGGGCCGTGCAAGCGAGAGCTCACAACGTTCCCGAACGAGCTCGTAGAGCGCAGCAACGGTCAGGGGCGCCAGCTCGCGGCGCTCGCTGAGTTCGCCTTTCGGCCCAAGGGGAAAGCCCTCAACCGTCGCTCCCGGCTCGACGCGAACAGTCGCCAGCATCCCGATCCGTTCCTCCTCGAGGCGGCGCAGCGCGAACACAAGCGCTACACGCGAGGACGCGTCGAGCCATTGGGCGTCGTCGACGGCCACGAGCACGGGATCCCCGTTCGCGAGGATGCGTAGGCTGTTCAGGAGTGCGGCGGCGACCGCGTAGTCGTCGGACGGGCCGCTCGGCTCGTCGAGCAGTAGCGCTGCCTCGAGCGAGCGCCGTTGGGGTGCAGCCAGGGCGAGGAGGACATCGTCAAGCGCCTGGCTGAGGAGGTCGGCGAGCCCCGCGAACGCGAACTGCACCTCGGAGCCTCCGGGACGGGCGAGGAGGACCCTGAACCCGCGCTCGCGCGCGCGCTCGACTCCTTCTTGCCACAGCCGCGTCTTGCCAATGCCGGGCTGACCCTCGAACACGAGCGCCGACGGCCCCCGTTCGATCTGCGCGAGCAGATCGTCAACCGCCGCGAGCTCGTGGCTCCTGCCAATCGGCGCCTGACGCGTGGGAGCGTTAGTGGCCACACCCAGATGAGAACACTCGTGGCGTGGCGGGACAAGTCAACGAGATCAGGCGCACTCGCGGCAGACCGCCGCTGCCCACACCTGAACCGCCTTCGCTCGGCGGTAGTAGCGGTGGAGCCCGGTCTCGAGCGCGAAGCCGACCGCGCCGTGGACTTGGTGCGCGCTGGCCGTCACGTCTCTGCAGGCTGAGCCCGCCCAGAGGAGCGCGGGAGCCCGGAGTGACCGCTCGGTCGGGCTCCAGCTGGTCAGGAAGAGGCCGTCTCGAGCGAGCGCGGCATCGGCGAGACGCGCCTGGACCGCCGGCATCGCGGCCAGGGGGCGGCCGAACTGCTCGCGTACTTGCGCGTGGTTCAGCGCCGCCTCGAAACTGGCATTGGCGACGCCGGCGAGGTACGACAGCGTCGCCGCGGTCCAGGCGCTCCAACGGGCTTCGGTCTCGTCGGGCGCGAGCGCCTCGAACTCGCCGAGAGACACGAGAACCGTGCCCGTCCCGTCGAGCGTGGGCTCGCGCGCTCGGTCTCCATCAGGCCGTGCGAACTTCAGCCCCCACCCGGGTTGAGGGACGGCGCAGGCGCTCGCCGCCGCTCCGTGTCGCGCGCGACCTCCGATCGCGAGCGGAGCGCCCAGCGTCGCCTCGTCGAGCAGGCAGACGGGCGCCACCGCCCGGCCGAGCTCGAACGCGCCCGCGACGACGGGCCCGTGCTCGGCCGTCCAGAGCTCCGACCAGCCTGCGTCGGTGAGCCGCGCCGCGAGCTCGTCGTCCCGGTCGTCGAGCCACTCGCCGAGCTCCGGCTCGGTGGGTGACTGCCACTCGCCGACGGCCGTACGTACGGACTCCCGGAAGAGACGGAGCTCCGGCGAAATCTCGAAGTTCATGCGAGCTCCGCCAGCACCGTCTCTGTGTCCGAGCCCAGCTCCGGAGCCGGCTGGAGCGGGCGGGAGCCGACGAGCGAGCGGAGCATCCGCACCTCCCCGAGGCCGGGCTGCGCGACGCTTGCGACGAGCTGGGAGGCGACGACCTGCTCCTCGGCGAGCACCGTCTCGCGGACGAGGACCGGGCTCGCCGGGACGCCGGCCGTCGCGAGCCGCTCGAGAGCGCGCGCGCACGGCTCGTCCGCGAGAGCCTGCTCGATCCCGGCCGTCAGGCGGTGCTTCCCGGCAAGGACCTCGGCGTCGTCCGGGATCATGTCGGGCGCCTCGACCGTCGGGTCGTCGAGCCCGAACAGCTCGAGGAAGGCACGGCGCTGCGCGACGTTGAGACAGGCGACGGCGACAAAGCCGTCCAGCGTCTCGTAGCACCGGTAGTAGGGGTTCATCGCGAGGCCTCCGCCGATCTCCGCCGCGCGGGCCGCGAGGTCGGCCGAGGTCGCGGTGCGCGGCGCGCCCTCCGCCTCGCCGTCCAGCCAGACGAGGTCCTGCACCTGCACCGCGAGCGCGGCAGAGAGGAGCGAGACGTCGACGAGCTCTCCGATCCCCGATCCCCGTGCGGAGACGAGCGCGGCGAGCACCGCGGACGCGAGCAGGTAGCCGGCAGTCAGATCGGCGAGCGGGATCCCGCCTGCGCGAACTGGAACCGTGTCTCCTGGCCCGGCGTGTGCGGTGAGCAACCCCGAGCGGGCCTGGGCGACGAGGTCGTAGGCCGGGGCACCGGTGAGCGGGCCTGCGCGACCGAACGACGAGACGACGCCGACGACGAGCGCGGGGTGCGCTGCGTGGAGCGTCTCCCAGCCGAGGCCGAACGCGTGCGCGCGCTCGGGCACGTAGTTGTGGACGACGATGTCGGCGCTCCCGAGGAGGGTTGCGCTCCGGGCGCGCCCGGCCTCGGCTTTGAGGTCGAGGGCGACCGAGCGCTTCCCGCGGTTCAGCGGGATGAAGTAGCGCCCGAGCCCGGGAGCGACGGGCATGACCTGGCGGTAGCCGTCGCCGGCAGGCGGCTCGACCTTGATCACCTCGGCGCCGAGGTCGCCGAGCACGACGCCGCACAGTGGGCCCGCGACGTACTGCGCGTACTCGAGAACGCGAACGCCTTCGAGCGGAGGGCTCACAGCTCGAGCCCTCGCCGCGCGATCACGAGCTGCTGCACCTCCGCCGTCCCGCCCGAGATCGTGGAGCCGACGGCGGCCCGGTAGAGCGCGCCGACGCGTCCCTCGACGGGCGAAGCGGGGTCACCGTCGACGAGCCCGTCGAGGCCGAGCGCGTCCACTGCCGCGTCTGCGACCCGCTGGGTTACGCGGGCGGCCGCGAGCTTCGCCATCGCCGACGCGGTCGAGGCAGGCAGGCCACGGTCGATCAGCCAGGCAGCGCGGTACGAGAGGAGTCGAGCCGCCTCGAGCTCGCCGCGAAGGAGCGCCAGTCGCTCGTCTGCGCCCATGTGCTCCTCCAGCCGGTCGAGCACCCAGAGCACGCCGCCGATCTTCTCCGAGGTGACGCGCTCGAAGTCGAGCGTGTGCATGGCCACTTCCCAGCCGCCGTGGAGCTCGCCGACGAGGTGGTCGCGCGGGACCTCGACCCGCTCGAGGAAAACCTCGCACAGCGAGCCGCCACCGAGCGCGGGGAAACGCCTCACGGTGATCCCTGGAGTGGAGATGTCGGAGACGAGCACCGAGATCCCCTCGTGCTTCGGCCGCTCCGGATCCGTGCGCACGGCGAGGTAGATCCAGTCGGCGAGGTGGGCGCTCGACGTCCAGATCTTGTGGCCGTCGACGACGAAGCGATCGCCGTCCAACACGGCACGGGTGCGTAGCGAGCCGAGGTCGCTGCCGGCGCCGGGCTCCGAGAAGCCCTGACAGAAGACGAGCTCGCCGCGTGCGATCGGCGGCAGCAGCTGTTCCTTCAGCTCGGCTGAGGCGAAGCGCTCGAGCGCCGCGCCGATCGTCTTCGACGACAGGAGGTAGAGCGAGAGCGGGAGCCAGTGGTAGCCGAAGACGTCCTCGACGAGCGCGGTGTCGAGTTGCGTGAGCCCGCGCCCGCCGAGCTCTTCCGGCCAGGCGAGCCCGATCCAGCCCGCCCGCCCGAGCTCGGCCGTCACCTCGCGGGAGTCCCCGTCGGACAAGAGGCCCTGGAGACGCCACTCCGGATCTGCCTCGAGCAGCGGGCGGAGGCTCTCGCTGAACGCGCGCGCCTCCTCGCGAAGCGCCTGCTGCTCGGCGGTGAGCCGAAGGTCCACGCCCGATCCTAGATCGCTCCCCGGGTGCAGTTCCTAGGGTGCAGTTCCTAGGATGCGCGCGATGGAGCACACGCGCGCCTGGATCCCGCTCTCGGACGGTGTGCGGCTCGCGGCGCGGCTCTGGCTCCCCGACGAGCGTCCGGCCGCCGCGCTTCTCGAAGCGCTCCCGTACCGGATGGACGACCTGACCGCGTCGTACGCGTCCGAGTACGAGCGGCTCTGCCGGGAGGGAGGCTTCGCGGTCGCGCGCGTGGATCTCCGGGGAACGGGCTCGTCGGAGGGGATCGCGACCGACGAGTACCCGCCGCAGGAGCAGGCCGATCTCGCGGAGGTCATCGCCTGGCTCGGGGCCCAGGACTGGAGCACCGGCCGCGTCGGGATGTACGGAACGTCGTACTCCGGCTTCAACTCGATCCAGCTGGCGATCGAGCAGCCGCCCGCGCTCGGCGCGATCTGCGCGATCTACGCGACCGACGACCGCTACACCGACGACGTGCACTTCACCGGCGGCGCGCTGCGCGCGCTCGACCTCGTGGACTACGTCCTCTACATGGCAGCGCTCACCGTGCTCCCGCCCGTGCCGGCGGTCTACGGCGACGGCTGGCGGGAGGAGTGGGCGCGGCGGATCGAGGGCTCCGAGCCTTGGCTCCTGCGCTGGCTCGAGGAGCAGCTCGACGGCCCGTACTGGCGTCATGGCTCGCTCCGTCCCGGCTACGACCGGATCCGCTGCCCGACGATGCTCGTCGGCGGCTGGGCGGACGGCTACCGGAACAACACGTTCCGCACCTTCGAGGCGCTCGAGTGCCCCAAGCGGCTGCTCGTCGGGCCCTGGAGCCACATGTCCCCCGCGACCTCGCTCCCCGGCCCGCACATCGACCTCGTGCCGGAGCTCCTGCGCTGGTTCGGGCGCTGGCTTCGCGACGAGGAGAACGGCGTGGACGCCGAGCCGCCGATCCACGTCTTCGTCCGCCGCTCGACGCGTCCCGCGCCGGATCTCGCCGAGGTGCGAGGCTCGTGGAGGTCGGAGCCGGGCTGGCCGCTCGAGCGGATGCGCACGGACGTTCTCCGACCCGACCCGGCCGAGGGCACGGACGATCTGCACATCGAGGGCGACGTCGGAACGAGCGCCTGGATCTCGTGCGCCGCGCGCCTGCCCTGGGGCCAGCCGAGCGACCAGCGCGAGGACGACGCCCGCTCGCTCACCTACGAATGGGGGCCGTTCGAGGACGACGTCGAGATCCTCGGTCATGCGATTCTCCGCGTGAGCGTGTCGTCGTCGGTTCCGGTCGCCTACCTGTCGGCGAAGCTCTGCGACGTCTTCCCGGATGGGACATCGGCGCTCGTCACGCGCGGGCTGCTGAACCTCGCGCACCGCGTCTCGTCGACGGATCCCGCTTCCCTCGAGCCGGGAGCGCCGACCGCGCTGACGGTGGAGCTCGAGGCGACGTCCTGGATCTTCGAGGCCGGGCACAGGATCCGCCTCGCGCTCGCGGGAGCGGACTGGCCGAACGTCTGGCCACCGCCGGCAGGGGGGACACTCGAGCTCGAGCGGGCGAGCATCGAGCTCGCGTTGCCGGTCGTCGCGGGCGAGCCGCCGATCTCCGAGCCGCCGCAGTTCGCTCCCTCGCCCGGCGGGGACCCGCATGCCGCGGACCCGGCCGGAGAGCAGCCGCCGACCATTTGGAGAATCGAGAGCGACGTTCTCGGGCGCGAGACGAGGGCGGTGGTCTCCCACGGCTCCGACTACGGGGCAGAGGCCGGCGCGAAGGTCGAGGAGCGCTACGACGGCGCCGTGGGCGTCTCGACAAGCGATCCGGGCGCAGCCTGGGCGCGGGCCACGAGCCGGTTCGTCGTCCGCTGGCCGGAAGCCGAGTGTGCCGCCGAGGCCCGGCTCGACCTCCGATCGGACGCCGATGCCTACTACGTCGTGGTCGACGTCGTCGCCGAGGAGCTGCGCGAGTGTGACGGCGTCGCCGGGATCGGCCGTCGTGAGCGCCGCTTCGAGCGCACCATCCCGCGCCGCCTCCAGTAGCCAGGCCCTGTTCGGCCGTCTTGCCCGAGCGGGTGCCTGCGCGGCATCATGGACCCATGGGCTGGAGACGCGAGCCGCTGTTCACTCGCGAGGAGATCAACGGGCTCCTTCTTTTGCTCATGAGCATCGACGCAGCGGTCCAGCGAATCGCTCGAGAGGTTGCCGGAGAAGAGAATGGCGAAGAGGCAAACTGACGCGGAGTTCTGGGCGATGCAGGAAGAGCGCCGCCGACAGATCGAGGAGATCTTCGCTCGCAGGCAGGAGCGGTTCCGACTCGCGGACGAGCGCGAGGCCCGGAGACGGGAACGCTTGCAAAGGCTGACGTTTGGCCTGCTGGGCCGCTCCTAGACGCTCGTCACCAGTCACAAAGCGTGGCAAGCGGCTGCGTGCTGCGGTCCGACATCGGCGAGGTCGAGGTCCTCCGAACGGCAGCGCTCCTCGATCCCGAGTCGGGCGGCTTCACCCGACGCCACGAGCGGACAACGCGGATGAAACCTGCACCCGGAGGGGATCCGCGTCGGATCCGGAGCCTCGCCCTGGAGAATCTGCTGCTCCATCTCCTCGGCCTCGGGGACGACCGAGAGGAGCGCGCGCGTGTACGGGTGACGGGGATTCGAGAGGAGCTCCTCGGCCGGCCCTTCCTCGACGATCCGCCCGAGATACATGACCGCGATGCGGTCGGCGATGTTCCAGGCGAGCCCGAGGTCGTGCGTGACGACGAGGATCGTCACATCCTCCTCGCGCACGAGTTGCAGCATGAGGGCGAGGATCTCGCCCCGCACCGAGGCATCGAGGCTCGATACGGGCTCGTCCGCGACGAGGAGCGACGGCTGGAGCGCCATCGCGCCCGCGATCACGACTCGCTGCCGCTGGCCTCCCGAGAGCTCGTACGGGTAGAGCTGGAGGAAGCGGTCCGGCGGCCGGAGCCCCGCCCGCGCGAGCGCGTCCGAGACCCGCGTCGCCTCGTCGCCCGGCACCTTCTGGATCCGCAGGCCTTCGGCGACCACCTCGTACACGGTCTGCCGTGGGTTGAGCGCCCCCATCGGGTCCTGGAAGACCATCTGCACCTTGCCCCGGTACGGGCGGAGAAAGCCGAGGTCGTAGCGGATCGGCTGGCCCTCGAAGAGCACCTCGCCCGCGGCTGGGCGCTCCAACCCGAGCAGCGTGCGAGCGAGCGTGGTCTTGCCGCAGCCGGACTCCCCGACGAGCGCGAGGACCTCGCCGCGCCGCACACCGAGGTCCACGCCGTCCACGGCACGAGCCACCGCGCCGTTGCGTCCGCGGAACTCGACGTGCACGCCGCGGAGCTCGAGGAGCTGCTCCTCCTTCATCTCGCCGCGCCCACTCGCTCGAGGACGTGGATGCAGGCCGCGCGGCGCCCCTCGCCGGCGGGCCAGAGCTCGACGTCCGCTGTCACGCACTCGCCCACCGCGACGGGGCACCGTGGATGGAACGGACAGCCCGAAGGCAGGTCGCGCGGATCGGGCGGATCACCGGGAAGCCCTGACGGACGCATGCGGAACGCGTGGTCGCCGATGATCGGGAATGCCGCCGCGAGGGCCCTCGTGTACGGATGCGCGGGCTTGCCGAACACGGCCTCGCTCGGCCCTTCCTCGACGACTCGGCCCGCGTACATCACGGCGATCCGCTCGCATACTTCGGAGAGCGTGGAGAGATCGTGCGAGATGAAGATCATCGCCAGGCTGAGCTCGCGCTGGAGCCGCTCGAGCAGCTCCAGCACCTGCGCCTGCACCATGACGTCGAGCGCGGTCGTCGGCTCGTCGGCGATCAGGAGGCGCGGGTCGCAGGCGAGCGCGAGCGCGATGAGAACGCGCTGCCGCTGGCCGCCCGAGAGTTGATGCGCGAAGTCCGTCGACCGCCTTGCCGGCATCCCGACGACATCGAGCAGCTGGTCGACCCGCGCCCGCAGCTCCGTGCCCGTGATGCCCGGTCGATGGATCTCGATCGCCTCCCGGATCTGGCGGCCGACCGTGTGCACGGGATTGAGCGAGTGCAGCGCCCCCTGTAAGACGATCGACATGTCGTCCCAGCGCACCGCGCGCAACCGTCCCGGCCGCATCGCGAGGACGTCCTCCCCGTCGAGGAGCACCTCGCCGGTGACGATCGTCCCGGTCGGGAGGAGCCGGAGCAGGGCCGCTGCGAGCGTGGACTTGCCGCAACCGGACTCTCCCGCCAGCCCGAGGATCTCGCCGGCGGCGAGGTCGAAGGACACGCCGCGAACGGCCGGGACCGGCCCCGCGCTCGACCGGTAGGTCACGTGCAGGTCCCGGATGGAGAGAAGCGGCGGGGTGGTCACCGTGCATCCCGCAGGCGGGGATCGAGCACGGCTTCGATCGTGCGGCCGATGAACGTGAACGCGAGCACCACGACGAGCACGGCGAGCCCGGGCGGGACGTAGTACCACCACGCCTCCTGCGAGAGCGCGCCCGCGGAGAACGCGTCCTCGAGCATGCTGCCCCAGGAGACCTGCGTCGGGTCGCCGAGGCCGAGGAACGAGAGCGTCGTCTCGGAGAGGATCGCGATCGGGACCGTCAGCGTCGTGTTCGCGAGGACGAGCGGCATGACGCCCGGCAGGATGTGCCGCCCCATGACGTGGCGGCCCGAGGCGCCGAGCGCCCGGCTCCGCTCGACGTAGAGACGTTGCTTCAACGTCAGGACCTGAGCGCGGATGAGGATCGCGATGCCGGCCCAGGACGTGATCCCGATCACGAAGATGATGTTCCGCAGGGACGGCCCGAGGATCGCGGCGAGCACGATCGCGAGCGGGAGGAAGGGGATCACCAGGAACCATTCCGACACGCGGAAGAGCGCAGCGTCGATCCAGCCGCCCGAGTATCCGGCCGCGACGCCGACGAGCGTCCCGATGACGATCGCGATGAGCGTCGCGGCAACCCCGATGAGAAGGCTGACGCGCGCGCCGAAGACGAGCTGGTCCCAGACCGGCCGGCCGAGGTTGTCCGTGCCCAGCGGCCGGAACTCCGAGGGCGAGGCCCAGGTCGGGTTGTCGACGGTGTTGACCGGGCTCAGATCGGCCTCGTTCGCGATCAGGGGGGCGAAGATCGCCGCGAGGACGACCACCGCGAGAACCCCCAGGCCGACCATGCCCTGGGTGCTGCGCCGGTAGCCGGACCAGCCGCGGGCGAGCGAGCGGCGCCGGCGTTCCCACGCGAGCTTTCGGGCTCCGACAGCGTGCTCGCTCACCGTCCCACGCTCACCTTCGTACCCTGGGATCGAGGAAGGGGTAGATCAGCTCGGCGACGAGGTTGAAGAAGATCACCGCTGCGCTGAACACGAGGAAGAGCCCCTGCAGCATCGGGAGGTCAGGCCCGCGCAGCGCCTCGTACGTCAGCAGCCCGAGCCCCGGCCACGAGAACACCGTCTCGACGGCGATCGCGCCCGAGAGGACGAAGCCGAAGCTGATGGCGATGAGCGCGGTCGAGGGGAGGAGTGCGTTGCGAACTGCGTGCCGGTTCCTCACCTCGACGTCGCGCAACCCCTTCGCGCGGGCGAGGACGAGGTAGTCCTCGCGCATCGTGTCGAGCACGGACGACCGCATGATCAGCGCGTACTCGCCGAAGTACGCGAGCGTGAGCGTGAGGGCCGGCAGGAACATGTGGTGCGCCTTGTCGAGCAGGCCCTCGATCCCGCCACCCGCGCCCGGGTCCTGGATCCCGCCCGTGGGGAAGAGCCCGAGCCCGACCGCGAACCAGGTGAGCAGGAGCATCCCGAGCCAGAAGTCGGGCATCGACCACGTGACCATCGAGGACGACGTCAGCGTGGTGTCCTTCCACGTGCCGCGCCGCCACGCGGCGACGATGCCCGCGGCGAGTCCGATCAGCATCGCGAGAATCGTCGACACGCCGACGAGCGCGATCGTCTGCGGCGCGGCGTCCCAGATCTCCTGCCAGACCGGGCGGTTCGTGGCGTAGGAGCGCCCGAGGTTGAGCTGGACCGTCTGCTCGACGTAGCGGACGAACTGCTCGAGCTGTGAGCCGTCGAGGCCGAACTGCCGTGTCAGCGCATCGCGCTGCGAGTCGGTCAGGTTCCGGCCGCGAAAGAGCGTCGCGACCGGGTCCGCGGAGACGACGCGGAAGAGGAAGAAGTTGAAGACGAGGACGAACGCGAGCGTCGCGAGCGCGCCTAGGACCTTGCCGGCGACGTAGCGGCCCCTCATCCCACTATCTCCGGCCGAAGCGGCTCTACTCGCGCTCCTCGGCGGTCCGTCGCCGCATCACGGCGAACACGGCTAGCGCGGCTCCGATGAGCCCGACGATCACGAGCGTCGCGATCGCTGCTGTGGAGAGCCCGCCATCGCCGCCGCCGTCGCCCGTGGGCTCGAGGTTCCAGTACGTCGGCGACGTGTTCGAGAACAGCACGGGCCCGATTTCGGCAGGCTGGCGGACCCAGCCCGTGAAGCGGTCCGTCCGGTAAGCCTGGAGGTCCGGGCTGGTGTCGAGGACGATGTAGGCGGCGTTGGCGTAGAAGCGCTTGAGCATGTTGTGCACGATCTCCTCGCGCTCCGCCGCGTCGAGCTCCTTGTTCTGCCGCTTGTAGAGCGCGTCGTACACCGGGTCGCAGAGCCCGGTGTCGTTGTAGTAGTTCGAGAAGTCGCTCGCATCGAGCGAGATCTGGTCGCACTTGAAGTACGACAACATCGGGTCCGGGTCGACGAACGGCGTCCAGCCCCAGGCGTAGAGGTCGAAGTCGCCCTTGCCCGCGGCCTCGATGAGCTGCCCGTCGTCGTACGAGGAGAACGTCGTGTCGATGCCGATGTCCTTCAGCCAACCGGTGATGAACTCCGCGATCGGCTTCGAGTTCTGCGACTCGGTACGGATCGCGTAGCGAAGGACGATGTCCTTGCCCTCGTGCTCGCGGATGCCGTTGCCGTTCGAGTCGGTGTAGCCCGCGTCCTCGAGGATCTGCTTCGCCTTCTCGAGGTCGAATTCGTAGTCCTCGTCCGCCGTGAGCTCGGGGATCCAGGCCGGGCTCGCGCTCGGGCTCATCGTGGTACCCGGCCGGCCGATACCGGAGAGCGCGCGCGAGACGATCGTCTCCTTGTCGATCGCGTGGGCGATCGCCTGGCGGAACTTCAGGTCGAGGAGCGCAGGGTGCGGCTCGTCGAACTTACTCGTGTCACGTGGTGGCTTTCCCGCGTAGCTGTTCAGGACGAGGTAGTCGAACCCGCCCTGCTCGCCCTCGACCGCGACGATGCCCTCCGTCGTCTCCAGCCCCGGAAACGCGGCTTCGGGCACTGCGTGCGCGGCATCGAGCTCGCCGCTCTTGAGCGCAGCCACCATCGCGTCCGCATTGCGGAAGATGCGGAACACGACCTCGTCGATCGCAACCTGGCCACGCCAGAAGTTGGGGTTCGCCGCCATGCGCCAGAACTGGCCCTTCTTCCATTCCTCGAGGGTGAAGGGCCCGGATGCCACGCCGTCGAGCGCCTCGTACTTGCCGATGTCGTCGGCGCCGATCTTCTCGTAGATGTGCTTCGGGACGATGTAGACGTCCATCGTCGGGAGCTTCGGGTCCGGGACCCTGGACGTGATCACGACCGTTTGCGCGTCACGTGCCTCCGCGGTCAGATTCGCGACCGTCGCGGAGTGGTTCAGCCACTCCTCGTCGCGCGAACGGTTGATCGTGTACGCGATGTCTTCTGCGGTGAGTGGCGTCCCGTCCGACCACTGGAGCCCCTCACGGAGCGTGTAGACCCACGTGTTGTCGCCCTCCGAGGTCCACGACTCCGCGAGACCCGGCGTCGTCGCGAAGTCCTCGGCTGCCTTGTCCGTGAGCGACGCGTACTCGAGGTTCCAGAGCTCGTAGGAGGACACGAGCTCTCCGACGGTGACGTTCGGGCTGTCGAGATCCTGCGTCAGGCCGATCGTGAGCACGACCTTGTCCTCCTGCGCGCTCGCGCCTGTTGCGAGTGCTAGTGACGCGACGAGGGCGAGGACGGCGATTGCAAGCAGATTCACACGTTTCACGAAACTCTCCTCTCGGCCTGCCGGGGATCAGGAATCATCGCCCCGCCCTGACCGGAGAGTCAAGCGAGGTCTGCTTCACAGGAGATGCCAGTCGAGGAATCGCTCGAGCCGGCGGTAGAAGTCGATCTGGGGGCCGGCCCGAAGCAGGCCGTGCGCCTCGGTCGGGTAGGTCACGTACTCGTACGCCTTGCCCAGGCGCGCGAGCTCGGCGACGAGCTCTTCCGACTGCTTCGGGTGGACGCGCTCGTCCTTCTCGCCGTGCGCGACGAGGATCGGCACCTGGACGTTCTCGAGCCGGCGGATCGCCGATCCCGCCTCGTAGACCTCGCGTGACTCGGCAGGGCCGCCGGCGAGGTTCTCGAGCGCCTCGAGCACGCCGCCGCGATCTCCCTGCGACCAGGACGTGAAGAGGTCGCAGTCGCCGTACTTGCAGACCGCGCACCCGAAACGGTGCTCCGGGTCGTCCGTGACTGCGAGCAGCGCGATGAAGGAGCCCCAGCTCGCGCCGAAGATCGCGAGCCGCTCGCCGTCCACCCAGTCGAGGGAACGTACGTAGTCCGCGGCCGCGAGGCAGTCCTTCGTGTCGTCCACGCCGATACGACCGTGCAGCAGCCGTTCGAAGTCGCGCCCGTAGCCCGTCGAGCCGCGGTAGTTCGGGGCGAGCCACGCGTAGCCCTTGTCCACGAAGTACTGCGCGTGGCCGTCCCACTCGTCGCCGTATGCCGAGATCGGGCCGCCGTGCGGGTACACGACAGCGGGCACAGGTCGCTCCGCCGAGGCGCCGGCCGGGCGGAGGAGAAACCCGTGGATCTCGACGTCGTCGAACGAGCGGAACGTCACTTCCTCGGGCACGACGTGTGGGGAGGTGCGAACCGCAAGCGGGCTCGGCGCGAGCAACGTGTCCGGCAGCGAGCCCTGCCTCACGACGCGGAGCTCCGGGGCGGTGGCCTGGTCCTCGTACGTCGCCACGATCGAGCTCTCGGCCGTCCAGTGCGGGCTCCCCCAGGTGCCGCCGGACGCGAGCGCGGTCACTTCTCCCGTTGCCGCGTCCACCGAGACGAGGTCGTACCGCCCGTGCCTGCCGCGGACGGCGACGAGACGGTCGCCGTCGCGATGCCAGCGGTGCTCGGAGAAGTCCGCGTCAGCCGTCGTGAGCTGCCGCGCCCCACTGCCGTCCGCGCCGACGAGGTGGAGCTCGTACCAGCCCGGGGTCTCCGACGCGTACGCCACGGACGCGCCGTCCGGAGACCACTGAGGCGAGTGGTCGTGGACGCCTGGCGAGCCGGAGAGAGCACGGGCGGCGCCGCTCACGACGTCCACGACGCGGATCTCGCTGCGGTTCAGGTCGGCGCGCGGCTGGAAGACGTACGCGACGGACGAGCGGTCCGGCGAGACGACCGCCTGCCCCTCCTCGCCGTGCGGTTCGAGCGAGTCGTGCTCGCGGACGAGCCGGCGCGGCCAGGGGTCGTGCAGGTCCACGACGGCCAGCCGCGACGTGTTCTCCCGCTCGAGCGAGACGACGAGCGTGTCGTCGTCCAGCCAGACAGGGCTACCGGCCTCGAGCAGCTTCCTGGGCGGCCCGCCTGCGATCGGGACGAGCCAGACCGCTCCCTGATCGGCGTAGGCGACCGTCCGCCCGTCCGGCGAGACCGCGGGCGTCGTGTCCTCCCAGAACGGCATCGGGTCGCGCCCGGTGGTGAGGCGGAGCGGATTGCCGCCTAGTGTCGAATTGACACCAGGACGGGTTTCCACGCTCGAGCGCGAGCGTCCAGAGATCGGACGTGTCGCGGTCCTGCACGAAGACGAGCGTCCGGCCGTCGGGGGCGAGCGCGAGGCTCCTCGGGCGCTCCGTCGCCGCGATCGCCTCGAGGCGCCAGTGAGGCGGTGGCTCGGGCTCGCGCCGCGTCGGCGTCGGCACGCCGCCGTACTCCTCCTTGCCGATCCAGACGTCGAGCGGCTCGGGCATCGCTAGGCGCTCCCCTCCTCGATTCCCTCGAGCGCCGCCAGCACGAGGCTCCCGAGCGTCGTGAGATCGTAGCCCCCTTCCTGCACGACGACGGTCGGTGCTCCGAGTGCGCCGAGGATGCGCCCACCCTCACGGAAGCCGTCGGCCGTGACACGCAGCGGGCTCGTCGGATCGCCCTCTGCCGCGTCCACGCCGAGCGCGACGACGACCGCGTCGGCGCCCCGTACCCAGTCGGCGAGCCCGGCGACGGCGGCTACCCACTCGGGGTCGCCGGCTCCCGGGTCGAGTGGGACGTTCCTGTTCGTCGCGCTGCTCTCCGTCTCGAAGCCGAGGAAGTGCGGAAACCAGCCGGCACGCGGGTCGACGTGGACCGAGCACGTGAGCACGTCGTCGCGGTTCAGGAAGATCGCCTGCGCGCCGTTGCCCTGGTGTGCGTCCACGTCGACGATCGCGACCGTCGAGAAGCCGCGATCGTGCAGCCGCTGGGCGGCGACGGCCGAGTTGTTCAGGTAGCAGCTGCCGCCGAACGCGGCCCGAGTCACGTGGTGCCCCGGCGGCCGCGTGCACGCGTAGGCGGTTCGAGCACCATCGGCGACGAGGTCGGCGGCCGTCAGCGCGACGTCCACGGCTGCCCGTGCGGCCGTCCAGGTTCCGGGGCCGATGGGCGTCATCGTGTCGAACGCGTAGACCCCTGCCCGGGCCGACATCGCTGCGGGCACGGACGCCTCCTGCCCGGCCAGGAGCTCCGGGTGCGGGAAGAGGTACGGCACGACGCGGGGCTGACCGGGGTCCTGCGGGTAGCCGGCCTCCTGCCAGAGGCTCCACGCGTCCCGCAGGTAGGCGACGAACCCTTCGTCGTGGACAGCAAGGAGCGTCGTATCGTCGTGCGCTTCGGCCGGGACGACGGACGCGCCCGCCTCGACGAGCGAGTCGCGGATCGCGAGCGCGCGCTCGGGGCCTTCGTTCCCGGGGTCGGGGAGGCCGATCCAGACCTCGCCGCCCGGCTCGTGGAGCAGGCAGTCGTCGCTCCACACGACCGGAAGCGCGAGCGGCACGCGCGCGACGATATCCCGTTGTAGGCTCGACCGGTGACGACTCCGGCGCCCCGAGGTCCGCGCCTGCGCGAGCTCGGAGCTCGGATCGGGACGTACGAGACCGGCCCCGCGAACGCGATCACGGACGTCCCCGGCGTCCTCGTCGGGCATTCCACGGTCTGGCGCGACGAGCCCGACCCGCCCGAGGGCCGCGGAGTCGGGCGAAGCGGGGTCACGGCGATCGTCCCCGCGGATCCGGCGACGCTCGTCTCCCGGCCGGTGGCGGCCGGTACGGACGTCCTGAACGGCGCGGGCGAGCTGACGAGCTCGATCGCGATCAGGGAGTGGGGAGTGATCGAGACGCCGGTCTACCTGACCGCGACGATGTCGGTCGGCCGGGTCTACGACGGCGCGGTTCGCGCCGCGATCGCAGCCGACCCGTCCGTCGGTGTCGAGAACTTCGTGATCCCTGTCGTCGGCGAGTGCGACGACGGCTGGCTCTCCGAGGCACGCGTCGTCCAGGTGGAGCTGGACGACGTCGAGACCGCGCTCGCCACGGCGACCGGCGGAGTGCCTGCGGAGGGGGCGGTCGGGGCCGGGACGGGCATGGTCGCCTTCGGCTACAAGGCGGGCATCGGGACCGCCAGCCGCGTGCTTCCGGGTCTCGAGGCCACGCTCGGCGTCCTCGTGCTCGCGAACTTCGGCGTCCGCCGCGATCTCGTGATCGCCGGTGTGCCCGTCGGCGCTCTGCTCGGCGGCAAGGGCGCCCGTGAGAGCGGCGACGGTAGTTGCATCGCGGTCGTCGCCACCGACGCGCCGCTCGGCCCGCACGAGCTGACGCGCATCGCGCGCCGTTGCGGGCTCGGCCTCGCGCGCACCGGGTCGGTCGCATATGACGGGAGCGGCGAGATCTTCCTCGCCCTCTCGACGGGCGGCCGGATCGAGCGCGACGCGGGCGGCCCACGTGCCGTGGCCTCGCCCCGGGCACTCAACCAGCTCTTCGCGGCAACGGTCGAGGCGACGGAAGAAGCGGTTCTGAACGCGCTCTGGGCCGCCCCGGACGTCGTCGGCCGCGGAGGCCGCGTCGCTCCGGGCATCCCGCACGACGACGTGCTCGAGCTGCTCGGCAGGCACGGCCTGCTCGGCTAGGCTCGGGCCATGTGCCGAAACATCAAGACACTCCACAACTTCGAGCCTCCTGCGAACGAGGGCGAGGTGCAGGCCGCCGCGCTCCAGTACGTCCGCAAGGTGAGCGGGTCGACGAAGCCCTCGAGGGCAAACGAGCAGGCCTTCGCGCGCGCCGTCGCGGAGGTCACGGCGACGACACAGCGTCTGCTCGACGCGCTCGTGACGTCGGCTCCTCCGCGCGACCGCGAGCTCGAGGCGGCCCGCGCGCGGGCGCGCGCCGAGAAGCGCTTCGGCGCCGCAGCCTAGCCCGGCGCGACGGAGCCGCTATCGGCGGCCGGTGATGTGCGAGACGACGTGCTCGGCGTCCTCGCCGACGCCGAAGAGGAGCGACGACTTGCGCTTGTGCAGCCAGTGCAGGCCGACGAAGTACAGGCCGGGGAGGTCCGTGACCCCGCGCACCTGGACCGGCCACCCGTACTCGTCGAAGAGCGGCGCCTCGATCCACGCGAAGTCGGGCCGGTAGCCGTTCGACCACAGGATCGTCGAGACGTCCGTGTCCTGCAGGTCGAGCTCCTCGATCGCGGACGGGCGCTCCGGGAGAGCTGCCGCGGGCTCCGTCGCCGGAGCGTCGATGCCGTTTGCGTCGATGTATTCGTCGAACCTCGTCGTGAGCTCCGAGAGCACCGAGGCGCCGAAGGCAAGGCTCCCGGCCAGGCCCGGGTCGAACGAAGCCGTGTGCCCGCGCATGCCCTGCAGTCGCCCGAGGAGGATCGCGCCGCGCTCCTCGAGCCAGAGCGGGTTGCAGTCGTGACCGCCGTCGTTCCCCGAGACCGGCGGGTTGCACGCCAGTCGTGCGGCGAGGGACGGCAGCGTGTCGACGGTCTGGTCCGTGAACCCGCTGTCGACGAGCCAGTGGACGATCTCGCGGCCGCGGTAACGCCTCGGGATCCAGGGGCAGCGCCCGACCGAGAGGTAGACGCGACGGCCCGCGGCCATGAGCTCGTCGGCGATCTGGCACCCCGACTGTCCTCCTCCAACGACCAGGACCGCGCCCTCCGGTAGCTGCTCGGGCCTCCGGTACGCGCTCGTGTGCAGCTGGAGCACGTCGGGGGGAACCTCGGCCGAGATTTGCGAGGGCGCCGGCTCCTGGTAGGCGCCGGTCGCGACGACGACGTTCCTGGCGCGGACGACGTCGTCGTTCGCCTCGACCTCGAGCGCTTCCGCCCGTGGACGAAGGCGCGTGACGTTCGTTGCCGTTCGGACCGGCGCGCGAGTCGTGTCCGCGTAGCCCGTCAGATAGGAGATCGTCTCCTCGAGCGACGAGAACGCTTCCGGCTCGGCGCCCGAGTACTCGCCCCCGGGGAGCGCCTGGGTCCACTTCGGCGTGTTCAGGTAGAAGCCGTCCCAGCGCTTCGTGCGCCAGGTGTCCGCCACCTCGCCCCGTTCGAGGACGACGTGCTCGCGGCCCGCCTGCGTGAGGTGGTAGCTGACCGAGAGCCCGGCCTGCCCGGCACCCGACCACGACCGTCTCGACGTGCTCCGCCACTGGTCGAGCGTAGATGAGCTTCGGGTCTGACTTCAGTCAGACCTCTGCGTGTCAACCCAGAGACGGGGTCAGGCTTAAGCCTGACCCCAGGATTACGCGGCCGCGAGTGTGCCGAGCTTGTCGCTCAGGTAGCGCAGGTACGGCTGCGGGTCGACCGGACCGCCGAGGACGCGCTCGATCGTCTCCGCGGGCGTGAACTTGCTGCCGTGGACGTAGAGGTTCGTGCGGAGCCAGTCGTGGAGCTGCGCGAACTCCCCGCGCTCGAACTGCTCCTCGACGTCCGGGATCGCCTCCCGCGCCTTCTCCCAGAACTGAACCGAGAGCACGCTGCCGATGAGATAGGTCGGGAAGTAGCCGAAGAGACCAGTCGACCAGTGGGTGTCCTGGAGGACGCCGAGCCTGTCGTCCGGCACCTCGAGACCGAAGAGCTCCTCGAAGCGCGTGTTCCAGGCATCCGGCAGGTCCTTCACGGCGAGACGCCCGGCGAGGAGCTCCTGCTCGAGCTCGAAGCGGAGGATGACGTGCAGGCCGTAGCTCACCTCGTCCGCGTCGACGCGGACGAACCCGCGGCGGGCGCGGTTCACGGAGCGATGGAACTCGTCGAGCGAGACGTCGCCCAGCACGTCGGGGAACGTCCTCTGCACGCGCGGGTAGAACCAGCGCCAGAACGGGAGCGACCGCCCGACGACGTTCTCCCAGAGGCGGCTCTGCGACTCGTGCAAAGCGGCGGAGCAGCCATGCGCGTTCGGCGTTCGGTCGAGCTCCGGGCTCACGCCCCACTCGTAGAGGCCGTGGCCGCACTCGTGCATCGCGGTGAAGAGCGAGGTGAGGTCGTCCTCGGAATACCGCGTGGTCAGCCTGATGTCGCCGACGCCGAGCGTCACCTCGAACGGGTGGACGGCGAGGTCGAGGCGGAACTCGTCCCAGTCCGCGCCGAACGCCTCGATGAGCTCGCGGGAGAGAGCGACCTGCGCGTCGACCGGGAACGGCCCGCTTTCGAACTCGTCCTGCTCGTCCGTTGCGTGCTCGGCGACGAGGGCGGAGATCTCGGGCGCGAGGGTCGCGAAGATCGCGCGCACGTCCTCGGTGCGCATTCCCTCCTCGAAGTCGTCGAGGACGACGTCGTACGGGTCGTCGTACGGCGCGAAGCACTCGATCCAGCGGAGGCGCAGGTCGAGGATGCGCTCGAGCCACGGTTGGAAGGTCGCGAAGTCGCTCGACTCACGTGCGCTTACCCACGCCTGGTGAGACTCGGCCTGCACCTGGGCGAGCTCGCCGGCGAGCTCGGCGGGGACACGCCGCAGCTTCTCGAAGTCGCGCCGTGCGGCACGCAGGAAGCACGCGTCGTCGGAGTCGGCGTCGAGCGAGGCCCGGTACGGCTCGAGCTCGTCGAGCAGCTCCCCGATCCGGTCGTCCGTCTGGCGGTTGTGCGCGATCGTCTCGAGCGTGGCCAACTGAGTCGCGCGGGACTTCTGCCCGCCCGGCGGCATCCACACCTCCATGTCCCACGCGAGGACGCTCTGCGCCCGCTGGACGTCTGCGATCTCGGCGAGGCGCTCCCTCAGCTCGGCCAGCGGCTTCATCGGGCGCGAACTCTAGCCAGGCGCTGCAGGCTCGCGTCGATCTGGGAAACCAGGCGGTTACCGCCGGGGCAAGCTATACACTCGATTCGTGGCGAACGAGTCGCCTGAGCTCTTCGACGACGTCTATCTCGGGCTTCGCGCAGGCGGCGCCGTGCGGAAGCAGCGGCGCGGCGAGCCGCTGTCGGTCGAGGAGCAGGAGGCGATCGGACGTTGGCGCCGGCTCTCGTGGTGGCGCAAGTTCATCGCCGTCGGCGCGTTCGCGCTCGGCACCTTCGGTCTCGGCTTCACGGTCGGCGGCCTGATCTTCGGCCGCTGGCGCAAGGCCTGAGGCTGCGCCTGCGGCGCAAGGCTTGATGCTGCGCCTCCGGCGCAAGCTTGATGCTGAGCTCGACCGAATAAGCGCGACTCTGCCAGGCCGGCGAATCCGAACGCACTCCATCTCACGAAGGACAGTAGACACGAAAGAAGGAGCGATGATGCCAAGAGCCGTCTTCGTCGCCGGGGTCGCGCTCGTCCTCGCCGGACTCGCGTCTGCAGCACCCCAGGCGGACACCTACAACCTCACCGCGAACCTCAAGGCGCGGTTCGAGGTGCCGAGACCTAGCGGAGTGCCCGCCGGCGCAATCGGGCTCTTCAAGGGGAAAGCGGTCGAGCTCGAGGCCGACCGTGCTCGCCTGACGTGGCGCCTGACGTTCTCGAAGCTGAGCGGCCGGGCAATGGCGGCGCATGTCCACACGGGACGACCGGGTAAGGCTGGCGGCGTGATGGTGCCGCTCTGCGGGCCGTGCCGGAGTGGCCAGCGCGGGACGGCCGCGATCACGCACGCGCAGCTGCGGACGATCCGGGCGGGTCGCGCGTATGTGAACGTGCACACCGCCACGAACGCTGCCGGCGAGATCCGCGGCCAGGTCAAGTCCGCGAGGGCGCCGGGGTCGAGCCCGGGCCCTGGCCCGCCTCCGCCTCAACCGCCACCAGGCCCGGAGCCGCCGCCGGTCCCCTATCCGTGAGCCCGGCGCGGGGCCTCGACCCGAACCCCTGCGACGTGCATTAGCCGGCGACCTCGTGGCTCAGAGCCACGAGGTCGCCGCGTCACGCGCGCACAGCGGCTGGCGCGACCCTTCGAGGACCAGATCGAACGTCTGTTCGGCAGGCTAGACTTCTCGCTTCATGGCCGCTGACCAGCTCACCGTCCACGGCGCCCGCGAGCACAACCTGAAGAACGTCACCGTCGCGGTCCCGCGGAACGCGCTCGTCACCATCACCGGGCTCTCGGGCTCCGGGAAGTCGTCGCTCGCCTTCGACACGATCTACGCCGAGGGGCAGCGCCGCTACGTCGAGTCGCTCTCCGCCTATGCGCGGCAGTTCCTGCAGATGATGGAGAAGCCGGACGTGGACTCCATAGACGGGCTCTCGCCGGCGATCTCGATCGATCAGAAGACGACCTCGCGGAACCCCCGCTCGACGGTCGGCACCGTCACCGAGATCTACGACTACCTCCGGCTTCTGTACGCGCGCGTCGGGCGGCCGCACTGCCCGATCTGCGGCCGGCCGATCGCGGGCCAGTCGCTCGACCAGATCGTCGAGCAGGTCCTCCGGCTTCCCGAGGGCACGAGGTTCACGGTGAACGCGCCGGTCGTTCGCGACAGAAAAGGGGAATTCAGAGATGTGCTCGAGGAGCTGCGCCGCGACGGCTTCACACGGGTGAAGGTCGACGGCGAGCAGCGGCTGCTCGAGGAGCCGATCGAGCTCGACAAGAAGTACAAGCACACGATCGAGGTCGTCGTCGACCGGCTCGTGATGAAGCCGGAAATCCGGCAGCGCCTCACCCAGTCGATCGAGACGGCAACCTCGCTCGCGGAAGGCCTCGTCACGATCGACGAGGTCGACGGCGAGGCTCTGCCCGATGGCTCGAAGGCGCAAGCGCCTTCGAGCACGACCTTCTCCGAGAACTTCGCGTGCCCGGACCACGGCGTGTCGCTACCGGAGCTCGAGCCGCGCGTCTTCTCCTTCAATTCGCCGCACGGCGCCTGCCCGCGCTGCACGGGCCTCGGCTCGCAGCTCGAGATCGATCCGGACATGCTCGTCCCGGACACGTCGCTGACGATCAACGAGGGCGCGCTCGTCCCGTGGACGATCGGCAGCCAGAGCTTCTACGACAGCGTCATCCAGGCGATCGGCGAGCGCTACGAGATCGACCTCGACACGCCCTGGCGCGACCTCTCGCGCGAGGACCAGGACAAGTTCCTGTACGGGACGGACGGCGACCGCCTCTTCGTCACCTACCGGAACCGGATGGGCCGGAAGCGCCAGTACACGATGGCGTTCGAGGGGCTCGTCACGAATCTCCAGCGCAGGTACCGGGAGACGGACTCGTCGCAGCAGCGTGAGCGGATCGAGGAGTACATGAGCTTCCGGCCGTGCCCCCAGTGCGGCGGCGCGAGGCTCAAGCCCGAGGTTCTCGCGGTGACCGTGGGCGCGAAATCGATCCACGAGTTCGCCCAGATGTCCGTTCTTGCGGCGCTCCGCTTCGTCGACGAGCTCGAGCTGACGACGACGGAGGAGCTGATCGGCCGCCGGATCCTGAAGGAGGTGCGCGAGCGGCTCATGTTCCTCGAGAACGTCGGCGTCGGGTACCTGCAGCTCGATCGGGCAGCGAAGACGCTGTCGGGCGGTGAGGCCCAGCGCCTGCGGCTCGCGACGCAGATCGGATCGCAGCTGGTCGGCGTGCTCTACATCCTCGACGAGCCTTCGATCGGGCTCCACCAGCGCGACAACGGAAAGCTCATCGCCACGCTCGAGCGCCTGCGCGACCTCGGCAACACGGTGCTCGTCGTCGAGCACGACGAGCAGATGATGCGCTCGGCCGACTGGATCGTGGACATGGGGCCCGGTGCGGGCGAGCACGGGGGCGAGGTCGTCGCCGAGGGCGTCGTCGAGGCGATCGAGGGGACCGAGGGCTCGGTGACCGGCAAGTTCCTCTCCGGCGAGCGCCGGATCGCGGTGCCCCACCGGCGCGACGACGACGGTCGCGGCTGGTTCGCGGTGCGCGGCGCGTCGATGCACAACCTCAAGGGAATCGACGTCGAGTTCCCGGTCGGCCGGCTGACCGCCGTGACCGGGGTCTCCGGCTCCGGGAAGTCCACGCTCGTCAACGAGATCGTCTACAAGGCGCTCGCGAACCGGCTCAACCGGATGCGCACGAAGCCGGGCGACCACGAGTCGGTCGAGGGCATCGACGTCTTCGACAAGGTCATCGAGATCGACCAGACGCCGATCGGGCGCACTCCGCGCTCGAACCCGGCGACGTACACGGATCTCTTCACGCACGTCCGCGAGCTGTACTCGCTCACCCCGGAGTCGAAGGTGCGCGGCTACAAGCCCGGCCGCTTCTCCTTCAACGTGCGCGGCGGGCGCTGCGAGACGTGCAAGGGCGACGGGCAGATCAAGATCGAGATGCACTTCCTGCCGGACGTCTACGTGCCGTGCGAGACCTGCCACGGGCGGCGATACAACCGCGAGACGCTCGAGGTGCGCTTCAAGGGGAAGTCGATCGCCGACGTGCTCGAGATGTCCGTCGAGGAGGCGCTCGACTTCTTCGCGAAGATCCCGAAGATCCGCCGGCGTCTGCAGACGCTCCACGACGTCGGGCTGGACTACATCAAGCTCGGCCAGCCGGCGACGACGCTCTCGGGCGGCGAGGCGCAGCGGGTGAAGCTCGCGGCGGAGCTCTCGAAGGTCGCGACCGGGAAGACGCTCTACATCCTCGACGAGCCGACGACCGGCCTGCACTTCGCCGACATCGAGAAGCTCCTCGAGGTGCTCCAGCGGCTCGTCGACGCGGGGAACACCGTGGTCGTCATCGAGCACAACCTCGACGTCATCAAGCAGGCGGACTGGATCGTCGACCTCGGCCCCGAGGGCGGGGAGGCCGGCGGCGAGGTGATCGCCGTCGGCACGCCCGAGGATGTGGCCGAGGTCGAGAGCTCGTACACGGGTCAGTTCCTCCGCGGCGTGCTCGCCGAGCCGGCAGCGGCGGCCGCGTAGCTACCCGGTAAGAACGGCTTGCGTCTGCGTGACGCGGGCGACGTGGTTTCCGGCGGCGTCGTGCAGGTCGGTCTCGATGACGATCGTCGTCCTGCCGCTGTGGAGAACTCGCGAGGTCGCGTCCACGTGGCCGTCGCGCACGGCCCGGAAGAAGTTCGTCTTCGACTCGATCGTGGCCGTGCCGGTCGACCCCTCCGGCAGGTTGAGGAAGGCGCAGTACGCGCCGGCCGCGTCCGCGAGGGACATGAGCGCGCCCCCGTGGAGGATGCCGCCCGCGGTGCAGAGGCGCTCCTCCCAGTTCAGCCGTGCCTGGACCTCCTCCGCGGACGCGGCGATCATCTCGAGCCCGAGCGTTCGGGCGAACGGCATCGAGTCGCGTGCGGTCTCGGTCAGCGTGGCGTCGGCTTTCGTCACGCGGTCACTCTAATTGCGTCTACCCTCGGTCTCGTGCTTCTCGACTCGGCCGAGACGGACGACGAGCTTTCGCCCGACCGCGCCTGGTGGCTCCGCGTGCCGGCGGTGCTCTTCGCCCCGCGCTCCGTCTTCTACGCCGTACGGGAGGACGACCCCGATGACGTCGCCGCGCGCTCCGAGCCGATCCTGCTCGTCGTGCTCCTCGCCGGAATGGCCGCGGTCCTCGCCACCCCGACCGCAGGCGGGCTGCTCGACAACCCGAGCTACGACGCGGTGCTCCTCGCGATCTGGACGTTCATCGCGGGCGGCATCTACGGCGCGGTGGGCTACTTCCTGCTCGGCTTCGCGATCTTCTTCGGTGCGCGGCTGCTCGGGAGCCTCGGGAGCTTTCGCCGCGAGCGGCAGCTCGTCGCCTTCGCGCTCGTGCCGCTGGCCCTCTCGCTGCTCGTTCTCCTGCCGCTCAGACTGGTTCTCTTCGGAGGCGACACGTTCCGCGATGGCGGTGCCGACGAGGGGACCGGCGAGGCGGTTCTACTCGGCCTTCAGCTCGTCTTCGCCGCCTGGTCGCTCGGCCTGCTCATGCTGGGCGTGCGCGTCGTCCACGGCTGGGACTGGGTGCGCTCCGTCGCGGTCGTCCTGGCCGGGGCCGCGCTGCTCGCGGCGATGGTCGGCATCTTCGCCCTGATCTAGAGCCAGGTCTCGGCTTCGGCTGCGGAGTGGATCGCCTGCTCGAAGACCTCGAGCTCTTCCTGTGACATCGAGTACGTGTGCTGCTCCTCGGGGAAGCGACGCTTGCGCACGTCGTCGGCGAACGCGACGAGCGCCGCGCGGATCACGTCCGCGACGTCCGCGTAGCGCTTGACGAAGCGCGCGGTGCGTCCCTCGTAGAGGCCGAGCAGGTCGTGCCAGACGAGCACCTGGCCGTCGCAGTCGACGCCCGCCCCGATGCCGATCGTCGGGATCGAGAGCTCGCTCGTGATGCGCGCCGCGACCGGAGCGGGAACCGCCTCGAGGACGAGGGAGAAGCAGCCTGCGGCCTCGAGCGCGCGGGCGTCTGCGAGCAAGGCGAGCGCTTTCTCCGCGCTCCTTCCCTGTGCCTTGTAGCCGCCGAGCATCGTCGCCGTCTGCGGCGTCAGCCCGATGTGCCCCATGACCGGGATGCCCGCGCCGACGATCGTCCGCACGCGCGACAGCATCGGTCCGGCGCCCTCGAGCTTGATCGCGTCGGCGCCCGCCTCCTTCACGAAGCGGATCGCGTTCCGCAGCGCGTCCTCGTCCGAGACCTGGAACGTGCCGAACGGCATGTCCGCGACGACGAGCGGGCGCCGCGCGCCGCGGGTGGCTGCGCGTGTGAGCACGAGCATCTCCTCGATCGTCGCGGGGACGGTCGAGTCGTGGCCGAGCACGGTCATCGCAGCCGAGTCCCCGACGAGGACGAGATCGGCGCCGGCCTGGTCGGCGAGCCGGCCTCCGGGCGCGTCGTATGCCGTGACCATCACGATCGGCTGTCGGCGCACCTTCATCTCGGCCAGCTCGGTGAGTGGAAGCTTGCCCGGCGCAGGTGTGGCGGGCGCGGGCTCCTGGGGGCGGATGCTCATGTGCGGTCTCCTTCGAGGACGACGTTGTCGATCAGGCGGGTGGAGCCGACGCGCACGGCGCCGGCGAGAACGGCCGGGTCGAAGTCTGCGACCTCGACGTAGTCGACGACGAGGCCGTTCGAGGCCGCGAGCAGGGCGCGCGCCGCCTCGGCATCTCCTGTGGCAAGCGCGCGAGGGAGCGCGAGCGCTCGCTCGCGCTCCCCGGGGGAGAGGCGCGCGTTGCGGGAGGAGAGCGCGAGCCCGTCGGCATCGCGGACGGTGGGGACGACTCGGAGCTCGATCTCGAGCGCGAGGTCGCGGATGAGGCGGCGGATGACCTCGACCTGCTGCGCGTCCTTCTGGCCGAAGTACGCGTGCGTCGGGCGGACGATCGTGAAGAGCTTGAGGACGACAGTCGCGACCCCGCGGAAGTGGCCGGGCCGGTGCACTCCTTCGAGAATCGAGCCGAGCTCGGTCACCTCGACCCACGTCTGGAAGCCGGGCGGGTACATCTCGCCGGCGCTCGGCGCGAAGACGAGGTCGACGCCGGCCTCGCGCGCAAGCTCGAGATCGTGGTCTTCCTCGTGTGGGTACCGCTCGAGGTCGGAGGCGTCGGCGAACTGCGCCGGGTTCACGAAGAGGCTCATCACGACCGTGTCGGACTCCGCGCGGGCGGCGCGAAGCAACGAGAGGTGCCCGTCGTGCAGGGCCCCCATCGTCGGCACGAGCGCGATCGTCCCGCCGCGACGGGCGGCGAGCTCGGCTCGCACGTCCCCGATCGTCCGCGCCACGTTCACAGCGCCCGTCCGGCGCCTTGTGTCAATTTGACACTAGGCAGCTCGCGACCCGCGATCGCGGCGGTGGCTTCCGCGAGGACGAGGTAGAGCTGCTCGAGCTCCGGCGCGTGCTCGCGGATCGCTTCGACGTGGCGCTCCACCGTCTCCCAGTCGCCCCGCGCGATGGGGCCCGTGAGCTCGAAGCCGTTGTCGATGACCCGGCGCATCAGCGGGTCGAGCGCCTCCGGTGGCGCGCCTGCCGCATCGAGGAGCCTTCCGGCCGCGGCGCGGAGCGCGACGAGGTAGTTCGACGCGATCGCGGCTCCCGCGTGGTAGGCGGGTCGGGCGTCGTCCCGGAGCTCGAACCCGCGCAGGCCGAGCAGCTCGGCGAGCTCGAAGCCGACCGCGAGGGCGTCAGCGCGTTCGGCGGTGACGGCGGCCCACGCGCCGTCGAGCTGCTCGGCGCCGCGCGCCTTCGTGAACGACTGCAAGGGGTGGAGCGAGAAGCGGCGCGTGTGCGGGTCGAGTGCGTCGAGCCCCGTCGCGCCGCTGACGTGTGCGACCCACGGGCCCAGGGCGACGGCCGCAGCGACCTCGGCGATCGCGCGGTCGGGCACGCACAGGAGCACGAGGTCGGGCTCGTGCCCGTCGAGACGGACGCCGCGCTCCGCGAGGCGCTCGCTCACCGCTCCGCCGACGCGCCCGCGCGCGCCGATGACGTTGATGGTGTCGATCATTTTCTGCTCCAGTTCCGTGATGCGGATACCGGGCGACAGGAGCATACCCCCGGGTGCGGAGCAGCCGGAACCTTCGAGCCGAGGCCGATCGCGCGGGAAAGTGCGCAGGGCGCGTCGCTGGTGGCGCGTTGCGGGCGAGGTCTTCCGTCGCGAGGGCCTGGGTCGCGTTCTCGTCAGAGCGTGGATCGTCGTCTGCGGAGTGGTCTACCGCCACGTGCTCGTCGTCGGTCTCGACCTTGCGCGTCCGCTGCCGCAGGTTGCGGGCGAGCTCGCGGCCGAGATTCGGCTGCTAGAGCCCGGAGACACGGATGCCTACGCGCGGTTTCGCGCCGGGTCCGCCCAGCACGCCGCGCGTCGCCTCGGCCGGGGGGATCTCTGTGTCGCTGCGTGGCTAGGCGGTGAGATCGTCTCGGCGGCGTGGCTCTCCTTCGAAGCCATGCCCGTCGAAGAGATCGGCCGTGAGCTGTACCTGAGTCGCGGGGACGTTTGCGTGTACGACTCGTTCACGGCCGTTGGCCGTCGCGGGCTAGGCGTGGCGGCTCAAAGGGCACGATGGACGGCGGAGTACCTCCGAGCCAACCGGTACCGGCGCATCGTCGGCTGGATCCAGCCGCAAAACCGGCCGGCGTTCGGGCCGGTGCAGGCGATGGGTTATGAGGCGCTCGGCATCGCCGGCTTCGTCCGTCTCGGCCCCTGGCGCCGAGACTTCGTGCGGCCCGTGGGGCAGCCGCGGCGCTGGTGGCCGCGAGGCGAGCCGATCGACACCGCGCGCGACTTCGGCGCCCGAGCCTAGCCGCCGAGCGCCTCCGCGACCCGGCGGGAGAGCAGCTCACGTACACGGGGCCAGTCGTCGTCGACGATCGCGTACCACGCACTGTCGCGGCTCTCCCCGTCGCGCACGAGCATGTGCTTGCGGTGGACCCCCTCGAATGTCGCTCCAAGCGCCTCGAGCGCACCGCGCGACCGCTCGTTCAGCGCGTCGGTCTTGAACTCGACGCGACGGCAATCGAGCGCCTCGAACGCGTGCTCGAGTTGGAGGAACTTCGCCTCGACGTTCGCGCCGGTTCCCCACGCCGACGGGTGTAGCCACGTCCACCCGATCTCGACCGAGCGATGCTCCGGGCGGAGAGCGAGGAAGCGCGTCGAGCCGACGACGCGCCCGCCACGCACAGTGACGAGCGGGATCTCGGCCCCGGCCTCGGCGGCGGAGAGCGCCTCCTCGACGTACGCATGCCACGCGGGTCGAGTCTGCGGTTGCACGACGCTCAGCCAGTGCCACGTTCGAGGGTCCCGTGAAGCGAGCCAGAGCCCTTCGTCGTGCTCCGGTGAAAGCGGTTCGAGTCGCACGATGCGGCCCTCGAGAACGGGAACCGTCCACCGCTTCACGGCCGCGACAGTACCTCGGATCGCGCGCGGAGTTGACACGGCTCGAGTTATCTGACACCGTGGCGGCCGACTTGCGGGCAATCCTGCCCGTCAAGGTGCGGACCAGGGGGATAGGGGGAGTACATGGAAGCGCAAAGGCGTTTGGTAACGACGCGCGCCGCGCGCCGGAGATCCGTCTTCGGACTCGTGGCGTTGGCGTTGGTCGGCGCAGGCATGGCCGTTTTCTTCGGCATGGCTGCTTTCAACGCCGCTCCGGCGAGGGCTGCGACCGGCGAGGTGCTGATGCTCGACACGACCCTGACGGGCGGGGCGAGCAGCACGCTGGCGCAGAAGTTCGTCGCGGCGGGCAAGACGCCCGTGGTCGTTGACGGCGCGACATGGGCGTCGATGACGGCGGCACAGTTCGACAGCTACGACGCGATCGTGCTTGGCGACCCGACGTGCGGGCGTCGTCGGTGTGCCGCGCGGGTCCTGCGGTTGCCAATGCCGCGGTGTGGTCGTCGGTGGTCGACGGGAACGTCGTCATGATCGGCACGGACGAGACGTTCCACCAGAGCCAAGGCGGGGCGAGCCTGATGGAGAAGGCCGCAGCGTTCACCGTCGCGGAGACGGGCAAGACCGGCGCCTATATCTCGCTGAGCTGCTACTACCACGGAACCGCGCCGATGACGCCGGTGCCGCTGCTGAACGGCTTCGGAACCTTCACCGTGACCGGGGTCGGCTGCTTCAACGACGCGCACATCGTCGCCACGCACCCGGCGCTGGACGGCCTGACGGACGCGACTCTGTCCAACTGGTCCTGCTCGGTGCACGAGGCCTTCGACACGTGGCCCGTGTCCTTCGAGGTGCTGGCCATCGCGGAAGGCATCGGCAGCTCCTTCACGGCGCCGGATGGAACGGTCGGCACTCCGTACATCCTCGCGCGGGGCGTCGATGTCATCTCCGACATCGACCTGGCACCCGCTGAGGCGACCAACCCGATCGGGACCAGCCACGCGCTGACCGCGACCGTCACGACCGACGACCCCACTCCGGGGACGCCTGTGGTCGGCACGACGGTTACCTTCAGCGTGATCGACGGCCCGCATATGGGCGCGACTGGCTACGGGCGTCACCGATAGCACCGGAAAGGCGACGTTCTCGTACACCGGCACGACGCTGGGGACGGACACCATCGAGGCCACGTTCGTCGACAGTGCGGGACGCCCGCAGCGCTCGAATCGCGTGCTCAAGCACTGGGAAGAGCGGACGGCGCCCGTAGGCAGCGTCACGGGCAAGGGCACTGGTCCCGAAGACGAGCATCAACAAGCTCAGCTTCCAGGTGGATGCGAGCGGGACGGGCGGGTTCCTCAACTTCACCGGAACCAAGGTGAGGTTCAACTCCACCTCGGTCGAGCACTTCAACCGGGTGGGCAACGTGGCCAGCTTCGACGGCACGGGGACCTGGAACGGAGCACCCGGCTACACGTATCAGGTCACCTTCGTCGACAACGGCTTCCCCGGGAGGAACGACACCATCGACCTGGTGGTGCGTAACCCGGCAAGCGTTGTGGTCTTCAACATGGGTGGCCCCAAGAAGCTCGATACCGGCAACATCACGGTCAGCTAGGGAAGCACCAGACGCATGGGGCGGGGCAGGCAGGCCCGCCCCATGCTTCACTCGCGTGTGCTGGCGCGCGAAGCCGCTGATACGCTCTGCTCCGGCATGCCGATCTACGAGTACGCCTGCATGGAGTGCGAGTCGCACTTCGACGAGCTCGTCCGCAGCTCGGAGCAGGCGGTCACGTGCCCGGAGTGTGGCGCGGGGAACGTCCTCAAGCAGCTCTCGACGTTCGCGGTGCACGGCGCGTCTTCGCCGAAGCACAGCTTCGCCGGCCCGCAGGCGAGCTCCGGGGGCGGCGGCGGCTGCTGCGGCGGGTCCTGCGGCTGCGGCCACTGAGCCTGGGCAACCGAGCCTGGGCAGCCGGCCCTGACGCCGCGGGGTTCGACGACCCCGTTGCGCGGGTAGAGACCGGGCATGAGCATGGACAAGAAGCGCCTCGGCGGCATCGTCGCAGTGGTGGGCGCGGCAGTCCTCGTCCTCTCGGCGTTCGCCGACCAGTTCGGCTACGGCGACGAGGGGTTCGGATGGCTCCAGACGCTCGGCACGGTCCTCGGTGCAGCCGCTCTCGTCCTCGGTCTCGCCGCCATCGTCTGGCGGCGACACGAGCACGAGATGTCGCCGCAGACATAGCGCCCCGCGCGTGCCAGCCTGCGGATCGAAGCGCCGCCTTGGGCGGGCCGGAAGGTCAGCGTGCCGCATCCGGATGGAGACGTACACTGGCTGACCGATGACGGACGTCGTCGAGAGGGCAGCAGCGCTCCGGCAGTACGCGGAGGAGACGGCCGGGTGCACGAAGTGCGCGCTAGCCGACGGCCGAACGCAGGTGGTGTTCGGCTCGGGCAACCCCGATGCGGAGCTCATGTTCGTCGGCGAGGCCCCCGGGTTCCACGAGGACCAGCAAGGCGTGCCCTTCGTCGGCCAGGCGGGGAAGCTCCTCGACCGCCTGCTCGAGGGCATCGGCCTCACGCGCGGGGACGTGTTCGTCGCGAACGTCCTAAAGTGCCGCCCTGCCGGCAATCGCGACCCGCTCCCGGAAGAGATCGCCGCCTGCGAGCCGCATCTCTTCCGCCAGATCGAGCTCATCCAGCCGACGCTCGTCGCGACCCTCGGGAACTTCGCGACCAAGCTTCTCTCCGGCCGGCCGGCCGGTATCACGCGCGTCCACGGACATCCGCAAGAGGTGACACTCGGCGCACGCCGCGTTCAGCTCTATCCGATCTACCATCCCGCGGCTGCGCTGTACACGCCGTCCATGCTGAAGGTGCTCGAGGACGACTTCGCGCGCATCCCGGAGCTGCTCGAGCTCTCCGTCGAGGATGCAGCGGCAGCTCCCGAGCCCGCTCCGGAGCCGGCCGAGGAGCCGGAGTCGGTTCAGCTCGGGCTCTTCTAGAGGCCGGCTCGGCCTCCGAGCTGTGCGCGGCCGCTGACGTGGACGTGACCGTGACCACGGGGTCTCCCGAGGAGACGGAGGCGGTCGCCGCGCGCGTGGCCAGCCGTCTCGGGACGGGCGACGTCGTGACGGTGGCGGGCGAGCTCGGGTCGGGCAAGACGACGTTCGTCCGAGGAGCGTGCCGTGCGCTCGGGGTCACCGCGCCCGTCACGAGCCCGACGTTCACGATCGGTCACCGCTATCGGGGCGCGGTGGACGTCTCTCACCTCGACCTCTATCGCTTTGCTGGCGTCTCGCCGGCCGAATGGGGCGATCTCGAGCCCTACTTCGAGCGCGCGATCGTCTTCGTCGAGTGGCCCGAGGCCGGACGAGAGGTGCTCCCGGCTGCCCGCGTGTCGGTCACCTTGCAGCACGCCGGCGAGAACCGGCGCCGGATCGTCCTCGCTGCGGAGGACGACGCGGTGCTAGAAGGACTCCCGTCGTGCTGATCCTTGCCTTCGACACCGCCACCGACGTCGCGACGAGCGCGCTCGTCGAGGGCGGCGAAGCCGTGGGCGAGCGGATCTCGCTGCCGCGGACCGTCCTCGAGGACGCTGACGTGCTGCTTCGCGACGCAGGCCGTTCCGCCAGGGAGCTCGATGCGCTCGTGGTGGGAACCGGGCCCGGCAGCTTCACGAGCACCCGTATGGGAATCGCGGTCGCGCGCGGCGTCGCGTTCTCGCTCGGGATCCCGGTCGCCGGCGTCTCGACGCTCGCTGCGTTGGCCGCAGGAGCGCGCGCGGCCGGGATCGACGACGCGCTTCCGGTCGTCGACGCTCGTCGGCGTGAGGTGTTCCTGCCGGGCCCGCGTGCCGCAGATCCGGCCACCCTCGAGCTCGAGCCGGGGACCGTCTGCATCGGTAGCGGCGCCGTGATGTACCGCGCTGCACTCGAGCGCCTCGACGCGGTTATCCCGCCCGACGACGACGAGCTGCACCTCCCGCGCGCACGCTTCCACGCCGCCCTCGCGGAGAGCTTCGGGGCGCCGGAGGACGTCGTTCCGATCTACGTGCGGGCTCCGGATGTCGAGGTGCGGGCATGAATATCGAGCTCCGTGCTCTCGGACCGCGTGATCTCGACTCCCTCGAGGTGATCGAGCGCCAGTCGTATCCCTCGCCGTGGTCCCGCTCGATGTTCTCGGCCGAGCTCCAGAAGCCGGGCGCGCTCGCGCTGGGCGCGTATCTCGAGACGGGGGAGCTCGTCGGCTTCGCGATCGTGTCGCGCTACGTTGACGCCTGGCATGTGATGAACGTCGCGGTCGCGCCTGCGTTCCGCCGCCGCGGCGTCGCGCAGACGCTTCTCGAACGCGTCTTCGAGCTGACGGAGTCCGATCCCCGCCGGGGGTACACGCTCGAGGTGCGCGTCTCGAACGGGGACGCGATCCGACTCTACGAGCGGCTCGGCTTCGAGGCCCGCGGCACCCGTCGCGGCTACTACACCGACAACCGCGAGGACGCGCTCATCATGTGGCGGGACGCGACGCCGAGCGAGAAGGCCTCGTGATACTGGGGATCGAGACGTCGTGCGACGAGACCGCCGCAGCTGTCGTGAGCGAGGACGGCGTGGTGCTCTCATCGGTCGTCTCGTCGCAAGCCGGGCTGCACGCGAAGTACGGCGGCGTCGTCCCGGAGGTCGCCTCGCGGCACCACCTCGAGCTCGTCCTTCCGGTCGTCCGCGAGTCGCTGGAGGAGTCCAAGACCTCGCTCGCGGGCGTCGACGCGGTCGCGGTCACGCAAGGCCCCGGGCTCGTCGGCGCGCTTCTCGTCGGGCTCTCGGCCGCGAAGGCGATCGCGTGGTCGCGCGGCCTGCCGCTCGTCCCGGTCGACCACCTGGAAGGGCACGTGGCCTCGCTGTACCTCGGCTCGGATCCGGTCGAGCCGCCGTTTCTCTGTCTGCTCGCGAGCGGCGGGCACACGCTGCTGCTCGCGGTGCGAGAGCGCGGCCGCTCCGAGCGGCTCGGATCGACGCTCGACGACGCGGCCGGGGAGGCTTTCGACAAGGGCGCGCGGCTTCTCGGCCTCGGGTATCCGGGCGGCGCAGCGATCGACCGCCTCGCGCAGCAGGGTGACGCGGAAGCATTTCGCTTTCCGGTCGCCCGGGTCGGCGGGCTCGACTTCTCGTTCTCGGGCCTCAAGACCGCTCTCCTGTACACGCTGCGCGATCTCGGGGAGGACGAGGTCGAGCAGCGCAAGGCGGATCTCGCAGCCTCGTATCAGGCGGCGATCGTCAAGGCGCTCGTGGGACGAGCACATGACGCCGCCGAGCGGACGGGGCTCGAGCGGATCGCAGTCGTGGGCGGTGTCGCGGCCAACTCGGCGCTCCGCGGGGCCCTCCCGGAGGCCGGGTTCGCACCGCTCGAGCTGTGCACGGACAATGCCGCAATGATCGCCTCGGCCGCCCGCTACTCGCAGCAGTTGTCCTGCCCCGACTACCTCGGGCTCGACGCGTATGCCTCGGCCGCGTAGATGCTTGATCGGAAATTCGCGCGCAGTCGGGGGCGGTCACGACCAAGCCGGGCACCGCACTCGTGCGTCGTGCAGGCTCAAGAGCCTGTGCGACGTGCGAGGGTGACGATCCGGCGCCGTGTCGTGGGCGTCAGCCGGCCCGCGGGAATTTCCGATCGGGCATCTAGGGCGCTCGCATGCGCGGCGGCCGCGGGCGCGCTCGCGGTCGCGGCGGGAGCGCTCGGCGCCGCCGCAGCTCCGGCGCAGATCGCAGCGCTCGACGAAGCCGGCTGGCAGGGCGTCCTCGGTGTCCGCGCCGACGTCTCGACTGCGCAGCGGTATGTCGTCGTCCTCCGCAGGGCGTCGATCGCAGCGCGCGTACGCGCCGAAGGAGGTACGGCGACGGAAGCGCAGATGCGTCGATGGACGGCTGCGGCGAAGGCTGCGCAGGAGCAGTTCCTGAGGCGGGTGGCCGCGAGCGGCGCGCAGGTCCCGGCCGAATACCGCTACGTGCGCGTGCTGAATGCGGTGTCCGCGCGGCTCGACCCGACGTCGCTCCAGCTGCTCGAGCGCGACCGCGAGGTCCTCGCTGTCTATCCCGTGCGGATCGCATATCCCGCGACGACCGGCGTCAGCCCGAGTGTCCCGGCGGCCGGTCCGGGCGTCGGCGTTCCGGGGCTCGACGGGAGAGGAGTCGTCGTCGCGCTGCTCGACACCGGCGTCGACCAGTCGCACCCCTATCTCCGCGGCAGCGTCCTGCCCGGCATCGACGTCATCACGCCAGGCGGCGGAGCAATCGCGCAGCCGCACCCGACCATTCCCAGACGTCCGGAGCGGCACGGGACTGAGCTCGCCGGGATCGTCAGCGGCTTCGACGGGCCCGGAGGCCTGCACGGCACCGCTCCCGGTGCGTCGATCCTCCCGATTCGCGTGGCCGGCTGGCAGCCCGACGCCGAGGGAGGCTACGCCGTCTACTCGCGCACGGACCAGGTGCTCGCCGGGCTCGAGGCCGCGGTCGACCCGAACGGCGACGGTGTCATGCACGACGCCGCCCGGATAGCGCTCGTCGGCGTTGCGGAGCCGTACGCCGCTTTCACCGACGGCCCTCTCGCGCGGGCGATCGACGGCGCGAGCGTCCTCGACACGCTCGTCGTCGCGCCGGCGGGGAATGACGGACGCGCGGGCCCGACGTTCGGCAGCATCGCGGGGCCCGGCGGTTCGCCGGCCGCGCTCACGGTTGCAGCCGCCGACGGGCGGGAGGCATCGCCGACCGTGCGCGTGCACGTGCGCGCCGGTCTGCGGGTGCTCTTCGACGGAGTCCTCCCACTGGGCGGAGCTCCGACGGAGACCGTCACCGCGGGCGTGGTCTCGATCGCGCGTGCCGCAAGCACGCGGGGCATCGCGGCGTACTTCGACGAGCAGGGCACGAGCACGATTGCGGGTCGTGCCGCGCTTCTCACGCGTGGCGGGCTGTCGGACGAGGCCGTCGACGAGGCGGCCTCGGCAGGAGCTCGTTCGATCCTCGTCGACGGCCCGCTTCCGGCCGGTGCCTTCGGGCTTGCCGTCCCCACGGGCGTTCCGGTCGTCGGCTTGCCCTCCGCCCTCGCCCGGGCCGTTCGCGCGCTCGAGGCCTCCGGCATTCCCGTGATCGTGTCGGTCGGCGCGGTGGACATCGCCGAGAACGCCGGAGGAGGCTCGGTCGCCGCGTTCTCGTCGCGAGGGCTCGCGTTCGCAGGCGTTCCCAAGCCCGAGCTCGTCGCCGCGGGCGTATCCGTGCCGACATCGGAGCCAGGCCGAAGCGACGAGGGCGAGGTGCG
Organism: uncultured Actinomycetes bacterium; assembly: GCA_963848405.1. Classification (GTDB taxonomy): domain Bacteria; phylum Actinomycetota; class Thermoleophilia; order Gaiellales; family Gaiellaceae; genus GMQP-bins7. The sequence goes on along the minus strand of CAWKDP010000014.1, from coordinate 94,185 downwards.
CTACGGGACGGTCAGCGGCACGAGCGTCTCGGCTGCCGTCGCTGCCGGTGCCGCTGCCGTGCTTGCAGAAGCTCGCCCGAGCGCGACTGCGCTCGACCTCCGCGCGCTGCTCGTGGGGTCAGCGCGAAGAGCCGACGACGGACCGGCCTCCAGCTCCGGATCGCTCGATCTCCAGGCGGCCGTGCAGCAGGAAGTCGTCGTCGAGCCCGCGGGGCTCTCGCTGGTGCTGCCGCCGCGCACGGAGGCAGCCGTTCTCAGGCGCACCGTCAGCGTGCGGAACCTGACCACGCGGCGCGTGCAGGTGTCGATCAAGGCGATCGAGGCAGACGGGATCGAGATCAAGCCCGTCACCGAGCGACGACGCATCAGGCCCGGTCGCACCGGCGAGCTCGTGCTCGAGGTGAAGATCGAAGGATTCGATGCCGGTCGAGTGTCCACCGGGGAGCTGGCCGTCGTGGTGCGGCGATCGCCGCTCGTCCGGCTTCCGTTCGTCGTGTCCCGCCCCTCCCCGAACGTCGACCTCCTCTCGCAGGTCTCGCTGCGGGCGACGGGCGAGCGGATAACGGACGCGAGTCCGGCCGTGGTGACCTTCATCGCGGGCTCGATCGGCAACGGCACCGATCCGGAGATCCGGCCCGTGGGCGAGCTCGACGTGCAGCTCTGGCGAGGTGGCGAGCTACGCGGCGTCCTCTCGAGGAGGCGTGAGCTCCTGCCGGGCCGGTACACCTTCGGCCTCACCGGACGCGGCCCGACGGGAGACCGGCTCGCGCGGGGGAGGTACGTCGTCCGGCTCGTCGCGCGCCCGGAGGACGGCACCAGGCGGCAGGTGGAGTCCGTGGACTACCTCGTCCGCTAGCCGATTTCGACACGCGCGGGGACAGGTGTATTCTCGCGCCGTCGAGATGAGCCAGGAGGCGTTCGATGTCTGAAGCCGTAGTGGCCTCGCACCTGCGCGAGAACCCGTACGAGCTCGCGAAGGCGCAGCTCGCACGCGTGGGACAGGTCTTCGCGATCGACCCGAACCTGATTCGCGTGCTGTCCCAGTGCAAGAAGTCCGTCGAGGTCTCGATCCCCGTGGCCATGGACGACGGGTCGATCGAGGTGTTCACCGGCTACCGCGTGACGCACAACATCGCCCGCGGGCCGTCGAAGGGGGGCATTCGCTACCACCCGAGCGTCACGGAGGACGAGGTCAAGGCGCTGTCGATGTGGATGACCTGGAAGTGCGCGCTGATGTCTCTGCCGTTCGGAGGCGCGAAGGGCGGGGTCGTGTGCGATCCGAAGAACCTGTCCTCCTCGGAGCTCGAGCATATGACGCGCCGCTACACGAGCGAGATCATCAACGACATCGGGCCGGAGCGGGACATTCCGGCGCCCGATGTCGGCACCGACCCGCGGATCATGGCCTGGATCTTCGATACGTACTCGATGAACAAGGGCCACTCGGTGCTGGGCGTGGTCACCGGGAAGCCGCTCTCGATCGGAGGATCCCTCGGGCGCGAGGAGGCGACCGCGCGCGGCGCGCTCTACTGCATCCAGGGCCTCTCCGTGAAGCAGGCCAGGCGCGTGAGCGACCACACAGTCGCGATTCAGGGGTTCGGCAACGTCGGCTCGAACCTGGCGCGACTCCTCCATCTCGAAGGCGCCAAGGTCGTCGCGATCTCGGACTCGCGCGGCGGCGTCCACAACCACAACGGCATCGACGTTCCGGCCGCCGTCGCGCACAAGCAGGAGCGCGGGACGCTCGAGGGGCTCGCCAACGCGGAGCCGGTCACGAACGAGGAGCTCGTGGAGCTGCCCTGCGACATCCTCGCGCCGTGCGCGCTGGAGCAGATCGTGACGGAGGAGAACGCCGATCGGGTGAAGGCGACGATCGTCTGCGAGGGCGCGAACGGACCCGTGACGCCCACGGCCGACGCGATCCTCGAGGATCGCGGGGTCCTCGTGTTGCCCGACGTCCTCGCGAACGCGGGCGGCGTCGTCGTCTCGTACTTCGAGTGGGTACAGGGCCTCCAGGAGTACTTCTGGCGCGAGGACGAGGTGAACGCGAAGCTCCACGACATCGTCGCGCGCGCGTTCGAGGACACCTGGCAGACCCGGGAGCGGATCGGGACGAGCATGCGGATGGCCGCGTACGGGATCGCGGTACAGCGAGTTGCCGAGGCGACGACGACGAGAGGCCTCTATCCGTAGACACACGACGTGACGACCGTCGTCGTCTACGTGGGGACCGGCTGCAGCTTGTGCGAGCGGGCGGTCGAGGTCGTGCGCGAGGCGCAAGGCGAGCTCGGATTCGAGCTGGAGGTGGTCGGCATCGACGGCGACGCGGAGCTCGAAGCGCGCTGTCGCGAGCACCTTCCCGTCGTCGAGATCGACGGCGAGCGAGCCTTCACGTACTTCGTCGAGCCGACGGCTCTTCGAGAGCGACTGGCGGTTCTTCCGACGAAGCCGGGAGAACCTCGGGCAGAATCGTGACGATTTGTCACAAGCTGGAGAAGGAAGGGCGTCTTGGCGGATCGGTTGACGGTGGGGGTTGCGGCCCGCTTGAGCAGGTACCTCCAGGTGCTGACCCAGGCGCGGAAGATGGGGAAGGACAGGATCTCCTCACAGGAGATCGCCGAATACACGAACATCAACGCGACCCAGATCCGGCGCGACCTCTCTGCGTTCGGGCGGTTCGGGAAGCGCGGCGTGGGCTACCGCACCGACGCGCTGCTGGAGGAGATCCGGAAGATCCTCCGCACGCAGGGCCAGCACAACATCGCGCTCGTCGGCGCCGGCCGGCTCGGGAGCGCGATCGCGAGCTCACCGATCTTCGGCGAGCACGGGATCAACATCGCGGCGATCCTCGAGAACGACCCCGAGAAAGTGGGTCAGCGCGTCGGGGACATGGCGATCAGCTCGATGGACGACCTGCCCGAGATCTCGCGCGAGCGGAACATCATCGTGGGGGTCATCGCCGTTCCCGCAGAGAGCGCGCAGGACGCCGCCGACGCGCTCACCGACGCGGGCGTCAAGATCATCTTCAACTACTCGGAAGCGCTGCTCGACACCCCGGCAGACGTGCAGGTGCACACGTCGAACCCCGCGGTCGAGCTCCTGTACGCGCTGTACTTCCACCTGACCTAGGCCTGGGGTCTGGCTTCAGCCAGACCCCGCACTCGGGCTACAGCGCTGCAACCTCGCACTGGGGTCAGGCTGAAGCCTGACCCCAGCCGCGCTGGATCTCGCCCCTACAATGGCGCCTCGATGGGCGACGAGCAACGGCTCTCTCCGGAGGAGCAGATCGCGCTCGCGCGCGACCAGTTCGAGAACGCGACCGACTTCACGATCGCGGTCGAGGAGGAGTTCGCGCTCCTCGACCCGGACTCGCTCGACCTGACGAGCCGCTTCGAGGAGGTGCAGGCGGCCGCGGCGGAGACGGCCCTCGCCGAGCACCTCGTAGGGGAGCTCATCGCCTCCGAGGTCGAGGTCCGGACCGGCCGCCAGGAGACGTTCGCGGACGTGCCCGCCGCGATCGCAGAGCGGCGCTCCCAGCTGCAGTCGCTCGTCGAGCCGATGGGCATCCTCCTCGGCGCCACGGGAACTCACCCGTGGGCGGACTGGAAGCAGCAGCGGATCATCGACACGCCGCACTACCGGCGTAACGACGAGCTCCTCCGCTACGTCGTCTGGCGCAACAACACTTTCGGCCTCCACGTGCACGTCGCCGTCCGCGGCGCGAATCGCGCGATCGCGGTCATGAGCGCGATGCGGAACTTCCTCCCGGAGATCCTCGCGCTCTCTGCGAGCTCGCCGTTCGTCGAGGGCGTCAACTCCGGGCTGCACACCGCCCGCACGCAGATCTTCACGCGCTTCTTCCCGCGCTGCGGCGTCCCGGACGCGTTTCCCTCGTGGGCCGAGTACGAGCGTTTCGTCCAGTTCCTCTACGACACTCACTCGATCACCGAGCACACCCAGATCTGGTGGAGCGTGCGGCCGCATCTCGCGTTCCCGACCGTAGAGATCCGCATCGCGGACGGCCAGCCCGACCTCGGAGAGGCCCAGGCGCTCGCCGCCTTCGCCGCGTCGCTTGTCGCCCGCATCGCGCGCGCATACGACGAGGGCCGCCCCGATCGAGCCGCTTCCGCACCGCCTGATCGAGGAGAACTTCTGGCGTGCGATCCGTTTCGGGCTTGCCGGCGACCTGCTCGACTTCGCGCGGGGCGAGCCGATCCCGGCGCGGCAGAGGCTCGAAGAGCTCGTCGAGTGGGTGCTGCCCGCGGCCGAGGAGATCGGCGCTGCGCCGTACCTCGCGATCCCGGAGCGCAACGCCGCCGAGCGGCAGATCGAGCGCTTCGAGGAGGGCGCGACGCTCACGGAGATCTACGCCGAGCAGGTGCAGGCGACGGAGCGAATCGGTGGCTGAAGAGGAGCGCGCCGGGCCGGGCCTCCCGTCCGAGGAGGAGCTTCGAGAGGCTCTCGACCGGGTGGGGGTCGCCGACGTCCTCCTGAACGCGCTCTCGGCGACGGCGTCGCTCGGCTTCCGCCGCGTGTCGCCCGAGGCACGCGATCTCGAGCAGGCGCGGCTTGCCGTCGAGGCGCTTCGCGCGCTCGAGCCGGTGCTGAGGGAGAACGGCGTGGACGAGGCGCTCGTGCGCGACCTCGAGCAGGCGCGGACGAACCTTCAGCTCGCGTACGCGAAGGCCGTCGAGGAGGACGCGGCTGCAAGCTGAGATCGGGGTCTTCGGCGGCTCGGGCTTCTACGACTTCCTCGATGCGGTCGAGGAAGTCGAGGTCGACACGCCGTTCGGTCCGCCGTCCACCTCGCCGGTGATCGGTGAGGTCGGTGGCAAGCGGGTCGCGTTCATCCCGCGGCACGGGCGCAAGCACGAGCTGCCGCCGGCGCAGATCAACTACCGCGCGAACGTGTGGGCGCTCAAGGAGCTCGGAGTGCGGCGCGTCATCGGGCCGTGCGCCTCGGGCGCGCTGCGGGCGGACCTCGCGCTCGGGGAGTTCGTCGTCTGCGACCAGTTCGTCGACCGGACGACCGGACGCGCCGACACGTTCTACGAGGGACCGGACACGACGCACGTCTCGCCCGCCGATCCGTACTGCGCCGAGCTCCGTCAGATCCTCGTCGAGACCGCGCGGGAGCTCGAGATCCCGGTGCGAGACGGCGGCACCGTGGTCGTGATCCAGGGCCCGCGCTTCTCCACGCGGGCGGAGTCCGAGTGGTTCCAGCGCATGGGCTGGGACGTGATCAACATGACGGCGTACCCGGAGGGCCACCTCGCCCGCGAGCTCGAGCTCTGCTACGCGAACGTCTCGATGGTCACGGACCACGACGTCGGCGTGGGCGGGGCCGAGCCGGTGTCGCACGAGACCGTGCTGCGCGTCTTCTCCGAGAACAACGAGCGCCTGCGCGAGCTCCTCTTTGCCGCGATCCCGAAGATCGGCCCGCAGCCCGATGACCTGTGCTCAAACGCTCTGCGCGGCGCGCAGGTGTGAGCGACCGAACACCAGGGTGAGGCTGAAGCCTCACCCGATCACACGCCTCTGCCGCAGAGCGGCGGACGCGTGTGATACATAATCCGCCGCGCCGAGGTGACTCGGCGCTCACTTTGTGACGGGCGGACGACCGGAGGACCATGGATTTCTTCGTTGACCACGCCGTCGGGTTCGCGCTCGCGTGCGCAGCCGTGGCGGTCTTGTACGGGCTGTACCTGACCTGGTGGCTGCTGAAGCAGCCGGCCGGGAACGAGCGGATGCGGGAGATCGCCGCCGCGATCCAGGAGGGAGCGGCCGCGTACCTGCGCAAGCAGTACACGACGATCGCGGTCGTGGCGATCGTGCCCTTCTTCCTGCTCGGGTTCTACAACGAGCTGGGCTGGGGTACGGCATTCGGCTTCCTCGTCGGCGCCGTGCTCTCGGCAGCCGCGGGCTTCATCGGGATGAACGTCGCCGTGCGCTCGAACGTGCGCACCGCGGAGGCTGCGCGCGAGGGGCTGCAGCCGGCGTTCCGGGTCGCCTTCAGGGCCGGTTCGGTCACGGGCCTGCTCGTGGTCGGGCTCGGCCTCCTCGGCGTCGCCGGCTACTACTGGGTGCTCACCGACTGGCTCGGTAACTCGCCGGAATCCGCCGTGGACGACCTCATCGGGCTCGCGTTCGGCGGCTCGCTCATCTCCGTCTTCGCCCGACTCGGCGGCGGCATCTACACGAAGGCGGCCGACGTCGGCGCCGACCTCGTCGGGAAGATCGAGGCGGGGATCCCGGAGGACGACCCGCGCAACCCGGCGGTGATCGCGGACAACGTCGGCGACAACGTCGGCGACTGCGCAGGCATGGCCGCCGACCTCTTCGAGACCTACGCCGTCACCGCGGTCGCAGTCATGCTGCTCGGGATCGGGTTCGAGACGGAGCAGCTCTGGCTCTACCCGCTCGCGCTCGGCGGCATCTCGATCATCGCGTCCGTCATCGGCACCTTCTTCACGCGCGTCGGAGGAGGCCCGAACGCGATCATCAACGCGCTCTACCGGAGCGTGCTCGTCGCGACGGTCCTCTCGGCGATCGGCTTCATCCCGGTCACGATGGCCTTCGACGGCGGGGAGTTCGGCTTCTGGAACCTCTACGGCTCCGCCCTGATCGGCCTCGCCGTCACGTTCCTCCTCGTCGCGATCACCGAGTACTACACGGGCACGCGCTGGAACCCGGTCAAGCAGATCGCGCGCGCCTCGCAGACGGGGCACGCGACGAACATCATCGAGGGGCTCGCCGTCGGGATGCAGGCGACCGCTCTGCCCGTGCTCGTGATCGCCACCAGCATCGTCGGCGCCTACTACGCGGCCGGCGAGTCGCTGTACGGAATCGGCGTCGCGGTCATGGCGCAGCTCTCGATGACCGGCCTGATCGTCGCGCTCGACGCCTACGGACCGGTGACGGACAACGCCGGCGGCATCGCCGAGATGGCGGATCTGCCCGAGACCGTGCGCGGGATCACCGACCCGCTCGACGCGGTCGGCAACACGACGAAGGCAGTGACGAAGGGCTACGCGATCGGCTCGGCCGGGCTCGCAGCGCTCATCCTCTTCGACGAGTACGGGCGCGGGCTCGAGGAGGAAGGGCTGACGATCACGTTCAACCTCCAGGATCCGTGGGTCATCGCCGGCCTCTTCGTCGGCGGGCTCATGCCCTTCCTGTTCGCGTCGCTCGCGATGCAGGCGGTGGGCCGCGTCGGCGGCCAGGTCGTCGAGGAGGTTCGGCGCCAGTTCCGCGAGGACCCGGGGATCATGGCGCGCACGTCACGTCCCGACTACTCGCGATCGATCTCGATCGTCACGGGCTCTGCGATCAGGGAGATGATGCTTCCGGCCGCGATCCCGGTCGCCATCCCGATCGTCGTCGGGGTCATCAAGCCCGAGATGCTCGGCGGCCTGCTCATCGGGACGATCGTCACGGGGATCTTCCTCGCGATCGCGATGACCTCGGGTGGCGGCGCCTGGGACAACGCGAAGAAGACGATCGAGGACGGCCTCTACGGCGGCAAGGGCTCGGACGCCCACGCTGCGGGAATCACGGGCGACACGGTCGGCGACCCGTACAAGGACACCGCGGGCCCTGCGATCAACCCGATGATCAAGATCGCGAACATCGTGGCGATTCTCATCATCCCGGTCATCGTCTCGATCCACGGCTGAACGACTCTCGGGGCCGTCCGCGCGGGCGGCCCAGTTCCACCTCGCGCTCGACCTGGAGCACCTCGCGAGGAACTCCGGCTCGACGGGCTTCTTCGCCTTCCCGTTCAACGGGCAGACGGCCGGAGCGAACGGCAAGAGGACGTTCACGGTTCCGGACGGGACCTACGTCTTCAGGATCACGATCGTCAAGGCGGGCGGGACGAGCGCGAACCCCGCTCACGTCGAGACCCTGACGACGTCGCAGTTCACGATCGACCGCCCGTAGCGGCGATCGCGAGACGACCCAGCCTCGTGCTACTGCGTCACCTGTCCTTGCGGCGGTCTCGGAGCCGGACTACGATGCGCGCGGCTCGAAGCCCGGCCGTGCAGCAGCGGCCGTAGAAGACGACAGGGGAGGGCGAACGGCGAGTGGCAGTCAAGCAGGTGCCCGCATCGGTGCGGGGCTCGACCGTGACCGGCGTTCTCGCTCCCGAGCAAGCCGTCATCGCGTGGCGCGGCCTTGCGTAGGCCGCCCGCCGTCCTCGTTCGGAGAGAGGGGAGAAGCATGTCGCTACGAAACGTGCGGCTCGCCGCGGGGCTCGTTCTGCTCCCGTTGGCGTGCCTGCTCGTCGCCACCGCCGCCAGCGGAGGCGTAAGCCAGTCGGCCCCCGGGCAGAAGCTGGGCAAGCACGACCGCCAGCTGATTCTCGAGGCGAAGCTCGCCGGGGAGTCGACAGTCACACTCCTGCTCGCGTCGCAGGAAGGACAGAACGCCGCGGCGGTCGCCGGCCTCCAGGCGGCCGGGGCGAAGGTTGAGTTCCAGGACAACGACCTCGGCTATCTGCGCGTGGAGATGCCGATCGCGAACGTCAACGCGGTCGAGACGATCTCCGCGGTTCAGTCGGCCGACGTCGACGAGATCGTCCCGCTGCCGGACCCGACTCCTGACGCGAGCCAACCGGCGCAGCCGCAGCCCGCACCGGGCCCGGCAACCCCCAGGGACAACCCGTACATGCCGGTCGGCGAGACGGGCGCAGCGGCGTTCACCGCAGCTCACCCGACCTGGGACGGTCGCGGCATCACGATCGGCGTCGTCGACACCGGCATCGACCTGCATCACCCGAGCCTGCAGAACACGAGCACGGGTGAGCGCAAGATCGCGGGCTGGGTCACCGGTACGCATCCGGCGACCGATAACGACCCGACCTGGCTTCTGAGCACACAGGACGTCAACGTCAGGAATGGGACGTTCACTGTCGACGGTACGACGTACACCGCGCCGAACCAGCGCGGGCACTTCTTCTGGAGCGTCCTGAACGAGGGCGACTCGCGCTTTACCGGAAGCGAGTACGGAAACGACCTGAATCGCGACGGCAACCCGGCAGGGTCGAGCCGCCTCTTCGGCGTCATCCGCGACGCGCAGAGGATCTGGGTCGACACCGACCAGGACCGGAGCTTCAGGGACGAGACACCGATGCGCGAGTACGCCAAGGGCTTCGACGTCGGATTCCTCGGCACGGACAACCCGGCGACGCCGGTGCGCGAGGCCGTTCCGTTCGTCGTCGAGATCGGCAAAGCGACGGTCGGCACTCCGCCCGTCGAGAACGTCTACGTGAACATCGGCATCGTGTCGGGAGCCCACGGCTCGCACGTCGCTGGCATCGCGGCTGGCAACGCGCTCTTCGGTGGGGCGATGAGCGGTCAGGCGCCCGGAGCGAAGCTCATCTCCACCCGCGCGTGCCTCTTCAACACGGGCTGCACGAACCACGCCCTCACCGAGGGGATGATCCGGACGTGGCGGATGGGTGCCGACATCATCAACATGAGCATCGGCGGCCTGCCGGCGCTCAACGACGGCTTCAGCGCCCGCTGCGACATCTACAGCCGCCTGATCGACAAGAAGAACGTCCAACTCGTCTTCTCGCAGGGGAACAACGGGCCCGGCGTGAACACGTCCGGTGACCCGGCCGTCTGCACGAAGGTGATGGCGATGGGCGCGTACCTGTCGAGGGCGTCGATGCAGAGGAACTACGGCGCCGACACGCCCTTCGACGACAACCTCAACTACTTCTCGTCACTAGGCCCGCGTGAGGACGGCGGCTTCAAGCCGCAGGCAGTCGCGCCGGGCTCGGCGGTCTCGACGACGCCGATGTGGCAGGCGGGCGGCCCGGTTCCGGGCACGTACACGCTCCCGCCGGGCTACTCGATGTTCAACGGCACCTCGATGGCCTCGCCGCAGGGCGCGGGCGCTGGAGCGCTGCTCCTGTCGGCCGCCAAGGCGACGGGGCAGCAGGTGAGGCCAGCTCAGCTTCGGAAGGCGTTCATCTCGACGGCCCGCTACCTCGACCCGGCCCGCTTCGGCGCGATGGCTCAGGGCAACGGGATCATCGACGTCGTGAAGGCCTGGGACATCCTGAGGACCGGGCCGGAGGCCGTTGAAATCTCCGCGACGGTTCCCGTGAACACGATCCTCAGCGGCTTCCTGACGCCGCCAGGAGTGGGCACGGGCATCTACGACCGCGAGGGCGTGACGGCGGGCGTTCCGTACTCCCGCACGTACACGGTCACGCGGACGAGTGGGGGCTCGGGCCCGCGCACGTTCAACCTCAGCTGGGTCGGGAACGACGGCACCTTCAGCACCGCCAGCTCCGTCACCCTCCCGCTGAATGTCGCGACGCCGCTCCAGGTCGACATCGACCCGGACGTCGGAGGACACTCCTCGATCCTCAACTTCGACGACCCGTCGAGCCCGGGGATCGAGTTCCAGACGATGAACACCGTGCTCGCACCGTACGAGTTCACCGCTGACGGCAACTTCGCGCAGTCGGTGAGCGGCTCGGTCGGTCGCGGTCAGCAGCTGCACTACTTTTTCCGCATCCCGGCCGGGACGCCCGCCTTCAGGGTCGACCTGCAGACGAGCGCCTCGACGACGCCGGGCACGGGCCAGATCAGGTTCCTGCGCTGGCATCCGTTCGGGCTCGCCATCGAGTCCAATGCGGTGTCGGAGTGCTACGTGCCGCCGGCGGCGGCCGGCTGCGCGGCGGGCAACCCGCTGTCGCGGACGGTCACGAATCCGCAAGCGGGTGTCTGGGAGGTCACGGTCGACGCACGGCGGACATCCGATGCGGACTTCACGCCGTTCACCCTGACCGGCACGATCCTCGGCGCGACGGTCTCGCCGAACCCGGACATCATCGCCACCGCCGCGATCGGCACGCCGGTCGCACGCTCGTACACGCTGACGAACGTGTTCGGCTCGTTCACGGGCCGGGCCGTAGGGACCGCGCTCGGGAGCGCCCGCGTCGGGCCGTTCACGATCGCGCACCTCGAGACGCAGCAGTACCAGACGGTCATCCCGGCCGGCGCGACGCAGTTCCGTGCCACGATCGGGAGCCCGTCGGATCCGGGGGCTGACCTCGACCTGTTCGTGTTCCGCTGCAACCCGGGCTGCGTGCTCGTAGGCCAGAGCGCCGACGGCGACTCGGAGGAGTCCGTCACGCTGAACAGCCCGGTCGCGGCCACGTACATCGTGCTCGTGGACGGGTTCGACGTGCCGTCGGGCTCGACGTCCTACAGCTACATCGACGTGTTCACGAAGGCGCCGTCATTCGGGTCGATCGACATCACGGACGCGAACGCGTTGCGGCCCGCCGGCTCGTCCTGGACGGTTCCAGGGATGGTCACGGCGGTGGAGGCACCCGCAGCGGGTCGCGTGCTCGCCGGGAGCGTCCAGGTTCGGACCGACACGGACCTCCTGGTCGGAACTGGACAGGTCATCGTCCAGAACGTCACGCCCTAAGACGGGCTGAAGACAGATGAGTCGCGAGGGCCCCGCTCCGGCGGGGCCCTCGGCTCGTCTGGAACACTGCTGGCGTGCGCACCGTCCTCGTCGCCGTCGTCGGCCTCGCGCTCGTGAGCTCGAGCGTCGCCCTGGGCGAGGCGGACGCGAAGCGGCCCAGTCTCCGGATCACCGACCTCGCGCCGCTCACCGTGCGCGGTGTGAACTTCAAGCCGGGCGAGCGCGTGAAGCTCCTCGTGAACGCGGGCGGGCCGGTCTCGAAGGCGGTCCGCGCGGGACCGCGCGGAGGCTTCGTCGCGAGGCTCGGGGTCAGCGTCGGCGGCTCGTGCTCAGCCGTCGTGCAGGCGATCGGCAAGGCCGGAAGCCGGGCGATGGTCGACCTGACGCGCCCGGGCTGCGACGAGCGGCCGTAGCGCAGATCCAGAACAGGGTCAGGCTGAAGCCTGACCCTGTCGTCGGGTCGACGCGTGGATCCCGATCGCGCTTGTAGGCTTGCGCGCCGTGCCAGGTCGGCGCCGGAGACGCCAGGTCGAGATGGAGCGCGTGCTCGGCACGCCGGCGCTCTTCGCGACCGCCTACGGCAACGTCGGCTCCTCGATCTACTACGCGCTCGGCCTGACCGCGTTCTACGCGCTCGGCCTCACCCCGCTCGTCTTCGTCGTTGCCGGGGTCGTTTTCGCGGCCACCGCCGCGACGTACGCCGAGGGAACGGCTCGCTTCCCCGAAGCAGGGGGCTCTGCGAGCTTCGCCCGCCATGCCTTCGACGAGGTCGTCAGCTTCACGGCCGGCTGGTCGCAGATGCTCGTCTACGTCGTCACGGTCGCTGTGTCGGCGTTCTTCGTGCCCCACTACCTCTCGGTCTTCTGGGAGCCATTGCGGACGAACCCGTGGGACATCGTCGGTGGCGCGATCGTGATCATCGTCCTCGTCGCGCTGAACGTCGTCGGCGTGCAGGAGGCGGCGAAGCTCTCGATTTCGCTCGCGGTCGTCGACTTCGCAACGCAGATCCTGCTCGTGATCATCGGGTTCGCGCTCGTCTTCAGCCCCGAGACGCTCGTCGAGAACGTGCACTGGGGAGTCGCGCCGACGTGGTCGAACCTCGCGATCGCGATTCCGGTGGCGATGCTGGCGTACACGGGCGTCGAGACCGTCTCGAACCTTGCCGAGGAGGCGCGCGATCCCGTGCGCACGGTGCCGAACGCGTACAAGCTCGTCGCCGGGGCAGTCTTCGCGATCTACTTCACGCTGCCGCTCGTCGCGCTGTCTGCGCTGCCGGTGGAGACGATCGACGGCGAGCTCACGACCCTGCTGGCGCTATCGCCCGAGGAGGGCGGCTACGCGAACGACCCGATCCTGGGAGTCGTCCAGAACCTCGGGCTCGAGGGGCTGACACTCGACCTCGCCGAGATCTACGTGGGCGTCCTGGCGGCCACGATCCTCTTCATCGCGACGAACGCGGGAGTCATCGGCGCCTCGCGGATCACGTACTCGATGGCGAGCTACCGCCAGCTTCCGGAGAAGCTGCGCACGCTCCACCCGCGCTTCAAGACGCCCTGGCTCTCGCTCGTCCTCTTCGCGGGCATCGCGCCGATCCTCCTGCTCCTCCCAGGGGACGTGAACTTCGTCGGGACGCTCTACTCGCTCGGCGCCACGCTCTCGTTCACGGTCGCGCACGCAGCGCTCGTCCGGCTCCGCATGCTCGACCGGGACGGGCCCGAGGTGGTCTTCCGCGCGTACCCGAACCTCCGCCTCGGCGGTGTCGCCTGGCCGCTCTTCGCGATCGCCGGCGGGATCGCGACCGGAGCGTCGTTCCTCGTGCTCGTGGCCCAGAACGCGACGACGCGCTGGGTCGGTCTCGGCTGGATGATCGCCGGGCTCGTCGGCTACGCTGTCTACCGTCGCCGCTTCGTCGAAGCGCCGCTCCGCGAGATCGTGAAGGCGCCTCCAGCATTCGGCCCCGAGCTCGCGCTCGAGTACCGTCGCATCCTGGTGCCCGTGGTCGCGGGACGACCCTCGGACGAGGCGCTCGACGTCGCCTGCCGCCTGGCCGCCGAGCGCGGCTCCCGCATCGTCGCCGTGACCGTGATCGAGATGCCGCTCGACCGCCCGCTCGCGGAAGCGGTGCCGGAGCTCGAATCGCTTGCGCACCGCGAGCTCGACGAGGCCATGGCCGTGGGCGAGTCGTACGGCGTGCCGGTCGTGGGCAGGCTCGAGCGGGCGCGAGCTGCAGGCCCGGCGATCGTCGCAGAGGCGGAGGCCCGCCAGACCGAGATCATCGTGCTCGGCTCGAGGCGGGGAGAGCTCACGGCCCGCCAGCGCGCCGTTTTTGGGAAGACCGTGGACTACGTGCTGAAGAACGCGCCCTGCCGAACGCTCGTCGTCGCTTCGGGGAGGACATGACCAACGCTCGCCATCGGCTCGCGTTCATGGGGGAAACCATGTTTCCCCCGATGTGCCCCCTTCTTCCTGAGAGCGTGGGGAACCTCCCGGTTCCCCACACCCCTCCCCGCTCCTCGGCCAAAGGTCGGCCGATGAGCTTCTATCGAGTCGCGATCGTCCTGTTCTCGATCGCCTTCGTCGTGATCGGGTTCGCGCTGCTCGTCCGTACCGCGATGGAGGGCGGCGGAGTCGTCGGCTTCGTGCTCGGGGCCCTCTTCATCGTGCTCGGCGTCGGGAGGCTGGTCGTCGAGCGGAAGCGAGGAGGCTGATGGCGCGCAAGCTTCGCGGCTTCGAGCGGGTGCTCGACGCTCCGGCGCTCTTCGCGGTCGCGTACGGGGAGATCGCCTCGTCGCTCTACGTCGCGCTCGGGATCGTCGCCGCCCAGGCGCTCGGGCTGACACCGCTCGTGCTGTTGCTCACGGGCGTGCTCTTCCTCATGGTGTCGCTCTCCTACGCGGAGGGAACCGCAGCGCTTCCCGAGACCGGCGGCGCCGCGACCTTCGTGCGCAGGGCCTTCAACGACCTCGCCGGCTTCGTGACCGGATGGGCGCTCGTTCTCGACTTCCTGATCGTGATGGCGCTGTCCGCGCTCTTCATGCCGCACTACGTGGCAGCCGCGATCTCTGCGCCGTCGCTCCGCGATGCGCCCTGGGACGTTGCGATCGGCTGCCTCGTGATCGCCGCCATCGCGGCCGCGCGTCTCTTCCGCCGGACGCGCCTGCACACCGGCGCGCTCGCGGTCGCGATCCTCGACCTCGTCGTCCAGGGCCTGCTCGTGCTGCTCGGGGCCGCGTTCCTCCTCTCGCCGGAGACGTTGCGCGACGGCCTGGGCCTCGCCAGCGGGCAAGAGTGGGGCGATCTCGCCTTCGCGCTCCCGCTCGCCATGCTCGCGTACACGGGGCTGGAGACGGCTGCGAACCTGGCCGAGGAAGCCCGCGAGCCCGGCCGCACCCTGCCCCGCTCGCTGTTCTCCGCGATCGGTCTCGTCGTCCTCGTCACCGTGCTGATCGCGGCGATCGGCCTGTCCGCCTATCCCGCCGCGGGCGGGTCGACCGCTCTCGGCGACGAGTGGCTGGAGGCGCCGCTGGTGGGCATCGCGGCGGCGTTCGAGGGGGAGTTGCCAGGCATGCTCGTGGACGGGCTCCGCATCGCCGTGGGGATCTCCGGCGCACTCATCCTGCTCGGCGCTGCCACCACCTCGGTCTCGGGGATCACCAGGCTCGTTCACTCGCTCGCGGAGCACGGGTCGCTTCCCCGCGAGCTTGCGCGTCTCGAGCGGCGCGCCCTCGTGTCGAGCGAGGCGATCCTCATTGCGGCCGGGCTCGGGATCGGCGCCATCCTCCTCAACGAGGTCGCGGCGGACGGCGATCCTGCATTTCTCGCGAGCGTGTACTCGTTCGGAGTCCTCATCGCGTTCACGGCCGCGCAGCTTGCGGTCATCTGGCTGCGCGTCCGCGAGCCCGCGCTCGCGCGCCCGTTCAGGGCACGGCCGGAAGTGACGATCCGCGGACACCGGCTTCCCGTGGTTGCGCTGGTCGGGGCTCCGGCGACCTTCGCGATCTGGGTTCTCGCCCTCGCCACGCACCCGGGCGCGCGGTACGTCGGCCCGCTCTGGCTGCTCGCAGGCCTCGGCGTGTTCGTCGCGGTTCGACGCACGGCCCGACATGGGCTGCTCGAGCACGTGACGCCCATCGAGGAGCTTCCGGCGGCTCCGGAGTTCCGACGCATCCTCGTCCCCATGAAGCTCGGTGACATCGGCGAGGAGATGGTCGCGACCGCGATCGCCATCGCGAAGGAGCGTGGGGCGGAGGTGCTCGCGTTCACCGTGGTCCGCGTCCCGCGGCGATTCCCGCTCGAGGGCGAGCTTCCCGCCGACGTCGCCGACAGGGTCGAGCGGACGCTCCAGGAGGCTCGCGCGCTCGGCGAAGATCACGGCGTCGAGGTTCGCGCGGACGTCGTCCGGGCGCGCTCCATCGGCCACGCGATCATCGAGGAGGCCGAGTCCCGGAACGCCGACCTGATCGTCCTCGGCTCCGCGCCGCGCTGGCGGCGCCAGGCACGGTTCTTCTCCCCGACGGTCGACTTCGTCCTTCGCCGAGCGCCGTGCGAGGTGCTCGTCGTCGCCTTCCCCGAGGGCGTGTTCGCGTCGTAGGCGAGAGACACCACGTCCGTAGAATGGCCCCGTGAAGGCTGTCGTCATCGGCTGTGGGCGTGTGGGATCCGCCGTCGCCAAGGGGCTGGCGGGCGACGGCTGGGACGTGACCGTCCTGGACGAGACCGAGGACGCGCTCCAGCGGCTCGGGCCGGGGTGGCGCGGCGGCTTCGTCGTCGGGCACGGCATGGACACGACCGCGCTCGACGACGCGGGAGTCGGCGACGCCGATGCCGCAGTCGTCGCGACCGACGGCGACAACACGAACGTCGTCGTGGGGCAGGTTCTGCAGAAGCGGTACGGGATCCGCACGGTCGTGGTCCGCGTGCTCGACCCCGCCCGCGCGGAGTTCTACGCAGAGCGCGGCCTCCAGACCGTCTGCCCGACGCAGACCGCGATCTCCAGGCTTCTCGAGACGGTGCGCGCCACGAGCCTCGAAACGGCGGGAGCCCCCTGATGTACGTGATCGTCGCCGGCGGCGGCAAGGTGGGAGCGAACGTCACGCGCTCGCTACTCGAGATGGGTCACGAGGTGACGATGATCGAGCAACGGCCGGACCGGTTCGCGAGGCTCGAGGAAGAGTTCGGGCCGGTCGTGATGCGCGGCGACGCGACCGAGATCAGCGTCCTCGAGCGCGCAGGGGTTGCGCGCCCGCCCGAGCTCATGCTGGCCGTCACCGGAGACGACGAGGACAACCTCGTCATCTCCCAGATCGCGAAGGAGGGGTACAGCGTCGACAAGGCGATCGCGCGTGTCAACGACCCGCGCAACATGCCCCACTTCAAGCTGCTCGGGATCCGGCAGACGATCTGCGCGACCACGAGCATCCTCGGCCTCGTCGAGCACGAGGTCCCGGAGCACGGGCTCGTGCGGCTGCTCGAGCTCCAGGAGGAAGGGCTCGACATCGTCGAGGTGCAGATCGAAAAGAACTCGCCGGTCGCGGGCTCGCGGGTCGGCGGCGTCTCGTTGCCGGAAGGGTCGCGCCTCATCTCCGTCTTCCGTCACGGGCGCTCGGAGCTCGTGGAGCCCGGCACGGTGCTGCGCCCCGGAGACCAGGTGCTGGCGATCGTCGCGAACGAGTCGGGATCCGACCTGCGTAAGTCGCTGCTGGGCGCGAAGTAGGCCGGCGCGCTGCGCGTATGTTGCGCGAGGCATGCCTCGCGCCTACGAGGCCGAACGTGCCTCCTGGCGTGTAGGCGCCGGGCATGCCCGGCGCACGTGCGGAGTCTGGCTCCGCTCGGAACGGATCCGCCTCGTTCTCCCATAGGGGCGAGGCTCGGCTCGCCCTCGTCCTCGTCGGCGCTCAGACCCGCCAGTAATGCCGTGTCAGCAGCACGACCACCGGGACGACCTCGAGCCGGCCGAGCCACATGAGCCCGATCATCGTCACCTTCGACACGTCGCCGAGCGGCGCGAACGACCCGAAAGGCCCCGTGACTCCGAGCCCCGGGCCGACGTTCCCCAGCGCGGTTGCCGAGACGGTCAGCGAATCCAGCGTCCCGAGCCCGGCGTCGGTGATCGCGCCGTCGATCGCGATGACCGCCCCGCCGACCGCCCATGCTCCGACGTAGAGCAGGACGAACGCGGCGATCGCACGCAACGTCGTCTCGTCGACCGGGGAGCCGTTGAGACGGATCGGCATCACGATCTGCGGGCTCAGGGTCTGGTGGAGGTCGCGCCTGAGGATCTTGCCGAGGAGCACATGCCGCACCACCTTGATCGACCCGGAGGTCGAGCCGGCCGAGCCGCCGACGAACATGAGCGCGAAGATGGTCAGCAGCGAGACCGCTGGCCAGAGCGCGAAGTCCGCGCTCGCCATCCCCGTGGTCGTCATGATCGACACCGTTTGGAAGACGCCCGCGCGAATCGCCTCTTCGCCTTCCGCGATCCCGTAGCCCCAGATCTCGGCCGTCAGGACGGCGCCGGCGAGAACCGTCAGCGCCAAGTACAACCGTAGCTCTTCGTCCCGGACGAGCCTCCCCGGCTGGCGCCGGACGAGTGCCCGGTACATCAGGACGTAGTTCGACCCCGCGAGGACCATGAACAGGGCCAGGGTCCACTGGGTCGCCGCGGAGAACGAGGCGACCGAGTCCGGCTGCGTCGAGAATCCGCCCGTCGGCATCGTCCCGAACGCGTGAGCCACCGCCTCGTAGAAGCTCATCCGGTCATCGAGGCCGACCCAGCCGATTGCTGCGAGCGCTAGGACGAGCAGTGCCGTCAACCCGATGTAGAGGGCCCAGAGGAGGCGAGCGGTCTCGCGAACGCGCTCGGAGAGCTGCGCGATCTCCGGCCCCGGCAGCTCCGACTCGAACATCTGCCGTCCTCCGACGCGAAGGCGCGGGAGCACGGCGACGGCCAGGACGATGATTCCCATCCCTCCGAGCCACTGCGTGAACTGGCGCCACATGCCGAGCGACCTGTTGATCTCCGCGTAGTCGGTCACGACGCTCGCTCCCGTCGTCGTGAACCCGGACATCCCCTCGAAGTACGCGTCGAGGGGGTGGTTCAGCTGGTCTCCTCCCGCGAGCACGTAGGGAATCGCTGCAAACCCCGCGGCGAGCAGCCACGTTGCCGATACGACGAAAAACCCTTCCCGGATGCCCACCCGGTTCGACGCGCCCGCGGATGCCCGCTCGAGCGCGAATCCGGCCCCGCTCGTGACCACGCCGGTGACGACATAGGGCCAGAAGGGCTCGCCGTACCACAGCGCGACGGCGATGGGAAAGAGTGCGGCGAGGCCGAGGTACTTCCCGAGGATTCCGATGAGGTGCAGCGACGCGCGGAGGTCGACGGCGACCCGTGACCGCGGACGAACCCGGCGCCGGGCGGTCGCGGCGCCCGTCACAGAGCCTTGACGACCCGGGGTGCGTCCGCCGCTTCGGTGAAGACGATCACGCGGTCGCCCGCCTGGAGCACGTCGTCGCGGTGCGGGAAGATCGCGCCGCCGTTGCGGACGACCGCTCCGATGAGCGCGCCGCGAACCGGCATGTCCTTGAATCGCTTCCCGATGTACTCGCTCGTGTCCTTGAGCGTCACATCGAGCACCTCGTAGCGATTCCCCTCGAGGAGCGTGACCTGCTGTGTCCGCGGGTCGTGCGCGAAGCGGATGATCTCCTCCGCGGTCACCGCCCGCGGGTTCACCGACACGTCGATGCCGGCGCGTTCGAATGCAGCCACGGAAACGGGCTCGTGTGCGATGCCGATCGTGAACTGCACGCCCTGCACCTCGACGAGCGAGGCGGCATAGAGATTCTTCGCGTCGTCGCGCATCGCGAAGATCGCCGCATCTGCCTGCCCGATTCGCTCGCGCTCGAGGAAGTCCGGGTCGATGCCGGTGGCGTGGTAGACGCGCACCTCGGGCAGCTGCTCCGCGACGAGCCGCGCGCGCTCTCCGGAGGATTCGACGAGCCGGACGTCAATGCCTTGCTCGCGCAGCGCGCGCGCGATCGCGGTCCCCACGCGACCCGCGCCGTAGATCACGACGTCGCGGACCTTCCCCTCACCCGGCGCGAGCAGCTCGCTCCAGGCCTGCGCCGCCTGTGGCGAGCCGATGACGACGATCCGGTCGCCGGGCCCGATCGCGTCGTCGCCGCCGGGCAGGAGCATCCGGTCTCCGCGGATGATGGCGGCGACCTTCGAATCCTGGGGAATCTCGGCGTCCCGTAGCGGCACGCCGACCGAGCCCACGCCGGGCCCGTCCGGCACGTCGAACTCCACGATCTGCACCTGCCCGTCGGCGAAGACGTCGGTCTGCCGCGCCGCGGGCACGCCGATGATGCGGCTGATCGCGTGCGCCGTCTCGAGCTCCGAGCAGACGACGAAGTCGACGTCGAGCTGGCCGCCGCGCCAGAGCTCGACGTACTCGACGTTGGACGTTCGGATCACCGTCGTCGCTCTCTTCGCCTCCGCCCGGGCGAACATTCCTGCGACGAGATTCACTTCGTCCCGCGACGTGCAGGCGATCACCAGGTCGGCCGTCTGTACGCCGGCCCGCACGAGGTCCTGCCTGCTCGTGCCGTCGCCTTCGAACGTCGCGACGTCGTAGCGCTCGGCGAACGCGGCGAGACGCGACGGCTCAGTGTCGAGCACTACGAGCTCGTGGTCGGCGTGCAGAGCCTCGACGATCGCGAACCCGACCTGGCCGGCGCCGATCACGAAGACGTTCACGAGCGCGAAGCGTACTCCGGTGCCTCATGGGGGACGTCGCGATCGCTACCGTTTCCCCGTGCGCGTGCTGACGACCCTCGTGCTCGCTGGCACGTTGTCGATGTTCGTCGCATGCGCGGAAGGGAGTGACGCCGGACAGAGCGCGGCCGACGTGTTCCCGCGCGTGCTCTTCGCGAGAGGGTTCGAGGCGCCGGTCCTCCTCACGCATGCCCCGGGCGACAGCCGTGCGGTCTACGTCGTCGAGCAGAGCGGGCGCGTGGTGCGTGTCGCGGGCGGGCGGAGGCAGGTGTTCCTGGACGTGCGGTCGGCCGTCGACTTCGGCGGCGAGCGCGGGCTGCTCGGACTCGCGTTCCACCCGGGCTACGCGCGCAACCGCCTCCTCTATATCGCGTACACCTCGACGGGCGGCCAGAACACGGTCGCGCGCTACCGCTCGAGCGGGACGAGGGCGGTCGCTGCGTCACGCAAGATCCTGCTCGCGGTCGACGACCCGTACGGGAACCACAACGGCGGCCAGCTCGCGTTCGGTCCCGATGGGCTGCTCTACACGAGCATCGGCGACGGTGGCGCGGGCGGCGACCCCGAGGATCGCGCCCAGGACATGGGGTCGCCGTTCGGCAAGCTGCTCGCGCTGAACGTCTCGCGCGCGAACGCCGACTGGACGACCGTCGCGCTCGGGCTCAGGAACCCGTGGCGCTTCACGTTCGACCGTGCAACCGGAGATCTCTACATCGGTGACGTGGGGCAGAACGCGGTCGAGGAGATCTCCTACACGCCGCGGCGGAGCCCCGGCCTCGAGAACTACGGCTGGGATGCGTTCGAGGGCTCGCGCCGGCACGAGCAGACGGACCTCGGCCCGGGCAAGCTCGTCTCCCCGATCTACGAGTACGGGCGCGAGGAGGGCAACTGCACGGTGGTAGGAGGCTACGTCTACCGCGGCAGGGCGAGGCCCGCCGAGCGCGGCCGGTACCTCTTCGGCGACTACTGCAGCGGGATCGTCTGGAGCCTGCGCGTGAAGGCGGGGAAGGCCTCGGGTGTCCGCCGCGAGCCGTACCGGATCGAGGGCCTGACCTCGTTCGGCGAGAACACGGCCGGTGAGATCTTCGCCACGACCGAGGCCGGCGAGATCTACCGCCTCACGTAAACCACGCTAGCCGGTACGGCGACGAACGCGTGGCGACTGGCCGAGCGCGGCGTAGGCGAGCGCGTTCAGCGACTCGTTGAGATCGCGGAGCTCGCGCGCGACGAGCGCGAAGCCCTCTTGCTGCTCGGCGGTTCGGTTCAGGCGCTCGAGCTCGGCCGCGATGCGGTCGAGCCGCGCGAGCAGCGCGTCGAGCTGGCGGTCTCCGAGGTCCTTCCTTGGCTCCACCGAGCCGATTCTACGTGGAGGCCGAGAGCAGCTCGTCCTGCGTTCGGACGACGACCGCGTCGTCGCCGAGACGTTTCAGCAGCCGCTCGAGCGCCCCGCTGCCGGTCTCGAGCGCGGAGATGCGGCGATCGGCCCCCAGCTGGGCGAGCGCGATGCGGGCGAGCGGCTCGGGCGCGTCGGTGAAGATCCCGATCTCGCGGTGCACGCCCTCGAGCGCGCGCAGCGCCGCGCTCGTCGACGGCTCGCGGCGCAGGTAGACCGCTGCGCGCTCCTCGCAGAAGCGCTCCAGCAGCGCTCGCCAGTTCCCGGCTCCGCGGCGGTCGAGCTCGGCCGCCGCTTCGCCGCGGTCGTCCGGCAGCGCCGAGCTCTCGAGCTCGAAGATCGGGCTCACGGACTCGACCCAGGCCTGCCACAGCGGGCGCGTGTCCCCGAGGGCGCCGTCGAGATCGACGGCCACCGGGGTGCGCGTCACGCGAGCCGCCGCGCCCGCAGGAGCTGCCAGATCGCGATCCCGCAGGCCACGCCGATTGCATCGATCGCCACGTCGAGCGGCGAGCCGGCCCGGCCGGCGACGAACGTCTGGTGGATCTCGTCGCTCGCCGCGTACGCGACCCCGAGCGCGAACGCGACCCGCGCTCGCCCGGTTGCGCGCAGGAGCAAGGCGCCGAGGACGGCGTACTCAGAGGCGTGGGCGATCTTTCGGAGCACGAGATCCCAGCCGCCGAGGCCGGTCCCGAGATCGGGAACGGACGACAGCGCGAAGATCACGGCGGCCCAGGCGACGACCGGAAGCCAGAGCAGGAGAGCTCGGTGTCTGACACCGACGCCGCGCAAACCCGCATGGCTCCGTGGTTCCGGCTCGGACACCGTCCGATGATAGGCTCGCCCGACACAAGGAGCACGGTGAGGGAACCCGGTGCAAGTCCGGGACGGTCCCGCCGCTGTGAGGGGAGTTGCTCTCCCGCCTGACGCCACTGGCCGGCTCTACCCATGAGCTGGCCGGGAAGGCGGCGGGGGAGGGAGCCCCGAGTCAGAAGACCTGCCGCGCCTCCTCACATAGCCGAACCCCTCGCGGAAGGAGGATTCAGGTGCTTCGTACGTCATCCATCGTCGCCTCGATCGTGGCGGTCCTCGCGGTGTTCGTCACCGGCGCCGCCGGTGCGCAGACCAAGCCGGGCGCGTACCCGGTGACGATCGTAACGCCGGCCGGTAAGGTCACGATCGCCAAGAAGCCGATCCGGATCGTCTCGCTCTCGCCGACTGCGACCGAGACGCTCTTCGCCATCGGTGCAGGACGCCAGGTCGTCGCAGTCGACGACCAGTCGGACTACCCGAAGAACGCGCCCAAGACGACGCTCTCCGGCTTCACGCCGAACGTCGAGGCGATCGCCGCGTACCGTCCGGACCTCGTCGTCATCTCGTACGACTCGAAGGGGCTCGTCAGCGCTCTCGAGAAGCTCAGGATCAAGGTTGTCCACCACGACGCGGCGAAGGGCTTCCAGGGGGCGTACCAGCAGATCCGCCAGCTCGGTCTCGTCACCGACCACCTGCCGGAAGCGACGCGCCTGATTCGCACCATGAAGGCGAAGGTCCGCAAGATCGTCGCTGCCTCCAGCTCGAAGGCGAGCCGCCTCTCCGTGTACCACGAGCTGACGCCGGACTTCTTCTCGGCGACGTCGAGCACGTTCGTCGGGAAGGTGTACGCCGCGCTCGGTCTGCGAAACATCGCCGACTCCGCCGACTCCTCGGGCACCGGCTACCCGCAGCTCTCCGCCGAGTACATCGTGTCGGCCAGTCCCGACCTGATCGTGCTTGCCGACAGCGTCTGCTGCGGGCAGCAGCCGTCGACGGTCGCCGCCAGACCGGGCTGGGATCGCATCAATGCCGTGCGCACGGGCTCGATCGTTCGCATCCACGACTCGATCGCCTCGCGCTGGGGCCCGCGCCTCGTGGACTTCTTCCGCGCGTTGTCGGCCGCGCTCGCGCGGCTGTAGGAGCATGAGCGCCACTGCCGCGTACGGCTCGAACGTTCGAGCTCGGGGTCTGACCCCGGCCTGGGCCTGCGCGGCCGTGGCCTTTCTCCTGCTGTCGCTCGTGGCCGGCGTCCTCACCGGCCCGATCGACCTCGGCATGGGACGTGTCCTCGAGTCGGCCGGGGCACGGCTGCACGTCCCCGGCGTCACGTCCTCGCTCTCGCCGACGGAGGAGGCGATCCTGTGGGAGATCCGTGTGCCGCGGGTAGTGCTCGCCGCTCTCGTCGGCGGGATGCTCTCGCTCGCCGGGGCGACGTACCAGGGCGTCTTCCGCAACCCGCTTGCCGACCCGTACCTGCTCGGCGTCGCCGCCGGTGCCGGCCTCGGAGCGACACTCGCCATCGCATATCTGCCAGAGGGCTTCCGCGGGCAGCGGGCGTTGCCGGCCGCCGCCTTTGTCGGCGGGGCGGTGGCGGTCATGTTGACCTATGCGGTCGGGCGCTCCGCGCGGAGGGAGCGAGACGCTGCGACGCTCGTCCTCGCCGGCGTGACTGTGGCTGCGTTCTTCACGGCGTGGCAGACGTTCGTCCAGCAGCAGAACTCGGAGACCCTCCAGCAGGTGTACTCGTGGATCCTCGGGAACATCCCGAGCACCGGCTGGTCGGACGTCCTGCTCATCCTCCCGTACGTCGCGGTCGCGGCGGTGGTGATGCTCGCGCTGCGGCGTGTCGTCGACGTGCTCAACCTCGGTGACGACGAGGCGGCGAGCCTCGGGGTCAACGTCCGTCGGGTCCGGCTAGCCCTCGTCGTCGCCGCAACACTCGGCACGGCGGCTGCGGTCGCGGTGAGTGGGCTGATCGGGTTCGTCGGGATCATCGTCCCGCATGCGATCCGTCTGCTCACGGGCGCCGGCTACCGTGCGTTGCTCCCGCTCTCGGTCATCGCGGGTGCCGGGTTCCTCGTCCTCGCGGACGTGATCGCCCGGACCGCGCTCTCGCCGGCGGAGATCCCGCTCGGCGTCGTCACGGCCTTCCTCGGCGCGCCGTTCTTCGCGCTCGTGCTGCGCTCGACCAGGAGCGGGGCGTGATCTCCATCGCGCTGAAAGCCGTCACCGTAGTGCTCGGAGGACGCCCCGTCGTGGAGGCCGTCGACCTCGACGTCGACCGCGGGGAGTGGGTCGCGCTCATCGGGCCGAACGGCGCGGGCAAGACGACCCTCCTTCGCGCGGTCGCTCGGCTCGTGGCGTTCACGGGGTCGATCGAGCTGGAGGGCGCTCCGACGTCGAAGCTGAGCCGCACGGAGCTCTCACGGCTGCTTGCCGTCGTGCCGCAGGAGCCGTCGACGCCGCCGTGGATGACCGTTGGCGAGTACGTGCTCCTCGGGCGGACGCCGCACCTCGGAGCGCTCGCGAAGGAGGGGAGCCGCGATCGCGACGCCGCGGCGCGCGCGCTCGGCCGGCTCGACCTGCTCGGCTACGCAGACCGGCGCCTGGGCACGCTCTCGGGCGGCGAGAAGCAGCGCGTGGTCGTCGCCCGTGCGCTCGCACAGGAGGCGCGCATCGTCCTCCTCGACGAGCCGACCGCGTCTCTCGACATCGGCCACCAGCAGCAGGCGCTCGAGCTGCTCGACTTGCTCCGAGCCGAGTCAGGCCTCACCCTCGTGGCAGCCATGCACGACCTCACCCTCGCTGCGCAGTACGCCGACCGCATGGTGCTTCTCGACGAGGGGAGGGTCGTCGCGGACGGCGCGCCGGTGGACGTCCTGACGGAAGCGCTGATCGCCAGGCACTACGACGCGATGATCGACATCGTTCCCGTGGGGGAGAGGATCGCCGTCATCCCGCGCCGTACAGCTCGCAAGACGTAGCCGAGCGACGCCGCGACTACAGGCTGTGCGCTTCGGGGTGGCGAGGCTCGTAAAGGAGGATCTCGCCCGCGCCGGGAAGCTCAGATTTGTCCCCAGGCCGAAATCGAGGTCCTCGACCGGCCCCGAGAAGTCCGCTCCCTTCGCCGTGAGCTCGGCGATCGTCGCGCTCGATGTCGTCGCACATCAGCGAGAGCGAGTGGTGTCGCGGGTGCGAGTGCTCCTCGCCCTCGTACGTGTACGAGGTCGGGTGCACGCCCAGCTCGCTCGGACCAGTCTTGAAGATCAGCCATCCGGGCATATCCGGTTCCTCGACGAACGGCAACTCGAGCACGTCACGCAGAAACGCCCTCGTTGCCGGCGGGTCGTCCGAGTAGATGAGCGTATGGATGGCCTTGATCACGCACCTTTGCATCAGTCCAGGTCCTCTCGATTCGCTCGAGAGACGCTACGACAACGCGGCGCGTGATCTCTTGGACGTTTCCCGGGCCTCACACTGAGCTGACGACTGTCACGCTGGCTCATTCCTCGTCAACGGTGACGGCTCGTCGTTCGTCGGCCCGCCTCCCCGCAACCGCGCTCGCGAAGGGGCAGATCTTCTTCGAGGACACGGTTCCCGCCGGGAAGTCTTCGTACGTGCGGGTCAACGTCCACAAGCCCGCGTCGTTCCGCGTCGTCCTGCGCGTTCCGACACAGGGTCGCGCCCAGCTGTTCCTCCTCGGCAAGAAGGCTCCGAAGGGCGGCCCGCTCATCGACACGAAGACATCGTCATGCGAAGGTGCGGCAGGCTCGTTCTTCTGCAAGGCGTCGTTCGAGCCGCTTCCGAAGGGGACGTACGCCTGGCGGATCCGCTGGCTCGGGACACAGCCGGCACACGTCGAGCTGACCGTCCGCTGGTAGCCCCAGAGGTTGGCCCTAGGTTGCGCGCCGACCCATGCGGCTAGCATCGGCGCATGGCCGTCACTGCGCCGCAGACATACCTCGCGGACCTGAACGAGGCCCAGCGCGAGGCGGTTCTCACCACCGAGGGGCCGCTGCTCGTCGTTGCCGGCGCGGGCTCCGGAAAGACGCGCGTGCTCACCTACCGGGTCGCGCACCTGATCCACGCGTGCGGCGTCAAGCCGAACGAGATCCTGGCGATCACGTTCACGAACAAGGCCGCGGGGGAGATGCGGGAGCGGCTCGAGGGGATGCTCGGCGGCACGGCGCGGGCGATCTGGATCCTCACCTTCCACGCCGCCTGCGGGCGGATCCTGCGCCGGGAGGCCGAGCGGCTCGGGTACCGGTCGAACTTCACGATCTACGACGACCAGGATCAGGTGCGGCTGACGAAGGCCTGCCTCGAGGAGCTGGGGAAGGACCCGAAGCGCTTCTCGCCGCGCGGGATCCACCACCAGATCTCGCAGGCGAAGAACCAGCTCGTCTCGCCCGAGGAGTACGCGAAGCGCGTCGCGTCCTTCTGGGACCAGACCGTCGCCGAGGTGTACGAGCTCTATCAGCGCCGGCTCCACGCCTCGAACGCCGTCGACTTCGACGACCTGATCATGCTCACCGTCGAGGTGCTCGAACGCTTCCCGGAGGCGCTCACGCGCTGGCAGAAGGCGTTCCGCTACGTCCTCGTCGACGAGTACCAGGACACGAACCACGCGCAGTACCGGCTCCTGCAGCTCCTCGGCGGCGAGCACGGCAACGTGTGCGCGGTAGGAGACCCCGACCAGTGCCTGGTCGCCGGGACTCTCGTCACCATGGCAGATGGATCGACGAAGCCGATCGAGATGGTTCGGAGCGGCGATGAGGTGCTCTCGAACGTGGGCAGCGGGCGATTCGCTGCCGCTCGCGTCGCAGGCGTTCACCGTTCATCGCGGCGAGTAGGCGTCGAGATCGTCACCGCGTCCGGCCGCAATCTCCGCTCCACGCCCGAGCACGTGCACTTCGCGGGCTTCAAGACGGGCTGGACGCCACAGCTGCACATGACCTACGTGATGTGGAAGCGCGGGGTCGGGTTCAGACTAGGTACGTCGCGCACGTACACCGACGGTCGTAACCAGCCGTTGCCCGGCCCTGCGTTCCGCATGAACCAGGAGCATGCGGACGCGGCCTGGGTCGTTTCGACCCACCAAACGGAGGCCGAAGCCAGGCAGCACGAAGTGCTCGTCGTCGCTCGGCTACCAGTTGCCGACGCTGCCGTTCGTGGCGCGTCCGTCCAGCGCGAACGACGGACGGAGTCTTGTCGGAAGCCAGTCCCTGATCGACGAGGTCTTCGCGGAGCTCGACACCGAGAACTCGGGCCGTCGTCTGCTCGAGGACGAGGGCCTGAGCTTCGATCATCCACACTTCAGCGCGGCCACGACGACAGCGAAGAGCCGGATTCGGCGGCGCCTCACCGTCTCGTTGTGCGGCGATCCACGCGGCTCCACGCCGCAGCCACCGGATCGCGCTCTTCGGTTACGACGATGAAGGCCGTCGAGCCCTCGAGGAGATCGGGCTCTCCGTTCGGCCCGCGCACCGTGGCTCGAGTGGCTGGCGCCACGAGTCCGCGTTCGCGGATTTCAGCAAGCTCGTCGAACGAGTCGAGGACATCGAGAGCGTCATCGATGTCTCGGTGCGCTTCACGGCTCGGCTCGCGGCTCAGGTCGATGCGACGCAGAAGGATCGGAACTCGCTGCCTTTCTCCCCCGCCTCGGCTGTACGCCCCGGAATGGTGATGGTCAACGACCTCGGCGAGTTCGACGTCGTCGAGAGTGTCGAGCGAGTCCAGCTCGACCGGCCGGTGTACGACCTGGACGTCGAGCGCACACACAACTTCATCGCCAACGGCCTCGTCACGCACAACTCCATCTACGCCTTCCGTGGCGCCGACATCCGCAACATCATGGAGTTCGAGCGCGACTTTCCAGGGACGCGGATCATCCCGCTCGAGCAGAACTACCGCTCGACGAACCGGATCCTGCGCGCGGCGAACGCGGTCATCGAGCACAACCGCGAGCGCAAGCCGAAGCGGCTGTTCTCCGACCTCGGCGAGGGCGAGACCGTGCGCGTCGTGGAGGTCGAGGACGAGCACGCGGAGGCGCGCTTCGTCGCCGCCGAGATCGCGTCGCTCATCGACGGTGGGATGTCGGCGAGCGAGGTCGCGGTCTTCTACCGGACGAACGCGCAGTCGCGAGTCCTCGAGGACGTGCTCGTGCGGCAGGACGTCCCGTACCAGGTCATCGGCGGGCCGCGGTTCTACGAGCGGGCAGAGATTCGTGACGCGACCGCCTACCTGAGCGTCCTCGCGAACCCCAGCGACGCCGGCTCGCTGCTCCGCATCACGAACCGTCCGCGTCGAGGCATCGGCGACACGTCCGTGCAGCGGCTGGTCGCGCACGCCGAGGCGACCGGGCGCACGCTGTTCGAGGCGATGGCCGATCCCGAGGCCGCGGGCATCGCACCGGCTTCGGCTCGGGCGGTCCGAGGGTTCCGATCCATGCTGGAGACGCTCATGTCGGCCGCGCAGGAGCTCCCGGTGGACGAGCTCGTCGAGCGCGTCCTCGAGCGATCGGGGACGATCGAGGCGCTCGAGGCCGAGCGGACGATCGAGGCGCGCGGCCGTATCGAGAACCTTCAGGAGCTCGTCGGAGTCGCCCGCGAGTACAAGCAGCAGACCGACGAGCCGAGCCTGGCCGGCTTCCTCCAGGACATCTCGCTCGTCTCCGACCAGGACACGATCTCCGACGAACGCGGCCTCGTCACGCTGATGACGCTCCACAACGCGAAGGGGCTCGAGTTCCGGGCGGTCTTCGCGATCGGGATGGAGGAAGGGATCTTCCCGCACAGCCGCGCGATCGAGGAGCAGGGCGTCGAGGAGGAGCGTCGGCTGTGCTACGTCGGCCTGACCCGTGCAATGGAGCGGCTGACGTTGACGCACACGCTTGCGCGCTCGCTCTACGGGCGACGCACCCAGAATCTCGCGTCCCGCTTCCTCGACGAGCTCCCGTCCGAGGTCGAGCGGGAGCGCCTGCAGCCGGCGTCGTGGAGCGGCTATCGACCGGCCGGCGGGATCGAGCCGCGCGTCGACGTGCCGACCCTCTCGACCGGCGACGCGGTCCGGCACGCGTCGCTCGGCGACGGGATCGTGATCGCGATGGAGGCGGGCGGGGTCGTGACCGTCCGCTTCGGCTCCGACGGTTCCGAGCGGCGGCTGATGGTGGACTATGCGCCGTTGGAGAAGATCGGGTGAAGATCACCGTCAAGCCGAGCGCGAGCCTCGAGGAGTTCTCGCAGGCCGTCTTCGCGATCGGGCAGTACTTCGCGCTCGATCCGACCGAGGAGCGGATGGAGCGCTTCTCGCGCAACCTCCCGCTCGCGCGCATGCATGCGGCCTGGCAGGACGGCCGGATCGTCGGCGGCGCCGGCGTCTTTCCCTTCGAGCTGACCGTGCCGGGAGCCGTCGTGCCCACCGCGGGGGTGACGGTCGTCGGGACCTATCCGACGCACCGCCGTCGCGGGGTTCTGCGCGCGATGATGCGCGCCCAGCTCGACGACGTGCACGAGCGCGAGGAGCCGCTCGCCCTCCTCTGGGCATCCGAGGAGACGATCTACGGCCGCTTCGGCTACGGCATGGCCTCCCTCTGTGGCGAGATCGGGATCCCGCACGAGTACGACGCCTTCGCGCGGCCGCTGGAGAGTTCGGGCTCCCTGCGTTTCGTCGACTCGAAGGAGGCGCTCGAGCTCTTCCCCCGTGTCTGGAACAAGGTGCGCAAGGTGACGCCGGGGATGCTCGGCCGCACGCGCAACTGGTGGGAGCTCCGGATCCTCTTCGAGCAGCCAGGTGGAAGCGAAGGCGGGCCGAAGCGGTTCGTCGTCCTCGAACGGGGCGGCAGGCCCGAGGGCTACGCCGTCTACCGTCACAAGCCGAGCTGGGAGCAGGGCTCCTCGAAGTCCGAGCTCGAAGTGGTCGAGGCCGTTGCGTTCGACGGGCAACCGACGGCCGAGCTCTGGCGCTTCCTGCTCGATATCGACTGGGCGTCGACCGTGACCGCGCATCTGCTGCCGGTCGACCACCCGCTCTTCCTGCTTCTCGCGACGCCGAGGCGTATGCAGTTCCGGGTCGGCGACGGGCTCTGGGTCCGGCTCGTCGACGTGGGCGAGGCGCTCTCCGCGCGCGGGTATGCGAGCGACGGCACCGTCGTGTTCGACGTGGTGGACGACTTCTGCCCCTGGAACGAAGGTCGCTGGCGCCTTTCGGACGGACGCGCGAAGCGCTCGAGGAGCGCCGCCCACCTGAGCTGCGACGTGAGCGCGCTCGGCGCCGTCTATCTCGGCGGGTTCAGCTTCTCGGAGCTGGTCCGGGGTGGGCGCGTGGAGGAGCTCCGCCGCGGCGCCGCCGCTCGGGCGGACGCGATGTTCGCCGCGAGCCGCGCACCGTGGTGCCCGGAGATCTTCTAGGTTCGCGAGAGGAACCCGAGCTCGAGCATCGTCCTCACGAGGGCGAGCGCGCCGCTCGTGAACGCCGAGCCGCCGGCTCCGGGCCGCTTCCGCCTGCTCGTCGAGGAGCGGGAGCTCGTTGCTCCGGGGGAGGCGTTCGAGGTCTTCGAGCCGGGGCTCGCCCGGTCGGCTCATCTACATCGAGACGTACAAGGTCTGACCCGGCACTCTCCTCGCGTCAGACTGACGCCGATGGACGCGTTCGTTCCCATCCCCGAGCGCGGGAGGACGTTCTCGGCCAGCGTGCGCACCGGCCTCTCCGATCTGGACGCCCGCGGCCGGGTGCGGCTCGACGCGCTGGGGCGCTTCTTCCAGGACGTCGCCATCGACGACGTGCAGGAGACGGGCTGGGGGCGTCCGGAGCACCTCTGGTTCATCCGCAGCATCCGCGTCGACGTGCTCGACCCGTTCATCGAGGACCGGGAGATCGAGCTCGTCACGTGGTGCAGCGGCCTGGCGGCGATCGCGGCTGGGCGACGCTGGTCGATTCGCGGCGACGCGGGAGGGCGGGCGGAAGTGGACAGCGTGTGGATCCACCTCGGGCCGAACCAGCGGCCTGCACGCATCGACGGGTTCGGCGTCTACGCGGAGGCGACGGACGGGCGCAGCGTGTCCACGAGGCTCGAGCTGCCGGATCCGCCCGCGGATGCGGTCCGCGCTCCTTGGCCGCTCCGGGCGACCGACGTCGACCTCCACGGCCACGTGAACAACGCCGCGTACTGGCAGGCCGTCGAGGACCGCCTCCTCCGTCGCGGGCCGGACCCCGCCTCGCCGCTGCGGGCGTTCCTCGACTACCGGCAGCCGATCGATCTGGACGACGAGCTGAGCCTGATCGAGTCGCCCGTCGGGGAGGCCGTGCTGCTCGGCTTCGCCACTCCGCACGGGATCAAGGCCGCAGCCCGCATCGAGCCGCTCGGGTCAGGTCGGAACGCGTAAGTCGGCGGTCTCGACTACTCCCTAGGTGGTACGTCGGCCGAAGGGAGCGCTGCCGTTCCGCGCGCGCGCGTCCCGTCGTCGCTCGTTCGGGCTCCGAATACGCCCGGTCACGCCGCGATAGGGGGGACGTCGTGTCCACCCGTGGTCGAACGTCAAGTTCCTCCTCCGAGCCGATGACCAGCGCGGGCCGCTCCCGCAGCCTGTTCTTGTCGACCGAAAACAGACGAGAGGAGCAAACGATGATTCGCAAGGGAGACAGGCTCGAGAACCCGGTCACCGGCGAGGTGCTCATCTTCCGGCGGACGTCTGCGGAGACGAACGGCGAGGCGGTGGTGGTGGAGACGATCGTCCGCCCCGACGGGTTCGTCGCGGCGGCGCACGTTCACCCGTACGAGACCGAGCGCTTCGAGGTGCTCGAGGGCGTGCTCGGCCTCCGGGTCGGCGCGAACGAGACCCTGGCGCGGCCGGGCGACGTCGCAGTCGTGGCACCGGGCACGCCGCATCGCTTCTGGAACGCGGGCGAGACGGAGGCGCGCTTCCTGTGCGAGGTGCGTCCCGCGCTCCAGTTCGAGTCGCTGATCGAGACGATGTTCTCGCTCGCCGCCGAGGGTAAGACGAACCGGAATGCCGAACCCGCTGCGGCTGGCGGTCGTCGCGAAAGCGCACTTCGACACGGTGCGGCTCCCCTTCCCGCCCGCGCTGCTGCAGCGGTTGGCGCTCACCTTCGCTGCACCGATTGGCCGAGCGCTCGGATACCGCGAGACGGCGACGTCCCTGGTCGGGTGGAGCTGAGCAGTCGGCGACCACGCTCCGCCGGGCATGCGGTGGGGCGTGGCGTCGGCTGCGGTCATACTCGGGAGGCATGAAGGCCTGCCCGATCTGCGGGCGCGAGAACTCGGACGACGCGCGGTTCTGCTCTCAGTGCGCGGCGGCGCTCGATGGTCCGGTGCCAGCGCGGGAGGAACGGAAGGTCGTGACGGTCCTGTTCGTCGATCTGGTGGGTTTCACGGCACGCGCCGAGAAGCTCGACCCGGAGGACGTGCGCGAGATCCTGACGACGTATCACGATCGCGTTCGCGCTGAGCTCGAGCGCCACGGAGGCACCGTCGAGAAGCTCGTCGGCGACGGGGTGATGGCGCTCTTCGGCGCCCCGGTTGCCCACGAGGACGACCCGGAGCGCGCCGTTCGCGCGGCGCTCGCCATCCGCGACGCGTTCACCGAGTACAACCGGGTGGATCCAACGGGCGAGCTACACGTCCGGCTGGGAGTCAACACCGGCGAGGCGCTCGTCGCGCTCACAGGCGACGCTCGTAGGGGCGAGGCCGCTCCGGCTGGCGACGTCGTCAACACGGCGGCCCGGCTGGAGGCCGCCGCGCCCGTGGACGGCATCCTCGTGGGGGAGGCGACGTACCGGGCGACGGAGCACGCAATCGCCTACGGAGAGCGGGCTCCGGTGGAGGCAAAGGGGAAGTCCGACCCGGTCGCCGCGTGGGAGGCGCTCGAGCCTCGCTCGCGCTTCGGGATCGAGGTGCGACAGCTCAGCCGCTCGCAGCTCGTCGGCCGTGCGCCGGAGCTCGGCCTCCTCGTCGACGCACTCGCCCGCGTGCGCAGGGAACGCGCGCCCCAGCTCGTCACGCTCGTCGGCGTTCCGGGCATCGGCAAGAGCCGCCTCGTCTGGGAGCTCTTCCAGCGGGCGGATGCCGAGCCCGACCTGATCACGTGGCGCCAGGGCCGTTCGCTGCCGTACGGAGACGGCGTCACGTTCTGGGCGCTGGCAGAGATGGTGAAGGCCCAGGCCGGGATCCTGGCGACCGACCCGGCGGAGGTCGCGGAGGAGAAGCTCCGGCGGGCGGTAGCGCCCGTGGAGGACGCCGACCGGGAGCGTGTCGAGCGTCGCCTGCGGCCACTCGTCGGGCTCGAAGGCGACGACGAGGTGCGCGATCGCCGAGACGAGACCTTCGCCGCCTGGCGGCTCTGGCTGGAAGCTCTCGCCGAGCAGCGGCCGCTCGTGCTCGTGTTCGAGGACCTGCATTGGGCGGACGATCAGCTGCTCGACTTCGTCGACCATCTCGTCGAGTGGGCAAGCGGCGTGCCGCTGCTCGTCGTGGGCACCGCGCGTCCCGAGCTCCTGTCGCGGCGCCCGGGCTGGGGAGGAGGCAAGCCGAACGCAACGACGCTGACGCTGGCGCCGCTCTCCGACGAGGAGACCGCGCGCCTGGTCCACGGGCTGCTCGAGCGCTCGGTGCTGCCGGTCGAGGTCCAGGCGGCACTGCTGGAGCGGGCGGGCGGGAACCCGCTCTATACCGAGGAGTTCGCGCGAATGGTCGGAGACCACGCGATCGTCGAGGAGCTGCCCCTCCCCGCCTCCGTTCAGAGCTTGATCGCAGCCCGAATCGACGGGCTGCCGCCGGAGGAGAAAGCGCTCCTCCAGGACGCGGCCGTCGTCGGCAAGGTGTTCTGGGTCGGCACCCTCGTCGCGCTCGGCGGCGGCGAGCCTCCTTGGCTCGAAAGGCTTCTCCACTCACTGGAACGGAAGGAGTTCGTGCGGCGGGAGCGCGGCTCGTCAGTTGCCGGGGAGAGCGCGTTCGCGTTCCGCCACGTGCTGGTCCGCGACGTGGCTCACGGCCAGATTCCGAGAGGCCTGCGCGCGGACAAGCATCGCCTGGCGGCGGAGTGGATCGAGTCGCTTCCCCGGTCCGAGGACTACGCCGAGATGCTCGCGCATCACTACCTGGACGCGCTCGAGCTCGCGCGCGCGGCTCGGGGGGACACCTCGCTCCTGGTTGGCAAGGCACGGGTCGCGTTGCAGCTGGCGGGCGACCGGGCGGCCCGGCTGAACGCGTTCGCGGTCGCTGTTCGGGCCTATCGCCAGGCGCTCGAGCTCTGGCCCGCGGAGGATCCCCAGCGGGCTCAGGTCCTCTTCCGGTACGGACACGCGCTGCACATCGCGGAAGGGGGCGCGGAGGACGTCCTCCTCGAGGCCGTGGAAGGCCTGCTGGCCGCGGGCGATCGCGAGACCGCTGCGGAAGCCGAGGTCGTGCTCGCCGAGAATGCGTGGTACCGAGCGCAGCGCGACCTCAGCTACGAGCACCTCGAGCGCGCAGCAGAGCTCGTCGCGCAGGTCGAGTCGCCGCGCTCGAAGGCACGTTTTCTCGGAGCCATGGCCCGTTCGTACATGCTCGCCGGGAAGCACGAGGATGCCGTCCGCGCCGGCCGCGAGGCGCTCGTGCTCGCGGAGTCGCTCGGCCTCGACGAGCTGCGCGCGCACGCGCTCAGCTACGTCGGCGGCGCTCGCGTCCATATGGGTGACATCGAGGGGCTGGAAGACGCGCGGCTTGCGGTCGAGGTCGCGCGGGCGATCAACTCGCCCGAGGAGGCACGTTGGCTGAACAACGTCGCGAGCCTGCAGTTCGAGCTCGGTCAGGTCCCGGAGGCGTTCGCGCTCTGGGACGAGTCGGAAGAGGTGGCTCGCCGAGACGGGGCCTTCGCGCACGGGCGCTTCGTCGCCGGCCTGAGGGCCTTCAGGGAGCTCGAGCAGGGCCGCTGGCACGAGGCGCTCGAGTGCGCCGAACGGTTCATCGCGGATGCAGAGCGGGCGCCGCACTATCTCGAAGGCAACAACTACGAGGTGCGCAGCTTCATTCGCCTGGCCCGAGACGACCTGGTCGGAGCCCGGGACGACGCCGAGCGGGCCCTCGTAGCCGCGCGCCGGGCTCAGGATCCGCAGGCCGTCGGCCCGCTGCTCGGGCACCACGCTGCGGTGCTCGCGGAGTTCGGTGAGGTCGAGGCCGCGAACGCCGACGTGGACGAGATCGTCGAGATGTTCGCGCCACACAGCATGCCCTTGGCGCCGGTCGGAGCGCTGGCGTTCCTCTTCGAGACGCTGGGACGGGGCGAGGATCTCGTCCGGCTGCGCGAGTCGTTGCACCCGACTCGCTGGCGCGACGCGCTCGACCGACATCTCGCAGGCGATCCGGGCGGTGCCGGGGACATCTGCCAAGAGATGGGCTTGCTCGTGTCGGCTGCCATGTGGAGGCTCCTCGCGGGCCGATTGCTGACGGCGTGGGGTCGCGAAGACGAGGCAGGCATCCAGCTCCAGCAGGCGCTCGCGTTCTTCCGCTGGGTGGGCGCAACGCGGTTCGCGCGCGAGGCCGAGTCGTGGCTCTCCGCGGCCGGCCGCGCGAGCTAGCATCGAACCTCACGTGCTTCACCATCTCGCCGAGCTCGACAACTTCGCGATCGAGGCCACCCAGGCGATTCGCTGGGCGCCGCTGACGATCCTGTTCGTCGCGGCGTCGGCCTGGTGGGTGAAGTGGCCTCTGATCGCCGCTTTTGGAGCGATCGGCGACTCGCGGCGGCGCTGTGCCTCGCGCACCTGTGCGCTCTCCGCGAGCATCGCCGCCGGTGTCGCGGCAATCTCGGTCGCGTTGCTCAAGGAGGTCACCGACCGGGCGAGACCGTCTGTTGCCGAGGAGTCGGTTCAGCCGTTGATCCCGCTTCCCGAATCCGCTTCGTTCCCGTCGGGTCACGCGGCGACCGCGTTCGCCGCTGCGACAGCGGTGGCCCTGGTC
This sequence comes from uncultured Actinomycetes bacterium, assembly GCA_963848405.1. Taxonomy (GTDB): domain Bacteria; phylum Actinomycetota; class Thermoleophilia; order Gaiellales; family Gaiellaceae; genus GMQP-bins7. The sequence continues at coordinate 57,795 of CAWKDP010000014.1, read as the reverse complement.
AACCCGCGTTTCAGAGTGCCGGTGCTCGGTCTCGCCGTTCTCGTCGCGCTGTCACGCGTCTATCTCGGCGTGCACTACTGGTCGGACGTGCTCGTGGGAAGCCTGTTCGGGATTGCGGTCGGCTGGGGAACGGTCTACGGCGTGCGACTGGCCGTACGAGTGCTCCGAGAACGCGCGCGGAGTCCCGAAGCGCTTTGAACGAGCTCTGCTCGTCACCGTAGATCGCCGGGATCGGGACCCACGCGACGTCGAGGCCGTTCTCCAGCGCGGCCTTGAGGTGCCTGGTCTCCGCCTCGTAGCCGTCTCCCGCGAGCGGCAGCTCGAGCGCGCGCCCGCGCAGGAGCCTCATGCCGCACTGAGTGTCGCGAACAGGGCGGCCCGTGCTCAGCTCGAGCAGACGCCGGCTTGCGCGGTTTGCGAGGCGGCGCTTCCAGGGCATCGCCGCGAGATCGTCGAAGCGGTCGCCGATGACGAGCTCGGCAGTCGCGCCCGCGGCGAGGAAGGCCGGGATCGCCGACGCGGGATGCTGGCCGTCTGCGTCGATGACGAGCACCGCGTCGACTTCAGGGTCTTGCTCCCGCACCCGCCGTAGGCCCGCGCGCACGGCCGCACCCTTCCCGCGGCGCTCGGCGAGGCGCACGAGCGTCGCGCCCGCCACCACTGCCACGGCCTCGAGGTCGCGCGCGACACGCTCGCCCGATCCGTCGTCGACGATCGTCAGCCCGGCCACGTGGCGCAACACGTCCTCGACCAACGTCGGCCCGGGCACGTCCCCGTGGGTCGGCATGACCGCCCACACGTGCTCACGCCGCAGCATGGTCATAGGCCCGGCCCTCCGGCTCGGATTGTCGGATCGGGAGGATTCCCGTCTGGGTGAAAAGGGCTTGCGCGGCGCGTGCGCTCCCGTAGCCGAGCACGACCCCCGCGAGGACGTCGAACGGGAAGTGCGCCCCGAAGAGCACGCGCGTGACCGCGTTGAGCGCGACGTAGGCGACCAGCGGGTAGCGCAGCCTCGGGAATGCGAACCACGCGACCGCGGCCAGAGCCGTGATCACCGCCATGTGCCCGCTCGGGAACGCCTCGATTCGCGCCCAGTCGTGGCCGTAGGCGAGCACGATGTCCGCGCGCTCGAAGACCTCGGAGGGCCGGGGTCGGTCGTAGAGGGCGTACACCGCCTGGAGCAGCCCGATCGCGAGACCGCCGGCCGCCAGCTCGAGCGCGAGGACTCCCGGGATCCGGCGCGGTCCGGCGAGCAGGCCAGCGAGGATCGGCACGGTGATCAGCAGTAGGTAGTTGCGGACGGGCTCCTCGAGGAGCTCGAACAGGGGCTCGGGCCCCGGGCCGAGCGAGTTGACTGCCCGGAAGATCGTCTCGTCGAGGTCGTTCAGCCCCGTCGTAGCGACGAGAACCCCTGTCGTGAGGACGGCCGCGTACAGGACGACGAGCGAGCCCGCCCACCGCACCAGCCAGGCGTTGCTTGGCGCACGCAGTCGAGCGGGACGACGAGCGACGAAGCGGGTGAGCGGCAGGAGCGCTAGCAGTGCCGCCACCCCGCCGAGCACGAAGACCATGCGGTAGCTCTCGGTCAGCGCGATGAGCACGCCGGCAGTGGGGAGGGCGATCGCGGAGGCGATCGCGCGCACCGAGAAGAAGAGCGCCGAGTACCCGCCGGCTTCGCCGGCCGGGATGACCGACGCGAGGACGGGAAATCCGGTCGTCGAGACGATGCCGAAACCGGCTGCCGCCGCGATCAGGCCGGGCGCGACCAGCTCGAGGCTCGTCGTCAGCGAGACGGCGAGCAGCCCGGCGCCCATGAGCGCAACCCCGAGAAAGAGCGCCGGCCCCAGCTGTTCCGGGTTCCGGATGCGGCCGGACGCGACCGTGGACGCCGCGGTGACGAGGCCGAATGCCGCCAGGCCCACGGCCGCGACCGCGGTCTCGAGCCCGAGGACGCTCTCCGCGTAGAGGACGAAGAACGTCGGGAGCGCGGCGTATGCAAGTACCCACAGGATCTCGGCGAGGAGGAGCGCCCGTACGGCGGGTCGCCGGGCTGCATCGCGATAGAAGCGGAACGGCTGTGGGCGATCGACGGGCTGCGCCGCCACCTGCGGCTCGCTGACGCGCGCGAGCGTCGGCAGCGCGAGCAGCGGCACGAGCACGGCGGCAGCGGCGAACGGCGCCCACAACGAGACTTCCGTCAGGAGACCGCCGACGACGAGGCCCAGCATGCTTCCGGCGAGAAGGGCGATCTCTTGGGCGCTCGTCGCGCGCGCTCGCTCTCCCGGGACGAAGAGCTCCGCGACGAGCGCCCGGTGCGCCGTCGTGATGGCGTTGAGGCCGACGTAGACCGTTGCGCCGAAGACCGCGAGCGCGAGGTACGAGCTCGAAGCGCCGAGCGCGACTGCGGCGAGCCCGCCGGCCGCCACCGCGCTTCCACCGAGCACGAACGGGAGCCGGCCGCCGGCCCCGCGCTGCCGGCGCCGGTCGCTCCAGTACCCGACGACGAGCGGCACCGAGAATCCTGCGCCCGCATTCACGAGCATGACGACCCCGATCAACCCGGCCGAGCTCTCGATCCGGTCGAGAAGCACGGGCAGGTACGTGGTCGTGACCGCACGCCCGGTCCCCGCGCCGACCGCAGCCGCGGCGAACGCGGCCAGGTACAGGCCTTCGCGGCGCACGCGTCGCTGCGCCGGCCGCGCCTCGATGCAGGCTGCGGCGGTACTCATGGCCTCACCACGGGGAGCGCCCCCGGTACGACTTCGAGCGTCACCGGCCCGGAGCCGAGGTTCGTCGTGTCGGCGATGATCGGCGAGTGGCCGCGGGTTGCGATCCGCACTCGGCCCGCAGTCCACGCACGCGTACCACGCCGGCCGATGTGTGTCCCGCGGCGGAGCTGTGCGAGCATCGAAACGATCCGCGCACGCCCCTCCCAGGGAAGCGCGACGACGTCGAGCAGGCCGTCGTCCGGGAGTGCTTGGGGGGCGACCCGCAGCCCGAACGCATAGAGAGAGAGATTGGCGGCGAAGAGCTGCCCTACCGTCAGGAGCTCCTGGGCCCCGTCGCTCGAGACGCAGAGAACGACCCCGTCGAACCGGCGCGCCGCCCGGACGCCCGAGCGGATCGCGGCGCGCACGTCGGCGGAGTTCGGAGCCTGGTAGCTCGAGCGGGCGAGCGCGTGCAGCCCGACGCTCACGCCCTCGACCGCGAGGTAGCGCAGTGCTCCGTTCTCGGCGGCGATCACGTCGATCGGATGCACGCGGCCCGTGGCCGCGAGCTCCGCGGCCGTCGCGAGGTCGAGCGGGATCCCGAGGGCGCGAGCGACGTTGTTCGCCCGCCCCGCGGGCAGGAGCGCGATCTCGGGCGATGCGAACGGTAGGTTCGCCGCCGCATGGAGCGTCCCGTCGCCTCCCAGGAGGACGACCCGGCGATCCTCGAACGACGGCCAGGTCTCGGCGAGCTCGGCGACGCTCTCGGTCAGGTGCGTCTCGACCCGTACGCCTCGGCGACCCAGGGCGCGCCGGGCATCGTCCAGCGCCTTCCGCGAGCCGCCGAGGCCGCTCGCGCTTCCGTTCGCGACCAGCACGAGCTGGTCCGAGTGACGAGTGGCAGGCCGCGCGTGTCGCGTCCGCCGAGCTACTCGAAGCGCTTCTGCCGCGGGGGCCGGCATCGCACTCACTTCGACTCCTCCCGATCCGATATCACTTCACTTTTTGAAGTGAACGCGGGAGCGGCGGCTCGGATTCCTCTGTGGTCGGCGCGGGCGGGGGAGCCGAGGAACTCCGCCGCCCGCGCGACCTGGTCGAGGAACCTCAGGCCGCCTCTGCCTCCGGCTCGGTCGGCGGCTCGAGCTCGGCCGGGTGCCGGGCCAGACCGCCGTCCGGCGGCTCGATCGTGAAGTTCGGAAGCACGCGGTCGAGCCAGCGCGGGATGTACCACGACTTCTCGCCCAGGAGCGTCAGGAACGCCGGCACGAGCGTCATGCGCACCACGAGCGCGTCGGTCAGGATCGCGACCGCGAGCAGGAGACCGAACTCCTTCGGGATCCGGTCGGCGCTCAGGATGAAGGCCGCGAAGACCGTGCCCATGATCACCGCCGCGGCGACGACGACCCTGCCGATGGCCGCGACGCCGTGTTCCACCGCCTCCCGCGTCCGGAGGCCGTGGACGTGCTCCTCCCGGATCCGGCTCATGATGAACACCATGTAGTCCATCGAGAGGCCGAAGAGGATGGCGAAGGCGATCGGCGGGACGAACGTCTCGATCGGTCCCGTCTGATCGAGCCCCGTCAGGCCGAGCAGATGGCCCTCCTGCACCACCAGCGTCAGGACGCCGAAGCCGACGAAGGCCGAGATGATCGTCGTGATCGCCGCCGTCAGCGAGATCACGATCGACCTGAAGGCCATCGCGAGCAGGATGAACGTGACGCCGATGATGTACAGCAGGAACAGCGGCATCCGCTCGATGATCTGGTCCGCGATGTCCTTGAACGCGGCCGTCTGACCGGAGACGTACGCGACTGCGCCGCTACCGGCGGTCGCGGCCGGCACGACCTCGCCGCGGAGCCGGTCGACGAGCTGGTCGGTCGCCTCGTCCTGCGGCGGCGAGTCCGGGGTCACGAAGACGATGCCGACGGTCCCCGCGTCGTTCAACTGCGGCTCGTCCGCGGAGGCCACACCCGGGAGGCCCTGCACGCGGTCGTAGATCCGCTGCGGCGCCTGCGCATCTCCGTTGACATCCACGACGATCGGGATCGGGCCGTTGAAACCGGGCCCGAAGCCCTCGGCGAGCAGGTCGTACGCCCGCCGGGCCGTCTGTTCCTTCGGCTGCGTGCCCTGGTCGGCGGCGCCGAGGCGCACGAGACCCGACGTCGCGCCGAGCGCGAGGATCAGTAGCAGCACGACGGGGAAGACGACCCGCGCGTGCGCGGTCACGAACCGGCCCCAGCGTGCGACGAGCCTGTTCTCGCGCGCCGCCTCGGAGTCGTCGATCGGCTTGAGGAACGGCACCTTCAGCCGGTCGATCTTGTGTCCGAGCAGAGCGAGTACGGCCAGGAGCAGCGAGTTCGCGATGAGCACCGTCGTCAGCACGCCCAGCGCCGAGCCGATGCCGAGCTTCGTGACGAAGTCGAGCCCGATGAAGGCGAGGCCGGTCACCGAGATCGCGACCGTCAGGCCTGCGAAGAGCACGGCCCGCCCTGCCGAAGCACCGGCCTCGGCCGCGGCATCGCGCGGCGACAGCCCGTCGTGCAGGAGCTGCCGGAAGCGCGTGACGATGAAGAGCGAGTAGTCGATGCCGACTCCCAGCCCGATCATCGAGACGAGGATCGGCGTGATCGTGTTGATGTCGGTCATCCCCGCGAGGATGAACAGCAGCAGGAATGCCGTCGCGACCGCCGTTATCGCCAGCGCGATCGGGATGAGCATCGCGACGAACGTGCGGAACACGATCAGGAGCACGATGATCGCTGCCAGGAGGCCGAGCATCTCCGACGTTCCTTGCTCGACCGGCGGGAACTCGGCGTCGCCGTTGAACTCGACCGTGACGCCGGCCGGCTCGACCGTCTCGCGAACGGCTTCCTGGACCGCCTCGACCGGAGCGCGATCCTCTGTCTCGATCGTCTGATCGAACTGTGCCTCGGCGTACGCGATGCGCCCGCTACCCGAGAACGTTCTCGGGTCGAAGGGGTTGTCGACGCTGACGAGGCCGGCGTCGTCGGAGGTCGGAGCGAACTCCGGCGACCTCAGGCGGGTGACCGCCTCCATGATCGCGGCCCTACGCTCGGGCGTGTCGAGTCGTTCGCCCTCCGGCGCGGCGAAGACGAGGTTGAGCACCCCGCCCTGCTCGGCCGCGAACTCGGCCTCGATCAGGTCGGTTGCCTTCTGCGTGTCCGACCCGGGGATCTCGAACTCGTCCCGCAGGCTGCCCCCGACCGTTGCGACCAGGGCGATCAGCAGGACGACGATCCCGACCCAGCTGCCGATGACACGCCACGGATGCGTGGCAAACGCCCGCGTCCAGCGGGCGAAGGCGCCGGTCGAGAGACGTTCGTGGGCCGCCCGCCGGCGGGCCGGCTCGGCGGGGAGCTCGAGCTCCGGTCCCGGTTCGATGCGTTCAGTCATGCGTTTGCTCCTTCGTTCCTTCGGGGTTGCGCTTGCCACGCGCCTCTTTCGCGAGACGGTGGCGTCGGACGTCTGTGAGCAAGCTCCGCTGCCGCTCCTGGGCGAACAAGCGAAGAAGCCACGGGTCCACGTGCGTGCGCTGCATCGTGCGGGGACGAGGCTCGCCGTCGCATCGTGGACGCCCCCGGGTTGGAGTCCTAGTGTTTCGCGCTGCCCACCCCTAGATGCGGGCCCTAGGAACGGATGCAGGTATAGGCCGCGAACGTGCGGTTCGGGCTCAGCCAGCGGTCGCGGATCTCGAAGCCGGCACGCTCGAGCATCGGCTCGAGGAGCCACGTGAACGTCGAATACTCCTCCCGGACGTGCTCTGCGAGCTGTCGTGCGGTCCAGCCGGCGGCGGGATCTTCGGGCGCTTCGGCGAGCCACGACGCAATCGCAGCGTCCGACTCTCCCGGCTCGAAGGAGTAGACGAGGTCTCTGAGACGAAGTACGCCGCCCGGTCGGAGTAGACGCGCGATGCGTTCGAGGGCGATCGCCTTCCACATGTCGGGCAGGTGGTGGAGGGCGTTTCGCGTGAAGACCGCATGGGGTGGGGCACCATCGTGCTCGTAGCTGAGGAAGCCCGCGCGCACCGCCTCGATGCCCCGCGCCCGCATCGCCTCGACCATCGGCTCCGACACGTCGACAGCGACGACGCGCGCTACGTGCGGCGCGATCGCGAGGGCGAAGGTCCCTGTGCCTGCACCGAGATCGACGACGGTGCTGGTCGATCCGACGCCGAGCTCGAGCAGCGTCGCGACGTCCTCGGTCCAGTCGGTCGCCGCCTTCTGATCGTAGGCGGAGACGTACTCCACGTCGAGGTGCTCGGGCCCGGCGTGGGCGATCTCGTCGAACCGCCAGCTCATGGGACGTTCCTCGTCGACCCGACGGATCCGGCGCTAGGCGCGAACCGCTTCGGAGAGCGCGGCCGGCAGCTGCGAACGGGAGCTGATCCCGAGCTTGCGATAGACGCTCGAGAGGTGAACCTCGACCGTCTTCGGAGTGACGAAGAGAGCCTGTGCGATCTCGCGGTTCGTCGGGCCTACCGCCGCCATCTCGGCGACCCGGCGCTCGCTCGGGGTGAGGGAGTCGACACCGGTCAGAGCGATGCGTCGGGGCCGCGCGCCGGTTGCCAGCAGCTCGGTCTCGGCGCGCGCGGCGAGCGGTGCTGCGCCACAGAGCGTGGCCAGCTCGACGCCGCTGCGAAGGTGCTCGCGCGCCTGCGCACGCCTGTTCGCTCTGCGGAGCGCCGCACCGAGCTCGGTCCGTGCCTTCGCGTACTCGAGCTTCGCGGGTGAGTCGGCAAGCGCCTCGACCGCCTCCTCGAGCAGCGCGAGCCCCTCCTTGCCGCCCTCGACGAGCCCTGCGACTCGCAGAGCTGCACCGAGCGCGCGGGGAGCAGACCAGGCGCGCGCGAGCTCGACCTCCTCGCGGGCAAGGCGACGCGCCTGGTCGGGCTCGCCGAGCTCGAGAAGACCGAGCGCCGCCTCCGAGCGCCATGGCATGAAGGCGGGATTGCGGCCTCCGACGGCCTCGAAGCTCTGCCCGGCGTCGAGCAGGTCCTCGAGCCCGGCGGACAACTCGCCCTTGAGCATGCGCAGGCGCGCCTGGCTGTGCCGGAAGAAGTGTGGCAGCGTCCCGTCGCGCGGAGCGTCCCCGGACTCCGCGCGGGCGAGCGCGGCCGCGGCGTCGTCGAGCCTTCCCTGTTCGATCAGCGCGTCGCAGAGGAACGCGGCCAGGAGTGCTGCGAAGCGGGAGGAGGTTCCCCAGGACTCGCACGCGTCGCGCGCCTCCTGGCCCTGGGCCTCCGCCTCCGCCAGATCGCCTCTGTACACGAACGTCTGGGCGCGATGCACCTTCGCCAGGGCGTAGGCCAGCGTGGAGCCGCGACGGTGAGCGTCGGCGAGCGCAGCCTCGTACAGCTCGAGGGCCTCGTCCAGATCGGCCGTTGCCAGCACCTGGCACGCGAGGACGTAGGGCCCTGCGGAGATCTCTCCTCCGAGCAGCTCCCCACCGGCCAGCGCGCGGCGAGCGAGATCGACGGCTTCCGCTGCCGGCACCCCGGCGCGGGCATCGTGGAAGGCAAGCAGCGCGAGCAGCATCTTCTCGGAGACGCTCGCAGCACTCGGAGTGCCGCGGATGCGCTCCAGCCGGGGGCGCACCTCCGGGTAGAGGCTTGGCTCGAAGAGGCCGTTGCTGATGAGCCCCGCCTCCAGGACGCGCTCGAGCTCAATGTCGACCCCGTCGAGCTCGGCCAGCGCCTGCGTGAAGACGGCCGCGGACTCGTCCGAGCGAAGGAAGAAGAGCTGGCGGCCCAGGAGGAGCGCGGTCTTGGCCCTCCGGACCGGGTCCTCGGTCAGGTCGTGTGCCTCGCGAAGGTGCTCGGCCGCGGCGTCTCCGCTCGTCAGCGCCTCGGCGGAGCCGAGCTCGAGCAGCACGTCGGCACGCTCGGGTGCGGAAGGCGGCTCGGCGAGCGCCCGACGCAGATATGCGACGGCGCTCTCGGACGCGCCGCGACAGCGCGCGCTCCGAGCGGCGTCGCGTAGCACGGCGACGACGTGCGCGCCCGCTGCCTCGGGAACGAGCGGCGGCGGAACGAGCAGCAGGTGGGCGGCGACGCGCTCCGGTTCCGCTCCGGCGTCGTGGAAGAGGTCTGCCGCGCGTTTGTGCGCTGTGTCTCGCGCGAGCGGGGTGAGCGCGTCGTAGACCGCTGCACGAACGAGCGGGTGGACGAATCCCATCGGAGGAGTCGGGCGCAGGACGTCGACCCGCGCGAGGTCCGCGGCCGCCTCGGTCGCGCTCGTCGTATCGAGGTCGGCGAGCATGGCTGCGAGATGAAGGTCGACGTCATCGCCGAGAATCGCGACGGCTCGCGCGAGCCTCGTCGCCTCCGGGGAAAGGCGGGCGAGGCGGACCGACACGGCTCGCGAGCCCGCGCGGGCTGCAAGCTCCCGCACGCGCGGCACGTTTGCCGTGATCGGGATCACGCCTTCGTACGCGATCGTGTTCAGGAGCTCGTGCAGGAGCAGTGGGTTTCCGCCCGTGATCTCGTGACAGGCTGCGGAGAAGTCCTCGTCGGCGTGCGGCGACGTGGTCGTGCGCACGAGCTGAGCGGCGGCCACCGTAGTCAACGGCGCGGGCTGGACCACGGTCGCCAGCGGATCGGACACGATCTGCGCGAGGAGCGCTGGATCCTCGCCCGGCTCCGCCGACCGGAGCCCGACGACGATCGAGAGGTCGAGCCCGTCGAGCCGGGGCAGGACGTGTGCGAGCCAGCGTAGAGACGGCCGATCGCACCAGTGCAGGTCGTCGATCGCGATCAGGAGGGGCCTGTCCGCGGCAACGTTCGCGGTCAGCCAGTAGAGCCCGTGGAGCATCGCCAGCGAGACGTCCGCCGCGGGCTCCGCGACGAGCTGGGCGGGCTCGAAGAGCGGTGTCGCGAGCTCGGCCGCGCCCCCGAGAACCTCCGCGCGCTCCTCCTCCGAGAGCTGGACGAGAAGCGGCTCGAATAGCTGTCTGACGACGCCGAACGAGAACGTCCGCTCGAGCTCCGAGCCGCGCGCTGCGAGGACGTGCATTCCGGCTCCCTCTCCCTGGAGCCGGCTCTCGAGGATCAGCGAGGTCTTGCCGATTCCCGGCGGGCCCTCGACCGCCAGCAGTCGGCCGCGGCCGGGGCTCCCGCCGATGAGCGACTCGAGCGCCGCCAGCTCGGCATCCCGCTCGAGGAGGTCGAGCCGCACCAGGGTCGGCCCCTCGTCGAACCGGGCGTCGCCCGTCTCCTGAGCAGTCTCCACCAGTCGAAACCCGCGAAACAGTCTAGTGCGCTCGTCCGCACGGCCCGCCTCATGACCGCGGTCCCGCAAGGGCGATGTCCTCTTAGGCCGAGCTCGATCGTCGACAAGGCAGAACGATCACGAGACCCGTGGTAAGGGGTCGCTCGGAAAGGTTGGGGAGAAAGCTAGGGGCGACCCACGACGCGAAGCCACCCTTGACGCCGCCACGATTGGAGACGAGTCATGAAGCAGTTCACCACCATCCGACAGCTGGACAGGCCACCCGGGCCCGCCGCCGAGACCGAAGCATGGCACGAGCTCGCGTGCCGCCGGACGGGCGGAACCCTGGTCCGCCTCTACTGGCGCCCGCGCGCGAACGACGTCTTCGTCTACGTCAAGGACGAGCTGACGGGCGAGGACTTCGTCCTCGAGCCGCCCAAGGACTCCGCGCTCGCGGCCTTCTACCACCCGTTCGCGCTGAGGCCGTCGCGGCGGCGCTGAGAACGCGGAGGGTCTGCTCGTGGTCTCTCCTGGGCGTTCGCCTATCGTCCAGACGAACGGAACCATGAGCGACGACTACGAGCTCCTCGTCATCGGGTCGGGCCCCGCCGGACAGAAGGCGGCGATTCAGGCGGCCAAGCTCGGGCGCCGGGTTGCGGTCGTCGAGCGGCGCGAGCTGGGTGGCGTCTCCGTGAACTGGGGCACGATCCCGTCGAAGACCCTGCGCGAGGGGATCGTGTATCTGACCGGGCTCAGCCAGCGGGCGGCGTACGGCGAGAGCTATCGCGTGAAGGACGAGATCACGATCGAGGACCTCCGCGAGCGGGCGGAGCAGGTGATCGAGCGCGAGATCGACGTCGTCCGCAACCAGCTTCGGCGGAACCACGTCTCCATCTTCGCCGGGAGCGCGCGCTTCCGCGATCCGCACACCGTGGCCGTCTCCGGCGGCGACGAGCGGACGCTGACCGCGGAGAGGATCGTGATCGCCACGGGGACACGCCCGGCACGCCCGCCCGCAGTCGAGTTCGACGATCGTACGATCCTCGACTCCGACGGCCTCCTGCGCCTCGACCGCATCCCGGAGTCGGGAGTCATCGTCGGCGCGGGGGTGGTCGGAATCGAGTACGCGTCCATGTTCGCCGCACTTGGGGTGAAGGTCACGGTCGTGGAGCAACGCCCGCGCCTACTCGAGTTCTGCGACGCGCAGATCGCCGAGGGCCTCCAGTACCACCTGCGCGATCTCGGGGTCGTCTTCCGGCTCGGCGAGCAGGTCACCGCGGTGGACCGGCATGACGGCGGGGCCATGACCCACCTCGCGAGCGGGAAGCGCATCGCATCCGAGGTCGTCCTCTACGCCGCCGGCCGTCAAGGCGAGACGGAGGGTCTCGATCTCGCTCGCGCAGGCCTCGAGGCGGACGAGCGCGGCCGCATCGCGGTCGGGCCCGACTATCGGACGGCCGTCGACCACATCTACGCGGCGGGTGACGTCATCGGCTGGCCGGCGCTCGCAGCGACGTCCATGGAGCAGGGGCGTCTTGCGTCGGCGCACGCGTTCGGGGAGGACGCCTCGATGAGCGAGTTGCTCCCCATCGGCATCTACACGATCCCCGAGATCAGCTACGTCGGCCGCACCGAGGAAGAGCTCACGGCCGCGGCTGTCCCGTACGAGGTCGGGATCTCCCGGTACCGCGAGCTCGCGCGCGGGCACATCCTCGGCGACACGTACGGGATGCTGAAGCTTCTCGTCTCGCCCGAGGACCGAACCATTCTCGGCGTCCACGTCCTCGGCACGAACGCGACCGAGGTCGTTCACATCGGGCAGACGGTGATGGGCTTCGGCGGGACGATCGACTATCTCGTCGACGCGGTCTTCAACTACCCGACCCTCGCCGAGGCGTACAAGGTCGCGGCGCTCGACGCCCGAAACAGGCTCATGGCCCTGGAGCGCCTGGTGCAGTAAATCCGAGCGGAGCTCGTTCGATCGGGCTCCGCCCGGGCTCGTCCGGCCGAGCTAGTCGAACCGAACGCGCGGATCGAGCAGGCCGTACGCAATGTCGGCGACGAGGTTGAACACGACGACCAGGGTTGCCGCGACCATCAACCAGGCCATGACCGGGTATGGGTCGCCGAGCTGGAGCTGGGTGACGTAGTAGAGCCCCATCCCATCGAGCGCGAACACCGTCTCCGTGACGACAACGCCGGACAGAACCACGCCGAGATTCAGGGCGATGATCGTCACGAGCGGGGTCAGTGCATTGCGGAAAGCATGGCGCATCGTCACCTTGCGCTCGTTCAGCCCTTTTGCCCGCGCAGTCCGGACGTAGTCCGAGTTGACGACCTCGAGCATGGACGCCCGCATAAATCGAGAGTAGGTCGCGATGCTCGCAACCATGAGGACGATCACCGGCAGCCCGAGGTGCTGCGCACGGTCGACGACGAAGTGGAGGCCCGTGCCCGGATCGATGCCGCTCAGGTTGGCGGTATAGAAGATGCGCAGGTCGAACCACAAGTAGATGTTCACGAACAGGACCTGCAGCATCAGCGCGAGCCAGAAGACAGGCGTCGCGAGGCCGATGAAGCTGAACGTGGTCGCGGTGTAGTCGAAGACGCTGTACTGGCGAAGCGCCGAGTACACGCCGATGCCGACTGCGAGCAATATGGCCAGGATCTCGGCTACGAGGACGAGCTGGAGAGTGTGTCCCATCACGCGCTTCACGTCCGGCAGGATCGGCCGGTCACCGATCGTGGTCGTCCCGAACTCGTTGAAGAACATGTCCTTGACCCAGTACGCGTAGCGAATCGGAATCGACTCGTCCAAGTGCTTCCGGTCCTTGATGTTCTGGATCGTCTCCTCGGATGCCGTCGGCTGCATCTCGAGGAACGCCACGGGGTCGTTCGAGACCGAGACGAAGAAGAAGATGATGAAGCTCGCCACGAAGAGGACGACGACGCTGTAGAGCAGTCTGCGGACGACGTACGTAAGCATGTCTCGGGCTCGGATTCTAGGACGAATTCATGACTCCGCAAACCGAGGCCGGGTCGATCAGCGGGCTACACGGTGACGCGGGTCAGCTTGGCGCAGACGAAATCGCAGCCCGGGGAACGGCTAGACTCTGCGTTGATCGGGGCGGTTAGCTCAGTTGGGAGAGCACCAGCTCGACAAGCTGGGGGTCACTGGTTCGAGCCCAGTACCGCCCACCATCAGAACCCCCGCTAATGCGGGGATTTCGTCGTCTCGGAGGAGAACGCTGCGAGCGCGAGTGCGCGCGAAATGCGCGCGCACTCGTACCCGAAACAGACGTCTCGACGCGCGTCGACTATGTCGCGCCTGATCTCAAATCGCGCGGTTCTGCCTCCTCCCAAACCTGGGGGATCGAGGACTCAAACACGGGGGTCTCGCCGGTTTCAGCCATGCCCGTCGCTCCCTAGCCTCAAAGCAGGTGGTCAAGAGAGCCACCAGGAGCAGAAAGAGGAGGAGCGATGACTCTCAAGACCTCATTCATCGTCGGCCTCGCGGTTGCCGCACTCGTCGTCGGCGTACAGACGGCGTCCGCCGAACCGATATTCGACACCTCGGAGAGAACGAGCCTCGTGCAGCCAGACCTCGGGCAGAACCTCTCGTATCCGGGCGGGTACCCACAGTCCGGTCACGGCTACCTCGGGAACGCGCCCGCATCGGCTTCGGCAGTCGGCTCGGGCAGCGAGATCGAGTATCCGGGCGGATATCCACAGTCCGGTTACGGCTACCTGGGGAACCTGCCCGCATCGGCTTCGACAGTCGGCTCGGGCAGCGAGATCGACTGGGCGCAGCTCGGAATCGGGTTCGGCGTCGGAATGGCCGTTCTGTTCGGCCTGATCCTCACGGCTCGGATCGGCCGGAGCCACCCGGTGGCGCACTGACGACAGGGTCGCTCCTCGACCGGGGGGAAGGCCAGCGGCCGCCGAGAGGCGGCCGCTGGCGAGCGGCCAGAAACTCCTCGGTGCAGGGCTTCAACGGGGAGCGGCTGCCACGCGGCTGCCATCGGTGACTTCGGGCGATCCCGAACGGGCCGGATACGGCTACCGTCCTGGCTTCGGGGCGGTTAGCTCAGTTGGGAGAGCACCAGCTCGGAGCAGTGCGACGATCAGGGCGTAAGTCGCGCGCCGACGTTGGAAGCGCGACAGGGCGGTCGTGGGCGGCGAAGAGCTACCTGCCTTTCAGCGCTCGATGAGGCGGAGCGGCGTATCGCGGAGCGCCTTCGTCAGGTCGGCGTCCTCGACGCCGTGCTCGTGGAGTGCCTGCGCGAACGACCGCAAAGCATCCGGTGGCGGCGGGTTGTGAGCCTGGCCGGCGTCGCTCGAGACCGCGACGGCGTCGCCGCCAAGCTGAGTGATTGTCTCCGCCGCCTGCTCGACGGTCGACACTCGCCAGCGCGGTGAGACGTTGAGGTAGGTCAGCTCCACGACGGCACCCTGCGCGACGAGCGGCTGGAGCTCATCCGCGTGAAGGCCGGGCACGGGAAAGAACGGATGCTGGACGAGGAAGCGCTGCACTCCGGCCTCTCGCGCCGCTGCGAGCAAAGCTGCAATCTCGGTCCCGTCGAGATGCCCGGTCGCGACGAGAGCGTCATGCTCGGCGGCTATGGCGAGCACGTCTTGCGCCGCCTCCGAGAGGCTGCCCTCGTCGTCGAGCAGGCGGATCCCGGACGGCGACTCGATCCCGCCGCGCTGAGTCGGGTACGCGCCGGTGCTGCCGAACGCCCGCGCGTGCGCGTCTGCATCCATCGTCGGGAACCAGACGCATCGTCCGCCGAGACGCAGCGCCGCCTCCGTCGCCGCCGGATTGATACCGCCCACGTAACTGTTGAGGACGACGCCTCCGATCACGCGGAGCGAAGAGGAGAGCCGGTCGAGGATCGTTGCAGCCCCGACCGTCGAGCCCTCGTGCGCTTTCAGGACGACACCGGCCATGCCCGCCTGCTCGCAGGCACGCACGAGGTCGAGACCGTCCCCCCAGCGCTCGAAGAAGCTCGGCGCGCAGTGGACGTGCAGGTCGATCGCGCCCTGGAGCCAGTCCTGACCCGGCTTCAGGCTGACCGGACCCGGTCATCCAGCCGCTCGCCCGCTTGCTCGAGCGACCGGTGCAGGAAGTCGGTGATGAGCTCGATCAGCTGCTGAAAGGTCTCGTTGCCGTCGTACATCCACTCGCTGTGACCGGCACCCTCCAACAGATGCAGCTCACGGGGCTCGCCGGCGAGGTCATAGAGGCGCTGAGCCTCCTCGGGCGCATAGAGATCGTTCGCGGCGCCGTGGGCGAGGAAGAGCGGGCGCGGGGCGATGCGCCCGACGAGATGCTCGACGGAGAAACGAAGCAGTTGCTCGCTCGCGTGGCAGGTGACCGGGAACCCGAAGCCGGAGTCCTTGTAGAGCTCCCTCTCGACATAGTCCCGCGTCGCGCCCCGGAGAGGAACGAGCTCGAAGGCGGGGATCAGCGCCGAGCGACCGTGCTGGAGACGTTCGACGCGGTCGCGGTCGAGCCTCTCCATCAGCGCCGCCCACGAGGTGTCGTCGTGCAGCGCGCGGGTGGTGCGGTAGCCGTCTGCGATCGCGTTGAGCGCGACGACCGCCGCTACGCGCGTGTCGTGCGCAGCCTCGGCGATCACCAGCGCTCCGCCCAGTCCCCACCCGAGCAGGACGAGCGGCGACGCGGCCGTGTCATCGCGGTGGGACAAGAAGTCGACAGCGGCCCGAATGTCCTCGATCTGCTCGCCGGGTACCAGCCGCCCCCGTTCGCCGTCGCTGAACCCGAAGCCGCGATAGTCGAAGAAGAGGCACGCGAAGCCGCGAGGGAGGAGCGCCCGCGCGAACCGGGCGGGCTGCAAAGCCTTGAGTCCCATGTAGCCCGAGCAGGGGACGACGACGGCTGAAAGAGGCGAGGAGGCGGGGCGCCACAATTCGCCGTCCAGACGCTGTCCGTCGCTGAAGAAGCGGACAGACTCGCGCTCGCTCACCCTGCTACTCGGGCCGGGTCGCGTGAGCGGGGCGCGTGGCCGAGAAGGCTCGAGAGCTCCGTCGCGACCTCCATGAGACGCGGCCCGGCGGCGGCGAGGGCCCTCTCGGCGCGGAACTTTGGCGCGGAGACATTCAGGGCGGCGATCACGCGGCCGTCGAAGTCGAAGACCGGGGCGGCGACACCCACCAGACCGCGTTCGAACTCCTCGTCGACGTAGACCCAACCCTGACCTCGCTCGCGCTCGAGCCGCTCCGAGAAGTCCGTGAAGCTCGTCGGCCCGTTTGGGCCCGGTGGACGGAGGTCGACATCCCCCAGCAGCGCCGTGAGCTCTTCGTCGCTGTGCCCGAAGAGAAGCGCACGGCCGGCCGACGTGCAGTACACGTACGGGTGGCTCCGGCCGACCCAGCCGGCCGCCTGCAGCGTGTGCGTCGGCGACTCGGAGAGGATCGTCAGCACCTCGCGACCGTCGAGGACCGAGAGGTACGCCCGTTCCTCGAACTCGTCGGTGAGCAGCCGCACGAACCCCGCTGCGGCGTCGCGAAGCCGTGGTTGGCCGGCACGCCCCGCCAGCGCGAAGAAGCGCCAGCCGAGACGGTAGGCACGGGTTTCGGGATCCCGATCGACGAGGCGCGACTCGGACAGCACCTCGAGCGTGCGGGAGACTCGGCTGATGTCGGTCCCCGTCAGCTCGGACAGGCGCTTGACGCCGAGGCCGCCTGCGTCCAGGGCTTCGTCGCCGCCGAGCGTCAGCAGCAGCGCCACCGCGCGCCGTACGGCCACCGCCGGCTCTCGCTCCATCGGCTGATCGTAACAAGCTCCGTCAAAATCGCAAAGTACGTTCACCGATTGCGCAAATTTAGTTGCGGAGAGTCTGCTCGGGTGAGAAGATGTGGATCACGATGCGAATCGAGTCGATCGAAGCGCACGCCGTTCTGCTGCCGCTCACGACTCCAACCGCGTTCTCGACCCGAAGCCTCGAGGGCCGCCAGTACGTCATCGTCCGCGTCGTCGACGAGAGCGGCGCCGAGGGAATCGGGTACACGTACGCCGGCGACTCCGGTGGCCTCTGGCTGAAGGTCGGCATCGAGCAGCTGGTGGCACCGCGGCTCCGCGGTCGCAGCGCCTTCGCCATGGAGAAGATCTGGGAGCAGATCTTCCAGGACCTCCTGCTCCTCGGCCGCGGCGGCGCGCTCCTGCGCATGCTCAGCGCGGTCGAGATCGCCGTCTGGGATCTCGTCACCAAGCGAGCCGGCCTCCCGCTTCGCTACGCGCTCGGCGGGTCGGAGGACACCGTCGCCGCCTACGCGAGCGGCGGGTACTACCGGCCCGGCGACCCCTGCGACAACGTGGTCGCCGAGCTCGAGCGCTACCTCGAGCTCGGGTTCACCGACTTCAAGCTGAAGTTCGGTGGGCTACCGCTGGACGACGACATCGAGCGCGTCGCCGCCGCCAGGCGAACGGTGGGAGCGGACGCCCGACTCGCGCTCGACATCAACAACGGCTGGCTGACGCTCGGCGAAGCGTTGCATGCGATCGAAGCGCTCCGCCAATTCGACATCTGGTGGATCGAGGAGCCGTTCTCACCCGACGACATCGAGAACCACGCGGTGCTGACCGCCAACTCGCCGATCCCGATCGCGACGGGTGAGCTCGAAGCTACGCGCTGGGGCTTCGCACAGCTTGTCGACAGGTGCGCCGCCCACATCTTGCAGCCCGACGCGTGCGTCGTGGGCGGGATCAGCGAGTGGTGGCGAATCGCAGCGCTTGCAGCAGAGGAGGACATCCCGGTTGCTCCGCACTGGCATGCCAATCTCCATGCCCAGCTCGCCGCGGCGGTGCCCAACTGCTTGACGGTGGAGTACTTCGCCCTGGGCGAAGAGATCTACAACTTCGAGCGGCTCGTGACCAACCCTCTCGCGGTCGAGGACGGCCGCATCACGCTCGATCACACAACCGGAATCGGCGTCGCGCTCGACTGGGACGCAGTCGGCCGGCACGCCATCATCGAGACAACCCACAACGACGACAACGGTCGACGCAGGAGCGACCGCATCGGCTCGCTGGCTGCCGCTGGGACGACCGCGTCCCACGCAGCGCCCGGGCCTCTCGAGGGATAGGAGGCACGATGGACCACGAGACCCGAAGGTCGGTCGAGGACTTTCGCCGTACTGCCGGCCCGATCGAGAACAACCTCGTCGACGAGCTCGTGAACGGGGAGCTCGATCGCGCGGAATTCCTGCGCAGGAGCGCGATGTTCGGCCTCTCCGCCGGCGTGATCGGCGGCCTGCTCGCCTACGTCGGTGAGGCAGGCGCCGCGCGGAAGGCGGCGGCCTACGCTGCGGTCACGCGCGGGGGAACGCTTCGCGTCGGCATGAACCCGTACACCGGCTCGAACGAGCCGTACAAGCTCGGCGCAGGGGGCTCCCTCGCTTTCGCGGCAATTCCGGGGGAGTTTCTGACCTTCTCCAACAACCAGCTCCGGGTGAAGCCGTGGCTCGCGACCAGCTGGAAGCCGAACGCCGACGCGACGGTGTGGACGTTCCAGCTGCGCCGCGGAGTCAAGTTCCACAACGGCCGGACGATGACCGCCGACGACGTCGTTGCGAGCTTCAAGCACTACGTCGGCAACAAGCAGTCGCAGGCGCTCTCGGTCTTCCAGGGAGTCCTCGAGCCCGACGGCGTGATCAAGCGCGGCCCGTTCACCGTCGAGTTCCGGCTCGAGCAGCCGACCGGCGCGTTTCCGTACCTCGTCAGCCAGACGACCTACCAGGCAATCATCCAGCCGAGAGCTTTCGCCACCAAGCCGGACACCTGGGTGGAGGGCGGGATGATCGGCACCGGGCCGTTCCGGCTCGTGAAGTTCACGGAGCAGAGGAGCGCCGAGCTCGTCCGGTTCGCGCAGTACTGGGGTGGCTCGCCGCCGCTGGACCGGTTGCTGCTGAGGTTCTACGAGGGCACGTCGGCGCAGGTGCTGGGCCTTCGGGGCGGCGACGTGGACCTCGTGCAGCAGCTCTCCCCTCAGCAGGCGGCGCCGTTCCGCAGGAGCAGCCGGTACTCGATCTTCAGCGCTCCGACCGCTTCCCATCGGCAGTTCTGCCTGCGCGTCGACCGTGATCCGTTCAGGGACCCGAGGACGCGCCGCGCGATCGCGCTCGTGCTCGACCGGCCCGACCTCATCCAGAAGCTGCTGGTCGGGGCGGGAACGCTCGGGAACGACACGCCGTTCTGGTCCAGGTTCCCGTCGACCCACCCGTCGATCGAACAGCGCAAGCAGAACGTCGCGTTGGCGCGCAGATTGCTCGAGGCGGCAGGTCAGGAGGACATCGAGTTCACGATCACGACGCATCCCGCTCTGGATCTCCCCGAGTACGCCGCCGCGGTCCAGGCCGCCGGCCGCGAAGCGGGCATGGACATCTCGATCGACGTGCAGTCGAACGCCGAGTACTTCGGCGGCGGAAACGCCACGACGCCGTGGCTCAACAGGCCGGCAACGATCACGGAATGGGGAGCGCGCGGCGTGCCCAACGTATACCTCGTCGCGGCGTACCTCTCGGACGGCGTCTGGAACGCGGCGCACTACAGAAACGCGCAGCTCGACTCGGCCGCCAAGTCGTTCCTCTCGGCGGTCGACGTCCAGGCGCAGAGGAGGTACTCGAAGAGGATGGCCGGCCTGCTGCTGCGCGACACGCCGGTCATCACCTCGTTCCACGCCAACTACGTGACCGCCGGGCTGGACAAGGTGAAGGGCTACCAGGCGGAAGGGCTGACGCACGTCCGGCTCGCCAAGACCTTCCTGGAGTGAAGACGTAACCGACACGGTTGCCGGCGCGCGTGCGACGGCAACCCTAGACTGAGATTCGGGGCCGACTCCCATCGCACGCTACGTCTCAAAGCGTCTCGGTCTCGCGCTGATCACGCTGCTGGTGCTGAGCGCGATCGTGTTTGCGATCGCGCAGCTCCTCCCCGGCAACGTCGGCCGGGCTGTCCTGGGTCAGTACGCGTCGGACGAGGCGGTCGCCCTCTACAACCAGGAGCACGGCGTCGACCGGCCCGCCGCCGTCCAGTACCTCGACTGGCTCGGCGGCGTCGTGCAAGGTGACCTCGGCGAGTCGCTCTCCCAGGAGCGACCCGTCTGGGAGATCCTCGAGCCGGCGCTCGTCAACTCGCTGAAACTGGGTGTGCTGGCGTTCCTCGTCGTCGTCCCGATCGGGATCCTCGGCGGCGTCTTCGCCGGGCTCCGCGCCGGGAGGGCGACGGATCGCGCGATCACCGTCGTCGGGCTGTCGCTCGTCGTCGTGCCCGAGTTCGTCACCGCGCTCGTCCTGATCCTCGTCTTCTCGATCTGGCTCGGCTGGCTGCCGGTCACGGCGCAATGGGACGAGGGGGCAGGCGTCCTCACCCAGATCCAGCACCTGACGCTGCCGGCTGTCGCGCTCGTGATCGTGCTGTTCGGGTACATCGCGCGCATGGCCCGGGCGGGGGTCGTCGAAGCGCTGGACGCCGACTACACGCGCACGGCGTACCTCAAGGGCCTGCCCCACGAGACCGTGATCCGGCGCCACGTGCTGCGGAACGCGCTCATGCCGACCATCGCGGTCGTCGCGACCCAGGTCGGGTACCTCGTCGGCGGCCTCGTCGCGATCGAGTTCCTCTTCAACTACCAGGGGCTCGGCCTGCTGGTGCTGGAGGCCGCCGAGCTCAAGGACTTCACGCTGCTCACCGCGGGCGTCCTCGTCGTGGGCGTCGTCTACCTCCTCGTGACGCTCGTCGCCGATGTCCTCTTCGCGCTACTGAACCCGCGGATCCGGTACGGGGTGGCGGAGTGACCTCCCTGGCGGCCGCACCGCGGCGGTCGGAGCTCCGGGCTGCGCGGCGGGAGCGGGTCCGGGTGCTGCTGCGGAGCCCGACCTTCGTCCTGGGCATGGCCGTGATCCTCTTCTGGGTCGCGTGCGCGGTGCTCGGCTCGCGGATCACGCCGTACGATCCGGTCTTCGACCAGACCGCGGATGTCAGCCAGCCTCCGTCGCGCGACCACCTCTTCGGCACGGACCGCCTCGGCCGCGACGTCTTCTCTCGCGTGCTCGCCGGCTCGCGCGACATCCTGATCGTGGCGCCGCTGGCGACGCTGCTGTCGACGATCCTCGGCACCGCACTGGGGCTGATCACGGGCTATTTCCGGGGCATCGCGGACGACGTGATCAGCCGGATCATCGACGCCGTGCTGGCGCTCCCCGTGATCGTCCTGGCGGTCAGCGTCGTCGCAGCGCTCGGGAGCCGGTCGACGTGGGCGGTGACGGTGATGATCGCGATCGTCTTCGCGCCGATCATCGCGCGGACGGTGCGAGCCGCCGTGCTCGGCGAGGCGCAGCTCGACTACGTCGAAGCCGCCCGCCTGCGAGGCGAGCGACCGCACTACGTGATGTTCGCCGAGGTACTGCCGAACGTGATGCCCCCGATCCTCGTCGAGGCCACCGTCCGGCTGGGCTACGCGATCTTCGCCGTCGCGACGCTGACCTTCATCGGGTTCGGGCTGCAGCCGCCGTCAGCTGACTGGGCGGTGCAGATCTCGGACAACTACGCGTACATCGACCAGCACTGGTGGACGGTGCTCTTCCCGGCGCTGGCGATCGCGTCCCTCGTGGTCGCCGTCAACCTCGTCTCGGACACCGTGCAGCAGGTGCTCGAGCGATGAGCGAGCCCGCGCTCCTGGTCGACGAAGTGGACGTCCACTACCGAGTGCGCGGTCGCGACCGCCAGGTTCTGCGCGGCGTGTCGTTCCAGGTCGAGCCCGGGGAGTCGTACGGCCTCGTCGGGGAGTCCGGGTGCGGGAAGTCGACGGCGGCGCTCGCGATCGTCAGGTACCTGCCGCGGAACGGCGGCGTCGGCTCCGGCTCGATCTCGGTCGCCGGACGAGACGTTCTCGCGTTGCGCGGCCGCGCCCTACGCGAGTACCACGCCCGGGCCGTCTCGATGGTGTACCAGAACCCGGGCGCCGCGTTGAACCCGTCGATGCGGGTCGGCACGCAGGTGGCCGAGGCGTTCACCGTGCTCGGCGTCCCGGCAAAGGAAGCCGAGGAGCGGGCAAGCGCCTCGCTCGCGCGCGTGCAGATCGCCGATCCGGGATCGGTGATGCGCCGCTATCCACACCAGCTCTCGGGCGGGATGCAGCAGCGCGCGCTGATCGCGATGGCGCTGGCCAACGATCCTGTGCTTCTGATCCTCGACGAGCCGACCACCGGGCTCGATGCGACGGTGGAGGCGGAGGTGCTCGATCTCGTCGCGCAACTCCAGTCCGAGCTCCGCATGTCGGTCCTCTTCATCAGCCACAACCTCGCCGTCATAGCGAAGATGTGCTCGCGCGTCGGTGTCCTCTACGCCGGAAGACTCGTCGAGGAGGGGCCGGTCGAGACCGTCCTGCACGACCCACGGCATCCCTACACCGTCGGTCTGCTCCGCTGCATCCCGCGTGGAGGCGCCCGCAAGGACCACGGCCGGCTGGACACGATTCCCGGCTTTCTCCCCAGCCTCGGCGAGGACCTCCAGGGGTGCGTCTTCGCCGACAGGTGTGCGCTCGCGGACGAGCGCTGTCGCACGGAAGAGCCTCCGCTCATCGCCGTGACGTCGGGGCACGAGAGCCGGTGCTGGTACCACGAACGTGCGGCCAACCTCCCGCGCGAGGAAGCGGCGGAGATCGAGCTGCCACGCGTCGACCGCGCCCGCGGACCGCTCGTCGAGGTGGCGGGGCTGACGAAGGTCTTTCGCCAGCGCGGCCAGGACGTCCACGCGCTCACCGACGTTAGCGCATCGATCTGGCCGGGCGAGACCCTCGGGCTCGTCGGAGAGTCGGGGAGCGGGAAGACCACGCTCGGACGGTTGCTGCTCGGAATCGTGTCGCCGACCGAGGGGACCGCAGCGCTCGACGGGAGGAACCTCCCGGCCCGCTACCAGAAACGCTCGCGGGCGGAGCTGCGGGCGCTGCAGATCGTCTACCAGAACCCGGACTCGGCGCTCAACCGCCGGCACTCGGTTCGTCGGATCCTGATGCGCTCCCTCAAGAAGCTCGGCGGATTCGGTGGCCGGGCCGCGGCTCTGCGGATGCGCGAGCTCGCGGAGAGGGTTCGGCTCAACGAGCGCACCTTGACCCAGAAGCCGGCGCAGCTCTCCGGCGGGCTCAAGCAGCGCGTGGCGATCGCGCGCGCGTTCGCCGGCGACCCCAAGCTCGTAGTCTGCGACGAGCCGACGTCCGCGCTCGACGTCTCGGTGCAGGCGGCGATCCTCAATCTGCTCGTGGAGCTGCAGGCCGAGCGGGGTGTCTCCTACCTCTTCATCTCGCATGACCTGGGCGTCGTCCGCTACATCTCGGACCGGATCGCCGTTCTCTATCTCGGCAGGGTCCAGGAGCTGGGGCCGGCAGACGTCGTCTTCGACGGCCCGCACCACCCGTACACCGAGGCGCTCCTCTCCGCGGTCCCCACGCTCGACGGCGGCGGACGCGAGCGGATCAAGCTCGAGGGCGACATCCCGAGCGCCGCCTCGCCACCGTCGGGCTGTGTCTTTCACACGCGCTGCCCGCGCAAGGTCGGCCCGATCTGCGAGGAAGTCGAGCCGCCGCTCGTCGAGGTGGAGGACGGGCATCTGATGCGCTGCCACATCCCGATCGACGAGCTGCGGCGTCTGCAGTCGCGGGACAAGGAGTCCGCGCTCGCGTGAGGGCCCCGAGGGAGATCCCGCCACGCCGGGCGGAGGTCACCGGCGACCGCGGCGTGGTCTCGTGTGGTCACGTCCAGGAAGCGCAGGCGGGGTCGCAGATGCTCGAGGAGGGCGGAAACGCGGTCGACGCCGTCGTGGCGGCCGCCTTCATGGGCTTCGTCGCGGAGCCCGCTAACTGCGGGTTGGGCGGCTACGGTCATATGGCGCTCTTCCTGGCGGAGACCCGGCAGCTCGTCTCCGTCGATCACTACGTGCGCGCGCCCGCCGCCGCCAGGCCCGACATGTTCGAGGTCGACTCGAGCGAGCCGATGACGTACTACGGCTGGCCCCGAGTCGTTGACCGGCGGAACGAGTGGGGAGCGATCTCGGTAGCGGTCCCGGGCGCGGTGTCCGGCCTGTGCGCTGCCCACGAGCGCTGGGGCAGGCTTCCGCTCGGTCGGGTGCTCGAGCCCGCGATCGAGGCGGCCGAGGCCGGCGTGCCCATCACCTGGGATCTCGTCCTCGCCATCGTCTCGCGGCTACATGAGATCGAGGCGCAGCCCGCCGCCGCGTCCTTGCTGCTTCGTGACGGCCGGCCGCCCAAGCTCCCAGAGGACGGCGGTCCGGGTGCTCGCGAGGAGCGGATCGAAACGGCACGACTTGCAACGACGCTGGGCGAGGTCGCCCGGCACGGCGCCGCGGGCTTCTACGGCGGCCGGGTTGCGGAATCAATCGCGCGAGCAGTCGAGGCGAGTGGCGGCATCCTCACGGCCGACGACCTCGCGGCCTATCGAACGCGGATCGCGGTCGAGCCGGGAGCGCGGTACCGCGGTTTGCGCTACTCGACGGCCGGCGACACCGTCGGCTACGAGGCGCTCAACATCCTGGGCTGCTTCGATCTGGCCGCGTACGCGCCCGAGAGCAGCGAATACCGGCATCTGATGGCCGAGGCGATGGCTCACGCATTCGTCGACAACATGCATCACTACGCCGACCCCCACTTCGGCCCGAGCCCCGTCAACGGGCTCGCGAACCCCGAGTTCGCCGCTTCCCGCGCGGCCGGGATTCGCCTCGACCGTGCCGCGCCGCGACCGATCGCGCCCGGCGATCCCTGGCCGTACGTGCAAGACCTGCCCGTCGCAGATGAGGCCGTCGTAACGCGGCCGTCCGCGTCCGGTCTCGCCGGCACCAGCCAGATGGTCGCGGCCGACGCGGAGGGCAACGTCGTGGCGCTCATCACGTCGCTCACCTCCGGCTTTGGCTCAGTCGTGCTCGTCCCCGACGGCGGCTTCTTCCTCAACAACGCAATGCGCAACTTCGACCCGAGACCGGATCGGGCGAATTGCATCGCGCCCGGCAAGACGCCGATCTTCGCCGTCCCGGCGATCGCTGCCGAGCGGGACGGTGTCGGCGTCTTCGGCGCGGCCGGCTCGGGCGGTTACCGGATCGCCAGCGGCGTCCTCCACGCTCTCGTCCACTACGTCGACTTCGGGATGGATGTGCAGCAGGCCGTCGATGGCCCCCGCGTGCACTGTCAGGGCGAGGAGACGTTCGTCGACAGCCGCATCCCCAGCGCGGTGCGGGAGCGACTTCGCGAGCTCGGTCATACCGTCGTGGAACAGGACGAGACTCCGGCTCCGGCCAACTTCGCCCGAGTCAGCGCGGTCGCGCGCGACCCGGCAACAGGAAGGCTTTCCGCCGGCTCGAGCCCGTCCTGGAGCACGGCCGCCGCCGGGGTCTGAGGTGGCGATGTCGAAGAGCATGGACCGCAGCGAGGTGGCGATCGCAGGCACGTTCGGCAACGAAGAGCGCCTGCCCCGAGTCCCGCTGCCTACGTTGGAGGAGAGCTGCGAGAGGTTCGTCGCCTGGTGCGCGCCGCTCCTGACCCTGGACGAGCTGGCGGCGACGAAGGCCGCCGTCGAGTCGTTCCTGCTCCCCGAGAGCCCTGCCCGCAGGCTCCAAGCCGCGCTCATGGAATACGACGCCGACGACGGAGTGCAGAGCTGGCTCGACGACTTCTGGTCGTATCGCTACCTGGGACGCCGGGACCGCATTGCGCTGAACGCGAACTACTTCTGTCTCTTTACCGATTCGGGCGAGGGCCAGGTCGAGCGGGCGGCCGGGCTCGTCGCCGCGACCCTCAACTACAAGCTGCTGCTCGACGACGAGCGTATTCCGCCGGTCGTCCAGCACGGGCGAGTGTTGTCGATGCAGCAGAACCGATTCCTCTTCTCGGCAACGCGGATCCCGGGGCTCGTGCAGGACACCCTCCGCGCGCCCTACAGCAACGGCTGGCCGGGCCCATCGCGCGAACGCCACATCGTCGTCTTCTTCCGGGGGCGGATGTTTCGGCTCGATGTGATCGGCGCTCACGGTCGCCCGTTCACCATCGAAGATCTGGCAGCGGGATTGCGCGCGGTGATGACAGAGCCCGCGACAGAGCACGCGCTGCCCTTGTCCGTCGGCCATCTCACGACCAAGCCACGAGCAGAGTGGGCGGCGAGCAGGCATGCGCTGCTCGAGCTTGATCCCCGCAATGCGGAGATGCTCGATGCGGTGGAGACAGCGCTCTTCTGCCTCTGCCTGGAGGACAGCGCGCCGAAGGACGCCCACGAGGCATGCGAGCACCTGCTCCACGGCGACAGCGGCAATCGCTGGTTCGACAAGGCCCTCTCGCTGATCGTCTTCGCGGACGGCACTGCCGGCATCAACGTGGAGCACTCGGGTCTCGACGGAACGACAGTTGTCAGCTTCGTCGACATGCTGATGAGCCGATCGGCGGAAGAGCACTCACGTCTGTCCGGGGCTCAACCTCAGGGAGTGCCGGCTGTCGAGCCCATCGAGTTCGTAGGCGACGCCAATCTGGAGGCGGACGTGCGTGCCGCAGCCGCGTCGTTCGCGGCCGCTGCCGCCGACACGGCGATCGCGGTGCTCTCGATCGAGGATTTCGGCAGCGCGCGTGCCAAGCAGCTACGGATCTCTCCGGACGCATTCGCCCAGATGGCGTTTCAGCTCGCGCACAAGCGGGGGAAGGGGCTCGTGGGCGCCACCTATGAGTCGATCTCGACGCGGCAGTTCCGTCATGGGCGTACGGAGGCCATGCGGGTCGTCACGCCCGAGGTGGTGCGGTTCGTGAGCGCGATGGACGATGCCGAGGCGAGCCCGGCGAGCCGCCGAGCGGCCTTTCGAGCCGCAGCGGAGAGACATATGGAACGTGCGAGGGAGTGCCAGGCGGGGCACGCGCCCGAGCAACACCTGTGGGAGCTCCAGCGGATCCAAACGCGACGCGGCGAAGCGCTCGGAGTGACCGATCCGCTCGCTCTCTACGAAACCCCGGGCTGGCTCGAGATGCGGGACGACTACCTGAGTACGAGCTCCACGCCCTCACCCAGCGTCGAGTTCGGCGGTTTCGGGCCGACGAGCAGCCGGTGCATCGGCATCGCGTACATGTTGCTTCCCGACCGGTTCAATCTCCACCTGAGCACGCCACGCCCGGTGAAGGACGAGATGCACCTGTTCATCGACGAGCTTCGCAAGGCAATTCGCGAACTGCAGGACCTGCTCTCGGGTGAGCGGACCGATGACCGACCGCAGCGCCCTGCCTGATGCTCGGCTTCGACTTCCGAGCCGCCGACGAGGGATCGCGAGCTGCTGACCGAGTCGGCTAGAATCGCACGCGGCGCTGTCCCTGAAAGAGTGGGCGAGCGCAGTCGGCAAGGAGCACGCGAAAACCCCTGCAAAAACGGCACAATTTGGGCGGTTAGCTCAGTTGGGAGAGCACCAGCTCGACAAGCTGGGGGTCACTGGTTCGAGCCCAGTACCGCCCATTCTGACCCGCCCGGTTGAGCGCATTTCGCACAACGGTGCGGGTCAGGTGGGCCGGATGGGCCGGGGAAGCGCGAATGGTTCCCCCACCGGTTCCCCCACGGGATAAGACGACTCGAACTGCCGTGCCCGCCGCGTCATCTCGACACGCGCGCTCGCCGGCGTCACGCGCCGGGCTTCCAGATCATGTCGATGAGGAGGGGGAGGGTTGCGAGCGACGAGATCGCCAGCACGCGCTCCCCGGATGGAGACCGAAACTCACCGGGCTGCGCCGCCTGGCCGGACGACTTGAGTTCCTGTGCGCGCTCCAGCATCTTCTGATACTCGGCTCCCGCACGCCCTCCGGTGTGACCTGCGATCACCCACAGGATGATCGCCGCGATGATCGCAGCACGCCTCCCAAGGGGCGTAAGTCAGTCCTTCGAGAACGAAAGCCAGAGCCCGAAGACGAGCGTCCCGACGAAGCCCACGCCTCGATGACTCGCTCCCCCACGTCCTCCCGTGTGACTGCGGAATCTACAAACTTATCGCCGGTCAACCCTGCGCGCGCTCCACCACCTTCTGATACTCGGCTCCCGCACGCCCTCCCCGAACACGATCCTCTGGTCGACGTCCGTCAGCGACCGGGTCGCGACGACGAGGACCCAGAAGAGCACCATCGACGCCACCAGCGCGAACGCGCTCAGTTCGTGGAGCGACACGATCCAGTCGTTGAGGCTCACGCCGCGATACTAAATCTGCTCGACGCCATCGGCACAGGAGGGCTCCTGACTGGCTCGGGCTCGCCGAGCTCCGGGTCGGGTGGGTGCCCGCGCCGGGTGACCTGCTCTGCGACGAACGCGACCGGCTCGTCCGTGTCGTCGAGCTCGTGCCCTGCACGTCGCGGCCCGCCGCGCCACGCGGGACGCCGACGGGGAGGCTCGGGTCATGTCGTCGAGCTCGTGCCCTGCACGTCGCGGCCCTCGCGCCTCGCGGCGCTCGTCCGGGTGCCTCGCGCATCGCGGCGCTCGTCCGGGTGACGCCCGTGCACGAGCTCGTGTCGTAGGATCGCCGCACCTGCGGGGAGGCGAGAGTCGAGCCCGTGAGGAGGCGACCGTCCGCGCCGGCCGCGCGGAGCAGGCGAGCGCGGCTGCAACCGCCTCGCCTCGGCAACGGAGGAGGTTCTCCGATGCAGGATCAGCCTACGCCGCCTCGCGCCGATCCGTACACGCCGCGCGAGCGAGGGCTCGTGCTCGGCCAACGGTGGATGAGCGAACGCGCCGACGTCGACGAGCACGACGTCGAGCGCGTTCTCGCCGGCGAGATTCCGAGCGGGCTCGCCGAGCAGGTCGTGACCGCGGAGCTCCGCGAGCGCCTCGACGCGAGCGAGTCAGCCGACGCCGACGAGGCGTTCTGGGACGGCTTCGTCCACGGCGCGCGCGCACACGAGTTCGAGGCGCGCCTCGCGGGAAGCTCGTCGTCTACGACCGCGAGATGCACCTCGAGCCGTCTGCGTTCTCGAGCGCTTCAACCCTGCCCTAGCCGACGCCCCGACCTGATGGGCGGGCGCACGTCATTGACGCTCTACGAGGGCATGATCGGGCTGTCCGAGAACGCGTTCATCAACATGAAGAACCGCTCGTACACCATCACCGCCGAGCTGGAGATTCCCGAGGGCGGGGTCGAGGGGGTGATCCTCGCGCACGGTGGGCACACTGTGGGGGCACCCCAAAGCAGAGGAGAGCCCCGTGGGCAAGGTGGTCATGTACAGCTCGGTGTCGGTGGACGGCTTCGTCGCGGACGAGAATGACCAGCCCGGACCGCTGTTCGACTGGTTGTCCAACGGTGACGTCCCGTTGGACGAGAGCGGCGAGGTGAAGGTGTCGCAGACGTCCTACGACTACACCCGGCCGTACTGGGACCAGATCGGGGCGACACTCGCCGGCCGCCACGTCTTCGACCTGACGGACGGCTGGGACGGGAAGCCTCCGAGCGGGATCGACCACGTGGTCGTCGTGACGCACCGGCCGCAGCCCGAGGGCTGGGACGCCGAGGCGCCGTTTCACTTCGTCGACGGCGTCGAGGCAGCCATGGCCAAGGCGCAAGAGCTTGCGGGTGACCGCATCGTCGAGGTCGCCGCTGGTGACGTCGGTGGCCAGATGCTTGCCGCGGGCCTGGTCGACGAGGTGCGCATGGACGTCGTACCCGTCGTGTTCGGGTCCGGCAAGCGCTACTTCGGGTCGGTCCACGCACAGCACCTGCTGGAGGATCCCGACGTGGTGATTCAGGGCAACCGGGTGCTTCACCTGCGCTATCGGGTGCGCCGTTGACCGATCTGAGCGGGTACGAAGAAGTCCACTGCGAACGGTGACACCATGCTCTTCCTCGCCGTCCTGCGAGAACGTGGACAGAATCCAGCACCGCCTCAGCCGCGGCTGAGGTCGGCACCTGGCTTCCGGACGTCACTTCGACGCTGTTAGCGCCGCCGTACCGAAGAGTCGCTTCTCATTGCCGAGCTTGGATGGCCAGTCGAGGCGGTTCGCCTTCGCGAAGCGGAGGTAGGCGCGGAGCGCTTCGCGCATCGCGTCGACGAACCCCTCGACGCGTCGGGGCTCGAAGCCGTCCTCCCACCAGACGGCGAGCACCTGGACCGCGTCTTCGGCTTGGTCAATCCGCGGCTCGATCCGGCCGACGAGTCGGTCGCGGTAGAGGATGGGCAGTACGTACCAGCCCCAGCGGCGCTTGTCCTCCGGCACGTACAGCTCCCAGAGCGTAGTCGAAGCCGAAGAGCGTCCCGAGCAGCTTGCGGTCCCACACGAGCGCGTCGTATGGGGAGAGGAACGCGACGGACGGCGGCGGCTCCGGCGGCGCCTGGAGCAGCTCGATGTCGTCACGGACGACGAAGCGCTTGCCGCTCACGCCTTCGACCTCGACCGGTTTGAGCTCTCCCAGCTCGACGAGCTCCTCCCGCAGTGCGTTCCGGCCGGGGAACTCCGGGTACCTCGGATCTGGGTTCGCCGGCCCGAGATTCTCGAAGATGCCCTCGCCGTGCCCGCTCGCACCGACCAGCCCGTGTGCGCGATAGCGCGACAGCATCTTGTGGCGCAGCTGCTCGCGTAGGGTGAGCTCGTGCGCAAGGACCTCGGCGGGAAGGAGCCGCTCGGGCATGTCGTAGTACCGGTGATTGCCGTCGCGTCGCGCGGTGCCCAGCTCGCCCGTTTTCGCGTAGGCCTCGAGAACTGCGCGGACGGCGTTCATCGGCGCCCCGAACCAGTCCTTCGTCGGACCGCTCTCGCGCTCGAAGTCGAGCGATGACAGCGGTCCGTCGGCGTGGATCCGTTCGAGCACGCGCTTCGCGACATCGGCGTTGTCGTCGAGCACCTTCTGCCAGCGGTAGCTGCGGCGGACGCGGAACCACGCGAACTCGCTTGCCGGCACCAACGAGAGCCCCTTGTTGTATGCCTCGAAGATCTCGCGACGTTCGTACAGCTCGTCGCACCAGGCGGGGTCGTAGTCTGCGACCCGCGCGTGCAACACGAGGTCGTGGCTGCGGCCGGCCACCTCGATCTGGTCGAGCTGGATCGAGCCGAGCCTTCGGAGGACCCCGAGCACGGCGTCCGGCCCACCCTCGAGCGACCGCGCCGGCGCGAGGAGCTGCCGGGCGACGAGAAAGCGGCGCGCGTCCCCCTTGGTGACCTTCATCTCGGGGACGCTACAGCGAGAACCTGCGCCACCGCAGGCGCACGGTCGGCCGGCGCCACGTATTACCCGACCCTGTCAGATCGCCGTCGTTCGAGCCTCGCCTCGGCCAGCTCACAAGAGGTCAGGCGAGCGCGAGCGGCGAGCCGGCGACGAGAACCTCGCGGTTCGCGCAATGCTCGGTTCGGCCCATCAAAATCGCTGCAAATCGTCCTTTTGCGTTTGCGGTGCAGACGACATTCGTGCGCCCGTGGCAACATCCGGATCGGCGTGGGGCTCGCAATCGCTGTGTGTGTTTTGCATGTTCGCGAACCGTGGTGGCAACGTTTGTCGCTGTTCGCTGGCGTTCGCGCCCGTTCGGTCGCTGCTCTCGGCAGGCGGCAGCGCTCGCCGGGTCGGCTGAGCCGGCTCTTCGCTAAGACTCGCGCGATGGTCTAACGAAGCGTCTCCACCAGGAGAGCTGTCCCCGACAGCGGGAAGGCGAATAGCTGGCCCTCTCCGCCCTGGCCCCGTCAAGCTGGGAAACCGGCGGCGTACCGGCCTGCGTACCTATGACTGGAAACCCAGCGCTCCGCCTACCGCACCCAACAGGGGGTACCGCCTTGAGAAGGCTGCGTTACGTCCTCGTGCTCAGCGCCGCGTTGCTGGTCACGACGGTCGCCCAGGCTGCGCCGATCGGGACGTTGAAGCAATTCAAGGTCCCGACGCCGAACGCCGAACCGCTCGGCATAACGCGAGCTTCCGACGGGAGCTTCTGGTTCACCGAGAGCCAGATTCATCACGTCGGCAGGATCACACCGGCCGGAGCGATCACCGAGTTCCTCGTCTGTCAGTTCTGCTTCCCGACCTCGATCGTGCAGGGAGGCGACGGGAACTTCTACTTCACGTCGAACGACGGCCTGGGGCGCATCACGCCCGGAGGCGTGGTGACTGCTCTCGGGCCGCCGCCGGTCGTCATCGGCAACCGTGTCGCCGCACGCGGTGACGACGTGTGGTTCACGGACTTCAACAACGACCTGCTCTGGCGCTACAGCATCTCGGCGGGAGAGTTCACGTCGTTTCCGCTTCCCGGCCAGGGAACGGTCTTCCGTGTCCCGGACGGCGTTGCCGTGGACGCAAACGGCGTCATCTGGATCGCGGACTTCGGCGCTAACTCGCTCCTTAGGCGCGCCGTGGACGGCACCTTCACCGAGTTTGCGATTCCTGACGGGTCCGCCAACGGGCCGCGCGAGCTCACAATCGCGACCGACGGGAAGATCTGGTTCACGAAGCGGTTCGACCACTCGGTCGGGTTCCTCGATCCGGCGAATGCGAACGCGATCACGCTCTTCCCGCTCGCCGCGGGTCGCGGTCCGGAGGGCATCGCCGCATCACCCGACGGATCGGTCTGGTTCGCGCAATCCGTCGCCGGCAACGTCGCACGCATCACGAACGACGGTGTGGTCACGGAGGGCAAGGTCGTCAAGGGCAGCGAGCCCTTCGGTGTCGCGGTCGCCGCGAATGGGGACCCGTGGTACACGGAGTTGGCCGCAAACAAGATCGCCGTGCTTCAGCTGAGGTAGCGAACGTACGACGACGGCGCCCGGGTCAAACCGGGCGCCGTCCGTTCCAACGCATACAGGCGGCCCGAAGACTTCCTCGTCGCGTGCAGGGTTAGCGCGTGGCAGTTTCTCGCGGCGACAGCGACAGCAATACGGTCCGTCTGTGGCTCTGCAGCTGCCACAGCCGACGCTCGCGCGATCGGGCGCGCTACCGAGAGGCGACTACGCGTTTTGAACTCAAGAGGGACGGCGCTCAGACTAGTGGCCCGCTCCCGCCGCTCCCGCCGCCGCCGAAGCGGGCCACTGTTCCCCCTTGAGTCGTGCGTTCCCGCAACGACCGCAGTGGTGGTGCCCCGTGTCCTGAACGCGAAAACATCCCGATCTCGAAGGGGAGTAGTCTGGGAACGGCAAAAGCTCCACCTTCCGCTCTGACGCTTCCACCGGCCATTGCGCCAGGTGGCGCGGAAGGAGAGAGCGATGGCAACGAGCCCTGCCGACCGCTCCGAGCGAGCGGTACGGAACGAAGATCGGTTTCGCCAGGTCAACGAACAGATCGAGCCGACGAACGCTGCGCACGCATGGTTCGATCCTTCGATGCCCGACTGGGTGTGCGAGTGCGCCAACGAGGATTGCACGCAGGCGGTGACCTTGACCGTCGCCGACTACGAAGCCGTCCGAGCCGAGCCCACGCACTTCTTGGTCGCGCCGAGCGCCGAACACCTAGTTCCCGGCGTGGAGCGCGTCGTCGTCCGCCACGAGCGCTACTGGGTCGTCGAGAAAGTCGGCACGGCAGGCAACCTCGCAGAAGTCCTCGACGAGCGGACTGACGATTGAGTCCTGAAGCCGGCACGAGACATATCCGAGTGAGCGTCTAGGTGACGTGCGCCAACAGGTTGTGGACGGCTGAGTAGGTCATCCGGGCCTCCTTCGAGGCTGTGGGTCTGCCAGGACTCACGCCCGAAGGAGGCAACCGGATGGCCCTTCACCGTAATGCTCGTCTCGGACTCGCTGGACGGCGCGCTCTGGTCGCGGACGTCGAGGCCGGGTGTTCGTGCCGGGAGGCGGCGAGACGCCGCGGCGTTTCGCCGACGACCGCCTGCAAGTGGTGGCAGCGCTGGCGCGAGTCGCCGCTCGAGGAGCGTGTCTCGCTTCGCTGTCTGGAGGACCGCTCATCGCGGCCGCTGCGGATGCCGCGCATGTTGGCGGCTCGCGAGCAGCGGCGGATCTGTGCGGCCAGGCGTCGCTCGGGCTGGGGGCCGCGCCTGATCGCAGGCGAGACCGGTCACGCGCACGCAACCGTGTGGCGGGCGTTGCGCCGGGCGGGGATCTCGCGACCGTCCAAGCTGCCGCGCGAGCAGCCGCGCCGCTACGAATGGCCCTGCCCCGGCGACCTGCTGCACATCGACTCTAAGCGCTTCTCGCGCTTCACCCGCCCCGGCCACGCCGTCACCGGCATCCGCGACCGCACGCGGGCCGAGGAGCGCCAGCGAGTCGGGTACGAGTTCGTCCACTCGCTGGTCGACGATCACACCCGCCTCGCCTACTCGGAGCTCCACCGCGACGAGCGCGCGGACACGGTCACCGGCTTCGTCGAGCGCGGCCTCGCCAGCTTCGCCGCCCACGGCATTCAGGTGCGACGGCTGATGAGCGACAACGCCTTCGTCTACCGGCACAACCGCTCGCTGCGCGAGCTGCTCACCTGCCATGGCGTCCGCCACCTGCTGATTCCGCCTCGCCGGCCGCAAGTCAACGGCAAGGTCGAGCGCTACCAGCAGACGCTCAAGCGGGAGTGGGCACTTGGCCAGGTCTACCGCTCGAGCGACCACAGAGCGCAGGCACTGTCACACTGGCTCCGCTACTACAACGAGCGCAGACCACACAGCTCGCTCGGCGGCCAGCCACCGATCAGCCGTGTCCACAACGTCCTGAGGCAGGACATCTAGGCAGCGAGCTCCAGACACGCCATCCGGCCCCCCGACGAGGTCGAGAATGGTTCTCCCCTCGGTTCTCCCTCGGATTGCTGACTCACGGCGCGGCCGTGGCCGGCTCGGTCATCTCGACACGCGCCAACGCGTTTAGCATTACGCCGTGCGCGAGCTCCGAACGGGCATCTGGCACTGGCAGGCGGCGCACCCGGACTGGCAGCCGAGCGAGCCGTGGGAGCAGGACGTCTCGTCGTACGCGATCGACGACGGCGAACGGCTGCTCCTGTTCGATCCACTGGCCCTGCCTAGCGAGCTCGAGGAGCTCGCAGCCCGGCGCGAGACGGCGATCGTGCTCACCGCGCCGTGGCACGAGCGCGACACAGAGAGCCTCGTCGAGACGCTCGGAGTGCCGGTCTTCACGCCTCTGCCCGAAACCGCGGAGGACCTCATGCAGAAGTACGGCCTCACCGCCGAGCAGGCAGGAGACGGGAGCCCCGACCTGATGTGGCTGTTCCGCGAGAACAAGGGCCACGCACGCCCATACGCCCCCGGCGATCGGCCGCTGGCCGGAGTCCAGGCGTTCCCCAGCCGGGAGACGAACGAGGTCGTGCTGTGGATCGAGGACCAGCGCGCGGTCGTCGCCGGCGACACGCTCGTCGACTTCGGCGAGGGCCTCGAGATCCCGGCGGTATGGCTGCGCGAAGGCGTGACGCGGGAGCAGGTCGTCGAGGGCCTGCGACCGCTGCTCGAGCTTCCGGTGGAGCTCGTGCTCCCGACGCACGGCGGGCCGACCGACCGCGCCGCGCTCGAGCAAGCGCTCGCCTGACACGCTCGACGACCTCGGGCTCCCACCACCCCTCCGCCACGTAGATCGACTCGCGCACGATCTTGTCCTCGTGGACCTCGACGATCCGCGAGCTACGGGCTTGACCCGCCGGCCGGCGGCGGCTCGACCTGGGGCGGCGGAGGCTCGATCGGCCTCGGCTCCGGTTTCGGCTCGGGCGCGTGCCTGTGCCCCCACCGGAACCGGACGCGCATCAGTGCCGTGAGCAGGATCAGTAGCGTGATCCCCAGGCCGATCCAGGCCCAGACGGTCTGGAACTCGTTGTCTTCGATCATCTTGGCGATCGTGAAGCCCACGAGCGCCGCCGAGAGCGCGAGGGTCACGAGCGCCGGCAGCCAGCTGCGCATGCCGAGTCTCGGGATGAGTATCGGCAGCAGCTCCCAGACGATGAGCAGCACGGCGATGCCGGCCGCGTAGCGGCCGTAGTCCGATCCGGTGTAGGCCGTCTTCCAGCCGCAGACGCGAGGATCGTCGCCGCCGCTCGTGATCGCGCAGACCCGCTGCCAGGGAGCGAGCATCTCGAGCAGCAGCGCGATGCTCAGCAGGAAGACGACCTTCGACCCGAGCGGGCGGTTCCAGAACCTCCGCACGAGCCGAGTCTACGCCGCCCCTCGGGCGCCTTGAAGACTCCATTTCAGGTCGCCAGGCCGATTCCGACGAGGATAGGCACGATGATCCAGCAGCTGAGCGTCAGCCCGACCGAGATGATCACGAACGTCCGCGTCGAGTCCTTGGGCGGGTCGCCGCACCAGCCGATCGTGTTCCAGAGGGTCTGCAGGGGCGCGCGTGTCGCGAGCCGGATGCGACGCGAGGCGAGCGCGGCGCGACGCAGAATCACCCACGAGGCGGCGAGCGCCACGAGCATGCCGACGATGCCGATGACCGCTGCTACCCCACGTCCTCTCGAACAACCCCGAGATGCGTCCGAGCGAGGCGAGGATCGGAAGGGCCGCGCCGCCAAGAGCGGGTCTCCGGAACGTCGACGGGCGGCCGAAGCCGCCCGTCAGCCTGTGCCCGTCGGTCCGGATGACGACGTACTCGACGGGGGTCGATGCTCCTCGCGGCGCCCTAAGCGCTGGTGAGCTGCGTCCTGACGGTGTCGTCGGTCGGAAGCACGCCGTCCGGCGTCACCTTGTCGACCAGGTCCGGCAGCACCTTGCTCACTTCCTCTGCGGCCTCGTCGATGGTGATGCCCGCATCATCGGCCAGTTTCTGCAGCCCCCCTTCGGTGGCCATCGACTTGACCTGCTCGGCCGAGATCGGCTTGTTCTCGCCCGTCCCGACCCACGAGTCGAAGATATCCCCCAAACCGGCCTTGTCGGCCTGCGCCTTGAGCCCCGAGACGCTGATCTTGCCGTCGGCGATCATCGAGCCGATGCCGCTGACGAGCTTGTCCTGCATCCCACCCGACTTGAACAGATTCTGGAGGGTTTGCATCAAGCCCATCTGCCTCTCCTTTCGGCAGAGCGCGCTCCCTGGCTCCACGCCGGAGACACGCTCACTTGCAGCGAATGTAGCGCATTTGACCGCGCTTTCCTATCGACCGGCCGGCTGCAATCCGGTGAACGATTCACGTGGTGCTCGCCGGCGAGGGCGCGCCCCGGTCTCGAGGAACTCGGCGATCGCCTGGAGCGTTGCGGTGTCGTTCCAGGAGCGGAGCGCCGTCATCCGCGAGCGCCGCTCGCGGCGTCCGCCATCTTCTCGAGCGCTCTGGTCGATGGTGAAGCTGGCGGCCTTCTGACGCGGGGGGAAGTGGAAGTGCATGTGCGTCGTGTTGACTCAGCAGAAGAACGGCTTACGCCTGTTGCGCTGACGCTGGATGAAGTTGGCGGCGGCCGCAACGAACTCGTCGTCGCACGTCTCCATCCGCTTCCGGGTGAAGGAGTCTGTGGAGCGCATTCCCTCGTTGGCGATGCGGTCGATGTTCGGGGTGCGGTACCCCATGAGCGCGTCGCTGTAGCAGCTGAGGTTCGAGATCACGATGTCGTCACCCCAGATGACGAGGATGTTGGGCTTGCCCTTGGGCATGGCCTCTCCTTTCGGCGAGACCCGTCAGGCGGCTCGCACGAGACAGCGAAAACCCAGATGGTTGGTCGAGGTGTCGATTGCCTGGGCCATTCGCGCCGCCGGCCGGTAGCGGCGGCAGTAGTTCGGCGCGCACAGGTGCGAGCCGCCCTTCATCACCCTGCGCGGGATCGCGGAGGTGTCGTTCGGGTCGGCGCTCGCCGCGCGCAGGTCTCCGCCGCAGCAGGGAGACGCCGCGTCCGCGTGGGTCGAGTACCAGTCGGTCGTCCACTCCCAGACGTTCCCGGTCATGTCGTAGAGCCCGTCTCCGTTCGGCGCAAAGGAGCCAACCGGGGAAGTGCCCTCGTAGCCGTCGAGGAGGAGGTTCTCGTACGGGAACTCGCCCTGCCAGGTGTTCGCCATCTGCCTTCCCTTCGGCGCGAACTCGTCGCCCCAGGCGTACTCCGCGCGGTCGAGGCCGCCGCGCGCCGCGTACTCCCATTCCGACTCCGTCGGCAGCTCCTTGTCGGCCCAGGCCGCGTACGCCTCCGCGTCGCTGAACGCCACGTGCACCACGGGGTGCCGCTCGCGGCCGTGGAGCGAGCTCTCCGGGCCTTCCGGATGCCGCCAGTCGGCACCTCGCGTCCACGTCCACCAGTTGAAGTGGTTGCTCAGGTCGACCGGCCCCGTCGATTTCTGGAAGACGACGGACCCGGCGAAGAGCATGTCGGGCTGCGCGTCGGGGTACTGCGCTGGATCGGGCTCGCGCTCTGCCCAGGTCACATGGCCGGTCGCCTTCACGAAGCGCAGGAACTCGAGGTTGGTGACGGGATGCTCGTCCATCCAGAAGCCGTCCACCGCGACCTCGCGCACGGGCGCCTCCTCCGGGTAGTGACGACCGGAGCCCATGGCGAAGGTCCCACGCGGGACCCACACCATCCCCTTTCTTGGAGCTCGTACCTCAGACGGTGCCTCGGCCATGCTCCCCCTCGGCGGTCGGAGGATCGTCGGCCCGACCCTAGCGCAGGCGTGGCCCTCGCTCGACGGACTCTTCGTCTCGAGGTCCTTCGAGCGACAGTCCGACATCCCGGTCTCGACGTAGTACGGAGAGGGGCGAGCATGGCCCCCTCCTGCTCGCCCCCGAAAATCAACGCGCAAGGACGTCGGAACGGAGGGCCCCGGCGGGATCGCCCAAGGGGCTGGGCTTCTCCCTGACGGCGGGGGGAAGCGCCTACCGGGGCCGATGGCGATCCTACGTCGTCCTCCGAGGTCGCCGGGTCGCCTGCACGCGTTCGTTGTCTCGCAGGGAGACAGCGACCGGCGGCGAACCTCGACGCGGCCGGGTCGGCTTGCGTCGTCCCAATCTCTCCCCTTGGGGCGGATAGGTGATCAGCGACCCGGCCCTTCGTCCTCCTCGGAGGCCCCGAAGAGCTCGAGGTCGGAGCTCGGAGAAACCTTCACCACGCCGACGGTCTCCCGCTCGAGAGTCGTGAGGAGGTCGTCGGGCCCGTCCGCCTCGACGACACGCTCGCCTTGGCCCAGCGGGACGGCCGAGTCGACGTCGACGGCGATGCCGTGTGCGTCCAGCGCGCGGCGTAGCTCCTCCAGGTCGACGTCTGCCCGGACCGTCAGGAGCCACTTCATGGACGACCTACGAGCCTATGAGCCGCTGAAGGGCTTCGTAGGCTGCCGCCGCGTTCACGACACCACGCCCGAAGTCGGCGTTCCAGCCGGAGCCGTCGCTCGTCGCGCCTTCGACGAGCGCCGCGCGCAGCTGATCCGGCGTCACTCCGGGCCGCGCGTGGACGAGAAGCGCCGCGACGCCCGCCGCGACCGGAGTCGCGGCCGAGGTGCCGTTGTCGAACTTCGTTTCCGTGTCTCCACCAGGCCGGCCGGGCCCGAAGTTCCCGAAGAAGTGCGAGTAGGACGAGAGATCGGGCTTCTCACGCTCGAACATCCCCGGCCCCTGGGACGAGTACCCGATCCGCTCGTGACGGCTGTTCACCGCGGCGATGGTGATGACCTCGACGAGGCTGTTCGAGGCGTGGATCGAGCGTCCCGGGCCGACGCCGGTCGGACGGCACTTGCTGCTCGGGCAGTTCTCGCCGCAGTTCCCTGCGGCGAAGAACGCAGGCGCTCCGGAGCCGACGACCTCCCGCACCTTGCGGTGGAGCGGGTGGTCGAGGTCCCAGATCTCGTGCGTGGGGGACTGCTCCCGAGGCGGCACGCCGACGAAGCCGTAGCTCGAGTTCGTCAGCTGCGGAGTGCCGTCCAGACGCCGCTGGTCGAGCACTGCCTGGAACATGGCGAGCGCGCCGCCCGAGTTCGGGATCCCGAGAAACGGGTAGTCGTAGAGCTTCGCGTCCGGCGCGGCGACGAGGACGTCGGCGGCGCACATCGAGCCGTGGCTCGAGATCCGCGCGGTTCCGGGTGCCTGCGCCCCGGGCCTCGAGAACCCGCCCACGACCGGGTAGACCGTTCCGTCGATGCCCTCGTCGATGATTCCCACGATCACGCCCTCGCCGCGGAAGCCGTCCTCCCAGAGCTCCGAGACACGGAGGAGCTCGCGGATCGCGTCGATCTCGACCCCCGGCCTGAAGGGGCGGCAGTCGAGGCCGGCCGGAGCCCCGGGTGCGTCGAGCGTCGTCACCGGCTCGACCGGCTCGTCCCGGATGTCGCGGAGCTCCGGATCCCAGTTCGCGAAGAGCGTCAGCTCCGAGTTGGGCCAGACGTGCACGCCCTCGGCTGCGCCCAGCTGCTCGAGCGTCGCTGGATCCACGCGCGCGGCCACGACGACGGTCGCGGACGGCAGGTCCGGGTTCGTCTCCGGGCCCGGGAAGGCCTCGAGCTCGGGTGGCACCGCGGCCCCAGGGCTAGCCGGCGCGATGAACATCGGAACCGGTATCGCGTCGACCTCGAGCTCGACGTCGAGCCCCGCGAGCGGCTCGAGCACGCGCTCGCTCTGACGGATCGACTCCTCCTCGGATCCCACCGCCTCCTCGAACTCCCGAAACGCGTCGTAGCGCGTCGCCTCGATCTCGATCAGGACGCTCGTCTTCGCCATCTCGTCACCTCCAGTCGTGTCAACTGCGCGCGAGGTACTTCTTGATGCAGTGGACGGAGCCGAGATTCTGGGCGAAGACGTTGAAGTCCGCGAGCTGGTGCACCGTGAACCCGAGCTCCTCCCAGATCTCTCGATTCGCCTCGTCGGTCACCGCCAGATCGCTCCAGGCGCCGTGGCCGTAGGTCGGGAGCCAGACGTGGTTGCCGCCGGCCTCGTCGATCTGCACGAGGCAGTTGTTCGACGTCGCGAAATACCAGAAGCGCTCCTTCGCGTCGGGATCGTCCACGAACGTCAGCGGCAATGGATTCCTGACGACCTCGAAGCCCTGCGCTTCGAGTTGCCGGGCGACGTCGTCGAAGACCTCGTTCAAGCCCTGTGCGACGGGCGGCCGGTCGAGGAGCCGGTCGGCGGCGGCGGGCGAGCCGACGAGCAGCCGGTAGCGCCCGGACTCCGCGCGGCCGGTCAGGCTCAGGAACATGTCGATGTGGAATATCGGCTGGTGGTGGCCGGTGCCGGCGTGCAGCACCTCGGTCCACTCCTCGCCCTCGATGCGTACCCGGCGGGTCTCCGTCGCGGGAACGCGCCGCCGGGTTCCCGCGAAGAAGATCTCCCGCTCGCGGTCGAACGTCTGCCGGAAGAGGTCGACGATGAACTCCTGCGCCTCGCCGCGGTCCTCGGGCATCCCGAGGACCGGCTGGTAGCGGAGGAAGGTGTCGAGCGTCTCGAAGAGGTAGTCGACGCCGATGAGCACGAAGTCGTCTCCGATGAGGACGTTCCCGCCCTGGAAGAAGAGAGGTGACTGCGTCGACTGCACGTCGCTCGCCTCGGCCACGAGGTCGGCGACGACGCTGTCGCCGGCACGCGGGAACGTGAACGGCTCCACGAGGAAGCGCCTGGGCGTATCGGTGTCGCCGTCCTCGACGACGACGTAGGGGTCTTCCGCCCAGACGGTGTAGTGCAAGTGGTCGGGCGCCTCGACGATCGTCGTCGGAGACTCCGGGCGCTCGGTGTCCACAACCTGCTCGAGATCCGCGACGACGGAGGGGTGCGCCACGATCGTCAGCTCCACGGACTCGGGCAGCTTGCGGAAGAGGTCGACGAAGACGTCACGGTAGACGTCGTCGCCGTCGGCGTAGCTCGGGTAGCAGAGGAGGACGTGGCGGATCGCGCCGTGCGCGCTCGACACGATCCGCGGTCGCTCGGGCACGGGACGCTTCACCGTTGCCTCGAGCGCCCTCGTCGTCACCGCCGCGCGGCGAATGCTCTCCGCATCGAGCGCCGGCAGATTGCGGCGGACGAGGCTGTGCGGCGTGCGCGTGGTGTTCACCCGCAGTCCGTCCATGCTCAGTGGATCGCCGCGTCGACGACGGTGTCGATGTCCTCGTCCACCCACGCCTCGTCGCCGCCCGGGCCGCCGCGAACGAGGTCCGGCTCGCCGTCGTACCCGTACAGCCGGTCGTCGCCCTGCCAGCCGTAGTGCTTGTCCGCGCCGGGGCCGCCGCGCAGGACGGGATCGCCCATCTTCCTGCCGTGGATCTTGTCCGGGCCTCCGCGGCCGTAGATGCAGTCGCGCTGG
Organism: uncultured Actinomycetes bacterium; assembly: GCA_963848405.1. Lineage (GTDB taxonomy): Bacteria > Actinomycetota > Thermoleophilia > Gaiellales > Gaiellaceae > GMQP-bins7. The sequence continues at coordinate 15,723 of CAWKDP010000014.1, read as the reverse complement.
TTCGTACCCTGGATGGTGTTCGCGCTGTCGCTCCCGTAGCGCGAGCGGCAGTGGTCGAGCGACGACACGAGCGAGCGGGTCCGGGCCGCCCGGCCGAAACGGGGGTTCGAGCCGGGCTGGGGGGCAGGCTCGACGTCGACCGCGTGGCCGCCCTGGACGAGCTGCCGCTGCCCGCTGCCGTTGCCGTTCATGATCCAGATCCGGTACGGCTCGGCGCGAGCGAGCGGATCGGTCTCGCGGACGAACAGGATCCGCCCGTTGTCGGCCCACACGGCGCCCCAGTCGTCGGTGCTCCCGGTGGAGACGCTGCGGATGGTGCCGTCGGAGCCGCGGACGAAGAGATCGCGCGTGGCGCCCGACGTGCGGGTGAAGACGATCTCGTTGTCCTCCGACCAGTTCGCGTCGAAGTCCTTCGTGGGCCCGCCGACGATCCTTTGAACGCGCCCCGGCGCATTCGCGGGCACGACTACGACGTCGACGGTGTTGCGGTCGAAGACGGTCGTGAAGGCGACCCGTCCTCCCTCCGGCGACCAGGTCGGATCCTGATCGCGCCGAGACGAGCGGCTGAGATTGACCTGGTCGCCGGTGCTCAGGTTCAGGACGTTGATGTCCCAGTTCCCCTGGGCATCGCTCTCCAAAGCGATGCGCTGGCCGTCGGGCGAGACGACCGGGTCGAACTCGTCCGCCTTGGTGAACGTGAGCCGCGTGACCTCCGAGCCGTCGGCGTTCATCCTGTACAGGTCGAAGTTCCCGCCACGGTCCGAGGCGAAGACGATGCTCTCGCCGTCTGGGGTCCACGCCGGCGTCGTGTCGGCGTTCGGGTTGTCCGTTAGCTGGCGCGGGCTCGAGCCGTCGTCGGAGACCACCCAGATCTCGCTGTCGCCTCCGCGGTCGCTCTGGAACGCGACGAGAGACGCGGGCTCGGCGCTCGCATCGTCGACCGGCGCCACGGTCGTGTGGGTGAAAGCCGCGATCGCGAGGGCCGCACCTGCGATGACGGAGACGTGAAGACGTCCCGGTGCCACAAGATGATTGATGCCACGAGATCGCCTGCTCCGGGGCGCGAGCTGGCCGCTCCGGGGTGCGAAGGGAGAGCGGCGGCGATGCTCGAGGCATCGGGGTCGCTCTCCTCTCGCGATGCGCACGCGCGGGGCGCAAGACTGGGGTCTGGCTAAAGCCAGACCCCAGCGCGCTGCGCGGGAGCGACCCGGACGCGCCAGATCGCGCATCCGGACGCGCGAGATCGTGGCATCGATCATCTGGGCCTCTCTGTTCGTTCCGAGGCGGACGATAGTAAGGAGGCCTGAGAGGGTCAACCACCGGGCTGGCTCGTCGCGCGCTCGCGCAACTCCGACAAGGAGCCGCACGCGTTGCACGGAAGGACGTGCGCCGTCGTCCCCGGGCCGCCGGTCACGAGGACCGGCGCCCTGCCCGCGAACGCAGCGGACGAGCCGGGGACACGAAGGAGCTCGACCCCGGTCTCGACGTGCCAGATGCGAACGGTGTCGTCGTTGCCGGCCGTCGCGACGAGGGTCGAGTCCGGGCTGAAGGAAGCGCCGAGGACGGCGCCGTCGTGGCCGGCGAGCGCGGGAGGCCGGGCGGAGCCGTCGCCCGTGTACCAAAGGCGCGCAACGCCGTCGGCCTCGGCCGTCGCCAGCGATTCTCCCTCGGGGCTAAACGCGAGGGCGAGCACGCGTAGCGCCTGCTCCGGGAGCGCCGCGAGCTCGGAGCCGGTCCTCGCGTCGAGGATCACCGCCTGGCCCTCCGGCACCTCGGCAACGGCCAGCCGGTCGGCTTGACGCGTGAACGTCAGGCTTCCCGCCTCTTCCAGCCGTGACGGCGCCCCGAAGCTCCGCACCTGCCTGCCCGCGAGGCTGAAGAACCGGATCGTCCGCCCGGGGCCGGCCGTCGCGACGAGTCGCCCGTCGGGGCTGAACGCCGTGCTCGACGGCTCGGCGACGGGGATGAGCACGGGCCTGCGCGGCTTCGAGACGGCCCAGAGCCGGACTCTGCCGTCGATCGTCTGCCTCGTGAGCAGCCGCCGGCCGTTGGCGCTGATCGCGACGAAGGCGACGTCCGGGGCGATGATGCGCGCGAGCTCCGCGCCGGTTCTCGCGTTCCACACCCGGACCGCGCCCTCCTCGGACGATGCAGTCGCGACCCGCGCACCGTCCGGGGTGACGGCGACCGCGACGATCGCGCCCGTATGCCCGGCAAGAACGGAGGTCACGGGTGCCTCCCAGAAGCGCGCCGTACCGTCGTCTGCGCCTGTGACGATCGTCTGCCCGGCACCGAATCCCGCCGAGCGCAGCGCGCGCTCGTGCCCGCGCAGCACGGCGATCTCGGCGCCGGTCACCGCATCCCAGACACGCGCGACCCGATCGGTGCCCGCGGAGACGAGGAGCGTCCCGTCGCCGCTCACCTCGACGTCGGACACCGGCTGGGTGTGACCGTCCAGCACGATGCGGCTGCGGGGCCCCCTCAGGCCTCGGATGAGCACCTGTCCGTCCCTCGTGCCGCCGATCAACCGCGAGCCGTCCGGCGTGAACGCGACGCTCGTGAGCGGCTGCACGATCCTCGCGGCGGTTCCACCGTTCCCCACCCGGATGACGCGCGTCTCCTCCGGTCCTGCGACGGCCAGCAGCTCCCCGTTCCCGCTCACGGCGGCGTCCTCGACGAAGCCGAGCTCCTCCGCGTCGAATCTCACGAGCGGACGCCCGCCCGGTGAGTAGACGCGGACCACCTCTTCGTTCGCGACGAGCATCGAGCCGTTGCGGCTGCACTCGACCAGGGGCGCGGCCTGGGGGGCGCCGGGAAGCCTGGCCCTCAGGCCGCGTGTGATCACGATGACGCCGCCGCGGACGCTCGCGACGACACGACTCGCGCCGGGACAGAGTGTCGCGTCCTCGACGGGCGGGAGCCGGTACGTGCGGATCGCTTCGCCCGTCGGCGATCGGAGCGTGAGCGCGCCGTCCGTCGACGTCGTGAGCAGGCGCCCGTCCGGCGCGACGTCCACGTCGGCAATCGTGTCGTCCGTCCCACCGATCAGCCCTCGGCCGTGCGAGCGGGCGATCGTCGCGCGCAGCGCATTCTCGGCGGGGGCGATCGCCTTCGTGTCCACGGCGTCGAGCGCCGTCTCGACGGCCGCGTCCGGGTCGATCGCGAGCAGCCCGAGCGCTTCTGCGCTCAGCGACTCGGACCGCGCGGTCTGCCGCTGGGTCCACGCGTAGGTCGTCACTGCGGCCAGAACCGCGAGCAGCGCCGAGCCGACGAGGACGAGGGCCAGCCTGCGCCGAAAGCCCCTCCGCTGGGCCGCGAGCTCGTGCTCGGTTACGTAGTGCGTCCGCCACGCGAGGACGGCGTCGGCGAGGCTGTCGTGGTGCACCTCGTAGCGCGAGTCGGTCGGGTCGGAGCCGGCGACGGGGCGGAGGATGCGGCTCTCCGAGAGCTCCGCGAGCAGCGGGCGCAGCTCTCGCTCCGGGACGCCTGCAAACCCGGCGAGGTCCGAGGCTCGCTGCGCTAAGCGCAGCCGCGACGGCGTCACGAGGTGCTCGAGGATCTCGGCCGCCTGCGCCTGCCGCGCGGGGTCGAGCGCTTCGAGCTTCTCGTTGACGTAGCGCTCGACGATGCCGTCGACGCCGCCGAGCGCGTCGAACGTCTCCCGTCGGAGCACGTACGGGCCGCGCGGGCCTCGAGCCTCCCAGAGGCGCGTCATGACGAGCTGGAGCAGCAGTGTCTCGACGTGGCCCGGGCCCGCGGGCACGCCGTCGAGAACCGCCTCGACCAGCTCGTCCTCGACCTCGAAGCGCTCGGAGGGGTACGCGAGCTCGTTCCAGCGGTCGCGCGGGCCGAGGATCGCCTCGCGGGCCGACTCGCGATGGAGGTGATCGAGGCGAAGCACGTTGTCGAGGAGCCCGGGGATCCGGCCCTCGAAGCGGTCGAGCTTCGCGAGCGCGTCCTCGCGAATCGCGAGGAGCACGGACGACGTCCGCGCCGGGCGCGTCACCACGCGCGCGAGGTCGGCTGCGAAGTCGGTGTCCTCGGTCTCGTGGAAGAAGTCCTCGAACTCGTCGAGCAGGAGCACCTCGCGTCGCGTCTCGCCCCCCGACGCAGGAGGGGGGTCGGGAGCTGCGCTGCGAAGCGTCCCCGTCGCGTCCCCGGCCCAGGACCGGAGCAGGGTCGGCGCGAGGCCCCGCTCGCGGAGGCTCGGGACGACGCCGGCCTGGAGCACCGACGTCTTGCCGACGCCGCTCGGCCCGTACAGCACCGTCAGCGGCGAGGCGAAGACGTTCGCCACGATGAGAGCGACGTCCCGCTTCCGGCCGGAGAAGAAATCCGCGTCCTCCTCGGAGAACGGAACCAGGCCGACGTACGGCGAATCGCGCTCGACGGCCGTGCTCACCTCAGGCGGCCGTGAGCGCGTCGAGGAACTCGTCGACCGCGAGCTTGTAGATCTCGACCCCGCGGCCCTGCCAGAGTCGGGTCTCGAGGTCGGACGGGAACGCGTCGATCGCCCACGAGCGCGGGTCGGCGCTCCCCTCGGGCCCGTGCCGCAGGTCCTTGTCCACGCGGTTCAGGATGACCCGCAGGTTCCAGTCCCGCAGGCCGTAGCCGAGGAAGAGGAAGTGCCGCTTCTGGAAGGGCTCGGCGAGGATCGCGGGGAACGCCTCCTGCTTGATCAGCCGCGTGAGGAAGTCGACGTAGTCGTCCTCGGTGATCACGTACTGGTCGCGCGCCGCGACGATGCGGTCGACGGCACCGTGCATCTTGTAGACGACTGTGACGTGCTCGAGGTCGATGTAGAGCTTGTTCGCGACGACGAGCTCCGGCTCGTCGGCTCCGTGACCCCACCAGAGGAGCCGCTCGCCGAGGCTCGGATCGGTCGTGTGGATGACGAGGTCGAACGGCTTGCCGGCCTCGCGGAGAGCACGCTCCATTAGGTCGTCGTAATTCGTGCTGACGATCAGGAGCGGACCGGCGATGCCCGCGAGGTAGCGGTGGATCCGGCCGGGCGCGTACTCCTTCGTGAAGACGGTGTGGAGCTGCTCGTAGAGCGCGACCCGTCCGGCCGCGACGTCCTCGTAGTACTGCGCGACCGAAGCGAGCGTCCTCTCCTCTCCGGCCGGGAAGTTCGCGTCGAGCGCGAGCTGCTCGGCGAGCTCCGGCCCGGACGGAAGCGCCTCCGTCCCCTCACCGCCGCCGACGGCGGCTCCGAGCGAAGCGCCCGCGCCGAGAAACGGGATCACGCTGCCCGACTCGAGCCCGTTGCGGATGAGCCGGTAGGGAGGCTCGAGGCCGGTCACGCCTTGGCGATCAGCCTCTCCGCGAAGCGGTGGGCGAGGGCGGAGATCGTGTTCGAGGGGTTCGGGCCGACGGGGCCGGGCATCACGGAGCCGTCCGCGATGACGAAGCCCGGGTAGCCGAAGACCTGGCCGTACGGGTCGACGACGCCTTCTCGCACGCTCTGGCCCATCGGGCAGCCGCCGAGCGGATGCACGGTGACGACGCGCCCGACGTACCACGGCGGGTTGTCGGCGAACTTCCCGTCGAGTACGCGCGCGATGTCCCGGCCGGTGCTGCGCACGGCCTCGAAGGTCGGGTTCGAGCGGCGCTTGTCCCAGTCGAGGTCGAGGAGCTGGTCCTTCGTCAGGCGCATCGTCCCATCCGGGATGTCCCTCCCCATCGAGAAGAGGGGCAGGTCGTGGACGAGATCGGGTCCTTGCCGATCAGGCGCGCGAGGTCGCCGCCGATGTCGCTCGAGCCGCCCTTGCGCAGCCAGATGCGGAGCAGGCGCTTGCCGAAGCGAACCGCCCGCACGAGCGCAGCCGGCTGGTCGCCCGCCTCCATCATCCAGTTGATCGTGTCCGGGTAGCCGCCGTCCTGGATGTAGAGCGCGCGCCCCGGCCCGCCCTCGAGCTCGTCGGGGATGCGGATCGTGCTCGTGATCACGGGCCCGTATCCGGGCTCGATCGCACGGCCGCGACGCTCGCCGTCGACCGTCTCGTGCGTCCGCTGAGCGAACGTCAGCAGATCGCCGTTCCCGCAGAAACGGGTCCCCAGGCGCTCCGAGAGCCCGGGGAAGCTCGCCCGGTTTTTGAGCAAGAGGTACGTCGAGCCGAAGGTGCCGGCCGCGAGCACCAGGCGGTCTGCGGTGAGCGTGAGCTCGGCGAGCGGCGCCTTCCGCTTCTCGCCCTCGACGGCCTGCGAGTGGTCGACATAGCGGACCACATATCCACCCTCCGGGCGCGGAGCAAAAGTCTTCGCCTCGCAGCGAGTTCTGATGTCGGCCCCGTGCCGGAGCTTCGCGAACGAGAGGTAGTTGAAGTCCAGCGTGTACTTCGAGCCGTAGTTGCAGCCGAAGTTGCATTCCCCGCACATGCGACAGGTCTGTCTCGTCCGGCCGTGCAGGTTCGGCTCCTCGCCGACGACCGGCTCGCCGAGCCTCGGGGTCGAGCCGTCGGGAGAGAACGTGATCGCGAGCTTCGGCAGGAGCCACTCGAGGCCGAGGCTCTCGGCCGCCTCGCGGAGCGCGACGGTCTTCGGCGTCGTCGCGTAGGGCTCGTCGCCCATCGGGTACGGCGTCCCCTGGAGCATCGCCTCGTGCCGCTCGTAGTGCGGCTCCAGGTCGTCGTAGCTGACGGGCCAGCTCTCCCAGCCACCGGCGTCGAGGTCCTCCTGCACGAACGTCGAGCGGTCCTTGCGGAGAAGGATGTTCGAGTAGATGAGCGAGCCGCCGCCGAGCCCGCTCGCGACGATCCCGCCGAGCCCGCTGAACTCCCACACGTTGAAGAGCCCGTGCAGCCCCTCGCTCGGGTCCCAGAGGCCGCGGCTGACCGCCAGCGGGCTGCGCGGGAACGAACCGGGCGGATACGCCTTCCCCCGCTCGAGGACGCACACCCGCATACCGGCTTCGGCGAGCCGGAACGCGGTCACGGAACCACCGAATCCGGAGCCGACGACGACGGCGTCGAAGTGCTCGTCGGTCACGAGCTCAGAGCTCCTGGGAGAACGGCTTGCTCTGGATGCCGTCGTCGCTGTAGGCCACGGCACGCACGACGTAGCGCTCGTCCTCGAGGCGGAGCGGGTGCGCGAACACTCCGCTGCGCGCACGGACGGTGAACGCGTGGCTCGCGGGCGGCAGGTCGTCCTCGGGCGTATCCACGGAGACGACGATCCGCTCGGGGCGCGCGGCGCCCCTCGGCAAGCGCTTCGGGTACTCGTAGTGGACGACCACCTGATCGTCGACGCGCTCGAATGTGAGCTTCGGCGCGGGCGGGATCGGGAGGTCCGGAGACGGTCGCGGGCGCCGGCGGACCCTGCCGCGCGTGGCGCTGCCGCCCTGCTCCACGTGGAAGGCGGTCGGGTCGCCCCACTGACCCTTCTGGCTCGGGCCGGTCGGGCTCGACTCGCTGGAGCCCCACTTGCCGGGCCAGAACGCCCAGCCCGGCTCGTCCTCGGTAACGACCTCGAGCGCCGGACGGATCAGCGGGCCCTTCCCGTCCGAGTAGTCGGGAGGTAGCGGGAACATCGGCCAGTGCTCGCCCGCCGACGCGAAGGAGGCGTGCGATCCACGACCGACGAAGACAACGGGCACGTCCCCGTCCGGCGACGGACGCAGCTGGAGGTCGGACCACTCGAGCGCCTCGCCGTCCCGGTGCTGCGCGAACGTGGCCGTGCTCGGCTTCTCATCCTTCCCGAGCCGGATCTGGACCATCTCCCAGTCCCCCTCGTGGAGCCCGATCCCGAGGAAGTTCTTGTCGTTGTAGTAGTAGAAGAACCAGTACTGGAGCCACGTGAGCCCGGACGCCTGGCGGATGACGTGACCGTAGGTGCGGTCCGCGAAGCGGGTGTCGCCGTGCAGCCGCCGAGCGTCCTCGACGTAGCGCCTACCTGCGGCGTCGATGAAGTCGGTCGTCTTCACCTCGGCGCCGGTCCGGTATTTCTTCGCGCCCAGGAAGTCGAGCGTCAGCTGCTGTTGCCTCTCCTTGGGTCGGGCGGAGGCGATGATGCTGCCGCCCTTGCGCTTGAGGACATTCGTGTAGCTCCACTGCGACCCGTCCTCGAAGAAGTGCTCGGGGAAGGTCGCCGCCGAGTCCGAGCGGAAGCTCTCGAGGGAGTCGTACTGGAGGTACGGGTTGAAACGGCGGAGCAGCTCTTCGTCGGTCACGCCTCTCCTCTCAGTCGCCGGCCGGCCTGGTGCGCTGGAGCCCGAGGTCGCTCCCCGGGTCGCCGTAGTGCTGATACGCGGCCCAGAGCGGCCCGAACGTGGCACGCTCGCGCCAGAGCTGCGCGCGCGCGTCCAACACGGCAGCGCCGAACGACTTGCCGGCGAGCAGCCCGGTGTAGAGGACGCGAGCGAAGAGCTCGGCTCCCACGTCGTTGACCTCCCACGCCGTGCCGATGTAGTTGCGCACGCCGAGCTTGAAGAACTCGTCTGCGAGGCCGGGCAGGAGACCGGCCTCGGTCCTCGCGATGTCGGGCCGGCGACCGTCGTCCAGCACGAGCGAGGTCCTCGCCGTGAGGCAGGCGTTCGACACGATCACCGCCGGGACTCGCTCGAGCCGCCCGATCTCACCCGGCGTCAGAAGGCCGCGCGCGAAGACCCAGCCGAGCCGGCTCGGCTGCTCGGGGTCGAAGTCTCCATGGCCGCAGTAGTGGACGAGGTCGAAGTCCCCGCGGAGCAGAAGGGAGAGGACCTCGAGCCGGTCCGCGGGCTTGACGTCGTAGAGCGCGTCCTCGCGGGGTGTGTTCGGCGCGCCGATCCTCGCTTCCACGACGACGTCGTCGCGCGCCTCGAGCAGCTCCTTGACCTTCAGCGCCTCGCTCCTCGCCCCGGGCAGGTCCTCGCCCTTCTCCGGGTCGCCCGGGTCGCCGATAACCAGCGCCCGGATCTCACCCGTCGCGCGGGCCTGTCTCGTCGGGGCAGGGCTATACGAGGTGCGGAGCTGACGCGCGACCGGCTTGCCGACCGAGAGCGGCATGACGTCGTCGTCGCCCATCACGTCCGGCTGCATCTCCCAGTGCAGTCGTGCCAGCGCGCGGTCCACCTCGAAGACGACCGAGCCGGAACGCAGCACGTCCCGGAACTCGGTGGGCACGAGCAGGCGCTGGAGCACGTGCGAGAGCTCCTCGACGTCGTCCGACGGCGGGTCGGTCATCTTCGCGATGAGGTCGTCGATGACGTCCCGGCCGACCCCGACGAAGCGCTCGGGCACGGTCGCGGCCTGGTGGATGGCGGCGGTCCTTATCGTCTGGCCGTCGTCCCAGAACGAGATGCGCGCGGGAATCTGGGCCGCCGGCAGGTCGCTGGAGCGACGCTCGACGCGGAACCGCGGCCGCCTCGGGTTCCCGGGCTGGCAGCTCTCGTCGCGCAGGCACTCGAGGGCGAGCTTGCGCACCGTTGCGTTGGGGCCGAACTGTCGGACGAGCGTCGCGAAGGCACGCCCCTCGCTGGAGCCCTTGCCCGCGGCGGCGGCTTTGAGGAGGGAGTCGGCCAGCAGCGCGATGCTCTCCTCGACCGAGACTCGTCCGCCCGACCCACGCTTGAGGCGCGGGTTGAGGCGAAGCTGCGCCGAGGGCACGCCTTCTCCACCGTTACGGATCGCGAGCTGCTCGGAGAGCGCCTCCAGGACCTCCTCTGCCCGCCCCCGGTCGAGCTCCACGAAGACGAGCTTCTGCACCGGCCGCGGATAGGCGTCCGAGGCCGTGAGCTCCTCCGCCGCGTCCGAGACGCCGTCGAGCCAGCCCGTCACGGCCTGGTCGATCGTGAGCGTCCCTTCCCCGCAGCCGATGAGCACGGCCGCGATGGTCTCCGCGGGCGGCAGGGCGCTCACCGCGATGAGCAGCTCGCTGACGAGGCGGCGCAGGCCCGTGCCGTCGAAGGTCCCGGGCCGGCCCATCCCGGCGACCGCCACGGATCGATTCGCATGCCGCGCGTCACCCCACGGGAAGAACGAGACGTCGCCGAGGGCGGCGTGCAGGCTCCTGCGCTCGGCGTGCTGCGTGATGACGAGCCGCCGGCAGTCGTAGCCCACCGTGCCGCGAACTCCGGAGACGGCCTCGTCGAGCGCAAGCTCGGCTCGCTGGGGAGGCACCCCCTCGTAGTGGCCGACTGCGTAGATGTCGGCCTCCACCTTCGTCACGTCTCCCCACACGACCTCGACCGCGATCTCGATGGTCGGCTTCGCAGCCGGCTCCTCTTCCTCCTCGGCGACCGCGACCGCCTCCTCGACCGTCTCGCCTCGCACGGCCGTGTCCACGTCCTCACCCGAGCCGAGGTACTCGGCCAGCGTCAGGTTGCGGAGCCGCACCTCCTCCTCAGGCGTCAGGTCGGGCTCGCCGGTAGAGCGCCGGCGGACCTTTGCCTTCTCCGCGATGACCTTTGCCTCGGTCGGCAGCGGCGCGACTGCGTCGCCCGACTGCCACCCCCGCACCGCCGCGCGGGTCGGAGGCTTCGCCGGCTTCCTCGTCGGGAGGACCGTCGTCCGCCCGGTCTGGAGGAGCTCGGTCACCGCGTCGAGCACGAGCCCGTTCTTCGCGAGGTCGCCGTGCGTCTCGTCCACCCAGTACGTCGTGACTCCCTCGAGCAGCCCGAGCTCGTGCGGCACACGACCGTCGCCGTCCAGCGTCTGGCGATACGAGAACTTCCCGTCGCTCTCGATGCGGATCTTTGCGGGCGTCTCCCGGTTCACGCCCGCGACGTAGAGGAGCCGCTCCGGGTCGATCACCGTGTCGAGGGCGCGGATGAAGGTCTCCGCCCTGGCGAGCAGCGGCGCCTTCGCCGGCACCTTGCCCCAGCGCTCGACGTCGAAGAGGCCCCTGTGGTCGTCGTCGAGGTCGACGAGCGGCGAAGGGAGCATCTGGTAGAGGCCCGGGAACGTGCTGACGATCTGGAGCAGCTCGGGCAACGAGTGGTCGATGTCTCCCGTCGCGAGCAGCTTCAGTAGCTTCTCGGCGCCGGACAGCGTCAGCGGGATCGCGAACGAGCCGCGGTTCGGCGTCCCGAGCATGACGAGGCGGCCGCCTCGACCCGCGCCGGTCGGGTCGTCCATGCTCTTCCACGTCTCGGGATGGAGCTGGATGAAGCGGCGCGACACGAGCCCGCCCATCGAGTGGGCGATGAGGTGCACCGGCTCACCGACTCCGAACGCTCTCACCTCTGCGTCGAGGCGGGCAGCGCTCTTGTCGATGTCCTCGCGCCAGTCGAACCCGAACGGCTTCACGTGCCAGCGCGTGTCGAGCTCGAGCAGGATCGGGACGTACGTCTTGCGGTGCAGACCGGCGGGACGGATGTGGACCCCGGTCGGAGCCGGCTCGCCCTCCGGTGTCAGCTCGAGCTCGGCGATCCTGCCGGCGAGCAGGCGCACGAAGTGGATCCAGATCCGGTCGACGTCGCCCTTGCGGTCGACGGAGTCGAGCTCGGTGCCCATGATCCCCGGGAGGACGAGGACCTTGCCGAGCTTCCCGCGCCGTCGCCCACTAGCCGCTGACCGGCGCGCGCGGTCGAATGCCTCCGCGCCGAGCTCCTGCTCGAGGAGGTCGGCCTCACGCCCGTCGAGCGCGAGGAGCGTGCGGCGGACGCTGTCGAGGTCGCCGCGGTCGAGCGCGGTCTGAAGCCGGTCGATGCGCGGAGTCTCCGGCGTGCTCATGGCGCCGGCGCGCAGGGTGTGCCCACCGCTGCATGCGGCCGATGCGCCGCAGCACCGGCAATAGGCGAGCCCCCCACGTGCCTGCTCCTTTCGGCGGTCGTACTTCCGGCATCATCCAGCCTCGGGCCGCGTTGTCAAGCGGCGGCGTCGTTCGGTCAGCGTCCGCGCTTGGCTCGAGTCCGCTCGTAGTGCCGCCTGCTCTTCGCGGTGTTGCCGCACGTCGCCATGTCGCACCAGCGGCGTCGACCTGCCTTCGAGGTGTCGATGAAGAGCCAGCCGCACACCTCGCCGGCGCAGACGCGCAAGCGCTCCGGGGGAAGCTCTCCGAGGAGATCGAAAGCGTCCAGCGCGAGCCGGTGCGCCATGTAGTCGAGCCGCGACCTCTCCACGTCCAGCTCGAGGGACGCGCGGCCGCCTGCGAACCTGGCGCTCGCCGCGCCAACCGCTTCCTTCCAGGCTGCTTCCACGCGGGCGAGGGGCTCCGAGGGCACGGCGTCGCCGCGGGCGACCGCTGCGAGCACGTCGTGGACGGCCTCGCGGAGCTCGCGGACACGAACGATCGCGACTGCCCCGGCGTCCGGCTCGGCCGCAGCCCTGCGCTCGAGGTCCGCGAGCACGTGTGGCTCGAAGCGGCCCGTGAGCCCCGCCCATTCCAGCGCGCGCCCATAGCCGTCGAGCCAGTCGACCGGCTCCGCGTTCCGGGCTGTGACGGTGTTGACGAGGTCGAGCGCTATGTGCCCGCCGACCAGGTCGGCGGGGCGAAACGTGTGCGGGTATGTCTGCATAACCGTTAAACGTTCGTTTGACGGTTGACGTTTCCTCCAACCGGTGTAAGGATCTTATCCGGTTTGGAGAGCGCCGCGGCATCCTCTCACGAACAGCGGGACGACGTTGCGCTCGAGCGCGCCGGCCCGAGCCTGCAGGACGCCGTCGAGCCGGAGACCGGGCGCCGGAACGAGTTGCTGCTCGTCTCGTTCGCGGGGACGACGAACGTCGCCGACGCAGTCACCCGCGTCGCGCTGCCGCTCCTGACACTCGAGCTCACGCGCTCGCCCGTCGTCGTGACCGCGGTGACCGCCGTGCTGAGCCTTCCCTGGCTCGTGACCGCGCTCCACGTCGGCGTCTTCGTCGACCGCCGCAACCGGCGCTCGCTCATGGTCGGCGCCGAGGTCGCCCGGCTCGCTTCGGTCGGGGCGCTGCTCGTCGCCTACCTCGCGGGCAACCTGGGTCTGCCTCTGATCTTTCTCGTCGCGGCGATCCTCGGCGTCGCCGACGTCGTCGCGGCGATCGCCGCCACCTCGATCGTCCCGACCGCGATCCCGAAGCAGCGCTGGGACCGCGCACTGGCTCGGATCATCGGGATCGAGTACCTCGCCAGCGGCTTCCTCGGAGCACCGCTGGGGGGACTCCTCGTCGCTCTCGGCTTTTTCGCCGCCCTCTGCTCCGCCGGTGCGGCCTACCTCGTCGGCGGGCTCCTGCTCCTCTTTCTCGTCGGCGACTTCGCCGTGCGAGAGGCGACGGAGCGCGGGTCCGTGCACGCGGAGATCGCGGACGGCCTGCGGTTCCTCTGGGGCTCGCGGTTGCTGCGGACGATGGCGCTGCTCATCACCGTCATGGCCGGCTGTTGGGCGGCGTGGCTCGCGCTCATCCCCGTCTACGCGGTCGGCGGGCCGCTCGGGCTCAGCCCGGAGCAGTACGGCCTGCTGCTCACCTGCCTCGGCGCGGGAGGAGTAGTCGGCACCGTCGCGGTCGGCCCGGTCAACCGGCTCCTCGGCCGCCGGTGGTCGATGTTCGTCGACATCGTCGGCACGTTCGCGCTCGTCGGGATGCCGGCGGCCCTGCCGGCGGACCCGGCGAGCGCGTGGCCGATCGCGGCAGGGGCGTTCGTCGCGGGCGCGGGCGGCACGATGTGGACGGTCAACTCCCGAGTCATCGCGCAGACCCTCGTACCGAACGAGATGCTCGGCCGCTTCAGCGCAGCGAGCCGCATGGTGGCGTGGGGCATGACGCCGGTCGCGGCCGTCGTCGTCGGCGTCCTGGCACAGGCTTTCTCGTATCGCGTGGCCTTCGGCTCCTTCGCACTGGTCTGCCTCGCGCTCGTCTGGCCGTTCCTGCGCGTCGTCACCGCGGCCGCGATCGCAGAGGTCGACCGCTCCTAGACGAGCCGCGCGTGGACCTCCTCAGGACGCGCGCGCCTCGACGATCGGCGGGGGGTCGTAGACCTCGAAGATCTCGTGGATCATCTCCTCGCGGCTCGCGTAGCGGCGCTCGTCGTAGCAGCCGAGCGGGCTCTCGAGCATGTTGAAGAGGCACTTGTTGCAGTACGAGCACGGTTTCGGCGCGCGATCCTCGCCCTGGGCGAAGAGCTCGACGAGATCCGGGTTCGCGACGAGCGGGCGCGCGATCGTGACCGCGTCGCAGGCGCCGTCCGCGAGGGCTTTCCGGATCACGGATGCCGTCTGGAAGCCGCCGGTGCAGAGGACCGGGATCGAGACGGCCGCGCGGATCGCCGTCGCATCCTCGAGCAGCGAGCCCTCGACGCCGTCCAGCGGGCGCTGCCAGCGACGCTGCATGAGTCGGTTGACGGGCCACAGCCGGAAGAGGATGAAGTTCCGGAACGCGTAGACGCCACTCGAGATCATCCCGTCGTAGTTGTGCACGACCTCGTGGAGCGGCAGCCCGCCGGCCGGGTTGTCCGGGTGCGGGAAGGTCGAGCCGGCGGAGACATGGATCGCGTCCACGCCCGCCTCCTCGAGCCAGCGGCACACCTGCACCGCGTCCTCGACCGTGTTGCCGTTGCGCAACCAGGGGAGGAACGCGTCCGCGTTCTCGGTCGAGCTGATCTTCACCTGGAGATGGAAGTCGTCGCCGACCTCGCGCCGCACCGCCCGCACCGTCTCGAGCAGCAGCCGCGCCCGGTTCTCGAGCGACCCGCCGTATTCGTCCTTGCGGTCGTTGATCGCCGAGGAGAGGAACTGGGTGAAGAGGTAGCCGTTCGCCCCATGCAGCTCGACCCCGTCGAGCCCCGCCTCGCGTGCCCGACGGGCACCGGCGGCGAACGCCTCCGTGACCTCGCGCAGCTCGGTCGCGGTTGCCCGCTCGGCCTCGAACCCGTGCAACGGGTCGGACTTGCTCGTCGAGCTCAGACCCTTGCGGTCGAGATCGAGCCCGCGAATGTCGCGCTGCCGTCCCGCGTGCGCGAGCTGGAGGATGTACTTGCAGTCGTGCTCGTGCACCCGCTCGCCGAGCTCGCGCCAGAAGGGGATCGTCCCGTCGTGGTCGATACAGGCGTAGCCCGGGACGATGAACCCGCGCGGCTCGACGCCGCACCAGGCGGACACGATCGCGCCCACCCCGCCGCGCGCGAACTTGAGCTCCCAGTTGATCCGCGTCCGCGTCCCCGACCCGTCGTAGTTGTCGAAGCGGCCCGAGATGCTCGAGCGGAGCACTCGGTTCTTCACCTCCAGGTTGCGGAAGCGCAGCGGCTCGAAGATCGGGTCGTCGCTCATCGGCCGGCACCGGCCGATGAGTGGAGGGGTGTGGGGAACCGGGAGGTTCCCCACGCTCTCAGGAAGAAGGGGGCAGAAGGGGGAAACATGGTTTCCCCCATCAACGCGAGCCAGAGGCGAGCGTTCATTCGAACGGCGGCGGGTCGTAGACGGTGAGGATCTCGCGAACCATCTCGTCCCGCGAGGCGAAGCGGCTCAGGTCGTAGCAGCCGAGCGGGTTCTCGAGGCCGTTGATGAGACACTGGTTCGAGTACGTGCACGGGTTCGGCGGCCGGTCGTGCCCGGCCTGCCAGAGGCGCACGAGGTCCTGGTTGGCGATGAAGGCCGCCCGATCGTCACGCCGTCGCAGTCGCCGCGCTCGATCGCCCCTGCGATAACGGACGCCGTTGGAAGCCGCCGGTGACGATGACGGGGACGGAGACCGCCGCCTTTACGGCTCGCGACTCGGGCAGGTTGATCCCCTCGACGCCGCTCTTCGAGCGCCGCTCCCAGAGCCACTTGAAGATCCGGTTGATCGGCCAGGTACGGAACATGAGGTAGTTCCGGAACGTGTGCCGCCCGCTCGA
>CAWKDP010000013.1:0-6524 GCA_963848405.1 uncultured Actinomycetes bacterium | reverse complement strand
CGTTCGCGCTGGACGGACGCGCCACGAACGGCAGCGTCGGCAGCTGGTAGCCGAGGGACACGAGCACTTCGTACTGCCTGGCTTCGGCCTCCGTTTGGTGGGTCGAAACGACCCAGGCCGCGTCCGCATGCTCCTGGTTCATGCGGAACGCAGGGCCGGGCAACGGCTGGTTACGACCGTCGGTGTACGTGCGCGACGTACCTAGTCTGAACCCGACCCCGCGCTTCCACATCACGTAGGTCATGTGCAGCTGTGGCGTCCAGCCCGTCTTGAAGCCCGCGAAGTGCACGTGCTCGGGCGTGGAGCGGAGATTGCGGCCGGACGCGGTGACGATCTCGACGCCTACTCGCCGCGATGAACGGTGAACGCCTGCGACGCGAGCGGCAGCGAATCGCCCGCTGCCCACGTTCGAGAGCACCTCATCGCCGCTCCGAACCATCTCGATCGGCTTCGTCGATCCATCTGCCATGGTGACGAGAGTCCCGGCGACCAGGCACTGGTCGGGGTCTCCTACCGCGCACACGTTGCCGTGCTCGCCGCCGAGGAGCTGCAGGAGCCGGTACTGCGCGTGGTTCGTGTCCTGGTACTCGTCGACGAGGACGTAGCGGAACGCCTTCTGCCAGCGCGTGAGCGCCTCCGGGAAGCGTTCGAGCACCTCGACGGTGAGCATGATCAGGTCGTCGAAGTCGACGGCGTTCGAGGCGTGGAGCCGGCGCTGATAGAGCTCGTACACCTCGGCGACGGTCTGGTCCCAGAAGGACGCGACGCGCTTCGCGTACTCCTCGGGCGAGACGAGCTGGTTCTTCGCCTGCGAGATCTGGTGGTGGATCCCGCGCGGCGAGAAGCGCTTCGGGTCCTTCCCCAGCTCCTCGAGGCAGGCCTTCGTCAGCCGCACCTGATCCTGGTCGTCGTAGATCGTGAAGTTCGACCGGTACCCGAGCCGCTCGGCCTCCCGGCGCAGGATCCGCCCGCAGGCGGCGTGGAAGGTGAGGATCCAGATCGCCCGCGCCGTGCCGCCGAGCATCCCCTCGAGCCGCTCCCGCATCTCCCCCGCGGCCTTGTTCGTGAACGTGATCGCCAGGATCTCGTTCGGCTTGACGCCGCACGCGTGGATCAGGTGCGCGACCCGGTAGGTGAGCACGCGCGTCTTTCCGGAGCCCGCGCCGGCAACGACGAGCAGCGGCCCCTCGGTGGTGAGAACCGCCTCGCGCTGGGCCTCGTTCAGGTCCGCGAGGTATGTCTGCGGCGCAGTGACGGCCATGCGCCGATGCTAGCCGCAGGGGGCGGCGCGCAACCTAGGGCCAACCTCTGGGGCTACCAGCGGACGGTCAGCTCGACGTGTGCCGGCTGTTTCCCGAGCCAGCGGATCCGCCAGGCGTACGTCCCCTTCGGAAGCGGCTCGAACGACGCCTTGCAGAAGAACGAGCCTGCCGCACCTTCGCATGACGATGTCTTCGTGTCGATGAGCGGGCCGCCCTTCGGAGCCTTCTTGCCGAGGAGGAACAGCTGGGCGCGACCCTGTGTCGGAACGCGCAGGACGACGCGGAACGACGCGGGCTTGTGGACGTTGACCCGCACGTACGAAGACTTCCCGGCGGGAACCGTGTCCTCGAAGAAGATCTGCCCCTTCGCGAGAGCGGTTGCGGGGAGCACGACGAACGACGCCGTCACCGTTGCGAGGATGAGCCAGCGTGACATCGTCCTCAGTGTTGGAGGGGGAAACGTCCAAGAGATCACGCGCCGCGTGACCTACGATCCATGCGTGATCAAGGCCGTCCATACGCTCATCTACTCGGACGACCCGCCGGCAACGAGGGCGTTTCTGCGTGACGTGCTCGACTTGCCGTTCGTCGAGGAACCGGATATGCCCGGATGGCTGATCTTCAAGACTGGTCCGAGCGAGCTGGGCGTGCACCCGACCTCGTACACGTACGAGGGCGAGGAGCACTCGCACCCGCGACACCACTCGCTCTCGTTGATGTGCGACGACATCGGCGCGACGATCGCCGAGCTCACGGCGAAGGGAGCGGTCTTCTCGGGGCCGGTCGAGGACCTCGATTTCGGCCTGGGAACCAATCTCGACATTCCCGGAGCGGGCGAGATCCTCCTTTACGAGCCGCGCCACCCCGAAGCGCACAGCCTGTAGGCGCAGGCCGCGACGTACGTGTCCGGCGTCTGGCGGGGCGTCGAGCGTTCGACCACGCCCACACTGTCTAGGTAGTTCAAGGTCGGCCCAGGACGATGACGGCGGCAAGGAGCGCGCTCGTCTCCGCGAGCTTCGCGGTCGCGCCGAGCACGTCACCGGTCATGCCCCCGAGCGTCCGCCTGGCCGCAAGGGTGCACGCCAGCGCGACGAGCGCGGCTGCAGCGGCACCCGCGATTCCCGCCCAGCCCGCCGGCAGCGCCAGGAGTAGCGCGATCACGGCTCCCGCCGCGACCGTGGCGACTCCGATGTCCGCGAGGACTGCCCCTTGCCCGCCCTCCGCTCGTGCGTATGGCAGGGCCAGCCCGGGGAGCAGCATCGCCGAGCGGCCTGCTGCGCCGGCTGCGACCCCGACGAGAGCGGCGTCGTGCGTGACGGCGAGCGTGCCTATGAGCGCGGCGTCGAGCAGGCAGACGACGACCAGCGCGACCGCGCCGAACGCTCCGACAGCGTGGTCGCGCATGATCTCGAGCGCGTGCTCGCGTTCCCGGGCACCAAGCGCGTCTGCCGTGTCGGCGAGCGCATCGAAGTGAAGCGCGCCCGTCAGCAGCGCTGCGGCCCCCACCGCGAGCGCCCCGGCGGCCAGCGCCGGGATCCGTTCCGCGGCAACGTCCGCAAGGAGCCCGCTGAGCCCTCCGACGACGCCTCCGACGACCGGAAAGAGAAACGCACCACGGACGACGTCGCCGGCATCGATTCGTTCGGCGCCGGGGACGGGGATGCGGGTCAGGAACGAGACGGCCGCGACCGCCGGCCGCAGCACGCGGGTCATCGGCCGGAATCCGTGACGCCGGCGCTTTCGAACGTCGCCATGTCGACGAGGATCGCGCGCGCGGCTTCCACGAGCGGCAGGGCGAGCGCCGCTCCGCTCCCTTCCCCGAGGCGCAGCCCGAGGTCGAGGAGCGGCTCCAGACCGAACTCGGCGAGCACGGCTGCGTGCCCAGGCTCGGGCGACAGGTGAGACGCGACGAGGTAATCGGACACCTCGGGCTTGAGCCGCGCAGCGACGAGAGCGGCGGATCCTGTGATGAAGCCGTCCAGTACGACGACCGCCCCGCTCGCCGCTGCTCCGAGCACGACCCCGACGAGCAGCGCGATCTCGAACCCGCCGGCGGCAGCAAGCACCCCGAGCGCGTCGTCGGGATCGGGTCGGTTGCAGTCGAGGATCCGCTCCACGACGGCGACCTTGTGGGCGATTCCGGCTTCGTCGAGGCCGGTGCCGGCACCGCACATCGCCCTCGGCTCACGCCCGAGGAGCACGCAGCAGAGCGCTGACGCCGAGGTTGTGTTCCCGATCCCCATGTCGCCGACGGCGACCACGGCTGCGCCACCTTCGGCGAGCCCGTGGGCGAGCGCCTCCCCACGCTGGATCGCCTCCGCCGCCTGTTTCACCGTCATCGCGGGCCCCTGCGTGGAGTTGGCAGTTCCCGGCCCGATGCGACGATCGAGAACGGACGCGTGCGAGAAGGGCTCGATCACGCCTGCATCGACGACGACGAGCTCCGCCCCGGCCTGTCGCGCGAGCACGGAGACCGCAGCGCCGCCCGCTGCGAAGTTGGCGAGCATCTGCCGCGTCACCTCCCGGGGGTAGGCGCTCACGCCCTCCAGTGCGACACCGTGGTCGGCTGCGGCGACGACGATCGCCGCCGGCAGCGGCTCGAGCTCGATCGAGCCGCGAATCCCCGCGATGCGGACGGCCAGCTCCTCGAGCCGACCGAGGCTCCCGCGAGGCTTCGTTTTGCGGTCGAGCTCGCGGCGCGCCGCGGCCCGTGCGCGCTCGTCCACGGGGCGAATCAGCGGAGTCGAGGGCTGTGTCGCGGTCACGGCACCAGTCGATCGAGCGGAAGCGCCCGGCCCGCGACCACGAAGACTGCTTTCTCGGCTGCGTCGACCCAGATGCGGTTGACCGAGCCGAGGAGGTCGCGATAGACGCGGCCGAGCGCGCTCATCGGGACGATCCCGAGACCGACCTCGTTCGAGATCGCGACGGTGAGCCCGCCGCGCTCGGCAGCCGCACGGGCCGCGCTCAGCGCGGCGTCGAGCACACGCTCGGGCTCGTCGCTGCGCTCCAGCGCATTCGACACCCATAGCGTCAGGCAGTCCACGATGACCGTGTCGTTTGGGTCGACCCTGCCGAGAGCGGCCTCGAGGGAGTACGGCTCCTCGACGGTCGTCCAGTCCGCCGGGCGCTCCGCGCGGTGCCTGCGGATACGCTCTGCCATCTCCGCGTCCCCGGCCTCCCCCGCGGCGAGGAACGTCACCGGCGCGCCCGCCGCGCTCGCCAGCTCGACGGCCAGGTGCGACTTCCCGCTGCGGGCGCCGCCGAGGAGCACGGTCAACGCCACGCTCAGGCCGGAGTCGTGGGACGCGAGGGAACCACCGCGATGCGGCCGTCGACGCTCACGATCTCGATCATCGCGTCGTAGTGCCTGGCGATCAGCGCTTCCGTCAGGACGTCCACCGGCGCGCCGTCCGCGACGACCCTCCCCTCGTCGAGAAGCACCATGCGGTCGGCGTACTGCGCAGCGAGGGTGAGGTCGTGCATGGCTGCCACGAGGGTGAGGCCTGACTCGGCTCGGAGCAAGTCGAGCAGCTCGAGCGCCTGCTGCTGGTGGCCGATGTCGAGAGACGCGGTCGGCTCGTCGAGGAGGACGATGCGCGCCTCCTGTGCGAGCGCACGGGCGACGACCACGCGCTGCTTCTCGCCGCCCGAGAGCGTGCCCAGGCGCCGGTCTGCGTAGCCGAGCAGGTCGAGCCGGCCGAGCGCGCGCGCCGCGGCGTCGCGATCGCGGCTCCCCTCCTTCGCGAGCGCTCCGAGGTGCGGCGTCCGCCCGAGGAGCACGTACTCGCCAACGGTCATCCACGGCGGCGTCGACGGCTCCTGCGGCACGACGGCAAGCAGCCGTGAGAGCTCCGTGCGGCTCAGCTTCGACGTCGGAGCGCCCTCCAGCTCGATCGACCCCGTGAACGCCACGAGCCGAGCGACCGCGCGAAGGAGGGTCGTCTTGCCCGCGCCGTTCGGCCCGATGAGCGCGACCCACTCCCCGCGGTCGACGTCGAGGTCGACGGCCTCCACGACGGGGCGTCCTCCGAGCACTACGGTGACGGCTTTCAGCGCGATGGAGATCACGCCCCGCTCCTGGTCGAGCGCAGCACGAGCGCGAAGAACGGCGCGCCGAGGAAGGCCGTGACGACGCCGAGCGGGATCTCCGCCGGCGAGAGCGCGGTCCGGGCGATCACGTCCGCGAGGACGAGGAACCCGGCACCCGCGATGACCGAGAGCGGGAGCAACGCACGGTAGCCGGCGCCCGTGAGCAGACGGATCGCATGCGGGACGATGATCCCGACGAACCCGATCAGCCCACTCACCGCGACCGCAGCCGCCGTGCCGAGTGTTGCGGCGACGACGAGGGCTAGCCGGACCCGACGGACGTTGACCCCGAGGCTCGCCGCCTCGTCGTCACCGAGGTTGAGCACGTCGACGACACGCCGCAGCGCGAGCATCACCACCGCCGCGACCGCGACGTACGGGAGGATGAGCAGGACGTCCGACCAGCCGGTGCTCGGGATGTTCCCGAGGATCCACGAGTACACCTGCTGGAGGGTCTCCGAGTTCTGCTGCTGGACGAACGTCTGCCACGCCGTGAAGAACGCAGCCACAGTCACGCCGGCGAGGACGAGCGTCGCAGCGTCTCGCTCCCTCCGCGCGGAGCGCCCGACCGCATAGGTCAACATGACCGCCACCGCCCCGCCGACAAAGGCGGCGGCCGGCAACGCCCGCTGCCCGCGGAAGCCCTCTGGCAGATATGCGATGGCGAGTGTCGCTCCGAGGCCGGCACCGGCGGCGACGCCGAGCAGGTACGGGTCGGCAAGCGGGTTGCGGAAGACGCCCTGGTACGTCGCCCCGGCGAGCGAGAGCATCCCGCCGACGAGAGCGGCGAGCACTACCCGCGGCACACGGATCTCCCACAGGATCGCCTCCTCCGTCGGCGAGAGCGAGGACGTGACGCCGGGGACGTGCAGCCGTGCCCCGGCCGACTCGAGGACACGTCCCATGCCGAGGTCGATCGGGCCGGTGAGGACGCCGGCCACGAGCGACAGCAGGAGAAAGGCCACGGCCGCGCAGGCCCAGGCCGGGGTCAGACCCCGAGCTCGAACGTTCGAGCCGTACGCGGCAGTGGCGCTCATGCTCCTACAGCCGCGCGAGCGCGGCCGACAACGCGCGGAAGAAGTCCACGAGGCGCGGGCCCCAGCGCGAGGCGATCGAGTCGTGGATGCGAACGATCGAGCCCGTGCGCACGGCATTGATGCGATCCCAGCC
>CAWKDP010000012.1:0-467229 GCA_963848405.1 uncultured Actinomycetes bacterium | reverse complement strand
GCCGGATTCTGTCGAGGGTGACCATCTCTCTCTGCGGCGTACCCGGTCCCTCGGCGGGCCGCGTCAACGGGACCTGCTTCGCCTTGCACCGGACGGGGTTTGGCTAGCCGGCCGTGTCGCCACGACCGCTGGTGGGCTCTTACCCCACCGTTTCACCCTTACCGACTCGATCGTGCACCAATCAGTCGGCGGTCTCCTTTCTGTTCCACTTTCCGTCGGCTTTCGCCGCCTGGCCGCCTCTCGAAAGAGACGAACCAGCGTCCTGCCCTGCGGTGTCCGGACTTTCCTCGAGTCGTCAGACGACCCGCGGTCACCCGGCCTGCACAGCGGATGGTAGCTCGCCAGGTGGCAAGTCGACTGCCGGAATCTCTCGGCCCTCCGCGAGGATCGACTTGCATTCCGGGCACGCCAGCACGGAGCGAGGCCAGCGCGCCGCGCGCGTGCAGGACGAACTCGCCGCACACGAGGCACTCGAGGCTCACGCCGCGCACGAGCGCACAGAGCTCCTGGTCGAGCGTGCGGTTCAGCGCGGCGAGGTTTGCCGGCCCGCCGGTCATTGCAGGCTTCGGAACACGCCGGTGACCTTGCCCAGGATCTCGACGTGCGTCGGGTAGAGGGGCTCGAGGGCGCTGTTCTCGGGCTGTAGACGGATACGGCCGTCGCGCTCCCGGTGGAACGTCTTCACCGTCGCCTCGTCGGCCGTCTCGTCGTCGCCGACGAGAGCGACGACGATCTCCCCCTGGCGGGCGTCATCCTGCTTGCGGACGACGACGATGTCGCCGTCGAGGATCCCGGCCTCGATCATCGAGTCACCCTTGACCCGCAGAAGGAAGTCCGCGTCGCGGCCGAGCGGCTCCGGGACTGCGATCTCCTCCTCGACGGCTTCGTCGGCGAGGAGCGGTCCGCCCGCGGCGATGCGCCCGACGAGCGGGAGGACGGGGGTCGAAGCCCTCGCGGGCAGCTGCGGCGGTCGCGCGTCTACGCGGCGGCCGACGAGCTCGAGCGCCCGCGGCTTCGTGGGGTCGCGACGCAGGAGCCCGGCGCGCTCGAGGTTCGCGAGGTGCGCGTGGACCGTGGACGGGGACGCAAGTCCGACGGCCTCTCCGATCTCGCGCACCGTCGGTGGGTACCCGTGCCCGTCCACGTACTCGACGAGGAACTGCCAGATCTCCTGCTGACGCTCGGTGAGTGTCTGATTCCCGGTCGGTCCGGTCATGGACATCGGTTCTCTCCTATGTCGGTGACGAACATATGTTCGCTGTGGAGGGTAGAGGTCCTCTCGGACGGCGTCAACCCCTGCCGCTCGCGCGGGCGAAAGAGAAGACGAGGGCCCATTGCCGTGCGTCGAGGTCGCGGGGAAGGGCAGAGGGGTCGAAGCCGAGCACCGGTCCGAGCCGACGAAGCTCACGCTGCGTCAGCCGGCCTCGTAGTGCGCGCGCCAGCGGAGCGCGCGAATGGAACGCTGCCTCGAGAAAACGGCGGTACGCATCGTGCGCTTCGACGGGTACGAGTGGCCGATCGCGGCGTGCGATGCGGAGGACCGCGGCGTCGACCCGCGGAGCGGGCGAGAACGACGTCCGTGCGAGCCTCGAGACGATGCCGATGTCGTAGAACGCGCGCCAGTAAGAGCTTCGAAGCGTCGTCGGCCAGACCGCCGCGTGCTTCTGGGCGAACTCCCACTGCACGATCACGTACGCGCGCGCAAGACTGCTGCCCGGATCGCGGAGCAGGCTGCCGAGGATCGCGCCGGATCCCTCGAACGGCAGGTTGGAGACGACCGAGAAGGCGCTCTCGGGCCAGGCCCACCGCCGTGCGTCGGCTTCGACCACCGTGACCCGGCGCCCGTCGAAGCGGCGCCGTAGCTCCACGGCCAGAGAGGGATCGGCCTCGAGGGCGGTGACGATCGCTCCGGCGTCGGCGAGCGCGGACGTGAGGACTCCGGTGCCGGCGCCGATGTCCACGACCCGGTCCCCGGGAGTGATCCCGGCTTCGCGTACGAGCTCCGCTGCGAGTCGGCTACTGCGAAGGAAGTGCTGGCCCGGCGCGCCCGGTGCGGGTCGCGTCCGAACGGCCACGGAAGACCACCATCGTCGTCACGAAGCGAGTGTAGACGACGGCCGGCGGGCGACGAAGGCCGCCTGCTCCAGCTCGAAGGGGTTCGGGACCCTCGTGTCGACGAGCTCGAGCCCCGCTTCTGCGAGGAGGCGATGCCACGTGGCCTCTGGGAAGACACCGAGCATGTGGCGGTCGTGGACGACGCGTGTGGGCTCGCCGGGCTCCCGCACGAGGATCGCGTAGTCGACGACGTACCTCGTCGCGTCCGGAGGCTCGGGCGCGTGCGTCCATTCGAGGTAGCGCAGGCTGCGACCGTCGTCGCCGTCGTGCCCGCCGGTGTCGGTGCCGGGCTTGAAGATCTCCTGCGTGGCATCGGGTGTGAGGACGACCGCTCCGCCCGGCCTGACGTGCACGGCCGCGGTCTCGATTGCCGCACGTAGGTCGTCCTCCGACGTGAGGTACGAGATCGCGTCGTGGATGAAGACGACGTCGAACGTGCGGCCCAAGCGGAGCGTGCGCATGTCGCCCAGCAGGTGCTCGCACTCGGGGTTGAGCGAACGGCTGAGCGCGAGCATCTCTGGCGAGAGATCGGTGAGCGTGCACTCGAAGCGTTGCTTCAGGTGCGACGCATTGTTGCCTCCGCCGGAGCCGAGCTCGAGCAGCGTTCGCGCCTCCCCTTCGACGGCTCGGTCGACGACGCGAGTGACGAACTGCGCCTCGTCCGTGTAGTCCGACGGATGCGTGAGGAGGTGGAACCAGGGCGCGAGGTCGGAGTACATGCGCATGGGAGACGGAGTCGGGGTCAGACTGAAGTCTTACCCCGACACGATCTTCGATGCACGAAGGCGGCCCCGCGAGCCGCCTTCACTCATGCGCTGGAGAGGACTTGAACCTCCACGGCCGCAATGGCCACTAGGCCCTCAACCTAGCGCGTCTACCAATTCCGCCACCAGCGCGTGGTCGCGGAATTCTAGCCGCGGCTCGCCGACTCAGAGGAGGTGGAAGAGGATCAGCGTGTTGGCCGTGAACACGACCGCGACGGCGACCGTCAGCCGCGTGAGGTTCCGCTCGACGACGTGCGTGCCGCCCTGGGAGTGCGGCGTGAAGCCGAGCCCGCCCATGCCGGCCTCGCGGCCCGAGTGCATGAGGACGAGGGTGATGAGAAAGGCCGCCAGGAGCACCTGGATGACGGCCGAGACCTGGACATAAATGGCGAGAATCCCGAACATCGCCGCGCCAGGATAGCGGTAGCCTCCGGGTCGTGGACGAGGTCGACGACGCCCGCGAGCGGATCCAGAAGCTCCTCGTGACCGGCGACAACCGCCTGAAGCAGGGCGTCGACCTGGAGAAGGTGCGCGAGAGCTACGAGCAGGCGCTCGCCGTAGCGCGGGACGCTGGGCTCGAGGACACCGTGCGGCCGCTGGTCGAGGTCAGGCTTGCGGACCTCGAGCGGCTCGCAGGAGGATCTCCTCCACCTTCTCCGCCTGACGCCTGACGTCGTGGAGAGCCGCTGCTTTCCGGGCGGCTTCGTTCGGACGCGCGAGCGCAGCGGCTGTGTCGAGCGCCTCGACGAGCGCGTCCTCGTCCTCGGGATCCACGAGCACGCCTGCCTCGGGCGGAACGAACTCGGGCGGTCCTCCGACACGGGTGGCGACGACGGACCGCGCGGCGGCCATTGCCTCGAGCGTCGCGAGGCCGAACGGCTCGACGAGGCTCGGCTGACAGACGACGTCGGCGGCCGCGAGCCAGCGGGGCACGTCCTCGTGGCGCACACGACCCACGAGCCTGACTCCCGCGCGCCCTTCCAGGCCCGACCGGAGCGGGCCGTCGCCGACGAACGTCAACGTTCCCTCGCCTCGGCGCTCGAATGCGCGCGCGAGCCGGAGCACGTTCTTGCGCTCCGTGAGCGAGCCGAGGCAGAGAAACGCGGTGCCGTCGCGGTCCCACCCGACCTCGGCTCGAGCCTGCCCGGCGTCCTGCGGTGCGAAGCGCTCGAGGTCGACGCCCGCGCTGACGACGTCCGTCTTGCCTCGCGCCTCGGGGACGGCCTCCTCGAGCAGTGTCCGAAGCCACTCGGACACCGCGACGACCCGTGCCGCCCGCTTGACGACGTACGTCGTCGCCGAGCCGACGCCCGGGATCGAGCCGACGTTCCGCACGTCTTGGCCGTGGGCGGTGACGACGAGCGGCGCGCGCGAGGCGAGCGCGGCGACGAGGCCGGCGGGCACGAGGAAGTGCGCGTAGACGACGTCGGGGCTCGACCGGCGGGCGGCTGCGACAGCCTTTCCGAGCAAGCCCGCGTGCCGGCGAACGCCGCCGTTCCGGCGGTCGACGACCGCGCGCTCGACTTCGTGTCCGCGAGCGGTGAGCTCCGCCTCGAGGGTCTCGACGAAGACGCCGAAGTCGGGGTCGTCCGGCCCGGGGTACATCTGCGAGACGAGGAGAATCCGCACAGCTCGCAGATCGTGACTGTTCCGGCACAGTCGCGTTTGTGTCGGGTCGGCAAGATCGGATGGTGGACGAGCACGAGGATGACTCGCCGGACCCGTTCGACACGTACCTCGAGCCAGGCGTCGCGCTCGGGGCATGGGCGAACAACACGCACGTCCACCGCGGCCGCGACGAGTTCACGATCGATTTCATCCGCCATGTCCCGGTCACAGGACAGCGCGTGCTCGTGTCTCGCGTCGTACTAGCGCCGGTTCTCGCGGTAGAGCTCCGCGATCAGCTCGATCAGGCCTGGCGCGGGTACTCTGAATGGTCGATGCCGGAGGTCGACTCATGATGGAACGCGACCCGCTCAGCGATCGAATGTTGAAGGGTGAGGTTTACCGCATGCCGGCCCCCCCACGCGAGCCAAGGCGCGAGCCGGATCCCGACACGCTCGACGTCGTCCGGCAGGCCCGCGAGAAGCTCTACCGCGAGTACCTGAGGCGCAAGCGCGCCACGCTAGCCGGTCGGGCTAGCTGCTGACGACCTGCAGCAGCCCGAGGCACATCTCGTCCGTCGTGCCTTCTCCCCAGAGGATGTAGCGCGGCGTCTTCGGTACCCCGTTCGTGCCGTGGTGGCGTCGCTGCACGTCGTGGCGGCAGGTGACGCGAACGACGTCGCCCGGCTCCGCCTCGACGGGCTCCGCGAGCGTGTACGAGCCCTGCCAGTGGAAGTCCCAGCGCGGAATGTCGAGGAGCACGCGCGCCCCGGACGTGCCGGGGTTCAGCTCGATCCGGATCGAGGAGCCGAGGAGGTGCATATGGCCGGCGGCGACGAGGATCTTCGTCGGCGAGTTGATCGGGCGATCGCAGCTCGACACGGGGCTCGGCGTGACGTCCAGGGCGCTTCTGCCGCAGAGGAAGAGCAGTCCGGCGGGGACGAATGCCGCCTCCGTGCCGTACTTGCGGGCGAGCTCCGTGATCGCCTCGGACCGGTCGCAGAGCCGCCCGCGTTCGCTCTCGGCGCAGGCGAGCTCGACCGGCGCCGGGAGGAGCATCGTGCGGACCTCGTCGAGGCCTGCGCTCGCCGGTGCGACCGTGAGCACCGCGCGAGAGCGGTCGGGCGCTCTCCCGTTCAGCAGGTTGTAGTGCACCTGCATCACGATCCGGCTCCCGGCCTCGAGCGGCACGCCGGTGCCGTCGGGGAGCCGGCCGCCCTCTCCGCCCGGCGCCCAGGCGGCGATCCAGTTCGCGTCGCTCAAGGACTGGCCCGATGTGCCTCCGATGCCCGTGCCGCCGAAGCAGGTCCACCCAGGCCCGCGCTCGCCGCGATCGAGCCGGGCCGCCTCCGCGCTCTCGGCCGCTGTGATGCGGTAGAGGATCACGTGGTGCACGACCTTGGACGCCCCCGGATCGATCCGGGCAGAGGTCACGGACACGTCCTCGGCGAGCTTCGGGTCGAGCACGAAGCAGCGGTAGTCGTCGGTCGTTCCCTGCTCTGCGCGGGGCCGGTACGCGGTCGGCATCGCGACGTCGATCACCCGTTCGCCGTCGCGAACCGGCGTCGGCTCGGGCGGGAGCGGCTTCCGGGCCGGCCCATCGACTCGTCCGCCTGCCTTCGCCCAGGCAACGATCGTCGCGCGCTCCTGCGCCGAGAGCGTGCGCTCGCTCTCTCCGGCGTATGCGGGGGAGAGCGGGCCTGGAGGCCACGGCGGCATGACGCCCGCTCGAGCCGCCGCCGCGATCAGCGGCGCGCGTGCGGAGATGTCCTGTGCGGACTCGAACGCGAAGGGCGCGACTCCACCGGTCTGATGGCAGCTCGCGCACTTCTCCTGCATGATCGGCGCGACGTCTCGCGTGAAGCTCGGCGCCGCCATCGGGGCGGAGCGCTCATCCGCCGGCTCGTCCGATCCGTCTCCGGCGGCCCGCGTCGCGGCAAGCGCGACGAGCGGCAGCGCGAGCCCGAGCGCGATCGCAGCGCCGAGGCCGATGCGCCCGAGGCGCGGGCTCCACCTACGCATGCCGGGCGTCATAGGTACCCCAGAGCTCTCGCAGCAGTCCGCACACTTCCCCGACCGTAGCGTGGGCTCTCAACGCCTCGCGGATCGGCGGGAGGAGGTTCTCGTCGCTCTCCGCGACGCGCCGAACCTCCACGAGCGCCGAGTCCACGGCAGCTGCGTCCCGCTCGCCGCGGACCCGGGCCGTCCGCTCTCGCTGACGGCGCTCGCTTTCGGGATCGACCTGGAGGATCTCGACCCGCGCGGCGTCCTCCTCGGCGAAGCGGTTGACGCCGACGACGACGCGCTCGCCGGCCTCGATCTCCGACTGGTAGCGGAACGCCGACGCCTCGATCTCGGCCTGGACGAAGCCCTGCTCGATCGCCGCGACGGCGCCGCCGAGGTCGTCGACGTGATCGATCAGCTCCTGCGCGCGCTCCTCGAGCTCGGCCGTGAGCGCCTCGATGTAGTACGAGCCGCCGAGCGGGTCCGCGGTATCGGTCGTCCCGGCCTCGTGCGCGAGGATCTGCTGCGTCCGCAGCGCGATCCGCGCCGCCTGCTCGGACGGCAGCGCGAGCGCCTCGTCGAAGGAGTTCGTGTGGATCGACTGCGCTCCACCGCAGACCGCCGAGAGCGCCTGGACCGCGACGCGCACGACGTTCGACTCCGGCTGCTGCGCGGTGAGCGTCGAGCCGCCGGTCTGGGCGTGGAAGCGGAGTGCCTGCGCGCGCGGGTTGGTCGCTCCGAAGCGGTCGCGCATGATCCGCGCCCACAGGCGCCGCGCCGCTCGGAACTTCGCGACCTCCTGGAAGAAGTCGTTGTGCGCGTTGAAGAAGAACGAGAGCCGCTCGGCGAACTGGTCCGGCGAAAGACCTGCCGCGATCGCCGCCTCGCAGTAGGCGATGCCGTTCGCGAGCGTGAAGGCGAGCTCCTGCGCCGCGCTCGAGCCCGCCTCGCGGATGTGGTACCCGGAGATGGAGATCGTGTTCCAGCTCGGGAGGCGCTCGGCGCAGTAGGCGAACAGGTCCGTCGCGAGCCGCATCGACGGGCGCGGCGGGAAGATGTAGTTGCCGCGCGCGACGTACTCCTTCAACACGTCGTTCTGGACCGTGCCGCGGAGCTTCTCGCCGGGAACGCCCTGGCCCTCGGCCACGAGCTCGTACAGAACAAGGAGCAGCGCGGCGGGCGCGTTGATCGTCATCGACGTGGACACCTCGGCGAGCGGGATGCCGTCGAGCAGGACCTCCATGTCCGCGACCGAGTCGATCGCGACACCCGTGCGGCCGACTTCGCCTTCGGCTACCGGATCGTCCGAGTCGTAGCCCAGCTGCGTGGGGAGGTCGAACGCGACCGAGAGCCCGGTCTGCCCGCGCGCGAGGAGATAGCGGAAGCGCTCGTTCGTCTCCTCCGCCGAGCCGTAGCCCGCGTACTGGCGGATCGTCCACGGACGGCCGCGGTACATCGTCGGGTACGGCCCGCGGGTGAACGGATGCTCGCCGGGAAGCTCGAGCGGGCCCGCAGGGGCGTCGGCCGCCGTGTAGACGGGCCTGACCTCGATTCCGGAGTCGTTCAGCCGGCCAGCGATCTTCGCGCGAGCGGAATCCCGCGCTAGCGGATTCCGCTCTTGCGCAGAGCCAGGCTCGGCGGTCGCCATGCGCGCATCGTACGGGCGCGCGCCAGGTGGCCTCACTCTGCGGCGGCGCGCTCGAGGCCCGCCAGCGCGGCGCGCTCGATCTCCGGGCGACCTTCCTCGTGGCCGTAGCGGGCGAGGAGCGCGGAGATGGAGAGCGCGAAGACGCGTGCACGCAGCAGCCGGTCCTCCGGCACCGGTCCGTACGCCTCGAGGAACGCGGCCCGCGCGGGAAGCGAGAAGTAGCTCCACAAGAGCTGCAGGTCGACGGAGGGATCCGCGAGGCAGAGGTCGCCCCAGTCGATGACACCGGTCAGGCGTCCGTTCGTCGACGAGCAGGTGCCGGAAGTGGAGGTCGCCGTGGACGAGGGCGGACGGGGGCGTCCCCGGCAGGTCCTGCGGCTTCCGCGAGGACGCGCGCGACTGACTGGGTCCGGCGCCAGAGTCCGAGCGCCTCCACGGCCGGCCAGCACCTCGCGCGTGCGCGGCACGCGCACCGACATGTCCGCGCGGTTGTTGGGATCCACGGGCAGCGGGCGGAGCGCGGAGATCACGGCGTGACTTCGGCGGAGTGCAGCGTCCGCAGGAAGCGGCCGAGGGCGTCCGCCGCGGCGATCTCCTCCGCCTCGGTGAGCACCGTCGAACCGAGCTCCTGTCCCGGCAGCAGCGGGCTCGCGACGAACGGCCACGGGTACGCGCTGCTCGGCTTGCCGTGGAGCGCTGGAGCCGGGATCGCGAGCGGGAGCAGCGGCGCCAGGCGTGGCAGAACCGCAACCTCCAGCTCGAGCAGCGGGACGGCGACCTGGCGGCGAGGGAACCGGAAGGCCCAGGTCTCGTCGACGACCCAGACCGCGTTGTCCCAGCCTTCGGCGAGCAGCCGGATCCGTCTCGCCTCGATCTGCGGGAACTGCTCGGCGACGATGCTTCGTACGAGCTCCTCGTCGACGCTCACGTCGGCTGTCCATTCGGGCATGCCGTGAGCCTACGGAGGCGCTGCGTCGCTCAGAGGACGCCGCCGGCGCGCTCGAGCGCCTCGATCGCGATCCTGCGACCCGTCTCGATGTGCCGGCGGACGGCGCGTCGGGCCCTCTCGACGTCGCCTGACTCGAACGCCTCGACGATGCGGTCATGCTCGGTCACGAGCTGCTCGTGCCCCTCGACGCGGCCGCCGCGGATCACCTGCATCATCAGGTTCACCGAGAGCTCGCGGTAGAAGCTCGAGAGGAGCGCGTTCCCGGCGAGGTCGATCTGCTGCTCGTGGAACGCCGCGTTCGCGCTGTCCCATTCGCTGTGCGAGATCGCTTCCGCAGTTGCATCGAGGCGCCCGCGCAACGCCTGCAGCTCCGCGGGCGCCAGCCGGCCGACGGCTCGCTCCGCGGCGTGCAGCTCTAGCGCGAGGCGAACGTCATAGCCCTCCGCGAGCGCGACCGCCGTGACCGGCGTGACGTAGTACCCGCGCCGTGCCTTCACCGTGAGCAGGCCCTCGGCGACGAGCCTCGTCAGCGCGTGGTGCACCGGGCTGCGCGACACGCCGAGCTCGTCGGCGAGGACGTGGAGGCTGAGCTTCTCCCCTGGAGCGTGACGGCGGGTGAGTACGCGCATCCTGAGCTCCTCGTACACCTGTTGGTTCAGGTGCGCGCCCGCGATCGTCGTGACCATGCGCCGTGGGACCTAACATGTCACGGGCTGCGAGGCAAACGCGGGCTACGCTCCCGCCGTGAGGGTGCGCGTGAGGCTCTTCGCGGCGCTGCGCGAGCGAGCGGGCTCGGGAGCCGTCGACCTCGATCTGCCCGACGGGGCGGCCGTGAGCGACGTTTGGCCCGCGCTCGAGCTCGGTGACGAGCCGCCGGGGATCCTGTTCGCGGTGAATCGCGCGTATGCGGACCGTGGAGACATCCTCGCGGCGGACGACGAGGTCGCGCTCATCCCACCGGTCTCCGGCGGCTCGCGAACGACGCCCGGCGACTCCGAGCCACAACCCCGCTTTCGCCTCTTCGACGAGCCGCTGTCGCTCGAGGCCGCCGTCGCGGAGGTCCGGACCGAGGACGCGGGCGCGATCGCGACCTTCGTCGGAACGACCCGCCGGCGCTCACGCGGGCGCGACGTCCTCCATCTCGAGTACGAGGCCTACGAGGGCATGGCCGAAGACGTCATGGAGAAGCTCGCCGACGACCTGAAGACGCGCCACGACCTCTGCGAGGTCGCGATCCACCACCGCATCGGCCGCGTCGACATCGGCGAGACGAGCGTCGTCATCGCGGTTTCCGCGCCGCACCGGCCGACGCGCTCGCCGCCTGCCGCGACGCGATCGACGAGCTCAAGGTGACCGTGCCGCTCTGGAAGAAGGAGGTCTACGAGGGCGGCGAGGAGTGGATCGGGACCGAGGCTCAGTATCAGGCGCAGCTCGCGAAGGAGCGCGAATGAGCGACGGCGGCGGCTCGCGAACCGCCCGGCGTTCGTAGCGACGACGCTCACCGGGGCTACGATCGGAGGGATGGATCGGCCGCCGGTCGTAGACGACGAGCGCGATCGGCGATACGAGCCGATCGAGGCACCTCCGCCCGCCACGCTGCCGGATCCCACGGGCACGGCGCACGGGGATCGTGGCTACGAGCCCGTCCACCCGCGCTCCGGGCTCAAGGATCTCGCGCGGAAGCTGTTCGCGCCGATCCTGGCCATCGGCTTCCTCGTGATCAAGTACGGGGCGATCATCTTCAAGCTCAAGGTCTTCACGACCGCGGCGTCGATGCTCGTCTCGATCGGGGCCTACGCCTGGATCTGGGGGCTCCCGTTCGCTATCGGGTTCGTGCTCCTCATCTTCGTCCACGAGCTCGGCCACGTGATCGAGCTACGTCGCCAGGGCGTGCCGGCGAGCGCGCCGCTCTTCATCCCCTTCCTCGGCGCGGTCATCGGGATGAAGCAGCTGCCCGACGACGCCTGGAAGGAGGCGAAGGTCGCGCTCGCAGGGCCGATCCTCGGGTCGGTCGGGGCGGCCGCGTTCTGGGTCGCCGCGGAGGCGAACGGCTCCGAGCTGTTGATGGCGCTCGCGTTCGTCGGCTTCTTCCTCAACCTCTTCAACCTGATCCCGATCGTGCCACTCGACGGTGGCCGCGCCGTCGGGGCGCTGCATCCGGCGATCTGGCTCCTCGGGCTGCTCCTGATGGTCGGGCTCGCCGTGGTGAGCCCGAACCCGATCCTCATCATCATCGTGATCCTCGGCGCCCTCGAGCTCTGGCGGCGTTGGCGCGAGCGCGAGGTGAATGCCGACTACTACCGACTTGCGGTGTGGCAGCGCGCGACCGTCGCCGTCGTCTATCTCGGGCTCATCGCCATCCTGGCGCTCGCAGTGTCCGCGACGCACGTCGAGCGCACGTTCTGACGATGCAGGGCCCCGAGCTCGACCGCCGCGTCCTGCGGCGCAGCGAGGAGACGCTCGCGAGCGACGTAGCGCTGATCGCCTCCGAGTTCCTGGCGGGCTTCCAGATGATCACGAGGATCGACCGGCCCGCGGTGTCGATCTTCGGCTCGGCGCGCGTTCGCGAGGGCACGCCGACGTACGAGGCGGCAAGGGCGACCGGCCGCGGGTTCGCGGAGCGCGGCTTCGCCGTGGTCACGGGCGGCGGGCCGGGCGTCATGGAGGCGGCGAACCGCGGCTGCCAGGAGACCGGCGGCCTGTCGGTCGGGTTCAACATCGTGCTCCCCCAGGAGCAGGGGCTGAACGCCTATTGCGACCTCGGCCTCACGTTCGACCACTTCTACGCGCGCAAGGTGATGTTCGTGAAGGCGGCGGAAGGGTTCGTCATCTTCCCGGGAGGGTTCGGGACGCAGGACGAGCTCTGGGAAGCGCTGACGCTGATCCAGACCCGCAAGATCGGCCACTTTCCGGTCGCCCTGGTCGACTCGGACTACTGGGCCGAGCTGGTCGACTGGGTACGCGCCGAGATGCTCGAGGACGGGCTCATCTCGCCTCACGACCTCGACCTCCTCACGCTCACGGACGACCCTGAGGAGGCGGTCGAGCTGATCGTGTCGCACTACGACGAGCGACTCGCCGAAGGCTCCGCCTAGCAGCCGCCCCGGACTGACCCTTCGACCTACACTCATGCCGTGACGACCCGGTCGCTTCGTGACCTGCCGTCGGTCGACGATCTCCTGCGCGATGCGCGCATCGCCGACGTGCCGCACGGGCTCGCCGTCGACGCGATTCGCTCGGTGCTCGAGCGGGCTCGCGAGGACCTCCAGGCCGGACGCGATCCCGGCGAGCTCGTCGAGGCGGTCGTCGCGGAGCTCGCGGCTGCGCGCCGGCCGAGCCTGCGACGCGTCCTGAACGCGACCGGCGTCCTCGTGCACACGAACCTCGGGCGCGCGCCACTCGCCGAGGCGGCGCTCGCGCGCGTCGCCGAGGTCGGAGCGGGATACTCGAACCTCGAGTACGACCTAGAGCAAGGCGAACGAGGCTCGCGCCAGGATCATCTCGCGACGCTCCTGTCCCGTCTCACGGGCGCGGAGGCGGCACTCGTCGTGAACAACAACGCGGCCGCCGTCCTGCTCGCGCTCGCGGCGCTGGCGGCAGGCCGCGAGGTCGTCGTCTCGCGGGGCGAGCTCATCGAGATCGGGGACGGCTTCCGCATCCCCGACGTCCTGGCTCGCTCCGGCGCCCAGCTCGTCGAGGTGGGGACGACGAACCGGACGCGCGCCGCCGACTACGAGCGCGCGCTCGGGCCGGACACCGCGCTCCTGCTACGCGTGCACCAGTCGAACTTCCGGGTTCTCGGGTTCACGGAGCGCCCGCACCTTGCGGAGCTCGCGGCGATCGCGAAGCGAGCCGAGCTGCCGCTCGTCGACGACCTCGGATCGGGGGCGCTCGCCCCGGTCGGCGACGAGCCCACACCTGCCGAGAGCCTGCGTGCCGGGGCCGATCTCGTGACGTTCTCCGGGGACAAGCTCCTCGGCGGGCCGCAGGCGGGAGTGGTGGTCGGACGCCGCGAGCTCGTCGAGCGCTTGCGTCGGCATCCGCTACAGCGAGCGCTGCGCGCGGACAAGCTGACACTCGCGGCGCTCGAGGGAACGCTGGCGACCGTGCTCGACCCCTCCCTCGGCGAGATCCCGGTGCTGCGCATGCTCCACGAGCCGGTCGAAGGTGTACGCGAGCGCGCCGAGCGTCTTGCCGCTCTGGTCGGGGGCGAGGTCGAGGACACCGTGGCCCGGGTCGGAGGCGGCGCGCTCCCGCTCGCCGAGCTGCCGAGTGCCGCGTGTGCGGTCGAGGAAGGTCTCTCCTACCCGCTTCGGATCGGCCAGCCGCCGGTGATCGGCGTCGTGCGCGACGGGAGGCTGCTGCTCGACTGCCGTACGCTGACGGACGACGAGGTCGACGAGGTCGCCGCGGCGGTACGCGCTGCGCGGGGGAGCGATGGCACGTAGACGCCCGGCGAGCGCAGCTTTCGTCGTACCGCACGGTGGCTGCCCGACCTTCGACGTGCGGCCGCTGTCGGCGGACGACAGTCCGACCGTCGTCGAGGTCGAGGGCGCGGAAGAGCGCTCACGGCTCTGCGAGTCGATCCTGCGCGAGCTGCCCGAGTGGTTCGGCATCGAGGAGGCGACTGCCGCCTACATTCGCGACGTCGCCGACCTGCCGACCTTCGCGGTCGAGGACCAGGGCTTCCTGGCAGTGAAGCAGCACACGGCGAGGGCGGCGGAGGTCTACGTCATGGGCGTGCGCCCCGAGTGTCACGGCCGCGGCCTCGGAACCGCGCTCCTGGCCGCCGCCGAGGACTACCTGCGCGCACGGGACGTCGAGTTCCTCCAGGTCAAGACGCTCGGGCCGTCGGATCCCGACGCCGGTTACGCGCGGACGCGCCGCTTCTACGAGGCACGAGGCTTCGTTCCGCTCGAGGAGCTGCACGATCTCTGGGAGCACAACCCGTGCCTCATCATGGTCAAGCAGCTCTGATGCAGACCGTCTCCGGCGAGGCATGAGCGAGCGCGCGTGGGACGTCGTCCTCTGGGACGCCCTGCGCGGCGGCATGAGGACGAAGGCGCTCGCCACCGTCGTCGATCTCGGGGTCCCGGAAGCGCTCGCGGCCGGGCCGCAGCCGGTGAGCGTCCTCGCGCGCGACGCAGACGCGGACGCCGACGTCCTCCACCGGGTGCTTCGCGCGCTCGCGAGCGACGACATCTTCGTGGAGGAGGAGCCGGGCGTCTTTCGCCACAACGAGGCATCGGAGCTTCTTCGCAATTCGGCCTGGTCCGAGTTCGCGCACCTCTTCGGTGGGGTCTTCTACGGAGCGATCGGCGATCTGAACAAGGCCGCGCGTAGCGGCGGCGTCCACTTCCAGGAGACGTTCGGCAGCGACTTCTGGTCGTGGCTCGGCGCGCGCCCCGAGGAACGCGCAGTTTTCGACCGGGCGATGGCGGGCGGGAGGGCGGAAAGCGCGAAGCGCCTAGCCGAGCTCGAGTGGCGCGATGGTGAGATCGTCGTCGACGTGGGGGGCGGCAACGGCGCGCTGCTCGTCGAGCTGCTCCGCGTCCGGCCGGGGCTGCGCGGAATCGTCTTCGATCTCCCCGAGACCCAGCGCGACGAGGGCACCTTCGGCGAGAACCTCGAGTTCGTCTCCGGAAGCTTCTTCGAGCGCGTTCCCGCGGGCGATGCCTACGTCCTCTCCCGGATCCTCCACGACTGGGGTGACGAGCCCGCGTCGGCGATCCTGCGCACGATTCGGGCCTCGGCAGGGACCGGCGCGCGCCTGCTGATCGTCGATGCGGTCATCCCGACGGGGAACGAGCCACACGGCGCGAAGTGGCTCGACCTGCTCATGCTCGTGCTCGCCGGCGGACGCGAGCGGACCGAGGACGAGTGGCGCGTGCTCCTCGAAGGCGCCGGCTGGCACCCGCAGCGGATCGAGGACTCACTGATCCAGGCCAGCTGCAGCTGAGCGAAAGGGACTCTGATGCCGCTGACGATCGGGACGGCAGGCCATGTCGACCACGGCAAGACGTGGCTCGTGCGGGCGCTGACCGGAAAGGACACGGACCGGCTACCCGAGGAGCAGCGGCGCGGCATCTCCATCGATCTCGGCTACGCGCCGCTCGAGCTGCCGGACGGACGGCAGGTCTCGGTCGTGGACGTCCCCGGCCACGAGCGCTTCGTCCGCGCGATGGTGGCCGGCGCAACCGGCATCGATCTGTTCCTGCTCGTGATCGACGCCGGGGAGGGCGCGCGGCCGCAGACCCACGAGCACCTCGCGATCATGCGGCTGCTCGGCATCGACTCGGGCGTCGTCGCCGTCACGAAGGCGGACGCGGTCGCTGCGGACGAGCTCGAGCTCGTGGTCGACGAGGCGCGAGAGCTCGTTCCGGGACTCGAGGTCGTCGCCGTCAGCGCGAAGACGGGAGCCGGGGTCGAGGAGCTGCGGGCGGCGATCGCGCGGGCAGTGGACAGCTCGGAGCACGCGCGCACGGATCGCCCGGCGCGCCTCTGGATCGACCGTGCCTTCTCGCTGCGAGGCGTCGGCACCGTCGTGACCGGGACGCTCTGGTCGGGCTCGATCGGAGCGGGTGACGCGCTCCGGCTCGAGCCTGCTGGAGACGGCGTTCGCGTGCGCAGCGTGCAGGTTCACGATCGCGACGTTCCGCGCGCGGAGTCGGGACAACGAGTCGCGGTTGCGCTCCCCGGGATCGAGCGCACGGACGTTCGCCGCGGCGACGTACTTGTCGCGCCGGATGCGTACCCGGTCTCGTTCCGGCTCGACGTGGCGCTCGACGAGCTCGAGCCGTTGTCCGACGGAGCCCGCCTGCACGTGCACCTCGGGACGTCCGACGTCCCTGCCCGGGTCGTGCGTATCGGCGAGCGCTGGGCGCAGCTGCGGCTCACGGCACCGGTCGTCGCGGCGAGGGGCGATCGCGTGATCCTGCGCGGTGAGACGACGGTGGGGGGCGGCGTCGTGCTCGATCCGGCGCCGGCGCGGCATCGGGACCAGGAGCGCCTCGCGCTCGTCGAGCGTGGCGACGTCGCGGCCACCATCCACGCTCCGGTCCTCGCCGCGTCGCTCGCGCACGTGGCGGAGGGTGAGCTCCGGGGGCTCGAGCGAGCCGGGCCGTGGGTGTTCTCGGCGGGCTGGCTCGCCGAGCTCGAGCGGGAGCTCCGGGAGCGAATCGCCGCCGCGGATCCGATCGACCCCGGCATCGCGCCTCCCTCCGAGCCGTGGGCGGCGGACATCCTCGCGCTGCTTTCGCTGGAGCGGCGTGGAGCCAAGCTGTATCTGCCGGGAGCCACGCCGTCGTTGGGTGCGCGGGAGGCGGACGCAGCTGCGCTCGAGCGCGAGGTCGGTGCGGCCGGAATCAGGGCGACGAAGGTCGAGGACGCTGAGCTCGCGCGCTTCCTCTCCGCGAAGGGGACGCTCGTCACGCTCGGCGACGGCTACGCGATCGGACGCGATGCGTACGAGGTCGCGAAGGACGTGCTGCTGACCGAGGCGCGTTCCGCAGGGGAGATCACGCTTTCCCGCTTCCGCGACCTCGCCGGTACCGGACGGCGGGACGCGCAGCTGCTCCTCGAGCGCTTCGACCAGGACGGGATCACGCGCCGGGTCGGCGACCGGCGCGTCCTGCGCCGAGCAGCGCAGCGATCGTGACTCGACTGAGCGCGTGGTCGGCGAAAGGCTCTCGGAGGACCGTGCGAGCCGCTCTCGCGCGTGCCCAGCAGCGACGGATCGCTGAGCCGTACTCGGCTAGCGCGGAGCCCACTCCAGCTCATCCTCGATCCCGACACCGTCGGCGACGCGCGTCACGTAGTTGAAGTAGGACACGACCTGGATCGCGTCCGAGATCGAGGCGTCGTCCAGCCCGACCGCGTGAAGCGCGTCGACGTCCGCCTGCTCGATGTTGGCTGCCGCGTGGGTGAGCTTGACCGCGAACTCGCACAGCGCCCGCTCGCGCGGAGACAGCTCGGCCTGCCGCCAGTCGTGCGCGGCGTGTCGTGCGAGCTCAGCTGTGGCGCCCTCGGCACGGAGGTCGTCGGCGTGCGCCTTCGTTCAGTAGTGGCAGTTCTGTGCGGCGGACGCGACGGTCGCGAGTAGCTCGCGCTCCTTCCGCGAGAGGCCCGACTCGCCGAACATGATCTCGCGGTAGAGAGCAATGGACGCCCGGAGAACACTCGGGCGCAGGCTCATCGCCTTCAGGATGTTGAAGACCTTCCCCGCCCGCTCGACGGCGGCGTCGTACTCCTCGCGGAGCTCGCCCTCCGCTTCGTCCTCGTCGACGAGCCGGATGTAGGGGCCGGGCATGCCGGGCCCTCAGCGAGTCTGCGGGAAGCCGAGGTCGACCTTGCTCGTCTTCGGGTCCGGCCAGCGGCTCGTGACCGCCTTCGTGCGAGTGTAGAAGTCGATCCCCTCCGGGCCATAGATATGGCGGTCGCCGAAGAGGGAGCTCTTCCAGCCGCCGAACGAGTAGTAGGCGACGGGCACGGGGATCGGCACGTTGACGCCGACCATCCCGACGTTCACCTCGAACTGGAACTGGCGGGCGACGCCGCCGTCGCGGGTGAAGAGCGCGACGCCGTTCCCGTACGGGTTCTCGTTCACGAGGCGCAGCGCCTCGTCGTACGTGTCCACTCGCACGACCGACAGCACCGGCCCGAAGATCTCGTCGCGGTACGCGTCCATCTCCGGCGTGACGTTGTCGAGGAGCGACGCGCCGAGGAAGAAGCCGCCGTTGTCCGGCACGGTCTCGCGCCCGTCGGCGACGAGCGTTGCGCCCTGCTCCGGCCCGGAGTCGAGGTACGACGCGACCTTGTCCCGATGCTCGCGCGTGACGAGCGGGCCCATCTCCGAGGACGGATCCATGCCGTCGCCGACCTTGACGTTCGGCAGGCGCTCCTGGATCGCGCCGACGAGCTCGTCTCCTGCCTCGCCGACGGCGACGACGACCGAGACCGCCATGCAGCGCTCTCCCGCGGAGCCGTAGCCGGCGCTGACCGCCGCGTCCGCGGCCATGTCGATGTCCGCGTCCGGGAGGACGACCATGTGGTTCTTGGCTCCGCCGAGAGCCTGCACGCGCTTGCCTGCCTTCGTCCCGGTCTCGTAGACGTAGCGCGCGATCGGGGTCGAGCCGACGAAGCTGATGGCGGCGATCCCCGGGTGCTCGAGGAGCCCGTCGACCGCGACCTTGTCGCCCTGGATCACGTTGAAGACGCCGTCCGGCAGGCCTGCCTCCTGCAGGATCTCCGCAGTCAGGAGCGACGCGGACGGATCCTTCTCCGAGGGCTTGAGGATGAACGCGTTCCCGCATGCGATGGCCGGTGCCCACATCCACATGGGCACCATCACCGGGAAGTTGAAGGGCGTGATCCCGGCGACGACGCCGAGCGGCTGGCGAATCGAGTAGACGTCGATCCCGGTAGCAGCCTGCTCCGAGAAGCCTCCCTTGAGCAGCGTCGGGATCCCGCACACGTACTCGATGACCTCGATGCCGCGCTGCACCTCGCCGTGCGCGTCGGAGAGCACCTTTCCGTGCTCGGCGGTGAGCGTGCGCGCGAAGTCGTCGCGATGCTCGTCCACGAGCTGGTAGATGCGGAAGAAGAGGTCGGCGCGCTTCGAGAGCGACCAGGTCCGCCATTCGGCAGCTGCGGCCTGCGCGGTCGCGACGGCGCGATCGATCTCCTCGACGCTCGCGAAGGTCACCTCGCCGGTCTGCTCGCCGGTCGCCGGGTTGTAGACGGGGCCGGTTCGCCCCGACGCGCCCTGCACGCTCTCTCCGCCGATCCAGTGGCCGATCGTCTTGCGCTCCGTCGTCACCGCTGCGTTCATCCCGCGCACCTCCCGGCCGTCGGTTTCCTCGACGAAAGGGTATCGCGCCTCAGCCGGGGAACCGGTAGTCGAAGACGCCTGCCCCATACGTGCCGGCGTAGAGCCCGCGGCCCGCGGGATCGACCGCGAGCGCCGGGATCGCGACGCTCGGAAGGCCGGCGCCGAGCCGGCGCCAGCTCGTGCCGCCATCGCTGGATCCGAAGACGCCGTCGAACTGCGTGCCCGCATAGACGGTTTCAGGTCGCCGCGGGTCGACGGCTACCGAGTGCACGCTCGTGCGTCCGAGGCCCAGCCGGAGCGAGCTCCAGCTGCGACCTCCGTTCGTCGTCTTGTAGAGGCCGAAGGCGGTCCCCGCGTAGACGGTCGTCGGCCGTCGCGGGTCGACGGCGAGCGCTGCGATCCCGGCCCGCGGGAGGCCGCTGCTCGCGCCGCGCCAGCTGTCGCCGCCATCGGTGCTCCTGTAGACCCCGCCGCCGGTGACTCCGCCGGCGTAGAGCGTCGTCGGCCGCCGCGGGTCGATCGTGAGCGCTTGGACGTCCGACACGCCCAGGCCGGCGTTCGCGGCGCGCCATCTCCTGCCGCCGTCCGTGCTCTTGAAGACCCCGCTTCCCTGCGTGCCGGCGTACACGGTCGCCGGCGTCCGGGGGTCGACCTCGAGCACGCGCACCCACCGGGCGGGGAGGCCGGCGTTCACGGCCCGGAAGCGCCGGCCGCCGTCCGTGCTCTTGAAGGCTCCACCCTCGCGCGTGCCGACGTAGACCGTCGTCGGGCGACGCGGGTCGAGCGTCAACGCCCACACGCACTCCGCACCGAGGCCGGGGTTGACCGCCTGCCAGCTCCGGCTCCGGTCCGTGCTTCGGAAGACCCCGCCGTCGTAGCTGCCCGCGTAGACCGTCGCCGGGCTTCGCCGCGCGATTGCGATCGCCAGCACGTCGCGTGCCGCGATCCCGGCGTTCACCGCCTTCCAGGTCATGCCGCCGTCGGTGCTCTTGTGCGCGCCTCCGCCGGTCCCGACGAGTACCGTCGCGGGAGAGCGCGGGTCGATCGCGAGCGACTGGACGTGCCTGCCCCCGAGCCCCCTCGTGGCGCGCCAGCTCTCGCCACGGTCCGAGCTCTTGAAGAGGCCGAACCTCGTACCCGCGTAGACCGTCGCCGGGTGCCGTGGGTCGACGGCGAGGTCGCGGACCCACTCGACGGGTAGCCCGGCGCTCACGCGCCCCCAGGATCCGGCTGCGTCGGTCGTCTTGAACACGCCCGACTCGACGGTGCCGGCATAGACGGTCCCGGGAGCTTCGGGATCGAGCGCGAGCGCCTCGACGTCCTGCCGGCCGAGCCCGCCGCGCGCGGGACGCCACGTGCGACCACCGTTCGTCGTCTTCAGCACGCCCGCGCCGAGGGTGCCGGCATACACGGTCGCCGACCGCCGGTGGTCGACCGCGAGCGCACGGACGTCCGCCGCTTCGCCGCCAATGGGCTCACGCCAGTCGCGACCACTGTTCGTGCTCACGAGGACGCCCCGCCCGCGGGTCCCGGCGTAGAGCGTCGCGGGCCTCCGGGGGTCAATCGCGAGCGCGGCTACCCACGTTTCGGTGAGCACGGGCGTCCAGCGCCGCGCTCCGTTCCTGCTCCTGAAGACGCCGTACCTCGTGCCCGCATAGACGGTCTGCGGCGCGCTCGGATCGATCGCGAGCGCCAGCACCTGCGTCGCGTACGGGCCTGCGAGACCCGAGCTGGCAGCCTGCCAGCTCTCGCCGCCGTCGACGCTCTTGAAAACGCCGCCGCCGCTCTCGGCCCCGGCGTAGATCGTGCTCGGAGTCATGGGGTCGATCGCGAGCGCTGCCAGGTCACCGCCCAGCGGGCCCCGAGACGGGCCCCAGAAGCCGATGCCTGCGGGCGTTGCGCCGCCCACCGCCACGAACGTGCCCGCCAGGACCCCGATCAGGATGAGGCTCGGTCGTGACACCTCGTCACGACTGTAGCTCGTGGCTCTCATCTGGGCAGTCGCCGAGTCCGTCGCTAAGGATCCTGATGGCAAGCCGTTCGGACACGGTCGCTGTCGCCGCGGAGCCGAGGATTTCGGACATGGTTCGTGTCGTTTCCCAAGACGAGTGACCTAGCCCGCGACCCTCGACATGTGCCGTGATTGCGCGAGCGAGACGGCGTGCGACGGTCTCTATGTCGTCACGGTCGGCGTTGATCGCTAGCTCCTTCCGACACCACTCGGAGTTCACCGAGGTCGGTGAGACGACAGCGATCAAGAAATCGCCCTCAGTGATCGCAGTCGAAATCCTGCGGATCAAGGAGTCGCCGATCTCCAGAACGACCTGGTCGTACGTAATGTCGAGGCCCTGTCCTGCAGGTGCTCGACCAGCGAGAGCACGAACTCCTGCTCTGGGTGCGCGTAGCTGATGAAGCGGGGTCACGCGGTTCAGGCGCGGCGTGAGGGGATGGAGATCGAGGGGATCACGCTGTGGCTGTTCGGTGTGTGCTTGCGGATAGTTTCAGCGGCTACAAAACGGAGCACACTTCCGGGGACGCGACTTTCCCCACTAGGCGGGCGCCTCCGTGCCCCAACCCCTCGCGCGCCGAAGCGCCCGCTGCGAGGAGGTTTTTCATGGCCACCACGATGTGCGAGATCGACGGGCGTCGGCCCGCCGTCGCAACCGTGCGGATCAGGCAGAACGGCGAGGAGCGGACGATCGCCGTGTGCGAAGAGCACCTTCGGGAGCTTCAGGGTCAGAGCCGCGGGGCAGAGCGGGCGCCGTTCGGTGGCAGGAGCCTCTTCGACGAGTTCTTCTCCGACTTCTTCGGCGACAGCGGCCTCGGCAGCCGCACGCCCGGCCCCGCCGGTGGCACGACCACGACGCGCCCGCGCCGCCCGGCCGAGCAGATCGACGTCACGCAGTACTTCAGCGACGCCACGCGCCAACTGCTCCAGCATGCCGCGCAGAAGGCGATGGAATGGGGAAGCCTGGACGTCGACTCGACACACTTGCTCTGGGCCGCGACGCACGACGAGGTCGTCCGGCACGTGCTGCAGCAGGTCGGCGCCGACCCCACCGCGATCGCGGCGCAGATCGAGGAGGAAGCAGACGTCAAGGAGCGCACGGACGTTGCGCCGTCGCTGTCGCCGGACGCGAAGGCCGCCCTCTTGGCCGCCTACGACGAGTCGCGTCAGATCGGCGCGTCGTACGTGGGGCCTGAGCACGTGCTGCTCGCCCTGGCCAAGGACACCGAGACCGAGGCGGGTGAGCTGCTCGAGCGATTCGCGATCAGGCACACGAACCTGCGCGGCGCGGTCATCCGCGGCGTCGAGAGCGGCGAGGCGGGTGGGCGCCCGGCGAGCACGACAAAGACGCTCGACGAGTATGGCCGCGACCTCACGGAGGAGGCCCGCCAGGGGAAGCTCGATCCGGTGATCGGCCGGGCCGATCAGATCGAGCAGACGATCGAGATCCTCTCGCGCCGTACGAAGAACAACCCGGTTCTGCTCGGCGACCCCGGCGTCGGCAAGACCGCGATCGTGGAGGGCATCGCTCAGCGGATCGTCAACGACGACGTGCCCGAGACGCTAACCGGCAAGCGCCTGGTGGCGCTCGACATAGCGGGGATGATCGCCGGCACGAAGTACCGGGGCGAGTTCGAGGAACGCCTGAAGGGCGTGATCGACGAGATCACCGAGAACG
The DNA here is from genome assembly GCA_963848405.1 of uncultured Actinomycetes bacterium. GTDB lineage: Bacteria > Actinomycetota > Thermoleophilia > Gaiellales > Gaiellaceae > GMQP-bins7. Next base: position 444,630 of record CAWKDP010000012.1, on the reverse strand, counting down.
CGGACAGCCTGATCGTCTTCATCGACGAGATCCACACCGTCGTCGGCGCGGGCGCGGCCGAAGGGGCGATGGATGCGGGGAACATGCTCAAGCCGGCGCTCGCGCGCGGCGAGCTGCACATGATCGGCGCGACCACGCTCGACGAGTACCGGAAGAACATCGAGAAGGACCCCGCGCTCGAGCGGCGTCTCCAGCCCGTGTTGGTCTCCGAGCCGACCGTCGACGAGACGATCGAGATCCTCACCGGCCTCAAGGACCGCTATGAGGCGTTCCATCGCGTGCGCATCACGGAGGAGGCGATCGTCGCAGCGGCGGAGCTGTCCGATCGTTACATCCGCGACCGCTTCCTGCCCGACAAGGCGATCGACCTGATCGACCAAGCAGGCGCCCGCGTCCGGCTCCGGTCGAAGGCGAAGCCCGAGGACACGCGGGCAGCCGAGGAGGAGCTCCGCCACATGGGGCGCGAGCGCGACCAGGCGATCTCGGCCGAGGACTACAAGCGGGCGGACGAGCTGAAGGCGCAGATCGACGAGCGCCGCGCGCAGCAGGAGGGGCGGAAGGCGGCCCGCTCGCGGGCGCCCGAGGTCACGGTCGAGGACATCGCCGACATCGTGTCGCGGCGCACGGGCATCCCGGTGTCACAGCTGACCCAGGAGGAGCGCGACCGGCTCCTGAAGCTCGAGGAACGCCTGCATGAGCGCGTCGTCGGTCAGGACGAGGCCGTCGAGGCCGTCGCGGAGGCGGTTCGCCGCGCCCGCGCCGGGCTCGCCGACCCCAGCCGTCCCGACGGCAGCTTCCTGTTCCTGGGACCCACCGGCGTCGGCAAGACGGAGCTCGCGCGGACACTCGCGGAGGCGCTCTTCGGCAGCGAGGACGTGATGGTCCGCCTCGACATGAGCGAGTACCAGGAGCGGCACACAGTCAGCCGGCTCGTCGGCGCGCCACCCGGCTACGTCGGCCACGAGGAAGCCGGACAGCTGACCGAGGCGGTCCGCCGCAAGCCCTACGCGGTGCTCCTGTTCGACGAGATCGAGAAGGCGCACGCAGACGTCTTCAACATCCTGCTCCAGATCCTGGACGACGGCCGGCTCACCGATTCGCAGGGCCGGACGGTCGATTTCAAGAACACGATCCTGATCATGACCTCGAACCTCGGCGCCGATCGCATCCAGGCCTTCGCACGCAAGGAGAGCGGCTCGTTCGACGAGCTGAAGGACGAGTTGATGGAGGTGCTCCGGCACAGCTTCCGGCCGGAGTTCATCAACCGGATCGACGAGATCATCGTCTTCCAGGCACTGACGAAGGAGCAGCTGAAGCAGATCACCCGGCTGCTGCTCGACCGGGTCGCGCGGCGCCTGCGTGCGCAGCACATCGAGGTCGACTTCACGGACGAGGCCGTCGAGCACCTGGCCGAGATCGGCTTCGACCCGGAGTTCGGCGCGCGGCCGCTACGTCGTGCGATTCAGCGCGAGCTCGAAAACGAGGTCTCGCGGCTGCTGCTGAGCGGAGCGCTGCAGCCGGACGATCGCGTTCGCGTCGACTACGACGACGTCCAGCTCACCTTCGACATCGACAAGGGAGCCGCAGAGGCGATCGAGGAGGTCGAGCAGCCGGAGTCGCAGCCGGCGCACGTCTAGCAGGGACACGAAAGCGCGCGCCGGTGGAGAGGTGATGACGGGTTAGACCCGCTGACCTTGCTCTGGCTCTTCTTCATCCTTGCGGCCGGCAAGAAGCCGCCTTTGCGGCGGCCTTTCGATCGGGGCGCCGAGATTCGAACTCGGGACCTCTAGTCCCCCAGGCTCGACGCCGACGGAAGAGCACAGTCGATTTACCCACCGACCAAGAAGGCGCCAAAGCGGGTCTATTGGCAGCGGGTGCAAGACTTGAACGTGTGACTTTGCGTTCACTTCCCTCGGGCGAGCGGCCGCTCTCCCAGCCTGCTGGCGCTAGCGAGTCGGGGGGTCAACTCCAGCGACACGTGAGTGTCCAAACGACACGCTCGATGTCCGCCCAGATCTCAGGCCGGGATGACGAGGCTCTCGAGGTCTCGCGGGTAGTACGTGAGGATCTCGATCCCGTCGTCCGTGACGAGCACCGTGTCCGAGTGGCGGAAGCCGCCGAGCTCGGGCGCGTAGAGGCCCGGCTCGACGGTGAAGACCATGCCCGGCCGGATCTCGGTCGTGTCGCCCGAGTCGAGGAACGGGCCCTCGTGGTACCGGAGGCCGATCGCGTGGCCCGTGTGATGGCGCCAGTGGGCGAAGAGGTCGTGCTCCGCGAAGTAGCCGCGGACCGTCTTGTCGACGTCGGAGCAAGGCGCGCCGGGGCGGATCGCGTCGAATGCGACCTCCTGTAGTGCCTTCATGTGCCCGAACATGCGCTCCTGATCGGGCGACGGCTCGCCGATCACCATCGTCCGCTCGAGCTCGGAGAGGTAGCCCCATACGGCCGCGCCCGCGCCGGTGACGAGAACGTCGCCTTCCTGGAACACGATGTTCCCCGCGAGCGCATGCGGGATCGCGGAGTTCCGGCCGATCTGGCCGCGGTAGCCGGCCGATGCCCCGCGCTCGAGGAAGCTTTGCGCGCGGTAGACCGGGCCGATCGCGTCGAGCATCGCGAACGTCGCCTCGTTCGTCGCCTGCATCGAGACCTCGGTCTCGGTCACGCCGGGCTGTGTGTACCGCTGAAGGAGCGTGTGCGCGAGGTTCCCCCAGCGCACGCTCTCGCGGATCAGCGCGACCTCGGCCGCCGACTTGATCGCCATCTGCTCCTCGATCCGGTCGGCGATCCGGACGACCTCCGCGCCCGAGAGCTCGGAGAGCGTCGGCCCCCGGTAGCCGAGGATCCACGGATACCCGTCCTGGTCGGCGCCGATCCTGCCGCGCAGCCCGAGCGCGTCGAGCGTGGAGGAGATCGCCTCCTCCGCGCGCGGCTCGCCCGGGTATTCGAGGTAGTGCTCCACGCGGTCGAAGATCGCCTTCGACTCGGCGTGCTCGACCTCGAGCCGGGGCACCACGAGGGCTCGCTCTCCGTCAGCGCTCAGGACGAGCGCCATCGGCCGCTCGGTCGGCACGAACGCGAACCCTGCGTAGTAGAGGACGTAGTACGGGTCGAAGAGCACGACCCCGCTCAGGCCGTCGGCCGCGACCCGCTCGAGGAGCGCGGCGCAGCGCGATCTGTGCTCGTCAGCCGTGATCGCGATCGAGGTCTCCACGAGCGGGGAGCGTAGTCGCTTCCCGCGGCGGGTAGCCTCTGAGCAGGCATCGCATGAAGCTCATCGCCGCACTCGTTCTCGCGCCGGCTCTGCTGCTCGCGGGAACCGCGAACGGGGCGAGCCCGTTCTACGACTACGACGAGCAGTTGAGCCGCATCGCACGCGAGTCGCTCTGGCAGGCGGCGGACCAGGGCATGGCGATCAGGCGTGGACGCGTCGAGAGCGTGGGGGTGCGCTGCTACAGCGGCAACCGGACGTTCGAGGAGGTGTTCGAACGCCGGTTCGGGGAGTCGGCCGAGAAAGTGATCGCGTACTACGCCGGCGGACGGGACATCCATCTGCGCTCCTCGACCTGCGTGAACGTACATCTGTTCTTCGACGGCCTGAACACCGTCCGCACCGCGGGCGCGTACGCAGTCCTCCTGCACGAGTCGCTGCACCGGCAAGGCCTGCGCAACGAGCGGCTCACGACGTGCTACGCGAACGAGGCCGTGCGCTGGGGGACGCAGTTCCACGGCGGCAGCGTGGCGAAGGCGCTCCGGGCCCGAAACCGGGCGTTCGCGTTCACCCGGATCTACGCGCCTCTCTCGTACCGGATGAGCACGCCCATCTGCCTGGCGAAAACTGCCCGTTCGGAATGGACCGACCACGCGTGACGCCGTCTCACCGTTGCGTCTCGCGCGGCCTATGATCGCGCCGTGACCTCTGGCGAGGCCGAGGCAGCTCTGGACGTCGACCAGAAAACCACATCGCCTCGTGAATTGCGCGACCGCGCCGAGCGCCTCTGGCCGGTGAGCGTCGACCGCGTTCCTCGTCGCACGTACGGTGTCCGCGGGATCGTCACGGCGCCGGTGAAGGCGCTGCTGCGTCCGTTTCTCCGCTGGTACGTCGCGCCGGTCGTCGATGCTCAGCGTGACTTCAACGACGTGACGCTCAAGCTCATCGACGATCTCGACGAGCGGCTACGCACCGGACTGGACGCGAGGCTGCTCGAAGAGCTCGAGGAACGCATCCTCCGCCTCGAGCGCGTCGCACGCTCGGCACCGGCTCCCTCGACTTCGACTCGAGCGCCCTCACCGGACTCGACCACAAGCGCGCCGATCGACTACTTCACGTTCGAGGCCCGGATGCGCGGCTCGCGTGCGGAGGTGCGCGAACGCCAACGGCTCTATGTCGCCGACTTCCGAGGATCCGCGCCCGTCGTCGACATCGGCTGCGGTCGAGGTGAATTCCTCTCCTTGCTGCGCGACGCAGGCATCGAGGCCGTCGGCGTCGATCGCGACCCGGACCTGGTGGCGTTCTGCCGGGCGGAGGGGCTCGCCGTGGAGCAGGGAGAGGCCCTCGCCTACCTGGAGGGGCTCGACGACAGGTCGCTGGGCGGCGTCTTCGCCGCGCAGGTCCTCGAGCACATCCCACCCGCGCCGCTCGTCCGGTTCCTCGAGCTCGCGGCTGCGAAGCTCCGTTCCGGTGGGGTTTTCGTCGCCGAGACGATGAATCCCCTCTCTCTCGTCGCGATGAGGAACTACTTCGCCGACCTGACTCATGCACAGCCCCTCGTGCCGGAGACGCTCGTCCTGCTTGCGCGCCAGGCTGGATTCGCGGACACGGAGCTGCGCTTCCTCAACGAGCCGGAAGAGGACGAGCGTCTGCGATCCGTACACCTGCCCCCGGATCCTGCATTCGACGCCGCGAGGGTCGCCCTCGCCGCCAACGTCGCCCGCCTGAACGACGTCGTGTTCGGTCCGCAGGACTACGCGCTCATCGCGCGTCGTTGAGGGTCCCGGTCCGGGCGTTCGCTGCTCCTGGACACGGTCGTCAGAACGACGGCGCTCGAGTGGCGTCGAGCGCCATCAGCGCCGCCAGCACGAGGACGGCGAGCAGCAGCAGGCGTTGCTGCGACCGATAGGTCGATCGAGTGCGCAATCCCTTCATGTCCCCCCTTTCGGCGCCGGAGCGCCGCAACACGCATCCAGTGAATGAAGAGCAGTCTCCACGGCACCGTTCCGGTGGCCTTAGGGCGTGGTTAGGGTCCCGCCGGAAGCACGAGGCGGAGCGGCGCCGGAGTCGAACCGACCGAGCCGTGGGCTACACGACCGCACTGGTTTTGAAGAGGAGTCGTGACTCGCGCGAAAATTCATGGTTGAGCGGATTCTGCGGCGTCTTCGAGGTCGTGGGTCAGTCCGCGGGACAGTTAGTGCGCGTACCCCGCTCAACCTCGCGGCCCGCGGTCTACGGTCGCGCACGGACGACGGCATTCGTGAACCGATCATGTGGCGCAGTCGGGCGTGAGGACGGTCGCGCAGGGGACAATGGCGAGAGCGTAAGTTGCCTGAGTGGAGAGCGAGCGCGGCGAAATGAAGCTGGGCGCCTACGCATTCTGCATTCGGGGCGACGGAGCAGTGCTGCTGGCCCGAATGGCTCCGTACTTCCCCGACGCCGGTTTGTGGACGCTGCCCGGAGGCGGTGTCGAGTTCGGAGAGCATCCGGATGACACCGTGCTACGGGAACTCCGTGAAGAAACCGGCCTAATCGGCGAGCGCGGGCAGGTGGTTGCCGTGTACTCCCATACGTACGAACGATCGCCGACACGTCCCCGACCTCCCTTTCAGCACCTGGGTCTGATCTACGAGGTTCGCGCAGAAGAAGGCGATTTGCTCCACGAAATGGGCGGCTCCACAGACCTATGCGAATGGGTTGCGCAGGCTGAACTGCCGTCACGCCCTCTCGTAGAACTAGCCGCGTTCGCGGTTGCGGAGTTAATGCGCGCCGGAACTTGAGTGGACGCCGGCCCGAGCACCCGGAATTCCATTCAACCCTCCTGCAAGCGCCTGCTTCGCCGCTCGCCAACGCGGTTTTAGCGTACAAGCCCACCTTCGGGCAGGCGGCCGGCGGTCGCGACCCAGACGGCGTCTCCGGCGTACACGTACACAAATTCTGAACCGATTTGCATCGGGGATGCATCTGTGTCTCCTTGGCTATCGCGCCTGATTGTTCGTGTACGCGATGGGTCGAGACGGCGTCGGTCAGCGTTCGATGTAGAGGCCGCGGCGGCGGGTACGGACGCGTTCGAGCTCCATGAGGCGGCGAAGGCGCTGGAGGCGTTCCAGGTCTCGTGCGCGGGTGCTTGCCTCGAGCATTCGGACGAGGTCGACGGTTGCGGCGATCTTGGGGCGGATGCCGCGGCCGAGGTTCTCGCGGCTCGAGCGGATGCGGAAGTCGTCGTAGCCGCGCGTGCCCCATGGCCTCGGCACGACCCTCACTCGGCCGGCGCTCGTGCCGATGGTCAACGGCTCGCCCTCGGCCAACTCCGGCGACTGGACAGCCGCGAGCGCGGCACGCGGCGCGCTGAGATCTTCGAGAGCGCCGGCGAGATAACGGAGGTTGTCCTCGCGCAACGAGGGGACTATGTCGAGGCCGCGCGTGACCTCGCTGCTGCCGTGGATCACGCGGGCGAGCGCGCCGATCACGACGTAGCCCACGCGGTGGCGCTCGAGCGCCTCGACCAGCGCGTAGGGATCGAACTGCGTCGCCTTGGTCGTTCCGTCGACGAGACCGTCGAGAAGGGCTTGCAGGCGCTGCTGCGGCGCCTGGAGCAGGCTCCTGTCGAGTTCCGTGTCCAGCAGCGTGTCTTTCTCGCGCTCGGCGATCTCGAGCTTGAGGACGAAGCCGCAGGCCTCGACGACCGAGCGGAGGTTCTCGAAGCTCGGGTCCTGGCCGCCCGTCTCCCATCGTGCGACCTGGGCTCGGTCGCGGCCGAGCCTCTCCGCGAGCTCAGTCTGAGTCAGCTCAGCCTTCAGTCGCGCTTCGCGGATGATCTGCGCGCTCGTCAACGCGATGAAGTCTACTCTGGTGTTGACAGTAGCGCCAGTAGCTGATAAGTTACTCGACTCCGAAATGGCAAGTCACGCCGGTCAGCTCTCCCTTGAACTTCTTCGAGCCGACGACAGCGGCCGGCAACGGATGAAGACCGGTCGCCAGCCGCGCGCTCTGCCTCGTCTGTCGATCAGCCCGCGAGAGGCCGCGCAGATGCTTGGTGTCAGCCGCGACTTCTTCGACGAGCACGTCAAGCCGGAACTGCGCATCATCCGCCGCGGTTCGAAGACGATCCTCATTCCCGTCGCCGAGCTCGAGCGTTGGGTCGACGAAAGCGCCGCGCGTTGGGCGAGCTAAGGCGTGGGGATCCCGAGCTGCCGGCAGATCGCGCGCACGAGACCCGGGCCGATCTCGTTGTGTCGCGGGACTGCCGTCGCGCGCGCGTCGTCCTCGCTGCGCCACTTCGTGTGCTTGCCGCCTTCAGCAACCTTGCGAGCTCCGTGAGCGGTCAGGTGCCGCTCGAGGTCGCGGAGCTTCACTCAGACAGCGACAGCGTCAGGTCGAGGTGCTCGCTTCGGCCGGCGGCGACGCTTGCGTCGTCGTCGTCGGGCGCAAGCATCAGCTGGAGCGCGTCGACGACGTTCTCGCGCGCCTCTTCGCGGGTCCTGCCCTGGCTCATCGCGCCCGGCACCTCGACGACGCGCGCGACGATCCAGCCGTCTTCGTCGGGCTCGTCGTAAGCGATCGTCATCTGGAGCTTGTCGCTCATCGCCACACGATAACCGGAGGCCTCAGCTGGACTCGAGCTGGGCGAGTCGGGCCTGCGTGTCCGCGCGCTCGAGGTACGCGTCGAGGAGCGCGGCAGCTTCTGTCTCGTTGCCCGGCATGAGATGGCCGTACCGGTCGTACGTGATCGTCACCGAGGCGTGGCCCATGTACGTCGCGAGCGCCTTCGCATTGACGCCGGCGGCGATCATCAGGCTCGCGAACGTATGCCTCGCCTCGTGCAGCGTGATCGCCTCGAGCCCAGCTTGGCGCCACGCGCGCTTCGACCGCTCGCCGATCGTCACCGCGTCGAACGGTTTGCCGTTCGCGCGTGCGAAGACGTGTCCGTCGCCGCCGGCGCGCTGCCTGTGCTCGACGAGGTAGTCGCGCAGCACCAACGGAATCGGCACAGTGCGCCGGCCGGCGCGCGACTTCGGCTCGATCTGGCCTTCGCGCACGTCCCACGCGCGTTCGACCTTCATCTCCCTTCGCCAGGTCGACGTCCTCCCAGCGAAGCGCCTGCAGCTCGCCGCGGCGCAGGCCGCCGTAGAGCGCCGTGGCCCACATCGCCTGATCGCGCTCGGGCAGCGCCTCGAGAAGCCGCGCCGCCTGCTCCGGCGAGACGATCCGGTCGCGGCGGCCGCGCACCGCTGGCAGCTCGAGGCCGGTCGTGGGATTGACGGCGTCGCCGCGCGCCACGGCGCGACGGAAGATGGCCCGCAGCGGCATCAGTGTGTTGCGGATCGTCGACGCGTCCTCGCCGCGCACGAGCAGCCGGTCGGCGAAGTCCTGCACGTCCCCACGGCGGATCTCGGAGACGCGTCGACCACCGAGTTCGGGCAGCAGACGCAACCGCAGCGCGATCTCGTAGCTTCGGAGGACGCTCGGCTTGTAGCGATCGCCGGAGCGGTTACGGATGCTTCCCTCTCGCGCGCCGACGAGCCACGCCTGCGCGGCCTCGCGAAGCGTCAGCTGACTCGGTGCGCGCATCGTCCCGCGGCGGATCGCCGTCTGAGCTTCCGCGCGCCACGCCTTCGCCGCCGCGAGCTTGGGGAACGACTTCTTGACCCGCTTCTGGTCGCGCGGGCTCCACGCGCTCGCCTGGTAGCTCGGCCGGCAGTTGCAGCGTCCACCGGAGTGGGTTGCGCAGGCCTTCCGGTGGCGGAGGAGGATGCCGACGTGCCGGGCCATCGGACCCACTCTAGGGGTCCCGTGGGACAGTCGTGGGACAGTCGACTGTCCCACGAGGCGGATCTGAGCCGATGAGGGCGGACGTCGGCGGAGTGACACCACCGAGATCGGACGCCGACAAACTTCCTGCAAAGACGGCACTTTTCGTGAAACGGAGCGGCGCCGGAGTCGAACCGACCGAGCCGTGGGCTACACGACCGCACTGGTTTTGAAGACCAGCTGGGCCACCGGGCCCATGCCGCTCCGGTGATCAGGCTAGATCAGGCCCCTGGGACCGTGTGAGGCGGTCGAACTTCGTAGGCTCGCATCGTGGACGCTCGATTCTCGGCGCGGCGCGAGCTCACGCTCGTGTTGCTCGTATACGCGGCCTACCTGCTCGTGCGGAAGCTCGTGCTCGAAGGTGGCGGGCGAGAACGCGCCCGCCGGAACGCGGAGCGCGTCGTCGAGCTCGAGGCGCGGATCGGGTTGCACGTCGAGCCGACGGTCCAGCGAGCGCTCCTCAGCCGTCCGCGCGTGCTGCACGGGCTCAACGTCGGCTACGCGCTGTTCAACGTCACCCTCACGCTCGGGTGGGCCGCCGTTCTCTTCGCGCGGGGCGACGAGGGCTACGGCCGTCTCCGAACTGCGTGCCTGCTCGCGCACCTCGGCGCGCAGCCTGTCTTTCTCGTCTTCCCGACCGCGCCGCCGCGCGTGCTCGACGGCTTCGTGGACACGATGGCCGAGGTGTCGGGCTTCGACCTCGAACATCCGGTGCTCGTCCGCCTCTACAACCCGGTCGCGGCGATGCCGAGCCTCCATGTCGCCTTCGCGGTCGTCACCGCCGGCGCGCTCGCCGAGCGAGCGTCGTCGCGCACCGGCAAGCTCGCCGCGGCCTCGTACCCGCCGCTCGTCTCGCTCGTCATCACGGCGACGGGGAACCACTACGTGCTCGACGCGGTCGCCGGAGCGGCGCTCGGCTCCGCCGCGAGGAGGATCGCTCAGAACTGGAAGTAGATGAACGGCGCGACGCCCTCGGGCCCCATCGCGTGGGTCACGAGGAGGCCGACCGAGAGCACGACCGCCTGGGCCGGGATCGGCAGGCGCGAGAAACGCGCCATCAGCGCCAGCGGGATCCGGGACGGCAGGTACTGCGAGCCGATTCCGACCGCGATCGCCGCGAGCACGCCCGTGGTGACAAGTGGCGAGGGCTCGCCCCAGGCGGTGAAGAGCCGGGCGATCATGCTCCACGCGTCCTCGAACGAGTCGGAGCGGAAGAAGATCCACGCGAAGCAGACGACCTGGAACGTCGCGAACCGATGCCAGGCACGACGCAGCGGGGTCGAGGGCTTCTCGACGACGCCGGGCCGCTCGCGCCACCAGCGCTCGGCACACAGCGCCGTTCCGTGGATCGCGCCCCAGGCGACGAAGGTCCACCCGGCTCCGTGCCAAAGCCCGCCGATGAGCATGGTGAGCATGAGGTTCCGGTACGTGAAGAGGCGACCGCCGCGGTTCCCGCCGAGCGGGATGTAGAGATAGTCACGCAGCCAGCGCGAGAGCGTCATGTGCCAGCGGCGCCAGAAGTCCTGGATGGAGACCGCCGCATACGGCGAGTCGAAGTTCTGCGGGAACCGGAACCCGAGCAGGAGCGCGATGCCGATCGCGATGTTCGTGTAGCCGAAGAAGTCGGCGTAGATCTGCACCGCATACGCGTAGATGCCGACGAGCACCTCCAGCGACGAGTGCTGATCGGGAGCGCCGAAGACCGCATCGACGATGTTCGCCGCGAGGTGGTTCGCGATGACGACCTTCATGAAGAGGCCGGTGCCGATGAGGAAGAACGCGCGCGCCGTGTCGACGTAGCGCGGGTCCCGCGGGGCGTCGAGCTGGGGGATGAGCTCGGCGGGGCGGACGATGGGGCCGGCCACGAGGTGTGGGAAGAAGGAGAGGTAGGCCGCGAACTTCGAGAACGACGACGGCTCGAAGTCGCCGCGGTACACGTCGACGACGTAGCTGATCCCCATGAACGTGAAGAAGGAGATGCCGACCGGGAGGACGATCGAGCGTGCCTCCAGCGGCACATCGACGCCGACGAACGCAAAGAGGTTGTTCGTCGAGGTCGCGAAGAAGTCGTAGTACTTGAAGTAGCCGAGCAGCGCCACGTTTCCCGCGACCGCGGCGAAGAGCAGAAGCTTCCGCGTCCTCGCGTCCGCCTGGCGGTGGATTCCGAGCGCGAAGAGCTGGTTCCAGACGATCGAGGCGGCGAGTAGGAAGACGAAGCGCCAGTCCCATGCGCTGTAGAACACGAAGCTCGCAGCGACGATGAACGGGCGCCAGCGCTCTCCGCGCGGCATGAGCAGCCACGAGAGCGGCAGGACGATCAGGAAGAAGATCGCGAACGTTGCAGTCGGGAAGAGCACGGGCTTGCGGCGCCCGGGTCAGTCTTCGCTCGGCGGCGGCAGCTTTGCCTGTGTCTCGTCTCCGGCGTCCGTGGCGTGGAGGACCGTGCGCTCCACCGGAGGTGCGAACCACGTTGGGTCCGTCGGGTAGCCGGGCGTGAGGCCGGGGAGTGGCGCGTAGACGAGCTCGGCGCGACGGCGGGCGGCGCGAGCGGACACGAGCTCCGCGATCGCGACCAGGAGCCATGCCGCCGCCATCACGCCGACGATCTCGACTGCCTCGAGCTCCGCGATCGCCGCCGCCACCGCCACCGCGACGAGGAAGACGATCTCGAGCAGGAGCTGCGGAACGGCCGGGACGCGGGCGCCCGGCGCATCGACCGCGCGCACCCACGTCAGCAGGTCAGGTCCGGTTCGGGACGGATCGTCCCAGCCCCCGGGCTCGCCGCTCGACGGAGGCAGCGCCTGGGTCTGCGCACGCAGCGACTGGAGCTCGGACTGCATGCTCCCGACCCGGGCCGAGAGCTCGCGGATCGCGCCGAGCACGTCGTCCGATTCCACTGGATCCGACCCGGCCGTCGGCGCCTGCTGCCGAGGCCCGCTGATCTGCGTCGTCTCGGACGGGTCCGCCACGCTCGAGGGCTAGTCCTCGGCGGACTTCTGCATCTCGTGGATCGCCGCGCGACCCTCGCCGTGCACCTCGGCCCGTTGCTCGTCGATCGACGGCTCGGAGGCCGGCGGAGGCGGAGGCGGATCGTCGGACGGGGTGGTGTCCGGAACTGCTGCCTCCCCTGCTGCCTCCCCCGGCGCCTCGGGCTCGCGGCTGGACGCGAGCTTCTGTCTGAGCTCGTCGGCCGGATCGGCCGCGACCGGAGGCTCGGGCGGGCCTGCCTCGCCGCGGCTCCGCAGCTTGCGCACGAGGGCGGCGATGCCGACGGTCACGAGGATCCAGGTCAGACGCTTGCGCACGCGGCCGATGGTATCGCGCGCGCCGGGCCGGGACAGGAGAGCCTCGGCAGAAGGGGCCCTGGGCTGCCGGCGAGGCGCTGCTACACTCCCGCGGCTTCCTGCCCCGCACAGGCGTCGCCCGTTCCCGGCGCCGCCCCACAGCTCATCGCTGGTGGCGAGGCCGACCTGAGACCGTAGGAAGGAGAACGAGGGAACCTGTGACGAAGTACGAAATTCTGCTGCTGCTCGACCCGGCGCTCGACGAGGGCGGCCAGGGCGAGATCGTCGACCGCGTCAAGGAGCTCGTCGAGAAGGGCGAAGGCTCCTGGGACCTGCACGACGTGTGGGGCCGCCGGCGGCTTGCGTACGAGATCGACCACAAGGCCGAGGGCTCGTATCACCTGCTGCACTTCTCCTCCGAGGCCTCGACCCTCGACGAGATCTCGCGCGTCCTCCGGATCGACGACGGCGTCATGCGCCACATGGCGACACGTCGGATCGAAGGCAGTCCCGCCCGGCCCGTAGCGGTCGGCGGTCCCGCGCGCGAAGATTCGCAGTCAGGTGATTCGGCGCCTGCGGGCTCCGAGCCCGGCTCTGCCGGAGCCGATGGCTCCGGCGCCAACGGCTCGGAGAGCGCGCCGGACGCCGCACCCGAGATCCACGAGGAGGAGGAATAGAGCATGGCTGGTGACATCAACCGCGTGACACTCGTAGGACGCCTGACGCGTGATCCCGAGCTCAAGCACCTGCCTTCGGGCACGCCGGTCCTCGAGATGGGCGTTGCGGTGAACGGACGACAGCAGGACGGCTCCGGGAACTGGGTCGACAAGCCCAACTTCTTCGACGTCAAGGTCTTCGGCAACCAGGCCGAGTTTCTCTCACAGCATCTGACCAAGGGCCGCCGGATCGGCATCGACGGACGCCTCGACTGGCGCTCCTGGGAGGCGCAGGACGGGAGCAAGCGCTCGAAGGTCGATGTCGTCGCACAGAGCGTCCAGTTCCTCGACAGCCGCATGGAGGGAGGCGAGACGCCCGCCTACGTCCAGGCCGGCGCCGCCGGAGGCGACGACTTCCCGACCTCCCCGACCGACGACGACATTCCGTTCTAGTGCGCAAGATCGAGATCCACTCGCGCGGACTTCGATCGCGCGGAACACCAAAGTGCGGCCGCCCTGCGGCCGCTGGCTAGGAGACACATGGCGAGCAAGAAGACAGCAACCCCGTCCCGGAGACGGACCGGCCCGGCGAGTGCCCCCGGCAAGCGCAAGAGCTGTCACTTCTGCCGGGACAAGGTGGACGAGATCGACTACAAGAACATCGCCCAGCTGCGGCGCTACATCTCGGAGAAGGGCAAGATCCGCTCGCGCCGGATCACGGGCGCCTGCCGGCGTCACCAGCTCCAGGTCGCGTCGGCAGTGAAGCGTGCGCGCGAGATGGCGCTTCTTCCCTACGTCTCCCAGTAAGCCCGATGGAAGTCATCCTCCTCAAGGACGTCGAGACGCTCGGGCTGCGCGGGGACGTCGTCGACGTCGCGCGCGGGTACGCGCGGAACTACCTGCTGCCGCGCCAGCTCGCCGAGGTTGCGACCGCGGCGCGGGTGGCCGAGCTCGAGCGCGTGGAGGCGAACCGGGCGCGACACGAGGCGCGGAGCTCGGAGCAGGCGCAGGAGATCGCCGAGGTCCTCGGCAAGACGGTGCTGCGCTTCGAGGTCAAGGCCGGCCCGACGGGGGCGCTCTTCGGATCGGTCACGCCTTCGGACATCGCCGACGAGATCTGGCGCGCCCGGAGGGTGCGCATCGACCGGCGCAAGGTCGCGATCGACCCGATCAAGCGCATCGGCCGCTTCGCGATCCCGATCGAGGTCTTCCAGGACGTCAGCGTCGAGGTGAAGACGCTCGTCGTGCCCGAGGGTGGCGAGCTGCCTCCGGAGGAGGAGCTCGATGCGCTCGAGGCTGCCGAGGCCGCGGCGCGCGCGGCGGAGGAGGCGGAAGCCGAGGCGGCGCACGTCGAGGCCGAGGGCGCGATCGCCGAGGCGATCGCCGAGGAGGAGCCGGAGCCGGCCGAAGCGGAGCCCGCGGCTGAAGCTGTCGAGACCGACGAGGCCGAGCCCGTCGCAACGAGCTCGGGCGAGCAAGACGACAACTAGTCCTTCCCGCGTAGCGGGGAACGACTTTCCACAACGCTTGCCCACAGGGGTGTTGAGGAAAGCGAGAACTTCCCGCACGCAGCGTGTGTTTCCGGCTGGAAAACTTCGCCGATCGTGTCGACAGGCCGTCCGGCGTCGGGGATAACCTGCGAACATATGTTCCGTTGTCCCTGCATCGGAGCCACGGCAGCCCCCGCCTGGACGAGTCGGCCTCGGACGGGTTGACTCCGCCACCGTGACTGGGCCACCCATGGCCGTCGTCGAACGCTCCGCCGCGGGCCCGATCGTCCCCCCGCAGAACCTGGAGGCCGAGGAGTCGGTGCTCGGCGCGATGCTGCTCTCGCCGACTGCGGTCGGGAACGTCAGCGAGATCCTCGATGCGTCCGACTTCTATCGGGAGAGCCACGGCAAGATCTTCCTCGCGGCCCTCGGGCTCTGGGCGAAGGGAGAGCCGGTCGACGCCATCACGATCGCGAACGAGCTCGACGAGCGCGGCCAGCTCGAGGAGGTCGGAGGGCAGTCCAGGATTGCCGAGCTCGCGGCTCTCGTGCCCAGCACGTCGAACGTCGAGCACTACGCGCGGATCGTCAAGGAGATGGCGACGCTCCGCGGGCTCGTCCGCGCGGGCCAGGAGATCACGCGGCTCGGCCAGGATCGGCCGGGCGAGGTCGCGGACCTCGTCGACCGGGCCGAGCAGGTCGTGTTCGAGCTCGCCCAGCAGCGCGTCACGAGCGACTTCTCGCACATCGAGGTCCTGCTGAAGGAGACCTTCGAGCGCATCACGCAGCTGTACGAGGCCGGCGTCGACGTCACGGGCGTGCCGAGCGGCTACCGCGAGCTCGACCTCCTCACGTCCGGCTTCCAAGCGGGAAACCTCGTCATCCTCGCCGCGCGCCCCTCGATGGGCAAGTCGTCACTCGGCCTCGGCATCGCGACGAACCTGGCCGTGCGCACCGAAACACCGGTCGCCCTGTTCACGCTCGAGATGTCGAAGTCCGAGGTGACCCAGCACATGATGTGCAGCGAGGCCAAGGTCGAGTCGCAGCGCCTGCGCTCGGGTCGGCTGGCCCCGGACGACTGGCCTCGGCTCACAGCAGCTTGCGACCGCTTGACGAAAGCGCCGATCTACGTCGACGACACGGGGTCCACGACGATCATGGAGGTCCGCTCGAAAGCGCGCCGGCTGAAGTCGCGTGAGCCGTCGCTCGGGCTCATCATCGTCGACTACCTCCAGCTTATGACCTCCGGACTGACCGCGGAGAACCGAGTGCAGGAGGTGTCGCAGATCTCACGCGCGCTGAAGATCCTCGCGCGCGACCTCGACGTCCCGATCCTCGCGATGTCGCAGCTCTCGCGGGCGGTCGAGCAGCGGCACGACAAGCGTCCGATCCTCTCCGACCTCCGTGAGTCCGGGAGCCTCGAGCAGGACGCGGATCTCGTCTTCTTCATCTACCGCGACGAGTACTACCTCGGCGAAGAGTCCGACCAGCAGGGCGTCGCCGAGGTCATCCTTGCGAAGCACCGGAACGGCCCGACGGGAACGGTGAAGCTGTCGTTCCTGCGCCGGTATGCGAAGTTCGCCGATCTCGCGGCCGCGTAGCGGCGTCTAGCCGCGCCCGCCCGAGAGCCAGGTGAACTTCGTGGCGAACCAGGCGCTGTGCTCGCGCTCCGGCTGCCAGCCGGTGCGATCGAAGCCCTTCGGAAACTGCCGGCGCTGAAGCCGGATCGCCCAGATCCCCGTTGCGAGGACCACGACGATCGCGGCAACGCCGACGATCGTGGGCAGCAGGCTGACGGTCATCGCATGCTCACCGTACTCCGGCCGCGGTTGC
This sequence comes from uncultured Actinomycetes bacterium, assembly GCA_963848405.1. GTDB lineage: Bacteria > Actinomycetota > Thermoleophilia > Gaiellales > Gaiellaceae > GMQP-bins7. The sequence continues at coordinate 428,349 of CAWKDP010000012.1, read as the reverse complement.
GTCCGGCCGCGGAGTGGTTGCCGCGTGGTGTCGAGGCTGGTCACGAGTCCCGGTGCGCCGCGTGCAACACTCAGCCACGTGCCCGCGACCGTGATCGTCGGCGCCCAGTGGGGCGATGAGGGGAAGGGGAAGATCGTCGACCTCCTCGCCCAGGACGCCGATCTCGTATGCCGCTACCAGGGCGGGCCGAACGCGGGTCACACGATCGTCGTCGGCGACGAGACGTACAAGATCCGGCAGATTCCGAGTGGGATCGTGGGGGGGAAGCGAAGCGCGATCGGGGCAGGCTGCGTGGTCGACCCGGGCGTCCTCGTGTCCGAGCTCGACGACCTCGAGGCGAGGGGCCACACGACGTCGGGGCGGCTCTTCGTCTCCGGGAACGCGCACCTGGTCATGCCCTGGCACGTGGCTCTCGACGGAGCGCGCGAACGACGACTCGGTCGGCTCCAGATCGGTACCACCCGCCGCGGGATCGGTCCTGCCTACGCGGACAAGGCGACCCGCATCGGGATTCGCGTGCAGGACCTCCTCGACCCGAAGATCTTCAAGCAGAAGGTCGAGCTCGCGGTCGCGGAGAAGAACGTCTGGCTCGAGCGCGTCTACGAGCTCGAGCCGCTTGATCTCGACGAGACCCTGGACTCGCATCTCGCATACGCGACGAGGCTCGGACCGTACGTCGCGGACACCTCGCTGCTCGTCGACCGGGCGCTCCACGCCGGCGAGCGGGTGTTGTTCGAAGGGGCGCAGGGGACGCTCCTCGACCTCGACCACGGCACGTACCCGTTCGTCACGTCCTCGAGCCCGATCGCGGCGGGCGCGGCGGTGAGCTTCGGCATCGGGCCCAACCGGATCGACGAGATCGTCGGCGTCGCGAAGGCGTATGTCACGCGGGTCGGCGAGGGTCCGTTCCCGAGCGAGATCGAGGGGGAGCAGCACGATCGGGTGCGTGAGCTGGGCCAGGAGTTCGGAACCGTCACGGGCAGAGAGAGACGCTGCGGTTGGCTCGACCTCGTCGCGCTCCGCTTCGCCGTCCGCGTGAACGGGATCACGTCCGTCGCCCTCACGAAGCTCGACGTCCTCTCGGAGTTCCGCGAGGTGCCGGTTTGCGTCCGATACCTGCTCTCCGACGGCTCCGAGACGGAGGACTTCCCCGCGCACCAAAGCGACTTCCACCACTGCCGACCGGTGTTCGAGACGCTGCCGGGCTGGGGCGTCGACCTTGGCTCGTCCGAGCTGCCGCCCGCTGCCGTCGGCTACGTCTCCTTCGTGGAGCGCGCGCTCGGCGTCCCCGTCACCCTGGTCGGGACCGGGGCCGCGCGGGAGCACGTGCTCGCGCTCGGCTGAGCGAGACGGCTCAGCCCTCGCGCTTGAGGTAGAGCTCCGTGAACTCGCGGCAGCGGTTGTCGTCGTCGAACACGCAGAGGAACACGTTGTGGAACTCGCGCGCGACCGCCGTGCCGTCGGGAGCCAAGTAGCGAGAGACGCCGACCGCGACACCACGGTCTCCGGCGAGCGCCCACGGTCGGTACTCGGCAGACCACGAGCCCTCGTCGTCCGGCTCTTCGAACCAGCTCTCGACGATGGCCTCGCGGCCCGACACCGGCTCGTCCCACGGCTGGTACCGGTACTCGGCATCCTCGCTGAAGAGCGCACCGATCGCGTCCCGGTCGTAGCTCCTCCACGCGGAGACGTAGTCGTCGAGCCAGTGCCTGGAAGGTCGTTTCGTCCATGCTCCAAACCCTAGCTTGGCGCTTTTCGTCTATGCGGGCGAGGCTCTTTGCGTGCATCGAAGGCTCGCCCGCAGGTTGGCAACGAGTGGCGTGTCGCCCCGGCTTCGAGCCTGCGCGAGGCGAATGAGGCGACGGCCGGTCGTGGCCGGCGCCTGACTGCGTGCCGGGTCACATCGAGCTTCTACTCCGCGCCGAGCTCCACTCGATTCCAAGGGGCCACCCCGTGCCTCCACCCGCTTTGAGCGTAACCGCAAAAGGCGCACAGGTGGGATACGAGACTGTGCCAAGGGGTGAAAATCAACGCCGCCTGCCTGGCCTCTAGACTCGCGCGGTGCGAGTCCTCCTCGTGGGTTCCGGAGGCCGTGAGCACGCGCTCGCGTGGAAGCTCGCGCAGTCTCCCTCGCTCTCTGCGTTGCACGCGGCGCCCGGGAGCCCGGGCATCGCTCGCCTTGGCGAGTGCCATCCGATTTCCGCCGACGACGGCGAGGGTCTGCTGGCTCTCGCCGGCTCGCTGGGCGTCGATCTCGTCGTGGTCGGGCCCGAGGCCCCGCTCGTCCACGGCGTAGCCGACGTCCTCCGGCACGCCGGTATCTCGGTCTTCGGCCCCAGCGCGGCGGCGGCGCGGATCGAGGGCTCGAAAGGGTTCGCGAAGGACGTAATGGCGGCAGCCGGCGTGCCGACGGCGGCCGCGCTCGCGGTCGCGCGTCCTCCATGCGTGGTGAAGGCTGACGGGCTCGCGGCGGGCAAAGGCGTCTTCGTCTGCCGGTCGCCGGATGAGCTCGACGCCGCGCTCGGTGCTGTCGGCCCGCTCGGCACCTTCGTCGTCGAGGAGCTGCTCGAGGGCCCAGAGGTCTCGATCTTCGCCGTCTGCGACGGTAGCGAGGCGGTGCCGCTCGTCTCGGCCCAGGACTTCAAGCGTGCCTACGACGGCGACGAGGGACCGAACACCGGTGGAATGGGGTCGTTTGCGCCCGTACCGGGGGTGGGCGCGAGCGAGGTGGAGGAGGTGCTCGAAACCGTGCACCGGCCCGTGCTCGATGAGCTCGGCCGCCGTGGGGCACCGTTCGTCGGCCTCCTCTATGCCGGCCTGATGCTGACCGATGAGGGCCCACGAGTTCTCGAGTTCAACTGCCGGTTCGGAGATCCGGAGACACAGTCCGTCCTCCCGCTCCTCGACGGAGACCTCGCGGAGCTGCTCGCGACGGCTGCGCTCGGCGAGTTACGAGGCGTCACAGTAGGTTGGAGCGGCGGCGCTGCCGTGACGGTCGTCGTGGCTGCAGAGGGGTATCCCGCGCGCGGTGACCGAGGCTCTGAGATCACAGGCTGTAGCCAGGCGGAGCGTCGGACGCTCATCTTCCACGCGGGGACCGCCGTGCAGGGCGACCGTCTCGTGACGAACGGTGGACGTGTCCTCGGGGTGACGGGTCTCGGCGACACGATCGCGGCGGCCCGGGAGACCGCGTACGCGGGGAGGGCCGAGATTGCGTTCGATGGCGCCTGGTCGAGGAGCGACATCGCGCTTGCGGCGGCTGCCGGCGGCGCTCTCACGCTGCGTGGGTGACGTGCAGCCTTGCGTCCGCCTGCGGGGCCACCCCGCGCCTCCACCCGCTGCGAGCGTAACCCCGAAACCTGCACGGGTGGGAAACGAGAGCGAGCCGAAACGTGAACTTCTGCGCCGCCTGACCGGACCTCTAGAATCGGCGCAGTGATCCCACGCTACTCCCGACCGGCAATGGCGCACGTGTGGTCGGAGGAAGCGAAGCTCGAGCGGTGGCTCGCCGTGGAGCTGGCTGCGCTAGATGCCTGGAGTGAGCTCGGGCGAGTGCCTCGAGCGGCGGCCGAGACGATCCGCGCGGAGGCGCGGGTTCCCGCACCGGCGCGCGTTGCCGAGCTGGAGCGCACGACGCACCACGACGTAGCTGCGTTCGTCGATGCGGTCGCGGAGCAGGTCGGGGACGAAGGGCGCTGGTTCCACTTCGGGCTCACGTCGTCGGACGTGCTGGACACGGCCCTCGCGCTCGCCGTGCAGGACGGCGGCAGGCTCCTCCTGGAGGGCCTCGACGAGGCCTTCGCGGCGGTCGTCGAGCGCACCGAGGAACACCGCGACACGCCGACGATCGGCCGCACGCACGGAGTCCATGCCGAGCCGACCACGTTCGGGCTGAAGCTCGCCGGCTGGGCGTTTCAGCTCGCGCGCGACCGCCGACGGCTCGTCGACGCGCTCGAGTGCATGCGCGTCGGCAAGCTGTCGGGAGCTGTCGGTACATACGCCTCCGCGCCGCCCGAGGTCGAGCGAGCGGCGTGCGAGGCGCTCGGTCTCGAGCCTGCGCCGAGCTCGACGCAGATCCTCCAGCGCGATCGCCATGCGCAGCTTCTGTCGGCGCTCGCACTCGTCGCGTCGTCGCTCGAGCGATTCGCGCTCGAGATACGAAACCTCACACGCACCGAGGTACGCGAGGTGGAAGAGCCCTTCGGTGCGGGTCAGAAAGGCTCCTCCGCGATGCCGCACAAGCGGAATCCGATCGTCGCCGAGCGGATCTGCGGGCTGGCCCGGCTAGTGCGCGGGTATGCGGCGGTCGGTCTGGAGAACGTCGCGCTGTGGCACGAGCGCGACATCTCGCACTCGTCCGCCGAGCGGGTCGTGCTGCCCGACGCATTCCTCGCAGTGGACTACATGCTCGAGCGCTTCACCTGGCTCGTCCGCGGGCTTGTCGTCCGCAGTGAACGAATGCGTGAGAACCTCGAGGCAACCGGCGGCCTGTTCTTCAGCCAGCGACTTCTCCTCGCACTCGTCGACGCCGGGCTCGAGCGCGACGACGCGTACAGACTCGTCCAGCGCCATGCCATGCGAGCGTGGGACGAGGGCCTCGACTTCGAAGAGATCGTGCGGGCCGACGCCGAAGTCGCGGGCCGGGTTTCCCTCGACGCGGTGTTCGACCTCTCGGCCTTCATGCAGCACACCGGCGTCGTCTTCGAGCGCCTGCGTGCGCTCGTGGCGGAACGGGAGCCAGTGGATGCCTGACGCAGTGCACGTCGCGACCGGCAAGGTCCGGGACATCTACGCTCTCGACGAGGATCGCCTGCTCCTCGTCGCCAGCGATCGGATCTCGACCTTCGACGTCGTCCTCGGAACGCCGATTCCGGACAAGGGCCGCGTGCTGACGGGGTTGTCGGCGTTCTGGTTCCGACGCACCGAGGACATCGTCCCCAGCCATCTGCTCGAGCTTCGCGACGACGGGCGCTCGATGGTGTGCCGGAAGCTCGACATGCTCCCCATCGAGTGCGTCGTGCGCGGGTACCTGGCCGGATCGGGGTGGAAGGACTACCAGGCGAGCGGCGAGGTGTGCGGGCATCGGCTGCCGGCAGGAATGCAGGAGTCGGAGCGCTTCCCGGAGCCGATCTTCACGCCGGCGACGAAGGCCTCGGAGGGCCATGACGAGAACATCGACCAGGTGCGGGCCGCTGCCTTGTGCGGCCCGGAGCTCTACGAGCACGCGAAGACCGTGTCGCTCGGGCTCTACCGTTTCGCGGCGAGGCACGCGGAAGCGACCGGGATCATCCTCGCCGACACGAAGTTCGAGCTCGGGGTGGCGCCCGACGGAACGCTCGTGCTCGGCGACGAAGCCCTCACGCCGGACTCGTCGCGCTTCTGGCCCGCCGACGAGTACGAGCCGGGTCGGCCTCAGCCCTCGTTCGACAAGCAGTTCGTCCGTGATTGGTGCGAGGCGACCGGTTGGGACAAGACGCCGCCCGGCCCCGAGCTACCGGACGACGTCGTCGGTGGAACACGTGCCCGGTACGTCGAGGCGTTCGAGCGACTGACCTCCATCCCGTTCGACCGCTACCTTGCGGATCCGGACGTCGTGCTGTGAGGGCGACCGTTCTCGTTCGGCCGAAGGACGGCATCCTCGATCCGCAGGGGGAGGCGGTTGGGGGCTCGCTGCGGAAGCTCGGGTTCGACGTCGGCCAGGTGCGCGTCGGTCGCGTGATCGACGTCGAGTTCTCCGCCGAGGGTGAGGAGGACGCACGAGCGCAGCTCGACCGGATGTGCAGCGACTTGCTCGCCAACCCGCTGATCGAAAGCGTCGAAGTCAGTCTGAGCGGCGCCTGATGCCGCGCCCGCTCGTCGCGATCGTCCAGTTTCCCGGGTCGAACGACGACCACGACGCGGCGGGCGCGCTCGCCGCCGTAGGTGCCGAGCCTGTACTCGTCTGGCACGGCGAGGCCACGCTCCCCTCGGGGACCGGCGCGATCGTCCTCCCGGGCGGCTTCTCCTACGGCGACTACCTGCGCTGTGGTGCCATCGCGAGCCTTGCGCCGGCGATGGGCGCCGTCCGCCGTTTCGCGGCGGCAGGGGGACCTGTGCTCGGCGTCTGCAACGGGTTCCAGATCCTCTGCGAGGCGCGGCTGCTGCCGGGTGTCCTGCGGCCGAACCGCCAGCTCGAGTTCGTGTGCAGCGACGTTGCGCTGATCGTCGAGAACGCGGACTCGCTCTTCACACGGCGCTGCCTGCGCGGCCAGGAGCTCGTCATCCCGGTCAAGCACGGCGAGGGCGCGTGGTTCGCGGACGACGCCACGGTCGCGGCGCTCGAGGAGCGCGGCGGGATCGCGCTTCGCTATCGCGACGATGTCAACGGGGCGCTTGGCGGCATTGCTGCGGTACTGAACGAGGCCGGCAATGTCATGGGCCTCATGCCGCACCCCGAGCACGCCGTCGATCCGCTGCTCGGCTCGGCCGACGGAGGGCTCCTGCTCGCAGCTCTCGTCGACGCGGCGGGAGAGCACGTCCTGGCGGCCGCATAGGGCGCCGGCTCGGGCTCGGCAACCCGAGCGCGCGATCCGCAATCGCGGGCACCGTTCGATCGGAGGCCGCTCAGAGCCGAAGCACCTCGTGAAGAACGGGCGCACGCTCGAGCGCCGCCCGCAGCCGCTCGAGGTCGCGCGCCCGCATTGTCACGGGCCCACGTCTGGCCGAGCCCGAGGTCGTGTAGGCGAAACGGATGAGGCGCTCTCCGTTCCTCGTCTCGAGGAGCTGGACGACGACGGCGAAGCGCTTTTCACCGGCGCGTTGCGGGACCGAGGCCTCTTCGACGACGGCCGCTGTGCCCCACGGCGTCGCGGCGACGCGCTCCTTCTCGACCTTCGTCGAGCTACTCGACGCGGCGCCGGAGGACCCTGTCCGCGCTTCGCGGCCCGCCTTCGCCTGTGCAGTCGCCATGACGCGAGCGTACGGGCGCCGGTGTCACGGATGGGAAACGCCTTCGTTCCGAGAGCGTGACAACGCGTCCTGGCGCTGGACGCGCGCAATCCCGGCGAGCACCTCGCCGGGTCTGTGTCGTCTAGCCGCGCCGCTCGATGAGCTCGATCCGATAGTCGTCCGGATCGCGGACGAAGCAGATGCGGGATCCGCCCTCGCTGACCTGGTAGGGCGGCCGCTCCGGCTCGATCCGGTGGCCGGTCCGGAGCTGCTCGAGCGTGCCGTCGAGATCGTCTACCCCGATCGCGATGTGGCCGTAGCCCGTTCCGACGTCGTACGTGCGTCCGTCGTGGTTGTACGTCAGCTCGAGCACGTTCTCCTGGTCGCCGAGCGAGAAGAAGAAGTTCGTCGCCTCGAGCTCGCCGTTCCGGACGATGTCCATGTCGCGGCTGAAGCGAAACCCGAGGGCCTCGTAGAAACCACGGCTCCGTTCCGGGTCGGTGATTCGAACCATCGTGTGGAGGAAGTTCGCCATGCTGCGGATCCTAGACGGCGGTCGTCGACTCGGACGCGAAGGTCGGGGCCGCGCTCCACTCCTCCGAACCCACCTGCTCGATGGCCCAGTCGATCCATTCGAGACGCGCCTCCGTCGAGCGAATCCCACCCTCGAGTGCGAGGCGAAAAGCACGTCCCTTCCGCGTCTCGCCTGTCGGCTCCTCCCGGATCGCCTCGAACGCCGACAGGAGCGCCTCCGAGTACGCGCGTTCCCGCTCGAGCTGCTCGATGGCCTCCGCGGGCTCGAGCAGCCAGAGGAAGAAGGTGCGCAGGGCGGCATCGTTACGAACGCGTCGCTCCGGTGTCGTCTCTCTGAGCCAGCGTCGGATCTCGGCGAGACCCACGTCCGAGATCGCATACGTGCGCGACCCCCGGGCGCCTGTGGCGGTCTCCTCGATCAGGCCCTCCTCGAGCATGCGTGCCAGCTCGGGGTAGATCTGGCTGTGGCTCGCCGGCCAGGCATACGCGAGCGACTGCTCGAAGTGCTTGAGCAGTCCGTACCCGGTCCGGGGATCGTCGGCAAGGGCGCCGAGGAGGGCATGGCGAAGCGACATCAAGTATATGTCAGTCTTGACATGTCAATCCCTTCACGATAAATGATGCAGAACGATGCGGACGGCGATCGCATGTCTCGGGCTCGCAGTGCTGGAAAGCGAATGACTCGCATCGTCCAGGCGTTTCTGGTCGTTGCCGCGGCAATCGTCCTCGTCGTCGCCCCTGCCGGCGGCACCGCCAGCTCGCATGCCTGCGTGAGCGCGAACGAGCTCTGGTTCCGCGCTGCCGACGGGACCAGGCTCGTGGGGCATCGCTTCGGCCGCGCGAAGCCGGGAGCGCGCACCGCTGTCGTCCTCGCTCACATGTCCGTCGGCGACCTCTGCCAATGGGTGCCGTACGCGCGAAGGCTCGCGAGGCAGGGGGCCTTCGTGTTCCCCTTCGACCTTCGGGGCCATGGCTTCTCCGAGGGCCGTCAGAACCATCGCCGTTCGGCAGCCGATCTTGCCGCGGCGGTTCGGGCGATGCGTTCGCTCGGCGCGCAGAAGGTCGTCGTCATGGGCGCGTCGCTCGGCGGCATCGCGGCGCTGGTCGCAACGCCGAACCTGCGGCCGGCGGTGGACGGCGTCGTCTCCGTTTCCGGGCCTGCAGCCATCCCGGGCACGCTGAATGCGCTGCCGGCCGTGAAGAGGATCCAGGTGCCGACGCTCTACGTCGTCGCGGAGGGCGACCAGAGCCCGCCGTACGACTTCGCGGCAGACGCGCGGACCCTGTACGACGCGACCGCGACGGAGGCGAAGCGGATCGAGGTCGTGCCGGGCTCGCTGCACGGCACCTTTCTCGTCGACGGGTCGGCGGCCGTGCGTGCGCTACTGGGTGCGTTCGTGCGAGACCCGGCGGGAACCGTGCGCTCGTAGAGCGCGATGACCATCCGCGTGATGGGGAGGGTCGGCGTGCACCACGTTGTGTCGTTCCCTGACCGCTACCCGACCGGCACCCTGCGCCTCGCCGGTCCCGGCTGCCGGTGGTCGTCGATGAGGTCGAACGTGTCGCCGAAGATGAGCTCGCGCACGTGGTCGGTCTCGAGGAAGTTCCGCGGAAAGCCGAGGTCGAACCCGCTCACCACGCCCAGCCTCTCGACCTGCTCGTCGGAGAGCTCGAGCTCGAGCGCGGCGAGGTTCTCGCGCATCTGCGCCTCCGAGCGCGCGCCCACGATCGGGACGAGCGGCCACGGCTGGTCCCGAACCCATGCAGTCGCGACCTGCGAGGGAGTCGCGTCGAGCTCGTCCGCGACCGCGAGCACCTCGCGCGCGATCGAGTTGACCCGCTCACCGACGCCTTCGTACCGGCGAGGCTCGGCGGAGTCGGCGAGGTACTTCCCGGTGAGCGCGCCGCCCTCGAGGATCCCCCACGGCGTTGCCGCGAGGTCGAGCCCGGCCGCCATCGGCAGCAGCTCCCGCTCCGCGGCGCGATCGGCGAGCGAATACGAGAACTGCACCGCAACCGGGCGAGCCCAGCCGCGCAGGTCGGCCAGCGTGACCGCTTGCGCGACGACCCACGCGGGCGTATCCGAGATCGCGACGTAGAGGACCTTGCCCGCAGAGACGAGGTCGTCGAACCCACGCATGACCTCCTCCACGGGCGTCATGCCGTCCCACATGTGCAGCCAGAGCAGGTCGACGTAGTCGGTGCCGAGGCGGCGGAGGCTCGACTCGAGCGTCTGGACGAGGTTCTTGCGCTGGTTCCCGCCGGCGTTCGGATCGTCGCGGCGCTGCGTCAGCGTGTACTTCGTCGCGACGACGAATCGCTCGCGGTCGTCCCGGACGAACTCGCCGACGAAGCGCTCGCTCTCGCCGTCCGTGTAGTTGCAGGAGGTGTCGACGAAGTTGCCGCCTGCCTCGACGAACGCGTCGAAGATCGCGCGGCTCTCGTCCTTCGAGGCTCCCCAGCCCCACGTCTCGCCGAAGGTCATCGTGCCGAGGGCGAGCTCCGAGACGCGAAGCCCACTTCGTCCGAGCAGCTTGTAGCGCATCACTCCTCCTCCAGGTAGGTCTCGAGCAGCGCCGCGCTCTCTGCCAGCGTCTGGCGGCGCAGCGCATATCCGGTCTTCTTCGAGATGTCGGTCACGACCAGCCCGCCGGTGCGCAGCACGAGCAGGTGCCCGTGCACGGTCGACTTCGCGAGCCCGAGGAGCTCCGTCAGCTCGTGGAGCGTCGCTGGGCCGGCTGCGAGCCTGCGCAGGATGCGAAGCCGCGTCTCGTCGCCGAGCGCCTTGTAGGCGGCGACGAGCGGGTCCGGCGGGAGGTCGCCCGTGACGTGGGCGTCGGCGACGCCGTAGCAGACGATCTTCGTGTCGCCCGACTCCGTGAAGATCGACCACGGCCGGCTGACGAGGGTCGGTACGAGCAGGATCCGTCGGATCCCCGGCTCCGGCGTGTAGCGGATGCCGCGCGTCGCGGTGTCGAGTAGCTCGTCGAGTGGCAGCCGTGAGGCGAGGGCACCGACCGCCCGGGCGCTCCGGCGAAGCACCCGGGCGGTCGAGCGTTCGTCCGGCTGGAGGACGGACGCGTTCCAGCCTTCGCAGGCGGCCTGGAGAAGAGCTTTCGCCTCGTCGGCGTCGAGCGAGAGCACGTGCTCGTAGGCCGGCCGCTGCCAGTCTGCGCAGCGCTCGAGGAGCGCGCGTTCCGCCTTCGCACTGCCCTCGGCCGCATCGGCTACGACCTCGAGCCCGACGTCGCCGCGGTACGTCTGCAGCCGGTAGCCGAGCAGGAGCCGCCGCAGGTCGAGGGGCGATATCGCCTCGAGCGTCGAGAGGAACGCCGAGGCGTCGCGGGGGGCGGGCGTCTCGGCGGCGAGCGCAAGGAGGTAGCCGAACAGAACCTCGTGTCCGCCGGAATAGCGGTCGACGGCTTCGCGAGCCTCCGGCGACAGGCGTTCGCGCGCCTGGTGGAACCACTCGCTTCCGACTGCGTAGCTCGTCGGGTCCTCGTCGCTGTCGACGAACATACGGAGCCCCAGCACGAGCTCGTACGCCGTTCCCCAGTCGACCTCGGCCGCGACCGGGGCCACCGACGCGGCCAGGCCCTTTGCTCTCGGTTCGCTAGTTGACGAATGCAACGTTCGTAATTTACCGAATTCGTGCAAGAGCGCGCTCCGCCTGCGCCGGGTCGCCGTCGTCAACGCGCTCGACCCGGCGCACGAGCTCGTGGGCGGCGAGGTCGAGCTCCCGTCCGGCGTCCAGCCGCGCCGCGACTGCTTCCTCCGCTCCCCCCGGTTGCGGGACGTGTTCCGGTTACCCGTCCGTGGGTCGCCGACCCGAGGAGTTTCGCGAGGCGATCCTGGACACGTGCCGCCGCCACAACGCCGACGCGGTCTTCCCGACGAGCTCCGCGACCGTGCTCGCGCTCTCGCGCCGGCGGAGCGATCTCGGGGACGACCGCACGCCGCGCGCGATCTTCGCGCGTATCTCGAGCCTCGTGGACCCGCGGCAGCCGAGCGTCACGAACCTGCGCCTCGGCAACTTCCGCCATCTGACCACGATCGTGCTCGACACCGCGACGCGGTGGGGACTGCGAAAGGCCGCGGCGTTCAGTCGGCCTGACCCACGAGGTCTTCCGCGACGAGCCCGAAGAGCACTCCGTCCACCCAGGCCCCGTCACGCCAGTACGCCTTCCGCCGCACCCCCTCGCGCGTGAACCCCGCGCGCTCTGCGTGCCGCATGGCCCGCTCGTTGAAGCTGTAGATCTCGAGCTGCAGGCGGTGGAAGCCGAGCTCGTCGAGAAGATGCCGCTGGAAGATGCGAGCGGCTTCGTCCGAGACACGGTTCCCGCGGAAATCGGGGTGGATCGCGAGCCCGCCGAGATCGGCGATGCGGCTGCGCCGGTTGGCCCGCTCGAAGCGCATCGTGCCCGCTCGGTCGCCGTCCACCTCGACCACGAACACGCCGAATGCGTCGGGCTCGTTGTCGGAGCGCTCGATCTCGGCACGCACCGCGTCCGGGTCCTTCGCCCTCACCGCGGCCAGGTATGGCTCGACGTCGTCGTGCGTGAACAGCTCGACGAGGTAGTCGATGTCCTCCGCTCGGGCCCGTCGGATGGAGATGTCTATGCCGGCTCCTCCTGCTGCTGCGGCTGCGAGCGAGAGCGCAGGATTCGCGCTCCCGAGGCCAGCGCCACGCCCGCGAGGATGAGCGCGAGCCCGATGAGCGCCGCGGCGCTGACCGGCTCGTCGAGCAGCGTCGCGCCATAGACCACCGCGAATCCGGGCATGAGGTAGGTCACGAGCGAGAGCTTTCGCGATCCGAACAGGCGGAGCATGCGGAAGAGGATGAGCTGTGCGAGCGCCGTCCCGAGGATCGTCAGCGCGAGCAGTGACGCGATCGCCTCGGCGTCGGGAGCCTGCGACGGGAACTGGACGACGGCGAGCGGCAGCAGGAAGAGACCTCCTGCGAGCATCGAGCCGGTGGCGAGAACCGGGCCGGGCACCGACCGCACGCGCAGCTGCCCGTAGATCCCCGCGCTCGAGTACGAGAGTGACGAGAGCACGACGGCCAGCGTGCCCGCGACCGCCCACCACCCGCCGCGCGGATCGAAGCCGGCGAGGACGGCAACCCCGAGGAAGCCGAGCGCGACCCCGGCGATCCGCGCGGCGCCGACCTCTTCGTGAGGGAGGAAACGGGTCGCCAGCAGGAACGTGAAGATCGGCACCGTCGACTGTGCGATGCCCGCGACGCTCGAGTCGATGTGCTTCTCGCCCCAGGCCACGAGCCAGAACGGGATCGCCGCATTGACTGCGCCGAGCACGAGCGCCGGGCGCCAGCTCTGCGCGACCTCCTGGACGGCGCGGCGGCCGCCCATGACGACGACGAGGTACGCCGCGAGCATGAGCGCGGCTCCGAACGAGCGAGCGGCCATCATCGGACCGGGCTCGATGTCTTCCACCGCAACCTTGATGAAGAGGTACGAGGCGCCCCAGATCGCGGCGAGGAGGAACAGCAGCGGCCAGTACCGGGTCACCGCTTGAGGCTAACGACGGCAGGTCGCGCGGCCTTCCGGTGACCGTCGCGGGCGCTGGTTAGACTCGGGTTTCCTGCGCAGCGTCGCCGAACAGCCGCTCCATCGTGCACTCGGCCTCACGGACGGGGAGCACGAGCGCATCTGCACGCTGCTCGACCGCGAGCCGAACGACTTCGAGCTCGCGGTCTTCTCGCTCCTCTGGTCCGAGCACTGCGGGTACAAGCACTCCGCGCTGCAGCTGAAGCGCCTTCCGAGCGAAGGTGAGCGCGTGCTCCAGGGGCCCGGGGAGAACGCCGGCGTGCTCGATCTCGGCGACGGTCTCGCCGTCGCGTTCAAGGTAGAGAGCCATAACCATCCGTCGGCCGTCGAGCCGTTCCAGGGGGCGGCAACGGGGGTCGGCGGCATCCTGCGCGACATCGTCGCGATGGGCGCGCGGCCGGTGGCGCTCCTCGACGGGCTCAGGTTCGCCGAGCCGGACTGGCACTTCTCGCGCGCGGTCGGCGGAATCGGCCACTACGGGAACTGCGTCGGCGTGCCCACGGTCGGGGGCGAAACGGTGTTCGACGACGCGTACCGCGACAACTGCCTCGTCAATGCGATGTGCATCGGGCTGCTTCCTGCCGACCGCGTGCTGCGCGCGAAGGCGACGGCGGCCGGACATGCGGTCGTCCTGTACGGCGCGACCACGGGACGCGACGGCATCGGCGGGGCGTCCGTGCTCGCGAGCCAGGAGCTCGGCGAGGAGTCGTCCGAGAAGCGGCCCTCCGTGCAGATCGGCGATCCGTTCACGGGGAAGAAGCTCATCGAGGCGTCGGTCGAGCTCGTCGAAGCGGGCCTCGTCGAGTCGCTCCAGGACTGCGGCGCGGCCGGGATCGCCTCCGCGCTCTCGGAGATGGCAGCGGAGTACGGGATCGACGTCTATCTCGACCGCGTGCCGCTGCGCGAGGAGGGCATGGAGCCGTGGGAGGTCATGATCTCCGAGAGCCAGGAGCGGATGGTCGCGATCGTGCGGCCGGCGCTGCTCGCGGCCGTCGAGGAGGTGCTCGACCGCTGGGAGCTGCAGCACGCGGTCATCGGCGAGGTCACCTCGGGCGGCGAGCTGCGCGCGTTCTGGGAGGACGAGCCCGTCGGCGAGATCCCGGCCCGGTTCCTCACCGAGGAGTGCCCGCGCTACGAGCTCGTGCCGGAGCGGCGTGCTCCCACCGTGGCTCCGGCGCTCGTCGCTTCTCCGGCTGTCGCGGACGCGCTCCTCGGGCTGCTCGCCTCGCCGAACGGCCGGAGCCGCTCGTTCGTCTTTCGCCGTTACGACCAGCTCGTCGGCTCGCGGACGGTTCGTCGCCCAGGGCTCGACGCGGCTGTGCTGCGCCTGCGGCCGTCGTATCGCGGGCTCGCGCTGTCGCTGGACGGCCAGGGCCGGATCGCGCGGCTCGATCCGCGACTGGGCGGGGCGCTTGCCGTCCTCGAGGCGGCGCGGAACGTCGCCTGCGCGGGCGGCGAGCCGATCGGCTTCACGAACTGCCTCAACTTCGGGAACCCGGAGAAGCCCGAGATCGCGTGGGAGCTCTCCGAGGCGATCGAGGGCATGGCTGCCGCGTGCCGCGCACTCGGGGCGCCGATCGTCTCGGGCAACGTCTCGCTCTACAACGAGACGAACGGACGGGCGATCCATCCGACGCCGGTCGTCGGCGCCGTCGGCCTCGTCGAGGACGTGCGGCGCGTTCCGAACGGGTGGCGTGAAGGAGACGTGCTGCTCGTCGCCGAGGCGGCCCCGCTCTCGCTCGCAGGCTCGGAGTACCAGGCGCAGTTCGGTGAGGTCGGAGGACGCCCTGGCCCGCTCGATCTCGAGGCCGAGGCGAGGCTCGTCTCCTTCCTGTGCCGAGCCGCCCCGCTCTGCACGCTCGTCCACGACGGCGCGGAGGGCGGGCTGGCCGTGTGTCTCGCCGAGGCCGCGATCCACTCCGGGTACGGAGCCGTGCTCGAGCTCGACGATGACCCGGCAGCGCTCTTCGGCGAGGGGGGCGGGCGCGCGGTGCTCGCGTGCGCGCCGGAGCAGGAGGTCGCGCTGCTCGACCTCGCCGTCGAGCTGGGCGTCCCCCTGCGGCCGGTCGGCTCGGCGGGCGGCGATACCCTGCTCGGAGTGGAGCTCGACCGGCTCCGCGAAGCCTGGGAAGGAGCGCGCTAACCGTGTGCGGTGTCTTCGGAATCCGCTCCCGCGACCGCGACGTCGCCCGGCTGTCGTATTTCGGGCTCTTCGCGCTCCAGCATCGCGGCCAGGAGTCGGCGGGGATCGCGGTCTCCGACGGCGGACGGCTGACGGTCGTCCGCGACATGGGCCTCGTCGCCCAGGTCTTCAACGAGCAGCAGCTCCAGGCGCTGCCGGGTGAGCTCGCGATCGGGCACACGCGCTACTCGACCACCGGCGCGAACCGATGGGCGAACGCGCAGCCGCTCATCCACCACGGGCGCGCGCGCACGGTCGCGCTCGGCCACAACGGCAACCTCGTCAACGTCGAGGAGTTGCGCGAGCAGCTGACGGCGGACGGCGTCAGGCTCGGCTCGGGCTCCGACACCGAGGTGATCGCCGCCCTCATCGCCCACGATCCGGCTCCGTTGCGGGAGGCGGTCGCGAACACGATGGCGCGGCTCGACGGCGCGTACTCCGTGACCGCGCTCGTCGAGGACACGCTCGTCGGCTTCCGCGACCCGCTCGGGTTCCGCCCGCTCCAGCTCGGACGAATCGGCGACGACTGGGTGCTCGCCTCCGAGACGTGTGCGCTCGACCTCATAGGCGCGGAGCCGGTCCGGGACGTCGGGCTCGGCGAGATGGTCTTCGTGGACGAGGACGGCCTGCAGGCGGCGCAGGCGCTGCCGGCGGGACCGGGCGCCCTCTGCATCTTCGAGCACGTGTACCTGGCCCGCCCGGACTCGCGCCTCGCGGACGTCGAGGTGTACGGCGGGCGCGTGCGCATGGGCGAGCGCCTCGCGCGGGAGGCGCCGGTGGAGGCGGACTTCGTCATCCCGATCCCCGACTCGGGGACCCCTGCTGCGATCGGCTTCTCGAAGGCGTCGGGGATCCCGTTCACCGAGGGCCTGATCAAGAACCGCTACGTCGCGCGTACGTTCATCCAGCCGGACCAGGGCATGCGCGAGCAGGGGATCCGGATGAAGTTCAACCCGCTAGACGAGATCGCCGGCCGCCGGCTCGTGATCATCGACGACACGATCGTCCGGGCGAACACGACGCGGCAGCTCGTCGCCATGCTCTTCGACGCCGGCGCGGTGGAGGTGCACGTCCGCATCTCGTCACCACCGGTGGTCTCCCCGTGCTTCTACGGGATCGACTTCCCCGACGAGGACGAGCTCCCCGCGGCGCACCGCTCGGTCGAGGAGATGCGTGACCTCATCGGCGCGACCTCGCTCCACTACCTCTCGGTGGAGGGCATGCAGGAGGCGACGACGCTGCCCGAAGACATCATGTGCCGCGCCTGTTTCACGCGGAAGTACCCGACGCGGGTTCCGGCGAGGGTCGAGAAGCTGCGCTTCGAGACCGCGCGGGCCTGACCACGGCGTCCGCAGACGACTCGACCAGATGCAGTGTTGCCCGCAGCGTGCGCTCGTCCGGGTCGAGCGCCGGAACATAGGTCGTTACAGCGGCGGCGCGGATCCTGAAGCGTTCGCTGACGCCGCTGACGATCTCTGCCGCTTGTTGATCGTCGCGGATGCACTTGCGCTGTCGCGAAACGCAGTCTCCCGCTCGACTCGCTTCGTCGAGAGCGTGACGCCCCCTGCGCTCGAGCACCGGCCTCAGCGCGTCGACGACGCATTGCGGTCCCGCGGAGGCGTCGTGGCGCTCGTCGCCGACCATGTACGGGACCTCCAGTGCATGGATCTCCGTCACGGCGCTCCTCCTTCGAGCTCCTGCCAGCGCCGGTAGCGGACCGCGCGGCGGGCCGTACGCTCGTCGACTCCGCTCTCGAGCAGCCGCTGACGAACCTCCCCCTCCTGCGCCATGCGCAGGAACAGCCACGCGATGGCGACGATGGTGACGAGCGAGCCCTCGAGCATCATCAGCGAGCCGGCGAGGCTCTGGTCCGCCGACGGCGACAGGCCGAGGAAGTCGTCGCCCGTGTCGTACACGTCGTAGAACGGGCCGCCGCCCCAGATGAAGACGTTCGCGATCACCGTCCCCACGAGCCGCACGCCGACGATGTAGCCGAGCTTCGCGCCCGTGCCGAACCACTCGGGCGCGGGGAGCGTCTCGAGCACGGGGAGCCAGAGCACGATCCCGGCTGCGAAGAAGCAGACGTGCTCGAGTGCGTGCACTGCTCCGTTCTCGACCGCGGCCTCGTAGAACGTGGGCGTGTGCCAGAGCGCGAGGTTCGCCGCCCAGATCGGCAGCGCGACGAGCGGGTTCGCGAGGACGCGTAGGCGGTAGACGCCCGGAAGCGCGAGCACCGGGCGCATGAGCGGTCCCGTGAGGCCCGCAAGGAGACAGAGTGGGGCGAGGTCGCCGAGCAGCAGGTGCTGGATCATGTGGAAGGCGAAGAGCTCCTCCTCGCCGACGGCCGCGATCGGCGACGCCACGGCGAGCACGAGCAGCGCAATGCCGAGCGCGAAGAGCGCGATTCTCCAGCCGGGTACCGGCTGTCCACGGCGCGCGAGCGTCCGCGCGCGGACGCCGTAGGCGATCGCGATCACCGCGATCGGAGCGAGCTGGAGCGGTGCGACCGTCCAGCTCGTCCAGAGCGACACCGCGGTCACGGGCAGCTGGGGTCAGGCTTCAGCCTGACCTCGCTCTCTGGGTTCGAACAGTCCACAACCGGGGTCAGGCTAAAGCCTGACCCCGCGGCCGGGGGACGTACACTCGCGCCGTGGAGAACAGGCGTCAGACGTACGCGGAGGCGGGCGTCTCGCTCGCCACCGGCGACGCTGTCGTCGAACGGCTCCGCGCCGCGGTCGAGTCGACCGGGGCGACCGGGTTCGGCGCGTTCGCGGGCCTCCATCCGCTCGACGAGCGCCGACTGCTCGCCGCCTCGACGGACTCGGTCGGGACGAAGCTGATCCTCGCGCGTCAGCGGGGTGCGCTGCGGGCATGCGGATCAGACCTCGCGGCGCACTGCATCAACGACGTGATCACGTCCGGCGCGGATCCGCTGCTCTTCCTCGACTACGTCGCGGCCAACCGGATCGACCTCGAGCAGGTCGCAGAGCTCGTCGAGGGGGCGGCGGAGGTGTGTCGTGCCACCGGGGTCGCGTTCGTGGGGGGCGAGACCGCCGAGCTTCCGGGGATCTACCGCCGCGACGCGCTCGACTTCGCGGGCACCTGCGTCGGGATCGTCGAGCGTGACCGGGTCGTCGACGGCTCGAACGTGCGAGCCGGAGACGTGGTGGTCGGCCTGCCCTCGGCGGGCGTCCACGCGAACGGCTTCACGCTCGTGCGGCGGGTGCTGGAGCACGAGGACTACGACGGCGAAGACCTGCTGGCGCCGACGCGCTGTTACCTCGGCGACGTGCGGCAACTACGCGACGGCGCGCACGCTTTCGCGCACGTCACGGGCGGAGGAATCGAGGGCAACGTCGCCCGCACGCTCCCGGCTGGTCTCGCGGCGCGAATCGACTGGGACGCGTGGGAGCGGCCGGCTGTCTTCCACTGGCTCGCGCGCCACGTCGAGGAGGACGAGCTGCGCAGGGTCTTCAACCTCGGGATCGGCTTCTGCGCGATCGTCTCCGATCCTGGCGACGAGCTCGTGATCGGGAGGATCGAGGCGGCGTGACGCACATCGGAGTCCTCGTGTCGGGCGAGGGGACGAACCTGCAGGCGCTTCTCGACGATGGCCTGCCTGTGGTCGCGGTCGCGTCCAACGTCTCCTTCGCGCGCGCGCTCGAGCGCGCGACCGCTGCGGGTATCCCGACTGCGGCGTTCGAGCTCGCGGGCTTCCCCGATCGCGCGACCCGTGATGCGGCCATCGCGGACTGGCTCCTCGAGCACGGCGTCGAGCTCGTCGTTTGCGCCGGCTACATGCACCTGCTCGAGCCGACCTTCCTCGAGCGTTTCCCCGAGCGTGTCGTGAACGTGCACCCGGCGCCGCTGCCGGAGTTTCCCGGGGCGCATCCGCTCGAGGACCTGCTCTCCGCGGGCGCCGCCGAGGCCGCGGCGACAGTGCACTACGTGGACGAGGGAGTCGACACGGGAGCGGTCATCGCG
Source organism: uncultured Actinomycetes bacterium (assembly GCA_963848405.1). Taxonomy (GTDB): domain Bacteria; phylum Actinomycetota; class Thermoleophilia; order Gaiellales; family Gaiellaceae; genus GMQP-bins7. Next base: position 409,155 of record CAWKDP010000012.1, on the reverse strand, counting down.
AGTGAGCCCGTGCCGATTCGCCCCGGCGATAGCATCGAGACGTTGCGCGAGCGCGTGCACGAGGCCGAACACCGGTTGTTGCCACGAGTGGTGCGAGAGTTGTGCGAGCGCTGATCTCCACCTACGACAAGACCGGGCTCGCATCCTTCGCGCGCGGGCTCGCGGAGCTCGAGGTCGAGCTCGTCGCGAGCGGAGGGACGGCAGGGCTGCTCGAGGACGTCGGTCTCGACGTGATCCGCGTGGAGAGCCTCACGTCGTTCCCCGAGATGCTCGGAGGGCGCGTGAAGACGCTCCATCCACGGGTGCACGCCGGGATCCTCGCGCGCCGCGATGTCGAGGAAGACGTGCGCGCTCTCGAAGAGCAGGCGATCGAGCCGTTCGACCTCGTCTGCGTCAACCTCTACCCGTTCGAGTCCGCAGTCGCGACCCACGGCGTCGCGGAGGAGCAGGCGGTCGAGCTCATCGACATCGGCGGCCCGGCGCTCCTGCGCGGCGCGGCGAAGAATTTCGCGCACTGCGCGCCCGTCTGTCGGCCCGAGGACTACGAACTCGTGCTCGAGGAGTTGCGGGAAGCGGGTGAGCTCTCGCTGGAGACGCGCCGCGCCCTCGCCGCGCGCGCCTTCGCCGCGACCGCGGCGTACGAGGCCGCGATCGCACGCTGGTTCGCGGAGCGCGAGACGTTCCCCGACACGCTCACGCTCGCCTTCGACAAGGTCGCCGACCTCGAGTACGGCGAGAACCCGCACCAGCGCGCCGCGTACTACGGGGAACGCGGTGTCCGCTCGCAGCTCCTCTCCCGTGTGCAGCAGGTGCACGGGAAGCCGCTCACGTTCAACAACCTGAACGACCTCTCGGCCGCGCGGCTTCTCGTCCGCGAGTTCCGGCTGCCGGCGTGCGCGATCGTCAAGCACGCGAACCCGTGCGGGGTCGCCGTCGCGCCGACGATCGAGGAGGCGTACGCGAGGGCCCTCGCGGCCGATCCGGTCTCCGCGTACGGCGGCGTCGTCGTGCTCAACCGACCCGTTTCGGCGACGCTCGGGATCTCGCTCGCAGGACAGTTCGTCGAGCTGCTGTTCGCTCCCGGCATCGACGCGCAGGCGCTCGAGGTGCTCGCGCGGAAGCCGTCGCTCCGCGTGCTCGAGGACACCGAGCGTCGCGCGAGCACGGAGACCGATCGTGACTATCGGCGGGTGCTCGGCGGGCTTCTCGTCCAGGACCGCGACTGGGACGTGGCCGAGCGGGAGGGGATGAAGCTTCTGTGTGGCGACCTCACGGAGTCGCAGTGGGGCGACCTGCTGTTCGCATGGAGGGTCGCGAAGCACGTCATGTCGAACGCGATCGTTCTCGCCAAGGGCCTCCAGACCATCGGCATCGGGGCGGGGCAGATGAGTCGCGTCGACGCCGTCCGGATCGCGGTCGCGAAGGCTCGCGAGCTCGGGCACGACCCGGCGGGATCCGTGCTCGCCTCGGACGGGTTCTTCCCGTTCGCCGACGGCCCGCAGCTGGCTCTGGACGCGGGCGTGACGGCCTTCATCGAGCCGGGCGGCTCGAAGCGCGACGACGAGGTGATCCAGGCGGTCGAGTCAGCCGGCGGCGCGCTCGTCTTCACGCACCGGCGGCACTTCCGGCATTGACCTGCGGCGGGAGGGCGAGGCATGCCTCGCCCCTACACCTTGGCAGCGCCGCGCCTAGTTGACGGCGAGGCAAGCCTCGCCTCTACGCCCAGGGAAGCTCGTCCCAGTACGGCGGCCGGTCGAGGACCTCGTCTCCGTATCCCGCGTACGCCTTTCGCGCGTCAGGCGTTCCGGTCTCGACGCCCGCGCGGTGCCGTAGCGCAAGCTCCGCCACCGGATAGAAGATCGGCCGTCCCTCGCGGCGGTTCCCGGTCATCAAGATGATGCAAGGCTCGTTTCCCGCGCCGACGAAGATGTGCTCCGTGTGCGGCGGGCAGTGGACGAAGTCCCAGGCCTGCAGGTGCCGCTCCTCGCCCTCGACGAGCAGGAGGCACTCGCCGGCGAGGACGAGGAAGTCCTCTTGCGTGTCCTCCCCGTGGTAGAGGCCGTTCGGCTGGCCCGGCAAGAGCGTGACGACCCGGATTCCGAGGTCCGGGAACTCGACGTCCCGCGACTCGAACATGCAGCTCGAGCCGAAGACGTCATGCGTGTCCCAGGCAGCGTCCCGCACGTTGACGACGAACCAGCCGGCCGTCTTCGGCGCGACGCCGGATCCGTCCGCCTCGAGGCGAGCCTCGGCGACCATTGCCTCAGAGCTTCCGGATCTCGTCGCCGGGTCGCACGATCCCGTTCTCCACGACTCTCGCGTTCATGCCGCGCAAGCGACGCGCGCGTCCGGAACGGCCGTTCACGAAGCGAATGGCCGCCGAGCCGAAGCGCTCCGTGAACTTCGCGCAGCCCGTGTGCGGGACGTCGGAGACCTCCACGACCGCCGTCCCGACCGCGAGCCGCGTCCCCGGCGGAAGGTTCTCGGGGCTGAGGTCGAGATCTACGTACAGCTGGTCGCCCGCGAGCGGCCAGCGCGCCCGGTCGCCCGCAACGAGTGCGATCGCTCTCGCATTCATCAGCGTGACCTGCGTTCGCGGGTCGGGCTCGGCACCTCGGCGGATGCTTCGCGCATGCCAGTCGTCTCCGATCAGGCCGAAGTCGACGTCGAGGGAGCCCTCGTCGAGCACCTCGCGCTCGCCCTCGGCCGGGCGACGCACGACCAGCTCGACCCTGCCGACCTCGGTGGGTGACGCGAGAATCTCAGGGAGCCCGGCCTCGAGCTCCTCGCCGGCGACGTAGACGGTCACGACCGAGAACCTACAGAAGCCCGGGGAGTACGCTTCCGCGCACAGTGGCGCGCCGCGAGTACCCAACCGTCCTCGAGCTCGTCGGCCGGACGCCGATCGTCCGCCTCGACCGGCTTGGCCAGGACGTCCCGGGAGAGCTCCTGGCGAAGCTCGAGTACCTGAACCCCGGCGGCTCGGTGAAGGACCGGATCGGGCTCGCGATGATCGAGGCGGCGGAGAAGGAGGGGAAGCTCCGGCCGGGCGGGACGATCGTCGAGCCGACCTCGGGCAACACGGGCGTCGGGCTCGCGATGGCAGCCGCGCTCCGGGGCTACCGCTGCATCTTCGTGATGCCGGACAAGATGAGCCAGGAGAAGATCTCGATGCTCCGGGCGTACGGGGCCGAGGTCGTGATCACGCCGACCGCCGTCGAGCCGCACTCGCCCGAGAGCTACTACTCGGTGTCGGACCGGCTCGCGGAAGAGATCCCGGGCGGGTACAAGCCGGACCAGTACTCGAACCCGTCGAATCCCCAGGCGCACTACGAGGCGACCGGGCCCGAGCTCTGGGAGCAGACGGGCGGCGAGGTCGACGTGGTCGTCATCTCGGTCGGCACCGGGGGGACGATCACGGGTGTCGGACGCTACTTCAAGGAACGCAATCCAGACGTGCGCATCGTCGGCGTCGACCCAGAGGGGTCGATCTTCACTGCGGACGACGCGCACCCCACGGGGCCCTACCTCGTCGAGGGCATCGGGAAGGAGTGCTGGCCGGACACGCTCGACCCGGACGTCGTCGACGAGTGGGTGCGCGTTTCCGACCGCGACTCGTTCCGCGTGGCGCGGCGCCTGGCGCGGGAGGAAGGGCTGCTCGTCGGCGGCTCGGCCGGCTCCACGGCTCACGCCGGCATGGAGGTCGCGAAGAGGCTCGACCGAGACGCACGCGTGCTCATGTTCTTCCCGGACAGCGGGCGCTCGTACCTTTCGAAGTTCTACGACGACAACTGGATGATCCAGTACGGCCTCCTCGAGCGGACGACGCCTCCGCCGGCGGTGGACGAGGTGCTGCGCTTCCGCCGTGTCGGCCACGACGTCCCGGATCTCGTGACCGTCGGGTCGCACGAGAAGGTCGGAACGGCGATCGACACGATGCAGCGCTACGGCATCTCGCAGCTCCCCGTCGTCCGCAGCGAGCCCGTGGACTCGCTCGCCGACGTCGTCGGCTCGCTGCACGAGCGGGCGCTCCTCGACCGCGTGTTCCGGAACCCGGACGCGCTGAACGAGGACGTCGCGGTGGCCATGCAGCCGCCTCTGCCGGCCGTGGACGCGGACGCGTCGATGGTCGAGGTCTACGAGGGCCTGTCGGGGACGAACGGCGCGGTCGTCGTCGCGAGCGCGGGCACGCCGACGGGAATCCTCACGCGCTCCGACCTGCTGGAGTTCCTCGCGGCGCGACGCTCGCAGGTCGAGCGGTAGCTCCGAGCCGGTCTGGCAGGCTGGTGCCGTGATCCTCCGCGATCCGGCGCTGCAGCTCGATCCGCGGGTGCAGCGCCTGTGGACGCTCGAATGGAGTCTCGTCGCGCTCGGCGCCCTGGTCGCGGCGGCGATCGTTGCGGGGATGCTCGCGACGGCGGACGAGGGGCTCGCCGCTGCGATCGTCGCCGGCGCGGGTGGTGCACTCGTGGTGCTGCTGGCGGTGCTCGCCTTCGTCCAGCCACGGCTCGAGTACCGTCGCTTCCGCTACGAGATCACCGAGCTCGGGCTGTACGTCGCGCGCGGACGCCTCTGGCGGAGGTGGCAGGTCGTCCCTCACGCCCGCGTGCAGACGGTCGACACGAAGCGTGGCCCATTGGAGCGTGCCTTCGGTCTCGTGTCCATCGCGGTCACGACAGCCTCGTCGAGCGGCGGAACCGACGTGCCCGGCCTCGATCCTCGTGTCGCCGACGCGCTCGTCGAGGAGCTCGCTCGCCGCGCCGGGATCGAGGAGGGGACCTGAGCCAGTCGTCTCCCTCGCCGCGGGGACGACTGCACCCGCTCGCGATCGTCGTCTTCGCACGCCGCATGATCGGGGCGAGCCTGCTGCCGGTGCTCATCGTGGCGGTTACCTGGCGCGGCGGGCTCGCGCTGCCCGCGCTCGCGCTTGCGGCTGTGGTCGGGCTCGTCCTGCTCGTGGCCGAGTGGCGCCGATTCACGTACCGCGTGGAGGGCGGCCGGCTCGTGATCGACCGGGGCGTCTTTCGCCACCAGACGCGAATCGTCCCGCTCGACCGCATCCGAGGCGTCGAGCTGCGCGCGCCGTGGCTGCACCGGGTGCTCGGCCTGGTGCGCCTGGACGTCGAGGCTGCTGCCGGCGGCAGCTCGAAGGCGGAGCTGTCGCTGGCAGCCGTCTCGCTCCAGGAAGGTGAGCGCCTGCGTCAGGTGCTGCTCTCCCGCGCGGTGCTTTCGGACACGGAGCAGGCCGAAGGACCGCCCGCGCCGGCTCTCTACCGCGCGACTCCCAGTTTGCTCGTCGTCGGCGGGCTCACGAGTGGGCGCCACATCCTCGCGCCGCTTGCGGTCATCGGCCTTGTCGCCAACTTCGCCGACGACCTTCCCGGCTCACTCGGCGAGCGGCTCTGGAGCGAGGCCGGTGACCGGCTCTCGGCCGACGTGCTCACCGTGACCATCGCCGGAGCGGCTCTCGTGCTGCTTGCGCTCGTCTTCGCAGCCGCGGGATCGCTCGTCGCCGACTGGGAGTTCGAGCTCGCGGACGAGGGCGACCGGCTCGTCGCGCGGCGCGGGCTGCTGACGCGACGTGTCGTCGCGATCGACCGCGCCCGCGTTCGCGGGCTCGACCTGCGAGATTCGCCGCTCCGCCGGGCTTTCGACCTGACCGGCGTGACGGCAATCGCAGGCGGTGTCGGCGGCGGACGCTCCGGACGGACCATGCTGGCACCCGTGATCACGACGTCCGCGGCGTGGGAGCTGATGCGCGCGGTCGATCCGCTCGTTCGGCCTCAGCTCGAGCTCGAGCGCCACCCGCGGGCCGCACGGACGAGACGACTCGTGCGCGCGATCGTTGCGCCCCTGGCAATCCTCGTCGCGGCCGCGGCGCTCGGTTGGTGGTGGGCCGTCCTGCCGGCTCTCGTGCTCATCGTCGCGGCGGTGCCGCTCGCGCTCGACCGGTACCGCCAGCTCGGCCACCGGTTCGACGGGCGCAGGCTCTTCGTTCGCAAGGGATCGCTGCAACGCCGGTGGACGTCGCTGGACCCGCACGCGGTGGTCTCGTACGCGGTCGAGCGCTCACCCGGCCAGGCCCGGGCGGGGTTGTGCTCGGTCGTGCTCCATCTCGGGCAAGGCGCCGGCGCCCGACAGGTGCTCGACTGCTCGGAGGAGCAGGCCGCCGACTTGCTCGCGGCGCTGGATCCGCCGCTGCTCGCACCGTTCGCCGCTACGCCGCCTGCCGTCGCGGCCTAGCGTCCCTACGCGCTCTGATCGACCGGAGCTCCTCGCGGCGAGACGCTCGTGGGTCGAGCTCTCCTGGGGAATTCGGCCCGGATCGCGACGTAGACCGCAGCGATCACGACGAGCGCGCCGAGGAGCGCGAACGGGCTCGGCCGCTCGCCGAGGAAGGCGACGCCGAGCGCTATGGCGACGAGCGGGTTCACGTACTGGTGCGTGACGACGAGCGAGATCGGAGCCGTGCGCAGCAGCCACGCGTATGCCGTGAACCCGACCAGCGAGCCCATGACGACGAGGTAGGCCCAGGCGAGCACGGAGTCGGCTGCGAATGCCCCGCCGTCGAGCTCTCCGAGCTCGCCGAACGCGAGCGACCCGAGGAGCAGCAGAGCGCCGCCCGTCGCCATCTCGTACACCGAGGTGACGAACGGATCCTTCGGAAGGTGGAGCCGCTTGGACGCGTACGAGCCGGTCGACCAGGAGAACGAGGCCGCGATCATCACCGCCAGCCCGAGCGCGGTGGAGCCCGCGCCCAGGCCGGGCGCGACGACGAGCCCGAGCCCGACGAGCCCGGTGAGCGCGCTCAGCTGCGTCGCGCGAGCGGGGTGCTCGCGCGCTGCCGTCCGCATGACGATGATCTGGAGCGGGACCGTCCCTGCGATCATCGCCGCGACGCTCGAGTCGATTCGCGTCTCGGCCACGTGCACGAGGCCGACCCCGAGTCCGAGCAGGAGCGTCCCCGCGATTCCAGCGGACATGAGCTCGCGACGCGTTACCCGCAGGCTCGTCCCGCGCAGCGCGAGGATCGCGGCGAGCAGCGTGGCGGCCACGAGGAACCGGCTCCCGCCGGCGAAGAGCGGCGGCAGCGTGTCGACCGCGATCTTGATGCCGAAGTACGTCGAGCCCCAGACGACGTAGACGACGAGGAGTGCCGCCCACACATGCCTCACGGGAGCCGTCACGGCAGGGGAAACGGTTGCTGGCGCACAGTTGTGAGAACGACGTCGCGAGCCGCGTCACTCCTGAAGGAGGATGCGAGTTGCTGATCGTTAGGAGTTGCACCGCTTAAGAGCGCGAACCGAACACCGGGGTCAAGCTGAAGCTTGACCCCACGGGGTGGCGGTGGGGTCAGACTTTAGCCTGACCCCGTCTATAGGTCAGTCCCAGCGGCGCGAAAGCCGGAACGCGGCGTTGATGAGCCCGACGTGCGTGTACGTCTGCGGGAAGTTCCCGCTCTGCTCGTGCGAGTCCGGGAGGAGGTCCTCGCTGAAGAGGCCGAGGCCGTTGTGGAAGCCGATGAGCCGCTCGAAGATGTCCCGCGCATCGTCCATGCGGTCGAGGATCGTCAGCGCCTCGACGAGCCAGAACGTGCACACCGTGAATGCGGCCTCCATGACGCCGAAGTCGTCCTGCACCGAGTAACGCCGGAGTAGGCCGCCGTCGAGCGACAACGCCTTGCGGATCGCGTCCACATGCGACGCGGCGCGCGGGTCGTCGGGCGCGAAGAAGCCGAGATGCACGGCGAGGAGGAGCGCGGCGTCGAGCTGCGGCTCGCCCGCGACCTGCGTGATGGCGCCGACCTCGTCGCTCCAGCACTGCCTCTCGAGGAGCTCGGCCGCGCGCGCCTCGATCTCGAGGGCACGGTCCGCGAGCTCGTCGGCGCCCAGGGTCTCCGCCACCTCGACCGCCCGCCGCGCGCCGGCCCAGTGCATGAGCACCGTGAACGAGTGGAGCCGCGTGCGCCCGCGAAACTCCCACGGGCCAGCATCCGGTTCCTCGAGCCTGGCCTCGATCTGGTCGAGGAGGCTCTGGACGATCTCGACCGCCGTGTGCGGCGGGATCTCGCCCACGAAGCGCGTGTCCAGGAAGAGCCTGCTGACGGCGAGCACCATCTCTCCGTAGACGTCGTTCTGGAGGTGCTCGAACGCCTGGTTCCCGACCCGCACCGGGCCGTCCCCTTGATAACCCGAGAGGTGCTCGATCTCCCGCTCCGGCGCCTCGTGACCGCCGTCGATCCGGTACGCGGGCTGGAGTGCGCCCTCGCGCTCGTCGGCACGGTTGCGGAGGTACTCGAGGAAGAGGAGCATCTCCTCCGAGTGGCCGAGGCGCTCGAGCGCGTTCAGCGTGAAGTACGCGTCGCGGAGCCAGCAGTACCGGTAGTCCCACGTTCGTCCCGAGCCCGGGTGCTCGGGCATGCTCGTCGTCGTCGCGGCGAGAAGCGCGCCCGTGTCCTCGTACTGGTGGAGCTTGAGCACGAGCGCCGAGCGGATCACCTCGCTCTGGTAGTCGCGCGGCACGCGCGTGGCCTTCACCCAGCGGCGCCAGTAGTCGACGGTGCGCTCGAGAAAGTGCTCTGCCGTCTCCTCGATCCCCGCCTCGAGCGGCTGGCCCCAGGTCAGCACGATGTGCCGGTCGCGCTCGAGCAGGAAGGGCCGCTCGTCCTCGACGTACGTCAGCGGGACGTTCGTCGTCAGCCGGACGGGCGTCGAGAAGTCCGTGTACTCGATGTGGTTCGAGCCGCGCCACGAGGCGGACTCGGCGAAGCCGTACTCGCGCACCGGCTTGCAGCGGACGAGCGCCTTCGGCTCGCCGGAGAGCGGCCGCAGGATGCGGACGAGCATCGAGGGCTTGAAGAAGCGGTCGAACTGCGCGAACCGCGGCGCGAAGTCGATCAGCTCGAAGCTGCCCTCGGGGCCGCTGAACACCGTGAGGAAGACGTTCGTGTTCTCCACGTACTCCTGTCGTACCTCGTCGGCGCCGACGCCCTCGACGGTGAACACACCGCCACGCTCGCGGTCGAGGAGCGGCCCGAAGACGAAGCTCGAGTCGGGGCGCGGCCAGCAGAGCCACTCCACGGAACCCTCGCGGAGCAGGGCGTTGTACGAGCAGTTGCCGATGATGCCGAGGCCGTTGGTCATGACTCGAGTCCTGCGGGAAACGTAGGTTGTACCTACGCCACGCGGTCGCACCCGGGAGGAGGCGCGCACTGGCTCGAGGAAAGCGACATCCGGAACTCGTCATCGCGAGCAACCGCCTGCCGGTCCGAGTGATGATCGGCGATGACGGCTTCGACGTCTCGCAGTCCGTGGGCGGGCTCGCCGCCGCCCTCCGTGCCGTCCGCGGCGACTCGGTCTGGATCGGCTGGCCCGGAGCGGTCGTGCCGGAATCGCTCGAGCGCGACGTCGAGAAGCGGCTGGCCAAGGACAACCTCGTGCCGGTCTTCCTCACCGCCGACGAGGAGGAGGACTTCTACGGCCGGGTCTGCAACGACACGCTCTGGCCGCTCTTCCACTACTTCGGCGACCGGCTGCGTATCACCCCCGAGGCGTGGGAGCGCTACGTGCAGGTGAACGAGCGCTTCGCCGACGCAATTCTGGAGCACTGCGGGCCCGACACGCGCGTCTGGGTGCACGACTTCCATCTGATGCTCGTGCCGGCGCTGCTCCGCCGACGCTCGCCGGACCTCGCCGTCGGCTTCTTCCTGCATACGCCGTTCCCCTCCTCCGAGGTCTACAGGCTCCTGCCCGAGCGGGAGCAGCTCCTGCGTGGCGTGCTCGGGGCGGACTACGTGAGCTTCCAGATCGGCGACTACGCGAGGCACTTCCGGTCGTCCTGCCTGCGCGTGCTCGGGCTCGACTCGCGACCCGACTCGCTCGATCTCGCGACCCGCAACGTCGGCATCGGCGTCGACCCGATCGGGATCGACGTGGCCGGGTTCCAGGACACGCTGGCCGACGCCGAGACGGCCAGGCTGTACGAGCAGCTCGAGGAGCAGTACGAGGGGCGCCGGCTCGTGCTCGGCGTCGAGCGGCTCGACTACACGAAGGGCATTCCCCAGAAGCTGCTCGCCTACGAGCGCTTCCTGGAGCGCGACCCGTCGCTGGCCCGCACGACGACGATGCTCCAGGTCCTCGTGCCCTCGCGGCTCGAAAGCCCGGAGTACCTCGCACAGCGCGACGAGATCGAGCTCCTCATCGCGCGGATCAACGGCCGCTTCGGACAGCCGGGCGTGACGCCGGTCGAGTACCTCCACCGTGACATCTCGAAGCCTGGGCTCGTGGCGCTCTACCGCCGCGCGAACGTGATGATGGTCACGCCGCTGCGGGACGGCATGAACCTCGTCGCGCACGAGTTCGTGCTCTGTCAGTCCGAGCCCGGGCTCGGCGGGCGCTGGCGCGGGTCGATCCTCCTGTCCGAGTTCGCGGGCTCGGCTCAGGTGCTGCCGGGAGCGCTGCTCGTGAATCCCTGGAACGTGGTTCACGTCGTCGACCAGCTCGGCACGGCACTGGAGCTGGGACCGCGCGAACGGCGGAGGCGGCTCGAGACGATGGCGAAGCGCGTCGAGGCTCTCGACTGCCGCCGTTGGGCGGAAGGCTTCCTCACGCGCCTCGCGCGCGCCTCGCGACGGGACCGGCGGCGACGGCGGCCGCCGCCGTTCGTGGACGGGGCGCTCGCGGAGAAGCTGGCCGGTCGCTTCGCACGGGCGCGGGCGCGCACGGTGCTCCTCGACTACGACGGCACGCTGCGGGAGATCGAGCCGCACCCCGACCTCGCGCTGCCGACGCCCGAGATCCGCTCGCTCCTGCGCGAGCTCGCAGGCCTGCGCGCGACGAGCGTCCACATCGTGAGCGGGCGTCGCCGGCGCAACCTCGAGCAGTGGTTCGGGCAGCTCCCGATCCACCTGTGCGCCGAGCACGGCTACCTCGCCCGGGCCCCCGGGGAACCGTGGCGGCCGCTGGTGGAGCTCGACCTCACCTGGATGCCCCAGATCGAGCGTCTCCTGCGGCGCCTTGCGACCGACGTTCCGGGGGCGTTCGTGGAGCGAAAGTCAGCTGCGATCGCGTGGCACTACCGCGAGGCCGAGCCCGAGTACGGCGCCTGGCGCGCCCACGAGCTCCTGAACGACCTCTCGCAGCAGCTCGCCGGGCTTCCGGCCGAGGTGTTGCTCGGCCACCGGGTCGTCGAAGTGCGCGCGCGCGGCGTAGACAAGGGCGTGTACGTGCGAAGCCTCTTTCCGGACGGCAAGCGGCCGCCGCGGACGGTCGTCCTCGGGCTCGGTGACGACCGCACCGACCACGACCTGCTCGACGCGCTGCCTGCGGGCTCCGTCGCCGGCCACGTGGGCAGCCTGCTGCCGTCGGGAGCGGACGGCGGCGGGGCGCAGGAGCACGTGCGGATCGAGTCGCCGGGCGCAGTACGCGCGTTCCTCCGCGAGCTCGTCGCCGCGGCGGCCTGAGCTCTAGGCAGGCACGGGCGTCGCCCGCTGGAACGCGGCGGCATGACCGCGCGCGTTCGCCTCGCGCAGCTCGTCCTCGTCGAGCGCGCCGAGGCGAAGGAGGAGCTCGAACTCGTCGCGGAGGTGCGTCCGCATCATCTCGGGGCCGTCCGTCGCGATCGTGAACGCGACGCCCGCGTCCACGAAGCGCCTGAACGTGTCGCGCACGGCATCCTCGTCCCGCAGCGCTCTCGTCAGCAGGTTCGACGTCGGACAGATCTCGAGCACCGTCCCGAGCTCGCGCAGCAGCCGCTCGAGCTCTCTCTCGCCGGCTGCGAGAATCCCGTGCCCGATGCGCTCCGGACGCAGGTGCTCGAGCACCTCTCCGAGCTCCTGGCGCCCGAGGTCGCCGCCCTCCTCGCCGACGTGGATCGTCACGCCGAGCCCGGCCTCGCGTGCCGTCTGGACCAGGGGCGCGAGCTGCGTGTAGTCGTACCGGGCGCCGCCCGGCCGCGGGCCTGCGATGTCCACGCCCACGATCCCGCGGCCCGACCAGCGCACGGCCTTCTCGACGATGATCTCGTTCAGGCGCCGGTCGAACGTGCGGTCCATCATGAGGATCAGCCCCGCTCGCACCTGTGGGTACTCGAGGCTCGCGCGGTCGAGGCCGCGGACCGCGGCGAGGATGATGTGATCGAGGTCGCGCTCGCCGCCGCGGTTCCGCTTCATGGGGTTGAAGCGGAGCTCGAGCGTCGTGATCCCCTGCGAGCGGTACGCACCGCCGATCGCCGCATGCACCGAGCGCTCGACCGCGATCGGCGAGGACTGGATGAGCTCCGTCCAGTGGTAGAGGCGGTCGAGCTCGTCGAGCCCCTTCACTCCGCGAGGGTCGGAGACCGTGACGAGCGCGTCGAACTCCCAGTAGTCCTTCACGGGGAGCGCGATGCCCTGCTCGTGCGCGAGGCTCCAGAGGATGTCCGAGGCCACGGAGCCGCCGAGGTGCGTGTGGAGCTCGGCGAGGCCTCCCTCGAACATGGCGCGGGAGTCTACTCTCGACGTGTGGGGGTCAACGCGCTCGCCGTCCGCGCGACGAATCACTGCCTCACGGGCTGTGGGATCGGCGAGGTGCTCGGCATGGTCCTCGCGACGTGGTGGGGGTGGGGAGACGCTGCCTCGATCGCGCTTGCGGTCGTGCTCGCGTTCTTCTTCGGCTACCTGCTGACGCTCGTCCCGCTCTTTCGGGCGGGCACTGCTCTCGGCGCGGCACTCGGGATCGCGCTCGTCGCCGACACGCTCTCGATCACGACGATGGAGATCGTGGACAACGCGGTTCTCCTGCTCTGGCCCGGCGCGCTGGACGCCGGTCTCGGCGACGCGCTCTTCTGGATCTCGCTCGCGATCGCCCTCGCGGTCGCGTGGGGACCGACGTTCCTCGTCAACCGGGCCCTCATCGCCCGCGGCAAGGGCCACGCCCATGCGCACGGGGCGCACGGGCACACATAGCTGTAGGAGCAACGTTCGCCGAATGGAGCTCCTCGACCGAGGCACGAGCCGATCGTCCTCGTCGACGGCCACTTTCGCCTGACGGCTTACGCCCTCTTCCCCGACTACCTCTCGCGCGAGCTCGTGATCTTCCTCGGTGTGTCCGGTGAGATCACGAACTGGTGTCAGTTCTAGCCGAGGTGAGGACGGATGAGCTCCTCGATCTCACGCCCGGTCACGCGGCCCTCGAGTCGGCCGAGGACCTGCTGATCCTTCACGAGCACGAGCGCGGGAACCTTGGAGACTCCCAGCTCGCGTACGAGCTCGGGGCTCGCGTCCGCATCGACGTCGATGACGCGAAGCCGCTTCTTCTGCGTGACCTTGACCCACGCGACGAGGCTCTCCATCCGTCGTGACGGGCCGGATCGCTCACGCCCGACGAAGACGAGGGCGGGCATCCCTTTCGTCGTGATCGTCGGGGCTCGAGTCTCCACGCTTCACGGGTGCCCTGTCCTGCCGGCCGCAAAACAGGTCTGAGGCTATACGCGGGGTGGGCGGGTGACACGAAGCGTCAGCCACTCGGCGCGCTCCTCGCCCGAGCCCCGGAGCGAGGGCGTCACGGCGTCCACAAGGCGCTCGAGAACAGCCTGCAACCCCGGCGTCGCGGACGTCCCCTGCGGCAGGGGCCCGACGCTCACGACCACCGTGGCGTCTTCGATATCGACCTCGATCGTCGCCGACTCGACGTCGCTGGCGGTGAGCACGCTGAGGACGGCGAGCTGCAGCTCGTCGACCTTCTCGTAGGGCAGGTCGATTCGGCTGCCGATGCCGCCCAGAACGAGCGTCGCGACGCCACGGAGGCTCGGGCTACCCGGAAGCGTGAGGACGATGCGGTCCGCGCTGCTCGTCCTCGCCGAGGTGGGCGCATCGGTCGCGTCCGTGCTCATGTTCGCGCTGAGGATTGCACGTCTCGGAGTCGCCGAGCGCGGGCTAGTTGCCCCAGGAGCCCGTGAGCTCGGCGAGCGCCTCCTGCCGCGTCCGCGCGAGCGTGAACACCTCGTCGAGCAGCGTGATCTCGAAGATCCTGCGCAGGTCGGCGGCGGGGACGACCAGGCGCAGCTCGCCGCCTGTCTCCCGCAGGTGCTTCAGCGCTCCGAGCAGGACGCCGAGGGCCATGGAGTCCAAGAACGTGACCCTCGCGAGGTCGACGACGACGTACGCGGCGCCATCGTCGATCGCACGCGTCAGACGCTCGCGGAGGCGCGGGGCGACATGAAGATCCACTTCTCCGTAGAGGACGAAGAGGATGACGTCGCTCCCGGGAGGGTGCTCCTCCTCGATCCGGAACGGCTCCACGCCGAGCGTGTTCGAGGCTATCTCCGGGAAGTCGACGTCGGAAGCCACGATTCGAGAGTGCCCACGACTGCGTAGGCGCAAACGTGCCCGATCCGATTAAGAGGATTGGTGCATACCCTTCGGCGACGCCAAATGCCTATGCTCGCGGAGTGACGCCCTACGAGCTCGAGGTTCGCGAGCCGGAGCCGCATGGTTTTACGGTCATCGCGCTCGCCGGCGAGCTCGATCTCACGAACGTGCTCGAGGTCGAGGCGAAGCTCGACGAGGCGGCAGGTGACGGTGGGGTCGTGCTGGACCTGAACGGCGTGACCTTCGTCGACAGCGCGGCGCTGCACATGCTCTTCCGGGTCGCACGCCGGATCGGCGACGCTCGGCGATTCGGCATCGTGCTCGAGCCCACCGCGCACGTCGCTCGCACCCTCGAGATCGTCGGGCTGGACACCGTTACGACGGTGCGCTCGACGGTGGACGAGCTCGTCCTAGAGCCGACCCCGTAGCAGCCGCGTGCGTTTGGCCGCGGGCCGGGACGGGTACCCGCCGACGCGTTCGGTTGGCTTCGACACGAAAGGAAGGGCAATGGGTATCAGTCTGAGCCTCCTGCTCATCGCGGCCGGCGCCATCCTGACCTGGGCGGTCAGCGCTGAAGCTTCGGGCATCGACATCCACGTGGTCGGGGTCATCCTCCTGATCGTCGGGCTCGTCGGGCTCGTGCTCTCGTTCGTCTTCTGGTCGAGCTGGGGCGGCTTCGGCGGCCCGCGCGAGGCGGCGGCCGGCGGTCAGAACACGACCGTCATCAAGGACGACCGGGTCTGACCCGGGTCTATGGGGATCATCGGCTGGATACTCCTCGGCTTCCTCGTCGGGGTGGTCGCGAAGGCGGTCCTGCCCGGCGAGGAGCGAGGAGGCTGCATCGTGACGACGCTGCTCGGGATCGGAGGGGCGTTGCTCGGAGGGTTCATCGCCTCGATCTTCGGGCTCGGCGACCCGATCGACGAGTTCTTCGATCTCAGCACCTGGGCCGCGGCGATTCTCGGGGCCATCCTGATCCTCCTCGTCTGGCGCGCGGTCAGCGAGCGGCGCGGCTAGTCCACACCCCACCTCGGTGCGTCGTCCGCGCATGATTCACCGCGAACCGTGCATCGCATCGGGATCGAACACGAGCTCGGCGTCGTCGTCCTGACGGCGGCCGGCGAGCTGGACGCGTACTCCGCTCCGGAGCTCACCGAGCGCCTCGGGGTGGCCGAAGCGGGCGACGTGCGCCCGTTGCTCGTCGACCTGAGCAAGGTCTCGTTCATGGACTCGACCGCGCTCGGCGTCCTCGTGCGGGCGCTGAAGGAGCGTTCCCGGAACGGCGTGGAGGCGCGCGTCGTGCTGCCAGGCACCGCCGCTCGGAGGATCTTCGAGATCACGACCCTCGACCAGGCGCTGCCGCTCTCGCCCTCGCGCGCGGAGGCGCTGGGCGAGCTCCGCTCGAGCGTCTAGCCCGCCGGCGCAGGGGGCGTCAGCAGCTTCGTCATGCGCACGATCGTGCCCCGTCCGCCCGGGCCGGTGGTCACGTCGAGCTCGTCCACGACCGCTCTGATGATGGCCATGCCCATGCCGCCTTCGGGGTCGTCGGGCATCGCCCAGTCCTCGCCGGGTGAGACCGAGAGCCCGCTGCCGCGATCCTCGACGACGATCTCGAGCGCCTCTCCGGCGATGTGAAACGCGATCGTCACCGGTTCGTTCGCGTTCTCGTAGGCGTGCCGGACGGCATTGCCGCAGGCCTCGGTGACGGCGAGCTTCAGGTCCGCGAGCACCTCCGGCTCGAACGGATACGCCCGCGCCAGCCCCGAGAGCGCGAGCCGCGAGAGCACCAGGTAGTCCGGCTTCGCGGGGAAGGTCAGCGTGACGAGGGGGGCGTTCAGGTGGGCTCCTCCATCAGCTCCTCGATTCTGCCGCGCATGCTGGCAAGCGCGCGCCGAAGCAAGCGTGAGACGTGCATCTGCGAGATCCCGAGCTCGGCCGCGATCTGCGACTGGGTCATCTCCTGGAAGAAGCGGAGCTCGACGATGCGGCGCTCGCGCTCGTCGAGCGCCGCGAGGCCCGCGCCGACGAGCGAGCTGTCCTCGACGTCGTCGAAGCCCCGCTCCTCGACTCCGAGGCGGTCGGCGAGGCTCTCGTCGCCGTCGTCGTCGAACGGAGCGTGGAGCGAGCGCGTGGAGTACGCGTGCGACGAGTCGAGCGCGTCGATGACGTCCTCCTCCTCGACCCCCGCCGCCTCCGCGAGCTCGGCGACGGTCGGCGAGCGACCGAGCTCGGTCGTCAGCTCGTCGAGCACGCGGGTGAGCCGGACGCTCAGCTCCTTCAACCGCCGGGGAACGTGCATCGCCCACGCCTTGTCCCGGAAGTGACGGCGTATCTCGCCGACGATCGTGGGGACGGCATAGCTCGAGAACTCGACGCCCCGGTCGACGTCGAAGCGGTCGACGGCCTTGATTAGACCGACCGAGCCGACCTGCACCAGGTCCTCCAGCGGCTCGCCCCGTCCCGAGTAGCGCGCGGCCAGCGCGCGGACGAGCGGCATCAGCTCGACGAGCGCCTGCTCGCGCGCGTCTTCGTCGCCCGTGCGGTGGTACGCGAGGAGGAGTGCGTCGACGTTCCGGTCCATAGGTGCAGCGTGCGGGCGTTTCCGGCGCGAACGAGGTCCCCGCCACCCTACGCGTGATCCGCACCCCCGGCACGGTGCCCTTGCAACGGATCCGAATCCAGCGCCGTGCTCACCGCTGAGCGATACCCTCGCGGACCGCCGCCGAAACGCCGCCTGTCCGGCGGCGGCCGCGAAGCTCGTCTCTAGCGGGAGAGGGCGCGCTCGAGCTGAGCCTTCGTCATCGTCGAGCGTCCCTTCACGTTCCGCCGCTTGGCTTCCTCGTACAGCTGGTCGCGGGTGCGGCCGCGTGGACTCTTGCGGTGGCTTCGAATGCCGCCTCGCCGCCCCGACGAGATGTCTTCCCGGGACAGGCGCGAGGGGTTCGCCGCCTCCCCGTGCCGAGCGCGGTCCTTGTTGACCGTCCGCGCCGCGATCTCCTCGGCGCGATCCGCAGACGCGCCGCGCTCGCGAGCCGAGTCCTTGATGTGCTCGTACTGTCGAGCGCGCTTGGTGCCTTTCTTCACGCCACGTGGTGGCATCTCGACCTCCTCTTTTCGTGCGGTTCGGCCACCGGCGTACCCAACTCCGGCGAGCGGCGAAACAAGAGCCGGGCGTTTGCGCCGACGCTCGGCGTGGAATTACCCGGCCTGTCGAAACGGACGACGCGAAAGGAGGTCGGAGATGTACATCGGCGGTGGTTTGCTCGCACTCATCATCATCGTGGTGCTGCTCATCTGGCTTCTCTGACGCGGCCTACGGCGTCTGGACGATCGCGACAGCCGGGTGCCGGCCCGCGAGTACCTTCTCCAGCCGGACGCGAGTCCCGGCCGCACCGGAGTCGATCTCGACCGAGGACATGACGGAGCGGATCAACCGCAGCCCCAAACCTCGGTCGGGCCGCTCCGTTTCGTCCGCCCAGCGCCCCGGATCGGTGACGGTCACGAGTACGGTCGAGTCCTTGAGCTCGGCTCGAACGGCAAATCGTCTCCCGTCGCCGGGCACGGGGTGCTCGACCGCGTTGGCGCATGCCTCCCAGGTCGCCAGCACGATGTCGTGCGACTCGGTCTGTGTCACGGGAGCGTCTTCGAGCCAGACGCGCAGGGCGTCGCGCACGAGGTCGAGCGAGCGCGCGCCGCTCGGGAGGTCGAGCTCGAGCGGCTTCGGCGCAACGGCCAGGAGCCGGACTGCGAGCACGGCGATGTCGTCGCCGCGGCCCTCGCTTCCCGCGACGTGCTCGAGGACGTGCTCGACGAGGCGCTCTGGGTCGCCGGGCGCGGTCTCTGCGGCGATACGGAGGCGTTCGAGGCCCTCGTCGATCGACTCGGAGCGTCGCTCGATGAGGCCGTCCGTGTAGAGGATCACCGTGGAGCCGACGGGGAGCTCCACCGTCGCCTGGCGGTAGCGGACGCTTGCCCCGGTCCCGAGCGGCAGGCCGCGGCCGCCCTCGACGTACTCGGCGCTTCCGTCGGGATGGACCAGGAGAGGCGGGGGATGTCCTGCGGACGTGAACCTGCAGACGCCGGTGTCCGGATCGAGCACCGCGTAGACCACGGTCGCGAACGCCGACTCCGCGATCTCCTCCGTGAGGCGGTTGAGGCGTGAGATCGTCGCCGCCGGCTTCATCTGGTCGAGTGCGAACGCCCGCAGCGCGTTGCGAAGCTGCGCCATGGTCGCCGCCGACTGGACGCCTTTCCCGACGACGTCGCCGACCGCGAGACCGAGTCGTCCGGTCGGGAAGAGGATCGCGTCGAACCAGTCGCCGCCGACATCCACCTCGTCCGTGCCGGGCAGATAGCGCGCGGCAAGCTGGACGTTGGGCACCGTCGGAAGCGATGCGGGCAGGACGCTGCGCTGGAGTGTCTCCGCGATCGTGCGCTCGGACTCGAAGCTCCGCGCGCGGTCGAGTGCCTGCGCGGCCTGGCTCGCGAGCGTCTCCACGAACGCCCGATCCTCGTCTCCGAGCGATACCGGCTCCGCAAAGGAAGTGATGATGAGGCCGTTCGTGCGCCCTCCTGCCACGAGGGGAATGAAGAGGAAGGACTCATGGCCGGTGAGCCGCATGCGCGTCGCCGCCTCCGGGAAGTCTTCGGCGAGCGCGTCCAGCTCCTCGTAGAAGACGATCTGCCCGGTGTCGAGCGCCAGGTTCCCCGGTGTCGGCGCCTGCAGCGGAATCTCGAGCCACGTCTCCTGCGCTTCGGGCTCGTAGCCCCGCCACGCAAGCTTCTTCTGCACCTGCCGGTCCTCGGCGACGATCGACAGCGCGGCACCGTCGGCGCCGGCGCCCTGGACGAGCGCCTCCACGACTACCTCGGCGACGTCGCGCTGGGTGAGCGAGCCCGACAGCGCCTCGGTCATCAACTGAACGCGCTCCGTGCGCTGCCGCAGGCGCTGCTCGTCGTCGAACAGCCTGCTGCGCTCCAGCGCCTGCGCTCCGATACGAGCGAGCGTCTGTACGAGGGCAATGTCCTCGGCGGCGAGCTGCGCGCGTGAGCGGAATCCGACGAAGAGCGCTCCGGGTATCCGCGAGCCGACCCCGAGGGGCACGCAGACGGCACCGTGCAGCTCCGCTTGCTCGGCGGCCGCGCGAATCGCGCTCGCGACGAGATCCGTGGCCGGTTCGCCGTCCACGACGACGAGCGAACCGCGGAGCGCGGCGTCTGCAACGGGCGCGGTCAGCGCCGTGGTGCCGCTCTCGTCCGTGCCGAGCGACGCGAGGACCTCCGGGGCTTCCCGGTTGTCGTCGAAGGCGAAGAGGACTGCGACGTCGCCCGCGACGGCCGCCGCAGCCTCCCGGACGACGATCTCTGCGACCTCCCGCGGAGTCGGAGCCGCCGCGAGCGCCTCGGTGATCGACTGGAGCCGGCGCGTCCTCCGCGAGGCCGTCTCCGCGCCCACCCGCGCTGCCTGCTCGCGCTCCATGAGCCAGGCGCGCTCGAGCGCCTGCGCGGCTCGACTCCCGACCGCCTCGATGCTTACGCGTAGGTCGTCGTCCACCTCGCCTTCCGGCTCGAAGCCGACGACGAGCACGCCGACGAGCCGGCGATCGGCGATGAGCGGCACCGCCCCCAGCCGGCGGATGCCCGCGGCGTGCCACGACTCCGCGTCGTCGTACGAGCCCCACTGGTCTTCGGTGTCGATCCAGACGGCGCGTCGCTCCCGCGCGCTCTCGGCGAGAGGGGAGCTCGCGTCGAGCGCGAGCTGACGAAGGCCCGCGCCCGAGCCGAGCTCGCTCCCTTCCGCGTCGACGAGCTCGAGGCCGACTCCGTTGCCCAGCACGTACACGCCGGCCGCGTTCACGCTCGCCTGCCCGAGGAGCTGCCCGCGCACCGCGCGGAAGACATCGGACGGGCTCACGGCCTCGCTCAGCGCGCTCGTGAGGACGACCAGCTCCTCTGCGCGCGTGCGTGCCGCGTACTCCGCAGCGAGTAGCATCGCGCGCTCGAGTGCTTGGCCAGACTGTCGCGCGAGCGCTTGCGCGTAGTCGAGCTCGGCCTCGGAGAACGTTCGCGGCGTCGAGAACGAGAGGCCGACGGCGCCGAGAGCAGATCCCCCGGCGCGCAGCGGCAGTGCGAGCCACGAGCTCGTGGGCTCCGTCCTGGTGGCCGCGACAGAAGGGAAGCGTGTCTCGAGCTCCTCGGGGCTCTCGATCGCCACGAGGACGTCGTCGCGGGCGGCGAGCGCGACCGGAACGTCGGCGTCGAGTGCGATCGTGGCCCAGGGGGCGAGCGTCTCCGGCCGGTAGCCGTGGCTGTCGATGATCTCGAGTTGGTCGCCGTCCTCGTTCACGGCGACGACGACACCGCTTGCAGCACCGAGACTGCGAAGGCCCTCGCGCAGAATTGCGCCCGTCACCTCCTGGGGGGTCGACGCTGCGGCAAGGGCGGCCGTCGAGTCGAGGAGCCGTTGCGTCTCCACCGCGCGCCGCGCCGCCTCTTCCTCGGCTTCCCTGCGCTCGAGCTGCTCGAGCGCGAGGCCGGCGTGCTCGGAGAAGCGCCGGGCGAGAAGCATCATCGAGGGATCGGGCTCGCCGAGCACGCTCTCCCACGAGGAGAACAGGACGCGCTCTGCACGGCCACCGACCGCGATCGGCGCCCAGAGCCACGATCGGATCCCGAGCCGGCGAACGTAGTCGAGCAGGCGGCCGGTAAGTGCTTCCTCGGCGTCCGGGACGAAGGTCAGCTCGAGCTTCTCGACCGCCTCGCGCAGCCCGGGCAGGTCCGCGATCTCGAGGCGCTCGCGCGGGCTGAGCGTCTCGCCTTCCGGTTCGCGGCACACGAGCTCGAGCCAGACCCAGTCGGTGTCCACGTGCCAGATCTCCGTGATGTCCGCCCCGAGCGTGTGACGCGCCTCGCGGCAGATCTCGAGGCTGATCTCGTCCGTCGTGCCCGCGTAGAGGCGTGGTGCGGCACGAAGGATCCGATCGAGAGCCTGGCGCCACTGCTGCTCGCGCTCGTACAGCCGCGACCGCTCGAGCGCCTGTCCACCGAGATCCGCGGCAATCGCGGCAATCGCGTCGGCCTCCTCGTGCACGGCGTCGGGCCTGTCGTAGAGGAAGCTCATGGCGCCGACGACGTGACCGCCTACGCTGAGAGGTACCGCGAGCGCCGCCTGCGCGTACGGCGAGAGCGCCGCCCCGTCGGGGAACTCGCGCTCGAACGTGGCTCGATCGTGCGCGCGCTGCAGCACTCCGTCCGCGGCGGCGCGCGTGAGCGGAGCCTCCGTCGTCAGCGGCAGGCGGAGCCCAGGCGCGTGCGTCTGGGGCGTCACTCCGGAGGGATCGACGATGACGAGCTCGTCCCTCTCGATGAGGCCGACTGCTCCGCCGCGGGCTCCGATGAGCGGAGGGGTACGCCGGATGAGCTCGTGGGCGACGTCCGCGGGTGTCAGCGCAGCGGAGAGCGCGGTCGTGAGCGACTGGATCGACTCCATCTGGCGCGTCGACTCCTCGGCCTCGACCGCCGCCGTGGCAGCGCGTTCCCGGCCTCGCCGCAGGACCAGGCTCACCCAGACGACAACGAGCCCGACGACGAGCGACGTCGCCCACTGGAGCTCGTCCTGCTCGGCGAGGCCGACTCCCGGCCCCTCGGACAGGACGATCGCCGCGAAGGACCAGCCGACGACGACGGCCAGCAACCCCGGGCCGAAGCCGCCGTACCAGACCGCGACCGCGACGGCGCCGACGACGAGCGCGTAGGACGGGCTGTCCGTGTACGACGTGAGTGCACGGCCGATGCCGACGGCGACGAGTGCCAGAAGCGCGGCCGCGCCGTACCGGGCGAGCCGGGTACGCGCGGTCAGGCCGTAGCGGGCGGAACCGGTCCGACGCACGGGCTTCACGCTCTACATGATGATCGACGCGCGCCGTCTCGAGTCAGCCGAGCGCTCCGAGTCACGGATTGCGGCGCTCGTCTCTGCCGTGCGCGATGCCGAAGAACTGCAGGTACGCCTCGATCTCGAGGAGCAACGGACGGCCGAGGCGCCCGACCGGCCTCGCCGTCCACTCGGTCAGCGAGCCTGCGCCGCGGGGTGCCGCGCTGTCAGGCCGGCGCCGTGCGGCGACAACCGTTGCCCGGGGTCGGACCAGCACTTCGTGCCTCACATCGAGGCCAGGGTTCCCGACTTCCGCCGCGCGCGAAACCTCCGACTCAGTCGAAGAGCGGTGCGTACTCACTGCGCCATTCCTCGTCGGACACGGAGCGCCGGAAGACGCGGTCGAGGATCGTCCTCGGCGTCTCGCCCTGCTCGAGCGCCACGAGCGACACCGCCGCGACGAGGAGATGCTCCAGCACCTCGGGCTCGTCGCGCGCCGCCTCGAGGACGCACTCGAACGCCCGGATCGTCCGCGTGGCGTCCGGTGCAGGCCCCTGGTCGCGGATGAGCTCGAAGAGGCGGTCAGCGTCGAATTCGCGCCAGTCCACGTACCGAGTATCGAGGCTGCAGCCGCACCTCGTCCACTCCGTGACGAATGTGGTTTCTAGCTCACCGGTGCCGGGTACGGCGGGGTTGGTTCGTCTACCAAGGAGGCTGGATCACATGCAGGTCGATGTATGGACGTATCGCCAATCGGGCCGTGCCGGCACCGAGATCGACGTCTCACGCGTCACGGGCTACGGCGTCGAAGCGCTCGACGGCTCCATCGGCAAGGTCGACAACGCGACGCGTGACGCGGTAGGAACGGGTCACGTGGTCGTCGACACGGGGCCCTGGATCTTCGGCAAGAAGGTGCTGCTGCCCGCAGGCGTCATCCGGGATATCGACGACGCCGAGGAGAAGGTCTTCGTCAACCGGACGAAGGACCAGATCAAGAACGCGCCCGAGTTCGACGACTCGATGATCGACGACGAGGGCTACCGCGGTCAGCTCGGCTCGTACTACGGTCAGGGTGGCGCCGGCTACCGCGACTGGGACGACACCCTCTAGACGGAGGGAGGTCGAGGCCTCCGTGGAGTGAAGGGGCGCTCCACGGAGGCCTGGGGCACCGGTCGCTCAGGCGGCCGCGCGGTCGCCCGAGGGCTCGGCGATCCCGAGCCCCTCGACGAGCGTGAAGAACGCGCGGGCGAACGGCGACGTCCCGGAGGCCTCCCGTACGTAGCTCCAGTCGATCTGCTCGCGGAGGGCTCGGGCAAGAGCGAGCACGGCCTGGAAGTCCGGCTCCTGCTCCGTCAAGGCGAGGAGCTTCGTCACGAGCACGTCGTCGACCGAGGCCACGAGCAGGTTCTGACCGAGCACCTCGAGCTCCGTGGCGCGCTCGAAGTGCGCAGGATCGATCGCGCCGCCCGCAGGCCGAAAGATGATGTCGACGACGACCTCGCCGTCGTAGGCCTTCAGGAGCCAGTCCTCGGGAGGCCGCTCGGCGCGCAGGCCGGCGGCGACAAGTGCCTCGAGCGCCGCCTCCGCGTCGCTCTCCCTGACGAAGAAATCGACGTCGTTGTCGGTCGGCGGGCCTCCGCGCGCCCACGCGGCGAGCCCTCCTCCGAGCAGGAACGAGATCCCGGCGTTCCGCAGTGCGGCGCCGGCCTTCTTCATCGTTCCGACCAGCTCGCCGAGCTCCGTCGGCGTCTTCTCGGGCGGCATGGAGCGCGGATACCCGGATCGCGGTTCGTGCAACCCACGCTCCGGGTATCGCTCACTCCGTGACAAAACAGATTCGCCTTGCGGCGGCGGGAGATCTCCATTCCACGGAGCAGCTTCGCGAGCGGCTCGCGCGCGGCTTCCGTGCCCTGGCCGGAGAGGTCGACCTGGTGCTGCTCGCCGGCGACCTGACGACGCACGGGCTGCCCGAGCAGGCTGCCGTGCTCGCCGACGCGTGCGCGAGCCTCGACGCCCCGGTCGTCGCGGTCCTCGGGAACCACGACCACCACTCGGGAAAGGAGGGCGAGGTACGCCGCGTGCTCGAGGACGGCGGGGTGCACGTGCTCGACCGCGCGCACCTCATCCTCGAGATCGGGGAGATCGAGGTCGGGATCGTCGGCGTGAAGGGCTTCGTCGGCGGCTTCCCGGGCGCGGAGCTCGCCGACTTCGGAGAGCGGCTGCTCCGCGACATCTACCACGAGACGACGCTCGAGGTCGAGGCTCTCGAGCAGGGGCTCGAAGCCGTCGCCGGCTGCCACCGCAGCATCGTGCTCATGCACTACGCACCGGTGACGGACACGCTCGTGGGTGAGCCCGAGCCGATCTGGGCGTTCCTCGGCTCCGGGCGCCTGGCCGCGCCGATCGGGATGCACCGCCCGGACCTCGTCGTGCACGGTCACGCGCACCACGGCGCGCCGTCGGGGGCGGTCGGCGAGGTTCCCGTGCACAACGTGGCGGTCCAGGTCACGGGCGAGGACTTCGTGCGGATCGTGCTCTGACAGCCGGCGTCAGCGCCGAGCGGCGACGAGCTCGTCCAGTGTCGCCCTGGCGAGCTCGAGGTCCGCGAGGAGCTCTGCCCGCCGCGCGTCCCGGTCCTCGCGTGCGCGGAGCACGGCCGAGGGATGGACGGCGACGAGCGCGGGAGTGCCGTTCTCGAGCGTCAGCGAGTGCCCGCGGAGCGCTCCGACCCTGGCCGACCTTCCGAGCAGCGCCTGCGCGGCGGTTGCTCCCAGGCAGACCACGAGCGCGGGCTCGACGGCGGCGAGTTCGAGGCCGAGCCAGTGACCGCACGCCTTCACCTCGGTCCAGTTCGGCTTGTCGTGGATGCGGCGCTTGCCCCCCGCTCCTCCGGGACGCCACTTGAAGTGCTTCACGGCGTTCGTCACGTACACGCGCTCCTCCCCGATCCCCGCTTCCTCGAGGAGGCTCCGGAGGAGCGCTCCGGCTGGGCCGACGAACGGCCGGCCTGCGCGATCCTCGGCGTCCCCGGGCTGCTCGCCCACGAGCATCAGCTCTCCCTGTGTGCCCTCGCCGAAGACGACCCCCGTCCCGAGCTTCCAGAGCTCGCAGCGACGACACGCGTCGGCTTCGCGGCGGAGCTTCGTGATGCTCGGCACGACCCTTCTACCCCGACGTGCCGGTCTCGTCGTGCGCCGCCCCGACCGGCTTCGACTCCGGGGACCCTCGCTGGCGGAGGTAGATCGTGAACACGGCCATCGTCCCGACCGCGAGGAACTCCGACTGCCAGTTCTGCAGGGTCTTCTCCCAGAAGTCGGGGTCGAGCAGGTACCGCCCCCAGGAGACGGTCGCGCCTGCGTGGTCGCGGCGCTCCTCGTTGAACGCGCGCCAGTTGTTGAGCGACTGCATCAGCCAGGTCGCGAGGAAGATCGCGCTCATCACGAGCAGGAGCGAGTTCTCGTAGATCCGGGTCCGAAGCCCGCCGGCCCGTGCGAGCCAGGGCGAGGACGGGTCGGCGTCGCGCCCCACACGCTGCTTCTCGTCGCTCTCGCGGCCGGCGTGCTCGGGCCGCTTCGACTCGTTCGAGCCCTTCTGGACGAGCCAGATCGTCACCCCGATGAAGAGCGTGAACTGGAGGAACTCGGACTGCCAGTTCTCCATCACCGCTCCCCAGAACTCGACGGAGCGGACGTAGCCCCACCACGAGACCGGCGCTTCTCCGTGGACCGTCTGGTCCGCGTTGTGCTGCCGCTGGCCGGCGAACGACTGTGCGGCGATGGCGAGCACGAAGATCGTCCCGAAGAACACCGACAGGCCGTTCTCTCTCAGAAAGGTCCTCACGATCCGAGGAGCGCGACGAGGAGCGCGGCGAGAACGCCCGCGGCGATGGCGATGACGTAGGCCGCGAACATCGTTCTCACCTCTCCACCGTTCCCCCCGTGGAGAACACAGAAACGCTCTGCGCTCCTACGCGGCTCGTGCCCTCCGGGCGCGCCACGACCTCAACAGGGTCAGGAGAGCCTTCTCCTCGGGCAGCAGTCCACGTGCCTGGCCCGCGAGGCGGGGGCGGCGGGCGTCGTAGCTGCCTGCGAGCGTGCGGCCCGCCCGCCACTGCTCCACGACAGCAGGGCTCACGTACGACGAGCGGGCGACGCTTGCGGTGTTCCCGAGCTCGTCGCCCACGCGGCGCATGACCGCGGCGAGGGTCCGCCGCTCCTCGCCGGGCGACTCGGGAGGGCCCTGCTCGGCGAGGGCGATCGCCGCGGTCAGCGTGCCGCCCCAGGTCCGGAAGTCCTTCGTCGTGAAGCCGCCTCCCAGGTGCGTGTCGACGTACTCGTTGAGGATCGGTCCAGTGAGCAGTGCCGGCTCGCCTTCGCGCTCGAAGCGGAACAGGCGGGAGCCGCCTGGATAGCCGAGCAGCGCCTCGACCGCGTCCGCGAGGGCCGGATCGACGATGGACGTGCGTACGAGCACGCGGTGCTTTCCCCGGAAGCGGAACGTGACCCGATCGCCGCGCACGGTGGCGTGGCGCTTCCTGAGCGTCGTGACGCCGTATGTCCGCGTCCGCTTCGCGTGGCGCTCGGAACCGACGCGAAACCACGCGCGGTTGACGAAGGAGAGCGCCACCGCGGCCGTCCATTGGGGCTCGTAGGGATCGAGCTGGAGGTGCGCAGCCATGTGCTTCCGCAGGCCGGGGAGAAGCTCGCCGAACCGCACGAGCCGGTCGAATTTCTGCTGCTCCTGAGCCGCCCGGAAGTCGGGGTGATAGAGGTACTGGCGCCGCCCTGCTGCGTCCAACCCGGTGGCCTGGAGCTTCGCGCGAGGGTTCGGCGAGATCCACACGTCGGTCCACGCGGGCGGGATCGCGAGCGCCCGTATCCGCTCGAGCTGATCCTCGTCGTCGATCGGGTTCGCGCGCGCGTCCTCGTAGCGGAACCGTTTCCGTCCGAGCCGCCTCCAGCCACCTCGACGCGCCACGGTCAGCGTGAGTACCCGCAGCGGCGCGAGCCGAACCGGATCCGGAGAGGCGAGAGGCCCCGTCGGGCGGGGCCTCTCGCGCAGGTCATTCGCTCACCGCTAACGCGATGTCCGCCGGCTCGACGCCGTGGCCCTGCCGCGGCTCGAGCCCGTCGCACGACGCGTGGAGCCGGTGCGCCTGGACGACGTCGACTTGCTTCGCGAGCTCGAGTTCCCGTTCTTGAGGAGATCCTTCGAGATCGTCTCGACCTTCTTGAGAGCCTCCTTCTCCTGCTTCAGGTTCTCGTTCAGGAGCTTCGCGGCCTCCGTCTCCCCGAGCGCCCTCGCCTTCGCGACGAGCCCCGTGTACGCGGCGATCTCGTAGTGCTCCGTCCGCGCTGCGGCGCCTGTGAGGAACATGTCCCGTACCTCGCCCACGGGCGACTCCTCCTGCATGAACTCGTCGTGCTCCCGCTTGATGCCCTCGATCCCCGGGCACTGCTCGCCCTGGGCGCGCTTGCCGAGGTGCGAGAAGACCTGCTCGAGGTTGTCGATCTGACCCCTGGTCTCCTTCAGGTGGTGCTCGAAAGCCCTCGACAGGTTCTTGTTCGTCGCCTCCCGGGCAAGCGTCGGGAGCATCTGCACGATCATCTTCTCGGCGTAGTACACGTCCTTGAGCTCGTGCTCGAAGAGCTGCTTGGGTGTCGTCATCTGCGTCATGAGCATCTCCTTTGTCGGTATCGGTGCAGGGAGCCGGTACCCACCCTGCGTGGCTCGAAACAGCTAGTCGTTCACCTTGCTGCCGGCGTTGGCGCTCGCGGCCTCCGCGTTCCAGAGGTACCCGATCGCCGAGCGCGAAGGCAGCCATGTTTTCGAGGGTGAGGTTTCAACCCGCGTGCCTTCTGGGTAGAGGCAAGAGGTGGCGCTAATCGGCGCCCTCAGCGGCCGCTCTCCTGCCTGACGCCAACCCCACGGAGTGGACGCTGATTGGAGCGGGCGCCTTCCCCCGGCGCCCGCTTCGCTTTCAGGTCACGTCTTCACGGATCCCGGCGGGTGAGGAAGGCGATCCGGTGGTCGAGCTGTCCGTGGGCGAAGACGCGGTTCTCGCGCTGGCGCTCGAGAGCCTGCCGGGCTCGAACGCCGCGTCATCGAGCTGCGCTTCGGGCTCGGTGGCCGCGAGCCCCTCTCACGCGTAGGCAAGCGTCAGGCGGTCAAGCGCTCGCGCACGAGCAGTTCCTCGAACACGACCCGCAGGTCGACCATCGCCTTGCGCAGGTTCTCGGTGCTCTGGTCGGCCTCGGTCACCATGTCGTGCGCGTGCCGGTAGCGCGAGACGGCCTGCGGGAAATCGGCAGCGACGTGAGCAGTGCGCTGATCGAGATCGCCGTCGACCGGATAGCCACGCTCCTCGAGCACCCTGAGCACGATGCGATCGGCTGCGCGAACCGCGTCGGTCGGGTCGCTCACGAAGCGAGACTCGGCCTGCCGCCACTCGTCGAGGTAGCGGTCGCGCGTCGTGGTCGGCAGCGGGCGGATGTCGAGGTTGTCGTGCTGGCCCTCGATCTCCGTCAGGCGCTTCTCAGCGTCGCGCTGGCCGGCGGTCGAAACGGCGTGGTCGTACTCCGGCCCGAACCGCTCCTTTAGGTGTGACCGGCGACGCTTACGGGTCAGCGCCATGGCGAGCGCACCGAGTACCAGCACGCCGGCTGCGATCGCGGCTGCGAGCACGATCCACTCCCAGGTTTCCACGAACGATCACCTCCTGCTGGGAGGTTCTCCGCCTGGACCCGCAGGCAAACCTGTCCTAGCGCGGCGCGTGCGCGGGCAGCTCGAGCGGCGTCAACGTCGCCTCCACCTGCTCGCGCAGGTGCTCGAACGCGGGCGGCAGGATGAGCGTCTCGCCCAGGTGCTCGGGGTCCTCGTCGAGCGAGAAGCCGGGGCCGAGGGTGGCGATCTCGAAGAGGACGCCGCTCGGCTCGCGGAAGTAGATCGAGCGGAACCAGAAGCGGTCGATGATCGGCGACGGGTGGAGACCGGCCTCCACCACGCGCCGGTGCCACGCTTCGTGCTCGTCCATCGTCGATGCCCACGCGACGTGATGCACAGTGCCGGCGCCGCCGAGCCCTCGCTCGGGCGGAGGCTCGTCGTACGCGTACATGCCCCCGCGCGTCGGTCCGCGCGCCTCCCAGGCGTCGTCGCCGAGGGGAACGAGCCCGAGCACGGTCTCGAGGACTCCGCGGCTCGCGTCGGGCCGGGTGGAGTACGCGCGAACCGAGTCGAATCCCTGGAGCGCGTGCTCGACCGGGATCTCCGTGTGCTCCGCGACGAGCGGCTCGTCCTCGGTGTCCACGACGGCGAGCTCGTGGCGGAGCCCTTCCGGGTCCTCGAACACGAGCGTGCCGTCGCCGCGCTCGACCGGCGCCGTCGTCTCCGGCTCCAGCCGCTGCTCCCAGAAGCCGAGCGCGTCCTCCGAGCCGAGGCGCCAGCGAACGGTGTGGATCATCCCGGCGCCCGCGCGCCCGCGCGGAATCCCGGGGTACTCGAAGAATGTGATGTCGCTCCCTGGCGTGCCTTTGTCGTCGGCGTAGAACAGGTGGTAGACCGTCGGATCGTCCTGGTTGACCGTCTTCTTCACGAGCCGAAGGCCGAGCACGCGGGTGTAGAAGTCGACGTTCCGCGGTGCGTCGCCGGTGATGCAGGTGACGTGGTGGATGCCGTCGAGGTGCATCGATCCCAGCCTACGCGCTCGTCGCGTCGAGGCGTTGCAGCAGCTCGTGGGCGGCGAGCTCGACCTCCTTGTGGCGCCACTCCGCGGCGCGATAGTGGACTGCGATCAGGCCCGATCGGTGAAGCCGGCGGAAGTCTCCGTAGACGAACGCGTGTCGTGCCTTGGTCTCGTCCGCCGCACCCTCCGTGAGACCGAGGTGCCACTCCCCGTAGTCCTCCCAGGAGTGCGACTCGAGGAACGCGTTCTCGTCCTCGGCGCTCGGCTGTATGTCACCCCAGTCGCTGTCGAGCATGTATTGCCGCGAGTCGATGAGCCGGCGCGCGCGAGCGACGGCGCGCTTGTTGACCGCGTACGAGGCCATCGGCCCGATTGTGCAGGAACCGGCCCGCGGTGCGTGGTACTCGCCGAGGTCGCTGGCCCCGGTCACCTGTCGTTAGGGTGACGAGTGTGAAGATCGGGATCGTCGTCCCGTTCTCGTGGTCGTTTTGGGGGGCGGTCGTCGAGCACGCCGAGCTGCAGGCGGCGGCGCTCGAGGCCCTCGGCCACGACGTGCGCCTGATCATGGGCAACGACCCGCCGGGCCAGTTCACGCGGGTGCTTCACCCACGGGTCGGGCGGCACGGCGAGCCTCCGGAGAACGTCGTCCCGGTGGGCCGGTCGGTGATCGTGCCCGCGAACGGCTCGCTGCCGAACATCGTCCTCTCGCCGCGCACCTTCGGCCGGATCCGCCGCACGCTCGAGCGCGAGCGCTTCGACGTCCTCCATCTGCACGAGCCGATGACGCCGGCGATCTGCGTCGCGACGCTCATCCTCTCGCGCGCGCCGATGGTCGGGACCTTCCACGCATCGGGCGACCTCGGTTGGATGCGCGTCGGGAAGCCCACCTGGGGCTTCCTCATCGACCGCATCGACTACCGGATCGCAGTCTCGGAGCGTGCGCGCAGCTCGCAGGCCCGCTGGCTGCCGGGTGACTACGACGTCATTCCGAACGGCGTGCTCGTGCCCGAGGCCGCGCCGGTCGGGGACCGGGAGCACCGCATCGTCTTCGCGGGCCGCCAGGAGCCTCGGAAGGGCCTGCACGTGCTGCTCGCGGCGTGGCCCGAGATCCACCGGCGCACCGGCCTGCGCCTCACCGTCGCAGGGGCGGATCCGCTCGCGGTCCGCCTGCTCCTCGCCAGACATCGCGTCTCGGACGACGGCATCGACGTCGTCGGCTTCCTGAGCCAGGAGGAGCTGACGAGCGCGCTGCTCCGGTCGAAGGCGCTCGTCGCGCCGTCGCTCGGCCAGGAGAGCTTCGGGATGGTGCTCACGCGCGCGTTCGCGTGCTCGCTGCCGGTTGTCGCCTCGGACATCCCCGGGTACCGCGAGGTGCTCGACGCGTCCGCTTCCGTTGCCGTGCCGCCCGGCCACGAGCGCGCTCTCGTCGCCGCGGTCTGCGATCTCGTCGCCGACGAGCCGCGGCGCGCGCGCCTCGGTGAGGCCGCACGAGAGATCGCCGTCGAGCGGTACTCCTGGTCGGGCATCGCCCGTAGGCTCGAGACCGTGTACGAGCACGTGACGGGCCTTGAACGTGGAGCAGCCCGCGCCGCATGATCGCCCGCGCAGCCCGCAGCGGCTGGACGCAAGCGGTGGTCGTCGTGCTGCTGCTCGCGCTCGCGTTCGTGCTCATCTGGTGGCGCGGGCCGGACTGGGGCAGCGTCTTCGATGCGTTCCGCGTCGTCATCTGGAGCTGGATCGTGCTCGCGCTGCTGCTCAACGTCGTCTCCACGGTCTTCCGCGCGCTCTCGTGGCGCCTGACGATCGGGCAGGCACTGCCCGAGGAGCATCAGCCGCGGCTCATACACGTCCTCTCGGCGTTCGGGGTCGGGCTCTTCGCGAACGCCGCGCTGCCGGGCCGGATCGGCGAGCTCGCCCGGGTAGCGACGCTTCGCCGCCACCTGCCGGACGCGCCCCCCGGCACGACCCCGGCGCTCGTGGGCACCGTGATCGCGCACCGTCTCTTCGACATCGTGCCGGCCACGATCCTCGTGATCTGGGTCCTTGCGACCGCCGAGGTGCCGCACTGGGCGGTCGTCGCGATCCTGATCGCTGCCGGAGTGGGCTTCGCGCTCTTCACCCTCGCCTGGCTCGGTGCCCGCCGTCATCACCGGCCGATGGCCATCGACGGCATGGGCAGCGTACGGCGACTGCTCGTCATGGCCCGGAGTGGCCTCTCGGTGCTCAAGGCGCCGGTCCCGCTCGCCGGCGCGATTCTCCTCCAGTGCCTCGGGTGGCTCCTGCAGCTCTTCGCGGTATGGGTTGCGATGAAGGCCTTCGGCATCGACGCGCCCCTCCCCGCGGCCGGGCTCGTGCTCGTGCTCATGAACATCGCGACGATCGTCCCGCTCTGGCCCGGCAACGTCGGGCTCGTCCAGGCCGCCGTCGCCCTGCCGCTCCGGAACTACGGCGTCCCGTATGCGACGGGGTTCGCCTACGGGCTCGCGCTGCAGGCGCTCGAGATGGCCTGCGGCGTGGGGCTTGGCCTCCTGGCGCTCATGCGCGAGGGAATCTCGCTTGCGGTGCTCCGTCGCATGCAGGACGACGAGGGCGAGCCGTCGCGGGATGCCGTCGACGAGGTGCACGAGCTGGAGCGCGACATCGATGAGGAGGCGGAGAGCGCGAAGGCCCGTGAGGGCGCTTCTCTCACCCGCTAGCCTCAAGGGAGCCCTCACTGCGGTGGGCGCCGCTCGAGCGCTCGCTCGTGGCGCCGGCGCTGGCGGCGTCGAGGTCGAGCAGCTCCCGGTCGCGGACGGCGGCGAGGGGACTGCCGAGGTCTTCGAGGGCGCGCTCGGGGGCGAATGGCGGACGGCTCGCGTGTCGGACCCGCTCCTGCGCCCGGTCTCGGCGCGGTGGCTCGTGCTGACCGACGGGCGAGCCGTGGTCGAGGCCGCGGCCGCAGTCGGGCTCCCGCTGCTCTCCCGGGCGGAGCGAGATCCGCTGCGAGCGTCCAGCCGAGGGCTCGGCGAGCTGCTCCTCGCCGCGCTGGCCGAGGAGCCCGCCGGGGTCGTGGTCGCACTCGGAGGCACGGCGACCGTCGACGGCGGAGCCGGGTTGCTCGAGATCGTCGCCGGTCTCCCGGTTCCCTGCGTGGCCCTCGCGGACGTGCGGACGACCCTCGCGGACGCAGCGCGCGTGTTCGGTCCTCAGAAGGGCGCATCCGTCGAGGAGGTGGCCCTTCTCGAGGAGCGCCTGAGCTCGTTCGCGGAGCTGCAGCCGTTCGCTGAGCTTCCCGGATCGGGTGCGGCAGGCGGGCTCGGTGCGGCGCTTGCGTCGCTCGGTGCCGAGCTCGTGCCCGGCGCGCCGACGGTGCTCGAGATCATCGGCTTCGACGCGCGTCTCGCGGATGCCGATCTCGTCGTCACGGGAGAAGGCGTGGTCGACGCGACGACGACCGAGGGGAAGGCGCCGGGCGAGGTCGCGCGGCGCGCCGCCGAGGCGGGTGTTCGCTGTGTCGTCTTCGGCGGCCGCGTGCGTGCAGAGATCCCGCGCGCCCAGACAATCGAGCTATCGGGAGACCCGGCTCGTGCGGAGGGCGATCTCGTGGCCCTCGGTCGTCGTCTCGGGTCGATGATGGACTAGGAGGAGGGCGAGGCTCGCCGCGCCCTCGTCCGCCTACCGCGACTCGGCGGCTTCGAGACGGTCGGCCATGGCCTCGAGCAGCGTCCAGGCGACCTGGGGCCGGGACTCGACGAACGGCCGGAAGACGAACACGGGAAGACTGAATGCGGTGAGATCCGTCTTCGCGGTCACCGTCGCCGTGCGCGGCCTGCGGTCGATGAGCGCGATCTCGCCGAAGGAGTCACCCGGCCCGAGCGTGCCGACCTCCTCGCCGTGCACCTCGACGGAGGCCTCGCCGCTGTCGACGACGAAGAACACAAGCCCGCCCTCGCCCTCGAGCGCGACTGCATGGCCGGCCGGAAAGCGACGTTCGTTGAACTCCTCGGCGAGGCTCTCGAGGTCCTTGTCCTCGAGGCTCTCGAACAGACGTACCTTGCGCAGAAGGTCAGAGCTCGGCTTCGCCATGGCGCGATTCATACACGATGCGGGCCTCCCGGGCCAAGCGACCCGACTTACTGGGGCGTGCTGCCTCGGGAGGTGAGCTCCTCGATCTGGAGCTCTGCGGCCTCGAGGCGCGCAACGCAGTCCCGGTAGAGCTCCTCGCCCCGGCGAAAGAGCGCGATCGCGTCGTCCACCGGCACGTCGCCCCGCTCGAGCCGCGCGACGACGTCCTCGAGCTCGCGCTGTAGCTCCTCGAACGACCGCTCGTCGGTCACGGGCGGACTTCCTCGACCTTCGCGCCGAGCGAGCCCGATGCGAGCTCGACCTCGACCCGGTCGCCCGGAGAGACGCGGGCGGCCTCCCGCAGCGCCTCCCCGCCCGCGCGGACGATGGCATAGCCGCGTGCGAGGGTGGCCAGCGGCGACAGGCCTTGCAGGCGGGCGCCGAGGTGGTCGAGTCCCGAGCGGCGGCGCTCGAGCAGGAGCCTCGGCGAGCCTCGGAGCCGGTCGCCGAGCGCAGCCACCCGCTGCTCCTGACGCTCGAGTCGTCCCCGAGCAGCGACTTCGAGCCGTTGCCGCTTTGCCTCGAGGCTCGACCGCAGCTCGCGCGCGTCCGGCACCACGAGGGCTGCGGCGGCGGTCGGCGTCGCAGCGCGCACGTCGGCGGCAAGGTCGCAGAGCGGCGTGTCCTGCTCGTGCCCGACCGCCGAGACGACCGGGACCGCGCACGCCGCCACCGCGCGGACGACGGCTTCGTTGCTGAACGGGAGGAGATCCTCGAAGCTCCCCCCGCCGCGCGCGATGACGACGACGTCGACGTCCTCGTGTGCCGCCAGCGAGCGGAGCGAGGAGATGATCGCGGCGGGAGCTCCGCGGCCCTGCACGCGCGCCTCGCAGACGACGACGCGGGCGGCCGGGAACCGCGTCGCGATCGTGGACACGAGGTCGCCCCGAGCGGCGGCGTCCGCACCCGTGAGGACGCCGACCGCTCGTGGCAGGCGGGGGAGCGGGCGCTTCCGATCGGCTGCGAACAGGCCCTCGCCCGCGAGCTTGCGCTTCAGCTGCTCGAGCGCGACGAGGTGCCCGCCGAGCCCGAGCCGTTCGATGGTCGACGCGCGCAAACCGAGCTCGCCGCGAGCCTCGTACAGCTCTGCTCGGCCCTGCACGTGCACGGTCTCGCCTTCGCCGAGCTCGAGCTGGAGCCGGTCGTAGACCGTACGCGCGATGGTGACCTTGAGCGTCGCGCCGGTCCGCGGGTCCTTCAACGTCACGAAGACGTTCGCCCAGGCCTCGTTCCGGCGGAGCTCGGTGACCTCGCCTTCGACCCAGAGCTCGGGCAGCCGGCCGAGGTGGCGCGCGACCCCGCGGTTGAACGAGGAGACGGTGTAGACCTTCCGGTCGCCGTACAGGATCGGCGCGATCTTCACGCGCTCCAGCGTAACGGCGTCGCTGCGCTCGTCGGAGCTGCGCTACCGGCAGACAGGGCGAGACGAGCCTCGCCCTTACAGGAGGATCTCCGCGGCCGTCACGGGTTCGCAGCCCTGGCGGAGGATTTCCACGGCGAAGTGGAGGTCGACCTCGGTCACCGCCAGTCGCTCGGCGAGGTGCACCGGATAGCCGGCCTCCAGCAGGACGTGCAGGCGCCAGCTCTCGACCCGGCCGGGCTCGTTCTCGCGCCAGACCGGGGTCTCGGTCGTCTCGGCCATGACGGCTGCGTGTTCGCTGCGACACGCCCGTTCCCTGCCGCGGCTCGCGGCAGCGCTCGGAGCGCTCAGCCTCCGCCGAGCGCGCGCATCGCCTCGTAGCGCCTGGTCGCCTCGTCGATCCTCTCCTCGAGCCGCTGGGCCGCGTCGTCCACGACCTGCTGGAACTGGTCGGCGATGAGGACGTTCGCGCGCCTGAACAAAGCCTCGGTCGAGCGGTCGAGCTCCTGCTGGAGGCGGCTCGACGCCTCCTCGCGGATCGCGCGCATGCGGGCCTCGAACTCGAGCGCGCCGGCCTCGCTCAGCCGATCCACCTCGCGTGCGACGGCGCGGTCGAGGTGCTCGACCTGACGCCGCTCGAGTTCGGCGAACGCGATCTCGAGCCGCGAACGGGCCTCGCTCTCGGCGCGATCGATCTGCTCGTTGAGCGCCTGCTCCCGCTGGCGTAGGCGGTCGGATATCTCCTCCATCGCGCGGCGCTGGTCCGCTGCCTGCGACTGGAGCTCGTCGAGAGCCTCCGCGAGCGCGTCCTTCGCCGAGTGCTCCAGCTCTTCACGGAGTCGGATAGCAGCCGCCCGCTGGTGATCTGCCGTCGTCCCGAGCTCGACGGCCTCGGCGTCGAGCCGGGTCTGGACCTCGGCGATCCGCTCCTGCTGGTGCTGCTCGAGCGCCGTCACCTGGCCGTCGAGGGCGCGCTGGGCGCGCTCGAGGTCCGCCTCCCAGGCCCGCAGGCGCTCCTCGACGCGCCGCTCGACCTCGGCGAGCGTCTCGGCGAGGCGCTCGGAGAGCTCTCGCTCCCGGACCGCCAGCTCGCCACGGCGCTCGTCCGAGAGCCGCCGCTCCTCCGTCGCGTACGCGGAGATGGCGTCGGCGTGCGCACGGGAGGTTGCAACGCGCAGGTTCTCGGCCTGGGTTGCGGCCTCCTCTTCGGCCGCCACCCGAACCGATCGGCGCGCGGCGACGACGAGGTCCTCCGTCCGCGTGCTGCGCGCGTTGGCCCGGCGCAGGGACAGGTACGCGACGGCCGCCACGACGACGGCGGCCGCGAGCGCGACCACGAGGATCCAGACGAGGATCGACACGCGGTCATGCTAGAGGCGTCTATATCCGCAGGGCAACGAGGGCGGCCGCGAGCACGATCGTCGCCGCAGACAGGAGTCGAAGCGCGGTCTCAGACGACGCGGTGAGGCTTCCTGAGTCGAGCTCCTCGACGCCGCCGTCGCGGAGCTCGAGCTCGCCCCGAACGGCGACGGTGCGACGACGGACGAAGCGCACGTGGCTCGACAAAGCCCGCTGCGCCAGCGAGAGGAGCACGGCAAACACTGCCGCGAGCACTGCGACGAGACCGATCTCGCCCGACACCGCCGCGTATCCGCAGAGGACGGGAAACCCGCCCCATGCGAGCCCGAACCAGAGATCGGTATGGAAGCGCCCGCCCGCAAGCTCGAGGTTGTAGGCGAGCACGAGGAAGAGGCCCACCGGGACGAGCAGCGCGAGCCACGGCTCGTGCGCGGCCGCGCCGACGAGCCCGATCGCGCACGCTCCCGCGATCGACACCGCCGCGAGGGTGACGAGCACGGCGTCGGGGATCCGCGTGCGGAGAGGCCGGCCGCTCAGCTCGTCCAGCGCATGGGCGCCGATCCCGACGGCGAGCCCGAAGGCTGCGACCGCGGCTCCCAACCGCCCCCAGGCGACGACGGGAGCAAGGCAGCCGCCGATGACGACATACGAGAGATGCCAGGCCGTATACGGCAGGTGGAGCACCGTCACGTAGTCGCGCCAGCCGCCCGTCCGCAGCGCGTACCAGGCAGGCCGCGCCCGTCCATCCGACGCGATCGGAGCAGACTGAGAGGCAGGAGCCGCCGGCGCCCGCGGTCTCGGGCTCATCGCTTCGTGCCCCACATGACGACACCGCCGCCGAGGCTCAACCGGCGTTCCTCGACTCCGTGGAGCCCTGCCTCGTCCCACCACTCGAGCTGTCGCTCGAGCGGGTAGCGCTCCCAGAAGTCCTCGATCGAGCGGCCGAGGAAGCCGCCGACCTCGCGCCAACCGTTCCCGATCGCGCGGCCCGCGATCGGAAGCCCGACTCCGACGTAGAGATCCCAGAGCGGACGCGCCGGTCCGGCCGGGACTCCGAACTCGAGCGACGCGACCGTGCCTCCCGGGCGGACGACGCGCGCGAGCTCGACCATCGTGGCTCCGGGGTCGTCGACGTAGCGCAGGAGATACGTGAAGGTGAGATGGTCGAAGGCCGCGTCGTCGAACGGCAGCTCCGTGGCCGACGCCTCGACGAGCTCGACGCGGCTGCCGAAGCGGTTCCGCGCGACGGCGAGCATTTCCGCGCTCTGGTCGAGGCCGGTCACGTCGAAGCCGCGGCGCAGGAGCTCGGCCGCGACGAGCCCGGTGCCGGTCGCGACGTCGAGGACGTGCCCGCCGTGCGGCAGGCGCGATACGAGGAAGCGTCGCCAGAGTGGGTCCTGACCGAGCGAGAGTGCGGCGCCGACGCGATCGTACGACGCTCCGAGCGGGGCGAAGAGCGCGCGGGCGTGGCGAGACCGCTCGGACACGGCTTCTATTCTGGCCGCGTGTCGACACTCCACGCGGACCTCGAGCGCGTGGCGGAGCTGGCCGCCACCGAGCATGCGCGACCCGGCGACCGCGTGTCCGCGGTCCTGCCCACCGAGCCGGCGTCCGGCAAGCGTGTCTACCTCATCGCCTTCGACGACGCGGACGGCTACCGCAGCTGGATCGCTCTCGACTCGGGCGGGGTAGCCGTGACCGGCAAGCGTGACGTGCGCGAAGCCGTCGCGATCGCGGT
This sequence comes from uncultured Actinomycetes bacterium, assembly GCA_963848405.1. Lineage (GTDB taxonomy): Bacteria > Actinomycetota > Thermoleophilia > Gaiellales > Gaiellaceae > GMQP-bins7. Next base: position 370,696 of record CAWKDP010000012.1, on the reverse strand, counting down.
GCTCTGCGAGGTCGCGGCCGACGCGGCCGGCGGGGGAGACCTCGACACCCTTGTCGCGCGGCTCGAGGAGCTCCGGCTCACCGAGTCGCCGCCGGGCATCGAGGGTGCCGAGGCAGCCGCGGTGTCCCTGCGCGAGGTTCTCGGCGAGCCGCCGCAGCTCGCCACGCCGGCGAGACTGGACGAGATCGGGGTCGCGGCCCGTCGCCTCGAGCAGGAGCTCGACCCGTCGCCTGCGTCCCCCTTCGCTGCGGCGATGCAGTCCTCGGAGCCCGCGATCGCCGAGCTGCAACGTGAGATCGAGGCGGGCTACCGGGTGCCGTTGTCGTGAACGCGTCGCGGGCTGTCGTCTCGTGACAGCTCCGCAACGGTCAGGACGCCGCTCCAGTACAGCGTTTGCGGCCGTTAACAGTGCCTGGCACTGTAAAGGTGACAAGAGTGCGCCAATCGCTCCACAGGATGCTCGGCGGCCCGTCGTGGCCCGGCCGTCGATCCCTACACTCCGGTTATGGAGAGCGGTGGCGGCGGCTTCTTCCCGTTCGGCGGCGGCGATCCCGAGGAGCTCCTCGGCGCGCTTCGCGAGTTCGCGGAGAAGCAGGCCGAGACGGTTCAGGACGCCCAGCGCGAGCAGTACGCGACGCTGACGCTCAACACCGCCGTGGAGCTCACGGCCGCGGCGCTCGGACGGATCGACGTCGAGGGGACATCGGACGCGCAGGCGATCGCCCTCCGCGACGCGATGCGCATCCTCTTCCCGGAGGCGGTCGCGCTCGTGTCGGCGGCCCGCGAGGGCTTCATGCGCCAGTAGAGCGCCCTAGAATCGGTCCGCGTTGAAGGTCCTCGACCGGGCGGTGGTCAATCTCCTTCCCGCGGTCCCACGGCGGGTCGTCCAGCAGCTCTCCGGCCGTTACATCGCCGGCCCGACGCTCGAGGACGCGCGGCATACAGGCGCGAGCCTGAACGCAGAGGGAAAGCTCGCGACCGTCGACGTTCTCGGCGAGGAGGTGACCCAGGCGGCAGAGGCGGAGGCGATCGCGAACGCGTATCACCGCGCGCTCGAGGCGATCGAGGGCGACCAGCTCAAGTCGAATGTCTCTGTGAAGCTGACCGCGCTCGGCCTGCAGCTCGATCTCCGGCTCTGTCGGGCCCTCTCGAAGAGGTCGTGGACGACGCCGCCTCGCGCGACACCTTCGTGCGCATCGACATGGAGGACTCGAGGTGCACCGACGACACGCTCGAGCTCTACCGAGAGCTACGCGAGGGTGGCCGCCACAACGTCGGCATCGTCCTCCAGTCGCGACTCGGGCGGAGTCTCGCGGACGCGCAGGCGCTCGCCGACCTGCGGCCGAACGTAAGGATCTGCAAGGGGATCTACGTCGAGTCGCCCGCGATCGCGTGCCAGTCACGGGACCACATCCGCGAGAGCTTCGTGCAGCTCCTCGACACGCTGCTCGAAGGGCGGAGCTACGTCGGCATCGCCACCCACGACGAGTGGCTCATCGAGCGGTCGATCATGCGAGTCGCGGGCTCGACCGTAGGGAGTACGAGCTCCAGATGCTCCTCGGCGTGCGTGAAGACCGTGCCGCGAGCCTCGTCGCCGACGGGCATCGCGTGCGCATCTACGTTCCCTACGGGGAGAAGTGGTACGAATACTCGATGCGCAGGCTTCAGGAGAACCCTGCGCTCGCCGGGACGATCGCGCGGGAGACGGTGCTGCGGGTCGTGCCCGGGCGCGGCTAGAGCGAGGCGAGGAGCGACCAGCCGCCGTCCACGACGAGCGTCTGGCCGCGGATCATCGCCGCGCCCGGTGTGCACAGGAACGTCACGCACGCGGCGACGTCCTCCGGGGTGACGAGCCTGCCGGCGGGATTGCGCGCGCCCATCTCGAGCATCGCCTCGCGGTTCGGGAAGTGCTCGAGGGCGCCGGTCTCGACGACGCCTGCGGAGACTGCGTTCACCCGGATACCGCTCGGGGCGAGCTCGACCGCGAGGTAGCGGACGAGCGTCTCGAGCGCCGCCTTCGACACGCCGACGAGCGTGTAGTTGTCCAGAACACGCACCGACCCGAGGCTCGAGATGCCGACGATCGACGAGCCCGGTGGCATCGACGGCGCTGCTGCTCGGGCGAGCGAGAGGAGAGCGCGCGCGTTCGCGGAGAGCGTCCAGTCCCAGTGCTTGTCCTCTGTCTCGAGGGCCGGACGGATGACGCCGGTCGCGGCTGCGTGGACGAGGACGTCGAGCCCGCCGAGCGCGGCCACCTCGTCCGCGACGCGCTGAGAAGCGACGTTGCCGCGCACGAGCACGGGCTCGGCGCCCCCGGCACGAAGCTCTGCTGCCGTCTCTTCCGCGGCGGTGTCGCCTCGCATGTAGCCGATCGCGATCCGGGCGGCACCGAGCGACGCGAAACGAAGCGCGATCGCCTTCCCGATTCCCCGCGACCCTCCGGTCACGAGGACCGAGGCGCCCTCGAAGGTCATCCTTTGCGCGGGGGCAGCGGCTTCGACGCTGGGGCGGACGAGGGCACGGTCTCCCAGCCGATACGCGAGCTCGGCTCGAGCGGCCCGTCCTCGGCGCGGGAGGACGCGTAGCCGAGGCGGTCGAGCAGCTCCATCTTCTCCACGCCGTAGCGGCGCACCGGATGGTCGGCCGGAAGGTCGGCGATCAGCTCCGCAATGCGGGCACGGAGCTGGTAGGCGAAGTGAGGCGTCGCAGGCCCGACGAGGGCGTCGATGTCGTCCTGCGTCGGCTCGGCCATCGGGTCGAACCCTACCGCGCCCGTCGATCGGCTTCGGGACGAGCGCCCGGTAGCGTCGCCCCCCATGCGCCGCGCGTCGACGTCGCTCGTCACGATCAGCCGAGAGCTTTCCGATCGAGTGGCGCGGCTCCGCTTCCCGTCCGTGCCATACGTCTACAACCCGCTCGTCTACGCGCGCGAGCCGCACGAGGCGTACCTCGAGCGCTGGGGCTCGAAGTCACCGCGGGAAGTCCTGATGGTCGGAATGAATCCGGGGCCGTTCGGCATGGCACAGACCGGCGTCCCGTTCGGCGACGTCGCGATGGTGCGCGACTTCGTCGGGATCACCGGCCCGGTCGGAAAGCCGCTTCGAGAGCACCCGGCGCGACCGATCGCGGGCTTCGCCTGCAGCCGTTCCGAAGTGAGCGGCACACGGTTCTGGAGTTGGGCGCGCGACCGCTTCGGAACCGCCGAGCGCTTCTTCGACCGGGTCTTCGTCGCGAACTGGTGCCCGCTCGTGTTCATGGACGAGTCGGGAAGGAACAGAACCCCCGACCGGCTGCCGGTCGTCGAGCGTGCGCCGCTCTTCGAGGCCTGCAACGAGGCGCTCGCGAAGGCGGCGGACGTGCTCGGGCCCGAGCTCGCCGTCGGCATCGGCGGGTTCGCGGCAATGCGCGCCCGCGAGGCGCTCGGGACGACCGCGACAATCGGGTGCATCCTCCACCCGAGCCCGGCGAGCCCGGCCGCGAATCGCGACTGGGCCGGCGTCGTGGATGCCCAGCTTCGAGACCTCGGCTTGGTCCCCACGCCGTCGCACGCACCCGAGTAGCGTCGCGCGCATGCGCCGCCCGTCGACCGTCGAGCTCATGCTGCTCGTCACGGTCCTGCTGTGGGCGCTCAATCTGAGCGTGACGAAGTACATCCTCACGCACGGGCTGCTCCCACTTCACTACGCGACCATCCGGTACGGGCTCGCGGCGGCGATCTTCATCGGGCTCACGCTCTACGTCGAGCGGTCGCTCCGGGTCGAGCGGCGGCACGTCCCGATCCTCGCTCTCGCGGCGGCGATGCTCACGCTGAACCAGCTTTCGTTCGTCTTCGCGCTCGACCTCACGACTGCCTCCACGATCGGCCTCGTCCTCGGCGCGATTCCGATCTTCGCCGCCCTCTTCGGGCTCGCGCTCGGCACCGAGCGGCCGACCTCTCGCTTCTGGATCGCCGCCGCGATGTCGGCGCTCGGCGTCGCGCTCGTCGCGGCCGGTGCGGGCGGGCAGCCCGAGAACGCCCTCTGGGGCATCCTTCTCGGGCTCTCGACAGCGGCGACCTGGGCCGCGTATTCGGTGACCGTCGGCCCGCTCATGCACTCGTACTCGCCCTCGCGGATGAGCGCACTGGTGCTTCCCGCCGCCTGGGTCGCGCTCCTGCTCTGTGGGCTCGGACAAACGGCGGACCAGGACTGGGATCTCGGCTGGGAGATCTGGGCACTGCTCCTGTTCGCGACGCTCGGGCCACTCGTCCTCACGAACGTGCTCTGGTTCCGGTCGATCCACCGCATCGGCGCGAACAAGGCGACGCTGGCGGCAAACCTGCAGCCGTTCGTCGCCGCAGTCCTCGCCGTGATTCTTCTCTCCGAGCCGCTCTCGCTCCTCCAGATCGTCGGTGGCGCGCTCATCGCCGCCGGGATCCTCGTCGTGCGGCGACGGGCACGCGCCTAGAATCGGAGGCATGAGCGAACACGACTTCATGCCGATCGACGGCTGGGACCATCTCGAGATCTGGGTCGGGAACGCGAAGCAGGCCGCGTACTTCTACGAGAACGCGTACGGCTTCACGCGCACGGCGTATGCGGGGCCGGAGACCGGCGTCCGCGACCGCGTCTCGTACGTCCTCGAGCAGGGCGACATCCGCCTCGTGCTGACGAGCGGGCTCCGGGCGGACAGTGATATCTGCAGGTGGGCCGCGGTAAAGGGAGACAGCGTCCGCGACGTCGCGCTCGCGGTCCCCGACGCGACCCACGCGTATCGCCAGGCCGTCCAGCGCGGCGCGCGCGGAATCTCGGAGCCGCACTGGGTCGAGGACGAGCACGGCCGGGTCGAGCTCGCGACGATCGGGACCTACGGAGACAACGTGCACACGTTCGTCAACCGCTCCGAGTACACGGGCCCGTACCTGCCCGGCTTCGTGTCTGCGTCGCCGAACGGCGGTCCCACGCCGGGAGTCGGCCTCATCTCGATCGACCACGTCGTCGGGAACGTCGAGCTCGGACGCATGGACGAATGGGTCGGGTTCTACGAGCGCGTGCTCGGCTTCACGCAGCTCACCCACTTCTCGGACGAGGACATCTCGACCGAGTACTCCGCGCTCATGTCGAAGGTGATGACGGACGGCGAGGGGAAGATCAAGTTCCCCATCAACGAGCCCGCCGAGGGGAAGCGGAAGAGCCAGATCGAGGAATATCTCGAGTTCCACGGCGGCCCCGGCGTCCAGCACGTAGCCATGCAGAGCGAGGACATCGTGAAGACCGTCGCGGCGCTCCGTGAGCACGGCGTCCTCTTCATCACGACGCCCGACACGTACTACGACGACGTCGAGGAGCGCGTGGGGGAGATCGACCAGGACTGGGCGGCGCTGCGCTCGATGGGGATCCTGGCCGACCGCGACGAGGACGGCTACCTGCTCCAGCTGTTCACGAAGATCGTCCAGGACCGCCCGACGCTCTTCTTCGAGGTCATCGAGCGCCACGGCTCGAAGGGCTTCGGGATCGGGAACTTCAAGGCGCTCTTCGAGGCAATCGAGCGCGAGCAGGCGCTACGCGGGAATCTCTAGGCTCGATAGCAGCTCTTCCGCGCGGCGGATATACCGCGTGGCGCGGAGCGGACCGTAGAACGCCAGCGCCTTCTCGAGCTGTGCGCGAGCGTCCGCGGGGCTGCCGTCGACGAGGTGCTGCTCGCCGGCCGCGAGACGAGCGTAACCCTCGTCCACGAATCCGATCGCGGCGAAGAGGTCTCCCGCACGTTCGTAGTCGCGGTCGAGCACGGCTTCATACGGTTCCCGCCACAGGTCCTCGAGGGCCCCCGCCGTCGCGAGCCGCCGGCGAAGGTCGTCGGCAACACCGAGGGCTTCGGCCATCCAGACAACCTCGGTCGCGCCCAGGACGTCCGTGGCGGCTCCGGCTGCGGCGACGGCTTCCATGAGCTCTCGCGCCATACGACGAGCATCGTCTAGGCGGCCCAGCTCGGCACAGATCCGAGCCCCGTGGGAGAGGGTCTGGACACGGGGCGTTGAATCCTTCGTCTCTTCGCCGAGCTCGAGCGCGCGTCGCACGTCCTCGAGTACTAGTTCCTCGCTTCCACCACGTGCTAGCCGGATCCTCGCTCGCACGAGCAGGGGCTGGTAGTCGAGGAAAAGAGTCGAAGACGCGGACTCGGTTTCGGCGATGAGCGCCTCCCCAGCGTCCAGGGCTCGGTCCCAGCTGCTCGTGTAGAAGTGCGCCCAGCACAGGACGCAGCGGCTGATCCTCCCTGGCGATGTTGCACCCAGAGACTCGCCGAGATGGATCGCCTTCTCGAGTGCATCCGCGGCCTGCCCGAGCTCTCCGATCGCCCAGAATGGCGCCACGAGATTGTGCTGGGCACGCGCGGCGTCGGGCGAGCTCACGGAGAGCGCCAGCTCGATGCTCCGCTCGTGATCTTCGATGCTGCCGTGGTGATCGCCCAGCCTGTGCCTGGCCGTCCCGACATACGTAAGCGCGCGTGCCATGAGCTCCGTGAGACCGAGCGCGTCAGCCATCTCGAACGCCTCTCGCGCAACGCTCAGGCCCTGGCGTGGCTGGTTGCCAATGACGAGGAGCCGCGACGACTCGACGAGGACCCGTGCCTTCGACGGGGACGGCGGTGCGTCGCGTACGAGCGCCAGGGCGCGCTCGCTGTGCTCGGACGCTCGATCGCGGCGTCCCCGGATTTGCAGGGCATCGGTGAGGAACGCGTGCGCCTCCGCCGCATGCTCGCGATCGCCGACCTCGAGGAGCCCCTCCGCGGCGCCCTCGAGTGCGCTCAGGCACCGGTCGTCGCCGGCGAGGGCGAGAGCTCGCCCGAAACGGAGGAGCAGCCCACCCCGTGCCGTCTCGGGCCAGAGCTCCAGCGCCCGTTCGTAGAAGCGGACCGCCTGCGGGAAGGCGTTGAGAGCGAGAGCGCGATCGCCGGCGGCGCGAAGCGCGGCGCGTGCGGGCTCGGCAAATGTGCCCGCGTCCTGGCCCGAAGCGCGCGCGAAGTCGAGGGCGGCCTCGTAGTGGTGGGCGAGCATCTCGGCGTGGTCCTCCATACGACCGAGCGACTCGATCCACGCGGCGGCCTGGCGGTGCTTCTCGGCTCGTTCCGACTTCGGAATCTGCTCGTACGCGACCTCGCGTACCAGGGCGTGGCGGAACGCGTATTCCACCTCCCCGGCGACTGCGCTCCGCCGACTTCGGCTCACGAACTCCCTCCGCTCGAGCGAGTGCAGACGCTCCTCCAGACTCCACCTCTCTCCGCCGAGGGAGCCGAGCCAGAACACCCTGCCGACCACCGCCGCCTCCTGCAGTAGCTGCTTCTCCTCGTGATCGAGGGTGTCGAGGCGCGCGGCGATGATTCCCTGGACGGTCTCGGGCAGGACGACCTCTGCCGGCCGCGCCGTCAGCATCCGCGAGAACTCCTCCGCGTAGAGCGGGTTGCCTCCCGCGTGCTCGATGAGCCGCGCTTGCACGTCGTCGTCGATGTCGGACCCGCCGAGCAAGGCGTGTACGAGGGTGGCCGTCTCCTGCTCGGAGAGCGGCGAGAGCAGGATCGTCGAGGAGTTGACCTTGCCACCGCCCCATCCCGGCCGCCTCGAGAGCAGCTCCGGCCGCGCAGTGCAGAGGGCGAGGATCGGAACGCCGCTTGCCCGCTCGACGAGGTAGTCGACGAAGTCGAGTAGGGCCCCGTCCGCCCAGTGCAGGTCTTCGAAGACGAGCACGAGTGGCCGTTCCTCGGCGAGCGCCTCGAAGAACCGACGCCAGGCGGCGAATGCCTCGTCGCGCCGATCTCCGGCCCACGTCTCCTCGGCCTCGAGACCCGCGAGCGGTCGCAGATGTCGTTCGACCCACCTCGCTTCGGCCGGGTCCGTGACGTATCCCTCCACCGCCTGAATCAGCTTCGCGCCTGCCTGATCGGAGCTGTCCGACTCGAGGATCCCCGCCTGAGCCTTCGCCATCTCCGAGAGCGCCCAGAAGATCACTCCCTCGCCGTAGGGAAGTGAGCGTCCGTGTCGCCAGGAGACCATGCCGAGGTCACCACTCTCGATCGCCTGGAAGAGCTCGAGAACGAGTCGGCTCTTGCCGATCCCCGGTACTCCGACGAGCGTGACGAGCTGCGGCCGACCCTCCCGCTTTACGCGGGCGAGAGTCTCCCGGAGCAATGTCAGCTCCTGCTCGCGCCCGACGAGTGTCGCAGCTCCGACGCGTTCGACGCCGACGCGGGATCGGGACCGAAGTGCCTCCCGAACCGGGATCGGCGCTGTCTTGCCCTTGGCCTCGATCGAGCGGGATTCGCCGTACTCGACCGCCCGGTCCGTCGCGCGATACGTCGTGTCGTCCACGAGGACGGAGCCGATCGGTGCGGCGGACTGGAGGCGCGCAGCTGTGTTGACTACGTCGCCCGAGGCCATTCCTTCCCCCACCTCCGGGCGGGCGCCGAGTGCGATCAATGCTTCGCCAGTCGTGATTCCGATACGGATCTCGAGCTCCCCCTTCACGGCGAGCGCGTCTCTGATCGCCAGCGCGGCGCGCACCGCCCGCTCGGGGTCGTCCTCGTGCGCGACGGGGGCGCCGAAGACGGCCATGACGGCGTCGCCGATGAACTTCTCGACCGTCCCTCCGAAGCGCTCGAGCTCCGACCTGACGAGGGCGTGGTAGGGCTGGAGCAGCCTGCGCACGTCCTCGGGATCCATGGCCTCCGCGCGCGCCGTGAAGCCGACGAGGTCGCAGAAGAGGCAGGTGACGACCTTGCGCTCCTCCCTGGCGGTTGACTCCACCTCGAGCGGCGTCGCGCACCACGAGCAGAAGCGCGCGTCGTCGGCGTTCTCGCGGCCACAGCTCGGACAGACCCTCACGCGCGGAGGATAGGCCGCCCACGCCCGCGCGACGGGCTGACTCCGTAGCCTTCCGCGCATGTCGCCGCAGCGGCGCACCGCGCTCGTCTCGGTCGGGGCCGCGTGCCTGCTGATCGTCATCAAGCTCGTCGCCGGGCTCGCGAGCTCGAGCCTGGGGCTGCTCGCGGAGGCGGCGCACTCGGGCACCGATCTCGCGGCGGCGCTCCTGACGTTCTTCGCACTCTCGGTCGCGGTTCGTCCCGCGGACAGCGGCCATCCGTTCGGGCACGGGAAGGCGCAGAACCTCGCGGCGCTCGCGGAGGCGGCGTTCCTGATCGTGATCAGCCTCGTGATTGCGGCACTCGCCGTCGCTCGGCTCGCCGGAGTCGTCGAGTTCGACGTCGATGCGACGTGGTGGACGTTCGCGGCGATCGCGCTCGTCATCGCGATCGACATCTCGCGCACGGCCGTCTCGCTGAGCGCGGCGCGGCGCTATCGCAGCGACGCGCTGCTCGCGAATGCGTTCCACTTCGGGAGTGACCTCGTCGGCACGCTCGCGGTCCTTGCAGGGCTCTCGGCCGCAGCGCTCGGCTTCCCCGAGGGTGACGCGATCGCCGCGCTCTTCGTCGCGGCGCTCGTCGTCGCCGCAGCCACGCGCCTCGTCCGGAGGAACGTCAACGTCCTCATGGACCGCTCCCCCAGCGATGCGGAGAGCGCCGCCCTGGAGGCGCTCTCCGAGCTCGACCCACCCGTCGACCTCCGCCGGCTCCGCGTCCGCGAGTCCGGCGGAGCGCACTTCGCGGACGTCGTGATCGGCATCGCGCCCGGCGCGGCGGTCGGCCAGGGGCACGCCGCGGCGGATCGCGTGGAGGAAGCGCTGAGGACGCGCCTGCCGGACGCCGATGTCGTCGTCCACGTCGAGCCGCGCGCAGGAGGCGAGATCCGCGAGCGGGCGCTAGCGGCCGCGCTCGGGGTTCCGCGCGTCCGCGAGATCCACAACCTCTCGGTGCTCGAGGTCGGTGACGGAGTCGAGATCTCGCTGCACCTGAAGCTGCCGGGCAGCCTGCCGCTCGAGGAGGCGCACGAGATCGCGGAGGCCGTGGAGCGGGAGATCCTCGAGGCGGTGCCCGAGGCGCGCAAGGTGCAGTCGCACCTCGAGCCGCTTTCCGAGGTCGCCGCCGGCGAGGAGGTCGCGATCGACGAGACCATGGTCGCGCGCGCGGTGGAGGACGAGACCGGTTCGCCGCCACGCGATGTTCGCTTCGTACGGACCGACGACGGGATCGTCGCCTTCCTGACGCTCGCCCTCGGCGGCCAGGAGTCGCTCGCCGATGCCCACGGCCGCGCGAGCGCGGTCGAAGAGCGCGTGCGCAGGGCCGTGCCCGAGATCGCCGACGTCGTCGTCCACACGGAACCGTGAAGCTCTGCATGTTCCATCCCGTCGAGCACCCGATGGAGCGCGGGTGGGTCGGGCGGATCGAGGACGACCACGTCGTCCATCTTGCGGCGCAGACGCTGCAGGCGTTCTTCACCGGCGGCGGCTCGGCACGCGAGCACGCGGTCTATCCTCTCGCCGGGGTGCGGCTACTGGCGCCCGTCCTGCATCCGCCCGCGGTACGCGTGTTCTCGAGCGAGACGTCGTTCGAGTTCGCGAACCCGGCCGCGATCGTCGACCCGGACGGAGGCGTCACGGCGCGCTCGTCTCGAAACGGGTTGACGGTGACAGCGAGGCTTGCGGGCGTGATCGGCACGGACGGCGCGATCGCGGGGCTCACGATGGCGGCGGACTGGCGGGACCCGTCGCTGCCCCCGCCGAAGGACCGCGACTTCGCGCTCGGGCTCGGCCCGCTGGTCGTGACGCCCGAGGAGGTGCTCCCCGGCGAGCTGCAGGCGATCGTCCGGGTCGGCGGCGACGAGCGGCTGCGGGGAGAGCTCGACAGCTTCGGCTGGGCCGCGGCCCGTGACCTCGCGGCGGAGGGCACTGCGCTCTACGCCGGAGACCTCCTGGTTGGGCCGGCGGCTGGGAGCGTGGATGGGCTCGGCCCCGACGACTCGGTGGAGCTCGAGGTTCCGGTCCTCGGGACGCTGCGGCAGCGCGTGCTCGCAGGAGAGGCCGCCCGCTGAACGTCGCCCTCGACTGGGACGGAACCGTCACCGAGATCGACGTCCTGCACCTCGTCCTCCTCGAGTTCGGCGACGACGAGATCTTCGAGGCGCACGAAGCCCGGCTCGGGCGCGAGCTCACCCTGCACGAGGTGATCGCGGGCGAGTTCAGCACGGTGCGAGCGCCGCTCGAGGAGGTGGCCGCGTGGGTGCGGGAGCACTCGCGCCTGCGCGCCGGCTTCGTCGACTTCGCGCGCGCATACGACCCGCTGATCGTCTCGAGCGGCTTCCACGAGCTCATCGCGCCGGTTCTCGAGCGCGAGCGCCTCGAGCTCGACGTCGTCGCGAACAGGCTCGATCCGAGACCCGACGGCTGGCGCGTGCGCTTCCGAAACGACGAGCCGTGCCCGGTGTGCGGCGAGCCCTGCAAGCGCGCCGACATCGCGGGCCTCGACGAGCTCGTCTACGTCGGCGACGGGTTCTCCGACCGCTGCGTCGCGCTCGCCGCCGCACGCGTTTTCGCACGGGACGGTCTCGCGGACTACCTGGCGGCGCGAGGCGTCGCGTTCGAGCCGTTCACGGACTTCGCGGATCTCGCGAAACGGTTGTAGGGGCCGGAGCCGTCGTCCGGCCGGTTCGCAGCCGCGGGCGAAACACGTAGCTCGGCTGCGTCTGGTCCGGCCGCTCGATCTGCGCGCGGAGGGCGTCGATCGCGGTGCGTGCGAGCTCGTCGATCGGCTGCTCGACCGTCGTCAGCGGCGGCTGCGACCAGCGGGCCGCGATGCCGTCGAAGCCGACGACGGAGAGCTCGGCCGGCACGTCGAGCCCGAGCGCGATCGCCTCCTGCACGGCGCCGATCGCCATGAGGTCGTTCGAGCAGATGACGCCGGTCGGCCGCTCGCCCTCGTCCCGGTCCATCAGCTGCCGGAGGGCTGCCCGGCCGCCCTCGACCGTGAACCCTGCGTGGGCGACGAGATCGGCGCCGTCCAGGCCGGCGGCGGCCAGCGCGTCGACCCGGCCGCGGCGCGTGTGGGGCGAGATATATCTCGCCCCTACGGATGGACCTCCGCTTCCCGCAGCCGTACGACTTCGAGCTCTCCACCGCGCGCTACCGCGACTTCGGGAACGACCGGGCGACGGTGTGGCACGAGGGAGGCGTCCATCGGGTCGTCGCGGGCCGCGAGATCCGCGCCGCCGCGGCGTCGGCCGGCGTTCGGATCGAGCCGGGCGGGCGCATGGCGGCGGCGGAGATCGGGCGCTTGCTCGGTCTGCCGTTCGACCTTGGGCCGTTCCGAGCCTGGGCCGCGTCCGACCCGGTCCTCGGCCCGCTCGTCGTCGCCCTCGACGGGTTCCGGCCGACGCTGAACCCGCGGCCGTTCGAGGCGCTCGTGGTCGCGATCACGACGCAGCAGATCTCCCTGCGCGCGGCGGCGGCGATCCGGGCACGGTTCGTCGAGCGCTTCGGCCTGCACCACGACGTAGCGTGGGAGTTCCCGACCCGTGAGCGGATCGCGAGCGCCCGCCCGGCCGACATCACCGCGATCGGCTTCTCGACGAAGAAGGCGGAGTACGTCGTCGCGCTCGCGCGCTCGGATCTGGACTTCGACCAGCTCGCACAGCTTCCCGACGACGAGGTCATCACCACGCTCACGGCGCTCCCCGGGCTCGGCCGCTGGACCGCCGACTGGTATCTCGCGCGACACCTTGCCCGCCCGCACGCGTGGCCGGCCGGCGACCTCGGCCTGCGCAAGGCCGTCTCGACGTTCTACGCTGACGGCCGCCCGCTGTCGATCGAGGAGGTCCGCGCCGTGGGAGAGCGCTTCGCGCCCTTCCAGAACCTGTCCGCCCAGTACCTGCTCACGGGAGCGAGGATGCTCGGATGAGGGTTCGCCCTGCACTCGCGGAGGACTACGACGCGCTCGCCGCGCTCTGGCGCGAGTTCGACCACGAGGTGCCACCGCCGACGCACGAAGGGCCCAACGACCTCGAGAAGGAGCTCGCCGAGGTCGCCGAGATCCTCGAGTCGGAGATCGCGTTCATCGCAGAGGACGACGACGGGGAGCCGGTCGGGTTCGCGCTCGCGCGCAACCGCGGCTCAAGCTTCGGCACGCTCACCGACCTCTTCGTCTCGCGGGACGCCCGCCGGAGCGGGATCGGGACCGAGCTCATACGTGAAGTCCTTGGTGCGTTTCCGCGTCGCAGGGAATCACGCAGCTCGATCTCGAGGTGCTCGCGTCGAACGCGGTCGCGCGGTCGCTCTACGGCCGCTGGGGGCTCCGCGACGAGGTCGTGATCATGGTCGGCTCGATCGAGGACCTCGAGGAGAAGCTCGGAAGCCAGGAGGCCTCCTCGTTCGGCTCGATCCACCTCCAGTCCGACGACCTCAGCGCCATCGAGCAGGCAGTTCGCCAGTTCGTCCCGCGCCTGCCGGGCGCGTCGAGGGGGTCGATCGTGACGCCACCACGGAACGGCTGGATCACGGTCTACGACGACGTCTGCGACCGGAATCCGGACATGCTGCGCAGGCTCGCCCGCGAGCTCTCCGACCGGACCGGGGCGGTCACCTGCCTGCTCGGGCTCGAGCGCGACGAGCTCGTGCGGATGATCCTCTTCGAGCGCGGGAGCATCGTGGACGAGTACCTCTCCGTGCCCGAGTTCTACGGCCCGCTGCCGCCCGGAGACGTCGTCGGGCTCGCCGCGAACCCGACGGTCGTGTCCAGGCTCACCGGCGCCGATCCCGCAGCCGTGCGACGCATCGCGCGCACCGCTCCGGGTCCTGCCGACCTCCCGCCGGCGCGCGAGGTGCTCGCAGCGCTGGCGGCCGCGCTCGCGATCGACGGGGCCGAGCACGGCTGGGCAGACGCGCCCGAGCTGTCCGGCGCCGTCGTCGTCCCGCGCGCGTGAACGTGCTGCTCCTCCACGCCTGGCCGCTGGACGAGCGGATGTGGGACTCGCAGGTGGTGGAGCTCTCCGAGGCGGGGCACGTGGCGCTGACACCGCGGTTGTACGGCCGAGGCGCGTCGATCGACGGCTGGGCCGCGCAGATCCTCGACGAGGTGGACGGAGGGTTCGTCGCGGTCGGCGCGTCGATGGGCGGGTACACCGCGCTGGCACTCGTGCGGCGGGCGCCCGAGCGCGTGCTGGGGATCGTGCTCGCGGGCTCGCGTGCCGACGCGGACAGCGCGGAGCGGCGCGCCGCGCGCGGCGAGACGATCGCGAGACTGCGCTCGGAAGGAACGTGGCCCGAGCTCGAGACCGACGTCGATGCGGAGGAGCTCGCGGTCGCGCAAGAGGCGATTCGTGACCGCCCCGACTCCTCCGGCGTCGTCGCCTCGTTCGGCGGCCCGCTGCTCGTCTGCGTCGGCGACCGAGACGAGATCGTCCCGGTCGAAGTCGCTCGTGGCCTCGCCGACGACGCTCTCCGTGGCTCGTTCGAGCTTTTCCCGGGCGCCGGTCACCTGCTCAGCGTCGAGCAACCCGACCGGTTCGACGGCGTCCTGCGAGAGTTCCTGGCGCAATGGACGTGACGCTCGACGAGCTGCGCCGTCGGTACGGGGACGACAGCCTCGCCCTGGTCGACGTGCGGACGCGGGCTGAGTTCGACGGGGTGGCGCAGGCAGCCTGCGACCCGAGGCACGGGCACATCCCCGGCGCCGTCAACATCCCGCTCGAGGCGCTGCTCGAATGCCGCTCCGCCGAGGAGGTCCGGACGCTTGTCGCGCTCCCCGAGGGCACGGAGGTCGTCGGGTACTGCCACAGCGGTAGCCGCTCCGCGTTCGCAGTCCAGGTGCTCCGCGGCGCCGGCTACGACGCACGCAACTACGTCGGCTCGTGGCACGAATGGTCGCGCGACGAGTCGCTCCCGGCCGAGACCGGCTAGCTCCGGGTCGGGTCCGCGAGCTCGAGGAACGCGGCCGCGAGCCGTCTACCCTGCGCGTTCCAGTCGTCGATCCGAGAGCTCGTCTCCGCGAGCAACTCGCCGGGGCTCATCGGCAGCTCGTGACCGTCCTCCGAGACCCACGCTTCCACCATCGCGCTCGTGACCTCCGCGTGGAACTGGATCCCCCACGCGTTGCCGAGCCGGAAGGCCTGCGTCGACGCCTCGCTCGTGGCGAGCTCGGCGCCGCCGTCGGGTACGGCGTAGGTGTAGTGGTGCCACTGGAACGCCTCCGTTCGGGGAGGCAGCGTGCCAAGCACCGGATCGTCCCGTCCCGCCGCGGTGAGCTCGACCCCATACCAGCCGATCTCCGCGGCAGGTGCGGGGCCGACCCACGCGCCGGCCGCGCGTGCCAGCAGCTGCGCGCCGAGGCAGACCCCGAATGCGGGGACACCGGCGTCGAGGACGCCGCGCAGGAACTCCGCCTCGCGCCGGAGCCACGGGAAGTGCTCGTCCTGGTCCGGGTGCATCGAGCCGCCGAAGACCATGACCGCGTCGTATGCCTCCGGCTCCTGCGGCGCGCTCCCGAGGGGTACCGACCAGCGCTCGAGCAGGTACCCGGCCCGAACGGCCTCGTCGTCGAAGACGCCGCCTTGAACGGTCGGTCCGTGGGTGATGGAGAGGACACGCAACGCTCGTGACATTAGACTTCTGGTTGCCGCGCGGTTAGAGCCTTGTAAAAGGCGGGAACGAGGAGACCTTGATGCCGATCGCCACCAGATGCACCGCCCCCGGATGCGAGACCGTGACGGTAGGCCGGTTCTGCATCGAGCACGAGGTCGTGGTTCCGAGGGTGTTCGTCCGCGGGCGGCCGTTCGACGTGGCGAGCAACACGGCCGGCTCGGCGACCGCCAACGTGGGCGCCTTCGCCGCGATGAGCCCTGTCGTGCCGAGCGCTAGAAGAGCGTGGGCGCGGCGGGAGGCGGCTCGAGCCCTCCGCTAGCCGGGACCCCGGCCTCGTCGAGCAGGCCGCGGAGGATGGCTGCGCTCCGGGGCGC
The DNA here is from genome assembly GCA_963848405.1 of uncultured Actinomycetes bacterium. Lineage (GTDB taxonomy): Bacteria > Actinomycetota > Thermoleophilia > Gaiellales > Gaiellaceae > GMQP-bins7. The sequence continues at coordinate 354,825 of CAWKDP010000012.1, read as the reverse complement.
GAAGTCGTCCCGGTTGTTGTTGAACATCGCGTAGACCTCGTCTGCGTCCGCCGAGAGCCGGCCGAGCTTCTCGACCCACTCCGCGAGCTCCTCCTCCGCGTACATCCAGTTGAACCGCTGCGACGACTTCTCGGCTTTGATGTTCCACGTCTTCTCGTTGCGGCCGTGGAACCGGACGTACGCAACCCGGTGGGTCGCGATTGCATGGCGCGCGACGACGTTCGACGCCCTCGTCATCGGCGTGTCGACCGACACGTACGCGAGCCCTGCCTCGCGGAGCAGCTCGAACGTGTCTTCGCGCTCCTCCGGCTCCAGCCACGAGCGGTGCCGGAACTCGATCAGCGGCACGAGCGGCGCGATGCGATCGTGGACGAGCCGGAGCTCCTCCTTCGCCGCTTCCGTCTTCGTGAAGCGCGGGTGGTACTGGAGGAGCACCCCGCGGAGCTTCCCCGAGAGCTCGAGCGGCTTGACGGAGGCCCGGAAGCTCGCGAACTCCTCGTCCGTCGGCTCGCCCTCGTGGAACGTCATCGTCTTGTGCGCCTTCACGTGGAACACGAACTCCGGCGGCGTGCGCTGCGCCCAGCGGCGGGTGACCGCCGGGTCGGGGAGGTGGTAGTAGGGGGAGTCGACCTCGACCGTGTCGAAGCGCGCGCCGTAGTAGCGGAGGCGCGCCTGAGAAGTCGAAACGCCGCGTGGGTACCAGTGCTTGAGGAGTCCTTCGTCGGCGAAGCTGCACACGCCGATCCGCACGGTCGCCGCCACCCCGGCAGCGTATGCCGCGGGGCTGCGCCGGGGGCGCTCCTACAATCCCCGCGCATGGATGCACGCCCCATCGGCGTCTTCGACTCGGGGATGGGCGGCCTCACCGTCCTCCACGAGTGCCTCGTCACCCTCCCGCACGAGGACTTCGTCTACCTCGGCGACGGGGCCCGGCTCCCGTACGGCCCGCGGCCGCTCGAGGAGATCCGCCGCTTCGCCGCCGAGATCGCCGGCTACCTCGAGAGCCTCGGCGTGAAGCTCATCGTCGCGGCGTGCAACTCCGCGACCGCGGCGGCGCTGCCCGAGCTGCAGCGCCGCTTCCAGGTCCCGCTCGTCGGCGTCCTCGCGCCCGAGGCGCATGCGGCGGTGCTCGCGACCCGGAACCGCAGGATCGGCCTGCTCGCGACCGAGGCCACCGTCGAGAGCGGCCGGTACGCCGAGCTCGTGCACGCGCTCGACGCGGGCGCCGAGGTCGTGTGCGTCTCGTGCCCGCGCCTCGTGCCTCTCATCGAGGGCGACGACCCCTTCGGCGAGGAGACCGCCGACGTGGTGCGTGAGTACGCCGCACCTCTGCGGGACGCCGACGTGGACACGGTCATCCTGGGCTGCACGCACTACCCGCTCATCCGGCCGATCTTCCAGCGGGTCTTCGGTCGCGGCGTGACGCTCGTCTTCTCCGCGGAGGAGACAGCGCGCGAGGTCGCCGAGACGCTGGCGCGGAAAGGCGTCGAGAACGACGACGGGCGCGAGGGTACGTACCGCTTCATGACCACCGGAGACCCGGCGCACTTCCGCGAGATGGGCCGGCGCTTCCTCCAGCTGCCGATCGCCGAGGCGGAGCACGTGGACGTCGCGAAGCTCGAAGCGGCCGCGGCATGACGCAGTCATGCAGCCAGGAGGGGGAGCGGGGGAACCGGAGGGTTCCCCCGAAGGAACGCGCCGATGCGCAGCAGCGGCGTCAGCGCCCAGCCAGAAGGCTGAGCGGGCTCGTGGGGGAAACCGGGCGCTCCCACGCGACCGAGCCGAAGGCGAGGGTGGCGGCATGACCGTGCGCGGCGACGGCAGGCGGCCGAACCAGCTGCGCGAGCTGTCCATCCGGACCGACTTCCTCGAGCAGCCGCACGGCTCGGTGCTCTACGGCCAGGGGAAGACGATCGTGCTCTGCACCGCCACGGTCGAGGAGGGCGTGCCACGCTGGCTCTACGGCAGCGGGCGCGGCTGGATGACCGCCGAGTACTCGATGCTGCCCGCTTCGACCGGCGAGCGGACGCAGCGTGCCGTGTCGCGCGGGCGGCCCGACGGGCGAACGGTCGAGATCCAGCGGCTCATCGGCCGCGCGCTGCGCTCCGTCTGCGACTTCGAGGCGCTCGGCGAGCGAACGCTCTGGCTCGACTGCGACGTCCTCCAGGCGGACGGCGGGACGCGGTGCGCGTCCATCACCGGCGCCTGGATCGCTGCGGCGAGGGCGCTCGACCGCTTCGGCCTCTCGAAGGCGCTGCGCGGCTCGGTAGCGGCGGCCTCGGTCGGGATCTGCGGCGGCGACGCGCTGCTCGACCTCGACTACGAGGAGGACTCGTCCGCCGAGACGGACATGAACGTCGTCATGACCGGAGACGGGGAGCTCGTCGAGGTGCAGGCGACCGCCGAGCGCGACCCGTTCTCGCGCGAATTGCTCGACGAGCTGCTCGACCTCGCCGGCGGTGGGATCGAGCGGCTGACCGCGGCGCAGCGTGAGGCTGCAGCCGCGCCGTCGACCCGACCCGCGTAGGAGCGGGACATATCTCGCTCTCATCGACTCGTGCTCGCGTCGCGGAACGAGAACAAGCTCCGCGAGCTCCGGCGCGCGCTTCCGGGCTGGGAGGTGGCGTTGCTCGGCGCGGACGAGGAGCCCGTCGAGGACGGGCAGACCTTCCTCGACAACGCCCGCATCAAGGCGAGGCACGGGCGTGCGCATGCGGCGGCGGAGGACTGGGTCGCGGGCGAGGACAGCGGGATCGAGGTCGCGGCGCTCGGCGGAGGGCCGGGAGTCCATTCGGCTCGCTGGGCGGAGGACCCGGTCGAGCGCCTGCTCGCCGAGCTCGCCGGCGCGAGCGACCGCCGGGCCAGGTACGTCTGCGAGCTCGTCGCCCTGGCTCTAGACGGGTCGGAGCTCCGGGCGACGGGGACGCTCGAGGGCGTGATCGCCGAGGCGCCGCGTGGAAGCGAGGGCTTCGGCTACGACCCGATCTTCGTCCCGCTCGGCCAGGCGAAGACGGTCGCCGAGCTCGGGGACGAGTGGAAGGCCACGCATTCGCACCGCGCGCGGGCGGCGGCCGCGCTCGTCGAGGCGCTGGCCGTTCGGACAGCGGAGTCTGGCTGAAGCCGGACCCCAGGCTGCCTGGTAGCGTCGGCGCGCGTGGAGGCCGAGCAGGCACTCACCGAGCTCATGGAGCTGTCGTCGCAGGTCGACCTGGCACTCGTCCTGCGTGCGGACGGCTCCGTGCTGGCATCGAGCGGGGAGCCGGCGGCAACCGAGGCTCTCGCGCGGGGCGCGCTCGACCTCGTCGCCGCCGCGTTCGAGCTGCGCTCGGCGCAGGAGGTCACACGGGTCGAGGTCGAGCTCGCCGAGGGCGGCGTCTTCGTCCTCCGCGAGGGCGGGCGCACGATCGCTGCGAGGACCGCACCCGGCGCGACGCCGGGCCTCGTCGTCTACGACCTGCGGACGTGTCTCCAGCAGATCGACGATGCGAAGCCGAGCAAGCGTCAGCGGAAGCCAAAAGACCCCGAGGCGGCGACGGAGTGAGGCGCCTGTTTCGGCTTGCGATCCTCGTCGGAGTCACCGTCTGGGCCTGGCGCCTGCTCATCTCGCGCCGCGGTCCGCACGAACGAGCGGGCGCGTCCTACGCGGACGGATCGTCGCTCGTGCTCGAGCCGGGCTCGCCCGGCTTCGAGCGGCTCGCCGAGGCGGCGCGAAACGCACTGCGCGCGTGACCGAGCCATGATCGACCCTGAGGACGTCGCGCTCGGGCGGCTCGTCGTCGAGCGCTCTCTGCTCGAAGGCGACTTCGTCCTGCGCTCGGGCAAGCGCTCCACGTGGTACCTCGACAAGTACCGCTTCGAGACCGACCCGGAGCTTCTCCGCGCGCTCGGCGGGCGCCTCGCACGTGTCGCCGCCTCCTGCGAGCCGGATGCTGTCCGCCTTGCGGGACCGGCACTCGGCGCGGTCGCGTTGGCAGCTTCGGCGGCGATGGCGTCCGGGCTGCCGTTCATCATCGTGCGCGGTGAAACCAAGGAATACGGCACGGCGAACAGGATCGAGGGCCCGTTCGAGGCAGGCGAGCTCGTGTGCCTGCTCGAGGACGTTGTCACCTCAGGCGGCGCTCTCGCCGAGGCGGTATCCGCTCTCCGAGCGGAGGGCCTCGTCGTCCGAAACGCCGTCTGCGTGGTCGATCGCGGCGAGGGCGGTTCGGACGCCCTGGCGCGCGTCGGCGTGCGGCTCAGGCCGCTCTTTCACGCAACGGAGCTCCTGGACCTACGAAAAACCGCCGGAAAACAGCATGGTTGAGCCAAATCCGGTTGGCTGTTAGGGTCCGCGAGGTTCCCGTGACACCGAACCCGACGTAGGAGGAGGGACAGTGACAAAGCAGGAGTTCGTCGATGCAGTCGCCGACAGGGCGGGTGTGAGCAAGAGCGAGGCCGCGAAGGCGGTGGACGCTGTCCTCGACACGATCACCGACACGCTCAGGAGAGGCGACGCCGTCACCTTCACGGGCTTCGGGAAGTTCTCGACCTCGGCACGGGCCGCACGCATGGGCGTCAATCCGCGGACGGGAGAGAAGGTCCAGATCGCGGCGACGACCGTGCCGAAGTTCTCGGCGGGCAGCTCGCTCAAGAGCTCGGTCAAGGGCGGCTTGGGGGGCGGCTTGGGGGCCGGCTAGCCAGGTTCCGACGGGGCCGCCTTCCTCCGGGAAGCGCGGCCCCTTCGTCGTTCTGGGCTGCAACCCCGAGTGTCGGACACCGCACGCTCGGCCGCGTCACCGACGTCGGCGGTCGAGACATGCGGCTGGAGGCTCCCCGCTTGTACCAGAACGTATGTTCGTATACGCTCGAGCGATGCAGCTTTCGTTCGACGCCGCGGACAGGCTGGTCGAGCTCGTCCAGGCCCAGCACGGGCCGGTTGCCGCCGAGGAGGCAGCTCGAGTGCTCTTCGCGCTCGAGCGAGCGCCCGTCGCGCTGGCGCGCTCGCTGCTGGGCGACGTGGTCGACGGAGACGCGCGCCTCTCGTTCGTCGGCACGCGCGTGGGGCTCGCCGGCGACCCGCACGCGGACACGCCGCTCGAGGAGGCCGAGCTCGTCGTCTTCGACCTGGAGACGACCGGCCTCTCCGCGCGAGCCTGCCGCATCTGCGAGATCGGGGCCGTCCGCGTTCGCGCGCTCGAGGTCGTGGAGACCTTCGAGACACTCGTCGACCCCGGGACGGTGCTGCCAGGGCTCGTCGCCGCGCTGACCGGGATCCGGCAGGAGGAGCTGCGCCGCGCGCCACGGGTCGAGCTCGCCCTCCGTCGCTTTCTCGAGTTCGCCGGGGACGTTCCACTCGTCGCGCACAACGCCCGCTTCGACGTCGGCTTCCTCGACCGTGCCGTCGAGGAGCTCACCGGCCGCCGCTGCGCGGCTCCGGTGCTCGATACGGTCTGGCTCGCGAGGCGGCTGTTGGCGGGACGGAGCGAGCGTGTCTCGCTCAGGCAGCTCTCGCACTTCTTCGGCGTCTCGGTCCAGCCGTGCCACCGGGCGCTGCCGGACGCGCTCGCGACCGCGGAGATCCTGATCGCGCTCATGGGGCTCGCGCAGGAGCGCGGCGCACGCACCGTCGGCGACCTCGTCTCGTTCGCTGCTCCGCGCGCGCGACAGCTCGGCTCGAAGCGCTCGCTCGTCGCGGGCGCCCCGACCGCTCCGGGGGTCTACCTCTTCCGCGACCGCCACGGGACCGTGCTGTACGTCGGCAAGGCGCGCGACCTCAGGGCGCGCCTGCGCTCGTACTTCTCCGGTGGACGCCAGCGTCCCTTCGGTCGAGGCGGCTCTCGGCGCTCTCGAGCGCGTCGAGTGGCGGGTGCTCGGATCGGAGCTCGAGGCGGCGCTCGAGGAGCTTCGGCTGCTCCGCGAGCTCCGTCCCCCGGCGAACGCGCGCGCCGCCCGGCCGGAGCGCTACGTCTACCTCGAGCGCCGCGAGCAGGGGTGGAAGGTCGTCTCCGAGCCCGGGCCGCTCGGTCCACTCCGCGGCAAGCGGCGCGCGCAGCTCGCCGTCCGGGCGCTCGACGGCGCCGACTGCGACCATCCGGCGGCCGCACTGCCGGCCATTCGCGCGAAGCTCGCCCGCCTCTCCCGCGATCTCCGCTTCGAGGACGCGGCGCGGATGCGCGACCGGCTCGGCGCGCTCGAGGACGTCGTCGGCCACCTCGCGGAGCTCGAGCGCCTGCGCGGGGCGCGCCTGTGCATCGTCGCGCCCGCGCGCGAGGCCGGCTTTCGGCGGGCCTACGTGGTCGCAGGTGGGCGTGTCGCGAGCGCGCGCACGATGCCGGAGGGGGAGGCAGGCGCGCTCGAGCTCCGCGCAGGGCTCGCGGAGGCGCTCCGGGTCTCGCCGTCGTATGCGCCCGAGGACGCGGACGAGCTGCTCGTCGTGTCGGGCTTCGTCCGCCGCCCCGGGCCGGAGCTCCGGATCGTGCTCGCTCGGGACCCTCCCGCTGGGCGGAGCGGAAGGCGACCTCGTGGCTCAGAGCGACGAGGTGTCGAGGATCCTCGCGGCGTAGGCGGTTGCGCTCTTGTCTGCGGAGCCCTCGGGTTGCGTCCCTACGATGGCGCCATGGCGGACGTCAACTTCGCCGACCGGCTCGGCGAGGCCGTCGAGCGCAAGCGCACCCAACTCGTCGTCGGGCTCGACCCGCGTCTCGACCTGCTGCCAGTCGAGCTTCGCGGGGAGGCCGTTCTCGGCCGCGCAGCCGCCGCGTCGGCCGTCGCGCGGTTCTGCAAGGGGATCATCGACGCCGTCGGCCCCTACGTCGTCGCGGTCAAGCCGCAGAGCGCGTTCTTCGAGGAGCTCGGCGCGGACGGCTTTCGCGCGCTCGAGGAGGTCTGCGAGTACGCGCGCTCCGTCGGCGTCCTCGTGCTCGTGGACGCGAAGCGCGGCGACATCGCGTCGACGGCCCGTGCGTACGCCGCAGCGTTTCTCGAGCCGCGCGACGCCGCCGAGCCCCTGGCGGACGCGGTCACCGCGAGCCCGTACCTCGGTCACGACGCGAGCGAGCCGTTCATCGCCGCCTGTCGGCGCGAGGGCGCGGGCGTCTTCTTCCTCGTGCGCACGTCGAACGCGGGCGCGACCGAGGTGCAGGACGTGACCCTCTCGGACGGGCGAATGCTGTGGCAGTACGTCGCAGAGCTCGTCCACGAGTGGGGGCAGCCGCTCGTAGGCGAACGAGGCTTGTCCAGCGTCGGCGCGGTAGTCGGCGCGACCCATCCGCGTGCGGTGTCGCAGGCGCGCAGGCTCATGCCGCAGACGCCGCTTCTGCTGCCCGGCGTGGGAGCGCAGGGTGCGACGCCGGCTGACGTCGCGCGCGCTTTCACGAGTGGGCCGGCGAGCGCGCTCGTCACCGCGTCGCGCTCCGTCATCTACGCGTTCCGCAGCTCGGAGGACGACTGGCGCATCGCCGCCGGATCGGCCGCGGAACGCCTCTCGGGGCAGGTGTGGGCCGCCGCAGGCTGGAAGTGAGTGCGCGGGCCTCGGGCGCGGGGCGGTCGAGCGAGTCGAGTAGAGTGTCGCGCCGGTGATGACCCCGTGAAGCGCTCGGCGGTGCACCGAGGCCTGGCTCCAGCCGCCGCGTTCCTGGCAGTGCTGTGCCTGCTGGCCGCGCCGGTTCACGCCGCGGGGGGCGCGGACACGCTGCCCGAGCTTCCGGCTGCGGCCTGGTACCTCGAAGGGGAGAACGGGGAGGTCCTGGCAGCACGGCGCGCGGACGAGCGTCGCGCCATCGCGAGCATCACGAAGCTCATGACTGCGATCGTGACGCTCGAGAACGCGAAGCTCTCGGAGACCGTGACCGTCGCGCCCCGAGCGGCTCGGGTCGGCGAGTCCACCGCGAACCTGCGGACCGGGGAGCAGCTGCCGGTCTCGACGCTGCTGCGGGCGCTGCTCGTCGCGAGCGCGAACGACGCCGCCGACGCGCTCGCCGTACACGTCGGAGACGGCTCCAGCGCGCGCTTCGTCCAACTGATGAACGAGAAGGCCCGGGAGCTCGGCCTCACCGCGCACGACTTTCGTGAACCCGCACGGGCTCGACGAGGCCGGCCACGTCTCGAGCGCCGAGGACACGACGACTCTCGTGCGCTACGCAGTCCGCATCCCGTTCATCCGCGACGCACTCGATCGCACGTCGGTCGAGCTTCCGGGCGGGCGCGAGCTCCCGACGACGGACGATCTCCTCTCGAGCTGGCCGCCGCTCGTCGGCGGGAAGACCGGGCACACCGCGGACGCCGGCTGGTCACAGGCTGCCGCCGCTCGAGGCCGTGGCGTCACGGTCTACGGCACGGTGCTCGGCGGCGCGAGCCGCAGCTGCGCGCAATCAGGCGCTGCACGACCTCCTCTCCTTCGGGATCGGCCAGTACCGGCGCGTCGCCGCGATCGACGCGTCGCGTGTCTACGCGGAGCCGGAGACGGGCTACGACCGGCCGCCGGTCCGGCTTGTCGCGCCGCGCTCGTTCGCCGTCACGGTGCGTACGGGCAAGCCGCTCGTCGAGCACGTCGTCGCCCCGAGCGTCGTCGAGCTGCCCGTGCGCGAGGGTCAGCGCCTCGGGCGGGTCGAGGTATACGACGGGAAGCGGCTCGTCGCGTCGTCCCGTCTCGTCGCAGCGGAGGGCGTGTCCGAGCCGGGTCGGCTCGGCAAGACGTGGTGGTATGCCGAGCGGACCGCGGCGAACCTCTGGGGTCTCTTCACGTGATCGTCACGGTCACCGTCAATGCGGCAGTCGATCGGACGCTCACCGTCCCCGTGTTCCAGATCGGATTCCGCCACCGCTCGAGCGAGGCCATGACGCTCGCGGGCGGGAAGGGGATCAACGTCGCGCGGGCGCTCAAGAGCCTCGAGGTGCCCGTCGTCGCGACCGGGCTCGCGGGCGGACGCACCGGCACGCGGCTCGTGGAGGAGCTGACCTCGGAAGCGATCCTCAACGACTTCGTCCGGATCGCGGGCGAGTCGCGCACCTCTACCGCAGTCGCCGACCCGACCTCGGGCACCTACACGGAGATCAACGAGTGGGGGCCCGAGGTGACGGAGACCGAGCTGGAGATGCTGATGGAGAAACTTCGCTACCTCTCTCGCGGCGCCGATTTCGTCGTGCTTGCCGGCTCGCTGCCGCGCAAGGTGCCCACGTCGTTCTACGGCGATGCGATCCGCGACCTCGAGCGGCGCGACGTCCGCGTCGTTCTCGACAGCGAGGGCGACGCGCTGCGCTACGGCGTCGAGGCCGGGCCGTTCCTCGTCACCCCGAACCAGGCCGAGGCGGAGCAGCTCGTCGGCCAGGAGCTCGAGGACGACGACGACTTCCTCATGGCGCTCGAGGCGATCGCAGAGATGGGCCCGCGCAACGTCCTCATCACGCTCGAGAACGGATGCTTCGCGCGCCTGCGGGTCGGGCGTCGCACGCGCAGGCTTCGCGCGTTCGCGTCTCATGTCGAGCCGGTGTCCGCCGCCGGCTCAGGCGACGTCCTCCTCGCGCAGTTCCTCGCGGGCCTCGTCGAGGAGAGGTCGCCCGACGACGCTCTTCGGCTTGCCGTTGCGGCGGGCTCGGCGGCGGTGCTCGAGCTGGGCGCGGGCCGCTTCGACCCGCAGGTCGCCGCGACGCTCACCGCGGACATCGAGCTGGCCGAGCTCCAGCCCGCGCGGTCCTAGCGGGCCCGCGCGTGTTGCCAACGTCCGGGGGGTAGCCGTAGAATCGGCGTGCTCCCAACGAAAGGATCACCGTGCCGACCTGGCTCTGGATCGTGATCATCGTCGTTGTCGTTCTGGCCGTACTCGGCTACTTCGGCCGGGGACGCCTCTCCAGGTAGCGCCCAGTCCCTGACCTAGGCGGCTGGCTTCTCGGCGTCGGATGACGCTGGTACGATCGACCTCCAGTTGATTTGCTCAGCGACAGGTCGACTCGAGCCCAGGCCGGTACGCGCCTGGGCTCTTTGCTTTTCGGCCGGGTGCTTTCAGGGGGTCGTGTGAGCACCGAGCTGGACGCGGGACAGCTCGATCCAGGCCAGCTGGAGCATCTCGTCGCGTTCGAGCGGAAGTTCGGGAAGGAGGGGCTCACGTTCGACGACGTGCTCCTGCTCCCCGCCGAGTCGGACGTGCTCCCGAACGACGTCTCGACCGTCACGCGCCTCACGCCTGCGATCGCGCTCCAGATCCCGATCGTGTCCGCCGCGATGGACACCGTGACCGAGGCGCGGCTCGCGATCGCGCTCGCTCGCGCCGGCGGGATCGGGATCGTGCACCGGAACCTCTCGATCGCGGATCAGGTCGCAGAGGTGGACAAGGTGAAGCGCTCGGAGTCGGGCATGATCGTCGAGCCGGTCACCCTGCCTCCCGACGAGACGGTTGCCACGGCGCTCGAGCTCATGGAGCGCTACCGCATCTCGGGCGTGCCCATCACGGACGACGCCGGAGTGCTCGTCGGCATCCTCACGAATCGCGACCTCCGCTTCGAGACGGACACCTCGCAACCCGTCTCCGCGCTCATGACGGACCGGAACCTCGTCACGGCTCCGGTCGGGACGACGCTCGAGGAGGCGGAGGCGATCCTCCACCGCAACAAGGTCGAGAAGCTCCCGGTCGTCGACGCGGACGGGCGGCTCAAGGGCCTCATCACGGTCAAGGACATCTCGAAGCGGATCAAGTACCCGGATGCGACGAAGGACGACCAGGGCCGGCTGCGCGTGGGCGCGGCGGTCGGTGTCGGCAACGATGCGCTCGAGCGCGCGGCCGCTCTCGTCGCGGCGGAGGTGGACGTCCTCGTCGTGGACACGGCGCACGGTCACTCGCACGGCGTCCTCGAGGTGGTTCGCCGGATCAAGTCGGATCACGAGGTCGACGTCGTCGCCGGGAACGTCGCGACAGGTGACGGCGCCGTCGCGCTCGTCGACGCCGGGGCGGACGCAGTAAAGCTCGGGGTCGGCCCGGGCAGCATCTGTACCACCCGCGTGGTCGCAGGCGTCGGCGTGCCGCAGGTGACCGCCGTGTACGACGCAGCGCAAGCGCTCGTCGGGCAGGACGTCCCGGTGATCGCGGACGGCGGTATCCGGAGCTCCGGGGACATCGCGAAGGCGATCGCCGCCGGTGCGGACGCGGTGATGCTCGGCTCGATGCTCGCCGGCACCGACGAGGCGCCGGGCGAGGTCATGGTCGCGCAGGGCGAGCGCTTCAAGGAGTACCGGGGCATGGGCTCGCTAGGAGCGATGAAGGCGCGCTCGTTCTCGAAGGACCGCTACTTCCAGGGCGACGTCGAGGACGTGGACAAGCTCGTCCCCGAGGGCATCGAGGGCCGCGTGCCGTACAAGGGGCCGCTCGGGCCGATCGTGCATCAGGTCGTGGGCGGCCTCCGTCAGTCGATGGGCTACGTCGGCGCCGCGACGATCGCCGAGATGAAGGAGCGCACGCGGTTCGCGCGGATCACGCCGGCAGGCCTGCAGGAGAGCCACCCGCACGGCGTGACGATCACGAAGGACGCGCCCAACTACCGCCGGAGCTAGGCCGTGGCCGAGGTCGTCCCGATCTCGAGTGCAGGACGCACTTCCGGAAGAGCGCCCGGTCCTCGTCGTCGATCTCGGCGGCCAGTACAGCCAGCTGATCGCCCGGCGCGTGCGCGAGGCGCGGGTCTACTCCGAGCTCGTCAGCCACCGGCTGTCGGCGCGGGAGATCGCAGCTCGCAAGCCGGCCGCGCTCGTTCTCTCCGGCGGCCCCGCATCCGTGTACGCGGACGGCGCGCCCGAGATCGACGAGGAGATCTTCTCGCTCGACGTCCCGACGCTCGGCATCTGCTACGGCATGCAGCTCATGGCCCGCGACCTCGGCGGCGCCGTCGAGCGCACCGGTGTCTCCGAGTTCGGCAAGACGGAGCTCGAGGCGACCGGGTCCGCGCTCTTCCAGCACCTGCCGCCCGAGCAGACCGTGTGGATGAGCCATCGCGACTCGGTCACGAAGCCGCCGGCCGGCGCGGAGGTCACCGCGTCCTCGTCGACGACCCCGATCGCCGCGTTCGAGCATCCCGAGCGCCGGCTGTACGGTGTCCAGTTCCACCCGGAGGTCGTGCACACGCCGCACGGCCAGGAGATCCTGAAGAACTTCCTGTACGAGATCGCCGGCGTGCGGCCGACATGGACGCCCGCCGCGGTGATCGAGGAGCAGGTCGACCGGATCCGGGCCGCGATCGGCTCCGAGCGCGTGCTCTGCGCGCTCTCCGGCGGCGTCGACTCGGCGGTTGCCGCGCTCCTCGTGCACAAGGCGGTCGGCGACCAGCTGACCTGCGTCTTCGTCGACCACGGCCTCCTGCGCGAGAACGAGGCCGAGCAGGTGGTCGAGACGTTCTCCGGCCACTTTCGCGTGCCGCTCGTCCACGTCCAGGCGCAGAGGCGCTTCCTCGGTCGGCTTGCCGGCGTGTCGGACCCGGAGGAGAAGCGGAAGATCGTCGGCGAGGAGTTCATCCGGGTCTTCGAGCAGGAAGCGCAAGAGCTCGGCGACGTGCGCTTCCTCGTCCAGGGGACGCTCTACTCGGACGTCATCGAGTCCGGCGGCGCCGACGACGGCGTCGCGGCCAAGATCAAGTCGCACCACAACGTCGGCGGCCTCCCCGACGACATGGAGATGGAGCTGGTGGAGCCCCTGCGCTTGCTCTTCAAGGACGAGGTGCGGCGCGTCGGCGAGGAGCTCGGCCTGCCCGAGCGTATGGTCTGGCGCCAGCCCTTCCCGGGCCCTGGCCTCGCGATCCGGATCGTCGGCGACGTCACGGAGGAGCGGCTTGCGATCCTCCGCCGCGCGGATGCGATCCTGCTCGAGGAGATTCGCCGCGCCGACCTCTACCGCGACCTCTGGCAGAGCTTCGCGGTGCTCCCGGCGATCCGTTCAGTCGGCGTCCAGGGCGACGAGCGCACGTACGCCTACCCTGTCGTCATCCGTGCGGTCACGTCGGAGGACGCGATGACCGCCGACTGGGCCAGGCTCCCGTACGAGCTCCTGGAAGCCGTCTCGAGCCGGATCATCAACGAGATCCCGGGTGTGAACCGCGTCGTCTACGACGTCTCCTCGAAGCCGCCTGCGACGATCGAATGGGAGTAAGAGAAACGGGGGTGCCCGGCGGGCACCCGTCCGTCAGGTGCCAGACTTCAGTCTGGCACCGCTCTTCTCGCACGGGGCGCCGCCGGATGCCCGGCGGGCACCCGTCCGTCAGGTGCCAGACTTCAGTCTGGCACCGCTCTTCTCGCACGGGGCGCCGCCGGATGCCCGGCGGGCACCCGTCCGTCAGGTGCCAGACTTCAGTCTGGCACCGCTCTTCTCGCACGGGGCGCCGCTAGGCCCGTGGAGTTCCGCGACCTCCTCCCGCTGCGCCGGATGGTGCGGCACTACACGCCCGAGCCCGTCTCGCGCGAGGTCGTCGAGCGCATCGTGGCGACGGTTCGGCGCGCGCCGAGCGCGGGGTACAGCCAGGGCCAGCGTCTGCTCGTCGTCACCGATCCGGACGCTCGCGCTGAGATCGCGCGGATCATGAGCGAGTCCGGATGGACGACGCCCGATGACCGCGAGCCGTGGCTCGAGAGCGCACCCGTCCACGTCCTCGTGTGCACGCGCGAGGACGACTACCACGATCGCTACCGACGCCCGGACAAGCTCGTCGACGGCGCGGAGATCGAGTGGCCAGTGCCCTTCTGGTTCGTGGACGCGGGGGCGGCGCTCATGCTGCTCCTGCTCGCGGCGATCGACGAAGGGCTTGCGGCCGGGCTCACGGGGGTAGAAGGCGGTGCCGCGGAGACGGTCCGCGCCACGTTCGGCATCCCGGACGACCTGACCGTGGTCGCGCTCGTGACGATCGGCGAGCCCGCGCCGGACCCGGCCTGGAGCGCAGTCACGAGTCGGCGGACGCAGCCGCGGCGTGACTCGGTGGAGGTCGTCCACTGGGAGCGCTGGGCCTAGAGCACCACGAAGCCGGCGAGGTTCTCGGGACTCTCGTCGTCCACTTCCACATCGTCGACCCGCGATCCCCTCGGCCCATCGCGGACGAACGCGACGAGGCTCTCTACCGCCTCCCGCTCTCCCTCGAACACCGCCTCCACTGTCCCGTCCCGGTTGTTCCGCACCCACCCGGAGACACCGGCGGCGAGCGCCTTCCGGCGCACCGTGTCGCGGAAGAAGACGCCCTGAACGAATCCGTGGACGACGACGCGCGTGCGGATCACACCGCCATGGTGGCGGCTCTGTGGGCTAGTTGCCCGACTGTCCGTTGCCGAGGCAGGGGAGCGCTACTGCGCCCTCGCGAGCCCCGAGCTCTACTACCTGCTGACCGTCGAGCTCGGGTGGACGGCAGAGCGACACAGCCGGTGGCTCACCGAGCTCCTCGAGATCGAGTTGCTCGGATCGGCGCGCTGAACATGTCTCGTCCGGCGCGCGCTACGCACGCTCCCGCACACGCGCGACCACGAGCAGATACCCGTACTCGTACTCGGCCGCATCGTCCGAGCCCGTGTTCCAGCGCTCCGCGAAGTCGAGGAACTCCCGGTCGAGCTCTGCGAGACGATCGGGGTCGTCGGCCAGGAGCCCTCTGAGCGCGATGAGGGGGCCGAACGTCTCCCTGAAGAACTCGACGTAGTCGCGTGCCGTCCCTGGGCTCCTCTCGACGTAGGTCTGTCTCGTCAGCTCGAGCGAGGAGACCCGGTCGCCGAAGAGCTCCCGGACGTGGTCCTCGCTCCCCCAGAGCACGGGCGGGAGAGCGCCCGGCGGCGGCGCCGGCGCATGCCGCCCGAAGATCGCGAAGAACTCCCCGGCTACCCCCTCGGGGACGAAGTTGACCATCCCGATCGTGCCCCCCGGCCGGCAGACCCGCACGAGCTCGTCCGCGACCTTCCGGTGGTCCGGCGCGAACATCGCTCCGAGGCACGAGGTGACGACGTCGAACACGCCGTCGGGGAAGGGGAGCGCCTCCGCGTCCGCCTCGACCCATTCGAGCTCCACGCCGTGCGCGTGAGCCTCGCGGCGGCCGGCCTCGAGGTTCTCGGGCGTGAGGTCCGAGGCTACGACCCGAGCGCCCGCCTCGGCCGCGCGGATCGCGACGTTCCCGCTGCCGGCGGCGACGTCGAGCGCGCGCTGGCCCGGCGAGATCCCGCACGCGGCGACGAGCTCCGGCCCGACCTCCCAGACCGTCTGCTTCGCGAACCGGTGGTAGTCGCCGAGCGCCCACATCTGCCGATCCCGTTCCTTCGTGTCGTCTCTCGCCATCTGTCCTCCCAGCTCGTCGATCCGTGCGAGAGCGGCCACTTCCACGAGCAACTTCCGCGTCGCAGCCGGGCTCTCCATCGCACGACCGTAGGCGCCCGCGCGCGGCGCGTCTTCGCCAGAACCGATCATCTTCGGCGGCGGCTCGGGCTGGCCGGATCCGGCTAGAGACCGGCCCTGACGGCGTGCGCGGCTGCGGCGGTGCGGGAAGGAAGATCGAGCTTGCGGAGGATGTTCGTGACATGGCGGTGCACCGTGTGCTCGCTCACGACCAGGCGCTCTGCGATCTGGCGATTCGTGAGCCCCTCCGCGAGCAGTCCCAGGACCTCACGCTCGCGAGGTGTGAGCTCTGGCAGCGTCACTGCGGCACCGGCCTCCGAGCTCTCGACGAGGCGCGTGGCACGCTCGACGTCGGCGTGCGCGCCGAGCTCGGCGAGCCGGCCGAGCGCGGCCGTCGCCTCTGCTCGCGCGGCCGTCGAGCGGCCGAGCGCCAGCAGGCTCGTCGCGAGCTCGAGGCGCGCACGGGCACCCTCGAACGGAGCTCCGCATTCGTCGTGCCGGTCCACCGCGTCCTCGAGCAGGACGCGGGCGCGCTCGTGATCTCCACCCGCGGCGCTGAGCACACCAGCGGCCAGGTCGACGGAAGCTCGCAGCCCGGGCATCCCGACCGCGCGCTCGATCTCTCGCAGCTCCGCGAGCGCCGTCGCGGCCTCGTCGAGCTCGCCTCGCGCAACCCGGGCGTGCACGAGGAGTTCGAGTACAGGCGCGCGATCGAGCTTGCGGTCTGCATCGACTCGGCGCAGCTGGCGCTCGAGCAGATCCACGGCGCGCGAAGCCTCACCGGCGTCGAGCGCGATACGCGCCCGGCAGAGCTGCGCACCCCGCGACGGGCCGGCCAGGTCGAGGAGAGAAGTCGCCTCCTCGCGCCTGCCCTGTCTCCGTCGAAGCTCGGCCAGGCCCACGAGCGGTGCCGCGACCCAGGCGGGTCTGGAGCTCGAGAAGTCCTCGACCGCAGCCTCGAGCATGGCCTCCGCATCGGCCCACCGGCCACGCCTCAGCTCCACGGCGCCGTACTCGGCGCGGCAGAACGCGAGCATGTACCGGCTTCCGTAACGGTCGGCGAACTCGGCGATCCGGTCGCACCACGCGATCGCACGCTCGAGGTCGAGGACAGTCATGCACGCCGACACGAGGAAGCAGCACGTCCACGCGCTCGATATCGGGACTGTCGCGACGTCCTCGAGTGCGATCGTCGTCGCCTCGTCGAGGCGACGCATCCCTTCCTCGACCTCCGCGCCCGCGACGAGGGCGGCCCCCTCCAGGGCCAGCCCGAGCATCTCGAGGTCCGGCACGGAGTGCTGCCGTCCGAGCTCGGCTGCCGAAACGGCGTGCTTGCGGGCGCTCTCCGTGTCCCCGGCTCCGTGGGCGAGGTACCCCTCCTGGAACGCGAGCCAGCCGTGCGCCGGGCCCGGTTCCAGGGGATCGAGGAGTCGGTGGGCGCGACGGAGCCAGCCGTTCGCGACCGCAACCGCGCCGTGGAAGTCGAGCTGGTCGACGGCAAGCCAGGTCGCCATACGAGCGGCCTCGGCGGCGTCGCCTCGTGCGCGATAGAGCCGGAACGCGCGCTCGCGTGCCTCGAAGACCGTGGCGGCATCGTCGAGCCACCACGCCGCCCAGCTGAGTCCCTCGCAGCTCTCGGCGGTCTCGCGTTCCGCGAGCGCCGCGGTGAACTCTGTCTGCGCCGCCCTCCAGCGACCGGCCGCGAGCTCGGTCCAGCCCGACTCGGCACGGACGAGCGCGGGGTCGGCCGGGGCGCGGCTCACGGTGGCTCGTCCTCTGCGAGCACGACGACTCCGTCGGGATCGATCGTCGCCACGACCCGATCCCCCGGCTGCGGATGGTCGAGCGCCGTCATCGCCGCCTCGAGCGTACTCCCGTCGTCGAGCCGGAGGAAGATGCGTACGGTCGGCCCTGCTCGAACCGCGGACTCGACCGTCGCGTCTCCTCGCTCGCCGTCCGCGACCCTTCGGACTGCAACAGATTCCGGGCGAATCGCCGCTCCTCCGCGGACCGACTGCCCGAGGAAACGCGCGACGTCCTCGTCGGCCGGTCGCGCCCACACCCCGTTGGGCGTCCCGACTTGCGCGATGCGGCCGTCTCGCAGGACCGCGATGCGGTCCCCGAGCGCGAACGCCTCACCCTGGTCGTGCGTGACGTAGAGCGCGGTCACGCGGAGCCCCGCGAACAGAGCCTCGAGATCGTCGAGGAGCCGGTCGCGCAGCCTGCGGTCGAGCGAGCCGAGCGGCTCGTCGAGAAGGAGGACGCGCGGCTCCGGCGCGAGCGCGCGGGCGAGCGCGACGCGCTGCTGCTCGCCGCCCGAAAGCGTCGCAATCGATCGGCGCTCGAGCCCGGACAAGCCCACGAGGCCGAGGAGCTCGTGCACGCGCCGGTCGATCTGTGCTTGTGGGTCGCCGCGCATGCGGAGACCGAACGCGACGTTGCCCCAGACGTCCCGGTGGTCGAACAGCGCGTGATCCTGGAAGACCATCGCGATCCCACGCTGATGCGGGGGCACCCCTGCGAGGTCGCGGTCGTCGAGAAGCACGCGGCCCCGATCGGGCCGCTGGAGCCCGGCGATCACGCGCAGGAGCGTGCTCTTGCCCGAGCCGCTCGGCCCGAGGACGCCGACAACCTCGCCGTCTTCGAGGGAGAGCGAGACGCCGTCGAGGGCGGCCTGCTCCCCGAAGCGCACTGCCAAGTCCTCGACGCGGAGCATCAGAACCACCCGAGGCGCCTGTGCCCGACGCGCTCGACGACGAGAACGGAGAGCGCGGCCAGGACCATCAGGATCACGGCGAGCGCGTACGCCTGTGCGACGTTCAGCTCGCCCGGCCGTCCGAGGAAGCGGAAGATCGCGACCGGCAGCGTCGGATTGTCGGGGCGGGCGAGGAAGACCGTCGCCCCGAACTCGCCGAGCGAGATCGCGAACGCAAATCCGGCCGCCACTGCGAGCGCCCGCGCGCCTACCCGCAGGTCGATCTCGCGGCGCACCCTCCCCGGCGAGGCTCCGAGCAGCGCCGCCGCCTCACGCTGTCGCGGGTCGATCGCGCGCAGCGTCGGCACGACGATCCGCACGACGAACGGGATCGCGACGAGCGCCTGCACGACCGGCACGATCCAGGGCGCGGACCGGAAGTCGAGCCAGCCTTCGTCGAACGCGATCACGAACCCGAAGCCGAGCATCACCGCCGAGGCGCCGAGCGGGAGCATGAGCAGTCCGTCGAGCAGCCGGCCGCCACCTCCGCCGGAGACGGCGAACGCCGCCAGGCCGCCGATGACGACGGCGATCGCGGTCGCTCCGGCTGCGTACAGGAGCGAGTTCAGGATCGCCTCCCACGGCTCCACGAGCAGCGACGCGGTCGAGCGGGTAAGCGCGCGGTACGCCTCGAGCCCGTGCCCGTCTCCGACCGCGAGCGAGCGCTCGACGACCGCGGCGAGCGGGATGCCGAGGAAGACGGCGAGCGAGCCGAGGCTCGCGACCACGACAGCCTGCTCCCGTGTCGTCCGCGGGCGCCTGAGGACGTCCTGCTCGCGCCGCACGCCTCCTCGTACGGCAAGCCGCCGCTCGAGCCGGAGCGCGACCGCGACGGTGAGCCCGACGCAGACGAGCTGGACGAGCGAGAGGACGGCGGCCGCGTGCAGGTCGAAGGCGCGAACGGCCTGCGAGTAGATCTCGACCTCGAGGGTCGCGTAGCCCGGCCCGCCGAGGATGAGGACGACGCCGAACGAGGTGAACGAGAAGAGGAAGACGATCGCCGCCGCAGCGATGAGCGACGGAGCCAGCAGCGGCAGCGTCACCTCTCGTAGCCGCCGCCAAGGGCCGGCGCCCAGGGTGGCCGCTGCCTCGGACACGCGCGGATCGAGCCCGGCCCAGAACGTTCCGACGACGCGGATCACGACCGCGACGTTGAAGAACACGTGCGCGATGAGGATCGGCCACGGCCCTCGCTCGAGCCGCTCGGGGAGCACGGCGAGGAGGGCGAGGGCGACGACGACCGTCGGCAGCACGAACGGGACGACCACGAGCGCGCGGACGACGCTCCGTCCCCGGAAGTCGTAGCGCCCGAGGACGTACGAGGCGGGTAGCGCCGCGACGATCGTCAGAGCCGTCGAGACGGCAGCCTGCCACACGGTGAACCAGAGGACTTCCCGCGTGACGGGATCCGTGAGCACGTCGAGCGCCGACTCGCCCCCGGACGAGCGCAGCCCACGCTCGACGATCGCCGCCAGCGGGAAGACGAAGAAAGCGGCCAGGAACGCGAGTGGAAGGCCGTACGCGAGGAGCGACCAGCCGCGCGTTCTCAGCGCACGACGATGCGGGTCCACTCGTCCACCCAGCGCTCGCGGTTCGCTTCGATCTCCTCGGGAGGAAGCTCCAAGGGGTTCTGCGGCACGACCGCGTGCTCCTCGAACGCGGCCGGCAGGACGGCGTCGCGGTTCACCGGGAAAACGAACATCGAGAGCGGCACGTCTTCCTGCAGGCCTCTCGAGAGGAGGAAGTCGACGAGCTTCTCGGCTCCGCTCTCGTTCCGGGCGCCGCGGAGGATCCCGGCGAACTCGATCTGGAGGAAGCAGCTCGCCTCGACCACGCCGGTCGGGGCTTCGCGCGGCTGCGGGTCCCGGAAGATCACCTCGGCCGGCGGGCTCGAGGCGTAGGAGACGACGATCGGCCGGTCGCCCTTCCCGGCCGATCCGGAGAAGCGGACGTTGTACGCCTCCTCCCAACCGTCGACGACGAGCACTCCGTTCTCGCGCAGCGCCCGCCAGTACCGCTCCCACTGCTCGCCGTCGCCGTAGCGCGCGATCGTCGCAAGCACGAAGGCGAGCCCCGGTGTGGACGTGGCCGGGTTCTCGACGACGAGCAGGCCCGCGTAGTCCGGCTGCACGAGGTCGTCGAGCGAGGCGGGCGGATCTACTCCGCGCTCGGCGAGCTCCGCCTTGTCGTAGTTCAGGCAGACCTCGCCGTGGTCCACCGGGGTGACCCGGTGCTCGGGGTCGAGGACGTAGCGCTCGTCGACCGTCACGAGTCCCGGAGACTCGTAGCTCTCGAAGAGGTCGCCGTCGAGCGCGCGCGAGAGGAGGTTGTTGTCGATTCCGAAGAGCACGTCCCCCTGCGGGTTGCCGGCCGTGAGCAGCGCCTTGGTCACCGCCTCGCCCGCGTCGCCGGACTGGAGGATCCGCAGCGTGAGCCCGCTCTCCCGCTCGAATTCGGCCTCGACCTCGTCGGAAATGACGAACGAGTCGTGCGTGACGAGCACTACCTCGGAAGGCGATTCGCTTCCTCCGCAGCCACCGACCGCCAGCACGAGCGCGGGCACGAGCGCGCCGATCGACACCCTTCGCCAAATTGACACTAGGGGCTCTCTCGCCCTGGCTGGATCGCGAGCAGGACACCGCGCTCCGCACCGACCCGCGCCAGGTCATTCGTGAAGACGTTGGAGACTCCGCGGCTCGAGCCCGGCTCGAGCGTCTCGCCGACGAGCGGGTACTCGAGGCCGTCCGTCGTCACGCCCTCGGCCACGCCGTTGACGGCGACGAGCGAGACCATGTCGCCGAGCTCGCCCTCCAGCACGCGCTCACCGCGGACCACGTGGACGCGCGCGCGACCGAACACGGCGTCGATCCGCACGCTTGCGTACTTCGGCGACGCGAGGAGAAGCAGGGCAGCGAGCAGGTGGTCGAGCCGGCCGCCATCGCCGGCAAGGACGTGGATCCGATCCGGTGAGAGGGCGAGCGCCGCGTCCAGCGCGAGCTCGAGGTCGGTGGCGTCCTTCGCCTCCGGATGGCGTACGACGCGGACTCCGTCCGCCGCCGCTGCCTCGAGCGCCTCCGGCGAGACCGAGTCGAAGTCTCCGATCGCCGCCAGTGGCTCGAGCCCGAGCGCGAGTGCGTTCTCGAGCCCGCCGTCGGCTGCGATCACCGGCGCGTCGCGCGGAAGATCGCGCACGGCGTCGACCGGGGGAGGTGCACCGCCCGCCACCACGACCACCAGCTCGTCCGCCATGCGCTGCCTCCGCTGGTATTACCCAGATCAGGTTCTCGGGTCGGCGGCGCTCTCCGTCCGCCCTCTCAGCCCGGTTGCCCCGAGCTCCCCTTACGCTGCTCCCATCGTAACGGCTCGAGCATTCGTGGACGAGGAGCCGACGGTTAGGGTTCTCACGCGATGACCAGGTTCGTCGTCGACGCCGGTGCCGTCCTCCACCTCGCGAGCGAGGCGTTCGAGGTCCCAGACGAGCACGAGCTCCTTGCACCGACGCTCCTTCGTTCCCAAACGTTGTCGGCTCTGCACGAAGCCGTCGAGCGAGGCGAGATCTCGGCCGACATCGCGCGCGAGCGCCTCACCCACATCGGACGGATGCCGATCAGGCTCCTCGGCGACGCCGTGCTCCGGCGTCGGGCCTGGGACCTGGCGGATCGGTTGGGGTGGCCCTCGACCTACGACGCCGAGTACATCGCGCTCACCCAGCTGCAGGCAGACGCGTTCGTGACCCTGGACGAAGAACTGGCGCGCAGCGTCGAGGGGATCGTCGAGACCGCGTCGATCGACGCGCTGCGCTAGCTGGCGGGCGCCGGCGTTCCGGGCCGCGCTGATTGAATTGCTCGCGTGAGCGAGTTCCCGGTCGTCAGGAACACCGTGCTCCTGGCGGCGTGCCTCGTGGCCCTGTCCGGGACCGTGCAGCTCGTCGTCGCCGTCTCGACTCTGACGCTCGTGCTCGTCACCGGCGTCGAGGGCATCCTCGGTCTCGGTCCCGCGATCTTCCTCGTCGCCGGCGCGCTCGCTGCATTGCCCGCGGGCCGGCTGATGGACCGGTTCGGGCGGGTACCCATCATCGCCGGAGGGTTCGTCCTCGGCGCAGCCGGCTGCGGGATCACGGCGCTGGGGTGCGCCGTCGAGTCCGGCGCCCTGGTGGCTCTCGGCTTCGCGATGGTGGGCGCCTCCTCGGGGACCGTCCTGTTGTCCAGGGCGGCCGGCGCCGACATGTATCCGCCGGCGCGCCGCGCGCGCGGGATCTCCTACGTCCTCGCAGGCTCGCTCTTCGGCGCCGTGCTCGGCCCGCTCGTCTTCAGGCCGCTCTTCGCGGGCAGGGAGCTCGATGCCGACGCGCTCGTGGTTCCCTGGCTCGCAGGTGGCGCGATCATGCTCGTCGGCCTCGCGATCGTGCTCTTCGTGCGGCCGGACCCGCAGAAGATCGCGTTTGCGCTCGGAGGCAACCGGCCGGTGGACGGCCCGCGCGCCCCGCTCGGCGAGATCCTGCGTCGAACCGGCGTGCTGTGGGCGCTCGTCACCGCGTTCACGAGCTTCGCCGTCATGGTCGCCGTGATGAACCTCACCGGCTACGTGATGGTCGACCACGGGCACCATCAGGCCGACGTGTTCACGGTGATCGCCGTGCACATCGTCGGCATGTACGCGCTCGTGCTCGTCGTCGGGAACGTCATCGACAGGATCGGGCGCCGGCAGTGCGAGATCGGCGGGCTCGCGATCATGGCTTCGTCGACGCTGCTGCTCGTCTGGACCGAGGATCTCTCCGGTTTCTCGTTGTCGCTGTTCCTGCTCGGACTGGGCTGGAACCTGTCCTACGTCTCGGCCGCCGCCGAGCTCGCGGACATGGCGGCGCCGCACGAACGAGGCAGGCTGATCGGCTTCTCCGACCTTCTCTCCGGGCTGCTCGGGGCGACCCTCGCGCTCGTGGGCGGGGTGATCTACACGAGCTACGGCAAGACATCGCTCGCGCTCGCGGCCACGGCGTTCGCCATGGTTCCCGTCGTGTGGATCGCCCTCGCCAGGAAGCGGCCGCCTGCGCAGGCGCTCGAGCCCGCCGGCTGAGCCGTATCCGCTACAATCCGCCGCCGGCGAGCCGCCGGTTCGCCTTTTCTCTCCAGATGAAGACGTATACGGCCAAGCCGGGTGAGATCGAGCGCCAGTGGTTCCTCGTCGATGCCGAGGGACAGACGCTCGGCCGTCTCGCGACCCAGATCGCGGACACGCTCCGCGGCAAGGGCAAGCCGCAGTACACGCCGCACGTCGACACCGGCGATTTCGTGGTCGTCGTGAACGCGGAGAAGATCGCGGTCACCGGCTCGAAGCTCGACTCGAAGCTCTACTACCGCCACTCCGGCTATCCGGGCGGGCTGCGCTCGAGGACCCTGCGCGAGCAGCTCGAGCGGCGCCCGACGGAGGTGCTGCGCAAGGCCGTCAAGGGAATGCTCCCGAAGAACCGCCTCGCCGCACGCGCAGATCCGGAAGCTCAAGATCTACGCCGGCCCGGAGCACCCGCACGTCGCGCAGGCCCCCAAGGAGATGGAGCTCTCTTGAGCGAGATGGCGCAGTACCGCGGCACCGGCAAGCGGAAGACGTCGATCGCCCGCGTGATCCTCCGTCCCGGCGACGGCAAGAGCTGGATCAACGGCCGGAGCATCGAGGAGTACTTCCCGCGCGCGTCGCACCGCAGCATGGTGCTCGCCCCGCTCGAGGTCGCCGGCGCCGCCGGGACGTACGACCTGCGGATCCGCGTGCACGGCGGCGGGATCTCAGGCCAGGCCGGCGCCGTCCGCCACGGCGTCGCACGCGCTCTCGTCGAGGCCGACCCGGAGCTACGGGTGCCGCTCAAGCGGCAGGGCTTCCTCACGCGGGACGCGCGAATCGTGGAGCGCAAGAAGGCCGGCCTCCACAAGGCGCGCAAGGCGCCCCAGTTCAGCAAGCGCTGATCCGGGGTACTAACGTCCCTTGTGACGCTCCGTCACAAGTTGCTCGGTCGCAACGTGCTGCATCGCAAGGCCCGATGATGGCTCGCTCTCCTCGGACAGCCCAAGGTGCCGCCGTGAGGCGCTATTTCGGGACCGACGGGGTCCGCGGCGTCGTCGGGACCGACCTGACGCCCTGGCTCGTCGAGCGTCTCGGACGAGCGGTGACGCTGTGGTCCGGGCGCGCGCGCGTGCTCATCGGGCGCGACACCCGCGCTTCGGGCCCCGAGCTCGAGGCCGCGCTCACGCGTGGAATCGTCTCCGCCGGCGGGACCGCGGTTCTCGCGGGAGTCCTGCCGACGCCGGCGGTCGCGCTCCTCGCGCAGGACCTCGGAGCCGTCGTCTCGGCGTCGCACAACCCGCCCGAGTACAACGGCGTGAAGATCTTCGATCGCGAGGGCCGCAAGCTCACCGACGCGGAGGAAGAGGAGATCGAGGCGCTTTTCGACGCGTCCGGGCGCGACGGCGGCTCGGTCGAGCAGCTCGAGGGGGCCGCGGAGAGCTATCTGCAGCACGTGGTCGAGCGTTTCGGCTCGGATCTTTCAGGGCTTCACGTCGCCGTGGACTGTGCGAACGGCGCGTTCTTCGAGCTCGCGCCCGCCGCATTCGAGGCGGTCGGCGCACGGGTCACCCCGATCGGCGTCGAGCCCGACGGAACGAACATCAACGAAGGGCTGCGGCGCGACCGACCTGGCGGCTCTGAGCCACAAAGTGCTCGAGGTCGGGGCCGACCTCGGCGTCGCGTTCGACGGAGACGGCGACCGCATGCTCGCGGTCGACGAGCGCGGCGAGGCCCTGGACGGCGACCAGATCCTCGCGATCCTCGCCCCGGCACTCGGCGTCGACCTCGTTGCGGTAACGGTCATGACGAATCTCGGCTTCCACCGGCTCATGGAAGAGCACGGCATCCGCGTGCTGACGACGCCGGTCGGCGACCGCTACGTGCTCGAGGCGCTTCGTGAAGAGGGCGGCGTTCTCGGCGGGGAGCAGTCGGGTCACATCGTCTGGCTCCGCGACCACGTGACGGGTGACGGGCTCGCCGCCGCCCTCCTGCTCTGCAGCGCTCTCGGCGGCAGCAAGCTGAGCGCCGCCGCCGCTGCGATGACCCGCTTTCCGCAGTCGAAGGTGAACGTTCGCGTGTCGCATCGTCTCGCTTTCGGTGAGCTGCCGGACGCCGTTCTCGAGGAGGCCGACCGGCTGAACGACGAGCTCGGCGAACAGGGCCGCGTGCTCGTCAGGCCCTCCGGTACGGAGCCTGCCGTGCGAGTGCTCGCGGAGGCCACGACCGAAGAGGAAGCCGCGCGCATCTCTGCTACCATCGCCGCGCTCGTTGCCAAGGAGCTCGGCTAAGCCCGACGAAGGGCAGCGCCGGGCTCTTATGCGTTCTTTGCTGGCGCGTTTCCAGGCCCTGTCGGGGCAGGGTTCGGAAAGGAGACTCAGAGCGTGTGCGGGATCATCGGATACGTCGGCTCGCGTAAGGCAAAGGCGATTCTTCTCCAGGGCCTCGAGCGCCTCGAGTACCGCGGCTACGACTCCGCAGGGCTCGCGTTTCTCGAGGACGACGGCCTCGACTACGTCCGCGCGAGTCGGCAATCTCGGGAACCTGAGCGCACGCGCCGGCACGAATAGCTCGACCGCCACCACGGGTCTCGGGCACACGCGTTGGGCAACGCACGGAGCGGTCACCGAGGAGAACGCGCACCCGCTCGCCGGCTGCGAGCCCGAGCGCGTGTCGGTCGTCCTGAACGGGATCGTCGAGAACTACCGCGAGCTCGCGGCGAGCCTCACCGCCGAAGGTCATACTTTCACCTCCGAGACCGACGCCGAGACCGTCGTCCACCTCGTCGAGCGCTACTACGAGGGCGACCTCGTGGAGGCAGTTCGCCGCGCGTTCGCCGAGCTCGAAGGGCACTTCTCCTTCGTCGTCATCCATCGCGACCACCCAGGGCTGCTCGTGGGCGCCAGGCACCAGGTGCCGCTCGTCGTCGGGCTCGGCGAGGGCGAGAGCTTCCTTGCCTCGAACGCGGCTGCATTCCTCCGCGAGACCCGCAACGTGCAGTTTCCGGGTGACGGCGAGATCGTCGCGATCACCCCTGAGGGCGCGACGTTCTCCACCGTCGACGGCACGGTCGTCGACCACGAGACCGTCGAGCTCGACTGGGACGACGAGGGCGCCGAGAAGGCGGGCTACGAGACCTTCATGCTCAAGGAGATTCACGAGCAGCCGGACGCCGTCGCAGACACGATCGGCGACCGTGTCCGCCATGGCCGGCTCGTGCTCGAAGGGCTCGGCATGTCCGACGAGGAGCTGAAGCAGCTCGAGCGCATCGTGCTCGTCGCCTGCGGCACCGCGTATCACGCGTGCGTCGTCGGGCGCTACGTCATCGAGGAGTGGGCGCGCGTGCCGGTCGAGTTCGACATCGCGAGCGAGTGGATCTACCGGAACCCGGTGGTAGACGAGCACACGCTCGTCCTCGGCATCTCGCAGTCGGGCGAGACGCGCGACACGATCGCGGCGCTGGCGCTCGCGCGCGAGAAGGGCGCTCGTACGGTCGCGATCACGAACATGATGGGCTCGCAGATCACGCGCGAGGTCGACTCCGTCCTCTACACGCGCGCCGGGCTCGAGATGTCTGTCGCGTCCTCGAAGACGTTCACCGCCCAGGTCGCGCTCATCTACCTCGTCGCCCTCAAGCTCGCGCAGATTCGCGAGACGCTCCCTCCAGGCGAGATCGAGTTCATCCTCGACTTCTTGTACAAGCTCCCGCGCAAGATCCAGGCGTTCCTCGACGGAGACCACCCGATCGAGGAGATCGCGCAGCGCTACCACGACGCCCATTTCTTCCTCTACCTCGGGCGCCACATCGGGCTGCCCGTCGCGCTCGAGGGCGCGCTCAAGCTCAAGGAGATCTCGTACATCCCCACCGAGGCCTACTCGGCGGGGGAGATGAAGCACGGCCCGATCGCGCTTCTCGACGAGCAGACGCCGGTCGTAGTCGTCGCGACGGACATCCACGTCTACGACAAGATCGTCTCGAACATCCAGGAGGTCCGCGCGCGCGGCGCGCACGTCATCGCGATCGCGACGGACGGCAACGAGGACATCCAGCACCACGCCGACGACGTCATCTACGTGCCCAAGACGCCCGCGTTCCTCCAGGTCGTGCTGGCGATCCTCCCGCTCCAGCTGCTCGCCTACCGCATCGCGCGTCTCCGCGGGCTCAACGTCGATCAGCCGCGGAATCTCGCCAAGACCGTCACGGTCGAGTAACTCTCTTCTCCGCCGAAAGTGCGTCGCGTAAGCGCGTCGCACTTTCGGCGGCAGAGCCGCGGAACCTGGCAAAAACCGTCACGGTCGAATAGCGCGTAGGGGCGAGGCTTGCCTCGCCCTCATGCCGGCAGCGGGCGTCAACGCGGCCACCAGAAGCCGCCGAAGCTGTCAGGGCCGGTGTGCGCGCCGACGGCCGCGCCGACGCGGTAGCGCTCGACCGCTGACCTGTCTCTTCGCGCCCGAGCGCCTCGGCGAGCGCATCGGCGGCCGGCTCCAGCTCGCGCGCGGCGTGACCGACTGCGACCGACACTGCACGCCCGGCTCGGAGCACCTCGCCTGCCATCGCCTCGACCGCAGCGTCGACCGACGCGCATTCCCCGACGGCTGCGGTCGCGCCGTCCCGGAACGCGAGCAGCGTCCACGCACCGGTGGTCGGTACGCGGCCGCCGGGGCCGAAGCGGGCGACGAAGACGTTGTCGAGCGTGGAGCCGAGCTGCGTGGCCGTTTCCGAAGCCTCGTCGAGCGAGCCGCCCGCGGCGACGGCGTCGGCCGCAGCCCGCACGCAGAGAGCGACGCCGAAGCTCGCGGTCCGCGTGTCGACGACCCGCACGGGAACCGGGGCGTCGCGAGCTGCGAGCTCCGCGGCGGCCACCGTGCCCGAGGCGCGAGCGTCGAGATGGATCGAGACGATTCCCTCGGCTCCGCGCGCGGCCGCGCGCTCGTACGCATCGGCGAAGTCACCCGGGCTTGGCAGCGAGGTGGTCGCGATCGCTCCTCCTCGCAGCCGTTCGTAGAAGCCGTCCAGCGAGGCGACGCGCTCGTCGAACGGCTCCCCGTCGAGCGTCACCGAGATCGGAACGACGTCGACTCCGAGTCGCTCGGCGGTCTCCGCCGTGAGCAGCGAGCTCGAGTCGGTGCAGATCGAGATCCGGCTCAGCGCGAAGTCTCGAGCTCGTCGGGATGGCCGAGGCGGTGGGCGCGTACGAACCGGGACCCGACGACGAGCACCGTCGCCGCGTTGGCGAGCGGAAGCGCCACCGTCGGTCGCGGGCCCCACGAGTTCGGGAGCCCACGCCGCCACCAGAGGACGCTCGCGAGCACCCATGCGGTCGCCGAGACCGCGACCGTGACCGTGCCCGGTCGCTTCAGGCCGGGCGCGCGGGCCACGCCAACCGCGAGCGCGAGATCGACGGGCGCGTACGCGGGAAACGTGTACAGGCACTGGCCGAAGCTCGTTGCGACCCCCTTGCCGCCGCGGAACCCGTTCCAGAGCGGGTAGCAGTGACCGAGAACCGCCGCGACGCCCGCTACATGAGCGCCGACGTCGCCTGCAGTGGCGCGCCCGCACGCACAGCCGGCGAAGCCCTTCGCCACGTCCGCGACGATGACGGCACGGCCCGGTCGCGCGCCGAGCACCCGGAACGCGTTCAGTCCGCCGGGATTCCGGCTTCCGCTCGCCCGCAGGTCGACCCGTCCGTTCCCGGCGACGCGCGCGGCGACGTCGGCCGAGGGTACGGTCCCGACGACGTACCCGAGGACGGATGCGGTGAGGAGGCGGATGACGCGCATCGGGCTCGCCCGGACATGATGAAGGCCCGCACGACTCTCGGTGTCACGGGAGTCGTCGCGCTGTGGGCTCTCGTCGTGCGCGGAGCCGTGTCCGTCGACCTCGGCCTCGGCAGGCGCTACCTCCCGCTCGGGCCCCTCCGTATCCGGATCTCCGCGCCCCGCGACACCGTGTTCGACGTCATCGCGAGCCCGTACCTCGGGAAGACGCCGCGTGCCTTGCGGCAGAAGCTGGAGGTCCTCGAGCGCGGGGAGGACCTGGTGCTCGCCGCGCACTACACACGCACGTACGGCCTCACGGCGACGACGATCGAGTCCGTGCGCTTCGAGCCGCCCGAGCGCGTGCACTTCAGGCTCGTCCGCGGCCCGGTCCCGCACGTCGTCGAGCAGTTCTCGCTCGAGGAGGCACCCGCTGGAACGGAGCTCGAGTACAGCGGCGAGCTCGGCACGGACCTGTGGGTGCTCGGCCAGGCGTGGGGGAGAGCCGTCGCGCGGACGTGGATCGCGACCGTCGAGTCGTCGCTCGCGAGCGTCAAGGCCGAGGCCGAGCGGC
Organism: uncultured Actinomycetes bacterium; assembly: GCA_963848405.1. Taxonomy (GTDB): domain Bacteria; phylum Actinomycetota; class Thermoleophilia; order Gaiellales; family Gaiellaceae; genus GMQP-bins7. The sequence continues at coordinate 325,382 of CAWKDP010000012.1, read as the reverse complement.
GGGCGGGCGCGCGCCGGCGGTAGATCGGCGCTTGCGGACGGCAAACGAACCGCTCACGGAACCGTCACGCGCGCCTGTTACGGTCGCCGCTTTCCGAGACTCGACATCTGCGGGAGGTCGAAAATGCGAAAGGTCACCCTGCGGCATCCTTCGCCTGCGCTCGTCATCGCGTGCATCGCGCTCGGCGTCGCGCTCGGCGGCACGAGCGTCGCGGCGGTCAGCCAGCTCGGGCGGAACACGGTAGGCGCCGCGCAGTTGCGCAACGGCGCAGTCACGAACCCCAAGCTCCGGAACAGCTCTGTCACCTCGGCGAAGGTTGCGAACCGCTCGCTGCTCCGCCGAGACTTCGCGCCGGGCCAGCTCCCGGCGGGCCCGACGGGGCCTGCTGGGCCGGCTGGACCGGCTGGACCGCCCGGTGTGAGCGGCCTCGAGCGCGTCGAGGTCACGAGCCCGGTGAGCTCGGCGGTGACGAGGACCGCATCGATGCCGTGCCCCGCCGGGAAGAGGCTGCTCGGCGGCGGAGCACGCCTGAACGGCACGATCCTGGACAACGTCGCCATCCAGCTGTCGTATCCGAGCGACGACAACACGTACGTCGCGCGCGCGGCCGAGATCGCCGTCAACCCCGGGACCTGGTCGCTGACCGTGTTCGCAGTCTGCGCCGTCGCGGCCTGAGCTGACACGCCGTACGCGGGGTCAGGCTGAAGCCTGACCCCAGGGCGAGGTGCGGGCGGGGTCAGGCTGAAGCCTGACCCCAGGCGGTGCGGGCGGGGTCAGGCTGAAGCCTGACCCCAGGGCGGTGCGCGGGGTCAGGCTTAAGCCTGACCCCAGGCGGTGCGCGGGGTGAGGCTTCAGCCTCACCCCGGTTCGGGGTGGCCGCGGCCGTCTACGCTCCCTCGCGTGAACAGGGAACGAGCGCAGGCTCCCGCGTACAGCACGACCTCGATCCGTGCGCGGCGGCTCCCCGACGGCGTCGACACCGACGAGGTCGTCGCGGTCGAGGAGCCGCTCGAGATCCGAATCGGGGGCGAGCCGGTCGCCGTGACCATGCGCACGCCGGGGCACGACGAGGAGCTCGCCCTCGGGTTCTGTCTCACGGAGGGGCTCGAGCCGGTCGCCGCGCGTGTGCCGGCCGACCTCGCCGCGAACACGGTCGAGGTCGAGGCGCCGGGATTCGACCGCGAGCGGCTGCGCAGGAACTTCTACACCTCGTCGTCCTGCGGCGTGTGCGGCAAGGGCGCGATCGAGGCGATCGCCGTCGCCGCCCCGCCGGTGGCGGGCGAGCTGCGCGTCGAGCGCGAGCTCGTCGCCTCGCTTCCGGAGCGGCTGCGCGACGCACAGCCCGCGTTCGCAGCGACGGGCGGCCTGCACGCGACAGGCCTCTTCACCGAGAAGGGCGAGCTCGAGTGCGTGCGTGAGGACGTCGGTCGGCACAACGCGCTGGACAAGGTTGTCGGCTGGGCGTTCCTCGAGGGTTTGCTCCCGCTCGAGCGCCGGCTTCTCTGCGTCAGCGGACGCCTGTCGTTCGAGCTCGTTCAGAAGGCCTCCGTGGCGGGCTGCCCGATCCTCGTTGCCGTGGGAGCGCCTTCCTCGCTCGCCGTGGAGCTTGCCGCAGACCGCGGGCTCACGCTCTGCGGCTTCGTCCGCGAGGGCAGGATGACGGTCTACACCGAGCCGTGGCGAATCGTCTAGCGGTCACGGGGATTCTCTTGCTCGGCGGAGCGTCGGCGCGCTTCGGCTCGCCCAAGGCGCTTGCTCGATTTCGCGGCGAGATGCTCGCCGAGCGTGCCCACCGCGCGCTCTCCGAGATCTGCGACGAGGTGCTCGCCGTCGGCAAGGAGGCGGACGCACTCGACGTCCCGTTCAGCGTGCTCGACGACGGCGTCGAGGAGCGCGCCCCCGCGTACGGCGTCGTCGCCGGGCTGCGCGCCGCTGCTCACGACACGTGTGTCGTCCTGCCCGTCGACTGCCCACGGGTCACGCCCGAGCTTCTCCGCCGCCTGGTCGACGCCGAGGCGGTGCCGCAGACCGGCCCTCTGCCCGGTGTGTACTCGAAGTCGATGCTCCCCGAGCTCGAGCAGCGCATCGCCTACGGCGAGCTCTCGCTGCGTGGGGTGAACGAGCGCACGCTCCAGCTCGACGAGAACCTGCTTGCGAACGCGAACACGCGCCCCGAGCTCCTCGCCGCCGCGGTCGCCGACTGGGCGCGGGAGCGCGACGACGTGCGCGCGGCGGTCGTCGTCGGCTCGCAGGCGCGAACGGCGGTTCCGGCCGATCGGTGGTCGGATCTCGACCTCGTCCTGTTCGTCGACGAGCCGAGGCGGCTCGCCGACGATGCCGAATGGGTAGAGGAGTTCGGCACTCCGGTGCTCACGTTCCTGGAGCGCACCGCAGTCGGTGACGCCGTAGAGCGTCGGGTCCTCTACGAGGACGGACAGGATGTCGACTTCCCGCTCGTCGAGGCCTCCAGCGTGCCCGACCTGGGCCGTATCCCGGAGGTCGTCACGCTCCTCTCGCGCGGATACCGCGTGCTCTACGACGAGCTCGGCGTCGAGCAGGTGCTCGGAGAGCTGCCCGCGCCTGTCGACGCCTGGCCGCCCGCTGCAGCCGCGTTCACGGAGCTCTCGAGCGACTTCTGGTACCACGCCCTCTGGACCGCGAAGAAGCTCCGTCGCGGCGAGGTCTACACCGCCCTCGGCTGCCTCGACGGCTACCTGATGGCGCGGCTCGTCACGTTGCTCTCCTGGCACGCCAGAGCACTCGATTCGACCGTCGATACCTGGCACGGCGGTCGCTTCGTCGAGCGCTGGGCGGATCCGGGCGCCCTCGTCGCGCTCGAGCTCGCGTATGCCCGCTACAGCGTGAGGGAGGTCGCACACGGTCTCTGGCACACGATCGACCTGTGGCAGGGTCTCGAGGAGGAGACCGCGAGGCGTCTCGGCGTCGAGCTCGAGCTCGACCACGCCGACCTTCGCCGTCGCCTGGCCGAAGTCGTGCCCGACCCGCGTTCAGGAAGCGGCGTGACCTCGCGGCCGCGTGGCAATACTCTTCCGTCGTGATCCGCGGCCTCGTTCTCGTCGCGCTGGCGCTCGCGCTCCTCGCCGGCTGCGCGGGAGACGACGACGGCGATACGGGTACGGACGGGACGACCGCGCGCGTGTACCTCCTGCGGGACGGCGAGGTGTGGCCGGTAGGGCGCGAGATCTCGAGCACTGACAGCGCGAACGCCGCCCTGGCTGCGCTCCTCGAGGGACCGACCGGGGAAGAGGAGGACGAGCTCGAAGCGACGAGCGCGATCCCCGACGATGTCGAGAGCATCACGGTCGAGGTCGTGGCGGACGCTCCGCCGCAGCTAGAGGTCGACGGGGAGCTCTCGGAGGAGGCGCTTGCACAGGTCGTCTACACGGTGAGCCAGTTCCCGGAATCGAGAGTGGTCGCATACGACGGCCGCACGATCGGGCGTTCCGACTTCGAGGACTTCACGCCGTCGGTGCTCGTGGAGTCGCCGCTCGCGTTCGAGGAGGTCTCGAGCCCGATTCGCGCGACCGGCACGGCGAACACCTTCGAGGCGACGTTCGAGTACGAGGTGATCGACCCCGACGGAGACGTCGTGGCCGACAACTTCGTCACGGCGACCTCAGGATCGGGGACGCGCGGCACGTTCGACTTCACGACCGCGGAGTTCGAATCGTCGGACGGCGGCGTGTCGCTCGTCGTGTTCGAGATCTCGGCGGCGGACGGTTCGCGGACGAACGAGGTCGAGATCCCGCTCCGGCTCGTCCAAGGGTAGGCATGGCGCGGACGGACACTGTCTGGCGCTGCTCCCAGTGCGGCACCGTCAACGAGGCGGGCTCGCGTGCGTGCAGCAACTGCGGGAAGTGGCCGAGCCTGTTCGACCTCCAGGACAGCGTCGACGTGCAGGCTGAGGCGGAAGGGGCTCAGGCGGAGACGTTCGAGCCGGAGCTCTTCGAGCCCGAGACCTTCGAGCCCGAGACGTTCGAGCCGCAGCCGTACGAGACGGTCGCGCCCGTGCCGGAGGCCGTCGAGCCCGAGGTCTCGGAGCGCGAGGGTGAGGGCGAGGGTCGCAGCCGCTTCCCGCGCTGGGCGATCACCGTCATCTGGGTCACCGCGCTCGTCGTCTGGCTCGTCGCGAACGCGCTCACCGATCGCGGCTAGAGCTCAGGGTCTCCGTCCTCGGGGTCCGGCGCCATGTGGCCCTCGTCGTCCGCGTCCGGTTGCTCGGAGTCGGGCACTCGCTCGACCTCGGGCTCGTCCTCGGGCGGAAGCTCGGCGGGCACCTTCTGACCCGGGATGCCCGGATCCTGCGGAAGGTCGGGATCGGGGCGCTCGTCCTCAGCGCTCATAGAGGACCTCGCCGCTCTCGACCGTGACGACGTCGTCCGGTCCGACGGCGATCTCGAGCTTCCCCGTCCGGTCGATCTTCACGGCCGTGCCCGCGGTGCCGTTCACGCTCACCCGGCGTCCACGCAGGAAGTCGCGCGGCGCGAGGCCGTCGTACACCGCGTCCAGCCCGTCCTCGCGCCAGGCGCCATAGCGGGTGTCCAGGTCGTCGAGCAGCGAGTCGAGCAGCGTTGCCCGATCCCAGTCGAGCCCGGTCAGCGAGCGGAGCGAGCCGGCCCGCTCCGGCAGCTGCTCGCCGGCCTGGTTCACGTTCACCCCGATGCCGAGGATCACGACGCCGTCCCGGCTCTCGGCGAGGCAGCCCGCCACCTTCGACCGGCGCAGCATGACGTCGTTCGGCCACTTCACCTGCACTGCGAGCCCGGTTGCCTGCTCGAGCGCGTCCGCGACCGCGACGCCCGCGACGAGCGATAGCTCGGGCGCGTTCCGGTCCGGCGGCGGCTTCAGGAGCAGCGAGCAGAGGATCGCGGTGCCGGGCGGTGCCTCCCAGGTGCGACCGAGTCTTCCCCGGCCGGCGGTCTGATGGTCCGCGACGACGAGCGCCCCTTCGGGAAGGGCGGTATCGACGAGCGCTTGCGTCGACTCGCACGAGTCGACGTCCAGGCGGGGCTCGCCGAGCCTACGCGCCATTGCCGGCGGTGCTCCGGATGGGCTCCACGCGTACCGCGCTCACCTTGTACTCGGGCGTCCCGATCAACGGATCGCCGACGTCGTGGGTCAGCCAGTTCACCTTCTGCTCGGCGAAGTGCAGCGCCATCCAGACGAGACCCGGGTAGACCCGCTCCGAGTAGTGCGCCTCCGCCTCGAGCTCGCCCCGCCGGGAGACGAGCCGCGCGACTTCGCCGTGCTCGATTCCGAGGGCGCCCGCATCGTGGGCGTGGATCTCGAAGAACGGCTGCTCCTGCTTGTCGGTGACGCCGGGCTCGCGCATCGTCATGTTCGCCGAGTTGTAGTGGTAGAGCGTCCGGCCCGTGGTGAGCACGAACGGGTATTCGGAATCGGGCTCCTCGATCGGCGGCTGGTACTCGACGGGGAAGAAGCGGCCCCGCCCGCTCGGAAGCGCGGGCCGGGGAGCGTGCAGGTACGGCGTGCCCGGGTGGTCTCGGTCCGTGCACGGCCACTGCATGCCGTTCTCCTCGATCCGGTCGTAGCGGATGCCGTTCCAGTTCGGCGAGAGGTCGGCGAGCTCGTTCCAGACGGCCTCCGCGTCGGCGTAGTCGGGCCAGTTTCCGCCCAGTGCCTTCGCCATCTGGATGACGATCTCGCGGTCGACCCTCGCCTCGCCCGGCAGCGGCGCGGCGGTGCGTACGCGGCTGATCCGCCGTTCCGTGTTGGTGAACGTCCCGTCCTTCTCCGCGAAGCTCGAGGCCGGCAGCACGACGTGCGCGTACTTCCGCGTCGAGTCGTTCAGGAAGATGTCCTGCGACATGAGGAACTCGAGGCCCGCGAGCCCCTCCTCGACGTGGTGGGCGTCGGGCTCCGTCTGTGCCGGGTTCTCGCCCACGAGGTACAGGGCCTTGATCCGCCCGTCGTGGAGCCCGGAGACGATCTGGTCGAGGCGGTAGCCGGGCCGTTCAGGAACCTCGACACCCCATGCTTCCGCGAACTTGCGCCTGATCTCCGGATCGTCCGCCGGCTGGTAGCCGGGGAGATACGAGGGATTCGCTCCGGAGTCGTTCAGGCCCTGGACGTTGTTCTGGCCGCGGAGCGCGTTCAACCCCGTCGACTCGTAGCCGAGGTGGCCGGTCATGAGCACGAGGTTGGAGAGCGACCAGATGTTGTCCACGCCGCACGCGTGCTCCGTGATCCCGAGCGTGTAGAAGATCGCCGCATGCCGCTCGGTCGCGTACTCGCGCGCGGTCGCACGGATCGCCTCCGCGGGAACGCCCGTCATCGTCTCTGCTTCTTCCGGCGGGTAGCGCATGACGACCTCGCGCACCGCGTCGAAGCTGTCGGTGGTCTCGCGGATGTACTCCTCGTTCTGGAGGCCTTCCTCGAGGATCGTGTACATCATCGCGTTCAGCAGCCAGACGTCCGACCCCGGCCGCAGCTGCAGATGCCGCTTCGCGATCTTCGTCAGCCAGATCTTCCGCGGGTCGGCGACGACGAGCGTGGCGCCATTGCGCACGGCCTTCTTGATCCGAAGCGCCAGCACCGGATGCGCCTCGGTCGTGTTCGACCCGATGACGAGGAGGAAGCGGTCGTTCTCGATCTCGGGGATCGAGTTGGTGCTTGCTCCTCTGCCGAACGACCTGACCAGGCCGTAGAGAGTGGGAGCGTGTCAGGTCGACTCGCACGAGTGGACGGAGTTCGTCCCGACCACCGTGCGTGCGAGCTTCTGGATGAGGTAGTTCTCCTCGTTCGTCAGGCGGGCGGAGGAGAGGAAGCCGACGGACTGTGGCCCGTGGCGGTCGATGACTCCGCGGAGGCCGGCAGCTGCCGTCTGGAGAGCAGTCTCCCAAGAGACTGCATGGAGCTCGCCGTCCTCGCCCCTTACGAGCGGCTGCGTCAGGCGGTCGGGGTGGTGGACGAAGTTGAATGCGAAGCGGCCCTTGACGCAGAGGTTGCCCTCGTTCGGCAGGTACTCGTCCTTCGAGGTGACCTTGACGATGTGCTTCGTCTCGGGATCGAGGTTGAGGTCGATCTGGCAGCCGACGCCGCAGAACGTGCAGGTCGTGCGCACCTGCTCGAGCGCTCGTTCGGGCGTGTGCGTGCCCTCCTCGAACTTCTCGTAGATCGCCCCTGTCGGGCAGACGGAGAGACAGCCGCCGCAGAGCTCGCACTCGGTATCGAGCCAGGAGAGCCCCCAGGTGGGGACGATCCGCGAGTGCCCACCGCGGCCCTCGAGCGAGAGCGCCGAGCACTGCATGACCTCCTGCGTGTAGCGCACGCAGCGGTTGCAGAGGATGCAGGCGTCCGGGTCGTAGCCCATGAGCCGGTTGCGGTCGTCGTACTCCTCGCGCTTCGCGTCGGGGAGGACGAGCGGTGCCTCGACGCCCAGCTCGTTCGCCATGTCGCGGAGCTCGTTGGGCCGTCCGCCCGGAGACGCGTTCAGATGCTCGGAGAGGAGCATCTCGGTCAGCGTCTTCTGGAAGTCCGTGATCGGCCCGTTCGTGGACACGACCATCCCTTCGGCGACGCGCGTCGCGCACGCGGGCAGCGGTCGCGGCGAGCCCTCGACGTCGACGACGCACATGCGGCATCCGCCGTACGGGTCGAGCTTGTCGTCGTGGCAGAGCGTGGGGATGAACGTGCCGTGCCGCGCGGCCGCGTGGACGATGAGCTCGCCCTCGGGCGCGCTCACCGTGCGTCCGTCGAGCGTGAACTCGACCATGCTGGTCATCGTACTCGCGCATCCCGGACCGACGGGTGGGGCGGCCGTGGCGGGTTTGAAGATGCGCCTCGCTGGGTAGCGGATTATCCGGCCCGCTTCCGCCGCGGGCCGCTACGAGCCAGGAGGGAGCTCATGAAGCGATCCTTGTCCATCCTCGCGCTAGCCGGCGCGGTGCTGACGGCGCTGGCTGCGTCCGTTCCGGCATCGGCCGTATCGGCGAGTTCGTACCTGATCATCTCGAACGGCAACTCGCTTCCAGCCGGCCTCGCCGCCGGCGTCGAAGCCGCAGGCGGGTCGGTCACCAACACGATCCCTGAGATCGGCGTAGCGGCGGCGACGTCGAGCTCGGCTGACTTCAAGAGCCGCGCGCAGGCGATCCCGGGCGTACGCTCGGTCGTCCCCAACCTCGTCCGGCAGTGGCTCGGGCCGATGCGGGAGCCGGTCGCGGACGCGAACCCGCCGTCGAGCGGCGACAACGACAGCCGGTTCCAGCTGCAGTGGGGGCTCGACGCGATCGACGCTCCCGAAGCGTGGAACGCCGGCTTCCGTGGAGCGGGAGTCCGCGTCGCAGTGCTCGATAGCGGCATCGCGTCTGCGAACCCCGACATTTCGCCGAACCTGAACGCCGCGCTCAGCAGGTCGTTCGTGCCAGGTGAGGCGTTCGACTTCATCCCGTCTCCACTGCCTTCAACCACGGGACGCATGTCGCGGGCATTATCGCCGCGGCGGACAACACCGTGGGAACGGTGGGCGTCGCGCCGAGCGCCGAGATCGTGGCCGTGAAGGTCTTGTCCGCGGTCACGGGCAGCGGTAGCTTCGAGTCCGTTGTCGCCGGCATCGTCTATGCCGCGAACATCGACGCTGACGTCATCAACATGAGCCTCGGCTCGGGCCCGCTCTCGAAGCACGGATTCCTCGACGACATGGGCACACCGGATCCGTCCGACGACGTTTTCGTGACCGCGAACGAGGTCGCCGAGCTGCGGCACCTGGTCGGGCGGGCGACGACGTTCGCGTTCCAGCAGGGGACGACGATCGTCAACTCGGCCGGCAACGAAGCGGTCAACTTCGACCAGACGGCCGACGTCATCGTGCTCCCGGCGATGGCACCGCACGTACTCGCGGTCTCGGCTCTGGCTCCGGAAGGATGGTGCGCGAACCCGAGCACGAACCTCGACCTCCAGGCGTCGTACACGAACTTCGGCCAGTCGGTGATCGCGTTCGGCGCTCCCGGCGGAGACTTCGACTTCCCGCCGACGTTCAACTGCACGGTCGTGACCGCGGGAGGCCCCATCACGCGGCCGGTCTGGGTGTTCGACCTCGTGTTCTCTCCGGGCAACACGGCGGTGTACTTCTGGGCCGCGGGGACGAGCATGGCAGCTCCGCACGTCTCGGGCGTCGCGGCGCTCGTCATCGGCAAGGCAGGCGGCTCGATGTCGCCGGCTCATGTCGTGAGCGAGCTCCGGAGCTCGGCGGACGATCTCGGCAAGCCGGGCAACGACGACACCTACGGCGCAGGCCGCGTGAACGCGTTCGACGCCGTCAACTGAAGCGTCGATCGACTGCGTGGGGCCCGCCGCTGGCCGGCGGGCCCCACGATTTCAGGTTCCCCTGGTCAGGAAGGGTCGAGAGGGGCGAAGAGCTCGGGCCACCAGCGCATCGCGTTCCGGACCGGGATCGGCGAAGCCTGGCCGAGGCCGCAGATCGACGTCTTCTCCATCGCGAGCAGCCACTCGTCGACCTTCTGCCTATTCATGGGCGAACGGCCGTGCTCGAGCTCCTCGCACAGGTGGTGGAGCGCGCGGTTGCCGATCCTGCACGGCGTGCACTTCTGGCATGACTCCTCGGCGAAGAAGCGCATCGTCTCCGCGAGCAGGCGGAGTGGGGAGTACGACGCCGGGAAGACCTGCACCGCCGCCGAGCCGACGCCGGCGGCGTACTCGCGCAGGGCGTCGCGGGTAAGCGGGGTGTCGAAGGCGGCCGGAGGGAGGATGCCGCTCGCCGCTCCTCCAGGGACAACCGCGCCGACTTCGCCCACGAAGCCTCCAGCGTGCTCCTCGACGAGCTCGCGGGTGGTGATCCCGTTCGGCGCCTCGTAGCAGCCGGGTTTGCCGACCGCGCCCGAGACCGACCAGAGGCGGGTGCCGGACATCTCTCGCCGGCCGAGCGCCGACCACCACTCCCCGCCGTTGCGCAGGATCGCCGGCAGGTGCGCGAGCGTCTCGACGTTGTTGATCAGCGTCGGCCGCCCCAGATAGCCGACCTGGGCCGGGAACGGAGGGCGTAGCCGCGGCATCGCGCGGCGGCCTTCCATCGACTCGAGCATCGCCGTCTCCTCGCCGGCGATGTAGGCGCCCGCGCCGATGACGAGCTCGAGCGTCCGGCCTTCGAGCAGCCCGGCCGTGCGGAGCTCTGCTATCGCCTGCTCGAGCCGACTGCGAGCCGACGCGTACTCCTCGCGCAGGTAGATCCAGCCGTGCTCGGCCTCGGCGAAGCCCATCGCGACGAGCACGCCTTCGAGGAAGAGGTGCGGCCGAAGCTCCATCACGTAGCGGTCCTTGATCGTCCCGGGCTCGCCCTCGTCGGCATTGACGACGACGTAGCGCGGCCCTGGCTCGAGGCCAACAGCCTCCCATTTGACCCCGGTCGGGAACCCGGCGCCGCCGTAGCCGGTGATACCCGAGGCCTTGAGCTCGTTCACGATCGCGTCGGGCGCCGGGAGCCCGCGCAGGAGCTCGAGCCCGCCCCGAGCGGCGTAGTCCGCCAGCGTCTCGTCGCGCTGACCGAGCCCGAGCGCCGGCCCGTCGTTGGTCGCGTGCGTCACCGTGGGGACGATCTCGTCGCCGCGGGTGTAGACCGGGGCGAGGTCGCAGTGGCCGAGGCACGCGACCTCGATCCCATCCGGATGCTGCGCGAGCAGCTCCCGCCCCCCGAGGCAGTCGCACACCGGGCCGGTGCACACGCGCACGGCGTCCACCGGCACCTGCAGGAACGAGTAGAAGGAGACGACCTCGTGCACCTCGCCGCGCCGGATGTTCATGTGGTCTGCGAGCGCGTCGGAGAGCTCCGGCGTGAGCGGCCCGACCTCGCGCCGGACGCGCCCGAGGTTGTCGAGGAGCCGCGTCCGCTCGATCGGCAGCTCCGGAAGGAGCATGGCCAGCTTGACCACGTCCATGTCGCGATCCTACGTCGGAGCGGACGTGCCCCACGGTCCGAACCCGGCGGTGGGGCTTGTGGACGCATCGGCGCTCTCTCTGCACACCGGGGCCGTGGATCTCGAGGCCGTTGCGGAACGCCAACGCGCCCGATCGCCCCCGAGCAAGCGACTTGACCGACGCCGCAAGCCCTGCACCGATGCCGTGGAGAGATCGGCGCACTCTCTTGACGCTTACAGTGCCAGGCACTGTTAACGGACCACCGACGCCGGGCGGCGAGCCCCGACCGGCCTCGGCTCACTCCTCCACAGGTGGGCGGCGCAGTTGCTTCGTGCGCCCTCGCTGCCGCTTCGCCTCGAGCCGGCGTTCGCCCGCGGTGGCCGTCGGCCTCGTCGGCACGCGTCGGCGCGGGACGGCCAGCGCTTCGCGCAGCTTCTCCACGAGCCGTTCGATCGCAAGCTCCCGGTTCCGGTACTGGCTCCGCTCGTCCTGAGCGACTGCGCGAATCACCGGACCCACGCGCTCGACGACGCGGCGCTTCTGGACCTCTGTCAGAGCCGAAGACGCCTCGACGTCGAGCACCGCTTCGACCCGCGTGGACGACTTCTGGGCGTGCTGACCGCCGGGTCCGCTCGATCGGGAGACGCGCAGCTCGATCTCGGACAGGGGCAGAGAGACGGAGCGCGTGACCCGAATTCCCCGCTCCGGCGCCGGCGAAGCCGGCACCTCCGCTATTGGGTCGCCTCCGTCGAGCCTACGGCTCATAGACTCACGCTCCATGGCGTGCATTCTGCTCGACATCGACGGCGTGCTCCACGTCTCGGGCCAGGCGATCCCCGGCGCGACCGATGCCGTGGGGGCGCTCCGCAGAGCCGGGCACACGCTCCGTTTCGTCTCGAACAACTCGACTCGCCCGCGGTCGGGGCTCGCCGAGGAGCTGCGGGGGATGGGCTTCGAGATCGAGGATTCCGAGTTGCAGACGACACCCGGGGCCGCCGCACGAGAGCTCGCCGGCAGGCGCGTCCTCGCGCTCACGATGGCCGCGGTCGTCCCCGACTTCGACGGCATGGAGCTCGTGGGCCAGGACGCCGAAGCCGTGCTCGTCGGCGGCTGCGACGAGACGCTCGAGCCGAACCAGGTCTTCAGCTACATGAACCTCGCGCGCGCGTTCTCGGAGATCCAGGCCGGCGCGGCGTTCTACTGCCTGCACAAGAACCGCTGGTGGCAGACGACGCGCGGGCCGATGCTCGACGCAGGGGCGTTCGTCGCCGGGCTCGAGTACGCGACCGGCGTCGAGGCGACCGTGCTCGGCAAGCCGAGCCCTTCGTACTTCGCCGCTGCCCTCGACGCGCTCGACGCGGAGCCGGAGCTCACCTGGCTCGTGACCGACGACGCGGAGGAGGATGTGCCGGGCGGGCGCCTCTTCGGCATGCGCACCGCGCTCGTCCGCACCGGGAAGTTCCGGCCGGAGTCGCTCGAGAGCGCGAGCGTCTCGCCGGACATCGTGGTCTCCTCGGTCGCTCAGTTCCCGGCACTGCTCGAGGAGGAGCTGCGCGGCGGGCTCGGCGCGTGAAGGTCGGCGTCGACATCATCGAGATCGAGCGCATCCGCCAGGCCCTTGACGCGCACCGGCTTCCGCGAGCGCTGCTTCACCGAGGCCGAGCGGGCGTACTGCGACTCGAAGGCCGATCCTGCCCAGAGCTATGCCGCGCGTTTCGCCGGCAAGGAGGCGGTCGGCAAGGCGCTCGGCTGCGGCATCAACTTCACCTGGAAGGAGGTCGAGATCGTCGGCCGCCCGAAGCCGAGCGTCCATCTGACCGGGCGCACCGCGGCCTTCGCCGAGCGCGTCGATGCGGGGTCGATCGACCTCTCGATGACGCACTCGCGAGAGATCGCGGCGGCGATCGCCGTCGTCGCGCCGCGCGACTGACGGCAGTCATGTTCGAGCCGCTCTACACCGCCGCCGAGATGCGCGCCGCGGAGGAGCGCTACCCGAGCTACCCCGACTCGATTCCCGAGCTCATGGAGAGCGCCGGAGCGGCCGTAGCGCGGGAGGCGATGCGCGCGTTCCCGGACGCACGCCGCTTCGCCTGCGTGTGCGGCGGCGGCTCGAACGGGGGCGACGGCCGGGTCGCGGCACGCGTGCTGCGCGAGGCGGGCCTCGACGCCGAGGAGACGAGCGACGTCGACGGATTCGACGTCGTCGTCGACGCGCTCTTCGGCACCGGCTTCCACGGCGAGCCGCGGCCCGAGGCGGCGAGCCTCATCGACCGCGTCAACGCGGCGCCGGCGCCGGTGGTCTCGGTCGATCTTCCTTCGGGCGTCGACGCCTCCACGGGGGAGATCGCCGGGACCGCGGTCGAGGCCGATCTCACCGTGACCTTCCACGCGCTGAAGCTCGGTCTCGTCCTCGCGCCCGGCAGGTTCCACTGCGGGCCGCGTCGTCGTCTCCGACATCGGGCTCGACGAGGTACCCACCGAGCACCGGCGGGCGACGCCCGCGCTCCTCGACGCCGTCCCGCGCCGGTCGCCCGGCGACACGAAGTACACGGCGGCCGTTGCCGTCGTCGGCGGTCAGCCCGGGATGACGGGAGCGGCGTGCCTGACGGCTCTCGCGGCCCTCCGGGCAGACGCGGGCTACGTCGCGCTCGCGGTTCCGAACGAGTCGTTGCCCGTGGTCGAGGGGCTCGCGCTCGAGCCCGTGAAAGTGGGCTGGAGCGACGACGATGCCGTCGAGACGGTTCTCGGCGCCGCCGTGCGGGCGCGTGCTGTCGCGATCGGCCCGGGCCTCGGTCGAGGCGAGCACCGTCGAGCCCTCGTCCGCGAGCTCCTCGGGCGCCTCGACGTTCCGGTGGTCGTCGATGCGGACGGTCTCCACGATCTCGAGCCGGTCGAGCGCAGCGCGCCGCTCGTCCTGACGCCGCACTCGGGCGAGCTCGCGCGCCTGCTCGGAACCGACTCGGCCTCGGTCGACGCACATCGGCTCGAGTCGGCGCGGACCGCCGCCGATCTCTTCCACGCGGTCGTCCTCCTCAAGGGCCCGGACACCATCGTGGCCGCGCCGGGCACCGGGGTCGTCGTCTCCGACTTCGGTCCGCCGTCGCTCGCGACCGCCGGCACGGGCGACGTGCTCACGGGGATCGTGGCGTCGTTTCTGGCGAAGGGCATCGAGCCGCAGCTCGCTGCTGCCGCCGCAGCGGTCACGCACGCGCGCGCGGCCGAGCTCGTGCCGCACCAGGCGGGGCTCGTCGCGAGCGACCTGCTCGAGACGATCCCGAACGTGCTCGACCGCTGAGCTCCGCGCCCGATCCCGGAGAATGACGCGCGTGGCGCGCTCGCTCTTCACGCTCGACCTGAACGCCGTCCGCCGAAACGCGCAGACGCTCCGTCGCGCCTCGGGCGAAGCCGAGCTGTGGGCCGTCGTCAAGGCGGACGGCTATGGGCACGGCGCGGTCGACGTCGGCCGCGCTGCGCTCGAAGGCGGAGCGACGGCGCTCTGCGTCGCGACCCTGGGCGAGGCGCTCGAGCTGCGCGCTGCCCTCCCGGACGCGCGCGTACTGGTCATGGGCCCGGTCCCGCCCACGGAGGTTCCGGACGCCCGCGACGCCCGGCTCGAGCTCACCGTCGCTGACGGATTCGTGCCCGAGGGGCTCCCGATCCACCTCAAGCTCGACACCGGCATGGGCCGGTGGGGGCTCTCCGAGCTGCCGTCGCCCACGCGTGACGTCGTCGGCGTGATGAGCCACCTTGCTTCCTCCGAGGCCGACGAGGCGTTCACGCGCACGCAGATCGAGCGCTTTCGCGATGCGACCGGCGCGCTCGGAGGCGTCACGCGGCATCTGGCTAACAGCGCCGCGGCACTGCGCTATCCGGAAGCTGCGTTCGACGCCGTCCGCTGCGGCATCGCGATCTACGGCATCTCGCCCTTCGGCACGTCTCCGGCCGGCGACGGGCTCGAGCCCGCGCTCCGCTGGGAGTCGCAGCTCGCGCTCGTGAAGCGCCTGGATGCGGGGGAGAGCACGGGCTACGGGCGCAGGTTCGTCGCGGAGCGCCCGACCTGGATCGGGATCGTGCCCGTCGGGTACGCGGACGGCTTCCGGCGCGACCTCACGGGCACGGAGGTGCTCGTCGGCGGCGAGCGGCGCAGCGTGGTCGGCACCGTCTCCATGGATGCCTTCGCGGTCGAGCTCGCGCGCGAGCTTCCTGCGGGCACCCCGGTCACGCTGATCGGCGACGGCGTGCTGATCGAGGACCACGCCCGCGTTGCCGGCACGATCGGCTACGAGCTCGCGACCGGGCTCGACACGCGCGACCCACGGGCGAGGCGGCTGGTGCTCGGATGACGGTGCACGACGAGCGGATCCGCGAGCTCCTCGCCGGAGAGGAGGCCTGGATCGTCGGCGGCGCGATACGCGACGCCGTCCTCGGCAAGCCCGTTCTCGACCTGGACGTTGCCTGCCGCAATCCGAAGGAGGCCGCTCGCCGGTTCGCGAATCGGTTCGGCGGCGCACCCTTCCCGCTCTCCGAGCGGCACGGCGCCTGGCGCGTCGTCGCGGACGAGTCGAAGGAGCTGGAGACGATCGACTTCACTCCACTCGCCGAGGCCATCGACGCGGACCTCGCGACCCGCGACTTCACGTTCAACGCCGTCGCCGTCCCGGTCGCGGGCGGCGACCCGCACGATCCGTTCGGCGGCCTGGCCGACCTCGACGCGGGGGTCGTGCGTGCCGTCTCCGACGGGATCTTCGTCGCCGACCCGCTCCGGCTGCTCCGCGCCGCCCGGCTCGAGGACGAGCTCGGCTTCCGCATGGACGAGCACACGGAGGCGCTCGCCCGCGCGTCCGCGCAGCTCGTGACGCGGTCGGCCGGGGAGCGGGTCCTGGGCGAGCTGCGTCGTCTGTCGCCCGCCGGCTATCGCCGCCTGGACGACCTCGGGCTGCTCGAGCCGCTCGGAGGCACGCTCGACGGTCCTCTCGACGCGGTCGACGATCCCGACTTCCGGCTCGTCGCCGTCTTCGGGCCGAGGCTCTCGCGGCTTCCGATCTCGCGAGAGCTTCGCCGCTACGCCCGCACCTTGCAGCGCGCGTCCCGTCCCGATCCCTCGACCCGTGGGATACATCGCTTCCGGCGCGAGACCGAGCCCTGGGCGCTCCACGCCCTCGCGTTCGTCGGCGCGCCGGAGCTCGCCGGCCAGGTGGAGGTGGCGCGACGCGCCGAGCCCGCCGAGCCGCTGCTGCGGGGCGACGAGCTCGACCTGCCACCCGGGCCCGAGATCGGGCGTATCCTCGCGGCCATCGACGAGGAGCGGGCAGCGGGGACCATCTCGACGCGCGAGGAGGCGCTCGCCCTCGCGCGCCGGCTTGCAGCCGAGGCCTCCGCGTGACGGTCGAGCTCCGGCTCGCGCTCCAGGAGGAGCGCGCCGCCGGCCTCTCCGACCGTGTACGCCGGCTGCTCGGCCCTTTCTCGGGCTCCGAGCGCGCGCTCGACAGCGGTTGCGGAACCGGCGCGCTCGCCTTCGCGCTCGCGCCGTACGTCGGCGAGGTCGTCGGCGTGGACTCGCGTGCGGACTACCTGGCCGCCGCCCGCGAGCACGCGCCCGAGAACGTCAGCTTCGCCGAGGGAGATGCGATGTCGCTCCCGTTCGACTACGCGGCGTTCGACATCGCAGGCTGCCTGCGCGTGCTGCACCACGTCCGTCGACCCGAGCTCGCCGTCTCCGAGCTGGCCAGGGTCACGCGTCCCGGTGGCCGCATCCTCATCGTCGACCACCTCGGGTCGGTCGACCCGCTCGTGAGCCTGGAGCAGGACCGCTTCGAGCGACTTCGCGACCCGACCCACCAGCGGCTGCTCCCGGAGGCGGACATCCGGGGCTTCCTCGATGCGAACGACCTCGTCCTGGTGGCCTCGGAGATCGCCCGGGAGCGAGTCGACCTCGAGCAGCGGCTCGAGCTCTCCGGGGTGCCGGAGGACGAGCGCGTCCGTGTGCGCGGCCTCGCACCCTCGGCCTTCTACGACATCGAGGTCGGCTGGTTCATCGCGCGCAAGCCGGGCCCTTAAGCCTCGTCGCGATGCGCAGTCGAACGCGCGGCGAGCACTGCGACGAGCCGTGGGAAGAGGCCCTGCGCGATTGACACCAGGCGGTATGGAAACCACGGGACCGTAACTTCGCCCTTGTTCTTCTCGACCGCGGACACGACGGCGCGCGCGACGTCCTCTGCTTCGATGACGAAACGCCGGAGGAGCGGGCTCCGCAGCTTCGTCCGCTGTGGGAACCCTTCCGTCTCGACGAAGCCGGGCATTATCGTGTGCACCGCGATTCCGCTTCCGCGCAACAGTGCGGCCGTCGAGCGCGAGAACGCGAGCTGCGCGTGCTTCGCCGCGGCATATGCGCCCGCAGGCGCGAACGCAACCGTGCCTGCGACCGAGACCATGTTGACCACATGCGCACCGCCGTTCGCCGCCGCCGTGCGCAGCCCGGGCTCGAAGGCCCGAAGGCACCACACGCTGCCCAGGTAGTTGACGGCGACGACCTGCTCGATCCGTTCCGGCTCGATCTCGAGGAAGCTGCCTCGCGCAGGTATGCCGGCGTTGTTCACGAGCAGATGCACCGCCGGATGGCGCTCGAGGATCCGAGTAGCGACACCGTCGACCTGCTCGCGGTCCGCGACGTCGCAGGTCTCCCACTCACCGCCGATCTCACGGGCGATGGCTTCCAGCAGGTCGCTGCGCCGTGCGAGGAGGACGCAGCGCCAGCCGCGTCCGGAGAGCTCACGGGCGATCGCTTCCCCGATCCCGGACGAGGCTCCTGTGACGACGGCGACGCGACCGTTGCTCATTCGACGCGCGAGCCTATCCGTTTAGGCTGCGCGCGTGGCTGCCGGGCAGAAGGGGCAAACGTTCGAGGGGAAGCAGGCCCTGGTCCTCGGCGTGGCCAACAAGCGCTCGATCGCGTGGGCGATCGCGCGGCGCCTCGCCGACGAGGGCGCCCAGCTCGCGTTCACGTACCAGGGCGAGCGGATCGAGAAGAGCGTTCGCGAGCTCGCGGACAGCGTCTCGAGCCCGCTCGTCACCGAGTGCGACGTTCGCTCGGACGACGACGTCGCGCGCGTGTTCTCCGAAGTCGCCGACGCGTTCGGGGGAGGCCTCGACCTGCTGGTGCACTCGGTCGCGTTCGCGGCCGCGGAAGATCTCGAGGGCCGCTTCACGGACACGCCGCGCGACCGGTTCTGGCTCGCGCTCGACGTCAGCGCGTACTCGCTCGTCGCGTGCGCCCGCGCAGCGGAGCCGCTGATGGAGTCGCGAGGCGGAGGGTCGATCGTGACGATGACGTACCTCGGCGGCGAGCGCGCGGTGCCCCACTACAACGTGATGGGGGTCGCGAAGTCGGCTCTCGACTCCTCCGTTCGCTACCTCGCGTGGGACCTCGGTCAGAAGAACATTCGCGTCAACGCGATCTCGGCGGGCCCGGTGCGCACGCTCGCCGCCCGCTCGATCGCGGGGTTCACCACGATGGAGGCGCTCGTCGAGGAGCGCGCGCCCCTCCATCGCCACATCGACGCGGACGACGTCGGCGCGGCCGCCGCGTATCTCCTCTCGGACGAGGCGGGGAACGTGACGGCGACGACGCTCTATGTCGACTCGGGCTACCACGCTATGGGTATGTAGAGGCGCGAACATGCCACTGGCGCGCTCACGCACTCGAGCGAGGATACGGCGGTCAGCGGCGGTTCGACCCGCACCCTCTCGGGGTCCGCGAGTCGCGACGCCGCCCTCCGGCGCTCGTCGGCCTGGCGGCTGGCCGGGGCGAACGCGCTCCAGGCGAACCAGCGCCCGAAGGCGCGCTGGAGCACCCTCGGGCCGCTCAGCATCAGCTTTCCCGCCCGCATCGCGCCGCCCAGCTCGACGCGTCCAAGGTAGACGCGGTAGAGGGTGGCGGTGTCGACCGCGACCTTGAGGTCGACGTCGAACCCGGGATGCTGGAGACAAACAGAGACCTCCGAGCGCTCGAGCACCATCCAGTAGCGCTTCGCCGGATCGCGAAAGTCGAACCTGACGACGGTGCGATCCGGGGGAAGCTGCTCGCGATCGACGTGTCGCGCCATCCAGACGACCAGGAGGTCGGGGTCGAGCTCCTCGGGGCGGGGATCGGTGAACGACCAGGTAACCCCCCACTCCCCCATCGCCTGCACGACCGCCTCCAGATCGCGGCCGGCGAGCGTCAGACGATACTCGAGCGTCCTGCCCTTGGGACCGGTGCGCCGCTCGATGATCTCGGCCCGCTCGAGCGAGCGCAGGCGGTCCGTGAGGACCGAACGCGAGATCCCCGGCAGGCCACGCTGAAGCTCGTTGAACCCGCTTGCGCCGCCGAGCAGCTCACGCACGATCAGGAGCGTCCAGCGGTCGCCGAGGATCTCGCTTGCCTTGGCGATCGGACAGTACTGGGCGTAGCCCCGCATGCTCACATGCTCCAGGAATGCTAGCTCCGGATTGGCGTTAGGTTCGAAATTCGGACCACTTGGTTCGAACTTCGGTCTAGTCGGTCGCGACGCATCCGCCTACCGTCGTCGCATGGCTACGGAAACGACAACGGCGGCGACCGCCACCGACGATGAGCGTCTACGCAGCTTCGTCCACGGCCCAGTGATCGGCCCAGGCGACGAGGACTATGACACCGCGCGC
The DNA here is from genome assembly GCA_963848405.1 of uncultured Actinomycetes bacterium. GTDB lineage: Bacteria > Actinomycetota > Thermoleophilia > Gaiellales > Gaiellaceae > GMQP-bins7. Next base: position 305,792 of record CAWKDP010000012.1, on the reverse strand, counting down.
GGGATCTGGAACGGCGCGATCGACCGCCGCCCAGCCTGCATCGCACGCTGCACCGGAGTCGCCGACGTCGTCGGCGCGATCCGCTTCGCCCGCGAGCGCGATCTCCAGGTGGCGGTGCGAGCGGGCGGTCACGGCGTCGGCGGCCACGCGCTCTGCGACGGCGGCCTCGTGATCGACCTGTCGCCGATGAAAGGCATTCACGTCGACCCACAAGCGAGGACGGCGCGCGCCGAAGCAGGCGTTTTGTGGGGCGAGCTCGACCGCGAGACCCAGCTCTTTGGGCTTGCGACGGTGGGTGGAATCGTGAGCCACACGGGCGTTTCGGGGGTGACCCTGGGGGGCGGCATTGGCTGGTTGATGCGCAAGTACGGGGCGACGGTCGACAACCTGCTCTCCGTCGACCTCGTCACGGCGGATGGCGAGCTGGTCACCGCCAGCGAGAGCGAGAACCCCGATCTGTTCTGGGGAGTGCGCGGCGGCGGCGGTAACTTCGGCATCGTCACGTCGTTCGAGTACCGCCTGCATCCGGTCGGGCCGATCGTGCTCGCCGGGCCGATCTTCTACCCGCTCGAAGACGCGCCGGAGGTACTGCGGTTCTATCGCGAGCTCGCGGCTGCCGCGCCCGACGAGCTCACGACGATCGTCGAGCTCGAGCTCGCGCCGCCACTGCCGTTCCTGCCCGAGGACGTTCACGGCAAGCCGATAGTCATGGTGGGCGCGTGCTATGCCGGGGCGCCTGAGGACGGGGCCGAGGTCGTCCGGCCGCTGAAAGAGTTCGGCAGCCCGATCGTCGATCGGCTCGAGCCCAAGCCCTACGTGGCGCTGCAGTCGACGTTCGACCCGTTGGTGCCGCACGGCTGGCACCGCTACTGGAAGTCCGTCGAGCTGCCGCCGCTCACCGACGGGGCGATCGACACGCTCATCGACCACACCTCGCGGATCACGTCGCCACGCTCATACACAATCATCCTCCAGCTCGGCGGGGCGCTCGGTCGCGTGCCAGAGGACGCAACCGCCTTCAGCCAGCGCGACGCCGCGCACAACGTCGTCATCAACGCCGTCTGGACCGAGGAGGATGCGGACGCAGAACGCCACATCGCCTGGGCGCGGGACTTCTTCGCCGCGATGGACCCGCACGCCGGGGGGCGCGTGTACGTGAACTTCCTCGGCGAAGAGGGCGGCAACCGGGTGCGCCAGGCCTATGGCGCGCGAAACTACGAGCGGCTGGTCGAGCTCAAGCGCGCCTACGACCCGACCAACTTCTTCAGGCTCAACCAGAACATCGAGCCCTGAGGCCCGAGGGCCTTCACTCTGCGTGAGCTCCGCGTGCCCGGAGGAGGAGCGGGCTTTGGCGCTCGCTGCCGAGGCGAACGGCATCACCGTGCTCGGTCCTCCGGGCGCGCTCCGAGCCGCGTCGCGGGGTAGCCGGTTTCTTCACCGGGCGGCGTTACGCTCCGGCGATGGAGTTCCGAATCCTCGAGGGGCTCCCAGCCGAGGATGTCCGCCGATTCCTTGCTCTCGCACGGAGGCGGACATTCGAGCGGGACGAGATCGTCTTCCACAAGGGCGATCCCGCCGACGCGGTGCACCTGATCACGAAGGGCCGCTTCGCGCGTCGCGTGCTCTCGGCGGTCGGGCAGTCCGCCATGCTCGCCGTCCGCGGTCCCGGCGACACGTTCGGCGAGCTCGCGCTCGTCTGGACCGGCATGGGGCGCCTGGTTTCCGTTTCCGCACTTGAGCCGGCCGAGACGCTGTCGGTCGCAGGCAAGACGTTCCGGGGCCTGCTCGGCGAGCACCCGGAGCTCAAGGACGTGCTCGTCAAGCTCCTCGCCGAGCGGCTTCGCTTCGCCGACGAGAACATCATCGCAAGCCACTTCCTCGGCGCCGACGCCCGCGTGCGCTGGGCCCTCCTCCAGCTCGTGCCTGTCTACGGAGGCGGCGCGGACGTTGACGTCCCGCTCACGCAGGAGAACCTCGCGGAGCTCTCCGGCACCGCCCGCGGGACCGTGAATCGCGTCCTCCGCGAGGAGCAGGAGCGTGGAACGGTGCTCCTCGAGCGCGGTCGCGTGCGGATACTCGAGCCGGACGCGCTACGGACGCGCGTGCGTGGGCTTCCAGGCGTCTGACGCCCGGACGCGCTGCCAGAGCCGGCGACGCCTCGCGACGGCGGCGGCCGGAGCCTGCTCGGCCGCCTCCGCCGGCTGCCTGCTCATCGTCTCCTCGTAGGACGCGACCGCGCGGGACGCTGCTAGTGCTGCGGCTACGTGCCTGATCGGTTCCCCCCTGCCATGCCTCACGAGACGGTAGGTGCCGGGCATGCCGGCTGTCTGTCACGGCCGTGACCTCCGGAGTGTCTCCGCCGTGACACAAGCGATGCGTTTCCCGTCGCCGCTTGCAGGGAAAGTCCAAAGACATGAAGCTCCGTTACGCCCTCCTCGGCTGGCTCACCTGGAAGTTCGGGAAGCGGGCCGCCCGGCGGCGGCTGCACCTGAGCCGGCGCTGACGACCGGATCGGCAGCGCCCGCGGAGCCGGGACGGCCGGTCGTGGCTCGCATCGGCGACTGGTTGGGTCTGCTGGTACGTGCAGGCAAGGGCGCGATGGAGCACGACGTGACGCTCTTCGCCTCCGCGCTTGCCTTCAACGCGTTCCTCGCGATCCCCGCGACGCTGCTTCTCGTCGTCGGGCTGTTCTCGCTGGTCGCAGACCCTTCCCTCATCGACGATCTGATGGAGAAGCTCGGCACCGTCGCGCCACAGGAGGCCGTGACGCTCGTGGAGGACAGCTTGCTCCAGCTCCAGTCGCAGACCTCTACCGGGCTCGCCATGACGATCGTCGGGCTCCTGCTCGCGCTCTGGACGACGACGGGCGCGATGAACACGGTGATGACGGCCGTGAACCGCGCCCACGGCGTCGACGACGGACGCACTTTCCCCGTGAAGCGACTCGTCGCGCTCGTCCTCGTGCTCGTCGTCGGCTTCGCGCTCCTGCTCGTCGCCGCCTTGCTCGTCCTCGGCCCGCACATCGAAGGCTGGGTAGCCGACGCGCTCTCGGCCGAGAGCTGGGTGGGGTGGGTGTGGTGGACGGCCGAGTGGCCCGTGCTCGTCGGCGTCCTCTTCCTTGCGTTCTCCGCCGTCTTTGCGCTGGCTACCGATCACGGCAACCGCCGCTGGCGTTTCGTCTCGCCGGGGGCGGGCGTCGCAGTTGTCCTCTGGCTCCTGGTCTCCGCCGGCTTTGCGTTCTACGCGTCCGGTTTCGGCTCCTACAACAAGACCTGGGGCTCGCTCTCGGCAGCGATCGTGACGCTCGTGTGGCTCTGGCTCTCGGGGCTCGCGCTGCTCTACGGGGCCGAGGTGGACGCCGAATGGGAGCGGAGCCGCGACGACGGCCCCGCTAGCCCGCGAGCGCCCGAGCCGTCTCGATGACCGCGTCGACGTCCGGGAGCTCCGAGCCGAGCATCCAGGCGGCACGGATCGTCGCTCCATCCTCGACGAGGAAGGACGAACGGGCGGCAATGCCCTGCATTTCCCAGAGCTCGAACGCGATCCCGAACTCGCGCGCCACCTCGCCGTTCCAGTCGGAGAGCAGCGGCACGTCCACGCCGAGCGTGCTCGCCCAGGCGGCGTGCGACCAGACCGAGTCGCGAGAGATCGCGAGCGGCCGGACGCCCACGTCGGCGAGATCGTCGCTCCTGTCACGCAGGAGCAGGATCTCGTTCGTTCAAGTCGGAGACCAATCCCAGAGGTAGAAGGAGAGGAGCGTCAAGCCTGCTCCGAGCACCTGCCGCAGCGGCCGCGGCTCCTCGCGGGGCGCCGTCCAGACCTCGACGTCTGGAACGGGGTCGCCGGGACCGAGCACGGTTCTAGCCTAAGCCGCGGGCTCAGGGCACGCAGCACCAGCCGTCGGGTCGCGGGAACGTCCTCGACCTGAACTGCTCGGAGACGTTCGCGACCGCGCGGATGCTCCCGCCGTCGGCGCGGACGAACACCCACTGATCCGCAGCGGGCCAGCCGACGAGCAGCCAGCGTCCGTCCGGCGACCACGTCAGGCCCTGGAGCTGTCCGACTGCGCTGAACAGGGTCGTCCTCCCGACCACGACCTCGCTCGCCTGGCCTCGCATACGAAGAAGCGCGGGGACGCGGGTACCGGGCCGGAACGCGGCATCGATCGGCGGACCGCTCGAGGCGGGTCCTCCCGCTTCGGCCGTCGAGCACCCGTACGCCGTTGCGCGCGACCACGAGCAGCCGGGTCCCGTCTGCCGACCACTCGATCCGACGCGACCCAGGAATGGGCTCGGATCGCCATTGCTGAACACAGCCCTCGAGACTCATCACGTTCACAGCACCGCTCGGAGTGAGCAGCGCGACGACGAATCCCTCGCCCGGCCGCCACGCGGGCGCGGCGGCGCGCGACGATACCGCGCAGAGCGGCTGGTCGTCGCTTCCGTCTCCCGCGACGACTCGTGGCGCGCGACCGAGGTAGGCGATTCTCGTGTCCGTCTCGCTTCCGGCCCAGCGCGGGAAGGAGACGTCCGGCCGCGCGAGCGTCCAGCGCACGTGTCCGTCCGGCTCGAGCGCGGCCAGCTCGTTCTCGCGCGCTGCGACGACGAAGCGGCCGAACGGCGACCAGCTTGCCTCGCGGTAGTCCCCGAGGAGGCGCTTCGAGCCGTCTTGCTGGACGACCCAGACTCCCTCGTCCGAGCCGACGAGCAGCTTTCCCGGTGCCGGCAGCGAGAAGAGTCCCGGCTGCGCGCGCTCGACGCCCACTGCTTCCCGGATCTCGTCGATGACCGCGCGGCCGGGCGGGCTCAGCGCAGCGGCGAGAGCCGCCACGGCGACGGCAATCGCCACCGCGAGCCGTAGCGGGTGCCGCTCCCGCGCGACCGGCTCCCGCTCCGCGAACGCGCTGCCAACGACCGTCCGCGCCCGTTCGCGGGCGCCCGCCTCGTCGGGGATCTCGACGTTCTCGAGCCTGTCCTTCACAGCTCCTCCACCAACGAGTCGAGGCCACGCCGCAGCCGGGAATTGACCGTCCCGCGCGGGAGGTCGAGCGCGTCGGCGATCTCGCCGGGCGTGAACTCGAGGAGGTAGCGCAGCACGATCACCGCCCGGTGCTCGGGCACCAGTCGTGCCAAGGCAGCGAGCATGTCGTCGCTCGGCGCCGCGTCGGCTTCCCGAGCGGGCACGGACTCGCCGAGCTCGACCTCCGAGCGCAGCTGCCGCGCCCGCGTCCAGTCGATTGCGCGGTTGACGACGATCCGGTGGAGCCACGGCCCAAAAGGACGGCGCCGGTCGAAACGGTCCAGGGAGCGAATCGCGGCCAGGAACGCCTCCTGGGCGATGTCCTCGGAAGCCTGGGCGTCGTGGGTGACGAGATATGCGGCGCGGTGGGCGCGAGGCCAGTGAATGCGGAAAAGGGCCTCGAGGTCGGAGGCCGATCCCCGTTGCGCGCCACGGACGTGGGCGCGCTCGTCACGACCCGCACGCATCCCGTGCCCAGACTACGACGGAACCCGGCCGAGAGGTCCACGACGGAGATACGTGCTCCCGGTCGCGAGAGGTCCGGTGCCTCGTGTCAATTTGACACAAGGCCGGCTCGGGACCTTTCGGCGCCGCGCGGGCGTAGAGGGGGCATGGACCGGCGTGAATTCCTGCTCGCGACGGCAGCGGTCCCGCTCGGGCTGGCGCTCGCTCCGCTGGCGCCGGCCGCGCGACTCGGTGGAGCTCCTGTCGCATACGTGACCGCGGATCTCGAGAGCCACGTCGTCATCGTCGACCTCGAGACCACGCAGGTCGAGGGGCGCGTCCGCACCGCGCCCGGCCCGAGGAGCATCGAGTCGGTGCACGACCGGTTCGCGCTCGTAGCCCACACGGAGCACGGTGTCGTCACGCTGCTCGACGCTGCGACGGCGCGTGTCAGCGCCGAGCTCGAGGGCTTCGCGGCGCCGCGCTATACCGCGGTTCACCCACGCGCGGCCCTGGCATACGTCACGGATTCCGCGAGCGAGGAGATCGTCGTCGTCGACGCCGAGCGCAGGCGGGTCGTTTGGCGAACTGCTGTTCCCGGCCCCGCACGGCACATCGGCATCGGCCCGACCGGCCGCACGCTCTGGACCGCACTCGGGACGGCAGCGGCTCGCATCGCCGTGCTCGACACGAGCGACCCCCGCCGGCCGCGGCTCGTGCGGACGATCGCGCCGCCCTTCCTCGCGCACGACATCGTGTTCGCGCCTGACGGGCGAAGAGTGTGGGTCACGTCCGGGGCGGAGCGCCGGATCGCGCTGTACGGCCGCGACGAGCGCCCGCTTCGGGTGCTCTCCGCCGGTGCACCGCCCCAGCATGTCGCCTTCGCCCGCGAGAAGGCATTCGTGGCGAGCGGCGACGACGGCACCGTCCGCCGCCACCGGCTCGACGGCGAGCTCGTGCGCGAGGTCGGAGTCCCTGCCGGCTCGTACAACGTCACCTTCGGCTGGGACCGCATCGTCATGCCGTCGCTCGGCGGAGGGACGGTGGCGGTACTCGACCGCAACGGCCTCGTGCGGGCTACCCGGAAGGTCGCACGCGCGGCACACGACGCCTGCATCGTCTACGGCCCCTGAAAGGAGCGCTCGTGAACGCCATGCTCAAGTTGCTTGCAGCCCTCGTGGTGGCTGCCTCCATCGCCGTCGGGACCGCCGGCGCGAACGGCTCGGCCTATGCGCCGGGTCTCGCCTACGGCTGGCCCGGCGTCGGCGCTCGCGACGGCGAAGCCCGCTTCGTCGCGTTCGGGATGCCGAAGTCGACGATCGTCGCCGCCGTCCGCGCTCGCGACGGTCGCGTCCTGCGCAGCAAGGTGCTGAAGGGGTTCTACGGCGTGCCCCTCGTCGCGTACGACCAGAGCGCGGGCGGTCTGTCGGGCAATGGAAAGTCGCTCGTTCTCGGCTCGTACGGACCGCTGCCCGGCGACTCCGGGACGACGCGCTTCGTCGTGTTGAGTACGAAGTCGCTCGAGGCTCGCCGGCTGATAGCGCTCGACGGCTCCTGGTCCTTCGACGCGATCTCGCCCGATGCCTCGACGCTCTTCCTCACCGAGCACCTGAGAGCCGGCGACAACCCGCTCTATCGCGTGCGCACGTTCGACACGCGCGCCGGCCTGCTTCGCGGAGCCATCGTCGACCGGCTCGAGGGCGAGGAGGAGATGGGCGGCGTGCCGGTTGCCAGGGCCTCGAGCGCCCAGGGCCGCTGGGCCTACACGCTCTACGCTCGCCGCGGCGACGAGCCCTTCGTGCACGCGCTCGACACCGTGAAGCGCGAGGCGTTCTGCATCGATCTGTCGCTTCCCCTCGGGTTCGACCAGCAGTGGGGGCTGCGGCTGAAGCTCCGTACGACCGGCGATCGCCTCACGGTGTGGCTCGGAGGCCGCGGGAAGGTCGCGACGATCGACACCCGCACCTGGAAGGTGCAGACCTAGACGGCCGCGGGCAGCGCTTCCGTCGCTTCCGCGATCTCGCGAGCGACCTCGACGATGTCGCGGTTCGCGTTGTAGATCCGGAGCTGGCGGGCGGCGCTCGAGCCGCGACCGAGGATCGCGGCGACTCCCTCGAGCTCGCGCTCGGACCCGAGCTCGCGGGCGTGCGGCTCGATCTCGGCGAGCGTCCTGCGTACGACGCGCGCGATCGGCACGCGGTTCCGCCGGCCCGAGCCGAGGTCCATGACGGGCGCCTCGAGCCCGTACCGCGCGGCGAGCCACTTGTTCTCGGTCGTGAGGATCCGGTGGAACGACGGGATCTCCTCGCGGGCGTCGTAGCGCTCGGAGAGGAGCTTCACGAGCGCCTGGCAGTACGCGGCGATCGCGACCGCGTCCTCGATGCGCGTCACCGCGTCGCAGATCCGGATCTCGACGGTCCCGAGGCGCGGGTGGAGGCGGATGTCCCACCAGATGTGCGTGTAGTCCGCGATGCAGCCGGAGCGCTCGAGCTGGCTCACGACCTCCGCGTAGTCCGTGTAGTCGCGGAAGCGCGGCGGCGGCCCCGAGCGCGGAAAGGCCGAGAACACCATCTGGCGGCTCGACGCGAGCCCGGTCGGCTCGCCGCGCCAGAACGGCGAGCTCGCGGACAGGGCGAGCAGCGGCGCGAGCTGGGGGAGCAGCCCGTTCACGACCTGGATGGCCTTCTCCGGGTCGTCCACCGCGACGTGGACGTGCATCCCGAAGATGAGCTCGCGGCGCGCGACGTACTGCATCTGGTCGATGAGCGCCCGGTACCGGTCCTTCGCGGTGATGCGCTGGCGCTCGAAGAGGCTGAACGGGTGCGTTCCCGCAGAGCCGACGCGCATGCCGCGCTCGCGCGCGACCTCGGTCACGTAGGAGCGGAGCTTGACGAGCTCGCGCTGCACGTCCCCTGCGTTCCGGCACACGGGCGTCGTGATCTCGATCACCGACTGCATGAGCTCGGGGTTCACGCGGGCCTCGAGCTCGTGGCCGCTGATCGCCGCGAGCATCGTCTCGATGTGCTGCACGAGGTCGAACGACTCTCCGTCGAGCAGCTGGTATTCCTCCTCGACCCCGAGCGTGTACGGGTCGCCCGCGCCGAACGCGTGGTCGTAGACGCTGCCCGTGCTGACCGCGCCCTTCCCGGTGATCGAGGGCGGGAACGCCTGCGGCTGCTTGGCGACGGTCATGGGCCGACCCCGGTTGGCCCCACGGGAGCGAGCCGAAGGCGAGCGACCGTCATGGGAGTACCGCGTCGACGTCGATCTCGACCTTCCAGGCCGGGTCGAGGAGCGACGCGACGACGGTGGTGTTGGCCGGCCGGATCTCCGCGAACACCTCGCCGTGCGCGCGGCCCGCCTCCTCCCAGAAGGACGCGTCCGCGACGTAGACCCGCGTCCGCACGACGTCCTCGAACCCCGAGCCCGCTCGGGCGAGCGCCTCGCCGATGATGTCGAGGCAGAGCCGCATCTGCTCGTACGCGCCTGTGGGCGGCGGAGAGCCGTCCGCCGGGATGGGCGCGGTCCCCGCGACGTGCACCATGTTGCCGGCGACGACGGCCCGCGAGAAGCCGACGATCGACTCGTACGGCGAGTGTCCGGCGATCAGGCGCCTCTCCATGAGGGGGCTAGTCTGCCGAGCGTGAGGGCCCTCCGCCAAATCGACGGCTGGCCCGTGTCCTTCGCGACGGCCGGAGCCCTCATGAGCGATGGTCGGGTCGAGACCTACGGCGACGCAGGCCGCGCGATGCCGCTTGCGTCCGTCTCGAAACCCGTGAGCGCGCTCGCGCTGCTCGTCGCGGCCGAGGAGGGCGTGGTCGACCTGGACGAAGGCGTCGGCCCGCCGGGCTCGACAGTTCGTCACCTGCTCGCCCACGCATCCGGCCTCCCGTTCGAGGGCAAGGATCCGATCGCGGCTCCCGGCCGTCGCCGCATCTACTCGAACGAGGGCTTCCGGGTGCTCGCGGCCCATCTCTCCGAGCAGGCGGAGATGCCGTTCGCCGACTACGTGCGCGGTGCGGTATGCGAGCCGCTCGACAGCGGGCTCGACCCGGAGGGCGACCCGGCCTCGGGAATGCACGCCTCGCTCGAAGACGTCCTCGGCCTCGCTCGCGAGCTGCTCGCGCCGACAGTCGTTGCCGATGAGACGCTCGCGGAGCTGAGATCGGTTCAGTTCCCCGGTCTGTCCGGTGTCCTGCCGGACTACGGCCGCTTCGACCCGCTCGACTGGGGGCTCGGCGTGCAGCTCAACACGCGGCCGACGACGTGGATGGGCAGTCGCGCGTCGAGCCGCGCTTGCGGGCACTTCGGCGGCTCGGGCACGTTCCTCTGGGTCGATCCCGAGGTCGGCGTTGCGTGCGCCGCGCTCACGGACAGGGAGTTCGGGGAGTGGGCGAAGGACGCGTGGCCGAAGCTCTCCGACGACCTGCTCGCCGAGCTCGCGTCTCCGTAGGGCGCGATGTATCTCGGCCTACGTGCCGTCCGCGAACAGCGGCCGGACGAGCTCGTCGAACGTCTCGGCGTCGCAGCTCGCGACGACGCACGGCGTCATCGCGGTGATGGTGGCGGTCCGCGGAACGCCCATGGCGGGCGCGACCTCGCCGAAGTACTCGCCCGCCCGCAGCACGCTGCGCCCGCCGAGCCCGCTCTGCGAGACGGCTGCGACTCCCGCCAGGAGCACGAAGAACCGGTCGCCGGGCGTACCTTCGCGAATCAGCACGGTTCCCGCGGCGACCTCGTCGCGCCGCATTCGCTCGGCGAGCTTCCCGACGGCTTCGCCCGGAAGCGACGAGAGGAGCCCGACGCGCGCGAGCTCGGTGACGCTTGCGGGGACGTGCCGCGGAGACACGGCCGGTACCGTACCGCGGTGGCGTCGCTGACAGGTTGGCGGTTCTGTCCACGCTGCGCGTCTCCGCTCGATGTCGGAGGAAGGCGCGCCGCGTGTACGTCGTGCGGCTCCGTGCACTACGCGCAGTCGGCTCCCGCGGTGGCCGCCTTCGTCGTCGACGACGGGCGAGCGCTGCTGGGCCGCCGGGCGCGCGACCCCGATGCGGGCCGCTGGGACCTGCTCGGCGGGTTCCTCGAGGAGGGCGAGCACCCGCTGGACGGGCTGCGACGGGAGCTGCTCGAGGAGACCGGTCTCGAGGGCGAGCCCGGCGCGTACCTCGGCTCGTATCTCGACACCTACGGCGAGCAGGGGACGGCCGTTCTCAACCTCGTGTTCGAGGCCCGCATCGCATCCGGCGAGCTAGTGCCGGCCGACGACGTGGCCGAGCTGCGCTGGTTCGAGCTCGACGAGCTGCCGGCGCGGGAGAACCTCGCCTTCCACTGGGTGGCGCGCTTTCTGGACGACCTGAAGTCGTCCGCGCCGGCGTAGCGCCGGCTGTGCCCGATGCGGGCGAGGCATGCCTCGCCCGTACGACATCCGGGAAAAGCACTGAAGGGCCGGCATTGCCGACCCTTCAGTAGGGGAGGGGGAGGGGGAAGCTTGGAACAAAACTCCTGCAAATCCGGTACTACCTGGACAAAACCGCTACTACCAGGATACGCCTCCCGTCGGAGGTCCCGACGTTAATGCGGGATTCAGACCGCGGCCTCGGCCCCCAAACCGAGCGTGCGCTCGAGCGAAGCCTTCGGCTGGGCGCCGACTGCCGCGGCGGATGGTGCCCCATCCTTGAACAGGATCATCGTCGGAATCGACATGACCCCGTAGCGGAGCGACAGCGCCTGTTCGTTGTCGATGTTCACCTTGACGAGTTTCAGGTCATCTTTGCGCTCCTCGGCGATCTTCTCCAGCACGGGGGCAATCGCGTGGCACGGTCCGCACCACTCGGCCCAGAAGTCCACCAGCACCGGTGTGTCGGAGTTGAGGACTTCCTGCTCGAAGTTCGTCTCGGTTACGTCTAGTGCCATGTATCCCTTTCCGCGTTCCTTGGTCGTCAGCTACTCAGTGCTAGAACGCTAGCCATTCGCGAACTCTTCCCGTCCCATACCCCCAGGAGCCGCTCCTTAGACTGATCACGTGGCGCCGATCTTCTCACCTCTTCCGGACAAGCCGGATCACAACGCCCTCGAACGCGAGCTGCTCGAGATCTGGGAGCGCGAGCGGACCTTCGAGCGGCTACGCGAGCAGAATCGCGGCGGCCCCCGCTTCAGCTTCGTCGACGGGCCGGTGACGGCGAACCGGAACGTGCTCGGCGTCCACACCGCGTGGGGTCGGACGCTAAAGGATGCCTTCCAGCGCTACAAGGCGCTGCGGGGCTTCGAGCAGCGGTACCAGAACGGGTTCGACTGCCAGGGGCTCTGGATCGAGGTCGGCGTCGAGCGCGAGCTCGGCCTGAACTCGAAGCGCGAGATCGAGGAGTACGGCCTCGCCGAGTTCGCTCGGCGGTGCCGCGAGGTCGTCGTCCGCTCGTCTCGCGCGCTGACGGAGGGCTCGATCCGGCTCGGCCAGTGGATGGACTGGGGGAACGACTACTTCACCTTCAGCGACACGAACATCGAGTACATCTGGCGGTTCCTGAAGCTCATGCACGAGCGGGGCTTCCTCTACAAGGGTCATCGCTCGACGGAGTGGTGCCCCCGCTGCGGGACGTCGCTGTCGCAGCACGAGCTGACGCAGTCGGGCGTCTACCAGGAGCGGAGCGACCCCTCCCTGTTCGTGCGGTTTCCGCTGCTCGACCGTCCGGGAGAGTCCATCGTGATCTGGACGACGACGCCGTGGACGCTGCCGGCGAACGTCGCGGCGGCGGTCAAGCCGAACGCCGAGTACGGGCTGCGCGAGAGCGGCGAGTGGGTCGCGGTCGCGCGCTACCCGGACGAGAGCTTCGTGCAGCGCGCACCGGGCGTGGAACTCGTCGGGTGGCGGTATCGCGGGCCGTTCGACGATCTCGGACCGGGTGCCGAGGTGGCGCACCGAGTCATCCCCTGGGACGACGTCTCGCTCGAGGAGGGAAGCGGCATCGTCCACATCGCGACAGGGGCCGGCCAAGAGGACTTCGAGCTCGGTCGCATCCACGACCTGCCGGTGCTCTCGCCCGTCGACGAGTCCGGCCGCTTCTACGACAGCTACGGGTGGCTGCACGGGCTCTCGACGGCCGAGGCCGCCGACCAGATCGTCGGCTGGCTGGCGGAGAAGGGCGTCCTGCTCGAGGCGGGCACGTATCTCCACCGCTACCCGCACTGCTGGCGCTGCGACACGCCGCTCATCTGGCGCGTCACCGACGACTGGATGATCGCGGTGGACGGGCTGCGCCCGGCGCTGCTCGAGGCCAACGCGACCGTCGAGTGGACGCCCGAGTACATGGCCAAGCGCATGGACGACTGGCTGCGCAACATGGGCGACTGGAACATCTCCCGCCGCCGGTACTACGGGCTGCCGCTCCCGATCTACGACTGCGAGTGCGGCCACGTCACGCTCGTGGGGTCGAAGGCAGAGCTCGCCGAGCGCGCCGTCTCGGGCCTCGACCAGCTCGAGGAGCTGCGCCGGCCGTGGATCGACGAGGTGCCGATCCGCTGCGAGGCCTGCGGGGAGACCGTGCGCAGGATCCCCGAGGTCGGTGATGTCTGGCTCGACGCCGGCATCGTCCCGTTCTCGACGCTCGGCTGGGAGAACCCGGAGTGGATCCTCGAGGGTTACGCGACCGGCGCGGCAAAGGGGCTCACGGAGGCGGATCTCCCCGACCACGCGTACTGGGAGCAGTGGTTCCCCGCCCACTGGGTCTCGGAGATGCGGGAGCAGATTCGACTCTGGTTCTACGCGCAGCTGTTCATGTCGGTAGCGCTCACCGGCCGGGCGCCGTTCCAGAAGGTCCTCGGCTACGAGAAGATGCTGGACGAGAAGGGCCGCGAGATGCACAGCTCGTGGGGCAACACCATCGACGCGCCGGAGGCGTTCGCGCGCATGGGCGCCGACGTGATGCGCTGGCAGTTCTGCGCGCAGCCGCCGGACCGGAACCTTCTCTTCGGCTTCGGGCCGGCCCACGAGATCCAGCGGAAGCTCCTGACGCTCTGGAACTCGGTGAAGTTCCTGACCGATTACGCCAACATCGCCGGCTGGAACCCGACGTCGGCTGCTCTCGCCGGGCCGCCCGACGGCGACCTCCTTGCGCTCGACCGCTGGTTGGTCGCGCGGACGACCGCACTCGTCGAGGAGGCCACCACCGGATACGAAAGCTGGGTCACCGTCGAGGTCGTGCGCGCCTTCGAGTCGTTCGTGGACGACGTCTCGAACTGGTACATCCGGCGCTCGCGGCGCCGCTTCTGGGACGGTGACGAGATCGCGTTGCGGACGCTCTGGTACGCCCTCGTACAGGGGATCCGCGTTGTGTCGCCGCTCATGCCGTTCCTCACGGACCACCTCTGGCGCACGCTCACGGGTCCGGCCGCCGACGCGCCGGCGTCGGTGCACCTCGCCGGTTGGCCGGAGGCGGCAGCGCCGGACGCGGAGCTCCTCGCGGAGGTGGCGGAGCTCCGCCGCGTTGTCGAGCTCGGGCGTCAAGCCCGCGCGACGGCGGGCGTGAAGCTTCGCCAGCCGCTCCGTGCGCTCGTGGTCGCCGGCGCCGGCCTGGCCGAGAGCCATGCCGACGAGATCGCCGAGGAGCTCCGGGTGAAGGACGTGAGCTTCGGCGAGGTCGAGGCGAGCGAGCTGCGCGTGAAGCCGAATCTCCGCGTCCTGGGGCCGAAGCTCGGCCGCGAGCTCTCCACCGTGCGCGCCGCGCTCGAGGCGGGCGAGTTCGAGCAGCTCGACGGTGGGAGCTTTCGGGTCGCAGGGCACGAGCTCGGTCCCGACGAGGTCCTCGTCGAGCGCCACGGCAAGGACGGCTGGGCTGTCGCCGCGTCCGACGGCGTCACCGTGGCGCTGGAGCTCGCTCTGGACGACGAGCTGCTCCGCGAGGGCCGCGTCTACGAGCTGATCCACGCGGTGAACACGATGCGCAAGGAGCGCGGGCTCGAGCTCACCGACCGCATCCGGCTCACGCTCGCCGAGGCGGACGCTGACCTGCTCGACCACGGCGACTGGATCGCGCGGGAGACGCTCGCACTGTCGGTCGAGGCGAACGGCACGGAGCTCGCTCTCGAGAAGGCGACCCAGCCCGGCGGCTCCACCCCCAGAACGGGGTCAGGCTGAAGCCTGACCCCATACGAGCTCCCGCTGGGCATGGGGTGAAGCTTCAGCCTCACCCCATGCGAGCTCCCGCTGGGCTGGGGTGAGGCTTCAGCCTCACCCCATGCGAGCTCCCGCTGGGCTGGGGTGAGGCTTCAGCCTCTCCCCATGCGAGCTCCCGCTGGGCTGGGGCGAGGCTTCAGCCTCACCCCGGTCTTGGGTTCCCGTGGGGCTCGTTGCGTCGTAGCGGCGCCGCAGCGGCGGAAGCTCGTCGCGTTCTTCCGAGGCGCTGACGCGGACGCGCGGCGGGCGCTCCGTGTCTCGCGCTACCTCCCGGAGCGCCGTGTGCGCTTCAGCGTCTGGGACGAGACCGGCACCGCGCAGGCAGCGGCCTCGCTCGACGAGGACGAGGCCGCGCGGCTCGCCGAATACCTCGTCGACCCACCCGCCCTGCGCCAGAGCCTCCTCGACCTGCGCGCACTCGTCCGTCTCTAACCGGTTCTAGCGGCGCCTCCCGAGCACGAGCAGGTACTCGCGCTCGTGGACCATCGGGCCGCCGTTCGACCGGTGGTTGGTGTCGAAGAAGTCCACCCAGGCGCGGTGGAGCTCCTCGCTGCGGTCGCCGAGCGACTCGACCAGCGTCTTGGTCGGTCCGTAGCTCGTGGAGAAGAGCTGCCAGTAGGCCTCGCCGGACTCGAGCGTGAGTGGTGAGACGTGTCGCTCGAGCGTCAGCTCGAACGCATCGCCGAGCAGCTCCTGCACGTGAGCTTCGTCACCCCAGTCGAACGGATTGCTCGGCGGCGGGGCGGGCTGGAACGGCGCCATGATGCGGAAGAGGTCGGCGACGCCCGGCCCGGGCGTCCAGTTGACGAGGCCGATCCTCCCGCCGGGCTTCGTCACGCGCGCGAGCTCTCGCGCGACCGCCTCGTGGTCGGGCGCGAACATCACCCCGCACGTGGACGAGACGACGTCGAAGCTCGCGTCGTCGAGCTCGAGCTGCTCGCAGTCGCCGACGACGTAGTCGACCTCGAGACCGAGCTCCTGTGCGCGCTCCTTCGCGGTCTCGATGAGCGCGGGCGCGAGGTCGAGCCCCGTCACGGTCGCCCCGCGCGCGGCGGCGAGCTCCGCGACCGCGCCGGTGCCGGTCGCGAGGTCGAGCCAGCGCACTCCGGGTGCAGGCTCGAGCCGGTCGGTGACGTGCTGCTGGAGGTCCGCGATCGTCTCGGTCACTCGCTGATACGGGCCGTTGCCCCACACGACGCTCTGGCGTGCCTTCAGCTCCTCATGGGCCATGGAGGTCCCCCTTTTTCGCTAGCGGTTCTCCGCCCTTTTCGACGGAGCGGTGCCTGGGATTCTGCCCTCAATCTCCGGCGAGGAAGTACGTCCAGCTTCCGTCCGGCGCGATCCCCGTTCGCCATCCGAGGTAGCCGGTCCCGTCCGCGAACACGGCCTCGGGCCCGCCGAGCGGCGCGAGCAGCGTGCGCTCGTGCTGCGAGAGGTCGGCGACGTCGGCGACTGCGTATGCCCACGGCCAGACGTAGTAGCCACGGGAGAGGACGTACGGCAGCTCCAGGATCGTCGCGAGCGTCTCCAGGGCCGCGCTTCCCCTGTCCGCTCGAGCTCCTGCCAGTACGCGACCGGCCCGCCCTCGACCGGACTGCCGAACGTGTACCGGAAGCCCGGTGCCGTGAGCTCCCGGAGCTCCTTGTAGTCCCCGGCCTCCGCGGCTTCGAGGAGTGCGAGGCGCATCTCCTCGACGGCCGCCGGCAGTCCGGAAGCGGTCGCCTCGGTCAGGGGGTCGTCGACGGTGGTCGTGACGGTGACCGTGTCCTCGCCCGCGCCGACCGCATAGCCGACTGCGCCGCCGACGACCCCACCGAGCAGCACGAGCGCTGCGAGCGCGATGGCACGAGCCACCTAGGAGCTAGCTGCGAGCTCGAGCTCTCTGCGGAGCTCGATCGGGAGCCGGAAGGTCACGTCCTCCTCCACCAGCCGATACGGCTCGATGCGCGTCACGCCACGGTCTCGGAACCAATCGCACACGCGGTTCACGAGCTTCTCGGGTGCCGAGGCGCCGGAGGTGATGCCGACGGTCTCGGCGCCGGCGAGCCACTCCTCGTCGATCTCCGTCTCGTCGTCGATCAGATACGCGACGACGCCGCTCGCCCGAGCGGTCTCGACGAGCCGGTTCGAGTTGGACGAGTTGCGCGAGCCGATGACGAGGAGGACGTCGATCTCCGCCAGCATCTCCTTGACCGCCCACTGGCGGTTCGAGGTCGCGTAGCAGATGTCCTCCCTCCGCGGCGCGCGGATCTCGGGATAGCGGCGGCGCAGCACCTTGATGATCTCGCCGGTCTCGTCGACCGAGAGCGTGGTCTGCGTCACGTATGCGAGCTTCGTATCGGGCGGCAGGGCGAGCGCCTCCGCCTCCTCGACGGTCTGGACGAGGACGGTCGCGTCGGGGGCCTCGCCGGTCGTGCCGACGACCTCTTCGTGCCCGGCGTGCCCGATGAGGACGATCGTGTACCCCTCGCTCGCGTACCGGCGCGCCTGGACGTGCACCTTCGTGACGAGCGGGCACGTCGCGTCGATGACGTTGTGTGCGAGTCGGGCCGAATTCGCGTGGACGGTCGGGGCCACACCGTGAGCCGAGTACACGACGGTTGCGCCCTCGGGTACCTCCGTCTCCTCCTCGACGAAGATCGCGCCGCGAGCCTCGAGGTCGCGGACGACATGGATGTTGTGGACGATCTGCTTCCGGACGTAGACGGGCGCGCCGTAGTGGTCGAGCGCCTGCTCGACCGTCTCGACGGCGCGCTCGACGCCGGCGCAGTAGCCGCGTGGAGACGCGAGCAACACGCGCTTCACCATCGCGACAAGGGTACAGCCGCAGCGGCAGCGGTCTTTACGACAATGCGAGCCGCATCTCGACCTCGCCCTCGTGGACCTGACCGGTTTCCTCGAAGCCGAGCCGCGCGTAGAACTCGCGTGCCGAGCCGTCGCCCGGCACGACGCTCAGCGTGACCTCGGCGACGCCGTCGCCGCGAGCCTCCTCGACGAGCAGCTCCATCGCGCGCCGCCCGTGCCCGTGTCCCTGGTGGCGTGCGTCGATCATGAACCGCCATAGGTAGAACTGACCGGCTTCCG
Organism: uncultured Actinomycetes bacterium; assembly: GCA_963848405.1. GTDB lineage: Bacteria > Actinomycetota > Thermoleophilia > Gaiellales > Gaiellaceae > GMQP-bins7. The sequence goes on along the minus strand of CAWKDP010000012.1, from coordinate 288,076 downwards.
GGTCGCGGTAGACCATGGCGAAGCCGACGAGCTCGTCACCTGCGGCAATCGCGCGAAACCACGCCTTGGGCTCGAAGTACGCCTCGGCGATCGAGTTGGCGTTCGAGGCGACGTAGCCGTGCTGCTCCGGCGCGACTGCGAGCGCGGTCACGTCCCGCACGGTCTCGGCCGTGATCTCGCGCAACGTGACCTCTCGCTTCATGCGCTCAGCGTGCCGTCTGGGCGAGGAGGATGCCGAGGAGGACGACCGCGCCCCCGATGAGCTGCGCCGTGCCGAAGGTCTCGCCGAGCCAGGCCCAGGCAACGACTGTCGCGACCACCGGCTCGAGCGTCGCCGCGATCGACGCCTTCGTCGCCGGGATGTGCCGGAGCGCGCCGGTCAGCAGCGTGAACGTCACCATCGTCCCGACGACCACGACGAAGGTCACGAGGAGCCACACGGGTGCCGAGTGCTCGGCCAGGTTTCCCTGGAGGGAGACGGTGTCGTCGAGCACGTCCCAGGGAAACGTCCACAGCGGGTTGATCACGGCCCAGAAGAGCGACGCGAAGAAGAAACCGTAGAACGAGAGCGAGACCGGGTCGCGATGCTTCCGCTCGCGCTCGGCCATGAGGATGTAGGCGGCGAGGGCAAAAGCGGCTCCGAGCGCGGCCGTGATCCCCACGGTGCTGAACACGATCCCGCTCCAGAACTCCACCACGACCGCGAGGCCGGTGATGCAGAGGACGAGCGCGGCCCAGACCCTTCGCCTGATGTGCTCGTGGTAGACGAGCCGCGCAAAGAGGGCGACGATGAGCGGGCCGAGGAACTGGATCAGGAGGGCGATCCCGACGGGCAGATGGTCGATCGCAACGAAGTACAGGAGCTGCACGAGCCCGATCCCGGCTATTCCGAAGACGACGAGGAAGACCAGCTCCCGACGATCGGCGTGCAGTGTCGAGCGCGCGAAGAGAAAGATGAAGACGGCGAACCCGAGCGCGGCGCCGGTCGATCGGATCTGGGTCAGCTCGAGCGACGAGAGCCCGGAGCCGAGGACGACCTTCGACACCGTTCCGTTAACCGCGAAGAGGCTCGCGGCCACGATGACCATGGCGTAGCCGAGCCGGGTGCGATCGTCGACGCGTCCCTCGCCTGAGGGCAGGAAGGGCGCGTCGACCATCCGGCGCAGGCTATTCCATGCAGGCTGGCCCTAGACTGTTGCCGCCGGGGTGTAGCTCAGCCTGGTAGAGCGCCCGCTTTGGGAGCGGGAGGCCGCCGGTTCAGATCCGGCCACCCCGATGGAGAAGCCCCGCCGGCGCGGGGCTTTTCTCGTGTCGCTGCCTCAGGCCGTCACGCGCGTCGGCTCGCGCGCGAGGAGGAACGACCAGGTCGCGCCGCCCACTATCGCGCCGGCGAACGGCCCGGCGAGGTAGATCCAGAGGTCGCCCCACTCGCCGTTGTAGATGACCGGCACGAACGAACGCGCCGGGTTGAACGAGGCGCCCGAGAACGGACCGAGGGTCACCGAGCCCGTGAAGACGACCAGGCCGATCAGGAGCGGCGCCATCATCCCTCTCCAGGCCGCTCCCTCGGCAAGCGTGACGGTGAGGATGACCATGACGAGGAGCGCCGTGACGATCGCTTCGAGCAGCAGCGCGCCCCAGTCGTCCACGCCTGAGCCGGGTGCGGTCCCGAGCGCGTCCGTCACGTCGTCGCCGAAGACGAGCGCCATCGTGCCGACCGCGCACAGGCCACCGACCACCTGCGCGATCCAGTAGGGAACGACCTCCCGCGCCGGGAACCTGCCGGCGGCCGACAGCCCGGCCGTGGCCGCGGGGTTGTAGTGACCCCCCGAGACGTGGCCGAACGCCGTGATTGCCACCGCGAGGCCGAAGCCGAACCCCGCGGCGACTCCCACCGTGCCGATCGCATCGGGACCGACCTCGACGACGACGGCGATCCCGCTGAAGCCGAGGAAGAAGAACATGAACGTGCCGAGCGCCTCCGCTGCGAGGCGACTGCCGAGCGACTCGGTCATCGAGATGCTCGATTCGACACGGCGCTGAGCTCTCCTGGCGGCGAGCTAGCCTGGCCGGCGACATGGTCGGTTTCCGGAAGCGCGTGGCGAGCTTCGTGCTCGCGGTACTCGTCCTCGCGGCCGTCTCCTCGACGGTGGCCGGGCCCGGCGCGAGCGCGCCGACGCGGTTCAGTGCGACGATCTCGCCGATCGGCCCGTCGTTGCGAGCGACGATGACAGGCGTCTCCTGGCGTCCCGGCTGCCCGGTCGGCCTCCGCGATCTCCGCGTGATCGGCGCCCGGCACTGGGGATTCGACGGCCGCGAGCGCACCGGGCGCTTGATCGTTCATCGGGACGTCGCGCCAGAGGTCGTCTCGGTCCTGCGACGCCTCCACGCGGCGCGGTTTCCGATCCGGCGCATGGTCCCGGTGGACGCGTACGGGGCGAGCGACTTCCGCTCGATCGAGGCCGACAACACGTCGGCCTTCAACTGCCGCTACGTCGAGGGAACGAGCCGCTGGTCGGAGCACGCGTACGGTCGCGCGATCGACCTGAACCCGATCGAGAACCCGTACGTCAGCGGTGGGAGGACGTCACATCGAGCTAGCGTGCCGTACGTCGACCGGACGCCCTGCCGCCGTGGAATGGCCTGCCCGGGGAACGTGGTCGTGCGCGCGTTCGAGGCGATCGGGTGGGGCTGGGGCGGCTACTGGACGTCGGTGAAGGACTACCAGCACTTCTCCGCCAGCGGCGGCTAGGTGCGTCGCCTCCTGCCGGGGCGTCAGACCGAGGCAGGCACGTCTGCCGCGCTGATCTCGAGCTCGTACGCACGGCCGTCGAGGCGGAACGGGACACTCCAGAACCCGCGCCTCGTGGCCCAGCGCTCGACCGTCCTCAGGAGCCGGGCGAGATCGTCGAGCTCCGGCCGCAGGTCGACCGCGACGATCCACGCGTTGTCCCACGGCTGCACCGCAGTCAGCCAGTTGGGCGCGAGGATCCTGCGGAGCTGTTGCGCCGCGGCCTCGTCCAGGAGCTCCACGAACAGGATGTCCTCGAGTACGTCCACCTCCAAAGGGTCGCGCATGCGGCTGCACTCGCGTATGACGCACTCGTGTCAAATCGTCAGCCCGCGACGAGCGTCTGTTCTCGGCGCGCGAGGGCGACTGCTTCGAGCCGCGAGTGGACGCCGAGCGCCTGCAAGACGTGCCGGACGTGGTTCCGAACCGTCTCCTGACTCAACGTGAGCTCGGCTGCGATCTGCTTGGTCGAGTGCCCGTGCTCGAGCAGCCGAAGCACCTCGGCCTGACGCGGAGTCAGGTGCGGATGAGCCGAAGGCGCAGCCCCGGGCACGTGTTGGCGCATTTGGCCGAAGACGCCGATGACGCGCTCGCCGCGCACGAGCGGCACCGAGCTGATGTCGACCTCGGTCCGGTTGCCGTCGGCATCGAGCAGCACGAACTCACCGTCGGTCGCCCTGGCCGTGCCGGCGACCTTCTGCGCGAAGAAGTCTCGCGAGCGCCGTCTCTCCTCCGGCGCGACGACCGACGTGAACTGGCGCCCGCGCACGTCGCCGAACTGGCGGAGCGCGGCGCCGTTGATCCAACGGATGACTCCGGTCGAGTCGATGACGTAGCTCGGGACGCCGATACTCTCGAGGGCGACCTCGACGTCGCCGCCGATCGCGCGCAACGACATCGGTCCAGTGTGCAGGCACGTCCGGAGCGGGTCAAACGCGGAGGGCGAAGGGCCGAGTCGGACGGTTCCGGCGAGGAGAAGAGAGCGGGCGGCCGGGTTCGAACCGACGACATCCAGCTTGGAAGGCTGGCGCTCTACCAACTGAGCTACGCCCGCACCCGGTTAGCGTAGCGGTGTGGACCCGTACGCGTGGTCGTGGAACCCCGAAGCGCTCGTGCTCGTTCCGCTCATCACCGCGGGCTACCTGCTCGCGCTGCGGCGCTTCCCCGCTCCCTGGTGGCGGATCGGCTCGTTCCTGACCGCCATGGCGCTCGTGCTCGCGGTGACGATCACGCCGCTCGAGACGCTCGCCGTGAAGTACCTCCTGACGATTCACCTACTCCAGAACGTCGTCCTCGCCGAGTGGGCGCCGCTCCTCGTCGTGCTCGGGCTCCCTCCGGCGCTCGCGGCCGTGCTCGTGAGGCCGGCTCCGTTTCGGGTACTGACGCATCCGGCGGTCGCGCTCCCGCTCTGGCTCGCGAACTACATGCTCTGGCACCTGCCCTGGCTCTACGACACCGCGCTCGAGCACCCGCACTCGCTCCTCCACCTCGAGCACGCCCTCTACTTCCTGACCGGGGTTGCGATGTGGTGGAGCATCGTGCAGGACGAGCCTCACCGACTCGGAGCGGGCGCGAGGGCCGGCCTCGTCTTCGCCGCGTTCGTCCTCGGCAGCCCGATCGGCCTCGTGATCGCGCTCGTCCCGGAGCCCATCTACGACTTCTACGTGAACGCGCCCGAGCGCCTCTGGGGGCTCTCCGCACTCGAGGACCAGCAGCTTGCCGGCATCGGGATGGCCGGGGAGCAGGCGCTCGTCTTCTTCGTGGTATTCGCGTACTGGGTCTTCCGCTTCATCGCGGAGCAGGAGCGTGCCTCCGCCGAGGAGGACGCCCTGGAGGCTGAGTACCCTCCCGGTACGCGCCCGTAGCTCAGTGGACAGAGCGGCGGACTTCTAATCCGCGGGTCGGAGGTTCGAATCCTCCCGGGCGCATCGAAGTCGTCGAGCGGGTTTGCAGGCGTTACGGGGCATGCGCGTCAGCGCCGCTCGTGCCCCAGTAGTGCCCTAAACGCATCAGGTGACTCGGATGCCGCCGTGCTCATGAGACTGGACGATGAACGTCAGCCAGCGCGTCCACGTCCTCGACCACGCGAGCGGGTGCATCTTCATCACCACATCGGCGCCGCCCGTGACCATGAGTTCCGGGTTGTCGAGCGCGGCCTGCGCGAACACCTCGTCGGGGCCGCTTACGACGACCGGCGGCGCGGGCGAGCTCGTCGCGAGCGGCCACTCGAGACGGTCGACGACGACGCCGAGCTCGTCGGGGGTGATCACGCCCGCCTGTCGCTCGAGCGTCTCGCGCATCGACTCGACGACCCTCGAGTAGTCCCTGCTCGTCCATCTCGGCCATGAGCGAATCCATCACCGAATGCGACGTTCGCAAGTAGCCGCCGACCTCCTCGAGCGCGCAATACATGACCCTCGCGCAGCGGGCGAATGTGTCTGAATCTGGAAGCTTCGGATAGGCGCCCACGATTGCCGTGGCGACAGCCTCGCGCTCGAGCTCGTGAGGATCGTCGACCCAGTAGAAGTCGTAGCCCATCAGCCCTCCTCGGCCTCGAGCGCTTTCTCGAGCTCGGACTCGAGCGCGTCCAGCCGGCCGGCGATGCCGGCGTGAGCGCCCTCGAGTAGCGCGCCGTAGTGGCGCTCGATCATCGCGACCGACGTGCCCATCACCCGGGCGAGCTCGAACACGGTCACGCCGGCGCGAGCGCGTTCGAGGCGAACGTCGAGCGCAGGTCGTAGATGCGCGCCGGCCGTCGCGACGCCCGACGCCTTGATCGCGACCGACCATTCGCGTCGGCGGAAGTTGTCGAGCCTGAGCAGCCCGCCTCGCGGGTCCCGGCCATAGCACGGCACGTCGAGCCGACGCGGGAGCTCCTCGAGCGCGGCGAGCGCGCGGCGGCGTGAGCGGCACCTGTCGGCGGCTCTGCTCGTCTTGCCGAGTTCGACGACGTCGCCGTCGGAGACGGTGCGGCGCACGTTGACGATGCCGGCGCGGCGGTCGACGTCGCGCCACTCGAGCGGCGCCCACTCCTCCGGCCGGAGCCCGGTCGCGGCGGCGAACGCCGGCAGCTGCCGGTACGGCCTCGAGAGCTCGGCTGCGATCGCGTCGAGCTCGGCGATCGTGTATGCGCGGATCGACCGCGGCGGCGGCTGCCGGTTCGGGCCGAGCAGCTTCGCCGGGTTCGAGCTCATGTGCCCCCAGCGCGCGGCCGCGCCGAGCGTTTGCCGCAGTGCGCCGAAGATCCCGTAGCGCGAGCGCGCGGGTAGACGCGCCTGCCAGCCCGCGAGCTCGTCGACCATGCGCTCGAGCTCGACGCAGCGGGACGTCGCCGTAGTCGTCGGTCGCGTAGCGGAGTCGCTGCCGCAGCGAGCCGATCGTGCGCGGCCGCGCGCCGGCCTTGTGCCGCTCGAGGTACAGGTCGACGAACGCGGAGAGCGTGAGCTCCGGCATCGGCTCCGGCTCGCCGCGCAGGCGCGGCTCGACGACGTCGCGGTAGTGCTGCGAACGCCGCGCTCTTGCTCGGGAACACGCCGCCGGTGCGCCGCTCGCCGGCCTCGTCGTAGTAGCGCAACTGCCAACGGCCGGACGAGAGTCGGCGCGCGTGGCCGCGTTGAATAGCTGGCATCAGTCCTCCTCGGTTGTCGCCGCGCTCGAGCGCGGCGGGGTTGCTCGCGACCGAGAGGGTAGCGATAGCCTCCGAGGCGGCGGTGCCGGATCGGGTTGCTCGCACTTCTCGGGCCGGCGCCGCTGTCGCTCGCTCGGCGAGCCACGCATCGAGCTCGTCCTCGTCGAACCGGATTGCCCGACTCGTGAGACGACGTGCCGGCAGGTCGCGCGCGTCGATCCAGCGCAGAACCGTCTCCGGTGAGACGCCGAGGAACTCGGCGACCTCGCGCGTCGTGAGCAGCCGGCCGCTCACACCTCCTCGTCCTCTACCTGCTCAACACCTGCACGCGTCGCAGCTGTCGCTCGTCCTCGTAGCGACGAGCGACCTCGTCCCACGCCTCGTTGTGGCAATCAGCGCACATGCACGAGACGCCGATCCGCTCTCCGTGACGCGGGCAGTAGAGCGGCGCTCGCTCGCTCGGGAGAGCCGCCGGCAGCGCGAGCTCCCGAATGACGATCGGCAACGTGCGCCGGCTGAACTCCCGCCAACTCACGACGCGTCCTCGTCCTCGCGGAATCGCTGCTCGAGGCGAACGAGGCGAGCCGCGTGCGGCCCCTCGAACTCGGTCGCGTACCCCTCGCCGATGAGGCAGTCGATCGCCACACGCAGGAACTCGGCTTTCCCTTGGACGTCCTTCTCGATCTGCGTCCGCGATGCAGGCTCCGGCCGGAGCTCGAGGTAGGTGCTGACGCGCTCCATGAGCTTCGTCGGCCGGAATTCGCCCTCCTCGCCGCGACTGCGGTCGGGCTCGAGGCTCCACGAGTAGCGCCGATCCCCGCTCGAGAGCACGAGGACGCCGGGGCTCGGCCGCTGCAAGTGTCCCGGTCGATCCTTGTGCACGTCGATCCGCGCGCGCCCGGATCCTCCTCGTACGAGCGGCCGCAACGTTGTCAGGCCGAGGTGCACCTCGGCTTTCGATTTCTTGCGCTCGGAGCCGATCGCCCACGCGCCGCGCGCGTCCTTCGCCTTCACGACGTTGTCGGTGAGGACGACCGCCGTCGGCGCCTTCCGGATCGGGTCGATGAGCCGGTAGAACCGCTCGACGTCGGTGCCGCGATCCGGGTCGAGCCCGTGCAGGACGAGCAGCGCGTTGAGACCGTCGAGGACGGCGAGACGGCAGGCGCGCGCACGTACGACCTCGAGCACCTCGTCGCGGTGGTTTCCGAGCGGCTCCTCGGGGAGCACGTACGCGAACCGGCCGCGTATCGCCTCGTCCTCGGCTCCGAGCAGTCGCAGCCGTTCGAGCAGCGCGCCGGCGCCGACGTCGTCGCCGTCGACCCAGAGGACGCCGCGTCCGACGGCGAGCTCCTCCACGGCGGCGATGAGCGCGAGCCAGGTCTTGAGCGCCTCGCTCTCACCGGAGACGAGGTGGTTCGAGCCGGGGTAGAGCAGCCCGACAATCTCCGGAGGTTCGGGCGCACGAGCAGCACGCGCCACGAGGTCGATCGGCTGCCACGAGGACGGCGTCGTCTCCTCGTCGGGACGGGGTTGGGACGAGGTGCCGTCTCCGTCCCTCCCCCTGGAAGGGGAGGGGACGGGGGACGGGGACACCTGGGGACGGGGACGGGACGGGGACGGGGACGGGGACGCGAGCCCAGCCCGAAGCTTGCGAATCGAGCGTTCGACTTCACCCCTGGCGCGCTCGCCGTACTTCTCCCGCGTCGGTCGATGCCGTAGCACAAGCGCGAGCGTCTCGCCGTCCGAGAGCCCTGTGTCGAGGCAAGCGGCGACAAACGCGAATGACTGCGTCGAGCGGTCGCCGGGCTCCTCCTCGAGCCGCTCGAGCAGCTGGGCCTGCGCGCTTGCCGGCATCACGGGCTCGATCGCGTCCGCATCGTTCCCGCCCACGTCGATGGGAGCCGGGCCAAGCTGCGAGACGAGCTCCGAGACCGTCCAGTCCTTCACGGCCGGCCGGAAGTCGAGGAAGTGCACCGGCAGCGATTCGCCACCCGCAGCGCGCCCTTTGTGGTTCCAGGTGCCGGGCAGGCGCAGCACCTTGTTCTCGGCCCACCCGGAGTCCGCGCCGAGCGCGAACGCCAGGTGCCGGTTCAGTCGCTCGAGCTCGTCCGGCTCGCGCTCCTCCGGCAGCCGGACGTAGACGTGCCGGCCGCGACCGGAGTTGATGAGCAGCCCGCCAGGGCCGAGTAGGAGCACGCCTGCCGGCGTCCTAAGCTGTCCGTTCGCTGCGTCGTCGAGGTCGCCGTACAGCCACGAGCTCGCCAACGCGCTCCCCTTCCTGCGGGACGCGTTCGAACGCAGGTACGGCGCCACGTAGACGTCGTCACGCTCCGACCGCTCCATCGCGTCGGCGAGAAAGCGATCGCGATCGTCGGGCCAGCGCCCGAACCGCTCCTGCCAACGCTCGTGCGCGTACTTGCCGGCAGCGGTGAGGTGCCCGCCGACGCCGAACGCGAAATGAAAGTGCCCTCGACCCTCCCCCCAAAGCGCGTCGACCCACACGGCAGCTTGAAGCTCGGCCGGCGCGTCGACGTCCACCGACCGAGCTCCGTTGACGCCGCTACCAGTCGACGTCGTCGTCGTCCTCCGGCAGCGGCTCGTCGTTCTCCGACACGGCGATGCCGAACGAAAAGCCGGGATTGCCCTTCCCGCTCGCGTAGTCGGCGCCTCGGCGGACGGCGATCGAGTGACCGATCTGCGGTTCGGCCAGCTTGATCTTCGCCCCGAGCGACGCGTAGTGCCGGCTGAAGCAGCGCTCGCCGGCCTCGTCCCAGAACAAGTAGACCGGCCTGTTCTCGTTCGCCTCGTCGACCGTCAGTCCGCGCCAGCGACCGACGAACGTCTCTCCCGGCTCGAGCGAGATGCGGTAGCCCCACGTCGGGTCGACGAGCGGCGTCTGTTCGTCCTCCTCGGCGCGGGCGATGAGTTCGTCTCGGTCGCCGCTCATCGCTCCTCCCTCTCCACTTCACGCTCGAGGACGGCTAGACGTTGAAAGACGCCCTCGGTCAACTCGTGCACGTACTCCGCCGAAGACCAGACGGTGTCCAATGCGCCGTCCTGGGCGCCGAGCACACCCGCCATAGAGACGCAAGCGATCTGGGCGAAGTGCGACACGAGCTCCCGCCGCTCCTGCTCGGCGTTGAGCCGGGCTCGTGCGATGAGGTCGCTATCGTTCATTCCGGTTGCTCCTTTCGCCGAAGGGGTTGCCGACGCAAGTCCTTTTCTCCGGGCGAGCGGTCACGATCCCGTCGTGTCGCTCGCCCGGTCGCTTTCCTTGAGACAAGGAACACCGGCCGGAACCGGCTTACAAATCCCGGCCACAGCCGGCACAAAAACGGCTCTAGGAGCGGGGTTTCAGGTCGCTGAGGTAGAGCAGCGACGGGGTGGCCGATACTATTCCGGCCACCTTCAGCCGCCCTTCCCGGTCGCCTGGGAGGACGTGCCCCGAATCAACGAGAGGGAGCAGGAAGTCGACGACGTACTTGGTGAGCCCCGTCTCGTCCATGAGCGCGTTGCGCCCCATCCCATGAGCCCGCAGGCGAACCGCCGACTCGATCGTTGAGCCCACAAAAGGCTTCTCGTTGCCATGATGCTTCCGCTCCGGATCGAGCTCGGACGACCCAGCCCTCCCACGCAGCTCGGCGGTCTCCGGAGACGTCTCGAGCTCGCGCCTGAGCCTTTCGACACGAAGCCGGAGCTCCTCATCGGCGAGCTGCTCTCGCTCGCTCCTGCGCATGAGCGTCTTGGCCGCCAAGATGCGCGAGAGTCGCTCAAGCTCCGACGCGTTCGCGCCGTGCCACGCGGCCATCTCCTCCTCGCTCGGCGGCTGCCAGGACCGAGGCTGCGGAGCCTTCCGCTTCCGTCGAGGCTTCACCGCACGGGAGGCGGTCGCTCGTCCATGTGCGGCCGAGCATAGAACGACGACGGCCGCCCGTAGGCGGCCGCGTCGACATGGACGAACTACCCGAAAAGCGTAGCCGGCCTCGTCATTCGGGAACGAGGTGGAGCGCGAGGACGGCGGCGGCTCGGGCTCGGCCAATCCCCCGGATCAGCCTCGAGCGATTCGCTCCCGTCGACGCGCGTCGAGGCGACGTACCCGACTGGGCTCGCTCGGCGGCTGGATGTACACAACACCCGCCGCTCGACGAGCTCGCGGGTTGAGCACAAGTCGATCCTCGAGCGATTGCGTTAGCGCATAGACCCATCCCGGCGCCTCGGCGCCGTCGCGCTCGAGTCGAACAAGCAGCCCGATCAGCCGCACGACGAGACGGCGATCACCGTCGCTCCATAGGTCGGAGATGGGGTCGGTATAGAGCTCACACCAGAGCTCACGCTCGCGCTTGCTGATCGATCGGGGCGCCGGCGGCGGCTTGCGCGGCTCGTCGACCAGCTCGATGGCCGTGCGCTTCGAAGCGAGGCTCGTCACCGGCAGCCTGGGTCGGCTCGGCATACCGTCGAGGGTACTCCAGGCCCGTGATCCCGGCCATAAGAGGGCCACACAAGGAGAGCGCCGCAGCCCCCTCCGGGGCACGGCTGACGCGGGGGGGTGGTTCCCCCCTCGTCAGCGCTCGAACAGCGTGAGCTCCGCCGATTCCTCAGCTTCAGGAACTTCGGCTGCAACCTTCAACGCATCCTCAGCGCACCCATGAGTTCCTGAACGGCCTGCGCGCCGGCAGGGTCGGGTTCCGAAGGGGGTGGAAGCTCGACGGCGAGTCGATCGATGCGGCGGATCACGGTGATCCGGTCGCCTTTGCGCCGACCTCGGCAAGCCGCTTGCCAATGGTCTGCATCTTCCTGAGAGCTGTCTTCTCTTCCTCGAGGTTTTCCCCCAGCAGCCTTGCGACCTCGTCCTCGCCCAACGCGTCGGCCATCGTCACAAGGCCCTCGTACGCGGCGATCTCGTAATGCTCGGTCCGCGCGCCCGCGCCCGTGAGGAACGCGTCGAGGACTTCCTGCGATGGTGACTCGTTTGCAACGAAGTCGTCGTGCTCCTGCTTGATTCCCTCGATGCCTGGGCATTTCTCGGCCTTCGCTTGCTCACCGAGGGCCTCGAATGCCTGTTCCACGTTCTTTACGTGCTGGCGTGTCTCTTCGAGATGATCAGCGAATCCCTTGGCGAGTTCTTCGTCGGAAGCCTCGTCCTGAAGCTTGGGAAGAGCCTTCACCAGAGTCCGCTCGGCGTAGAGAACATCGCCGAGCTCATGCAAGAACAGGTCGCGCGGATCACTCATCTGTGTACTCATCACTTCTCCTCGTACGGAATAGGTGAAAGGCGAGCTGCGAGCGAGCCTCGGGCCCGCCCACAGCGCGTCCTCTCCTTGAGCAATTGCTAGTCGCGTTGACTGGGCGAGCGCGGGCTAGCGATGACCGGAGGCGCGGAGCCAGCAGCCGGCGCGTCTCTTGGAGCAACTTCTCGAGCCTTTTCCTGAAGGCTCTCGGACAACTCCTCACCCTCTTCGCGACCGCGTTCCTTCGCCGTCTCGATGGCTGTCGCGCCGGCCTCCTGCACGACATCTTTCCCGCGCTCGAACGCTTCCCGTCCCGCGTCCGCAGCCGTCGCTTTCACATCGTCGGCAATTGGCCCGACCCGCTCGTCTTCCATGCGGGTGGAGGGCGCGAGCAGGCCTGCGATGAAACCGACCGCTGCACCGCCAATCGCTAGTCCGACTGGGTTCCTTTCTGCCAGCCGCTTCATGCGATTCATGCTCTGACTGACCTCCGCACCGTCGGGCGTGATCTCGCCTGCCTTCGACGTGACTCCGCTCACCGTCGAGACCACGGCGTCCTTCTTCTCCTCGATCCAGTCCTTTGTCCTGGTCGGCACGTCAGCCTTGTACGCGAGCGCATCGGCGGTCTCGCTCAGCTGGTCGCGGGTCTGCTCGATCTCGCTCTTCAGCTGGTCTGATGTTTGAGCCATGCCACATCCTCCTTCACCGATTCGATTGTCTTTTCGGGCACAGGCGTGCCCACGTCCTGGATCTTGTTGCGGCCGTACAGCGCCAGAGGCACCGCCACGAGCGCCCATAGCCCGGCAACACACAGCGCCGCCGCCCAATTGGGCATCACGCCATCGAGCGCGAGGATGAGGAACCCCGTGAATGCACCCAGAGCGAGAAGGCCGGCCCCTCCCGCCGCGGCCAGTCCTGCGACGCCCGCCCCGGCTTTCTTTCCCTTCTCGGCCAACTCGGCCTTCGCGAGTTCGAGATTCTCGTTCAGCTCGACCTTCACGAGTTCGATCTCCTGGTGAGCCAGGGTGCTCGCCTGATGCGTGAGATCCTTGACCAGCTGAACGGTCGAGCGCTGACGGACGACGTCGCCGTCGACGATCGTCATCTACACACCCCCGCTCGTCAGGCTCCGCATCGAAGGCGAGTAGCCGCTGCCGTTGCCGTGCGCACCCTCATAGCGGCGGTTGCCCGAGGCCTTCACAAACCGTGAGGCCAGGAATCCAGCCACGGCGCCCACGCCCGCGGTGAGCCAGGGACGCCTTCGGGCGAATCCCTCGATGTCGCCGAGGATCCGGTCCGCCTCCGCGGACTGGAGGTAGCCGCCTACATCGTCGGCGCGCCGAGCGACCTCCGCGACAACCCTTGCCGGTACATCCTTGCCTTCACTCCGCAGCTGGTTCGCCCCGGACTGGAGGGTCTTTCCTATCGACTGCAGCTGCTCTCCCGCTTGGGTCGAGCGCTGGTCGAGCTGCTCACGGATCTGGAAGTTGGCCTCTCCGCCCAGCTCATGGGCCTTCGCTGTGATCTGCTCCTGGGCCGTGGAGACGAGCTCCTCGCCCTTGTCTTTCACTTCTGCTGCAGCCCCAATCGGGTGACTGCCACGAGTTTCAGTCGCCATGCGCCTGCTCCTTTCGTCTGAGGTCTTGGAACACCGGCTCCGCGCCCACCTGAGCTTCGTCGCGCGTCCATTCCCGGCCGGCTCATAGTGCAAACGGGGTCTGTGCGCGGGGAGAGTGCACCCCGAGCACAGACCGGACTGGCGTGCGTCTAGCGGTTGTTGAGCGGGTCTTCGCCGCCGGCGTACTTGGTGCCAGACTTGGCGAGGCCGCGGCTGATCATGTACCCGATCCCGACGGCGGCGACGAGCGTCCAAGCGCGGACATCGTCGAGTGAGTCGGAGACGGCCGAGGCAGCCAAGATGGCCACGATGAGGCCGGCCATCGCCCAGAACTCGGTGGTCTTCAGCGAGTGCTTGGTCTCGTCGGTGGTGCGATCGCCGACGTAGACCGGAGTCTTCGTGCGCGCCCGCTCAGTTGTTTCCATTGTTGCCATTGTTGTTCCTCCCATTGAGCGTCGTATGAGGCGGAGGGCTCAACCCAGTCCTCTCGCTATTTGTGCGGCATAGAGCGATGTGCGTTCGTTCGTTGTCCAGTTGTCTGATTGCGAGGAGACGATTGAGGCGCGTTGCCTCGAACGCAGTCATCGGCGTCTGCGGCCCGACCAGGACGAGCAGCTCGCCCCCGTGCGCCTGCTGGCGTCGGCTCGCGCCGAGGAGCAGGACGAGCGTAGTCGCGTCGATGAAGGTGACCATGCGAAGGTCGACGGTCAGGTGGCGTACTTCTGCTGCCAACCCGTCTTCGACTGCCGGGGCGCGAAAGAGGTCGAGCTCGCCAGCGAGGACGAGGACCGCAGATTCGCTCCCATACCGCTCGAGAGCCAGCGAAAAGTCGGCTTCCACTGTTGGGGCTTGCGGCAGCTGGCTCTCGAGGGCCGTAGCTGGCCCCCAGCCCGCATAACCTGCTTCGGGCGGAGCGGCGTTGATTTGTTCACGTCTCATCACGCTGGCCACCTTAGCTCAGTCCTGATGAACTACGACCAGGTTTGTGGGGTATTTGATGAGGTACTTGGGTAATATTGATGAAAAAGATCTCCCTACGGCGACCGTCCTGATGAAGTAAGATAGTCGTCATGGAGCACGGCGAGCTCGCGATCTACAGCATTGGCGCCGTTGAGCGCATGCTCGACATCCCAGCCGCGACAATCCGAAACTGGGAAGAGCGCTATGGGCTCGTGAAGCCCGAGCGCAGCGACGGCGGCCATCGGCTCTACACACGCGGACAGGTCGAGCAGCTCCGCTTCGTCAAGGAGGGACTCGATCGAGGGCTGCAGCCTGCCGAGGCCCATCGCCTACTCGGCGAGCAGCTCGCGCGCCACAGCGGCGTCCGGTCGACGGATGGGAGCGAGCAGGCGCCTCGCCTTCTGATCCTGCTCGCCGAGCGTGATCCGTACGCGGCCGAGTTCGCCGAGTTCTTCCTCCAGACCGAGGGCTACGAGGTGGCTCTCGCCCTCAATGCCGATGACGCAGCGCTCAAGCTCGAGCAACGCCTTCCTCAGCTTGCGGTCATCGAGCTGCTCATCTCCGGCGGTACGGGCGCCGATCTGTGCCAGCGTCTGAAGGAAGCCGGAGTGCCTGCGTGCCTGGTGGTCTCCACACTCGACGCGCGCGACCAGGCGCTCGCAGCAGGCGCAGACGCCTTTCTGCGGAAGCCACTCGATCCGCTGCAGTTCGTCTCGACCGTCAAGGACTTGCTCGGGAAGAGCGCTTTCCTGCAAGGCGCGACATCGCCATGAGCGAGCGTCTCCTAAGCGGCCATTCCCGCCTCGACGGCGTGCTCGGGGGCGGCCTCCCGGTGGACGCGATCAACATGCTCATCGGGCTTCCGGGAACCGGCAAGACGATCCTCGCTCAGCAATACCTGTTCGCGAACGCGACGATCGAGCGGCCCGGCTTGTACCTCGCCACGGTGTCGGAACCATTCGACAAGATCCTCCGCTACGGCCAGAGCCTCCGCTTCTTCGACCCTGGAGCGGTTGGCAACTCGGTCTTCTACGAGGACCTCGGCCCGGGTCTCAACGAGCGCGGCCTCGCCGGCGTCCTCGAGCAGGTGACCGCGCTGATCAAGGAGCGCCGCCCGGGAATCATCGTGATCGACAGCTTCAAGGCACTCTCTGCCTACGCGGAGGCTGCCGAGTTTCGCCGCTTCCTGCACGACTTCGCCGGCCACCTGTCCGCCTTCCCGGCCTCGTCGTTTTGGGTAGGCGAGTACGGCGAAGACGAAATCGCCGTGGCACCCGAATTCGCGGTCGCCGACACCATCATCAGCCTCTCCACGACGCGAGCGTCCGAGCGCGAGACGCGTTCCCTCCGCGTCCTCAAGCTACGGGGAAGCGAATTCGCTCCCGGCCAGCACGCCTACCGCCTCTCGGCCAACGGGATCGACGTCTTCCCGCGGCTGGCCGACCAGATTGACGTGACCAGCTACCCGCTCGACGGAGCCAGGCACTCATCCGGAATCGCCGCCCTCGACGACATGCTCGCCGACGGTTACTGGCCCGGCGCCTCCACGCTCTGCGCTGGCCCTTCGGGCTGCGGCAAGACCCTGATGGGCCTGCACTTCATCTTCAACGGCGTCCGTCTGGGCGAACCGGGTGTGCTGGCAACGCTCCAGGAACACCCGACCCAGCTCGCGCGGATTGTCGAGGGGTTCGGGTGGTCGGTTGACGAGGAGGGCGTCGAGGCGATGTACCGCTCGCCTGTCGACATGTACATCGACGAGTGGGTCTACGACCTCCTCGAGACGGTGGAGCGCACCGGAGCACGCCGCGTCCTCATCGATAGTCTCACCGATCTCAAGCTCGCCTCGCCGGATGAGATCCGGTTTCGCGAGTACATGTACTCGCTCGTCCAGCGCCTCTCCCGCCAGGGAGTCAGCGTGTTCATGACCTCGGAGCTACCAGACCTCTTTCACGTGAGGCGACTCTCCGAGTTCGGCGTCTCACACCTCTCCGACAACGTCGTGCTCCTCCAATACACCCGCGACCAAGCAACCGTTCGGCGCGCCCTCACGGTCCTGAAGACGCGCGCAAGCCGACACGAACCGGAAACCCGCGAGTTCAGAATCACTCCCGAAGGGATCGTGCTCGGTGACCCGTTCACGCCTGCACAAAGGTTCGACTAGCACGAACCGCGCGACTGGTAGGCGGACGAGCGCGCGCGTGCACGTTACCGACCTGCTCATGCTGGAGGAACTCCACGCCCACTTGCCGGTCGGCTTGCTCGTCAACGACGCCGACACCCTCGAGATCCTCCACGCCAACCCCCCACTTCCGGGTTTCGCCGGTCACGACCTGCCGCTCGATCAGCTGATCCAATCGCACAACGACGAACGCCAGGCGCACGGCCAAGCAGATGAACTGGCGGCACTCGTCGCAGACGTAGCCGCGACCGGAAGGCCGCGTCACCTACGCGAGTTCCGTCACGACTCCCCAAATCAGGAGCCGAACTGGTGGAGCGCAACCCTCCGTCGCATCGACTCCGACCGCTGGGGCCCTGTCGTCGTCACGCTTGCGGTCGACACCACCGACCAGGTTCGCGCCCGGCATCTCCTGGCGGAGCGCGAACGGCGGCGCGTGGTCCTGCTGCAAGAGATCGCCGCCGCTCCCGGCCACAACCTCGTCTCCTCTCTCCAGCAGGTTGCCGATGCCCTTGTCCCGGCCCTACAGGCCGACGTAGCCACGATCCGACTGCTCGGCGCGGACGCCCAGCTCCACCTCGTCGCGGCTAGCGGCCTTCGCCCCGCCGAGACTCGACGCCTCGCCCTGGACCCGATCGCCCTACGCCGGCGCGAGACGATGATCGAGAGCGGGCCGCCGACAGCCCTCGGATCGCTCGGCCTCCACTGGGTCGAGGTGCGGTGGCTCGAAGCCGGCGGCAAGCGGATCGGGATTCTGACGATCGGTGCGCGCAGCAAGCGGCGTCCGCCCGAGGACGACCTCACACTGCTCAACGCCGCATCAGTGCAGCTCGGCCACGCCCTGGAGGACATCGAGCGGAGCCCGCAGTTCCTTCGAAGCCGTTCTCTCGAGGTGGCCCGAGTGAACGCGGACGTAGGCGAGGCCGCGCAAGCCCGGAGCGCCGACCTCCGCCCACGCGAGCTCGCGATTCTCCGCCTCTACGGCGAAGGACTCCGAACAGATCAAGTCGCTGAACTACTCGTTCTCTCCCCGCACACAGTCCGTACACACGTGAGAAACGCCCGCCGCCGCCTTGGCGTCAGCTCCCGAGCCGAGGCACTCGACCTTCTCAAAGCTGCCGAGGCCGACCCCTCTGTGTGACCGACGGAAGACTCGAGCAGTCCGTGCTGCCTCTCGCTGGAAGCCCTTCGTTAGCCGGACGGCTGAGCGAGGG
The DNA here is from genome assembly GCA_963848405.1 of uncultured Actinomycetes bacterium. Classification (GTDB taxonomy): domain Bacteria; phylum Actinomycetota; class Thermoleophilia; order Gaiellales; family Gaiellaceae; genus GMQP-bins7. The sequence goes on along the minus strand of CAWKDP010000012.1, from coordinate 270,461 downwards.
CGGGTCATGACCTGCTCTAGCGTCACGCCGAGGCGCTCGCCAAGCTGCCCCGGCAACTGGTCCGACCCGCGTGTGGCCGGCCGGGTGGCGTCTCATCTCACTATGCCAGCGGGGACGACCAGCAAACTCCGATCGACCGTAGCGAGCCGATTTTCCCGAATTCGACGTCTTTACTCGACCGGATCGGCGTCGAGGCCCGCCTGAACAGCGGGTGAAAGCTGGAGCGACGCCTCACGACGCCAGCGAACGAGCTCACCCGCAACGACCGATATCGACCCGGCGACCGGGATCGCAGCCAACGCCCCGAGGATGCCTGCGATCTCCGCCCCGATGAGAAGTGCGACGAGCACGGCGAGTGGCGAGAGGTCGACGGTCCGTCCATAGACGACCGGCAGGAGCACGTGGTTCTCGATCTGCTGGTAAACGAGCAAGACGACTACCACAATCACGCACTGCACGACACCCTCCGAGAGTGCGGCGACTCCGCAGACGGCGAGCGCGACGGTCGCGCCGACGAGCGGAACGAGGTCGAGAATCGCGACGATCACCGCGAGCGGGAGTGCGTAGGGAACTCCTGCAGCCATCAGTGTCACGAGCGCGACAACTCCCGCCACGAGGCTGATCAGAAGGTTGCCCGTGACGTACCCACCCACCGTACGGTTGATTCCGTCAAAGACACGCTCCCAGCGTGTACGCGCGCTTGGCGGCATGACATCCAGTACACCGTCCACCCAGCGCCTGCCGTCCAGAAGCATGAAGAACGTGAGAAACGGAACGGCGATGAGGGCCAGAGCGGTGTCGGCAGCGGCTCGCGCGGTCGACGCTCCCGGGCGTTCGAGGCCGAACAGACCAGCGATGCCGCCGCGCTCGTAGATGTCGACGAGTTGTTCGCCGAGATGGAAGCGACGCTCGAGGAACGCGAGCGGGCCGCGCCCGGCGTCGAGATCTTGCAGGTAACCAGGGAGGGCCTCGACGAACTCTGTGGTCGCGGTCACGAGCGGAGGGATGACAAGGAATCCGAGGAGTCCGAGTGCGGCGAACGCGATCACGAAGACGATCGCGGCTGCTCGGGCACGGCCGAGCCCTCGTCGAACAAGGGCTTCCACAGCGGGGTTGAGCGCCATGGCGAAGAAGGTGGCGACGAGCACCCACGTGATTGCGTCCAGCGCGAGGTACACGAACATCAGCCCGAGGACAGCGGCCGCGGTGATCGCCACCCAGACGAGAATTGACTTCGCCGAAAGCGTGACCCGTACGGGATCGTCCCTTAAGCGGTCGTCAGCCGAAGGCTCGGCGCTAGGCCGATACTTGGTCAGATCCACTTGATCCACTGGCACACCCTGGCGATCACGAGCGTCACGATCGCGATCGTCACTATGAGTTCGCTGGGTGCGGATCTTGAGGCGGAAGGTCCGGCGGTCGGGGATCCGGTGGTATCTGCGGATCCGGTGATGGCTGCACGTCCGGAGGCTGTGGCTCCGGCCCGGGCTCTGGCTCCGGAATCAGATCCGGACCGGGTGGCTCGGGTACCGGAGTAGGAACACCCGGTCCGGGGCCGGTTGTGCTCGGATCATCCATGTCAGGTAATGCTCGATCCGGGGTCTCGGTCAACTGACGTAGCCGATTCGCCGGCGTCCGATGTCTCTTGCGCCGGGGCGTCCGATGTCTCTTGCGCCCGGGCGTCCGATGTCTCTTGCGCCGGCAACGAGCGCCTCGAATCGTCAGCCTCCTGCTTCGACCTCGCCCGCTCTGCCATTTTGTCGAGGTAATCGGCAACATCCTTTGCCTTTGCGGCAAGCGCGCCAAGCACCTCCGGGGAGCGCTGTTCAGCCTCATCTTTGAGCGACGCGAGCCACTCCTCGACCCGCTTGTCGTAGCGCCTGAGGCGCGAGACCTGGTCGGCTTCCACCCTCGGGTCGTCAGTAGCGTTGCTCGGTTCCATGTCTGCCGGTGCTGCCATTGCGGTCTCCCTTCCGAGCGGAGCCCCGCCCGAAGACGGGCTCCTTACTCAAACGGTTGTGCTTCTCGTGTCGTTGCTCAGGTTCGGACAGCGCCGTGCCCACCGCTCCGACCCACAACAACGCGGTAGAGCGCGAGCAGGATGATCGAGCCGACGATGGCCGTCAGCCAGCTCGAGATGTCGAAGAACTCATCCATCGGATCTGCACCGAAGAGCGCCCCAGCCAGGAAGCCGCCGAGGATCGCTCCTACTACGCCGATGACGGCGGTGATGATCCACCCGCCGGGATCGTCGCCCGGCATGAGCGCTTTGGCGATCCCGCCGGCGAGGAGTCCGAGAATGATGAACGCAATGATTCCCATCAGTTCCTCCTTTGAGGTCACGCGTCTGTACCCCGACGCGAGCCCGACTCAAACTCGCCGCCGAAGATTGTTCGCGATCCGCGGCTCTGGTGGTTGGCGAACGAGGTTCCGAAGGGAACGGCTTACGAGAGACCAGTCCCGGATAGTGCTTTGACCCACCTGCGCCTAGTGCCCGTCGAGCGCCGCCGCCGCGCCGATTCCCTCGCGGTCCTCGCGGAGCGCCAGCTCTACATCGCGCTCGTCCTTCATGGCCGTCTGTGTCGCTGCCGCGAGAAGGTCGAGCTGTTCCTCCACCACCGCGACGCGGTCAGGCAGTGCCAACGACTTGAGATCGACGAGCGCGGCCTTGAGCCGACGCGTGACCTGTGGCGACCCGGCCCCGGCGAGGCGGATCTCGTCGAACGCGAGATGGACGTACGCGTCCCAGTTCATCGCGAACACGGCAAGCCGAACCTCGCCGTCGTCGTCGCGATGGAGACCGTCAGGAATCGGCCGGCGCGCTAGCTGCCTCAGTAAGTCGTGGAGCCGGTCGATGGCCTGCACGGCGGTGGTCGGGTCCTGGAACGGTGAGTCGGCAAGGGAGCGCTCCGCGATGTCGACGAGAAGTCTGATTCCGTACGCGACGTCCTCGTCGAGCGTCGGCTCCAGCGCGAGGATGAGCGCTGCGTGAAGCCGATCCTCGTCGAGATCGGCCGGCTCCCCGTGGACGCGGAGAAGCGGCGCACCCGCGGGCACGAACTCCCCGAGCGCGGGAACAAGCTCAAGCACGCAATCGACTCGCTGCGCTTCTTCGACCAGCTCCTCCGAGCCGATCTTGATGACGACGCCGGACTTGCGAGCCGCAACCACCGCCGGTGATCCCGGCTTGGTATCGAGAACCGGGCCTGCGTCGGGGTACTTGCGATCGAGGAGCTTGCGCGTTTCCTTCCCGACGAGCTCGATCAGCGCGGAGACGCGGAGCGCCTGGCCGATGTGGTGCACGTACACGACCAGCACCGCGATGCTCACGAGCACGAGCAGGAAGGCGGTTAGCAACGAGATTCCGGGCACCTGCCCCGTGCCGTCGCCGTTGTTGACGACCTCGCGGACCGCAAGGATCGAATGCACGAACGTCGCGACGAAGAGCCCGATCGCGAGCTGGCTCGGCTTGTCTCTCAGGATGCGTTGCACGATCCGCGGCGAGAACTGACCCATCGCCAGCTGGACGACGACCATCGTGATCGTGAGGACCAGCGCGGCCAGGCTGACCATTGAGCCGGCGATGGTGGTAAAGATCACGACCGCGGCATCCGGCCCGACGTCGAGTGCACCTGGCAGCGCCTTGTAGTCGAAGTAGCGGTCGAGCGCGATCGTCCCGAAGGAGAGCAGCACGCCCGCCAGTACGCAGAGCACGGGGACGAACCAGAGGCTCGATTTCACATGGATGAGGAACTTGGAGAGCTGCACCGCGGATATACGGCGTACCCATTCGCGCACCTCGGAAACGAGCCCAGAGCGCTTGCCCTGGATCTTCCAGGTGCTTAGGACCTCATGTCCGAGGCCGCGTAGAGATCGAAGGCGCCTCCGGCACGGAACGAGCGACCGCCAGTCAGATAGAGGGGCCGCCCAGTTGGGCGGCCCCTCTGAGATCGACCTGATCAGGCGCTCGGAATAAGCACGCGATTGATGACGTGAATCACGCCATTTGATGCCATCACATCGGCTTTCGTTACCTTCGAGCTGTTCGCAAAGACGTTCGAGCCGTCGACCCGAATACGAATGCTCTTGCCATTCGCCGTCCTCGCCGAGGAGAGCTTGACGATCTTCGCCGCCGTCACCTTTCCTGAGACAACGTGGTACAGGAGCACTGTCCGCAGCTTGGCTCGGTCCTTCAGTAGAGCGTTGAGCGTGGACTTCGGCACCCTCTTGAAGGCAGCGTCCGTCGGTGCGAACACGGTGTAGGGCCCTTCTTGCTGCAAGGTCGCCACCAAGCCTGCGCGCTTCAGCAGCATGGCGAGCGTCTTGAACTGGCCGGCCGCGACCGCGGTTTCGACGATGGTGCCTTGCTCGCGGGGCCGAGCCGATGCAGCCGGTCCGAGCGCCGCGATCGCGAAGGCCGCGATTGCAACAAGAGCGGTGAGCGTTGTCAGTCGGTACACGTCGGTTGTCCTTTCTCGTTTGGATGGATGACGATCAGCGAGCCGCTGCAGTGCTTCGAGGCTCGGCGAGGGCGCGGCCGCGAGTCGCAGCAAGCGCCCAGAGGCTGTACGCGCCGGCGAGACCAACCAGGCCATACACGACCCGCGTCGCGGCGTTCGTCTCCCCGAACTCGAGTCCGAAGACTTCGGCTACGAGATCGAACTCGGCGAGTGCCACGAGTCCCCAGTTGAGCGCGCCCACGATGACGAGCGTGGCGGCGAGGACGTTCACGATTCTCATTCTGTACACCTCCTGTCGATGATCTGTACAGCACGACAGTACACGCCGCCACCTCGCCCTGTCAAGGTTTCGTACAAACGCTGTATAGTGCGCGCATGTCGGAAGGCGGTCTACTGCGAATCGGCGAGCTCAGTCGCCGCTCCGGTGTAAGCCCGGAACTGTTGCGGGCGTGGGAGCGGCGCTATGGACTTCTCCGCCCGACGCGCTCACCGGGTGGGCTACGTCTGTACTCCGCAGACGACTTGGATCGCGTACGCGAGATGCAGCAACACCTCGCGGGCGGGTTGGCCGCGGCAGAGGCGGCAGCGTTAGCTGCTCGCTCCACGGAGGAGCAGGTCGTGCCGTCGCCCCGCCTGCCAACGACGGCGCGCGGCGAGCTCGCAGCCGCTCTCGATGTCTTCGACGAGCCGCGGGCACAATCGACGCTCGATCGACTCCTCGCAGAGGCGACAGTCGAGACGGTGCTGACCGACGTGATCCTTCCGTATCTCGAGGAACTCGGAGAGCGTTGGGAGCGGGGCGACGCTTCAGTCGCCCACGAGCACTTCTCGACCAGCGTGCTGCGCGGGCGATTGCTCGGCTTGGCCCGTGGCTGGGGTCGGGGCCTCGGCCCAGTGGCACTGTTGGCCTGCCTCCCCGGCGAGCGGCACGAGCTGGGTCTGATCGCGTTCGGGCTAGCGTTGCGTTCTCACGGCTGGCGTATCGCTTTCTTTGGGAGCGACACGCCCCTCGACACCGTCGAGCATGCCGCGGACGCCCTTCAGCCGCGTCTCGTTGTGCTCTCTACGGTCACGCCAGACCTCGCACACGCCGCACTACCGCAGCTACAGGCGCTCGCGAGCCGCTATCGCGTCGCCCTCGGAGGAGCGGGTGCGGTCGGGCTCGACGCGTCGGATCTCGTGCTCGTCCTTGCAGGCGACGCGGTTACCGAAGCAGGGCGCGTGACTGGGCTGGTGGACGTGACGGGCCCGGTCGTGGCTCAGGCTTGAGTGGAGGTCGATCGGCCGCTCTCCACCCATGTCCTCCTTGCTTCACAGTTGGTACACGACCGAGCGGGTGCTCGACTCCGGGGGGTTCGAGTCGACGCAGGGCGTACGTGCCTCCGAGCCGCTCGTCGAAAGCTCCGAATCGGGTGCACGCTGGCTTGGGATCGCGTACTGGCAGGCGGTCAACCGCCTTACGCGCGGGGGCGTGCGCGCACGCTGGACCGACGATGGCGGCCGCCTCACTCTCCTGGGTGGTGCGAGCCTCCTCTCCTTTGGGCCGCCCGAGCTCGCATTCTCCGACGAGAGCGTCTCGTGTCGGTACGCGATCGAAGGGGGCCTGCTCGCCCTGCGGGCCGGCGGGTCGGTCACGCTCGCGCAGCGGTGCGCCGACGTGGATGTCGAGCTCAGCGTCTTCGTCGAGGAGTACCTTCCGCGCCTCGCGGCGCGGCTCGGCGGGCCAAGATGGACAGGAGCGCTCTACGCGAAGGGTCAGAGCCCCTTGCACGCTGCCATCAGCCGCAGCTACTTCGAGCTGCTTGCCTCGAGAGCAGACGTATGAAGATCACCGTCTTCGGCGCGACCGGAGTCGTTGGTCGTGCGCTACTCCCTCTCCTCGTCTCGGACCACGAGCTGGTTGCTGTTTCCCGCACAGCACGGGCAGCTGAGAGTGATGTCGTTTGGGTCGAGGGCGACGCCACTTCCGCGAACGACGTCGCGCGAGCTGTCGAGGGCGCTGAGGTCGTGTACTACCTCGTCCATTCTCTCGGCAGACCTGACTTCGAGCGGCAGGATCGGGTAGCGGCGGACACCGTCGCAGCAGCGTGCGAGCACGCCCGCGTGAAGCAGATCGTCTATCTCGGTGGACTCGGCGACGACGACCCCGAAGCGTCACCGCATCTGCGAAGCCGTCAAGAGACGGGGGAGCGCCTTTCGGCGGGAGGAGTCCCGGTGACGACCCTGCGCGCCGCGATGATCGTAGGCGAAGGTAGCGCCGCCTTCGAGACGATCGTTGCCCTGGTCGACCGCCTGCCGGCGATGATCACCCCGACCTGGGTCTCGACGCCCACCCAGCCGATTGCACTCGACGACATCAGCCGATACCTCGCCGGTGTATGCGGCAACCAGGGTGCGCTCGGAGAGAGCTTCGATGCCGGGGGACCCGAGCTGATGACCTACCGCCAGATGATGGAACGAATCGCCGTGCTCCGCGGTCGGCGGCCGCTCATCCTCGAAGTGCCAATACTGACGCCGAGATTGTCGTCGCTATGGCTTCATCTCGTTACTCCCGTTGATGCCTCCGTCGCTCGCCCACTGATCGAAGGGCTCAAGAATCCGACCATTGCGCGCGAGGAGCAGCTGCGGACGCTAGTTCCTTTCGAGCTCACCTCGTTCGACGATGCCGCGAGGTTGGCGTTCGCGCGATGACCGGCCGCGCCTCCTAGTGACCCCGAACCTCGCGAGCGGGTGGGGTACCTGGCAACGGGAGACTGGCCGCGTGAACACCGGCATCCAAGGTCGGAGGTCACCGGAATTGGCAGCCAGTCGGGACCTCGACTCGGGCGGGAGCCGTGACGGCGCAAACCGCGCCCTGGATCGCGACGCCAGAAAAACGCCAGAACGTGCGATTCTCGCAAGATCTAGGCTTGGCTTGTCCATGCTGCTGGCCCACGGCAAGCCCGCATGGCTCTGCGGAATCCGACGCCTCCCGTCGTCAACCGTTCTCGGCCGTCTTCAGCACCTCGCGGCTTTGCAAGCCGGAGGTCGCAGGCTAGGCCGGCGAAAGCCCACACGGCATGCCCCATTCATGCCCCAAACGCGCCCGGAGGACCCCTCGTAGCCATGCGGGGCAAGCTGGCCTGATCGGCCCAGAGCCAGTGTTCATCGGGCTTTGCGCACTTTCACGCGAGACGACGTAGAACCGTCGGCGCGGCCTTCTAATCCGCGGGTCGGAGGTTCGAATCCTCCCGGGCGCATACAAAATCCCTGCACATACGAATTTTCTGTTGTCTGAACTGTAGTGTGCGACATACACATGTGCGTACAACCACGCAGGCCAGCAGTCGGTACGTTGCTACTTGCCCGCACGCGTTGCAGTTCGTCGCGGCTCGTTCCCGGGGAGTTGGAGTCCGGAGGACCAACCCTCTGGAGCCGGGCTCTGTCGCCCGGCTCCAGAGTCCCTCGGACTTCTCCCTAGCGAAGGAGGCTCAGCGCACGCCTGACCGAGACCGCGTTCCCGGCCGGATCCTCGCCGGTGAGCACCAGCCGGACGGTCCGTGCTCGGTCGGGTGGACGGATGCGCACCGTCATCGAGACCGCTCCTGTCGTCGCCGTGCCGAACCTCCGCGCGAGCTCGATCCCGCGGGCGGTGGCCACCCGCAGCCTGTACGAAACGGGGTTTCCCTCGACGTCGTCGCGGAGTGCCAGCGCGACCTTGATCGAGTAGGCGCCCGCCGGGCGACGGAGCTTCGCGGCCCGCGCGGAGGCGATGCCGATCGTCGGCGCGACCGTATCGGCGTTCGTCGGCGCGACCGTGTCCCCGTCCTCGGACTGATCCGGCTCGGCACCCCAGTCGACGACGCCAAGAGTGCCCCGCCAGGTCACGAGCGACCCCGGGGCGTAGCTCGGGCTGCCGAGTATCTCTCCGTCGCGCAGTGATACGCCGCCCCGGAGGCCCGCGTAGCTGCCGCTTCCGTCGACGCTCTGCCAAGCGAGATAAAACCCGGGGTCCAGGATCGAGACCGTGAGGCCGCCGGTGCCGTCGTCGCATGTGAACCGCCACGTCGTCCCCGCGCTGCTCCACGGGTCTTCGACGAACGTTCCCGTCGCGCAGAAGGGCGCCCGCGACTTGAACGTCCCTCCCCGGAAGGGGCCGAAGAAGTACACGTTGTTCCACTCCCAAGTTCCTTCGAAGGTGAGCTCGAATTCGGTCGCCGCGCTGCGGGCGGGGGCGGCGAGCACCGTTGCCGCGCCGACACCGATCAGGCCGGCGAGGCCGAGCGCGAGCGCCGCGGCCCACCTCGACGATCTGCCGTACAGAGTCATCTCTTGCTCCTTTCCATCGGTTTGCGCGACGAAGGCTCCGACAGCGCCATGGAGGCGGGCTTGGGCGCGGTTGGAGAACCGGTCGAGGCGGGTGGTACGGTCGCTCCGTCGTTCGTCGGAGGCGGTGGCATGGAGTTCCTGGTCCTCGGGCCTCTCGAGGTGCATGAGGGGGAGAAGACGGTCCGGCTCGGCGCCGCCAAGCAGCGGGCGCTGCTCGGCGTCCTGCTCCTGCACGCGAACGAGACCGTGTCCATGGCCCGCCTCGTCGACGAGCTCTGGGGAGAGCGACCTCCGGCGACGGCCGAGAACCTCGTCCAGGGGTATGTGTACGCGCTACGGAAGCAGCTCGGTGACGGCGTCGTCGAGACCCAGGCGCCTGGGTACAGGCTCCGCGTCGACCCAGGCTCGCTCGACCTGCTCGAGTTCGAGCGACTCGTCGAGGAGGCGCGAACGGCTCCGGTCGCGCACTCGATCGAGCTGCGCAGACGGGCGTTGGCGCTCTGGCGTGGACCGCCGCTCGCCGACGTCGCCCTCGAGGGGCCGGAGCGTCACAGCCTCGGCCGTCTCAGCGAGCAGCGTCTGACGACGCAGATCGAGCGCATCGACGCCGAGGTCCAGCTCGGGCGCCACGCACATGTCCTCGGCGAGCTCGAGGCGCTCGTCGCCGAGCATCCGTACCAGGAGCGGGCGGCAGCGCTGCTCATGCTCGCCCTCTACCGCTCGGGGCGCCAGGCCGACGCCCTCGAGGTCTACCGCACGGTCCGGGGACGGCTGAGCGACGAGCTCGGGCTCCAGCCCGGCAAGGAGTTACGCGGCCTCGAGGCGGCGATCTTGCGGCATGACGACGCGCTCGCGGCACCGATCGCAGTGCAGGAGTCATCCGTCGCGGAAACCGCGACGACCGAGCCGGAGCCGCCGACCGCGCCGGCTCCGCGACGTCGGCGCCGGCTCGCGCTCGGGGTCGTGCTCGCCCTGCTCGCCGCCGCCGGGGTCGTGGCCGCGGTCCTCGTGCTCCGCGACGACGCGCGGGTCGTCGCGCCGCCGAACTCGGTTGCCGTGATCGACGCGGACACGAATCGAGTCGAGAGCAGCAGCATTCCCGTCGGGATCAGGCCGGGCCCGGTCGCCGCAGGGGCGGGGTTCGTCTGGGTAGGCAACCTCGACGACAGGTCGCTCTCGCGCATCGACCCGGCCACGAACGAGCAAGGAGCCATACGTCTCGAGGTAACGCCGCATGCCGTGGCCGCCGACGGCGCCGCAGCCTGGGTCGTGGACGGGCGGCTCGGCACGCTCTACCGGGTCGAGCCGGAGTCCCCGATCGTGTCCGACGCGATCCGGGTCTGGCAGAGATCGTTCGGATTCCAGGGCGCCGGGGTGGACGTGGGCAAGGGGTCGGTGTGGACGGCGGGCGGTGGCGCGATGCTCGCGCGGTGGGATCCGGCGACGCTCGCCGGCGACGCTTCTTCTGTGACCGCCGCCGGCCCTACGGCGCTCGTCTTCGCGTACGGATCCGTCTGGGTCGCAGCCGCGGCCGCCGAGGTCCAGCAGTTCAGCCCCGACACGTACGACCTCGGCCCCGTGGGCACCGCAGAGGTGGGGCGCGCCCCGAGGGGGATCGCCGCAGGCGCAGGAGCGATCTGGGTGGCTTGCCGGGACGACGACGTCGTGTGGCGGATCGGAGCCGATCTGGGCTTCGACCCTTCGAGGGAGATCATCCCGGTCGGCAACGGCCCGACGGCCGTTGCGTTCGGCGCAGGCGCCGTCTGGGTCGCGAACACGGGCGACGGCACGGTGTCCCGCATCGATCCCGAGACCAACGAGGTCGTGGAGACCATCGAGGTCGGCAACGCTCCCGCCGGGATCGCCGTCTTCCGCGGGCGCGTCTGGGTCTCGGTGCAGGCCTCCTAGTCTCTGCGACAGGCGACGGCGAGGTCGAGCGCCGGCCGCAGAACCATGCAGCCCACGCGCTCCGAGACGATCGTCGCTTCGTTCAGCACGCCCAGAACGGCGACGGGTGCGACGTCGCGGGCGATCATCGCGTCCACGTCGGCAAAGGCCAGGTCACGCGCCCGCCCCTGTGGCAGGCGGGCTGCCCGGGCAAGCGCCGCGCTCGCGAGCTTCGAGCGCACCCGAGTCAGCGTCTCGCCTCCCTGGAGCCGCGTCTCCATGAGGAGGCTGAGGTGCTCGTGCGCGTCCCGGATGCTCGGGGACCAGAGGAGGAACGCGATGTCCCACTCTGCCCGTGGACTGGTCAGGCTCGCGAGGAGCTCCGCACCAAAGTCCCCCCCGGGGTGAGTCTCGATCTGGACTCGGAGACCGATCTTCGCGAGCTGCTCCTTCACGAGCTGGGCGGTCTCCATCGCCGCCGCGACGGCGCTCACGGACAGCACGGCCGTGGCGTTTCGCAGGTGGCCGCGCGCGAGCTTCCGCGCTCGCCCGAGGTCGCCCCCGAGCGGGTAGACGTCCGCGTCCCGAAAACCGGGCACGCCGGGGGGAAGGAGCTGGTCCGTAGCACGAGACAGGAGGGGCCCGTAGCTCGACGCCACGTGCGCGCGCCGGTCGAGCGCGAAGTTGACGGCTTGCCGCAACCTCGGGTTGTTCCGGAAGAGCGGCCGAGATGAGTTGAACGCGAGCAGGCGCAGCGTGAGGCCCGGCCGCACCCGGAAGCGCCCGTTGAGCCCGTACTTCGCCTCGAAGTCGAGCCCCGCGGCCGCGAAGACGCCGGCGAACATGTGGCCCCAGTCGGCGTCGCCGCGCTCGATGCTTCGCAGCAGCTCCACCGGGTTGCCGCCCCGAAGGTTCACGTCGAAGCCGTCGAGGTGGACCTCGCGCTCGCCGCCATAGAAGCGGTTGCGCCGGATCTCGATCCAGTCGCTCGCTCGGAACTCCTCGACGACGTACGGGCCGGCCGACGGGAACTGGCTGTAGCCCTCAGCCGACGCCGGCAGCCAGGGCGGGACCGCGCAGAAGAACGGCAAGGCCGTCCGCGCGACGAAGTTCGGAGCCGGGCGCTCGAACCTGACGACGAGCGTGTTCCCGCGAGCGACGACGCCCCTTGCGCTCTCGGCTCTGCCCGACAGCACGTCGGCTGCTCCGACGATGTCGCGCACGAAGATCGCGCCGGGCGAGTTCACGACCGGCTGGAGCACTCGGTTGATCGCCCGGGCGAATGCGCTCGCGCGCACCGGCTCGCCGTTCGAGAAGCGGAAGTCGCGGCGGAGCGTGAACGTGTACGTCTTCAGGTCCGCCGAGACGGAGTAGTAGGCCGCCACCTCCGGCTGCAGGCGGAAGCTCCTCGGCGACCGCTTGTCCGGGTAGGTGTAGAGCCGCGCGCAGGTCGCCTCGAGGAGCGACCAGCCGGCCTGCGAGAAGGAGAGCGCGGGATCGAGGTGGTCGAGGCCCGCTGCCGAACTCGAGACGCTGACGCGGAGGATCCCGCCGTCCTGCCCACGCGCGCTCGAGCCCGGCTGGGCGATCACGATCGCCGCCACCGTGGCGAGCGCTACGGCGAGCAACTGACGCCTCATGGTGCCTCCTTGGAAGGCCTGCCCGTCGGCCAGCCTACGCCTGCGCCTTGCGTTTGACCAGGTCTCATCGCCGGGACGATCGCGGCCCCCGCTTGAGCGTCGCTGGAGCGGCGTTCGAGCGGACGCCACAAAGATGATTCGGGCTATGGTCACCGCCTCCGCCGACAACGAGCGGTTGTACGCTGCGACGTACACGCTCGTCTCCGTTCCTGCTCCGGGCGCAGTTGGTTGCAGTCTACGAACCGCTTCGTTGAGCCAAATCGCAGCTCATCGCAGATCGCTGCGACCTAAAGGGCTGGACTTCTAATCCGCGGGTCGGAGGTTCGAATCCTCCCGGGCGCATCGAAGAGCCTGTAAATGAGCGTAGTTCGGCGATCGCAACGAGGGCTTCCGGGCGTACTGGAGCATCGCGAGCACTCTCTCGTCCGAAATTTGCCCTGAACGTGCCGCTGCCCGACGGCAAGTCCTGCGGACCCGGGGCCCTTTCGCTATCAGCTCGAGGCGGGCGGTCGAAGCCCCGGCCCCGCATAGACGCGGGGCCGGGGGTGACGGCATGTCTAGGCGGAGACCGGTGCCGGCCTGATCTCCGGCGCGGCCTCGGCCTCGTCATGCTCGAACCGAGGAAGCCACTGCAGCCAACTCGGCAGGTACCAGTTCCAGTCGCCGAGCAGCTTCATCGTCGCCGGCAGGAGCACGGCGCGGACGATCGTGGCGTCGATCAGGACGGCCGTGGCGAGCCCGACGCCGAACTGCTTGAACAACAGCATCGAGAGCGCCGCAAAGATCGCGAAAACACCGACCATCACGACGGCCGCGCTGGTGACGACGCCGGCCGTGGTCTTGATCCCGTGCGCGATCGCCTCGTCCGTCGTCGCGCCGCGGTGGAAGGTCTCCCGAATCCGGCCGAGGACGAGGACGTGGTAGTCCATCGAGAGGCCGAACAGGATCACGAACAGCAAGAGCGGCACCACGGGGTCGATCCCCGCGGTGGAGCTGAAGCCGAGGAAGCCCTTGCCGACGCCGTGCTGGAAGACGAGCACCAGCACGCCGTACGCGGCGGCCACCGAGAGGACGTTGAGCACGATCGCCTTGGCCGCGATCACGACCGAGCGGAAGGCGACCAGCATCAGCCCGAACGCGAACAGCAGCACGAACGCGACCACGAGCGGCAGCGCCGACTTCATCTTGTCGGTGCTGTCCTTCCACTGCGCGCTTGCCCCTGTGACTGCGGATTCGGCGTTCGGAAGCGCGCCCACGGTCTCGGGCACGATCTCCTGGCGGAGCTCCTCGAGTGCCGCGATCGACTCCTCGTCGGTTCCGTTCCCTTCGACCGGGACGGTGACGTTCGCCACCGACGCGTCGGCGTTGACGGCGACCGTGATCGGCTCGTGCATCCGGCCGCTCGCGAGCGCCCGCTGCTCGAGCCGCTGGATCGCGTCGCGCACCGCCGGCGCGTTGACGTCCTCCGCCTTCACGACGACGTTGGCCGGCAGCGGCGTGCCGGGAAACGCCTGCTGCATCCGGTTGTAGGTCTTGACGACGGCCAGGTCCTGCGGGAAGGTCTCCACTCCGGGCGCGACCAGCTTGAGCTGGAGCGCCGGCAGCGCGAGCGCGACGAGCAGGCCCCCGGCGAGAACGACGGAGAGCACCGGCCTGCGCAGGACGCGGTCGATGATCGCGCTCCAGATCCGTCCCTCACCGTCGTCCCGGCGAAGGCGGCCGGCGAACGGCACATGCACTCGGTCGACGTTGTCGCCGAGCCTCGAGAGCAGCGCCGGCAGGACGGTCAGCGAGCCGACCATGGCCAGTCCGACGACCATGATCGTCGCGAGGCCGAACGAGGCGAACGTCGCGTCCGCGGTCAGGAAGAGGCCGGCCATCGCCACGATCACCGTCACGCCGGAGATGAGAACCGAGCGGCCGGCGGTGGCGGAGGCGACTTCGAGTGCCTCCCGCTCACTGCGCCCGGCAGCACGCTCCTCGCGTTCCCGCCTCAAGTAGAACATCGAGTAGTCGACGCCGACCGCGAGCCCGACCAGGAGCACCATCGCCGCGGCTTCCTCCGCCACCGGCATCACCTGGCTGGGCAGCGCGACCAGGCCGAACGTCGCGATGACGGCGGTGAGGGCGAGCAGCAGCGGGATACCCGCCGCCACGAGCGCTCCGAACGCGATCACCAGAATGATGAGCGTGATCGGGAGCGAGAAGAGACCGGCCTTCTCCAGGTCCTCGGCGAAGACCTTGTTGATCCCGTCGACCGCGCTTGCATCGCCGAACTGGCCGATGAAGAGCTCCGGGTGAGCCTGCTGCGCATTCTCGACGCGCTCGAGGACGGGGCCGATCTTGTCGGCCGCGTCGTCGGCGTCGCCTCGGATCTCGAACTCGACGAGGGCGGCGTGCCGGTCCTGCGCGATCTGGCCCGTGTTTCCGGGAGCGAGCGGCGAGCGGATGTTCTGGACAGCTCCCAGCTCCGAGATTCCCTCGACGACGTCCTCGATCGCGGCCGTGAACGCCGGATCGCTGGACCTCAGCGAGCTGCTCTGGATGAGGACGCTCTCGCCGGCGGGCTGCTTGAAGCCGGCGTCGAGGATCCTGTCGGCGCGGCCGGACTCGCCCGGCCCAGCCGTGTTGTCGTCGATGAGCTTCGTGCCGACCATGCCGCCGAGCATGAAGGCGACGACGACGAAGGCTAGCCAGCCGAAGGTGGCGGTCTTCCAGTGATCCGCGCTCCAGCGACCCATGCGAGCCGCAAGGTTGCGATTGCTGTGGGTGGTGCGGGACATGCTCGTTCCTCCCTCCTAGGCTGCGTATGCGAACGGGTGGTAGAAGGCGTCGAGGGCGCTGTCGGGCGCGACCGCGACGCTGAAGCGGTCTCCGACGCGGGCGTCCTCGACCGAGACGGTGAGAGCGTTCTCGCCCGGGTGCCAGAGCAACAACACCTGGATGCCGTCGCTCTCGCGGGCGGCGAGCTCGCGTGTTTCCACTGTCGTAGGGCTCATCGCTCCTCCTTCGGCTGCGTCGAACTGCATGCCTCGACGCTAGGCGCGCGGCGTCGCAGCGCCCTCGTCGGAAAGCCGGATTCGCCCTCGTACCGGCCGCTGATTCGGGCTCGTACCGGCCGGTGAGTGGGCGTCCTACTCGGGTAGGAGGCGGTGCGCGAGAGCCTGCAGTACCTTCAAGCACGTGAGCCGGCTCGGATCCGTCACGCGCGAGTACTGGTTCGAGATGACGATTGCGCTCCTGGCGCTCCTCGGCCTGGTCGAACTGGTGGTCAGCGACGACACGCCGGGCGCGCCGCCTTCCTCGCTGTTGTTCGGCTTCTCGGCGGTCGCGGTGTTGGTGCCCACGCTCCTTGCGCGTCGGCGCTATCCCTTCGCCGGCCCGGCGGCGTACTGGCTACTCGCGGCGGGGATCTCGTTCGTCGACGCGCAGCTGCTCCCGTTCATGCAGAGCTTCTTCGTCATCGGGATGGCCGCTGCGTTCCTGCTCGGGAACGTGCGCGACCCCCTGCAGTCGCTGATCGGCCTGCCGGTCGTTCTCGGCTGTACAGTGATCGTGGTCTACAACATCCCCGGGTCCACGACCAGCGAGCTCGTCTTCGTTCCTCTCGAATTCGGGATCAGCTGGCTCGCGGGTTACGCCTTGCGCGAGCGCTCGGCGCAAGCCGAAGCCGCCGAAGTGCGCGCGACCCAGGCCGAGCGCGAGCGCGAGGCGGCTGCACGCATCGCGGTGGCAGAGGAGCGAACGCGGATCGCACGCGAGCTGCACGACGTCGTCGCCCATGCAGTCAGCGTGATGGTTCTCCAGGTCGGGGCAGTCCGGCACCAGCTCCCGCCCGCACTGAAGGAGGACAAGGATGCCCTCGGGCGCGTCGAGCAGGCCGGCCGCACGGCGCTCGCCGAAATGCGCCGACTACTCGGGGCGATGCGCCGCGACGGCGATGACCTCGAGCTCGCTCCACACCCGGGCGTCGACCGGCTCGACTCGCTCGTGGAAGACGTCAGCCGCGCCGGCCTCCCGGTCCGGCTCCACGTCGACGGCGACCCCTTCCCGCTCCCCCGGTCGATCGACCTCTCCGCCTATCGAATCGTGCAAGAAGGGCTCACCAACGCGCTCAAGCACGCGCATGCCAGTAACGCCTCCGTGACCTTCCACTACACGCCCGAGGAGCTGCAGATCGAGGTACGGGACGACGGCGAGGGCCGCTCGACGGGCGATGGCCTCGGCCACGGCCTCGTGGGCATCCGTGAACGCGTCAAGATCTACGGCGGCGAGATGACCGCCGGGGCGGCACCCGAAGGCGGCTTCGTTCTCGGCGCCCGCCTCCCGATCGAGGGCTACGAGAGATGAACGTCCGTGTCCTCGTCGCCGACGACCAGTCGATGGTGCGCGCAGGCTTCCGCATGCTCCTCTCGGGCGAGCGGGACATCGAGGTGGTCGCCGAGGCGAGCAACGGGTTCGAGGCAATCGACAAAGCGGACCGCTTTCACCCGACCGTCGTCCTGATGGACATCCGCATGCCCGAGCTCGACGGTCTCGAGGCGACTCGGCGGATCCTCGCCACGAACAACGGCGCCCGGATCTTGATCCTCACCACCTTCGACCTCGACGAGTACGTCTACGAAGCGCTCAGAGCCGGCGCCAGCGGGTTCGTGCTCAAGGACGACCCTCCCGAGCAGCTGCTGGCGGCGATCCGCACCGTCGCCGCTGGAGACGCGCTTCTCTCGCCGACGATCACGAAACGGGTCATCAAGCAGTTCGTACGCATCCCGCGCACCAGGGCTCCCAAGGAGTTCGACGAGTTGACCACGCGTGAGCAGGAGGTCTTCCGCTTGATCGCGAACGGCTTCTCCAACACGGAGATTGCGGAGGAGCTCTACATCGGCGAGAACACGGTCAAGACCCACGTGACGCACATCCTCCAGAAGCTCGATCTCCGCGACCGCGTGCAGGCGGTCGTGCTGGCGTACCAGACGGGGCTCTTCGAGCCGGAACCACTGCGGTCGAACGGTCACGACGAGAGTCCGACCGGCTGAACTGCATCGCGCTTTCAGGTCGCTCGAGTCACCACACCGGAGAAGAAAGTCGATCGACAGGGCGGCAGACTTCTAATCCGCGGGTCCGAGGTTCGAATCGGGCACAGCGAGAGAAGCCTCCGCCCTGCCCATTACCGGCCGGCCACAAACGCTGTTTGTGGCCAGCGATCGCTGGGAACGATGCGAGCCGGAGGTGACATATGCCAACTTGGGCTTTGGTTCTCATCATCGTCTTGCTCGTCCTCGCCGTCTTCGGCGGCTTTGGTTACTCGCGCCGGTAGGAGGCATGCGGCCGTGATGGAGACGTTTGCCGCACGCGATCGGGCTCGGGGTCGCTCCGAGGAGCGTCTCGGCAGGGCCGCCCGCGAGCAAGAGGGGCGCATAACGGCGCTCTTTCGTCGCTGGCCCGCGCTGGACAAACGCGAGACGCGCGAGCTCCGGCGGCTCTGGGACGAACGGATACGGCGAGCCAGGGAACGGGGCAGGAAGCGCGCCCGGTGACGCCATCGAGGCGGCGAGGAGGGCTAGGGCCCCTTCGCCGCCTTACGGCGTTCCCCCCTTTTGGCGGGCCGAGGGCGGCTGGCGTTTCGGTGCGCGCAGCACCGCGAGCAGCTCGTCCTCGTCCACGAACGCCGTTTCGCTCCCACTCCCCACCTGCTCGACGACGCCACGCAGTGGTTGCTCCCCCGGCGAGGAGTCGGACGGGATCCAGACGCGCACGATGAAGGTCTCCATCGCCGCCGTCAGCAACCCGAGAACACGCGCGAGAGAGTGCCGTTCACCTCGCGCACACCCGGGGTACAGGCTCGCTCTGCTCCTTCCGCCGACTCGCTCCCCACGAGTTCGAGCAGTGCGATCGCTGCCAACGTCGACACGATCGCCGAGGCGATCGTGGCCCCCTTCGTCCCCCGCTGGCGCGGCGCCGAGCCCCAGGTGTGCGCTTGGTTCACGCCTGCATCATCCCGGCGGCGGTTTCGGAAGCCTTAGAGCGAGCTTAGGGTGAAGCCATGGCGGCGCGACCGCCCGCCGCTGCGGGGAACGAGGCCGACTCGACCCCGATCGACTCCATGCGCGCGCAGTATGCGCGGAATCGGCGGCGCGCCTCTCCGTGACGCCCGGCGGCGTCGAGGGCGGCGACGAGGCCGAGGTGGGCCGGCTCGTCGTATGGATCCCGCTCGAGCACGCGCAGGTAGTAGCGCGTGGCCGCGTCTGCCTGTCCGCGCGTCGACGCGTCCTCGGCGAGGGCCCGCGCGACCTCCGTGTACGCGGCGCGAGCCTCCTCCCGCAGCGCGATCGCCCACTCCTCGTAGGCGTCCTCTTCGAGGAAGTCGCCCGAGTACGCTGCCTCGGCGGCCGTGAGGCCGGCGCCGGCATCGGGGCTACCTTCGCGCATGGCCGCGAGAGCATCGGAGGCAGCGGTGAGGAAGCGCTCGACGTCCACGGTGAGGTTCTCCGGCTGGAGCCAGAGCGAGCTTCGGTCGGCGGCGACGAAGTGATCGCCGTCGAAGCGCTTGTCGGGATCGAGCACGGTGCGCACCGTGCTCAGGAGGACGGAGAGCCGGTTGCCGAGCTTCTCCGGGTTCTGCTGGGGCCAGAGCGCCTCCATGAGGTAGTCGCGCGGGGTCGGGCGGCCGCGCCGCGCCACGAGGATCTTCAGCAGGTCACGCGCCTTGCGCGACTGCCACGCGGCGAGCGGGATCGGCTCCCCGCCCCGAAGCACTCGAAAGCGGCCGAGCGCCTGTACGACGAGCGGCTGGCGGCCGTCGTGGGGAAGGAGCGACGAAAGCGCGGTCCGGTAGCCGCGCGCGCCGAGTGTGCGCAGTGCTTGTTCGGCCTCTCGAGCCGACTCGACGTCTTCGGAGAGCAAGGCTGCGAGGAGCGCGACGCGAGCCTCGCCGAGCGGGCTTCGCAGCTCCTGCCAGATCGTCGCGGCCTGCTCGAGCCTGCTGAGCTCCCGCGCCGGATCGGGAGCAGCGAGCACGCGGAGCTCGATCGACTCGGCGAGCCCGGCACGGTCTCGCCGGACACCGGCTGCTGACGCCGCGGCCGCTGCCCGCGCCGACGCCGTGACCCGGTCGTTCCTCGCCAGCGCCACCCAGCCGGCGGCAAGGAGCGCATCGACCTGGTTCATGCCATAGCCGAACGAGACAGCGCGCTCGGCCAGCGCCGCAGCCTCCTCCGGCTCGTCGGCCGCGAGCACGCGCGCGAGCCCGCAGAGGGCCGGCACGAGCCCCTGCAGGTCCGAGGCTGCCTCGGCCTGCGCGAGTGCTTCCTCGTACGTCGCGCGCGCGAGCGCCCAGTCGCCGCGCTCGCGGTAGATCTCGCCGAGCTTCTCGAGCGGATACGAGACCATCCGTGAGCCGATCTTGCGGTAGAGCTCGCGCGCGTCCTCGAGGTCTGCGACCGCTTCCTCCAGGCGGCCGAGCTTCGCCCGCGCTTCGCCGCGATTCGTCAGCGCCAGCGCCCGGAAGGAGGCGAAGCCGGCGAGGTCTGCGAGGCGAAGCCCGAGATCGAGCTCCGCGATCGCCTCTTCGTAGGCGCCCTCCTCGAGATGGCGTGAGCCGCGGTTCGTGCGCACGCGGATGAGCTGGAGCACGTCGCCGGCCCGTTCCGCATAGTCGAGCGCGCGCAGGTAGTGGGCGTCGTTCGCGTTCCGGTCGCCCTCGAGCGCGGCAAGCATCGCGAGAACCGTATGCGCGGCGGCCAGGGCCTGCGCGTCGCCCGCGGCGGAGGCGACCTCGAAAGCACGCTGGCCGTCGGCGCGGCACTCCTCGGCCTCCGAGCGGAGCCAGTGGGCGCTCCCCCTCCACGCGAGGAGCAGCGCGACATCACGCGGCGCCCCGTCCTCGGTAGCGCGGGCGTAGATCGCCATCGCCTCGTCGAGCCGGCCGCGAAGCTGCTCGAGCACTCCCATCCGCCACGCCAGCGCCGGCGGCAGGGTCTCGGCGCCGCCGGCAGCGCGGTCGAAGCAGCGAAGTGCCTCGTCCCAGTCGCCGCGCACCTGATAGGCCTCGCCGGCGAGCTGCTCGATCGGAGCGTCGCGCTGCTCGTCGGGGAGAAGCACCACTGCCTTGAGCACCGCGTCGACCGCGCCCTGAGCGAGCAGTGTTGCGCCGTGCGTGGCGAGCAAGCGGCCGAGCTCCGCGGAATCGCCGGCCTCGGCGAGGCAGCGGAGAGCCTCCTCGAAATGCTCGTGCTCCTCGAACCACCGGGCGGCCCGCATTCGCACCTCCCGCGCCTCAGCCTCGTCTGCGACGAGATGCGCGAGCGCGTACTGCCGCACCGGCGCGCCCAGCGAGTACCAGCCAGCCGTATGGCCGTGTAGCTCGACGAAGAGGCCGCGGCGGGCGAGCGAGCTCAGGATCTCACCGGGCCTCTCGACGCCGAGAAACGCGCACAGCTCGGGCGTGAAGCGCTCGAGTGGCGCCACGATCCGGACGAGCTCCTCGACGTCCGCCGGCTCGTGGGCGAAAACCTCCGAGGCCAGGTACACGAAGAGCGGCCCGCCTGGTCGACGGATGCGCTGGAGCGCTTCCTGCCGGCCGCTCGGCGGCACGCCGCGGAGCGTCTCGACGGCGAGCCGCACGGCAGCCGGCCAGCCGCCCGTTGCTCAGGTGCAGCTCCTTTGCGGTGGCCACATCGTTCTCGCCGGCGAGGGCTTCGAGGAGGGCGGCCGTTTCCGCGACGTCGAAGGCCAGGTCCGACCCGCTGAGCTCGAGCACCTGACCCTGCCCGCGCAGCCGCTGGATCGGAAAGGACGGCTCGGTGCGAGAGGCGAGTACGACGTGGAAGTGGGAGGGAGCTTGCCGACATAGCGACTCGATGAGCTGCATCGCTCCCGGTGAGCCGGAGAGCTCGTGAGCGTCGTCGACGACGAGCACGAGGGCGCGGCGCAGCTGAGACTGAAGCGCCTCGCAGACGAGCGCGGCCACGCCGCGCGCGCGTGCCGCCTCGTCCGTGTCCGAGCCCGGCCCCGATGCGCTGACGACGGCGCCTGCTACCTCCGTCGGAACCGCAGGCACGTGGAGCCGCAGCGCGTCCATGACGCCGCGCGAAAACACCGCGAGCGACTCGTCCTCCGGCGACGCGCTGTACCACGCACAGTCGACGCCCGCCGCCCACGCGGAGAGGAGCGTGGACTTCCCGAAGCCCGCATCGGCGACGATGATCGTCAGGCGACGCTCGAGCGCTTCGTCGAGGCGCGCGAAGAGGCGGTCGCGCCGAAGGAGCGACGCAGGGGCGACCGGCGGCAGGAGCTTCGTGGTCGCCGTCGCGCTTGGCGTGGCGGCTGGCGACACGAGGCCCACTAGCGCCTCGTTACTCGTGTTCTCATTGTCTCGCTAGAAGAATAAGCCGCCGGCCGAAAAAGAAGTCCGAATCCGGATCACGTTTGCCGCGCGCGCGGTACCGGGAACGGTCCGATCCGGCTTCAGAGCCAGCCGATGTGCCGGAAGTACAGGTAGAGCGAGGCGGACACCACGAGGATCATCCCCAGCACGACCGGGTACCCGTACGTCCAGCCGAGCTCGGGCATGTGCTCGAAGTTCATTCCGTAGAGGCCCGCGATCATCGTCGGCACGGCGATGACGGCGGCCCACGCCGAGATCCGGCGCACGTCCTCGTTCTGCCGCACGCTCACCTGCGTCAGGTTCGCGGTGAGGACGCTCGTCAGGAGGTCCCGGAAGCTCTCCACCTGGTCGACGACCCGAAGCACGTGGTCGTGCACGTCGCGGAAGTACGGATGCACCTGCTCGTCGACGAGCTCGTGGTGGCCTCGGGCGAGACGATCGATGGGGTTGAGAAGCGGAGCCACCGCGTCGTGCAGCTCGAGAACCTCTCGCTTGAGGTGGTAGATGCGCTCGGCCGGGTTCGTTCGCGCGTGCGAGAAGACCTCGCCTTCGACCTCGCGGATGTCGCGGTCGAGCCCTGCGATGACGGGGAGGTAGTCGTCCACGATCCGGTCGACGATCGCGTAGAGCGCGGCACCGGGGCCGCAGCGCAGGAGGTCCGGGTGTTCCTCCATGCGCAGGCGGATGTCGTGGAGCGGCGCCTCGCCGTGACGCACGGTGATGATGAAGCCGTCGCCGATGAACAGGAGGATCTCGCCGAACTCGACGACACCGTCCTGCTGGAGGTAGCGCGCGGTCTTCAGCACCAGGAACAGCGACTCCCCGTAGACCTCGAGCTTCGGCCGCTGGTGTGCCTTGATGGCGTCCTCGACGGCTAGGTCATGGAGGTCGAACTCGCGCCGGACGGCGTCGAACTCGTCCTCGTTCGGCTCGTAGAGCCCGATCCACACGAATGCGTTCCGGCGCTGAGAGGCCTCGTAGGCGTCCCCGAGAGCGAGGCTGCCCTCGAGCCGATGCCCCGCCTCGTACACGGCGCAGTCGACGATCATGGAAGCAATTATCGGCGCTAGCGAGGAAGGCGCATACCGAGACGCCGCGGCAGCGATGTAACGAACCGGGTAACTGGATCGGGCGGGCGGCCGGCGTCCTCGGCCGCGTCGCGCCGCACGAGCGCGTGACGAATGAGCGAGCCGCCGACGTACCGGAACGGCTCGGGCGGGAACAGCTTGCGGGCGGGCTCGACGACGGCGAGCGACGTGCGCTCGTCGCGGCGGTCGAGCGCGAGCCTGGCAAGGATCTCGCCGCCGAGGTACGAAGGCCCGACGCCGTTCCCCGTGAACCCGAAGCCGTGGTGGACTCGGCCGCGGCTCCCGAAGATCGGGAGGTGGGTCGGCGAGACGTCGATCGGGCCTCCCCAGGCGTGGGACACTGCGCGTCCCCGTAGCTGCGGGAAGAAGCGGACGAGGCTCTCGCGCGTGCGCGCGATCACGTCGGCGTCCAGCTCGAGCCGACCGGCCGCGCGCGCGCCGAAGCCGATGGTTCCGCCGCCCCAGCCGAACGCGATGCGCCCGTCCTTGGTCGTCCGCGTGTAGTGGACGAGCGTGCGGCTGTCGACTATCGCCTCGCCGCCAGTCCACCCGAGGTCGTCGAGCACATCCGGGACCGGCTCCGTGAGGACGATGTGGCTCGAGGCGACAGCGAGCGCGAGCCGGTAGCCCGGGAAGCCGGTCGTCCGGGAGTTGACGGCGAGCACGACGGAGCCGGCGCGAACGCGGCCGGCCCGCGTCTCGACGCCTGCGTCGGAGAACTTCGTCACCTCGGTCCGCTCGTGGATCCGCACGCCCCGTTCGAGAAGCCGCTGCCTGAGCCCGAGGGCGAGCCGCGCGGGATGCACGGTGGCGTTGAGCCGGTAGAGCGCAGCGCCTGTGAAGAGCGGAGACGCGCAGCGCGCGCGCACGTCCTCCGCGCCGATCGCGACGATCTCGTCCGCGGCGCCGAGGTCGGCGCACGCGCGGACCTCGGCGTCCCACGATCCCAGCTGCGACTCGGTCGTCGCGACCTGGAGCATCGGTGCCTGCCGGTACCAGGCGTCGACGTCGTGCTTGCGGCACCAGGCTCCGATCCCGTGCACGGCCTCCTCGGACGCGCGGCATACCGCCAGCGCAGCGGCGTCACCCGACCGCTCGCGCAGGGTGTCGACGTCCCCCCAGAGCGTCTCGCAGAAGCCGCCGTTCCGGCCGCTCGGCCCGTGCCCGCAGACCGCCGCTTCGAGCAGGACGACGTCGAGCGCGGGCTCGAGCTCACGAAGGTGCCAGGCCGTCCAGAGTCCGAGGTAGCCGCCGCCGATGACGACGACGTCCGCGCTCGCGTCCGCGTCGAGCGCTCGCGTCGGCACCACGGTGCCCGCTTCCTCGAGCCACCAGCCGTGCCGCGTGTGTCGCACTTCGGGGAGCTACGCGACCTGTGAGCGACGCTGTAGCGAGAACGTCAGCGCGACGAGCACCGCCGCCGCTATCGGGACGACGATCGTCGGCAGCAGGATGATCCCGCCGGCGATCGCGCCGATCGAGATCAGCCCCATGGAGATCCACGAGGGCGCGTTCCGCGCGACCGCGCCGACCACGATCGCCGCGGCCGCGCCTCCGAGGATCGCGACCCAGAGCACCTTGTTGTCGACGGCATCCCAGAAGATGCCGATGATCGCCGCCGCGACGTAGACCGTCACGAGGACGGCGATGAGCCCGCGATGGATCCTGCTGACCCGTTGGCTCGTCATCGCGTGGAAGCCTTCCAGTCAAGCCCTAGCTGGGTCAAACGGAGGGTGGCGGACGGGATTCGAACCCGCGACCACCGGGACCACAACCCGGGGCTCTACCAACTGAGCTACCGCCACCGCGCCGGGACAGGATAGCCCCGACGCGCCTACGCGAGCCGGCGCTCGAGGTAGGAGGCGAGCCGGGTGAGCGGGAACGAGATCACGAAGAAGATGACCATGACGGCGGCGTAGATCTCGATCGCGTGCTCGTCTCCCTCGAACGTCAGCCGCTCGACCTGCCGCTCGGCGGTCTCCAGGAGCTCGGGTGCACCGATCACCTGCACGATCGTCGTGTTCTGGATGATGTTGACGAGGAGGCCGACCATCGGTGGGAGCAGCCGTCGAAGCGCCTGCGGGAGGATGACGAACGCGTGTCGGCCGACCCAGCCGAAGCCGAGCGCGACCGCGGCCTCGTGCTGCTCGCGAGGGATCGACCCGACAGCGCCGCGCGTGGCCTCCGCCACCTGCGCGCTGCCCCAGAGGATGAGCCCGATTGCCCCCGCGGTCAGCGCGTCGAAACGAAGCGTGTCGCTGATCGCGGGAAGGGCGAAGTAGATGATGAAGATCGTCACCAGGATCGGCAGGCCCCGCCAGACCTCGATGTACAGGCGAATGAGCCCCCTCGACGGGAGGAAGTCGATCGTGAGGAGCGTCCCGAGAGTGATGCCGATGAGGGCGCTGCCGACGAGCGCGATGGCGGAGAGCTTGAGCGTGTTGACGAGGCCCTCCTCGAGCATGTACCGGGCGACAGGCTCTGCCCAGTCCGGGACGCTCATCCCGGCTCCTCCGGCAGCGCGAGCTGCGACTCGAGCAGCCGAATGACGAGCGAGAGCGACCACACGATCGTCAGGTACGTGATCGCCAGCACCGTGAACGTCTCGACCGTCTCGAGCGTGAGCGCGTTGATCTGAAGCGCGACGGTCGTCAGCTCGGGGTACGCGATGACGTACATCAGCGACGTGTTCTTGACGACGCTGATGTAGGTGTTGATCGACGACGGCAGCGCGATGCGACCGCCGATCGGCAGCGTGATGTTCAGGAACGTCGACACGCGCCGGAAGCCGAGCGCCAGGCCCGCCTCGCGGTAGCGGACGGGGACGGCCTCGAATCCTGCACGGAAGTTCTCGGTGTTGAACGCGCCGCCCCAGATCGTGACCGCGAGCCACGCGACGGTGAACGCGTCGAGCCTGATCCCGACCTGCGGGAGCGCGTAGTAGAGCATGAAGATCTGGACGAGGATCGGCGTGTTGCGGATGATCTCGACGTAGACCGCCGCGAGCTGGCTCACGATCGGGATGCGGTGGGCGCGGGCGGCTCCGAGGACGAGCCCGATGACGAAGGCCCCGGCGATCGCGATCGCCGACACCGTGAGCGTGCGGCGGAGCCCGGCCGCGAGCTCATCCTTGTTCTCCTGGACGAAGGACCAGACGTCGCCCAGGAAGCCGAACCCGAATGCGAGGAGGGTGCTGCTCACGAGCGCGGACGAAGGGGCGGCCGCACCGGCGGCCGCCCCTCACGGCTGTGCTTCGAGCCCGTTACGGGCACTGAGTCGTTACGTCTCCCTGGGAGTAGGTGAGGTTGCTGTTCGGCCTCAGGATGTTCCTCTGGAAGCCGGCGAACACCCGCGGCGGCACGTTGTTCCGGAGGATCGTGTTGAACGTGTCCCGCCTCTTCATGACGTTCAGCCGCGAATCGACCCAGCGCTTGAGCGCCGTGTTCCCCTGCTTGATCCCGATGCCGTACGGCAGCACGAGGAACTGGTCGTCGGTCAGCTTTAGCGTGCGGTCTTGCGTCGCGATGCCCACCAGGACGGTGTCGTCCCACATGAGGGCGTCCGCGCGTCCGTTCCGGAACTCGAGCAGCGCGTTCGTGAAGCTGTCCGTCGCGGCCACCCTCGTGTCCTTGAAGCAGTTCTTCATCCAGCGGTCGTAAATGGACCCCGTGGTCGTCGCGATCGTCTTGCCCGCGAGCGTGGGCAGGTAGGTGTTGGGGGCGCTGTTGGGCACGAGAATGCGCCCGGTCGCCTTGTAGTACGCCCGCGAGAAGTCGATCCGCGTGTCGCGGTCAACCGTGTAGGTGAACGTCGCGAGAACCATGTCCACGCGGTCCGACGTGAGCGACGGCTCGCGGGCGGGTGTCGTCAAGCACGTGAAGTTCACGCGGTTCGGCTTGCCAAATGCGAAGCGCGAGAACCAGCGCGCGAGCTCGGGCTCGAAGCCGGCGTTCCTGCCCCGGACGTCGATGTAGCCGAACGGCGGCGAGTCGCACTTGATGCCGATGTTGAAGCGGCCCCGCTCCCTGATGTTCGCGGGCAGGGCAGGCAGCCTCTGCGCCTGAGCGGCGTTGGCCTCGGTCGTGGCATCTCCCGCGGAAGCGGCCCCGCCGAAGATTGCGAGCGCCGCCAGGACGGCGACGCCGACCTCGATCGGTACTGCGATACGTCTCACTCTGTTCCTCCTTGTCTCTCTGACTCCGTCTCTGCCTCTTCCATGGTGAGGTCGTCGAGCGAGTGCGCGAGCTGGAGGCTCCTGCGCAGGAACCTCCGCGTGCGCTCCTGCCGCGGCCGGTCGAGCACGTCCGCCGGCACGCCCTCCTCCACGATCTTCCCTTCGTCCATGAACACGAGCCGGTCGCCGACCTCGCGCGCGAACTGCATCTCGTGCGTCACCACCAGCATGGTCATGCCGGTACGGGCGAGGTCGCGCATGACGACCAGCACCTCTCCGACGAGCTCCGGATCGAGCGCGGAGGTGACCTCGTCGAAGAGCATCACGTGGGGGTTCATCATCAGCGCCCGGGCGATGGCGACGCGCTGCTGCTGCCCACCCGAGAGCTGGTGCGGGTGCTGGCGGGCCTTGTCCTCCAGCCCGACGGTCTCGAGCAGCTCCGTCGCGCGGGCCTCCGCGTCACGGCGGGACATCTTCCTGATGCGCCGGGCGGCAAGCGTCAGGTTGTCCATCGCCGTCAGGTGCGGGAAGAGGTTGAACTGCTGGAACACGATCCCGATCCGCTGGCGTACGGCCGTGACGTCTGCGCCCTTGCGCGTGATCTCCTCGCCGTCGAAGAAGATGCGGCCGGCCTGGACCGGCTCGAGGAGATTGACGCAGCGGAGGAGCGTACTCTTCCCGCTGCCGCTCGGGCCGATGACGACGAGCACCTCGCCGAGCGCGACGCTCAGGTCGATCCCGTCGAGGACGAGGTTGTCGCCGAAGCTCTTGCGCACGCCCTCGAGACGCACCATCGGCGAGCCGTTCGTCGTGGGGCTCGTCTCGCCGGTGGCCGCAGCGGCGTCGATGTTCACCAGGATGTCCCCACTCCGCGACCATGAAACGGAACGGCGTGCGTCAAGTCAAGCCGGGTTGACGAGAGCCGTCTCGACCCGTACCCTGGCTCGGTTGTCGAGCGAGAGGAGGGTGTGCTCATGAAAGTCATCCGCTGCACCATCTTCCGGCTCGACGTCGTCCTGAGCTAGCTCGTTCTCGTTTGCTCGTTCTCGGACGCCGCGAGCCGCGGCCAGGTTGGCACGTTCAACTTTCCGAGTGAAGGAGCATTCAGTTGTCCGATCGAACCCTGGCCTTAGCTCTCGGGTGGACCGACGAGCTCGAGGCGGCCTTCGACCCATATGCGGAACGCGGCTTTCGCCCCGCCCGCGTCGTCGCGGAGCACCGCGGCGGCTATCTCGTCCGCTCGGAGCTCGACGAGCGGCTTGCGCACCCGCGAGGAAAGCTGCGAGACGAGGAGCTCTTCGGCGGCATGCCGGCGGTCGGCGACTGGGTCGCCGTCTGCGACGCGCCCGGAGACCGGGCCGCGATCGAGGCCGTCCTCCCGCGGCGGACGAAGGTCTCCCGGAAGACGCCATGGCTCAAGGCCGAGGAGCACATCCTCGCGGCGAACGTCGACAGCGTCCTGCTCGTCACCGGGCTCGACACCGACTTCAACTCGCGGCGGCTCGAGCGGTATCTCGTCGCCGCGTGGGACAGCGGCGCCGATCCGGTCGTCGTGCTCACGAAGCTCGACCTGCTCGACGAGCCGGAGAAGCTCGACGAAGCGGAGGCGATCGCGTTCGGCGTGCCCGTGCTGGCGGTCAGCAACGTGACCGGCGAGGGCATAGACGAGCTCCGCGCGCTCCTTCGCCCGCGGCAGACGTTCGTGCTGCTCGGATCCTCGGGCACCGGAAAGTCGACCCTCGTCAATCGCCTCGCCGGCCGCCGGTTGATGCCGACCGGCGGGCTGCGGAACGACGGCCGCGGGCGGCACACCACCCGCCACCGCCAGCTGCTCGTCCTCCCGGGCGGTGCGCTGCTGGTGGACACGCCCGGGCTCCGCGAGCTCCAGGTGTGGGAGGGCGACGTCGACAGCGCCTTCGCGGACATCGCCGAGATCGCGGCGACGTGCCGGTTCAACGACTGCGCGCACGACACCGAGCCGGACTGCGCGATCCGGGAGGCGCTCGAGACGGGTGCGCTCGACGCCGAGCGCTGGGCGAGCTACCTCAAGCTGCAGCGGGAGCTCCGCTCGGTCAAGGCGCGGAAGAGCTCGCGGGAGCACCGCGAGCTCAAGCGCCGCTGGCGGACGCGCGCGCGTGAGGCGCGCCGCGCCCGCCGCCACCCGGGCCTGTAGGGGCGAGATACATCGCTCGCCCCTACAACGGGAGGTGAGCCTGGCCGCCGGGCGGGCGAGGCAGGCCTCCGCCCTACTTCTCTATACGCGTGATCCAGAACGTCGTCGTCGGCTCCTGCGGACTGGTGAAGCGCGCATTCACGGCGAACAGGAACCTCCCGCGCTCCGCGATCGTGGTCGGCACGTCGAAGTCCGGATCGCCGATCCGCTCGAGGACCCGCCCGCTCTCGCGGTCCGCGGAGAGCTTGATCTTGGCGACCATGTTGAGCCGGTTCTGCACGACGTACAGGACCCGGCCGTCGAGGAGGATGCCGTCCCCGTTGGGGACGCTTTCCCCGTCCGCGAGGGCGATCTCCTCGGTGACCCCGTCCGTCGTCGAGGTGAAGAGCATCCCGAGGGAGGACTGGACGAGAATCAGCGTCTTGCCGTTCGAGGTCGCGTCGATCCCGTTGATGTTGAAGCCCGGCTGTGGCTTGAAGGCGCCGGTCAGCTGGACCGTCTCCACGTCCGCAGCCGGCCCCGGCTCGCCGTTCGGGCCGAGCGGTACCCGGTAGAGGACGGGCTTGAGCGAGTCGGTGAACCACGCCGCGTCGTTCGTGACGACGACGTCGTTGATGAAGCTGCCGCCGGGCGAGAGCGCGTAGCTCGCGAGCTCGGCTCCCGTCTTCGCGTCGTAGACGAAGGCGTTGCCCGTGGTCGCGCCCGAGACGAAGAGCCGGCCACGGTCGACCTTCAGGCCCGTTGCGACGCGGCCGGCCACTCCCGGCACGAGGAACGCGCCCTCACCCGTGCGGAGGTCGCCGCGATAGACCGCTCCGTTCGCGCGCGAGCCGGCGTAGAAGGTGTTTCCGGCTGTCTCGATCCCCTCCGGGAGAATGCCGTCGGGAAGGTCGATCCGCTTCTGAAGATTCGTCGAGGAACCTGCGAGCGCGGTCGCGGCGAATGCCCCGGCTACCACGAACGCGAGAAGTGCCCTGGTCATCCCCAGTCTCCCTTCGTTCGTTGACTCGTCCACGTTAGATACGAGAGGTCGGCGCAAGTCGGATCGTCCGCAGACCACGGCCGGGTCGTCGCAACACAAAATTCGTTGACAATCGCCAAGGGCACAGGTTCCCTGTGACGGCTCTTCACAGAGCAGTCGCGCTGCGGCGTGGCGAATTGACGTCAAGCGGCAATTAGAAAAAGGGGAACTCCATGGGGAGACTCGTTAAGGCGGCGATCGTCGCTGCCCTCATCGCGGTGCTCGGGACGATCTTCGTTCCAACTGCACTCGCTACAACACCACTCACCGTCTCGAAGACGGCAACCGGTCATTGGAATCGGACGTTCGACTGGACGATCGACAAGTCGGTGGCTCCGGACTCGCACGCGCTCGAGACCGGCCAGTCGGGCACGAGCACGTACACGGTCTCGGTCACGAAGAGCGCCGGTGTCGATCAGATCTGGGTCGACGGGCAGGTCTGCGTGACGAACAACGGCTCGACTCCGACCGAGGGCCTGTTGGTCGAGGATCGTGTGGTCGCGTTCCACTCGGGCGGCCAGCGCGCGATCGTCAAGCTGACTCCGCTCGACACCTCGGCGAACCCGGTGCTCGATCCGGGTGAGTCCCACTGCTATCCGTACTCGTTCCCGCTCGTGCCGTTCCCGGGCGCGACGGGCTATGCGAACGAGGCACGGGTCACGATCACGAACGACGAGCGCGAGCCGGGCACCCCGCTCGGGCCGAGCACCGAAGCGCCGTTCACGCTTCCGGACACCCCGACGCTCGTGAACGACACGATCAACGTCGACGACACGAACGGTCTCTCGTGGATGTTCGCGTCATCCGGCTCGCAGAACTACGACCGGACGTTCACGTGCGACGGCGACGAGGGCACGCACGACAACACGGCGACCATCCGGGAGACCGGCCAGAACGACTCGGCTTCCGTGACCGTCACGTGCACGCCTCCGCCTGCGCCCGGCTGCACGTTCACGCAGGGCTACTGGAAGAACCATGCGACCGGCAACAAGGCCGACCCGACGTGGGCGCTCGTCGGCGGGCCGGGTGCGGCGTTCTTCTCGAGCGGCATGAGCTGGCTCACGCTCTTCGAGACTCCGCCGAAGGGTGGGAACGCGTACATCATCCTCGCGCACCAGTTCATGGCGGCGAAGCTCAACATGCTCGGAGGAGCGTCGCACACCGCGCAGGTGGATGCGGCGATCGCGTGGGCGACGAGCTTCTTCTCGACGTACACGCAGTCGTCGGCCCTGTCGACGTCCGTGCGGAACCAGGCAATCGCGCATGCAGGCCTGCTCGATAGCTACAACAACGGCGTCATCGGCCCGGGTCACTGCGACTGAGCAGGAGCGCCATTCGTTAGACGAGAGGGCCCCGGAGACGGGGCCCTCGTCGTTCTACGGCTGTCGCACGTCAGCTTCCGCTCAGCTGGACGTCGAGCTCGAGCGGACCTGGCCGAGTTGGCAGCTGGATCGTCTCCGTGGCCGGGTCGAAGCGGTCGTAGGGCACGCCGTCGAGGAAGACGGAGGCGATGCGTCCCCGCGGGAAGCGCAGCCGCAGTTTCAGGCTCTGCGGCGTGGCGCGCTCGGGCACCTGGAGTGACACGTGCGCCGAGTCTTCCCCCGCCTCGATCGCGAAGGAGATCTTGCCGAAGCTCGTCGGCAAGGAACGCACCTCGATGCGCTTGCCGGGAGCGAGCCATGCGCGCGGCGTCGCGTACGCGAGCTCGAGGCCGCGTGACGCGCCGCGGCGAGTCGTCGTCTCGTGGACGAGCATGAGACGCAAAGTCTCCAGGAAGGCCGCGTTGCTGGCGCCGTTCGGCGGCAGGTACATCGAGCGGTAGTGGTCTCCCCCGAGCGGCGCGATCGACGCTCCCTCGCCGGAGATGAACGTCCCCTGGGTCATCGCCGCGGCCAGGTGGCCGTACAGGCTCAGCACCAGCTCGCCCCGCTCGTCGTTGTCCGCGAGGAAGCGCGCGACGTTCAGGCCGTACACCTGGACGGAGCCCGACCTCGGGTACTCGGGCTTCCCGTAGAGGGCGTAGGCGCCTGCGCGAACGAGCCCCAGGAGCCGCGATCCGTGCCTGCGCATGTACGCGAGCACGCCGCGCGCCTGACCGCTCTCCGGTTGGAAGAGGCCGGACGCGAGGGCGTACGGCATGACGAGGTTCCAGTAGCTGCCCGAACGGGACCGGGTCAGGGATCCGTAGGGGCGCTCGTCGTCGAGAAGCTTGACCGGGATGAAGAGCGAGCCGTCGCGCAGCCGCTTCTGCGACGCGCGGATCGCGCGCCGGAGCCCAGTGCGGAGCCGCGCGGCGAGCCTGCGGCAGTCCGTGGCAAGCGAGTGGTGGCCCGTCCGCTCCCAGATTCGAGCCATCGAGCGCAGCCCTTGCCAGACGACGGCCTGGGAATGGAGCCCGTACACGGATTCCGCGACGTCCGACGAGTAGCGCTCTCGCCGCAGGAGGCCGCTACGGCTCGACTTGATCTGGCGCCCGAGCGTCCGCACGTAGCGGCGGAGCTTCGGCGTCGCGCGGATGACGTGGGACAGCTCTCCCGACAGCTGTGCCTGCTGGGCGAAGCCGACGAGCCTCGAGCCCATCTTCCAGTTCGGGTTCCGGATGCGGGTCTTCCGCAGGCGCGCGGGTCGTGGCCGGATCGCGGTGTGCAGGATCGCGCGGGTTACCTCGGCATGGCCGTACGCCGCCATGACGCGTCCGACGTCCACTCCCTCGGGCGTCGAGAACTGCTCGTAACGGTTGCCGATGCTGTACCGCCACGTGAGCCCCATGTTCTGGATCAGGAGGTTGCGCTGCGCGTCGGCGACCCGCTTCTCGGGCACGCTGATCGTCGCGCCGCGGGCCAGTCGGCGCTCCCAGTACAGCCGCACCGACTCGCGTGCCTCCTCATAGCGGAGCTCGTCGAGGAAGAGGTCGTCGCTGCTCATGGGCTTGTGCAGCCACGCGGCGTAGGCCGTCTGGATCGTCCCCGGCACGACCGTGAACTTCAGTGACTTCCCGTTGTACGTTCCACCTGGGCTGAAGAAGAGATGCGTGCGTCCGCGCCCCCGCAGGCGCCCGTCGGCGACCTCGAGCGCGGTCGCCGAGGGCGTGAAGCGAATTCGTGTCGTCTGCGAGGGCGATCGACGTGCGTCCGCGGTGACCCGCACGAAGCTGACGAGCGACCGCGTCTCGGGGATGCGCGTCGCGAACGACTCCTGCTCGTAGCGGACTCCGGACTCGTCCCGGTAGCGTGTCCGCAGGATCGGCAGATACCCGTCGGCGAGCTCGGACGCCGCCAGCCGCCGCAGGCACGAGCCGAAGCGCTCCCGCCCGCGGCTCCCCACGCGGATCTTCAGCTTGCGACCGTGCGCGCGCTCGGAGAGGACCTCGCTGCCGTCGGCGACGTGCAGCGCGACCGAGACCGCGCCCCAGGCTCCATCGGGGTGCGCGAAGTGCGCGTAGTGGACACCGGAGTCCGTGAGCAGGCGGCCGCGCGGTGCGCGCGCGAGGAGCAGCGGCCGGAGATAGCGGCTCGCCCGCTCGTACGTGGGCCCGCCCGGCGCCTTTAGCAGCGCGCGGCCCCAGAGATCGCTCTTCGAGCGGAGCGCGCGATGTACGCGGCGGACATAGGTTCCGGTGAGCGCTGCCTCGCGGCACGTGCTCCTGCGAGCCTCGACCGCATCGCGAGTCGCTTCGCCCGCGGGTGCAGCACCTCCGGGCAGCGCGCCGCCAGCCATCGTGACGATGGCAACCACTGTCGCGAGCCCAAGCAGGCTGGTCGTGCGTCTCCTCAAGCGTCCCTTTCCCGAAGCCCGCGCATCTATATCGCGTCGGGCCGAGCCGTACAACCGCCATGGTGAGGGCGGTGACCTGTCGGACCGGCCCGAGGGGGTATCGCGCGGTCACGTCCGTCAGGCTCGAGCGCGTGTCACATTCGTACAAGACGGCGCGGCGCTCGAGTCCTAGGCTCTCTGTGTGCCCGATGGTGGGGTGCCGGAATGGAGCAGGTAATCGCGGAAGGGAGCGATCGTGACTCAATGGGGAGTAATCCCGTCGATCCGCGTTCGGGACATGGCAGAAGCCCTCGCCTTCTATCGCGCGACACTCGGGTTCACGCTCGACAGTGGCGGCGATGGCGAGAGCAATTCGTCGCTCACACGCGGTGACGCACACGTGATGATCGAGACGGCGGCGGATCACTACGGCCACGAGTACAACGCTGCGATCAGGGAACGCCTGGGGACACCCTCGTGCATCGCTCTGTACATGCAGGCCGCCGACCTCGCCGCGTTTTACTCCAGGCTGGAAGACGCAGGTGTGCGGATCGTCGATCCGCTCGCCACACGGCCGTGGGGCCAGGAGGAGTTCACCGTCGAGGATCACGAGGGCAACTGGCTGACCTTCTGGAAGAAGGTCGGTGCCGACTGACGCGCTCCCTGGTGGCGCCAGGCGCGGGGCGGCCAGTCGTAGCACCCAAGAAACCGGGACTCAGACGAGCGAACGGACGACGGCTCGTGCTCCTGCTCGGAGGCGTCCGGCGACGGCGGACCAGTCCGGCCATCCGAACGCTCGCCGCTCGCGAAGCGGCCCCCTCAACCCGCTCGGCGGCTTTCCCGCTCGACAGTGACGCATCGCGGCCGGCAACGTAGTCTGGCGCCGCCAGGTGAGCGACGTCGAGGAGAGAGAGTGACGAGAGCGGATGTACCAGCTCCGCCAAACGAGGAGGCCGCGCCGTCGGTTCGAGCGCAGCTGCTCGCGACCGAGCATTACAGCCTGCTCGCGTCGCGGAGCACAACCCAGAACGAGCTGCTCGTGCGGATCGCGATCTTCCTCACCCTCGTCTCGGCGAGCATCGTGAGCCTCGCACTCGTTGGGCAGACCACGGACTTCGACGGCCGCTTCGACGCGTTCACGATCGTCCTCTTCTCGATCGTGCTTCTTGTCGGCACGCTCACGCTGCTCCGTGTCCAGAACGGCAGCGAAGAAGACCAGGCGTTTGTGATCGGGATGAACAGGCTTCGGGCGGCCTACGCCGAGCTGGACCCTGGGATCGACCGGTACTTCGTCACGTCCACGCACGACGACGAGCGAGGGA
This sequence comes from uncultured Actinomycetes bacterium, assembly GCA_963848405.1. Classification (GTDB taxonomy): domain Bacteria; phylum Actinomycetota; class Thermoleophilia; order Gaiellales; family Gaiellaceae; genus GMQP-bins7. The sequence goes on along the minus strand of CAWKDP010000012.1, from coordinate 235,250 downwards.
TCGGCCAGACGTACACCTATTTCCCACACCGGGGATGGCACATACAGCTCTTTGCCAGCAGCTGGATGTTCATACTCGTAGTGGACACCGTCGTGACGAGCGCCCTCGCAGGGCTAGTGGCAAATGCAGCGGGTGCCCCAGGCGCGGTGATCGCGATAGCGTCAGCGGCCGCGGGCACCTGCTACCTGGCTGCATGGATTTGGCATTTCACTAGCCGGATCACGGCCTGGGAGCGTCAGTACGTCGCGCTGTTTCCGCACCCAGAGGAGTGACCCCAACGGCCCGAGTCGCCGGAGATCGCGCGATCAGGACGAATCTCGTTCCGCGTCGACGGCTTCTCGCCGGGTAGTCCGACGATCCGTTCGATGAAGGTGCCGCCAGTGCTGCAGGCCGCCTCGACTCGGCGAGCGTTACTGTCGCCAGGGAAGAGGGCAGTCGGGATGTCATGCCCGAGAGGATGCGAAGTGCCCCGCAAATCGACGTCTTTCGCCGCCAGAACGTCGAGGCGGATCACGCCGAGCGCGCTTGCCACCAGAAGACCTTGCCGGGCTCCTCCTCGGCAGTCAGCTGCTCGAGGCTGGTCCGCCCGTACTGCTCGAGTGTGAATGCCGTCTGCGCGGCGAAGCCGACGGGCGTGAGCGAGAAGACGAGCGGCGAAACGGTGGTCTGCCACCCCGCGAGCGGGCCGGTTTCGACGAGCCGTGCACGCTCCTGCTCGTCGCGCGGGAAGACGACGGCGACGCCACCGTGGGGCTTGCGCGAGAAGTGGTCGTGGAAAACGGGCTGACCGTGAGAGAGGTCGTCGACGTATTCGTTGAACAGGCGATTGGCCTCTGCAGCGGACATGCCGTGCGGGGCGAGAGCGAAGACGTGATAACAGCGTGGTCTCATGACCGCAACGATAGGTCGCAGGTCGAGACGTTTCTGCGCGTTTCTTGCGTCAGTATCAGCGGACGATGCTCCGGGCGTGGAGCTCACGGAAGCGCGACGGCGTCACGTCGAAGGCGGCGCGGAAGGCGCGGTTGAAGCTGCTGACCGAGCCGAAGCCGTATTCGAACGCCACGTCGATGATCGGTGTGCTCCCGGCGAGGGCCGCTGCGGCGGCGGCCAACCGTCGCTCGCGGAGGTAGGCATGCGGCGACAGGCCGGTCTCGCGCCTGAAGGCGTGAGCGAAGGCGAAGCGTTCCATGCCGGCTTCCGCCGCCAGTTCGTCGAGAGTCAGCCGCTCCGAAAAACGCTCGTTGATCAGCGCGACGGCCTTCGCGACTGCGGCGGTCGCGCGGAAGCGCGGCGGGCCGTCATGGAGCTCGACGAGGCGAAGCGCAATGCCTGCGACGATTTCCTCCACCTCGAGGTCGCCGCTCTCCTCGGAGGCGGCGACCCACTCGCGTACCCATGCGTGGACGAGGCTGTCGCTCGCCCGCAGCTGGCGAAATCGCGGTGGGCGCGGCCTGCCGAGCGCGCCAGCCGCCTCGGCTATCGCGTTGGGCCTGACCTCGACAAGGAGCTTCGCGCCGCTGAGGCCCAGATGACGATGGCGCGCGTACGGGTTCAGAACGACAAATTGACCCGGCGCCACGCCGAGTTCGTGGTCGTTGACCTGGACTCCGTAGCGGCCCTCGGGAACGAACACGAATTTGTAGGAGTCGGCTTCCAGCCACGGAGTCCGGCAATAGTGGCCGCGGCGGTAGAGGAAGACGCCGTCGTGGGCGTGAGCCAGCCTCTGGAAAGCCGCGGTTGAGGCCACCACGGTGCGAAAAGTACCGGCGGGCAAGCAGTGGGCGAACGATCTAGGTAAGCACGGGGATCTGCATCGCGTCGCATGAATCGCGCGCTTTACACGCTTCCGCACGTCTGGGCTTATCGTGGACCAGATGGCGTCGCTGATCGAGCAGAGCGAGCCCGTGGCTCGTTCGAGCATCGGCTGTGGGCTGATGCCTTCGACCACCTGTCGGCGGCTCATGGCGACGGGTAGTTGGACGTCGACGATCTCTAAGCGCGGCGTGGCCGCCTCTTGGAGGATGAACATGCCCCACACCCGCGCGTCGCCTTCATCCCGTTGAATCGGCTCCCTCTCCGCTGATGCGCCGCACTCTCGTGACCGGGCCGCTCCTTCTCCTGGCCGTTCTCGTGCTTGCCGGCAGCTCGACCGGGGCGCCCGACCGCGTTCTGACAACCGTGCAGATCTACGTCGTCTCCGTGTCCGGGGGAGCGCCGCGCGCGCTCGGACCAGGTGCGGACCCGGCCGTGTCGCCCGACGGCCGCCTGATCGCGTACGTGCGGGACGGCCGGATCTGGCTGATGCGACCCGACGGAAGCGAGCAGCGACAGCTGACGGCGACCGGCGGTTTCCGCCCGGTCTGGTCGCCGGACGGCCGCCGCCTGGTCTTCACCGCTTGGAACGGCGACCCCTGTCACCCGCCGCCGCAGACGAAGTGCGCGATCACGGACGTCTGGACCGTGGACAACGACGGGAGCGGAGAGCGGAAGCTCGTCGAGCGGGCCTTGCAGCCGGCGTGGTCGCCCGACGGTCGGCGGATTCTCTTCCGGACGTTTCTCGGCCCGGCGGAGGCGGACATGGGAGCAGGCGATCTGAGGATCGCCAGGCCCGACGGCTCACATCAGCGCACCCTCGCGCGCGGGCCGTCCTACGACGCGACGAGCTCGCAGCCGGCGTGGTCGCCGGACGGCAAGTGGATCGTCTTCGAGAGGACGCCGGGGTCTGACCTGCAGCATCGGCTGTACCTCATCCGGGCGGACGGGTCGCGACTGCACCGGTTGGCCGGAGGCACCTACCCCGCCTGGTCACCGGGCGGGAAGCTGATCGCCTTTACGCGCCGCACGACGAACGGCGTCTGGGTCATCCCGGCGACCGGTGGCAAGCCGCGGCGTATCTCGCGGGCCGGCAGCTGCCCGACCTGGTCGCCGGGCGGGAAGAGGCTCGCGCTACTCACGACCGTCTCTGGGAGCCCGAAGGAGCCGGCCGGCGCGCCCGAGATCAGCACGATGCTCTCAATCGTCGGTCCCGGCGGTCGGGGCGGAAAGGAGCTCGCGCTCGCGGCTCCGTGCGTCTTCGAGGGCTCGTTCCCCTCGCCGCCGAGCTGGTCGCGCGACGGCCGGAGCATCTACTTCTCCGGCTCAGAGGGGTGATACGGGTGCGTCTCCTCTCCGGGCCCGACCCGGAGACCGGCGTCGGAGCCGGGCGAACGTGGTGCGGGCGGCGATCGCGACCGCGGTTACGGTCGCCGCGCCGACAGGCGCGAGCAGCACGAGGCTCTCCTCGACCGGAATCCCCAGGACGTGGGCAACGATCACTGGAATGTCTCCGTCGTGCAGTCACCGCCTTGGAGCCGCACCTCGTGGGCGCGGGCGGGGCCGTTCGGCCGGTCGGAGAGGTCGACGAAGAAGTCGCGGTCGACCTCCATGCCGCCGTTCGGGTCGCAGTTCACGCGCAGCAGCCAGGAGCGCAGCTCGGGGTAGAACTGGTTGTCCCAGGTCGAGTAGAGCGAGTTCGTGACGTAGAGGCGGCGGCCGTCGTACGAGAGCTGCAGCATCTGCGGGCCGCCGTGCAGTTCTCGGCCGGCGTCGCTCGTCTTGCCGAGCAGCCCGCCGAGCCAGAGCTGTCCCGTCAGCTTCGGGTTGGCTGGGTCGGAGACGTCGTACTGGCGCAGGTCGCCGTGCAGCCAGTCGGAGAAGTAGAGGAAGCGGTCGTCCATCGAGAGGACGAGGTCGGTGATCAGCCCCGGGACCGGGAACGGCCAGCCCTCGAGCTCGACGCCCTCGACCGTGATCACCTGGTCGGCCTTCCAGCTGCCGTTGTTGCGGTGGAAGTTCCACATCGTGCTCGAGAGCGCGGCGCCGGCGAAGCCCTGGTCGGCGTCGGGGTCGTGCAGCCAGCGCACCTCGAGCGGGACGAGGCCCGTCTCGCCGAGGTTCAGCGTCTGCTCGAGGCGTCGCTCGGCGAGGTTCCAGAAGTGGAGGCGGCTGCCGTAGCGACCGGCGGCGACGTCGTCGAGGTCGAAGCCCTTCTCGTAGGCGTTCGGCTCGCCCCACTCTGACGAGACGAGCGCGTTCTTGCGCGGCTGGTACCAGAAGTCGTAGTTGAAGGGCGGCGTCTCGCCGCCGTTCTCCCAGCGGCCCTTCACCTCGAAGGTCTGCGCGTCGAGCACGGCGAAGCCCCCGGCGCCGTTTCCGTCGGCATCGCCGAGCATCGAGATGACGATGTTGTCGCCGGGCATGCAGTGGACGGTGTGCGGCCGCGTGTAGCCCGTCGCGCGGACGACCTCCTCCGGCTCGATCACCTTCTCGATGCGCGGCCTGCGCGGGTCGTCGGCCACGTTCACGACGTGAATGCGCGAAGAGCGGAACCCGGGGATGATCAGATGTGAACGGTCGGGTCCGTGGCAGGCCGACGAGCAGCGGTTCCAGCCGAAATGGTGCAGCTCGTCGCCCACGCTCGGCATCGGCGTCTCGTGGATGATCCGTCCCTCCTCGGCGTCGATGACGGCCAGGAAGTCCGGCTTCTCCACCCCGGTGCCACCGTGCAAGCACGCCACGTAGAGAAACTCCTCCGCGGGTGCCTGCATCGCCTCCTGCGGCGACGCGTAAAACGAAGAGGGTTTCTGGTTCACGACGAGCTCTTTGGGCTACGTTCGCGGCCAGGTCGCGCTGCTCTCTCCGGCCGAGCCAGAGAACGCACGCAGTCGTGAGCCTCGCCGCTCATACCGGGGACGGCTCGGGCAGCAGCCCCAGCTGCGTGAGCAGAGAGACCTGGTCGTAGTAGATCTCGCCACCGACGACCCGACCGTCGGCGTCGAAGTGCCACATCTCGCAGATCGGCAGCGTCCACTCCTTGCCGGTGGCCGGGAAGGGACCGAGCGGGCCGTCGTTCGTACCCTGGCCGGTGAACCGCGCCACAACCATCTCGCCGGCGTCGGTGTACCGGGCGTGAGTGACCTGGCAGTCCGAGGAGGCCTGGATCCATCCCTCGAGGAACTCGTCCTTGAACTCCTGGGGTGTGCTGAACGTGACGCCCCGGGCCTGGTCGATCCAGCTGATGCTCTCGGCGTACTCCTTCACCATCGCGTCGAAGTCGCGCCGGTTGAAGGCCTCATGCCCTGCACGGTAAGTCTCGACGTTCTTGGATTCCATGGCTCCTCCTGTCATCTCGTCTGGTGCCATCGCTCCTGCCTGTCCTTGCGAAGCGATGGTCGCGGCCCGTCGTTTCGCGAACCTTTCGCCGTCCTTTCCTAAGCTTGAGGCGATGGCGCTGACGGGCGAGACGAGAATCCAGCTCTGCGGGCGGCTCGCGGTGATGTTGCGCGGCGAGCGGGTCGAGGACGCGCTCCCGGGGGCCAAGGGGCAACTGCTCTTCGCCTACCTCATGCTCAACCGCGTCCGGCGGATCGCCCGCGCCGAGCTTCTGGACGCGGTCTACGGCGAGGAGGCAACGCCCGGCCACGCCCCTCGACTGAACGTCTTGCTCTCGAAGCTGCGACGCGTCGTGGGACCCGAGTTGCTGGCCGGACGATCGGAGATCGACGTCGTCCTTCCAGCGGACGCATTCGTCGACGTCGAGGCGGCGCTCGAGAGCCTGCACCGCGCGGAGTCCCACATCGCCCACGGCGAGTGGGCGGACGCCTGGGGCCCGTCCGGCGTCGCGTATCACGTCGCCAGCCGACCGCTGCTCCAGGGTCACGACCGCCCGTGGCTGGACGATTGGCGGCGACGTCTCGCGGACGTCCAGGTGCGCGGGCTCGAGTGCTTCGCAGCGGCGAGGCTCGGCCTCGGAGGCCCGACGCTGCCACAGGCCGAAGAGTGCGGGCGGCGGCTCATCGAGCTCGCTCCTTACCGCGAGACCGGTCACCGGATCCTGATGGAGGCGCTCGAGCGGCGCGGCAACTCCGCCGAGGCTATGCGCGTCTACGACCGCCTGCGCATCCTGCTCCGCGACGAGCTCGGGATCGCGCCCAGCCCGGCCGTGCAGAGCGTCTACCGGCGCCTGCTCGGCGAGACTGCTCCGAAGGCGACGGCCTAGGTCTCTTCGGCCTGCGCGAGGATGTCCTTGCGCGAGACCTTGTCCACCAGCTCGGGGTGGTCCTGCCGAATATGAGCCTGCGCTCTCTCCCAGAGCTCGTCGTCGTTCTCGCCCTTGACGACCTTCCCGCACACGCAGTTGATCTGCTTCACGAGCGCATCGTAGACCCGCACCGTGAGCGCCGCGGCGAACGCCGGGCCGATACGGTCGAGCGGCCTCTCCCGCGTACGTGCGCACATCCATCCATGCTGGAACGTCTGCGCCATTCGGGCCTGGTTCGGACCCAGGCCTGGTGGCGATGATCAGGAGCTTCTAGTGTTCAAGCGTGGTGAGGCTCTCCGACTCGGACCATCGTGAGATGCTCGCCTTCCTCTACGAGGCAGGCGAGGTCGACGGTCCCGAACCATTTACGGAGCCGGTGCTCGACGCATTCTTCGGACTCTTCCCAGCGGCCGCCCACGCCACCAGCGTCGAGTTCGGCGGGCGAGATCCGGCCGCGGCGTCCGAGGAGCTGACGGTGCTGTCCTTCTCCGACATTCGGTGTGAGTGGTGCGTGGACGTCGACAGTCGCTGGACTCCGGAGATCGACGATGCGGCTCGCGAGTGTGCCGACCGCGACGACCCCGTTCCGCCGGTGCCGTCTCTCCTGGGGAGGCCGGTGCGCTTCTCCGACCTGGTTTCGGCCCGGCAGTTCCACTCGCGTCAGCTCTGGGCCACGGTGCACCGCGTCCTGGGGATCGAGGATCCGATCCACCTCTGGCTGACGGTGCCGGGGGAGGCGGTTCTCCACCGGATCGAGCTCGGGTGCTCGCATTGGGGCGGTTTCAGCGATCGCGACGTGCTCGTGCTCGAGCTCCTCGTGCCGCATCTGTGCCAGCTCTATCGACGCGCTGCCGTACGTCGAGCGCCCTTCGGAGTCGCCGAGGGTCTGACCCCGCGCGAGCGAGAAGTACTCCTCCTCGTGGCGCACGGAAAGACAAACCGCGAGATCGCGTGCCTGCTTTGGCTGTCACCAGCCACCGTGCGAACGCACCTCGAGCACGTGTTCGACAAGTGCGGGGTCAGCACGCGGGCCGCCGCTGTCGCGCGCGTCTTCGCTACGTCCGTGGGCGGCGACAACGGTTGAGGCAACGATCTACCCGAGTGGGCGGGCGTCGGCTCAATCGCAGGCACCCGACAAATCGGACGAATGTCCGATAGGCAACACCGCCCGTCCGAGACATGCTCTTCCCGACGGTCGAAGAAGCAATCTGACGTTGTAGGGCGCGTTCTCGTTTAGTCGGCGCACGCCGTCTCGATCAGACGAGAGGAGGGTTCGCCGCGTTCGCGGCCACCCGCGCACGCCCGCAGCGGGACGGATCGACAAACGAAGGGAGACCACGTGCGTGAGATCCGTGATCGCGACCCGCGGGAACGGCGCGTCGGCAGGACGTGGCTTCGGTGGCTCGGGGTGGAAGAAGGAGGCATCGACCGCGCCTGGGGGGCGGCACGAGGTTTCCGCATCGTTGCCGTGGTGGCGACGGCGCTTGCTGTGCTGACGGTTGCCGCGGCGGCAGCCGGCGCCGTCAACCCGCGAGCTCATTCGGCTCTCTACAGAGATACCCCCGGCGAAGACCTCCAGGCACCCGACATCACGAGCGTCATCGTGTCCGACGACCGGAGAACCGTGACGTTCCGCGTGTGGGTCGCGAACCGTCCTCAGATGACGAGCGACATGGGACTTCAGCTCGCGATCGATTCGGATCGGCGCCAGGCGACCGGCAACGACTCGCTCGTCTGGGGCCTCGGCGCCGACCGGCTCATTCAGATGATCGGCGGCACGACCAGGCTGCTGCGGTGGGACAGCGGGTCGAACAGGTGGCTGGCGGGCTCGTCGCAACCGGTCTTGTCGTACGACTCGGGCCGGGCGACGATCACGGTAAGGATGGGCGCTGTCGGGGCCGCCTTCACCTTCGCGGTCTCCACGGCCTCAGGACTGATCGTCGAACGCGACGGAGCGGTCGACATCACGACCGCCCACTTCGACTTCGCACCCGACGTCGGCCACGGGGGCTGGCGCTATCGGCGGTGAGAAGTTCGGGCTCACGTCGCTCCCGGAGTCAACCGGCGAACGCCGCCCACATGTCCCGTATCGCCAGGTCTGGGGAGGTCCCGGGGTAGCACCGGGGTCTGCACCGCCTTGCAAGTCCGGGATTCTGCACGCGGAACCCCAGGATTCATGCGGTCTCGCGCGCCTCTCGCCGCGGCACGAGTGGTCCTGCAGACCCAGGGTCTTCACACGCCTATCACCAGTGTTCATGCGGTTCCGCATGCCGCTAGCAATCTGAGTGGCCCCGGGAGGAGTCGAACCTCCGCCCGCAGATTCGAAGTCTGCCGCTCTATCCACTGAGCTACGGGGCCCGCGCGCAGTATGCCGCTAGGGCGCGGCTCGCGACCCACGGCGACGACCTCCGCTTCCACGCGTACGGGTTGATGGTGCTCGCGCTCGACGGCGAGACCATCGCCGGAATCACCGGCTTCGCGACTCTGACCGCGTTCGCGAGCGACTTCGGGCTGCCTGCAACGGTCGAGTAGACCGCGTCGACCGGCGCCGATGCGGTCCGGTCCGTCCGACCCCGGTCCTACCCTCGGCCGCATGACGCTAGGGATCGTGGTCTTTGGCGCCGCGTTCCTCGTCGGGCTCGGGCTCGGCACCTACACTCGCCGACCCCTCTCGACCGCCTTCTTCGTCGTCGGGTGCTTCGCAGCGCTCCTGATGCTGTCGGCGACAGGCGAGATCTACGGCGCCGCGGCCGTCGTTGCCATCGTCTTCCTCGTGGGGCTCGTCGTGGAGAGCGTCCGCGAGACCTTCGCCATCCTCGTCGGCCGCTACTAGCCGCCGTCGCGCGATGGCCGGGCGCCCTGGCGGGCGCCTATCCTTCGGGACCCCGCGGGCGTGGCGGAACTGGCAGACGCGACGGGTTTAGGTCCCGTTGGGCTTCGGTCCTTGGAGGTTCGAGTCCTCCCGCCCGCATCGTCCGCAGGTCGGATCCGCTGATGCGCGGATTCCGACCGCGGGAGACCCCTAGAGCGCGCCCGCTGCGCGGGCGCGATCGCGCTCTCGTCACCGAAAACGGTCCAGCCGGAGGAAGCCGATGTCGTGGCGGGTGTCTCCGTCGAGCGCGAGGTCGGCGAGGATCTCGCCGACGACGGAGCAGAACTTGAAGCCGTGTCCCGAAAAGCCGGCGCCAACGACCGCCGACTCGGTCTCCGGGTGGAGATCGATGAGGAAGTGCTCGTCGGGCGAGGGCTCGAACAGGCACGTCTTCAGCGCAAGCGTCGGCCCGGCGCCGTCCGGGAAGTAGCGCTCCGCGAACGCGCGCAGCGGCATCTCGTCGTCACGGGTCGGCTCGCGCGAGATCACGTCCGGGTCTCCGCCCTCGCCGCTCAGGTCGTATCGCCCGAGCTTGAAGCCCGGGATCCCGAAGGCAGGTAAGCCGTAGTAGTGAACTTCGTCGAGGACGAGGTTGAAGACGGGCAGCCGCTCGGGCACGAAGAGCTCCGGCCGGCTCGGCTGCAGCCACGCGAGCGCCTGGCGGACACCACGCACCATCCCGGCCGGCAGCCGCGCGACCGTCTGCGACCAGGCTCCCGCGGTCAGGACGAGCCGCTCGGCTTCCACGATCCCGCGATCCGTGCGTACGCGCACGCCGTCTCCCGTGTCTTCCCACTCGAGCACGCGCTCGCGGGCGCGCACGGTTGCGCCGTGCGCCAGGGCGCCTTCGACATGAGCGACGATGCAGCGCTCGGGGAGCACGAACCCGCCGTCCGGCTGGAACACGACCGGCATGTCGGGTGGCAGCCGGTAGGCGGGGAAGCGCCGACCGACCTCGCGCCCGTCGATCGCCTCGTACCGCAGGTCGTGGTCTGCGCACGAGCGCAGGACGCCGTCGTAGATGCGACCGCCGCCCTCGACGATCCCCGTGACGTGGAGCAGCTGCTCGCCCGCTTCGGACTCGAGCTCGCGCCAGAGCTCGTACGCGCGCCGGACGAGCGGCACGTAGTCGGAGTGCTCGAAGTACGCGAGCCGGATGATCCGCGTCAGGCCGTGGGACGACCCCAGCTCGTGCGGCACGTCGAAGCGCTCGACCCCCAGGACGCGCTTCCCGCGTCGCGCGAGGTGGTAGAGCGCCGCGCTCCCCATCCCGCCGACGCCCACGACGACGACGTCGTACCGCTCCGTCACGCGCGCGATCCTACGCGGGTCGATCCACCGCCACCCGAGGTCATGCTGGTTGAATTGCCGCATGACGACGGTCGAGGAGCTCGGCGAGAATCGCGTCCGCCTGACGGTCGAGGTCCCGACCGCGCAGGTGAAGCACGCGGTCGAGCACGCGGTCTCGGACCTCGCCGAGAGCGTCAAGCTCCCCGGGTTCCGCAAGGGAAAGATCCCGGAGCCCGTGCTCATCTCGCGGCTCGGGAAGGAGCGGATCTACTCGGAAGCCGTCGACAGCCACATCGGCGGTTGGTTCTGGAGCGCCGCATCGCGCAACCGCGTGCGCCCGATCACCGACCCGCAGTACGAGTTCGAGCTCCCGAGCTCCGCGGACGAGCCGTGGAGCTTCGCCGCGACCGTCGAGGTGCAGCCGCTCCCCGAGCTCGTCGACTGGACGCAGCTCGAGGTGCCGCGGCAGGAGGTGGAGGTACCGCAGGACGCCGTCGACGCCGAGCTCGACACGCTGCGCGAGTCCGTCGCCGAGCTCGCCCCCGCCGAGGGGCGCGCGGCGCGCGTCGGCGACACGGCCGTCATCGACATCGTCGATCCGGAGGGCGAGGCGCAGCGCGACACGATCGTGGAGCTCGGCGCGGGCCGTCTTGCTGCGGAGCTCGAGCAGGCGCTCGTCGGCGCAGCGCCGGGCGACTCGAAGGAGGTTGCGTACCAGCGGCCGGACGGGACGAGCGGGAAGGTCGAGGTGACGCTCCGTGAGATCAACGAGAAGATCCTCCCGCCCCTGGACGACGAGCTGGCCCGCGCGGCGAGCGAGTTCGACACGCTGGGAGAGCTGCGCGCCAGCGTCGAGTCGACCTTTCGCGAGCAGATCGACTCGGAGATCGACGCCGCCTACCGGGTAGCCGCCGTCGACGAGCTCGTCAAGGAGTCGAAGGTGCAGCCGGCGCTGCCGCTCGTGCAGACGCGAGCCTCGGACCTCCTCACCGGCTTCGTCCGCTCGCTCGAGAGGCGCGGCCTTTCCCTCGAGGCGTACATGCAGGCGAGCGGGACGAGCGCCGAGGAGCTCCAGCGCCAGATGGTCCTCGAGGCCGCGGTCTCGGTCGCCCGCGAGCTCGCGCTCGAGGCGCTCGCCGAGCGCGCCGGAGTCGATGTGTCCGACGACGACGTGAAGGCGTACCTGCGCGAGGAGGCCGAGAGCGCGGGCGAGGAGGATGCCGAAGGCCTCATCGAGGACGTGTGGGCGCATGGGCAGCAGGAGTCGATCCGCGAGGACCTCCGGCTGCGCGCGGCGCTCGACCGGCTCGTCGCCGACGTGCAGCCGATCGCGCCCGACCTCGCAGCTGCGCGAGACAAGCTCTGGACCCCGGAAAAAGAAAAGGAAAAGCCCGAGGGCGACACGAAGTTGTGGATCCCCGGCGGCAAGGAGCCCGAATGAGCATCGTTCGCCTTCAGCAAACGATCGTGGGGGAAACCATGTTTCCGCCACGTGCCCCCTTCTTCTTGAAGACGTGGGGAACCTCCCGGTTCCCCACACCCCTCCACGCTCATGAGCCGGAGACCGGCTCATGAGCCCTCTGATTCCGATGGTGATCGAGCAGACCTCGCGCGGCGAGCGCTCGTTCGACATCTACTCGCGCCTGCTCAACGAGCGCATCATCTTTCTCGGAACCCCGATCGAAGACCAGATCGCGAACCTCGTCGTCGCGCAGCTCCTCCATCTCGAGTCGGAGGACCCGGACAAGGACATCTCGATCTACATCAACTCACCCGGCGGGATCGTGTACGCCGGCCTCGCGATCTACGACACGATGCAGTTCATCAAGCCGGACGTGCAGACGATCTGCGTCGGTATGGCGATGTCCATGGGCGCGACGGTCCTCGCCGGCGGCACGCCCGGAAAGCGCAGCGCACTGCCGCATTCGAAGATCCTCATTCACCAGGGCTCGGCCGGCTTCCACGGCCAGCCGACGGAGATCGAGATTCAGGCGCGGGAGGTAATCAGCCTGAAGCGGCTAATGGAGGAGATCATGGCGAAGCACACGGGCCAGGACATCGAGAAGGTCTCGAAGGACATGGATCGTGACTTCTACATGACCTCCCAAGAGGCGAAGGAATACGGGCTCATCGACACGGTGATCGAGCAGCGCTCGTAGCCGGCCCTAGCCGAATCGGTGAAATCGGAGTAAAAGGAGACACGTGGCTCGAGCGAGCGAGGGCAACGAGCAACTCCTCTGCAGCTTCTGCGGGAAGTCCCAGCGCCAGGTCAAGAAGCTCATCGCCGGGCCAGGGGTCTACATCTGCGACGAGTGCATCGACCTCTGCAACGAGATCATCGACGAGGAGCTGACCGGCCCCGCGCAGCTCGACCTCGACAACCTCCCGAAGCCGCTCGACATCTACTCCGTCCTCAACGACTACGTCATCTCGCAGGAGGAGTCGAAGCGCACGCTCGCGGTCGCGGTCTACAACCACTACAAGCGCGTCCGCATGGGGCTCGAGGACGCGGAGGTCGAGCTCCAGAAGTCGAACATCCTCCTCCTCGGGCCGACCGGTTGCGGAAAGACGCTCCTCGCCCAGACGCTCGCCCGCATCCTGAACGTGCCGTTCGCCATCGCCGACGCGACGGCCCTCACGGAGGCCGGTTACGTCGGCGAGGATGTCGAGAACATCCTCCTGAAGCTGATCCAGGCGGCCGACTTCGACATCAAGAAGGCCGAGACCGGGATCATCTACATCGACGAGGTGGACAAGATCGCGCGCAAGGCGGACAACCCGTCCATCACGCGCGACGTCTCCGGCGAGGGTGTCCAGCAGGCCCTCCTGAAGATCCTCGAGGGGACGATCGCCTCGGTGCCGCCGCAGGGCGGACGCAAGCACCCGCACCAGGAGTTCCTGTCCATCGACACGACGAACATCCTCTTCATCTGCGGAGGCGCGTTCGCCGGCCTGGACAAGATCATCGAGCACCGCATGGGCGGGAACGCGATCGGCTTCGGGGCCGAGGTCCGCTCGCGAAACTCCGAGGAGAGCGCGGAGGTGCTGGCCAAGGTCATGCCCGAGGACTTGATGTCCTTCGGCCTGATCCCCGAGTTCGTCGGCCGGCTCCCGGTCATCTCCGCGGTGCACCAGCTGCGGCGGGAGGACCTCGTCGCGATCCTCACCGAGCCCAAGAACGCGCTCGTGCGCCAGTACCAGCGCTTCTTCGGGTACGACTCGATCGAGCTCGTCTTCACGGAGGACGCGCTCTGGGAGATCTCGGATCGCGCGCTCGAGCGTGAGACGGGCGCGCGCGGCCTCCGCTCCATCATCGAGTCGGCGCTCCTCGACGTCATGTTCGAGCTGCCCTCGCGCACCGATGTGACGAAGTGCGTCATCACGAAGGAGACGATCGCGAAGGGCCTGAAGCCGACGCTCCTGACGAGCGGCGGTGCGATGTCCGGCGAGCTGGACGAGCTCGCCGAAGAGTCAGCGTAGAACGCCGTGCCCAGGTTTCTCGTCGAGCGCAGGTTCGTCGTCACCGAGGAGCAGATGCCGAGAGTCGGGCGACGGTCGAACGAGGTCCTGCGCGACGATGCGCCCGAGGTGACCTGGGAGCACAGTCACGTGGTCGTCGGAGACGACGATCTCGTGACGACCTTCTGCGTGTACGAGGCTCCGAGCGAGGAGGACGTGCGCGTGCACGCCCGACTCCTCGGCGAGCACGAGGTCGCAGCGGTACACGAGATCGTCGGGGACGTCACGCCCGCGGACTTCCCGCTCGACGAGCCGGCGTAGCTCGCCAGCTCTGCGCGGCGTGACGTTTACGACCCGGCCGGAGCTGCGCGGCACCTTCGGGATGGTCGCGTCGACGCACTGGCTCGCCTCGGCGGCGGGCATGTCGGTGCTCGAGCGGGGTGGCAACGCCTTCGACGCCGCGTGCGCGACCGGGTTCGTCCTCCAGGTCGTCGAGCCGCATCTGAACGGGCCCGGCGGCGAGGTCCCGGCGGTGTTCTGGGCGGCAGATCGCGGCGAGCCGCTCGTCCTCTGCGGCCAGGGTGTGGCTCCGGCGGCGGCGACGATCGACCACTTCCACGACCTCGGACACGAGCTCGTCCCGGGCACCGGCGTTCTGGCAGCCTGCGTCCCCGGCGCATTCGGCGGCTGGCTGCTCCTGCTTCGCGACTTCGGCACGTGGCGCCTCGAGGACGTGCTCGAGTACGCGATCGGGTACGCGGAGTGGGGCTACCCGCTCGTCGAGCGCGTCGCCGCGACGATCGAGCTCAACCGGGAGCTGCTCGCCTCGTGGCCGGGATCGGCCGAGCTCTACCTGCCGGCCCCGCCACCGGGCGAGCTCTTCCGCAACCCTGCGCTGGCCCAGACCTACTGGCGGATCGTCGAGCAGAGCAGAGGCGGCTCGCGCGAAGACGAGATCGAGCGGGCGCGCCTCGCGTTCTACGAGGGCTTCGTGGCCGAGGAGATCGATCGCTTCTGCGAGGCCGAAGGTGGCCTGCTGACCGCCGACGACCTCGCTTCGTGGGAAGCGACCCTCGAGCCGCCGGCCACGCTCGACTATCGCGGCCTTACCGTGTGCAAGACCGGCGCCTGGGGGACGGGCCCGGTCGCGCTCCAGCAGCTCGCGCTGCTCGAGGGCTTCGATCTCGGTGAGCTGTCCGAGGCGGAGCTCGTCCACGTCGTGACGGAGTGCGCGAAGCTCGCGTTCGCCGACCGCGATGCGCTCTACGGCGACGGCGACGTGCCGCTCGAGACTTTGCTCTCCCGCGGGTACTCGGACGAACGCCGGAAGCTCGTCGGCGAGGAGGCCGCCGCGGAGGTCGGGCCGGGCCTCGGACGGTTCCCGCGCATCCGGGAGGCGGTTGCAACGCCCGGCTCGGGCGAGCCGACGCGCGGCGACACGGTGCACCTGGACGTCGCCGACCGCTTCGGGAACGTCTTCTCGGCGACTCCGAGCGGCGGCTGGCTGCAGAGCTCGCCGGTGATCCCCGCGCTCGGGTGGCCGCTCGGCACGCGCGCGCAGATGTTCTGGCTGGAGGAGGGGCTCGCCTCGTCGCTCGCACCCGGAAAGCGGCCGCGCACGACGCTGTCTCCCGGGCTCGCGCTCCGTGACGGCGAGCCGTACCTCGCCTGGGGAACCCCGGGAGGCGACCAGCAGGAGCAGTGGGCGCTGCACGTGTTCCTGCGCCACGTCGATCTCGGGCTCGACCTGCAGGCGGCAATCGACGCGCCCGAGTTCCACACCGATCACCTGATCTCGTCGTTCTACCCGCGGGGAATCGCACCGCGCTCGCTCTCGCTCGAGGCGCGGTTCGGCGCGCGGACTGTCGGTGAGCTCGAGCGCCGCGGCCACGACGTCACGCTCTGGCCCGCCTGGTCGCTCGGTCGCGTGAGCGCGGTCGCGAGAGAGCGGGACGGCCTGTTCAAAGGGGCTGCGAACCCACGCGGCATGCAGGGCTACGCGGTCGGTCGCTAGCGTCTCGCCGGTGACCGAGCGTACGCGCACGTACTCCTGGGACGACCCCTTCGCGCTCCGCGACGACATGGCCGGCCGGTCCGGTCTCGAGCTGATGCAGCTGATGGCAACTGGAGATCTCTCGCCGCCGCCGATCGCGGAGACGCTCGGGTTCCGGCTCGCGGAGGTCGAGCGCGGACGCGTGGTCTTCGAGTGCGAGCCGGCGGAGTACCACTACAACCCGATCGGGGTCGTCCATGCCGGGCTCGCGATGACACTCATGGACTCGGCGATGGGATGCGCGTTCGTCACGAGCCTCGACCAGCCGGTCGGCTGGACGACGCTCGAGTTCAAGTCCAATTTCACGCGCGCGCTGACGGTCGAGACGGGCCTCGTCCGCTGCACCGGCAGCATCGTCCATCCGGGCCGGACGGTCGCGACGACGGAGGCGCGGCTCGAGGACGCCGCCGGGAAGCTCTATGCGCACGGAACCAGCACGATCCTCGTCCTTTCGGCGCCCGCGCTAACCTGAGCCGCATGCTGCGCGACGCGAGAGGCCGCCAGTCTGTTCCCGGTACCCGGGCGGCCGGCGGGCGCGCGCTGAGCCGCTGCCGGGCCGCTCCGAACAGCCGCCGTAGACTCCGCGCCGATGGAGCCGCTCTACCAGCCTGAAGGCGTCGAGCAGCGGTGGCAGCAGACCTGGGAGGAGGAAGGTCTCTTCGCCGCGGGCGCCGGTGCGCGGAGCGATACGACGTACGTCATCTGCGTGCCGCCGCCCAACGTCACGGGCGACCTGCACATGGGCCATGCGCTGAACGGCACGCTCCAGGACGTCCTCATCCGCTGGCACCGGATGCTGGGCCACGACACGCTCTGGCAGCCGGGCTACGACCACGCGGGCATCTCGACGCAGAACGTTGTCGAGAAGGAGCTGGCCAAGGAAGGTCTCACGCGTCAGGACCTCGGGCGCGAGGCGTTCGTCGAGCGCACGTGGGACTGGCTCGAGCGAACGGGCCGGACGATCATGGGCCAGTACCGGCGGCTCGGCGCCTCGCTCGACTACTCGCGCGAGCGCTTCACGATGGACGACGCCTACGTCCGTGCCGTCATGACGTTCTTCGTGCGGCTCTGGGAGCGTGGCTGGATCTACCGGGACAACCGGATCGTCAACTGGTGCCCGTTCCATCGAAGCGCGATCTCGGACCTCGAGGTCGAGCACGTCGAGACGGACGACACGCTGTTCACGATCCGCTACCCGCTCGCAGACGGCGACGAGAGCGAGGGAATCTCGATCGCCACGGTCCGGCCTGCCACGATCCTCGCCGACGTCGCGGTCGCCGTCCACCCGGAGGACGAGCGTTACGCGGCCGCAGTCGGGCGCGAGGTGATCGTCCCCTACGTCGAGCGGCGCGTCCCGGTGATCGCCGACGAACGCGTCGATCCGGAGTTCGGAACGGGCGCGGTCAAGGTCACTCCCGGTCACGATCCGACGGACTTCGAGATCGGGCGCGCGCATGGGCTCCCGGAGCCGATGGTCATCGGGCCGGACGGGCGAATGAACGCCGAGGCCGGCGAGCTCGCAGGCCTTTCGCAGGAGGAGGCCGGCGAGCGCGTGCTCGCCTGGGCCGAGCAGCGCGGCCTGCTGGAGCAGCGCGAGCCGTATCGGCATGCCGTCAGAACGTGCGAGCGCTGCCACTCCCGCATCGAGCCGCTCATCTCGCTCCAGTGGTGGTGCCGGATGGACGAGCTCGCCAAGCCCGCGATCGCTGCTCTCCGCGAGCGGCGCGTGCGCTTCCATCCCGAGTCGCAGCACCGGTTCGCGATCGAGTCGCTCGAAAACGCGCCCGACTGGAACATCTCGCGTCAGATCTGGTGGGGCCACCAGCTGCCGGTGTGGCACTGCCCCGACGGCCACTTCACCGTCCGGCTCGATGCGCCCGCCGCCTGCGCGACGTGCGGCTCGACCGACCTGACGCGCGACGCCGACGTCCTCGACACCTGGTTCTCGTCGGCGCTCTGGCCGTTCGCGACGCTCGGCTGGCCGGACGACACAGCCGAGCTCGCCCGCTACTACCCCGGCGACGCCAGCTCGACCGCGCGCGAGATCATCAGGCTCTGGGAGAACCGGATGATCTTCTCCGGGCTCGAGCTCATGGGCGACGTCCCGTTCACGGACGTGATCATCCACTCGACCCTCCTCCATCCTGACGAGGGCCGGCGCATGTCCAAGAGCCTCGGCACCGGGATCGACCCGATGGAGCCGATCGTCGAGTACGGCGCCGACGCGACGCGGTACGGGCTGTTGAAGGTCTTGTCCACGCAGGACGTGCGCTTCTCGTACGGGGCCATCGAGGAAGGGCGCAAGCTCGCGATCAAGCTCTGGAACGTCGCGCGGCTCATCCTCCAGAACGCCGAGGGCGTCACGCCGGAGGTCGCCCCGCGGGATCTCGAGGAGCGCTGGATCCTGGCGCGGATCGACGCAGCCCGCGCCGAGCTCGAGGACGCCTGGGGCCGCTTCGACTTCGCGTCCGCGACCGACGTCCTCTACCACCTCACGTTCGACGACTTCTGTGACTGGTACGCGGAGGCGCTCAAGCCGCGGCTGTACGAGCGCGATAGCGACGCGATCGCAACTGCCCTGACTACCCTCGAGCGGCTCCTTGCCCTTCTTCACCCCGTGATGCCGCACGTCACCGAGGAGATCTGGACGCAGCTGCCCGGCCGCGAGGCGCGGCTCATCGTCTCCCGGTGGCCCGAGCCGGACGCTCGCTTCGCGGAGGAGGCGGGAGCGCTCGAGCGGGTCCAGGAGGCGGCGCACATCTTCAGGCGCAGCGGCGTCCAGGTCGAGCTCGGCTCGGACGACGAGCGGCGCATCTTCGCCGCGGTCGTGCGCCCCGAGCGCCAGCGGGTAGACGACAAACGTGACTCGGAGATCGAGCGGCTGGGCAAGGAGGTCGCCCGAGCCGAGGGCATGCTCGCGAACGGGAGCTTCGTCGAGAACGCACCCGCGCATGTCGTGGAAGCGGAGCGCGAGAAGCTCGAGCGGTATCGCCGCGAGCTGGCCGCGCTCAGCGGCTAACCAACTCCGGGCGGCGCGTCGCGAGGCAGGCCGTGACGCTCACTGTGCTAGTGATGCGACGATGAGCTGGTGTGAGTTTCCGCCCCCGGCATATCCGCCTGCAATCACGGTCCTGCCGGCGACCTCGATCTCGTTGACCCACTCGAATCCACCTGACGGGTCGAGGTGCCACGGAAGGACTCGCCCGGTCTCGGCACTGACGACCGCAAGACCGTTTCGTTTCTTGCCATCTACCCTGTCGAAGTCGCCGCCGACGAAGAGCCAGCCTCCCCGCCTGACAATCGACTTGACATCGGTACTAATCTCCCCACCCACGAGGTGTGCGTCGAACGAGGTCGCTGTGCCGGTCGATCTGTCGACCTGCGCGAGACCCGTGCGCGCGGCAGATCCGACTCGTTCGAACCAACCGCCAAGATGGACTTGTGTGTCGCTCGCGGCGAGCGCATAAACGAACCCGAGGTCGTCTGGCGCCGGATTCCAGTCGGACGCATCACCCGTCTCGCGATCGACGGCAACCGCTCCCGCGTGCGGCGATCCGGCGACCTCTTCGAACTCGCCTCCGATGTAGATCCGGTCACCGGAATCGGCTATGGCATGTACGTGAACTGAGTCGGCCCCGTTGTCAGGGGCAGGAGCCCAGTCGGACAACTCACCTGTGCCGGTCTCGAGGGCTCCGACACCGACTCGCGACTCGCCGTTAATTCGCGAGAAGTCCCCGCCGACGTATACCCGTTCCCCTCCGGAAGTGATCGTCGTAACTCCATAGGTCGGATCGCCTCCTACCGCTGGCCTCCAGTCATCAAGACGTCCTGAGGACACTTCGAACGCCGCGAGGCTGCGGCGCGGTTGTCCATCGATCCTCGAGAAGTTTCCTCCGACGTAGAGGCTCGACTCGAAGACGAGTAGCGCATTGACGCCTCCGGAGCCATACCTTCCCTTCACCCGAGGCGACCACGAGAGTAAGCGCCGGGTCGGCCCATCGATTGCTGCCAGGCTGGTCCGTGGCTCAGCGTTGATGCTTCCGAGGCGCCCGCCGAGGATCACCGTGGCCGGTGTTGCTCCGAGCGCGAGCACCGGACCATCGACTTGCGGATCCCAGGAGAGCGCTCTCCCGGATCGCGCGTCGAATGCAGCCACATATCGGTGAGGCTTTCCTCCTGCTCTGCGGAAGCTGCCGCCGAGGTACACACGTGCTCCGTCCTTCAAGATGGCGCGCACGCCGTCGTAGAAGGAGTTTGGCCGGGAGACGACGGGCCTCCACGGAAGCAGTCGGTGGGATGCCAGGTCCAAGGCGCCCGCGTTGCTTCTCGGTGCCCCATCGATTCGATCGAACGCCCCACCGATGTAGAGGGTCGAGCCGTGCTTCAGCAGTGTGAGGACAGCTCCGGCGATCGGGATTTGAGGATGCAGAGGGCTTCCTGACTCGCGGTCCACGGTCAGCAACGATGGACTTCCGACTCGCGAGCAACTCGGGCAGGCGACGAACACGCTGTTCGCGGTCAGCGCTAACGCCTCGACTCCGCCGACGTTCAGGAGATCCTCGAAGTAGGACGGATCCCCGAGGTGCGCGTCGAACGGGAGCACTCGTCCCGAACTCGGATCCACGGCGGCGAGATGCCTTCGCGACGCGCCATCGATACCTCCGAAGAAGCCTCCGACGTACACGGTGGAGGCATCGCCGACGAGCGCGCTGATCATCGCGATCCGATCCGTCGACCCTCCGCGATCTTGGTATCGCTCGGCAGGAGCGAGATGTGGTGCCCACGGGAGTACCTCACCTGTCGCAATTTGCATTGCTGCGAGTCCGAGCCGTTTGTCGTTGCCGACCCTGGTGAACGAGCCACCGAAGTACAAGGTGTTGCCGAGCCGGAGGAGGGCACGCACCGCACCGTTCGGTCGCGGACAGAAACCCGAGTCGAGCCTCCCTCCGCGACGGACGTGAACGAGCGCCGCGCATGCTTTGCCGTCGGCGTGCGAAAACGAGCCAGCTACGAACCAGCCCCCGAATCCGTCGGCCGCGAGGGCGCGAACGGGTGACCGCTGTTCTTCCGCGTCTCCGACATCACCGCTCAGCTCAGGCAGTAACGTCTCTCGCTGCGCCGTATGGGTCGAGACCGAAGCGAGCGGACCGCTCCGTTGCCCGATCGTCCCGAGGTCGCCGGCGACGAAGATGGTGTTGCAGTGCACCGCGATGTCTTCGATCTCGCCCGATGTGACCCAACTCTGACGTGCGAACGGCTTCCTCGGATCGTTGCAAGTCGTCGTCGGATCGCTCGCTTCCTTGCTGCTTCCGACACTGCAGCCCGATGCAAGTACGAGTACGGTCGCGAGACCGACCGCTTGAAGCGCGGGCACGAGTCGTCGAGGCGTTGTCGCGATGATGTGTGGGGCACGCATTGAAAGAGATTGTCCGATGCCGCTCAAGAAACGATCAAGCTCGATCGCAGATTGTGACCCAAGCCTCGATCCCTGCCGACCTGCTGACGCCGCTCGGGGCGTACCTGCGCCTGCGCGGCGCCGAAGGCGGGAGCTTCCTGCTCGAGTCGGTCGAGCGCGGCCGCCTCGGCCGCAACTCGTTCCTCGGGCGCGGCACCGAGGTCGTCGACGTCCACGCGGCCGAGACCGTGGGCAAGCCGGTCGTCGGCTACCTCGCCTACGACCACGCGGCCACGCTCGAGCCGACGGTCCCGCTGCCCCCCGACGGGCCCGACTTCCCGGAGAGCCGATTCGTCGTCGCGGACACGCTCGTCCGCTTCGACCACGGAGCCGGAGCGGTCGAGGTGATCGCAGGCGACGCCGAGGAGCTCGCGGCGAAGTTCGAAGAGCCTGTCGGCTTCGAAGGGCGGGGCCCGCACGGCACGGCGGGCGAGTTGCGCCGCGTCCCGTCGCAAGAGCGCTACGAGGAAGTGGTCCGCACGTGCCAGGACCACATCCGAGCGGGCGATGCCTACCAGGTCGTCCCCTCGCAGCGGGCGGAGCGGCCGACCTCGGCGTCGCCGCTCGCGCTCTACCGCGCGCTCCGTCGGGTCAACCCCTCGCCGTACCTCTTCCTCCTCGAGCTCGGCGACCTGGCGCTCGTCGGCTCCTCCCCGGAGCGCCTCGTCGCGTGCGAGAACGGCCGCGCGAGCGTCTGCCCGATCGCCGGCACGACGAGCGCGGGTGAGGGCGACGCCGAACGACTGCTCTCCTCCGAGAAGGATCGCGCCGAGCACGTCATGCTCGTCGACCTCGGTAGGAACGACCTCTCCAGGGTCTGTCGAGCGGGCACCGTGCGCGTCACGCGGTCGCTGGACGTCGAGCGCTTCTCGCACGTCAGCCACCTCGTCTCCGAGGTGGTAGGCGAGCTGCGCGACGGCGTGACGCCGTTCGACCTGCTGCGCGCCTGCTTCCCGGCCGGGACGGTCACGGGCGCCCCGAAGATCCGCGCGATGCAGATCATCTCCGAGCTCGAGGGCTACCGCCGCGGGCCGTACGCGGGTGCGGTCGGCTACGTCCTGCCGGACGGAGCGATGGACACCTGCATCGCCCTGCGCACGATCGTGCTCGCGGACGGCGTCGCGCGCATCCAGGCGGGTGCGGGAGTCGTGGCAGACTCGGACCCTGCAGCCGAGCACGCAGAGTGCCTCGCCAAGCTGGCCGCGCTGGAGGCGGCCATCGAGCTCGCGGAGAAGGAGTACGTGTGAAGCTCCTGCTGGTCGACAACTACGACAGCTTCACCTGGAACATCGTCCACCTCTTCGAGGAGCTCGACGTCCAGGTCGCCGTCCACCGGAACGACGAGATCAGCCCGGACGAGGCCGAGGCGCTCGCCCCGGACCGGCTCGTGATCTCCCCGGGCCCGGGACGACCCGAGGATGCCGGCGTCTCGGTCGAGCTGATTCGTCGTCTGGGGCCGCGGGTCCCGACGCTCGGCGTCTGCCTCGGGCACCAGGCGATCATCGAGGCGTACGGGGGCGAGATCGGGCAGGCGCGGGCGTTGCTGCACGGCAAGGCGAGCCGGGTCCGACACGACGGCCAGGGCGTGTTCGCCGGGCTCCCCGAGGACATCGAGGCAGGCCGCTACCACTCGCTCGCGGCGGTTCGCGTGCCCGATGAGCTCGTCGTGACGGCCCGGACCGAGGATGGCGAGGTCATGGGAGTCAGGCACCGGGAGCACCGGATCGAGGGCGTCCAGTTCCATCCCGAGAGCGTCTTGACGCCGGACGGGCTCGCGATCGCGCGCAACTTCCTCCGCTGACCGGGGGTCAGGCTCCACCGCTGTCGCCGGGGTCAGGCTTCAGCCTGACCTCATCTTCGGGTCGGCGGGTGTGTCGATCGCCACCCAACACCGGGGTCAGGCTAAAGCCTGAGCCCAGACGCCCCTACTTCACCTCGCGCTTGGTCAGGTCGAGGACGTTCGTATAGAGCTCTCGGAGCCCCTCCGCCGTCAGCGGCCCGGGATTCGCCCGCGTGAGCTCCTCGATCAGCTCGCGCTCGCGGTCGGGGTCGAGGAACGGGAGCCCGTTCTCCTCTTTGTAGCGCTTCAGGCGCGCGACCAGCTCGAGCCTCGCGTTGAGGGCCTCGACGAGCGCGCGGTCGACCTTCGAGATCCGCTCCCGGAGCTCGCGAATCGTGGGATCGGGCACGGGATCGGTCATCGCGTGTCGTCCGCAGGGTAGGAGCCGAAGACACTCAGCCGGCGCGTGCGTGCGCCGAGCTCGGCGAGCGCCGTACGCACGGGCAGGTCGCGTGGGTGCCCCAGGAGAATTGCGTCGAAGCGGTAGCGCCAGGGCGACTTCGGGATCGGTCGGGAGACGAGCTGCACGAGGTCGATGCCGTGGCGTGCGAACGGCTCGATCGCGAGATGCAGCGCGCCCGGTTGGTGGTTCGTGACGAACGAGAACGCGGTGTGCCAGCGCACCGCGTCCTGGTCGAGCCTCACGTGCGTGGCGATCGCGACGAAGCGGGTGTACGCCTCGTCATGGTCACCGACGTTGTCGTCGATCACGGTCAGCCCGTGGAGCATCGCCGCGCGCTCGCTCGCGATCGCGGCCTCGGCCGGGTCGGCGCGATCGGCGACGTGGGCGGCGGCATCGGCGGTCGTCGCCGTCGCGACGACGGTCGCCCAGGGCATCGCCGCGAGCAGCCGCCTGCACTGGTCGAGCGCGGCCGGATGCGAGTGGAGGACGCGGATCTCGCGTGCCTCGACCTGAGCGATGCCCACGAGGCAATGGCGGATCGGAAGGATCGTCTCGGCCGTGATCGCGAGCGGCGAGTCGAAGAGCAGGTCGTGCGTCTCCGCCACCGGCCCGGACAGCGAGCTCTCGATCGGGAGCACTCCGAACTCGACCGAGCGCTCGGCGGCCGCAGCGGCCACGGCCGAGAACGTCGGCAGGCCGACGAGGTTGGCTCCCTCGGGAAAGAGCCGGTCGCACGCCGCGGCGGAGTGGGCTCCGTCGCGACCCGGGTAGGCGACGCTGATCGTCATCGCGGGTCTCCGAAGGGTAGGAGCCACGCGGTCTCCGCACCAGGCGTACCGACGCCAGGTGACTTGATGTTGCTCGTCTCTACACTCACCGTTCATGGCCGTGGGCGAGCAAACGTGGGTCCCGTCGTCCTGGCGCGGCCTCCCCGCGGGCCAGCAGCCAGACTGGCCGGACCCGCAGGCGCTGGCAGAGGTGCGCGAGCGGCTGCACGGGCTTCCCCCGCTGGTGTTCGCCGGCGAGGCGCGGGCGCTCCTCGCCGCGCTCGGCGAGGTCAGCGAAGGCCGCGCGTTCCTGCTCCAGGCGGGGGATTGCGCCGAGTCGTTCCGAGACGTGTCGGCACCGGCTATCCGCGAGAAGCTGAAGGTCCTGCTCCAGATGTCCGCGGTGCTGACCTACGGCGCGACGCTGCCCGTCGTCAAGGTGGGGAGGATCGCCGGTCAGTTCGCGAAGCCGCGCAGCGAGCCGACCGAGGTGGTCGACGGGGTCGAGCTTCCGACATTTCGAGGACACGTCGTCCATTCCGACGAGCCCACGGCGACGGCGCGCGTTCCCGATCCCGAGCGGATGATCCAGGGCTACTACCAGGCCGCGTCGACCCTCAACCTGGTCCGGGCGTTCACGAAAGGAGGCTTCGCCGATCTCACGCTCGTCCACACGTGGAACCGCGAGTTCGTGGCCAGCTCGCCCGCCGGCCGGCGCTACGAGGCGCTCGCCGACGAGATCGAGCGCGCGACGAGGTTCATGCAGGCGATCGGAATCGACCTGGCAACCGAGCGCACGATCCACGAGGTCGACGTGTGGACGAGCCACGAAGGCCTGTTGCTTCCGTACGAGGAGGCGCTCACGCGCCAGGACTCGCTCACCGGGCAGTGGTACGACTGCTCGGCGCACATGCTCTGGATCGGGAATCGCACGCGCGAGCTCGACGGCGCGCACGTCGAGTTCTTCTCGGGGGTCAACAATCCGATCGGCGTCAAGCTCGGGCCCATGGCGACGCCCGAGGACGCCGTTGCGCTCGCCGAGCGGCTCAACCCGGAGCGGGTGCCGGGCCGGCTGACGTTCATCGCCCGGTTGGGAGCGGAGCTGGTACGCGAGATGCTGCCGCCGCTGTTGCGCGCGGTTCGCGAGGCGGAGGTGCCGGTCGTCTGGGCCTGCGACCCGATGCACGCGAACCTCGTCCGCACAGCGTCAGGCACGAAGACGCGGCACTTCGACGCGATCATGTCCGAGCTCCAGGGCTTCTTCGAGGCGCACCGCGAGGTCGGCTCCTGGCCCGGTGGGATCCATGTCGAGTTCACCGGTGAGGACGTGACCGAGTGCATCGGGGGCTCGGAGGCGGTGAGCGAGGAGCAGCTCGACCACCGCTACGAGACGCTCTGCGACCCGCGCCTCAACGGCCGGCAGTCGCTCGACCTCGCCTTCCGGGTCGCCGAGCTGATGCGCGCCGCGTGACCCGAGGGCGATGCGGCTAGCGGTCGTCGGCACGGGGCTCATCGGCGCCTCCGTTGGCCTTGCGGCGCGGCGGGCGAAGGTGGGCGAGGTGGTCGGCTGGGACGAGGATGTAGACGCGCTGCGGGTCGCGGCCGAGCGCGGCGCCGTCGAGCCCGCTGGATCTCTTGCGGAAGCACTGGCCGGGACGGACGTCGCGCTCGTGGCCGTGCCGGTCGCGGGCCTGGCGAACGTCGTCCGCGACGTTCTCGACGCGGCCTCGCCCGGCTGCGCGGTCACGGACGTCGGATCGACGAAGGGCTCGGTCTGCGCGTCGGCCGGAGGAAACCCGCGCTTCGTCGGCGGCCACCCGATCTGCGGCGCCGAGACCCGCGGCCCGGAACGCGCGAACGCGGACCTCTTCGACGAGGCGACCTGGTTCCTGACCCCGCTCGCCTCGACCGACCCCGAGGCCTACCGCGCGATCCACGGGCTCGTCACCCGGCTCGGCGCCCGCCCGCTCGCGATCGGGCCCGAGGCGCACGACCGCCTCGTCGCGGTGACGAGCCACCTGCCCCACGCGCTTGCGAACGTCCTCCTCAACCAGGCGGGCGGCTCGCGCTTCGACGGTCACGATCCCCTCGCGACCGCAGGGGGATCGCTGCGGGACATGACCCGGATCGCCGGGGCGAACCCGCGGATCTGGGTCGACATCTTCCTCGAGAACCGCTCCGCGCTCGTCGCCTCGCTCGCCGAGCATCGGCGGCGGGTGGAAGAGCTCGAAGCCGCCCTCGCCGAGGGCGACGCGGGATCGATCGCGCGCTGGATCGGCGAGGCGAGCGGCAACCGGCGCCAGATGCTCGAGTCCGCCTACGAGGACGCCGGCGCGCTCCAGCGCCTCCGCGTCCACATCCCGGACCGGCCCGGCGTCCTCGCAGGGATCTTCCACGCCCTCGGCGCCAACCGGATCAACGTGTCCGACTTCGACCTCGAGCATCTCTCGCCGGAGCGCGGAGGCACGCTCACGATCTTCGTGACCGGCGAGGAGCAAGCCGACCGCGCCGCAATCCTGCTGGAAGCGCAGGGCTACGGCGTGGTCGCGGCCCCGCTCGTCGAAGACTGAGCGCGTTCGCGGAGGGTCAGCCCCACCGCTCGAAGGTCGCCCACGCGTCCGTGAACGCCGCGCCGGGGACGTCGGCGCCGTGGCACCAGTCTTCCGAGGCCACGGGTGACGAGCAGGCGCGATCGGCGAATGCGAGCCCGGGCTTGTAGCTGTCACGGATCGCGGCCCCGATTCGCGACGCGATCGCCCGCTTCGCCTGCTCCCATTCCGCCCGCGGAAGGTCGAAGTTGTTCGTCGGCTGCCACGAGAAGCCGAGCCGCCCCTTCGGCGGTCCCTGCGAGTGGTTGCCGACGTAGCGCCTGATCGCGTAGATCTGCTCAGAGACGAACGAGAGCATCCCGTCGAGCGACATCGACGTCCACCCGTGCCCGCAGCAGAACGGTGGCGTGAACGGGTCGGGACCCCTGGCGGGCCAGGTCGCGTTTCCGAGCGGCATGTATGTCCGGCTCGAACAGCGACCGGGCCGCGCCGATCGAGCTCGGGCCTGCTCGGACGAGGTTCATCGCGTGCTGCATGTACTCGTTGAGACTGCGCGCCCGCCCGTTCCGCGACGTTCCGGGGACGGCCCAGAAGCGCGCGTCCGGGTACACCTCCCTCGCCAGCATGGCGATGAACGGGTCGACTGTAGTCCAGAACTGCGAGTCCAGGAGCCATCCCTTCAGCTCGGCCTTGTATGCCTCGACATCCGGAATGTTCTGATGGCTGAACGAGATGCCGATCTCGACGATTCCGGGGACGGTCGGGCCGCTTCCCTCGCCTCTGAACAACCCCCGCAGCAGGTCGGCCATTGCTGCGCGTGGGTACGGCAGCTCGTTTCGCGCCGTGCTCCGGTCGACCTCGTTCAGCAGCCACGTCTCGCCGAGGTCGGACCGGTAGCCGGCCGCGGCCATCCGTTTGCGGAACTCGACGCCGGCGTCGAACCAGGTTCGGCCGGGCGCCCCGGTCACCCACGCGGCCCAGCCCGTGACGCCTGCGAGCGTGACCTCTGCGATCGGGTGGAACTGCGGGCCGAGGCGCCTGATGACGTCGTCCTGCTCGGCTCGAAGGCCGGTCTTGTCGTTCGACAGAGGCGGAATCGAGATGTAGTAGTCCGCGCACGGAGACAGCTGCGCCTTCAGCTCCTCGCCGAGCAGCTCCCAGTCCGTCGACGTCCAGAAGACCGCCTGGGCACGGAGCGGACAGGCGGCTCTGGTCCCGGCAGGGGCCGTGCCTGCGGTGATCGTCGCCAGGACCGCCGCAGTGAGGAGGATGACCGAGACGACACGTGCGATCGGACGAAGCACTGGGTACCTCCTGCTCGTGGAGCCTGGAGAGTCCGCCTCGCCGCTCAAGGTTCGCTCAAGGCCGCTCGAAAAGGACCAGTAGCGTATCGGCTTACGATTCGGGGGTGTGCTGACCCGAACGCGGCTCAGAGAGCCGCGATCGCGCGTACCGCGGCATCCACCTCGGCGGGTGTGTTGACGATCCCGGGGCCGAGGCGGACATAGCGCTGGGCGTACGGGGTGACGCTCGCGACGATGCGGCGAGCGGCAAGTCGTTGCACGACCACGGTGGGATCGACGCCCGCGACCTCGAAGCAGACGAGTCCCGCGGAGAGGGCGCTCGACGTGGGCGTTCGCAGGCGTACGCCTCTGACTTCCGAGAGCCCGGCCTGAAGGCGGCGCGCGAGCAGCCGCACTCGCGCCTCGACTCGCTTGCGCCCGATGGCCTCGTGGAAGCCGAATGCGGCGGGGAGCGCCCAGCGCTGCTCGAACGAGTGGAACCCGCCCGGCGTCAGCCGAGCACCGTCCGGAGTCCCGGCGGGTGCGGTGCCCGACAACCAGGCTCCGTAGCTCGCCCCGTCGTCGAACGAAGGGATCGTCGGCCGCATGAGCTCGCGGACACGCTCGTTCGCCCAGAGGACGCCGGTTCCGCGTGGGCCGTAGAGCCACTTGTGGCAGCCGGACGCGAATGCGTCGCACCGAAGATCGCGCACGGTCGCAGCCTGGACGCCGAAGCCATGGACGCCGTCGACGCAGAGCAGGACACGTTCGGGAAGGGCGTCCGCGATCGGCCGGATCGGAAGCTTGACGCCGGTGCTCGAGTGCACCCAGGTGAGCGCGACGACGCGTGTCCGTTCGGTGATCGCGCGGCGCAGGCGGGTCACGACCTCCTCGACGGAAGCGCGGCGCGAATCGTCGTACAGCCGCACGCGGCGGACGCGGGCGCCGGACAGGCGTAGCGCTTCGTGCGTCGCGTAGAAGTCGTGCTCGGTCGTGACGACCTCGTCACCGGGCTTCAGCTCGAGCCGCGTGTAGAGGAGGCCGAGGCCCATCGTCGTGGAGTCCGTGAGCGCGACCTCGTCGGCCGGAACGCCAAGGAAGCGGCCTGCGTCAGCTCGCGCGCTCCCTGTGAGCCGGCTCTCGTTCGCGTGCAGGTACGTGACTGCGTCCCGATCGAGGCCTCGACGGTGATGCTCGACCGAGTCGCGGACCGCGCGTGGGTGTGCGGCGAGGAGGAACGAGGCCAGGTGGATGCGTCTCGGATCGAGTGTGAACTGAGCCCGTACCGCGCTCCAGCGTCGGAGATCCGGCGCCGCCTCGCCGAGCTCGGGACGGCCGAGCGCGACCGCAGCGGCTGCGACGCCGGCGCGGGCGACGAGATCGCGGCGCGAGAGCGAAGCCACCTCCACTCGATGATACGCGCGTCGATTCGTGCCGCTCGCCGGGCGAGAGTCGGCTCGAGCGCTGGAACGTCGTCCTACGATTGCGGAGTGACCGCCGTCGAGTGGCTCGATTCGCTCTCACCCTGGCCGCACGAGTTCGGGCTCGAGCGGATGTGGGCGCTCCTCGCAGAGCTCGGGGATCCCCAGGACGCATATCCGGCAATTCACGTCGTCGGCACGAACGGGAAGTCGACGGCGGTTGTGACCATCGAGCAGCTGCTGCTCTCCGACGGGCTCAGCGTCGGTGCGACGATCTCGCCGCACGTCGCGAGCTGGAGCGAGCGCATTCGCATCGACGGGTCGGGGATCGACTTCGAGAGCGCGATCGGCCGGGTGCGAGAGCCGGCCGAGCGGACCGGCGCGACGCAGTTCGAGATCGTCACCGCGGCCGCGCTCGCCGTTTTCGCGCGGGCCGGGGTGGACGTGGCGGTCGTCGAAGCTGGGCTGGGAGGCCGGCTCGACGCGACGAACGTCCTCCGAACGCGCGTCGTCCTGCTGACGAACGTCGGGCTCGAGCACACCGACGTGCTCGGAGCCACGCTCGAGGAGATCGCGGCCGAGAAGCTCGCGGTCGCGCACGATTCCCCGGTCGTCGTCCTCCCGGACACGACCTACGCTCGGCTCGTCGACGGAAAGGAGATCGTCGTCGGCGGGCCGCGTGAAGCGGCCGAGGCGTTCGTCGGTCATCCGATCGCCACCGAGCCGGAGGTCACGCTCCCCGGCCGCTTCGAGCGCCGCGACTCGGAAGTCCGGGACGGCGCGCACAATCCCGACGGCGTGCGGTATCTCGTGAACCGATTGCGTGCCTCGGAGCCACGAAGCGCTCTCCCCGACTACACGGTCGTCACGTCGATCCTCGCGGACAAGGACGCGGCCGAGATGCTGAAGGAGCTCCGCCGGGTCGCCTCGCGGCTCGTCGCGACCACGTCGTCGTCTGCCCGGGCACTGCCCGCAGCTGAGCTAGCCCGGATTGCACGCCCGCACTTCGAGCACGTGGAGGCCGTCGCCGATCCCGTCGACGCGCTCGCGCGAGGCCACGAGCTCGGAGAGCCCGTCCTCGTCGCAGGCTCCCTCTACCTCCTCGGCGACCTCGCGCAGGCCGAGCAGGAAAGATGACCAAGGTGGGCGAACGCCTCGGAGTGTTGGCTTTCGCGGCACTCGTCGTCGCTGGAATCGTCGGCGGGGCCTTTGCGCTCGGCTATCTGGTGGGCAAGCTACTGCTGTGACGTACCTCGCCGCCCTCTTCGACGACCCGGATTGGACGCTCGCGCGGAACGTCGGCATCTTCTTCGTCGTCGTCCTCTGGCTCGCGACGGCGTTCTGGACGTTCAAGGACGCACGCCGGAGGATCGAGGAGCCGTGGCTCGTCGCTCTCGCCACGCTGATCGGGCTCGTCCCCCCGTTCCTCGGCCCGATCCTGTACCTGTTCTTCCGCCCGCCGGAATATCTCCAGGATGTCCGCGAGCGCGACCTCGAGATCAAGGCGATGGAGGAGCGGCTCGCCCAGCTCGATCAGCGCTGCCCGGTCTGCCGGGCGCGCATCGAGCCCACCTATCTCGTGTGCCCGGTCTGCACGACCCGCCTCAAGCAGTCGTGCGCGTCGTGCGGCCAGCCGCTCGAGTCGCTCTGGCAGGTCTGCCCCTACTGCGCGGCGCATGTGCCGCCCTCGCTTCCCGTG
Organism: uncultured Actinomycetes bacterium; assembly: GCA_963848405.1. Lineage (GTDB taxonomy): Bacteria > Actinomycetota > Thermoleophilia > Gaiellales > Gaiellaceae > GMQP-bins7. The sequence goes on along the minus strand of CAWKDP010000012.1, from coordinate 204,080 downwards.
CTCGAGGACGTCTCGGACGAGCCTGCCGCTCCCGCCGCCCCGCCTCGAAGGGACCGCGCGAGCGACAAGTAAGATCGCGGCCCGATGGCCCGCGAGACCACCCTCGTTCTCGTCAAGCCCGACGGCATGCACCGTGGCCTCGCGGGCGAGATCATCGCGCGCTTCGAGCGGCGCGGTCTCGCGCTCCGTGGCGCGCGGCTGCTCAAGGTCACGAAGGCGATGGGGCGCGAGCACTACGCGGAGCACAGGGGCAAGCCGTTCTTCGCCGGGCTCGTCGACTTCATCAGCTCCGGGCCGGTGCTCGCCCTCGCGGTGAGCGGCGAGTCCGCGATCGCCGTCGTGCGCACGATGATGGGCGCGACCGATCCGCTCGACTCCGCGCCGGGGACGATCCGCGGCGACCTCGCGCTCGAGCTCTCCGAGAACATCGTGCACGGCTCGGACTCGAAGGCGAGCGCTCGCCGCGAGCTAGCGCTGTTCTTCCCCGACGGCCTTGTCTGAGTCCGAGTACGTCCCGGCGAACCGCGACGTCTGGACGAAGTCGAACCGGGAATACACGGATGCGGAGGCCGATCGTGCGTGGCGTGCCGAGGAGATCACGTGGGGGATGTTCGGCGTTCCAGAGTCGGACGTGGGCGTGCTCGGCGACGTATCCGACCTCGACGTCGTCGACCTCGGATGCGGCACCGGCTACTTCTCGGCCTGGCTCGCTCGGCGCGGCGCGCGGCCAGTCGGCATCGACGTGACGCCGGCGCAACTCGACACGGCCCGCCGCCTGCAGGTCGAAACCGGCATCGAGTTCCCGTTGCTAGAGGCGAGTGCCGAGGACGTACCGCTGCCGGACGAGAGCTTCGACCTCGCCTTCTCGGAGTACGGCGCAAGCATCTGGTGCGACCCGTACAGGTGGATTCCGGAGGCATACCGGCTACTGCGGCGAGGGGGACGTCTGGTGTTTCTCCGCAACAGCATCATCGTCATGCTCTGCGCGCTCGCGGACGAGGAAGCGACCTCCGAGACCCTGCAGCGGCCGCAGCGGGGAATGCACCGTATCGAGTGGCCGGACGACGAGAGCGTGAACTTCTACCTCGGCCACGGCGACCTCTTCCGCCTGCTGCGCGAGACCGGCTTCGACGTCGAGCACCTGATCGAGCTCTATGCGCCCGAAGGTGCGAAGACGCACGAGTACTACTCGTATGTCACCGCCGAGTGGGCTCGCAAGTGGCCGGCCGAGGAGATATGGGCGGCGCGCAAGAGCGCCTGATCCTCGCGTCGACGAGCCCGCAGCGGCGCGCGATCCTCGAGCAGCTGCGGATCCCGTTCGAGGGCGTCGCGCCGAGGTACGTCGAGGACGACCCTCCCGACGCCGATCCGGTCGAGCTCGTGCGCCGGCACGCCGAGGGCAAGGCGCGCTCGGTCCACGCGGACGGCCTCGTCACTCTCGGGGTCGACACCACCGTCGTCCTCGACGGCCGCGTCTACGGCAAGGCGGCCGACCGCCACGACGCGCGGCGCATGCTCAGTGAGCTCTCCGACCGGACGCACACCGTGGTCTCAGGCGTCTGCCTGCTCGGCCCCGCCGACGTCGTCGAGCACGTGACAACCGATGTCACGTTCCGTCCGCTCGGCCCAGCGATTCTCGACGCGTACCTCGAGAGCGGGGAGTGGGAGGGACGCGCCGGCGCGTATGCGATCCAGGGCCTCGGCGGGCGCCTCGTCCAGAGGATCGAAGGCGACTACCTCAACGTCGTCGGGCTTCCGGGCGGGCTGCTCGTGTCGCTCCTCGAACGGCACGCGCCGAAATTGCTGGAAAAGGCGTAGGTACACTCCGTCCCCCTCATGGCGTTCTTCAAGACCCTGACCGGCTTCGGCGGCCGTGACATGGCCGTAGACCTCGGCACCGCGAACACGCTCGTGTACGTGCGCGGGCGCGGGATCGTGCTCTCCGAGCCGTCGGTCGTGGCGATCGACCAGCGCACGGGCGAGGTGCACGCCGTCGGGGTCGAGGCGAAGCGGATGCTCGGACGCACGCCGGGGACGATCTCGGCGATCCGCCCACTGAAGGACGGCGTCATCGCCGACTTCGACGTCACCGAGCAGATGCTCCGCCACTTCATCCAGAAGGTGCACCAGCACCGCTTCGCGCACCCGCGCGTCGTCGTGTGCGTGCCCTCCGGCGTAACCGGAGTCGAGAAGCGCGCCGTCGAGGAGGCGACGCTCTCCGCGGGCGCCCGGCAGGCCTACCTGATCGAGGAGCCCATGGCCGCGGCGATCGGCGCGGGCCTCCCCGTCGCCGAGCCGACCGGGAACATGATCGTGGACATCGGCGGCGGCACGAGCGAGGTCGCCGTCATCTCGCTCGGCGGCATCGTCGTCTCCCAGAGCATGCGCGTCGGCGGAGACGAGATGGACGAGGCCATCGTCAACCACATCAAGAAGGACTACAAGCTCCTCGTCGGCCAGCAGACCGCGGAGGAGATCAAGCTCGAGATCGGCTCTGCATTCCGCCTCAAGGAAGAGCTCCAGGCGGAGGTGCGCGGCCGCGACATGCTCACGGGCCTCCCGAAGACGGTGATCATCTCGTCGGAGGAGGTCCGGCGCGCGCTCGACGAGCCGGTGACGCTCATCATCGACGCGCTGAAGTCGACGCTCGACAAGACGCCGCCGGAGCTCGCGGCGGACATCATGGACCGCGGCATCGTGCTCGCCGGCGGCGGGGCCCTGCTCCAGGGGCTCGACGACCGGGTCCGCCACGAGACGCAGATCCCGGTCCACCTCGCGGACAGCCCGCTGACGTGCGTCGCCGTCGGCTCGGGCCGCAGCCTCGAGGAGTTCGAGGTCATCCACCGTGCGAGCCGGAACCGCGCGGCGCGGCGCAACGGGCTGCTCCGGTATTGAGAGTGCCGCCCGGTGGCTGGGGTCAGGCTTCAGCCTGACCTCGTCTTTGGGTTCCACTCCCTGGTCAGGCGAGCCCAACACCGGGGTCAGGCTGAAGCCTGACCCCACGCTGTGTTGCAGCAGCGCTAATCGCGCCGACGGTCCGGGAAACCGCTTACCGCCTAGCTAGACTGGGCCGTCGTGCCCCGGCATCGCAGCGCTCGCTCGGCGGCGCTGGGCGTGACCGTCCGGCGTGTCTCGCCCACCCCGCTCGGCCCACGGGGCACGGGTGCGCTCCGGCGACGACTGGTGGTCGGGACGCTGGTCGTGCTCGCGCTCGTGCTCATCTCGCTGTCGTTCCGCTCCGGCTCGGACGGGTCATTGGGCGGCATCCACTCGGCGGGAGCCACGGTCCTGAGGCCGTTCGCCGTGGGGGTTGAGCGGGTCGCGCAGCCGTTCCGCGACGCCTACAACTGGGTCGACAGCCTCTTCGGAGCGCGCTCGGACGCGGAGCGTCTGCAGCAGGAGAACGCCGATCTTCGACAGCGCGCGATCCAGAACGAGTTCGCTCTCCAGGAGAACGTGACCCTGCGCCGGTTGCTCGCGTACCGCGACGGACCTCGGTTCCCGCGTGACTTTCGTGGCGAAGCGGCCGAGGTCATCGGTCGGCCGAACAGCGCGTTCACGCAGGCGGTCGTCGTCGCGGTCGGCACAGACTCGGGCGTCCGGGTCAACGACCCGGTCGTCGCACCGGAAGGATTCGTCGGGCTCGTCACCCGCGTCACGCCCGGCACCTCACGCATCCAGCTGCTGACCGACACGCAGCTCGCCGTTCCGTCCATCGACCTCCGCACGAGCGCGCGTGGAATCGTCGGGCATGCGCGCGGCACCCGCGAGACGCTGGTCTTCGACCGGGTGCGCAAGGAGGACGTCGTCAGGCGTGGGGACGTCCTCGTGACCGCGGGCTGGAGCGCGAGCGGGCTCGAGTCGCTGTACCCGAAGGGGATTCCGGTTGGTTCGGTGACGAGCGTGGGCCAGACGGACACCGACCTCTTCCAGCAGGTGCAGGTCGACCCGTACGTCGACTTCGGCGCTCTCGACGCCGTTCTCGTCCTCGTCCCCAGAACCCGGTCAGGATGACCGCCGGAGCTGCGACTCGCGCCGGCGCGGTCGTCTTCGTGGCGGCCCTCTTCCAGGCCGCGATCTTCTCGTCGCTGGCGATCAAGGGCGGCGCTCCCGACGTGCTTCTCGTCGCGGTCATCTCGCTCGGACTGCTCCGTGGCTCGGTGCCCGGGGCTGCGCTCGGGTTCGTCGGCGGCCTCGTCCTCGACCTGCTGACACTCGAGACGCTCGGCCTCACGTCGCTCGTACTCACGCTCGCCGGCTTCTGGGCCGGTCGCTATGCCGAGACGACCGCACGCGGCCGCTGGCTCCCGCTCCTCTTTGCCGTCGGCGTGATGACCGTCCTCGCCGGCTTCTTCGCGTTCGCGCTCCACTACATGCTGGGAGACGAGGTCGTCGCCCGGCACGCGCTCTTCACGGCGCTCTGGCCCGCCGTCGTGCTGAACCTCGTGATCGCGGTCCCGGTGCACGCGCTCGTCCGCGCGCTCGTCGGCGAGCGGGTGGTCTACCAACGGGCCGGGGAGGTGGAGCTCGTTGCCTGAGGGCGCGTACGAGGAGCCGCGCTCGGGCTCGGAGCGGTTCCTGCCGCCCGACCCGAAGGTCCGCGAGCCGTACCGCCTGACGCCGTCCCTCGCGCTCCGCGTCGGCGTCCTGGGCGCACTCGCCCTCGTCGTCTTCGGAATCCTCTTCTTCCGGCTCTGGTCGCTCCAGGTCCTGTCGGGCGACGACTACCTGACGGCGGCTCAGAACAACCAGATCCGCCTCGTCCGGGTGGAGGCGCCGCGGGGCCCGATCCTCGACCGGGACGGCCGCGTGATCGTCTCGAACGTGGCCGGAACTGCCGTGCAGCTCTGGGTGGGCGACATGCCGCGTGCCGAGCGCCGTCGCCGCAGCATCGTCCGGCGGCTGGCATCGGTGCTCGGGGTCCCCGCGAACGAGCTCGCCCGCGAGGTGGCCGCGCGCGCATCCGACCCGCTCACGCCCATCACCGTCAAGACCGCCGTCAGCGAGGAGCAGGTCTACTACCTCAAGGAGCACCTGGCGGAATTTCCGGGGGTCCGCGTCGTGCAGACGTACCTGCGCGACTACACGTACGGCGCGCTCGCCGCGCAGCTCCTCGGCTATGTCGGCGAGATCTCGCCCGAGGAGCTCAAGCGCCTGCGCCGCGACGGCTACCGCGGAGGCGACCGGCTCGGCAAGGCCGGGATCGAGGCGTCATACGACTCGTATCTACGCGGCCGTCACGGGCTCGGCCAGATCCGCGTCGACTCCATGGGACGGCAGGTCGGCGCGTACCTGCCCACGCAGGAGGCACGAGCAGGCTTCGCGCTCCGCCTCACGGTCGACGTCCAGCTCCAGCGAGCCGCCGAGCAGGCGCTCGCATACGGAATCGACCTCGCGCATCAGAATGACCACTGGGCCGCCGACGGTGGCGCGATCGTCGCGCTCGACCCGCGCGACGGGGCGATTCGCGCCATGGCGTCGTTCCCGACTTACAAGCCGTCGGTCTACGTCGGGCGTGTGGATCCCGAGAAGCTCGCACCGCTCCTCGACGAGGAGGCCGCGAAGCGCGCGAACTATCCGAGCCTGAACCGCGCCACCGCCGGCCTCTATCCGCCCGGCTCGACGTTCAAGCCGGTCACGGCTCTCGCCGGGATGCAGGAGCACGTCTTCTCGGCATACGACTCGATTCAGTGCTCGCCGGTCGCCTACTACGGCCTCGACGAGCAGAAGTTCGTCAACTGGAACCCGTTCGTCAACCGTCCGATGACGCTCCCCGAGGCACTCGCCGAGTCCTGCGACACGTATTTCTACGAGGTCGGGAACCGCTTCTACGAGCGCGGCGGCGAGGGACGCGTGCGGCTCCAGCAGTGGGCGCGCCGCTTCGGGTTCGGCACGACGACCGGGCTCGACATCGGTGGCGAGGCCGAGGGCCTCCTCCCGACCCCCGAGTGGCGGAAGGAGACGTTCGAGAGCGACTGGGATCGCGCCTGGAACCCGGGCGACTCCATCCAGCTCGCGATCGGCCAGAAGGATCTCCTCGTCACCCCGCTTCAGATGACCGCCTTCTACGCGATGCTTGCGAACGGCGGCAACGTCGTTACGCCGTACCTCGTCTCCGACGTCGAGCGGCCGGGGAGCAAGAACTCGCCGCGCGTGATCGAGCGGCGTTTCGCGCCGCTGCCGCCGAAGTCGGCCGGGCTCGACCCGGAAGCGGTGCGTGTCGTCCGTGAGGGCCTCTTTCTCGCCACCCATTCGGCGAGCGGCACCTCCTCGAGCGTGTTCGGGGGCTACGACGTGCCGATCTCGGGGAAGACCGGGACGGCCGAGAAGGTCGTACCATTGCCCGGCTACCCGGTCGACCATCTCGAGGACCAGTCCTGGTGGTGCGGCTGGGGGCCGTCGGAGAGCGCGCGTCTCGTCGTCTGCGCGCTGATCGAGAACGGCGGCCACGGGTCGACCGCGGCTGCGCCTGCTGCGCTGAAGGTCTTCGAGAAGTTCTTCGGCCAGCAGGCGCCCCTGAACACGAGCCTGCTCGAGGAGACGGACTGATGGTCGACGTCGCCGGGCGTCCGCGGGTCGCCGTTCGGAGCCCGCGTGCCGTATCGAAGCCGGTCGCGTTCCTCCGCAGCCTTGACTGGGTGCTCCTGATCGCCGCCGGGGTGCTCGTCGGCTACGGCCTCTGGGTCGTGGACGGGATCACGCGCTTCGACGTCCCGGGAGACGAGAACTACTACGTGATGCGGCAGGCCGTCGCCGCCGCCCTCGGGCTGTCCGGAATGGTCGCCGCGGCCTTGATCCCGCTCGATCTCGTCCGCCGGCACTGGAAGTTCCTCTACGGCGCAACCCTCGCGCTGATGGTCCTGGTCTTCGCAGCCGCAGAGGAGATCCGCGGCTCGAAACGCTGGATCGACCTCGGCGTCATCCAGTTCCAGCCGTCCGAGCTCGGCAAGGTGCTCTTCGTCCTCGCGCTGGCCGGTTTCGTCGTCGGACGGGCCGGGCGGGTGACCCGCTGGCGCACGATCTTCTCCGCGATCGGGCTCGGCGCCGCGCCGATCCTCCTCGTCTTCCTCCAGCCGGACCTCGGTACCGCGCTCGTCTACGGCGCCGCGCTCTTCGCGGTGCTCTTCTTCGCGGGCGTTCGCTGGCGGCAGCTGCTCATGCTCCTGCTCGCCGGCGCGCTCATCACGCTCTCCGTGCTCTGGTGGCTCCCAGCTCTCGGCGTCGAGGTGCTGAAGCCGTACCAGACCGAGCGCCTGACGGTGCTCGTGAATCCCGCGGACGCGACGAGCGGCGCGACCTGGAACGTGAACCAGTCGGTCACGGCAATCGGCTCGGGCGGCCTCACCGGTCGCGGCCTCGTCGAGGCGAGCCAGACCCGGCTCGACTATCTCCCCGAGCATGCGACGGACTTCGCGTTCGCGTCGCTCGGCGAGCAGCGCGGCTTCGTCGGATGCGCCGTGCTGCTCCTCCTCTACCTGCTCGTGGTCTGGCGCGGGCTCCGCGTCGTGACGATTGCGAGAGATCTGTACGGGGCCGTGGTCGCCGGCGGTCTCGTCTGCGCGTTCCTCTTCCAGGTCTTCGTGAACGTCGGCATGACGATGGGTGTCGCTCCGGTCACGGGAATCCCGCTCCCGTTCATCGCCGTCGGAGGGACGTCGATGGTCGCGAACCTCGTGCTCATCGGCGTCCTCCAGGGGATCCACGCCAGGGGCAACTACCCGGGACGCGTTCCGTGAAGCGGGCGGGCCCCGCGCTCGGCGAGCTGAGAGGGATCCTCGGAGTCCTCCGGGACGAGGCCGAGCCACGCGCCGTGGGCCCGGTGCTCGTGACCGGGATGCTCGCCGAGCAGCTCGCTCGCGAGCTCGGGGCCGGAGCCGACCCCGGCGCCGTCGTCGCCGTGGATGCATCGCAGCTCGCGCGAAGCTCGGCGCTCGTGCACGTCATCGCGGGCGATCCGAGCGCCGACGACGACGATCTGGTGAGACGGGCCGATCGTGACGGCGTTCCCGTCGTCCTTGTCCAGCTCTGGCCGCAGGAGACCTGGACGAAGCCCTTCGTGCTCACGCCGTTCGTCGTCGAGTGCCGGGCCGGAAAGGGTTTCCCGGTGGACGAGATCTCGGCCCGGATCGTCGAGGCCGCCGAGGGCTCAATCGAGCTGGGCCGGAGGATTCCGGTGCTGCAGGCGAAGGTGTCCGAGTCGGTCGTCGGCACGTCGATGGTCCGCACGGCGGTCCTCGCCGCGCTCGGCAAGCGCTCGCGTTCCGCCCGGCCCCTCATCACCCTCGAGCAGATCCGGATGCTGAGCGAGCTCCGTCAGCTCGACGACAAGAGCCCTACCGCAGGACCCGATGCGCTGAAGGCGGCCGCGCCACTCGCCGCAGCCGCGGTCGGGGCGGGGTTCGTCTTCCGGGGGGCGGCGAACGCCGCGAAACGGGTCCTTCCCGCCCCGATTGTCGATGCCGCGGTCGCGGCGGCCGGCACGTGGGCGCTCGGCGAGGCGCTTCGCCGAGCCTCGTCTCGCACGACCCTGTAGGGCGAGATGCCTCTCGCCTCTCCGCCGAGCCATTCCGTCCGGCCCTGGACCTAGGATCGCGCCATACGAGCCATGGGAGGAGCGATGCCGAACACGGAGCTGGCCGAGGAGCTGCTGCAGCTCGAAGAGGCCGACGCGTGGTTCGAGTATCTCGAGGCGACGCGGGGACAGGCCGAGACGCGCTACGGAGAGGTCGAGCCGTGGGCCTGGGCACGGCTCGCCCAGCGGTTACGAGCGGTCCGCGCGAGACGCTCGCGACTCCGTCCTGCTGCCGCCTGACCTCCGGGCCGAGACCACGGGCTCGATACCACGGACTCGACCAGGGCTGCTGGTACGCTTGGTGCAGGCTTGACGAACGTGGCCAGATCTTTCAACACACGCAGCGCGATGGAGACGCCTGGGGCGTCTCCTTTGACGCGCGCGACAACCAGAGGAGATTCATACCTTGGCAAGACTGTGGTTTCGCTTCGGCAAGAAGCCGAAGGAGCCCGCGACGAGTGCCGTCGCGGCGGTGGAGGTCGCACCGGAGGAAGTAGACCGACCTGAGATTCCGGCGGATCCGGTAGCGCCGCAGGAGGCGACGGATCCGACGAAGAAGAGGCGCCGCCGCGGAAGCCGCGGAGGGCGCGGGAAGAAGAAGGCGACGCAGGCCGACGGCTCGGGAGCGACCGCGAAGGCCGCCGCCGCAGCCGCGCCTGACAAGGCCGACGAGAAGGAGCCCGCACGCGGGCGGCCCGAGCGGAAGCAGGAGCGGAGGCCGGCTCAGGACCGCCGGTCCGCGAAGGGCGGGCGACGGCGAACGGCAACTCGCCGCGCGGCGCTGCCCGCGGCGAAGCGCGATCTCGTCATCTCCGTGGACGTTGGAGAGCAGCGCGTCGCGATCCTGGAGGACGATCGCGTCGCCGAGGTCTACCTCGAGCGGCCCGAGCGCAGGTCGATCGCCGGGAACATCTACCTCGGCGTCGTCGACAACGTGCTGCCCGGCATGGAGGCGGCATTCGTCGAGATCGGGCTGGAGAAGAACGGCTTCCTCTACGTGGACGAGATCGTGGGGCCCGAGCTCGAGGGCCGGAAGGGCGCGAAGAAGATCCAGGACCTGATCCGCCGCGGCGAGACCGTTCTCGTGCAGGCGGTCAAGGATCCGATGAAGTCGAAGGGCGCTCGGCTCACGACCGAGCTCTCGCTCCCAGGACGCTTTCTCGTCTATGTCCCGAACGGCGAGGGGTACGGCGTCTCGCGCCGGCTCGAGGACGACGAGCGCGCCCGGCTCAAGGAGATCGTCAAGGGGCTCGACGCGAAGGGCGGCGGGATCATCGTCCGCACGGCTGCGGAGGGCGCCTCGGCCGAGGACATCGAGCGCGACCTCGTCTTCCTCCAGCGACTCTGGAAGACGATCCAGACGAAGGCGAAGGACGCGACCGCGCCGAGCCTCGTCTACGAGGAGGCGGAGCTCCCGCTGCGGATCGTCCGTGATCTCTTCGCGGGCGACTTCTCGAGCGCGCTCATCGACGACGACCGCACCCACCGACGGATCGTCAGCTACCTGAAGAAGACGTCACCGCACATGATCGAGCGCGTCCAGCGCTATCGCGAGAAGTCGCCCACGCTCTTCGAGGCCTACGGCGTGGACAAGGAGATCCGGTCCACGCTCGAGCGGCGGGTGAACCTCCCGTCGGGCGGTTATCTCGTCTTCGACTACGCCGAGGCTTTCACCGTCATCGACGTGAACACGGGCCGCTTCGTTGGCTCGCGCGGCAAGTCGTCCCCGGGCCGGCTCGAGGACACGATCGTGAAGAACAACCTCGAGGCGGTGAAGGAAGTCGTGCGCCAGCTCCGGCTGCGCGACATCGGCGGGATCATCGTCATCGACTTCATCGACATGTCGAACCCGAAGAACCGGGAGACGGTCGAGGACGCCCTGCGCACGGAGCTCGAGCGCGATCGCACCAAGACGTACGTCGTCGAGATCTCGCCCCTTGGCCTCGTGGAGATGACCCGCCAGAACGTGACCGACGGCCCGCGCGAGATCCTCACGCGTCGGTGCCCGATCTGCGAGGGCGACGGCTTCGTCGTCTCCGACGAGACGATGGCGATCGAGATCGAGCGTCGCCTGCGCGCGCTCGCCGCGGGCGGAGCGCGAGCTCAGGCGTTCCGCGTCGCCGTCCACCCGCGCGTGCTCTCGCTCCTGGCCGGGCCCGGCGGCGAGCGGCTGGCCGCGATCGAGGCGGCCGCGAGACGCCGGTTCTTCCTCGTGGCGGCGGAGAACGGCCACGTCCATCTCGACCACTTCGAGGTGCTCGACCAGGGCAAGCTCGACGCCCTGAGGCCGACGGCGCCTTTCGCGGAGGACGAGACCATCTCGGTGAAGCTCGTCGAGGTCGGCCTCCACGACGCCGCGGCCGGGGTCGCGAAGGTCGATGGTTGGGACGTCGTCGTCGCGAACTCGGCGGCTCTCGTCGGCAAGAAGGTCTCCGTCACGATCGGGCGCGTGCTCGACGGGATCGCATTCGGCGCTCCGGCCGACGCCGTGTCGGTGGACGGCGGCATAACGTTCGAGGCCGAGGCTGAGAAGCCGACGCGGGCGCCCAGCCGGAAGAAGGCTGCGGAGGCGCCTGCTTCCGCAGCGGAGCCCGCGAGAAGAGAGAACCGGAGGCGGAGGTCGTCGCCGAGGTCACGGATGAGGAGGCACCTGACGAAGAGGAGGCACCTGACGAAGCGGTGGCCACGGCAGTGCCGAAGAAGAAGCGCACGCGCCGTGGGACGAGGGGCGGAAGGGGGCGGACCAAGAAGCCCGCCGAGGCAGCGGCCGCTGTGCCGGTTGCGGACGAAGCAGCCGCGGACGGCGCGCGGCCCGCGCCCACCATCCACATCCCGCCACCGGATCTGGGCGTCGAGGCCGAGGTCGAAGCCGAGCCCGCCGACGGCGTCGGGTCGGAGGTCGGCCCCGAGCAGGCGCCGGAGACCGTGGGTGCGGACGGGCAGCCGAAGAAGAAGCGCACGCGGCGCGGTACGCGTGGCGGACGCAGGCGCAAGAAGCCGGCGACCAACGGCGCCACCGCCGAGGCGGACGGCGACGTGACCGCTAGCGAGCAGCCCGCGGAGGCCGACGCGCGCATGGAGACGGAGCCCGAGCAGGAGTACGTCCCGATGTCCGAGTGGATCGACGAGCTCGACCCAGGGCCTCGGCCGACCGCCTAGTCACGGGTCGGGTCTCGCGCGGTCTCCGCTATCATTCCCCGGCTCGCGGGGGGTCAAGGCTTGAGCCTGACCTCGCCGTATCTCTCACTGAAGCCATGACCTACGCCATCATCAAGGTTGCCGGGAAGCAGTACCGCGTCCGCGAGGGCGAGCGGCTGCTCGTCGACCGCCTCGCGGCGGACGACGGCGCGACCTTCACGCCCGACGTGCTGCTCGTCGGCGGAGACGACTCGCCGGCGCTCGCACCGGCCGACGTGAAGGTGACAGCACGCGTGCTCGGTGGCGTGAAGGGCCCGAAGATCCGGATCGGCAAGTACAAGAAGCGCACGGGCTACCGGCGGCACACCGGATTCCGGGCGTCGCTGACGCAGATCGAGATCGAGTCGATCGGCGGCGGCAGAAAGCGCTCTGCTTCCGCGAAGGAGCCGGCCGAGAAGCCTGAGGCCGCTCCGGAGACCACGGCGGAGCAGCCCCAGGAAGACAGGCCCAAAGGCATGCCGTCGGGCTACGAGGAGATGACGGTCGCAGCGATAAAGGAAGCGGCGCCAGGCTGGAACGCGCCGATGCTCGCAGCGGCGCTCGAGTACGAGCAGGGCCACGGCAAGCGCAAGGGCGCGCTCGCCGCGCTCGAGTCGGCGATCGCAGCGAAGGAGGACTCGTAGATGGCGCACAAGAAAGGCCTCGGCTCCTCGCGGAACGGCCGCGACTCCCAGTCGAAGCGGCTCGGCGTCAAGGTGTTCGCGGGCCAGCCGGTGAAGGCGGGGATGATCATCGTCCGGCAGCGCGGGACGAAGTTCCGTCCCGGGCCCGGCACCGGGCTCGGTCGCGACGACACGATCTTCGCCATGCGCGAGGGCACGGTCGACTTCACGCGTTCGGGCGAGAAGCGCTTCATCTCGGTCTCGGCTCCCGAGGAGTAAGTAGCGGCGAGGCTTGCCTCGCCCGCGGCGAACGTGTTCCACGATCGCGCTCAGATCCACGTCGAGGCCGGTCGCGGCGGCGACGGCGCACTCAGTTTTCGGCGGGAGAAGTACGTGCCGAAGGGCGGGCCGGACGGAGGTGACGGGGGCCGCGGCGGGGACGTCGTGGTCGTGGCCGACTCCACCCTGCGCGACCTCTCCACGCTCCAGCGCATCAGATGGGTCAACGCCGGCAAGGGTGGCAGCGGGCGCGGGAGCCGCAAGCACGGCGCGGACGGCGACGACGCGGAGATCCGCGTCCCGCTCGGCACGCAGGTGCTCGACGGGGAGGGAAGGCTCGTGGCCGATCTCACCTCTCCGGATGCTCGACTCGTGGTCGCCCGAGGAGGGTCGGGCGGTCGCGGCAACGCCCGCTTCGCGACGCCGACGCGCCAGACCCCGCGTTTCGCCGAGACAGGGCTTCCCGGTGACGAGGCCGACCTCACGCTCCGCCTGAAGCTGGTTGTCGACGCGGCGCTCGCCGGCCTGCCCAATGCCGGGAAATCCTCGCTCCTCCGTCGCATCTCGAACGCGAAGCCCAAGGTCGCCGACTACCCGTTCACGACGGTCGCGCCCGTGCTCGGCACCGTCGAAGGGCCGGACGCGCGGCAGCTCACCGTCGCGGACGTCCCGGGGCTCATCGAGGGCGCAGCGGACGGTGCGGGCCTCGGACACGAGTTCCTCGCCCACCTCGAGCGGGCGCGTTTGCTGCTGCATGTGATCGACGCCGCCGACGGCGATCCGGTCGAGCGCTTCCACGCCATCGACCGCGAGCTCGCCGCCTACGGTGCAGAGCTCGACGAGCGGCCGCAGGTCGTCGTTCTGAACAAGGTCGACCTGCTGGAGGCGCCGCCGCCGTTCGAGGTGCCGGACGAGCGCGTCGTCAAAGTCGTCTCGACGTCGACCGTGACGGGCGAGGGCGTCGACGAGCTGAAGCGGGCGCTGTTCGAGCTGTGCCCGGTCGCACCGCCGCAGGAAGACGAGGAGCCCGCGCTTCCCGAGTTCCTCGAGTACCGGCCCAAGCCGAAGCGCGGCGCTGCGTTCAGGATCCTGCGCACGGACCGCGGCTACCGGATCGCGGGGAAGACGCCGCCGCCGAGCGAGCTCGAGGACGCGCTCCGTCGCGCGGGGATCAAACGTGGGGCTGAGGTGGAGGTCGACGGCGAGCTGTTGGAGTGGCAGGAGTGACCAGGCCACGGCTGGGGATACTCGGCGGCGCGTTCGACCCTCCGCACGTCGGCCACGTCGAGCTCGCGCGCGCGGCGCAGGAGCAGCTCGAGCTCGAGCGGCTCCTCGTGCTCGTCGTCGCGGATCCCGGCCACAAGGAGACAGCCGCGTCCGCGGACGCCCGCCTCGAGCTCGCGAGCCTCGCATTCGGGGATCTGCCGGGTATCACGATCGAGCTCGACCGGCACGCGCGTACGGTGGACTCGCTCGAGGAGCGTCGCCCCGCGGACGCAGTCTTCATCGTGGGCGCAGACGAGCTCGCTGCCTTCGATCGCTGGAAAGATCCGGCGCGCGTCCTCGAGCTCGTCACGCTCGCCGTGGCAATGCGGCCGGGCGTCTCCGAATCCGAGCTGCGCGCAGCGCGCGCTCGTCTCCCCGCACCCGACCGCATCTCGTTCTTCGCAATGTCGCCGACACCGGTTTCCTCCCGCGAGATCCGGGCCCGAGTAGCGCGCGACGAGCCAGTCGACGGCCTCGTCCCGCCTGGGGTCGCGCAGGCGATCGAGCGTCTGGGCCTGTACCGCGAGGAGTGAGGCAGCGCCCACCGGGCTACACTCCCGAGGTCCGTGACGAGGAACGCGTAGAGAACTGACACCGCTCGAGCAAGCCCGCCAGACCGCTGCGCTCTGCCAGGAGAAGCTGGCGACCGACGTCACGATCCTCGACATGCAGGGTGTCTGCGACTTCACGGACTACTTCGTCATCGCGAGCGGCCGGAACGCGCGGTTGACGAAGGCGATCTACGACGAGGTCGCCGGGACACTGAAGAGGGAGCACAAAGTCCTTCCCCGCTCGACAGCGGGCCTGCGCGAGGGGGACTGGATCGTCGCGGATTTCCTCGACGTCGTCCTGCACCTCTTCACGCCGGAGACGCGCTCCTTCTACCGGCTCGAGGACCTCTGGAGCGACGTGCCGTCCGTCGAGGTCGCGGCCGTCTGACGCGTATCTGGGGTCAGGCTTTAGCCTGACCTCGTCGTCGGTTCTCAGCCGCTCTCTTCGCCCACGGCCCAGACGTCGCGTCGCTCGTCCGGCGGAGCCTCGAGCGCGACCGCGCCGCTCAGGCTCGGGCTGAGCGGCCGTCGAGGCTCGCGCACGCCCAGGCCGCCGCCCTCTGACTCACCGACGTCATCCGGACGAGGCCCGCTGGAGAACAGCGCACGCACGAAGCGCGGCGAACCGTCTCCGCGAGCCCCGGTCTTCTACGCATACCAGTGAGGGTATCTGTTGTCCGATACGCAAACTAGAATGGCTTCGTGCTCACCACGGACCAGAAGGGCGCCGTCGCCGAGCTCGCAATCGCACATGCGGCGGCCGAGCTAGGCGTGGGCGTTTTCAAGCCTCTGACCGACGGCGAGCGCTACGACCTCATCTTCGACTTCCGGCCTCAACTCATGCGGGTCCAGTGCAAATGGGCATCGCGCCTCGGCGACGTTGTGATCGTTCGTTGTCGTTCGTGCCGGCGGACACGCGAGGGGCTTCTCCACCGTGGGTACACAGCGGATGAGATCGACGCGATCGCTGCGTACTCGGGCGATCTCCGACGCGCCTACTTCCTGCCGCTCGACGTTCTTGCCGGGCGCTCCACCGTTCAGTTACGGCTCACTCCGAGTCGCAACAACCAACGGCTCGGGGTGAACTGGGCCGACGACTTCGACCTCGACGCTAGACTGAGCACTCTCCTGGGGCCATAGCTCAGCTGGGAGAGCGCCTGCGTGGCACGCAGGAGGTCGCCGGTTCGAGCCCGGCTGGCTCCACCTTTACTTGTGCGGGATTAGCCATTCGGCGTCCCGCTCATGCCCCTCATGTGCGTGTCGACGACTTTGGTGGTGGACAGTTCGGGCGGTTCAGATCCCGGCTGATCGGGCCACGCGCAACGAAGTCCAGTGGGACAAGAAGCCTGCCGACGCCGATTACGTGATCCACGCCGACCCGAAGGGAACCTGGTTTTGCGTGATCGATACCACCCGCTGACTTGAGAGCGGGACGGGTATAGAATCCAGCCCCCTGATCGCCGCCCCAGCCCCGCGATCCCAGCGTCCACCGCACCCCGATCCCGTGGAGGTCACGCGATGAGCAGCCGATTCCGGCGTTCCATTGTCCTGGCGACCCTGCTGGCGCTCTTGCTCGCCGCATCCGGTGCCGCGGCGCTGATCGGCCTCGCGGCCAACCCGCCGCAGACCAAGGTTGGCGATATCGACGTCGACGCGACGACGATCCCGGAGCTCCAGGAGCTGATGAACTCGCGGCAGCTGAGCTCCGTCGAGCTGACGAACTTCTACGTCAAGCGCATCCACCAGCTCCACAAGGAGCTCCATGCGGTGATCACGGTCAGCCCGACTGCCCGCGAGGACGCACGAGCAGCCGACCAGGCGCGACGCAACGGCGATCGCCGTCCACTGCTCGGTATTCCGATCATCGTCAAGGACAATGTCAACACCACCGGCATGCCGACGACGGCGGGCTCCTTCGCACTCCACAAGAGCACGCCCGACGACGCGTTCATCGCGGCGAAGCTGAAGGCCGCAGGCGCGATCATCATCGGCAAGGCCAACCTCTCCGAGTGGGCCAACTTCCGGTCCGGCCCGTCGTCGAGCGGCTGGAGCGGCCTGGGCGGCCAGACGAACATGCCGTACGTCCTCGATCGCAACCCGTGCGGCTCGAGCTCCGGCTCCGGCGTCGTGGCGGCCGCTGATCTCGCGGTCGCGGCCGTCGGCACGGAGACGGACGGCTCGATCGTCTGCCCGTCCGGCGCCAACGGCGTCGTCGGGATCAAGCCGACACTCGGGTTGTGGAGCCGCGCGGGCGTCATCCCGATTAGCGCCGACCAGGACACGGCCGGCCCGATGGCCCGCAACGTGACCGACGCTGCGGTACTCCTCGGCGCAGCGACCGGTGTCGACCCGGACGACGCCGCGACCGCGGGTCAGGCCGGCAACGCCTTCACCGACTACACCCAGTTCCTCGACGACGAGGCGCTCGATGGCGCTCGAATCGGCGTCTGGCGCGCCGGCACCTACGACCCGGCGTTGGTGGGCCCGGTCATCGAGCCGATCCTCGACGACGTGATCGAAGCGCTCGAGGAGGAGGGTGCGACCGTCATCGACGGGACCGACATCGACCTCTCGGCGACAGCCAACGAGTTCCCGGCGCTCCTGTGCGAGTTCAAGACGGACATCGCGACGTACCTCCAGACGTATGTCCACGGGACGAATCCGAAGACTCCCGGACGGCCGTATCCGCAGACCCTCGCCGAGCTGATCGCGTTCAACCAGCGCCATCCCAGACTCGAGGGTCCCTGGAACGACGCGGTCTTCGAGGCTGCCGAGGCGACGAACGGCCGCGACGCCGATTGCGCTGACCTCCGGGAGGCGACGACGCCGCCGGTTCAGGACGCAATCGACGAGCTCATGGCCGACAACGACCTCGACGCGATCATCGGCCTGACGAACGGTCCCGCCTGGCCCACGAACGACGACCCTGCTGAGGGCGACCTCGACGGCCACTTCGAGTTCTTCGTGGGCTCGTCGTCGGCGGCTGCGGTGTCGGGCTACGCCGACATCACGGTGCCTGCCGGCTACATCGCGGGATTGCCGATCGGGATCACCTTCATCGGCGGCCGCTGGGCCGAACCGGAGCTGCTCGGCCTTGCCTACGACTACGAGCAGGCGACGCAGGTTCGTGTCCCGCCGCAGTTCATCCCGACGATTGGCGACGATCTGTTCCCCGGCGTCCCAAACCCGGCGCAGGCGCAGCGGCAGCAGGCGACCCAGGGTCAGCGCGGTCTCGTCGTGCGCTTCCGGTAGAGGCATTTCACCGAGACAACGAAGCCCGGCCAGTCGGCCGGGCTTCGTGCTGTTGGCCGCCTGCTCCGCACTCGCCCGTCTCTCGCGTTAGCACACCGGCCCTTCACGTCGAGAGAGCGATGTCGAGAACTTCCGCAGGCGTTCGTCGTGTTGAATGACGAGGCGCAGCAAGCGCTGCGCGCAACGCCGCAACGGAGGAGGTCTCATGGCAGGCAAGCCCGTCCACTTCGAGATTCCGGCGCAGGACACCGGGAAGGCGACCGACTTCTGGGGCTCGCTGTTCGGCTGGCAGTTCCAGGCATTCGAGGGCAGCCCGAGCTCCGTATCTCACGACGCAGTTCGACGACCAGACGGGCGGCGCGATCTACGTGCCTGACGGCGAGTCGCAGGGCATCCGCGTCTATTTCGGCGTCGACGACATCTCGAGCACCGGTGCCCGCGTGCGCGAGCTCGGCGGCGAGATGGGCGATGCGATGCCGGTGCCGGGCATGGGCTGGTTCTCGATCGGCAAGGACACCGGCGGGAACGAGTTCGGCCTCTGGCAGAACGACCCCTCGGCATCGATGCCGGAATAGGGGCTCTCGACGGGGCGGCGCGCACGACGCCGGCGCCCCGCGGCCCGCCGTCCGCTGCCCGGCGTGCGGCGGCCTGCCGCCGTGCGCTAGAAACAGGGTGTACCCGAAGCGAAAGGGAACCCTTATGCCCTTCTACCAGCGCCGCGGCGATGTACCGCGCAAGCGCCACATCGTCTTCCGCGAGAACGGCAGGTTGCTCACCGAAGAGGTGATGGGCCTCGAGGGCTTCACCGGCAACGAGTCGATCCTGTACCACCTGCAATCGCCGTGCCGGGTGAAGGAGCTCGGCGCGTTCACGCCGATCGAGCGCGAGGAGTGGGTTCCCGACGCACACGCCCACAGGCGGATGAACACGTACGACGTGGCCACCGAGGGCGACGAGATCTCCGGGCGCCGCACGCTCATGTGGAACGACGACGTCGAGATCTCGCTCTGCAGGCCGGCGTCGACGATGGACTACTTCTTCCGGAACGGCGAGGGCGACGAGGTCGTCTTCGTCCACGAGGGCAGCGGCACGCTCGAGACCACGTTCGGCGACGTTCCGTACAAGGACGGCGACTACATCGTCATCCCACGCGGCACGACGTACCGGTTCGTAACCACGGGACCGCAGCGGTACCTCGTCTTCGAGACGCCGGGCCTCATCGAGATCCCGCGCAGGTACCGCAACCAGTACGGGCAGATCCTCGAAGGCGCGCCGTATTTCCACCGCGACATCCATCCGCCGAGCGAGCTCAAGACGCATCGCGAGGATGGCGAGTTCCTCGTCAAGGTCCGGGTCCGGCGTGGGTACCAGGACTACGTGCTCGACTACCACCCGTTCGACGTGGTCGGCTGGGACGGGTACCTGTATCCGTGGACGTTCTCGATCCACGACTTCGAGCCGATCACGGGCCGCATCCACCAGCCACCTCCGTCGCACCAGACGTTCCAGGGGCCGAACTTCGTCATCTGCTCGTTCTGCCCGAGGCACCTCGACTTCGATCCGGACGCCGTGCCGATCCCGTACCACCACAGCAACCTTCAATCCGAGGAGATGATCTATTACGTCTCCGGCAACTTCGGCTCACGCAAGGGGATCTCGGTCGGGTCGATCACGCTCCATCCCTCGGGGCTCCCGCACGGACCCGCACCCGGCCTCGCCGAGAAGGCGCTCGGCGTTCGAGAGACGACCGAGCTAGCAGTGATGTGCGACACCTTCCGGCCGCTGCGGCTCTCGACGCTCGCGCGCGATCTCGACGACGGGAACTACGCTCTGTCCTGGTACGAGCCTCCGTCCGAGGATGCCGATCTCGCCGGCGTGACCTCGCACCTGTGAAGGAAACGGGGTCAGAGCCTTTGTGCTCTGACCCCCTTCCGTTAGGGGTCAGACTTCAGTCTGACCCCGCTTTTGTGCTCTGACCCCCTTCCGTCAGGGGTCAGACTTCAGTCTGACCCCGCTCTAAGGTCCACCCATGGATGCCGACCGCTTCCTCCGAGAGCTCCCAGCGCTGTTCGACGACTTCCCGCGCTCGGAGCATCCGCGTGACCGGCGCTTCTCTCCGGTCGTCGACGGCGTCGAGAACCTCGCCTCGGAGAACGTCCTCGCACTCCTGAACCTCGCCGCTTCGTGCCTGGGGCCCGACGAGGCCTACGTCGAGGTCGGCGTCTATCACGGCGCCAGCCTCATCGCGGCGCTCATGGGGAACGAAGACCGGCGGTTCGTCGCCGTCGACAGCTTCGCGTTCCGTGATGCGAGCCTCGAGCAGGTCGAGTCCAACCTCGCCCGCTTCGGCGTCCCGCGGCCGGAGATCCTCGTCGGCGACGTGTTCGAGCTCGCCCGTGACGGTGCGTTCGCGGACGTCCCCATCGGAGTGTGGTACTACGACGCTGCGCACGACTACGAGTCACAGGTCGAGGGGTTACGGATCGCCGAGCCTTTGCTGGTGTCCGGAGCGCTCGTGATCGTCGACGACACCGACTGGGATCGCGTCGAGCGTGCCATGGACGACTATCTCGCCGAGCAGCCGCGCGCGCGTCGCATCCTCACGCTCGACGGGAACGAGCGCGGCGCCCCCCAATGGTGGGAGGGCATGCAAGTGCTCGTTTGGGACACGAAAGCGGGGTCAGACTGAAGTCTGACCCCTGACGGATGGGGGTCGGAGCACAAAGGCTCCGACCCCGTTCTTTCAGATGCCGCGGATCGTCAGCCGGCGCATGAGCTTCTCGCCGTTGATGTCGTTCAGCTCGAACGTCGCGCTGTACGTCACGCCCCTGGCGACGCCGCCGCCGGGAAACCGCAATCGTGCCGTGATCGTGCAGTCACGCCGCAGCGGAGAGGTCTGCTGGCCGACTCTGAGGAGCCTGTTGCCGCGGAAGATGCGCCAGGTCATGCCGATCGTCGTCCCGGGCTTGTCGGCGACGCAGAAGCGCCGCGTGTAGAGCGTGACGAGCGGCGTCGAAGTGCCGCGACGGAACGCGTACAGGGCGTTCCGCGCGTCGAGTGGGCGCGCGTTCCTCGAGAAGCGCCCCGGCGACCCGCCCTTTGCGCTGCCGCCCTGCGTGTACAGGCCCGACTCCCACTCCTGGCCCTGGTCGTCCTGGTAGACGAACCAGATGAACATCCCGACGAACGGGTACTTACGGGCGAGCCTGATCGCCTGCTGGATGTAGGCGGACTGGACGGCGTAGCTCACGCCGAGCGAGTCCTGCGGGCGGGTCTGGTGGCCGTACTCGGTGACCCAGATCTGCGCACTCCGCTGCCGGAACCATCTCTTCAGGTTCTGCTGGAAGCGCGGCAGAGACGCCAGCGAGACGTTCGGCCACTTCACGATCTGACCGGGCCGGAGATTGGGCGTGGACGGATAGGGGTGGTGCGCCCAGGCGGAGAACTTCAGACGAGGGTTCGCCCTCGCGACGAGCTCCGCGAACTTGCCCGGCGAGTGCGTCGGGCGGACTCCGGCCGCACGATCGCTGCCTCGCGCCGAGGTCTCGCCGATCGCGACCTGCGCCGACGCGTTGCCCGACTTCAGGCCCGCGTACGCCGCTGCGTAGAGCCTCGCGTAGTTCCTCGGCGCCACGGATCGGCCTCGGCCGTCGAACTGAGGAGCGAGGAAGAGCTGCAGGTTCGGCTCGTTCCAGACCGACCAGAAGCGGACGTGGGGGTAGCCGGCATAGCGGCCCGAGTACCGAGCGGCGATCGCGCGTGAGAAGTTCGTCAGGTCGCGCAGGTTCCGCGGCATCCGGTTCGGGCTCTGGCCGCCGTTGGCCCAGCGCGGCGTGCCCGAGATCGTGAGCATGACCTCCTGGTCCATCGCCTGGGCGGCGCGCACGGCCTCGTCGACGTCGTTGAGCCGGTACGCCGAGTCGAACGGATTCGTCGCATTCGAGGGCCGCCGCGGCGCGACCTGGTTCCATTGCACGAGGAGGCGGACGATCGTCGAGCCGTCGCTGGCGGACCGCTGGATGCGGACGAGCCGATCGTTGGCCCAGCGATAGCTCGGGTCGTCGTGGAACCCGACCCACATGCGCTCTGCCGCCATCGTCGCCGGCGCCACGACGGCGGCCAGCACGGACAGGATGAGGGCGAGGCGGACGGTGCGTCTCATGCGGTGTCTGGGTGGGTCGGTGGTCGACGTTGGGGAGCTGACGGCACGAAGACTTCGGGCACCCTAGCGGCTGGAGTATGAGGGTGGTGTAAGAACCCGATACGGAAAATCGCGCTCCGAGCGATGGCGTACACTGGCCGGGTGGACGCGGCCTGGGAAGGCATCTTCATGCTTCTCGTCCTCAAGATCCCCTTGATCTACCTCGCTGTGGTGGTCTGGTGGGCGATCCGTGCAGAGCCCATCGTGGACGGCGGCTCGGACGGCGACGGCGCTCTCGTTCCGCTGGCTCCCTGCGGATGGGATGACTGGAAGCGAAGCCGGCGGAGCGGCCGCGGCGCGCGGCCGATCCGACCGAATGACAAGGTTCCCCGGCTTCGCGCTCGCCGCGCCCGCGTGACGGCTTCGTGAGCAGCGTGCCGCAGACGCGTCGCGCCGACATGATCGCCGGCTTCCTCTGCGCGTTCGCGCTCGCGCTCTCCCTCGTCGCGATCGCCCGCACGCCGGCATTGCTCGCCCCGGTCGCGATCCTCCTAGCGCTCGTCGCTGCGCGGATGAGCGAGGCGCATCAGAGGCTCGCCGCCTGGACGCTCGCAGCCGCCACCTTCGCGTTCTTCATCGGGATGGTCGTCGCGATCTCGACCGACAACCCGCTCTTCTAGTCGGCTCTAGCTCAGGAGGGTGTGGTGGGGTCTGGCTGCGGCCAGACTCCCACCTCGAGGGAGGACCACGGCTCCGACGCTGGTACAAAGGGAGTGGTGGCGTCTTCTCCGAAGCAAAGCGACCTGAACGCGGGCTACGTCGGCTCGCTCCTCGAGCAGTACCTCGAGAATCCCGAGGCCGTCGACCCCGCCTGGCGCGAGGTCTTCGAGCGCGGTGACGACGACGTTCTCGCATCGCTGCCCGGTCTCGCGCGGCTCGTGGAGACGCGCGCCGAGCACGACGGGAACGGCGGCGTCGCCACGGTGGCGCTGCCCACACCTCCGGTCGAGACCGAGCCCCGAGACCGAGACCGAGACCGAGACCGAGGCGCCGGCCTCGGAGGCCGCCCCGGGCGAGGAGCTCGCCGAGGAGGCACCGACCCCGACCCACGTCGACGAGGAGCTGCTCGCCGGGGTCGCGTCGGCGATGGCGCTCGTGAAGGCGTACCGCACGCACGGCCACCTGAACGCGCGCCTCGACCCGCTCGGCTCCGAGCCGATGGGCGACCCCGCGCTCGACGAGACCCGGCTGCGGCCGCCGCTCACGCCGGAGCTCCAGGCGCGCATCCCCGCGAAGCTGCTTCGTCTGTACGTGCCGGGCGAGACGCTGCTCGAGGTGCTGCCGCGGCTACGTGAGGTCTACTCGGGGACGATCGCCTACGAGATCGAGCACATCTCCGACCACGCGGAGCGCGTCTGGCTCCGGCAGGCGATCGAGTCAGGTCGCTTCCGGAAGCAGCTCGACGCCGACGAGCGCAAGCTCCTCCTCGAGCGGCTGTCCCAGGTGGAGGCGTTCGAGACATACCTACGCCGCGCGTTCCTCGGCCAGAAGCAGTTCTCGATCGAGGGCCTCGACTCGCTCGTCCCGATGCTCGACGAGGCGATCGAGCTGGGTGCGGAGGGCGGCGCGCACGAGGTCGTCATCGGCATCGCGCACCGCGGGCGGCTCAACGTCCTCACGCACACGGTCGGCCGCGACTACGCGTCGATCCTCCGCGAGTTCGAGGGCGAGCGCACGATCGACGCCCTCGTCTCGGACCCCGAGGGCGGCACCGGCGACGTCAAGTACCACCTCGCCGCCTCCGAGTCGCGGCAGACGCGCGCGGGCGAGATCCAGGTCACGCTCTCGCCGAACCCGAGCCACCTCGAGGCCGTCGACCCTGTCGTCGTGGGTCGAGCGCGCGCGGAGCAGACCGATCGCTCGGGCGGCGCCGCCCTCCACGACCCGACGGTCGCGCTCCCGATCCTCATCCACGGCGACGCCTCCTTCCCGGGCCAGGGCGTCGTCGCGGAGACGTTCAACCTCCACTCGCTCGACGGCTATTCGACCGGCGGCACGCTGCACGTCATCGTCAACAACCAGGTCGGGTTCACCACGGATCCCGCGGAGGGGCGCTCGACGCGGTACTCGAGCGACCTCGCGAAGGGCTTCGACGTCCCGATCGTTCACGTGAACGCGGACGATCCCGAGGCCGCGCTCACCGCAGCGCGTCTCGCGCTTGCATACCGGGAGGAATTCGGGCACGACGTCGTCATCGACCTCGTCGGATATCGGCGCTTCGGGCACAACGAGCAGGACGAGGCGTCGTACACCCAGCCGCTCATGGCCGAGCGCATCGAGCGCCAACCGCCGGTGCGGGAGAGTTACGCGGCCACGCTCGTCTCCGAGGGCGTGGTCACGGAGGAAGAGGCGCAGAGGCTCTTCGACGCGACGTTGGGCCGCCTGCGCGCCGCGCACGACGAGCTGAAGACGTCGTTCGCCGCACCGGAGCAGCCGTTCGAGCGGCGCCCGCTCACGGACACCGGGGCTGTGGTCGTCACGGCCGTTCCCGCCGCCCGCCTGACCGAGCTCAACGAGCAGCTGCTCCGCGTCCCCGAGGGCTTCGCCGTGAACCCCAAGCTCGCCAAGCAGCTCGAGCGCAGGCGCGATGCGCTGCGGGACGGTGGCATCGACTGGGGCCAGGCCGAGGCGCTCGCGTTCGCCTCCCTCCTCGGCGACGGCATCCCGATCAGGCTCTCCGGTCAGGACACCGAGCGCGGGACGTTCTCCCACCGCCACGCTGTCCTGCACGACGCCGTGAACGGCGAGACGTACGCGCCGCTCCAGAATCTCCCGAGCGCGGCCGCTTCCTTCGAGATCTACAACTCACCTCTTTCCGAGTACGCGCCGGTCGCTTTCGAGTACGGCTACTCGATCGCCGCCCCGGACGCGCTGGTCGTGTGGGAGGCCCAGTTCGGCGACTTCATCAACGGCGCCCAGATCGTCGTCGACCAGTTCATCGTCTCGGGTCGCTCGAAGTGGGGGCAGACCTCGCGCCTGACGCTGCTGCTGCCGCACGGGTACGAGGGGAACGGCCCCGAGCACTCGAGCGCCCGCCTCGAGCGCTTCCTCCAGCTCGCCGCGCAGGAGAACATCCGCATCGCGAACACCACGACGGCGGCTCAGTTCTTCCACCTGCTGCGGCGGCAGGCGCTCGACGCAACCGCCCGTCCGCTCGTCGTGATGACGCCGAAGGGCCTGCTGCGGCTGCGCCAGGCGACCTCGACGATCGACGACCTCTCCGAGGGAGGCTTCCAGCCGGTGCTGGGCGACGACTCGGTCGAGCCCGAAGCGGTGCGCCGCCTCGTCCTCACGAGCGGGAAGGTCTACTACGACATCGTCGGCCACGAGGCGCGCGAGTCGGCCGGAGACGTCGCCGTCGCCCGGATCGAGCTGCTGTACCCCTTCCCGGTCGAGCAGGTGCGCGACCTCGTCGCTGCCTATCCGAGCCTGCAGGAGATCGTGTGGGCGCAGGAGGAGCCGCAGAACATGGGCGCGTGGCGCTCGATCCGCCACCGCCTCGAGGAGGCGGCGCAGGCGACACGTGCCGACCGGGTCGGGTTCGTCGGCCGCCCCTGGCGCGCGAGCCCGAGCGAGGGGTACCCGACGCTCCACCACCGCGAGCAGGACCGGATCGTCCGCGAAGCGCTCGGCGCGCTCTAGCCGCGCGCGACGCTCGACCTCACACCGAGGTCAGGCTCAAGCTGGCCCCAGACTCCGTGAGTGCTGGGGTCTGACTTCAGTCAGACCCCGACCTTGGGTGTTGCCTATCGCCCGCCGCGGGCGCGCTGCCTGATCGAGCCGGCGACGCGCGGCCCGTGGCGGCGCATGGTGTCGAGCACGCGACGGCGCTCCTCGGGCGGCAGGCGACGCCAGATCCTGAATGCCGCGAGCAGCAGCGCGATGACGATCCGGCGAGCGAAGATCACGTGGGCATCCTCGCACACGGAGCACGGTCGGCAATGTGACGGATGACGCAAGAAGGGTTGACACGAGGCGGGTTCCGTGGACCGTTTCGCTAGACTCCCCCGTCGCTTAGCCCATGCCAGAAGACGCAGAGCTCACGACCCTGGATACGGCCTCCCTCTTCGCGAACGCGATCCGCGAGCATCTCGAGCTCAAGGCGCGGAACTCGACGCTGGACGGGGACATGCCGCTCGATCCCTACCTCGACGGTGACCCGCTCGAGAACCACCCGCTCTTCAAGAGCGAGGAGCAGGCACGAATCGAGGAGACGCTCGACGGCGAGCCTGCCGCGGAGCTGAGCTCCGAGCGGCTGCCGTGGCCGGGTGAGGACACGGTCGAGGACGCCACCGAAGGCCCCGCCCTCGACGAGGCGCTCTGGACCGGCCGGCCGCGCGATTTCGACTGGGGCGAGTAAGCCCCTCTTGAGCTCGGCGCCCGCCTCGTCCGTCGCGCTCACCGGCGACGAGCGCCTGCGCCGCTACGCCGAGCTCGCGGTGCGCGTGGGCGCGAACGTCCAGCCGGGGCAGGACGTCGTCGTCACGTGCCTCGTGGAGCACGTCGAGATCGCGCGGGCAATTACGCGGGAGGCATACCGTGCCGGCGCGAAGCACGTCGTCGTCCAGTTCAGCGACCTCCACACGCGGCGTGCCGCGATCGAGCTCGGCCCCGAAGAGGAGCTCGGCTGGACGCCGCCCCACATGCTCGACTGGCTGCGCCGCTGGGCGGAGGAGAACCCGGCGTTGATCTCGTTGACCGGCAACCCGAACCCGGATCTCCTCGCCGATCTCGACCCCGCCCTCGTCGGGCGCTCCGAGGCGAAGGAGCTCCGGCTCGCGTTCCTCGAGAACGTCCGGGGGCGCCATGTGAACTGGGTCATCGTCGCGGCCCCGAACCAGGGCTGGGCGACCCAGGTCTTCGGGGAGCCGGACGTCGAGCGCCTCTGGGACGCGGTCGCGGCAGCCACGAGGCTCTTCGAGCCCGACCCCGTCGCGGCCTGGAAGGCGCACGCGGACAAGCTCCAGCGGCGTGCCGACGGGCTGAACGAGCGGCGCTTCGACGCGCTGCACTTCAGCGGGCCGGGAACCGACCTCACCGTCGGCCTCCTGCCTGCGACGCGCTGGCAGTGCGCGACGTTCGAGACGGCGAAGGGCATCGAGCACATCCCGAACGTCCCCACGGAGGAGGTCTTCGCGAGCCCCGACTGGCGGCGCACCGAGGGGACGGTCCGCTCCACCTATCCACTCGTCACGGCCGGCACCCGCGTCTCGGGGCTCGAGGTCCGCTTCGAGGGCGGGAAGATGGTCGAGGTCGAAGCCGAGTCCGGTGCCGAGATCATCCGTCAGCAGCTCGCGACCGACGCGCAGGCGCCCTACGTTGGCGAGATCGCGCTCGTGGACGGGTCGTCACCCGTCAAGCAGACCGGCCTCGTCTTCTGCGACACGCTCTTCGACGAGAACGCGACGTGCCACATGGCGTTCGGCGACGGCCTGCCGGATACCCTCGACGAAGACGTCCCGCGCGAAGAGCTGCTCGAGCACGGAGTGAACGTCTCCGGCATCCACGTCGACTTCATGATCGGCGGCGCCGAGGTGGACGTCGACGGGCTCGACGAGGACGGCAACGCCACGCCGATCATCCGCGGCGACGCCTGGCAGCTCGACTGACGAGGAGCGCACCAGCTACAACTGTCGAATGAAGTGGGTGCTCGCCGCGCTCGGCGTCGCCGCCGTCGTGGCGGGTGCCGCCTTTGCGCTCGCGTTTCGGAACGACTCCAGCGGACCGGTCGTCCTCCCGGAGAGCGCGATGCCGGGGCGTCTGCTCGTCGGCTTCCAGGACGATTCGTCGTTCCGCTGGGCGGCTGACCGCGCCGCGTCGCTCGACGCCGCGCGCGACGCGAACGCAACCGTCATCCGGACGATCCTCTCCTGGGAGACCGCGGCTCCGAGCAGGCCGGCGGACGCAAGAGATCCCTTCGACCCCGCGTACCATTTCGACGACCTCGACGACCTCGCCAGGAGCGCCCAGCAGCGCGGGATCGAGCTCCTCGTCACGATCTGGGGCACGCCGGGGTGGGCGAACGGCGGGCAGACGCCGAACCGTCCGCCGACCGATCTCCAGACACTGGAGGACTTCGCGTACGCCCTCGCCGATCGCTACTCCGGCCGTCATGCCGGCTACCCCGCGGTCCGGTTGTTCAGCGCCTGGAACGAGCCGAACCTCGAGCAATTCCTCGCGCCGCAGTTCGACGAGGCGGGCGAGTCGGTCTCGCCGGGACTCTATGCGGGGATCGCCCGCGCCATCCGGGACGGCGTGAAGGACGCGAATCCGGGCGCGCTCGTGGCCATCGGCGAGACCTCGCCGAGCGGGCAGGACCGCCCGAGCCGGGGAACGGTCCAGGACAGCCATTCACCTGCGCGCTTCGCCCGTCTCGTCTCGGAGGTGGAGCCGGCCGTCGACTTCGACGCGTGGGCTCAGCATCCGTATCCGCCACGTCCCGGGATCGCGCCGTCGCGAGCCGTGCGCTGGCCGCGGGTCGCGCTCGGGAACTTCGAGCTCTTCGGCGAGTCGCTCGACGAGTGGTTCGGCCGGGAGGGGACGCCGGTCTGGATCACCGAGTACGGGCACGAGACCGTCCCCGATCCGGTCGGCATCTCGCTCGAGACGCAGGCGAGGTTCGCCGAAGAGGCGCTCACGCTCTCCGCCGCTGACCCGCGCGTTCGAGTCTTCGTGTGGTTCACGCTCCTCGACCGCGCCGGAGATCGCTGGCAGAGCGGCCTCGTGGCCGACGACGGCACCGCAAAGCCGGCGTTCGACCGTTTCGCGGCAATTGCAGCGGATCTCGATCCGCGCAACCCGGTGCTTCCGGCCGATGCCGAGGTCGCGCGCGTGCCGGCGCTCGAGCTCGCCCACTTCATTCCGGCGGGCGCTCCGGTCGAGGTGACGGTGGGCACGGGGGAGACCGTCTCCGTGCCGCTCGGCGAGGACGGTTGGCTCGACGTGCCGCTCAGGGGAAACGACCCGGTCATCCCGCTGCTGGCGACCGACGAGCACGGCAACAGCGTCGAGCGCGTCGTGCGTCTCGGCTCCGAGAGCGTCGAGGCCGACTGAGAGGGGGTCTGGCTGAAGCCAGACCCCGTAGCGCGCAACCAGTTCTGACCCCTGCAGTCGCCGCCGCGGCGCGTTGACCACGATTCGCACTTGACAGACACTGCGAGTGATGTCATAGTGACGTCACGATGCAGTTGGAAGTGCACATCCAGGCGATCCAGCAGGATCTCGCCACCCAGGCCGGTCTCGGGGACGAGGCAACCGCCGAAGCCGCTCGCCGGATGAGCGAGGCGCTTGCCTCGACGCTGCATCTCCGCCTCCTCGACCTTCTTGGCGAGGCGGCGGCCGAGATCGGCTCCCAGCTTTCGTCGGGCCGCGTCGAGGTCCGACTCGCAGGACGCGATCCCGAGCTCGTCGTCGTCATCGACGAGGTTCCGGACGCAGTCCAGCTCGGCGCAGGGGAGGAGCTCAAGGGGCGGATCACGCTCCGGCTCCCCGAGAAGCTCAAGGCAGTCGTCGAAACGGCCGCCGAGCAGGAAGGCATCTCCACGAACGCCTGGCTCGTCCGCACGATCGCGCACGCAGTCGAGTCGCGGTCGTCGAGGCGAGGCCGCCATCACCGTCTCCAGGGCTACGCCCAGGGTTAGAAAGGGAGGAACCATGCTTCTCGCACCGCTTCCGTTCGAGTATGTCCAGTACTTCGACCACCACAACGAGCCGGGCGAGCGCAAGCGCCGGGCCCGGTCCCGGCCCACCGGGACGCGCGTCCGCCGCACGCCCGGGACGATCCAGGAGTGAGCGTCGTGGAAGTCTTCGAGACTCCAGGCCCGGTCACCCTCAACGTCTCGATTCCGAGCGGCCGCGTCGTCGTCGAGACGAGCGACGAGCCACGCACCACGGTCGAGGTCGTCTCGACCAGCCGGCGCGGCCAGGATGCGGTGGAGCAAGTGAAAATCTCCCACCAGGAGCGCTCGGGCCGTCATCTGGTGACCGTCGAGCAGACCAACAGAATCGAGTGGGGCCCGATCCAGATCAGCTGGGGCGGAGACGTGGAAGTGCGCGTCAGCTGCCCGGTCGGCACGGAGCTCGAGCTCTCGGGCGCCTCGACCGACTTCCGGGCGGACGGGCGCTACGGCGAGGTCTCGGCGCGCACGGCGTCGGGCGATCTCCGGCTCGGCGAGGTCACCGGCCAGCTCGAGGTCAAGACCGCGAGCGGCGACGTCGACCTCGAACTGGTCGAGGCCGAGAATGCGTCGGTCGTTACGGTCTCCGGCGACGTCGAGATCGGTCGCGTCGAGGCCGAGCTCGGCCTCAGGACCATCTCCGGCGATGTCAGGCTCGGCGTCATCCGCGGCCCCGTCACGCTCTCGACCACCTCCGGTGACCTGAACCTGCGCTCGCTCGAGTCCGGCGAGCTGCGCGTCCAGTCCGTGTCGGGCGACTGTCGTATCGGAATCGGGCGCGGGACGCGCGTCTGGATCGATGCATCATCCGTCTCCGGGGACATGGGCTCGGAGCTCGCCGTGGGCGACGTCACGCCGGAAGGCGAGGGGGAAGAGTCCGGCGAGGTCGTGCCGGTCCATGTGAAGACGGTCAGCGGCGACGTCTCGATCGTGCGCGCCGCGGCGCCGGTTTCCTAGCGCGGGGGCGTGCTCCTCACGGCTGCGACGACCTCGTCGTCACGGCCTTCGAGCATCAGGTCGACGAGGCGTGTGTCTCCGCGCAGGCCGAGCTTGCCCGTCAGCAGCTCGTAGACCTGCGCCTCGTCGAGACCTGCCTCACGTGCAGCGCCGACCACCCGCGCGACGACGCGCAGAGGCTCCTTGCCGTCGAGCTGCCACGCGGGGTAGAGCCACTCGGTCGAGCCGTTCTCGCGTACCGCGATCAGCTCTCCCGCCCGGCGCAGCGCCTCGATCCTCCCCGGATCGACGCCGAGCCGCTCGGCGAGCCACGAGGCCGAGAGGCACTCGGGGCAGAGCTTCTGCTCCGTCGTGGCCATGCGCGACGCAGCCTAGCGGGGTCAGGCTCAAGCCTGACCCCGGTCCTCGATGCAGCCTAGCCGGGGTCAGGCTCAAGCCTGACCCCGGTGTCGGAGGTTCGCGGGGGTGAGGCTTCAGCCTCACCCCTTCCCGAGGTGCTCCCTTCAACCGAGCAGCGGGGCCTGGCTGAAGCCAGACCCCGGAACGTAGGGGTGAGGCTTCAGCCTCACCCCGTCTCGAGGTGTTCCCGTCAACCGAGCAACGGATGAGAACCTCACACAGGGATCAGGCTGAAGCCTGACCCCGACCCGATCAGGACACGCGCTCGGCCAGCGCTTCCCAGTCCGCATCCTCGCCGCCGCCCTCGAACGAGCCGACGACGTTGCCGTCCTCGTCCACGACGAACACGTGGGGCTGGTACTCGGCGCCGAGGCTGCGCGCCCGCTCTCGCGCGCGATCGAGGATCGAGGGCCACGTCCAGCCGTAGCGCTCGACGAAGGCTTGCGCCTCGTCAGGCTCGCTCGCGACGCTGATTCCGAGGTAGGCGAACTCCGGGTGCTCCTGCTGAAACTCTGCGTAGGCGACCGCCTCGCTCTGGCACGTCAGTCACCACGCTGCCCAGACGTTCACGAAGACCGGACGGCCGCGGAAGTCGGCGAGCGAGAGCGGCTCGCCGTCGAGCGTGACGCCTTCGATCTCGGGGGCCTGTCGCGTAGTCGCCTCCGGGGGTGCACTCTCCTCAGCCGTTCCGCCGCAGCCGGCCGCAGCCAGGGCGAGGACGGTCGAGGCAACGAGAACGAGCGCCCGCACGCCGCAACTGTAGAGGCGGATCATGTTCGGGTTCTCTTAAGAGATCTGTTGGCGCGGCGAAAAACAGCCGATACTCGCCGAGATGCGCCGCGTCCTCCTTTTCTCCTGCTTACTCGGCATTTTCGTCGTGGCCGTCGCCTCGGCGTCGGGTGCTCCGAAGCGGTCCTGGGCGGGGCCGCAGATCCAGGCTGTCGTCGCCACCGGCCTCATGGCCCCGAGCGTCGCCGAGTTCCGGCCGGACGACCCGCTCACCGCCGGGGAGCTCGCGATCGTCCTCTCGACCCTCGGGCTGCCCTCGGTGTCCGTCACCGACCTCGATCGCCCGGTGACGCTCCGTGAGCTCGACGCGCAGCTCGTGACCGTGCTCGGGCTCCGTCCGTACGCCCGCGACCTACGTCTCGCCGCCCTCGCAGCCGGGCTCTTGCCGCGGCAGTGGCTGGGCACGGAGACCGTGGCGCGCCTGCTCGGTCTGCGTGTGAATCACCAGCTGGCGCAGGAGCAGCTCGAGCTCCAGCTCTCGCAGCCCGCGACGCGGGCGGAGGCCGCCTACTCGATCGCGCGCGTCCTTACGGTCGCGGATTTCGAGCTGGAGGCGGTTCGTACCTCGCTCGAGACCTTCGCCTTCCCCGAGCTCGACGTCTGGCAGCAGGCGGTTCTCGCCCGCGCGCTCCGCTTCGTCGGCTCGCCGTACGTCTGGGCGGGCACGTCCGAGCGCCCGCAGGTGCTGCTCGGGAAGCAGCAGCCGGGCGGCTTCGACTGCAGCGGCTTCGTCTGGCGCGTATACAAGCTCGAGCCGTTCCCCGGGGCCGAGACGCTCGGCGCCGTCCTCAAAGGGAGGACGACGTACGACATGAGCGGTGAGGTGCCACGCTCCGCCCGCATCCCGCGCGCCAGCCTCGCGGCCGGCGACCTCGTCTTCTTCGGCGCTCGCGGCCGTGCATCGAAGCCGGCGGAGGTCAACCACATGGGCATCTACGTCGGGAGCGGCTGGATGGTGCACTCCTCCGACCGCGGCACCACGCTCGTGCCGATGACCGGTTGGTACGAGACGCGCTTTGCCTGGGGCCGGCGGCCTCTGGCCGAGGCCGGGATTTCGTAGAGAGCCCTACTCCGCCGCGGGCTCGGCTGTCTGCTTCGCCTTGAGCTCATTCGAGAAGAACTGCAGCGCCGTCTTCGTCTTCGTCTGCTGCTCGCCGGCGACGTCCACGCCCTTCGACGTGAGGAACGCCAACGTCTCCGCGGCGACCTGGAACGCGTCTCCCGCTCCGCACTTCGTGGAGAGCTCGAGGATCCGCGCGCCGTTCGGGTAGAGCCAGAGCTCGGCGACCAGCCGCCGGTCGAGCTCGGGCGGTGTGAAGTTCAGCTTCAGCACGAAGATCGGTCCGAGCACCGCCAACTCCTTGAGCGCCACGCCCGCCGGAGCATGCGTCTCGAAGAACTCACGCTGCTGCTTCGAGAACAGCTTTCGGATCGGATGTCGTCCCGCCGCCGCTTCGCGCACCTCGAACGCATCGATCTTGCTCTTCAGCGCAGCCGAGCACACGTAGCCCCCTGGCATCGCGTCGACCTCGATGACGAGATCGGGCGACGCGCGCAGCTTGTCCGGGAGGTTGTCCGGCTCGACGGGGCGTAGCTTCACGACGGTGTCGCCTCCCTTCCCCTGGACCCGGCGTGCCCTCGCCACCACCCCGGCCGCGTTCAGCGCGAGGTCGGGCGTGTCGAAGAAGAACACCTGTCGGATCTGCGCCTCGAGCGGATCGAGCTCGAGCGCGCCGACGGTGGCTCGCTGGTCGGACGCGGGCACGGTGAGCTTGAGCTCGACGCTGTCCGACTGCTTCGCGAGCTCGAGGACCCGCACGAGCTCCTCGTCTGAGAGTCTGTTCCTGCGCGTTGCTGTGGCCATCGTTCCTCCAGTCCTATCGGCGCGGTACGGAGCGGACGATAGCTCGACTCGCGTGCGTCCTCTCGCTCACCGACGTCGAGACCGGCTGGCACGGGAACGGCTTCGCTTGGGCGGTCTGCCGCACTCCGCGGTCAGGCCTTCCTGCTGGGTCAGCGCGTGGCGAGGAATCGCTCGACCTCGTCGAGGGCAGGCGGAGTGGCGCCGGCTCGTGAGCACTGAATGGCGGCAACGGCCGCCGCGAAGGTGATCAGCTCCTCGAGCTCCTCGTCGGTCAGCAGGTCGACCGCCTGCGCATCGAGCCGGCCTGTCTGCCACATTCGGCCGAGGAGGCCGGCACCGAACGCATCGCCCGCGCCGACGGTGTCGACGACGTCGACGTGGAGGGCGGCGGTTCGCGCACCCGCTGAGGACGTGCGCGCGAGAGCACCGTCTGGCCCGAGTGTCAGCACGACGAGCCGCGCCCCGCGTGCGAGGATCGTGCCCGCGACGGCCTCGTGAGCGACACCGGGATAGAGCCAGTCGGCGTCGTCGTCGCTCAACTTGATCACATGCGCCCGCTCGGCCCACGACTCGAAGCGCCGCACGTAGGCGTCCCGGTCGCCGCAGGCCGCCGGCCGGATGTTCGGATCGATTGCGATGAGGCGTCGGTCCGACTCGCGTCGAATCAACTCCTCGAAGGCTGACGCAGGCGGGTCCGTGGCAAGAGCGAGCGTTCCGACGCAAACGGCCGCCACGTCCTGCCCGAGCGTCGGCAGGTCGGTGATGGTCACGTCGGCATAGGCGGTTCCAGCGAGGTAGAAGCTGAACTTGTGATCGCCGTCGCTCGTCGCGTCGACCACTGCGAGCGGGGTGGGCGCCTGACCGCGCAGAACATACCGGCGGTCAACCCCGCTCTCGGCAAGTCGCGCGTCGAGCAGTCGACCGAAGGCGTCTTCCGAGAGGCGTCCGAGAAATCCGACGGGGACGCCGAGGCGACCGAGTGCCACAGCCGTGTTGAACGGCCCACCGCCTGGGTAGGCATGAAGTCCGGTGCCGTCGGCGATGAGGTCGATCAGCGCCTCGCCCGCAACCGCGATGACCGGTGCTCTCAACTTGCCGATGCCGGCTCGATCTCGCCCGAGCCGCGGCTGACGAGCTGGACGGAGCACACGACATGCTGTGACGCTGAGCGGTCGCCGTCGAGCCTGCGGAACAGGAGCTGCGCCGCGGTGAGGCCGAGCTCCGCGGGATCGTGGGCCACGACGGTTACCGGTGGATCGAGCATGTCCGCGAGTGGGAAGTCGCCGAAACCTACGAGGGCGACCCGCCGTTGGAGGTCCAGCGAGCGAAGCGCCTTGTACGCCCCGATCGTGAAGTAGTTCTGCGCCGAGAGCAGGGCGGTCGGCGCGTCGCCGTCGGCGAGGAACTCCGCGACGCTCCGCTCGGCGTCTTCGACCGTGCGCAGGCCGGTGCGAACAATGCTCGAGTCGAAGGCGAGCCCGTGCGCCGTCAATGCGTCCTTGTACCCCCGCAGGCGCGCCTCCGCAGTCGCGATCGCAAGATCCGCGCCGAGGTACGCGATGCGCCGGTGGCCACGCTCGACGAGATGGGACACCGCCGCGAGCATGCCTCCGTGGTCGTCCGACGTCACGGAGTCCGCGTCGAGGAAGCGCGGAGGCCGGTCGACGAAGACGATCGCCGTTCCTACCCGGAGCTCAGGGAGCAGATAGCTGTGATCCTGCCCGGCCGGGACGACGATGATGCCGTCGACCCTGCGAGCGCGCAGCGCGCTGATGAACTCGCGCTCGCGACTGCCGTCTTCGTCGCAGCTCCCCGCGAACACCAGCATCCCCCGGGCCCTGGCACAGTCCTCGACCGCGCGATGGAGCGCCGTCATGAACGGGTTCGCGACATCC
Organism: uncultured Actinomycetes bacterium; assembly: GCA_963848405.1. Lineage (GTDB taxonomy): Bacteria > Actinomycetota > Thermoleophilia > Gaiellales > Gaiellaceae > GMQP-bins7. The sequence continues at coordinate 168,579 of CAWKDP010000012.1, read as the reverse complement.
TCGAGCACCAGACCGATCGTCGCGGTCTTCCGATCGGACCGGCGGAGGTTGGACGCGTGGACGTCATGGCGGTAGTCGAGTTGCTCGATCGCCGCATGAACTCGTGCTGTCGTTGCGCTGCTCACGCCCGGCTTGCCGTTGACGACACGGGATACGGTCGCAAGCCCCACCCCGGCGAGAGCGGCCACGTCGAGCATCGTCGGGCGCTGGCCGGCCAGACGCTGCGCGCCGCTCCTACCCGGTTCTGACAACGTTTTCCCTCTCTCTTTGCTTCGTCAAACTGGCTGATAGTAACCGATCGCAGAGGACAACTTGACATTGTGGGTAACGTTTTCATAGCCTTCCATCTGACATCGCGGCATATGGAGACAGTGACGCCTGCGTCACTCGGAAGGGAGGCAGGGCATGCAGCAGAAGGATCGAGGCAGGTCAGATCGCCTCACACGACGCTGGCCGAGTCTGGTAGCAGCGCTAGTCGTCTTCGTCGGCATCGCAGCGGTAGCGACGTCCGCGTCAGCGGGTACGGAGCAGGGGACGATCAAGGTCGGGCTGATCACGAAGGACGTCACGAACCCGTTCTTCGTGAAGATGAGGGCGGGAGCGACGGCCCGGGCGAAGAAGCTCGGCGCCCAGCTCATCTACGCAGCCGGGAAGGACAGCTCCGACAACGCCGGCCAGATCACCGCGATCGAGAACATGGTGACCGCGGGCGTCAAGGGGATCCTCATCACCGTCGCCGACGCGAAGGCGCAGAACGCAGCCATCGCGAAGGCAAGGAAGGCCGGTGTGCTCGTGATCGCGCTCGACTCTCCGACGAGCCCGAGGTCGGCCGTCGACGCGCTCTTCGCGACGAACAACTTCAACGCCGGCGTCCTGATCGGCAAGTACGCGAGGGCAGCGACGAAGGGTCGAACCGTGACGATCGCGATGCTCGACGAGCATGCCGGCTCGTCGGTCGGAGCGCTTCGGCACAACGGCTTCCTGAAGGGCTTCGGCATCAAGAACAACAACCAGCAGATCGCCTGCGTCGGGAACGGCGGCGGCAACACCGCCGATTCGCAGACGGCCATGGAGAACTGCATCCAGAAGGACGAGAACATCGACGTCGTCTACACGATCAACGAGCCGAGCGCCGTGGGCGCCTGGACGGCGCTGAAGAACGCCGGCAAGACCCAGAGCGCGACGACGGTCGTGTCCGTCGACGGCGGCTGCGCCGGCGTGCGGAACGTCAAGAGCGGAGTCATCGACGCGACGTCGCAGCAGTACCCGCTGTTGATGGCGTCGCTCGGGGTCGCCGCAGTCGTCAAGTACGCGAAGGGCGGCAAGAAGGCGTCCGGGTACACGGACACCGGCGTCAACCTCATCGCGAAGAAGGCCATCGCAGGCGTTCGCTCCAAGAGCGTCGCCTACGGCCTCGCCAACTGCTGGGGGTAGATCGACCCCTCAGGCCGCAACCGGGGCGCTGCCCTCCGCGCCCCGGTCGCGGCACGTTCTGACAAAGCCTAGGATCGCCTTCAGCGCTCGAAATCACCGGTGACGACGACCGACACCACCTCCGCAGAGGACACGAGCAGGCGTTCCGGCGTGTTGCAGCACCTCCTGCGCGTGCTCAGGGCGCCGACCGTGGGGCCGTTCATCGCTCTGCTGCTGGCGATGGCCTTCTTCTCGCTCAAGTCTGACCGCTTCCTGGACGCTCAGAATCTCTCGCTCGTCCTGCAGCAGGTAATGGTCGTCGGCGTCCTCGCGATCGGCCAGACGCTCGTGATCCTGACGGCCGGGATCGACCTCTCGGTGGGAACCGTGATGGCGCTCGGCCAGGTGGTGATGACGAAGCTCGCGATCGAGAACGGCATGTCGCCGCTCCTTGCGATCGCTTTGGGGCTCCTCGTCTGTGTGGCCTTCGGGGTGCTGAACGGCAGCCTGGTGACATTCGTCCGGCTGCCCGCCTTCATCGTCACGCTCGGGACGCTCAACATCGCGTTCGCCTTGACCCACATCGTCTCGAACGATCTGACGTTCCCCGGCCTCCCGAGCGAGATGCTGTTCTTCGGCCGGACGTTCGCGCTGGGAGGCGCGAACTTCACGTACGGCGTCGTCTTCATGCTCGTGCTGTATGGGATCGCGTGGTTCGCGCTGTCGCAGACCGCCTGGGGGCGCCATGTGTACGCCGTCGGCGACAACCCCGAAGCCGCCCGCCGGACCGGCATCAACACGAACCGCGTCCTGCTCAGCGTCTACACCCTCGCCGGTCTGACCTCCGGGATCGCGGCGCTCCTCCTCGTTGCGCGTACGGAGCTCGGTGACCCGAACGCGGGCCAGACCACCGAGAACCTCGACAGCATCACCGCGGTCGTCCTCGGCGGCACGAGCCTGTTCGGCGGGCGGGGAGCGATCATCGGGACCCTCATCGGCGCCGTGATCGTTGGGGTGTTCCGCAACGGGCTGACGTTGATCGGCGTTGAGGTCATCTACCAGTACCTCGTCACCGGAATCCTCGTGATCCTGGCCGTGTCGGTCGACCAGCTCACGCATCGGAGGGTGGCGTGAGCACGCCGACGCCTATTCTCGAAGCGCGCGGGATCGTCAAGCGGTACGGGCAGGTCGTTGCCCTGGACGGGGCCGACCTCGAGCTCAACCCAGGGGAGATTCTCGCGATCATCGGTGACAACGGCGCCGGCAAGTCGACCCTGATCAAGGCGCTCTCGGGCGCGCTGCAGCCGGACGACGGGGAGATCAGACTCGATGGTGAGCGCGTGCACTTTCGCTCCCCCCGCGACGCGCGACGTGCCGGAATCGAGACCGTCTACCAGGACCTCGCCGTTGCGCCGGCGCTCGACATCGCGTCCAACGTCTTCCTCGGCCGGGAGCTGCGCCGACGAGGCCCGCCGGGCAGCGTGCTGCGCATGCTCAACAAGGGCGCCATGCGGCGCGAGGCGGCACGGCACTTCGCGGAGCTCAAGATCGACATCCGCTCGATGGCACAGCCGGTCGAGAACCTTTCCGGCGGGCAGCGCCAGGGTGTCGCCGTCGCCCGGGCCGCCACCTGGGCGAAGCGCGTCGTGATCATGGACGAGCCGACCGCGGCGCTCGGCGTCAAGGAGACGCGCCAGGTGCTCGACCTCATCCAGCGCGTCCGCGAGCGAGGCCTGCCGGTGATCCTGATCAGCCACGACATGCCGCACGTCTTCGAGCTCGCCGACCGCATCCAGATCATGCGGCTGGGAAAGCGCGTGGCCGTCGTCACTCCGAAGACGCACTCGATGCCGGAGGCCGTGGCGCTCATGACGGGGGCGACCCGCGCCGAGCTCGAGCAGGCAATGAGCACGGAGCCGGCGTGATGGGCTGCCGAGTCGCGTGGGCAGTCGGGTGCTATTGCGTGAACGCGATCCGCCTCGCGCTCCTCGGGTCGGCGGCGTCGGTCGCCCCGGTCGACCTGGAGCCGGTCACTCTCCCTGCGAATGACAGGAGCACTTCATGACCTACGTTCCGGCCTCTGACCGCTACGAGCGCATGACCTGGCGTCGGTCCGGTCGCAGCGGCCTCCAGCTCCCGCTGATCTCGCTCGGTCTGTGGTGGAACTTCGGGCACGACCGCCAGCTCGGGACCCAGCGCGCGATCGTACGCCGCGCCTTCGACCTCGGGATCTTCCACTTCGACCTCGCGAACAACTACGGGCCGCCGTACGGCTCGGCCGAGGAGAACTTCGGCTCGCTCTTCCGTAGCGATCTCCGCCCGTATCGCCACGAGCTCGTCATCTCGACGAAGGCGGGCTACGACATGTGGCCCGGGCCCTTCGGCGAGTGGGGCTCGCGCAAGTACCTGCTCACGAGCCTCGACCAGAGCCTCGAGCGCATGGGCCTCGAGTATGTGGACATCTTCTACTCGCACCGCTTCGACCCCGAGACGCCGCTCGAGGAGACGATGGGCGCGCTCGACTCGGCCGTGCGAGCCGGCAAGGCGCTGTACGTCGGCATCTCGTCGTACTCGGCCGAGAAGACGCGCGAGGCGCACGCGATCCTGAGCGAGCTCAGGACGCCGTTCGTCATCCACCAGCCGTCGTACTCGATGCTGAACCGCTGGATCGAGCCGGACCTGCTCGATGCGCTCGGCGAGCTCGGCCTCGGCTGCATCGTCTTCTCGCCGCTCGCGCAGGGGATGCTCACCAGCAAGTACCTGGACGGGATCCCGGAGGGCTCGCGCGCGAGCTGGCCGAGCTCGCTTTCGCCCGAGCTGCTGACGGACGACGCGGTGGCCAAGATCCGCGCGCTCAACGACATCGCGGCAGGCCGCGGTCAGACGCTCGCGCAGATGGCGCTCGCCTGGGTGCTGCGCGACCCGCGCGTGACCTCGGCGCTCGTAGGCGCCTCGAGCGTCGAGCAGCTCGAGGACAACGTCGGCGCGCTAGAGCGGCTCGACTTCACGGACGACGAGCTCGCCGAGATCGACCGCTATGCAACCGAGAGCGAGCTGAACCTCTGGGCTGCCTCCAGCGAGGTCTGAGCATTGTCGATCTGACTCGCAGTGGATCGTCTTACAAGTGATCGGATTCGCCGAGGCAGTTCAGAGGAGGAGCCGTGTCCGACTACGAGACGCTTCAGGGACGAGCCAGTGACCGCGGCCGCCAGCTGAACCGCGACGGCCTCGTCGAGGCGCTGGCCCGCGAGGATCGCGGACGGCGCCGACTGCGGACGCAACAGTGGGCGGTTCAAGTGGCGTTGGGTCTGTTGCGAGACGCACGTCTTCGCGCGAGGGAGCTTGACGAGGCTGCCTAGCCGCGATGCCGGGGTCAGGCTAAAGCCTGACCCCCCGGTGTTGCGATGCTCGGGGTCAGGCTTTAGCCTGACCCCCGGTGTTGCGATGCTGGGGTCAGGCTTCAGCCTGACTCCCGGTGTTGCGATGCTGAGGGTCAGGCTTCAGCCTGACTCCCGGTGTTGCGATGTGAGGGGTCAGGCTTCAGCCTGACCCCTCGGCCGTAACGAGAACTTCCTCTGATCTCGCCACGCGTCACGAGACCTGCTGCTACCGTGGCCGCACGGACAGCGCAGTGTTGTCCCGTGAGGTTTGACTTCTTCGGTTCCTCCAAGGGTCGGATAAGACGGATCTCGACCCAGCAACTTGCCCATGTGGGCAAGACAGGAGTTGAATCGAATGCACCATTCCTTCTCGCAGCTTGGCGTGAGCGCGCGCATCACGCGTGCCCTCGCCGAGCGCGATATCACAGAGCCCTTCCCGGTCCAGGTGCGCGTCCTCCCGGACGCGCTCGCCGGCCGCGACGTGCTGGCAAAGTCGCCCACCGGCTCGGGCAAGACGCTCAGCTTCGCGATCCCGATCGTCGAGCAACTCGAGGCCGACGAGCGCCGCCCGGCAGCGCTCGTGCTCGTACCGACGCGCGAGCTCGCGACCCAAGTTGCAGGCGAGCTCGAGGCGCTCGCCTCGGGTGGGCTCCGAGTTGCCGCCGTCTACGGCGGCATCCCGATCCACTCGCAGGCAAAGCGTGCGCGCGCCGCGCACATCCTCGTCGCGACGCCCGGCAGGTTGAACGACCTGCTCGAGCGCAAGGCCATCGACCTCTCCGGCGTTCGCATCCTCGTCCTCGACGAGGCCGACCGGATGCTCGACATGGGCTTCAAGCCGCAGGTCGACAGGATCGTCCGCCACTTGCCGACAAAGCGTCAGACGATGTTCTTCTCGGCAACACTCGACAACGAGGTCGGCGAGCTCGCCCGTGCCTACACGAACGATCCCGTTCGCTGCGAGGCCGCGCTCCCGCCCGCGTACGAGAATCACGAAGCTGTCGAGCACAAGTTCGTTTCCGTCAAGGCCGACACGAAGGTCGAGACGCTCGTAGACCTCCTGCGCCGCGCTGGTGGGCTCACGCTCGTCTTCGTCCGCACGCGCCGCGGCGCCGACCGGCTCGTGCGCAAGCTCACGCAGCAAGGGGTCAAGGCGGTCGCGCTGCACGGGGACATGAACCAGAGGCAGCGCGAGCGGGCGCTCGGGCGCTTCGAGTCGGGCCAGACGACGACCCTCGTCGCGACCGACGTCGCTGCCCGAGGCCTCGATCTCGTCGAGATCACCCATGTCGTCAACTTCGACCCGCCCGAGGAGCACGACGGCTACGTGCATCGCGTCGGCCGAACGGGCCGCGCGGGTCGCGGCGGCGTCGGCGTGACGTTCGTCCTCCCGGAGCAGCAGGAGGACGTCAGCCGGGTCGCACGTCTCGCGGGGCACACGGAGCAGTTCGCGAGCGCGGGCATGAGGGTCGCCCCAGCGCGCCGCGTGTACACCTCGCGGCGAGGCGGCCGGTCGAAGTGGGGGCCGGCAAGGCCCAGGCGCAAGATTTGAGCTCGACCGACGCGATCGGTTCCTTCCGGCGGCTCGGCAGCGGCCGATTCGTCCAGTTCGCACGCTCGCGTCACGGTCGTCTCATCCTGACCGCGGGCGCGGGGACGGTGGGGGTCGTCCTCGCCGTCCTTGCGGCCCGCAGGTTCGCCGAGACTCCCTGGCCGCTCACAGACGGTCATCCAGGCCTGCTCGTGGCGGCAGGGGCGCTCTCGCTCCTCGGCTACGCGCTCAATGCCTTTGGGTGGCAACGCCTCTTCGCGGCGGACGAGCGCCCGCAGTCTCTCGCGCTGGCCGCGGCAAACGGTGGCGCTTCGGTCACGGGGCTCGTACTTCCCGGCCGTTTCGACGACGTGGTCAGGGTCGCGATCGTCCGCCGCTACCCGGGCTGTCCTGCCTGCGTGCGGACGCTCTGCCTCTCCATCTTCATGCTCGGTCTCATCGACAGCGCCGCCCTGGCGCCGCTGGCGTTCGCTGCGGCGATGCTCCCCGGTCACTCGCTGGCAGTCCGCCTTGGCCTCGGGCTCATCGCGGCGGTCGGAGTCGGAGCGGCGGTGCTCATCGTCGCACTGCCGCGTCTGACGCGAAGCACGCGCGTCCTCCGCTATCGAGTGGGCCGGTGGCTCGAGCCGCGGACCACCTCGTTGGGGCGTGCGTCGCTCGCGTGGGTTCTCGTGTCGGCCGGCTGGATGACCCGCGTCGTCGGGCTTCTTCTGCTCCTCGGCGCGCTCGGCGTTGGCTTCTCGCTTCCGCTTGCGCTCCTCTTCCTGTGCGCGAGCTCGGCTGCGGCCGCGCTCCCGCTCGGTCCCGGAGGAGCGGCCACGCAGGCCGGCGCTGGAGCCGCTGTGCTGATCGCTTCCGGAGCGGGAGTCCCGGAGGCCGTCGGGGTGGCCGTCACGGTACAGGCGCTCGCCGTTCTTGTCGGCGGGTCGATCCTCCTCTTCGCCGCAACGTGGCGAGCCGGTGCGCGGCTCGTGCCGCGGTACCGCGTCGCGCGGGCGGGCGTCTGACCCGGGTTCTGGGGTCAGGCTTCAGCCTGACCCCGGTGTTCGGTCTCGTCTCGCGAGCGGCAGCCAAGGCGGGCTCAGGCTGAAGCCTGAGCCCAAACGACCCCGCTCACCACTCCCCTCGCGTGTCGATCGTCCCCACCGGCCACTCGACGCCGTCGACGAGCGGGCAGACGAGGAAGTCCGGGCTGCGGCGGGTCCGGCGGGTGCCGGTAGCCGATGCGCGCGTAGAGCGTGCTGACGCCGAAGAGCGCGGCCCATTCGAGGCCGCGCTCCCGCGCGAGACGGTGCGCGGTGCGGACGAGCGCGCTTGCGAGGCCGAGCCCGCGCTGGGCAGGGTCGGTCGCGAGCTGGCCGATCGCGGCGACGTCGACCTCGGCGCCGCCCACTCCGACCGCGCGCCAGTAGAGGTCGAGGTGCGCGAGCACGTCGTCCCCCGAGCGCACCTGGAGGACGACGTCGCCCGGGGGGAAGTCAGCCGTGTCGAAGCACTCGACGAGCAGCTGCTCGCGAGTCACGCGAGCGGCTTGCGGTACGTCGTCGACGTGCCGACGACCTCGTACCCGAGCCCGGCATAGAGGTCGAACGCGCCGTTCGGGTTCTCGGTGTGGACGCCGAGCGCGACCTCGGTCATGCCCCTCGACGCGAGCTCACGGATGCTCTCGACGATCAGCGCCTTCGCGACTCCGCGCCGCCGCCAGCGGCGGGCCGTCGAGATGTTCTCGGTCCAGCCGCGCTCGCGACCGTTCTCGGCGTTCTCCTCCGGGTTGATGAACGAGCGAACCTGGCCGGCGACGCCTTCCTCGTCCCAGGCGACCTTCCACAGGGTCGGGTCGTTGTACGGATACGCGAGGAAGCGCGTGTACCCCACTTCGGTCGGCTCGACGTATCCCCAGTGGTCGCGGAAGGCCTCGATGTCCGCTTCCCAGATCTCGCGCAGCTGGTCGTCCGTCACGGGCCGGACCTCGAGACCGTCGGGTAGCGGATGGTCGGGGAGATCGGTGACGGAGGGTCGCACCATCTCGGCCGCATACGTGATCGGCTCGAACCCCGCGCCGCGGATCAGCGCCACGGCGGCCTCGTTGCGGTCGAGCGCCCACGCCTCCAGGAGCTTGTCCGGCGCGTCGTGCTCGGCTGCGATCTCGCGCAGGCGCTCCTGGCCCCAGCCGAAGAGCGCCGACCCGATGCCGCGGCTTCCGAACGCCGGATCGAGGAAGCAGACCTGGCGGTACACGCGCGGGCCGTCGGGCTCCTGGTCCCACCAGACCCTCGTGTACGCGATCGGCCGTCCGTCCACCTCGGCGACCAGGAGGTCGCGGTCCGGTTCGCAGCGCTCGAGATGGTCGTACGCGGAGGCCGTGTTCTCGGGCGTCTCGACGCGATCGTCTCCCTCGCCTTTCGCGTGGGCCGTGATGATGCGGGCGATGGCGGCATAGTCCGAGGCTCCCCGGAACGGCCGGAAGACGACGCCGTCGAGCTGCGGAAGGGCCGGCATGCGGTTCAGTCTGCAGATGCGGCGACCGCGAGGCCGGGGAACTCGTAGCGCCCGTCGACCTCGAACGGCGCGAAAGCACCTCCGAGCTCCGACTCCATCGCCTCGCGCTCGTCGTCGGGCACCTGCCGCCAGACCCTCGCGAAGACGCCGCCCGTGTCGCGCGCGCGATGGATGTACTCGTCGAGGCTGTCGTAGGTGAAGAGCACCGGGATCTCCTCGATGCGACGAACGCTGAAGCCGGCGTCCCTCGAGCAGCTCGCGGATGCGCTCGTCGCGCGCCATCGTGAACATCCCCGGCGCGCCGGGCTCCGGCGGCGGCACGTGGCCGCGAGCGAGCAGCATGCGGCCGACGATCGAGATCCACGGGTTGCGCTCGGCCTCGCGCCAGACGGCGAGCGTGAGGCGGCCGGCGGGTTGGAGCACGCGGCGCGTCTCGGCGAGCGCTGCTGCCGGGTCGGGCATGAGCATGTAGCCCCAGCGGCAGAGGACGCCGTCGACGGAGTCGTCCTCGAGCTCGATCCGCTCGGCGTCCATGACCCGGTACTCGACGTTCGTGAGGCCGAGCTCGTCGCCGCGGCGGCGTGCGATGTCGACCATGGTCGGGCTGAAGTCGGTCGAGATCACGCGTCCGCTCTCGCCGACGATCTCGGCGGCCGCCTGACCCGTGTCGCCGAAGCCGGCCGCGAGCTCGAGGATCGTGTCGCCGGGCCTCGGCGCGAGCTCGCGGATCATCCACTCGCGAACCGGGAGCGAGGTCGCCTCGATCGGCGCGCGCCACTTCTCCCAGCCGGGCGCCATCGTCTCCCAGGTCTCGTACGCCTGCCGGCGGTACTCCTCGCTGGCCACCGGCCGATCGTAGACGCCGATCGTTTCGCTAATCGGGTGGTGAGGATCGCTGAAGCACGAGCGGACGACGCGGGCTGCCATTAGCCTCCCGGCTGCCATCCGACAGGGAGGTCACATGCGCCGAAGAATCCTCGTCCTCATCGCCGTCGTATCGCTCGTGCTCGGCGTGCTCGTCACACCGGGCGGGGCGATCACGGGCGGTCAGCCCGACGGCAACGGGCATCCGTACACCGCCCTGCTGCTCGCGCCAGGGTTGACCTTCTGCACGGGCTCGCTCATCTCCGACCAGACGATCCTCACGGCTGGTCACTGCACCGACTTCTGGGACGTCCTGGCCGAGGAGGAAGGGCTGGCGTCGATCCAGGTCAGCTTCGACCCGCAGGCGTCGGTGGACGACGACTGGATGCCTGATGGCGGCACGTGGTACCCGGCCTCCGAGTGGCTGACACATCCGGACTACGTCGACGCGGAGTGGCCGTTCACGTACGACTACGGGCTCCTCTACCTCGACGCGCCGGTCGCCGGCATCGAGCCCGCCGACTTGCCGGTGCCGAACGCCTTGAGCCCGATCATCGAGGGCAACGGCCAGACCGACCAGCGCTTCGACGACGTCGGGTACGGCGTCCAGGGGCAAATCAGAGGCGGCGGGAGGCCGCAGTCGGCAATCACATGGACGCGCAAGATCGCCACCCAGCGGTACGCGCCGGGTGACGGCGGCCCGAGCGCGCTACTCCATCGCACGTGGTTCATCGTGCGGAACTCGCCGTCGCCGCGACATGGCGGCCCATGCGGCGGTGACTCCGGGTCACCCGTGCTCTTCGCCGGCACCGACACGGTCGTCGCCGTTCACACCGGCGGCTACCGCCTGGGCGTGGAGGGAGTGATCTGCGGTCGGATCACATCGTTGAACCACCGCGTGGACCTGCCTGACGTTCTGGCGTGGATCACCTCGAACACCGACTGAGCTGACATCGCGAGCCCGTCCCGGGCGCGCCGGGACGGGCTCCGCGGGGCCGTCGGCCACGCGCCGATCATCGCGAATGACCTCTTGTCGCGAATGAGATGATCGGGCGATGGGCCGTTCCGAGCTGCCGACCGGCACGGTCACGTTCCTGTTCACCGACGTCGAGGGATCGACGCGACTCCTCCAGGAGCACGGAGCAGGCTACGCCGACCTGATCGCCGAGCACCGTCGGGTTCTCAGGGACGCATTCGCCACGCATGGAGGCATCGAGGTGGACACGCAGGGCGACGCCTTCTTCGTCGCGTTCTCGAGCGCCCGCAACGCCGTCGGGGCGGCAGCCGAAGCGCAACGCGTGCTCGATGGAGGCGCGATCCGCGTGCGCATCGGAATCCACACCGGCGAGCCGATCGTGACGGACGAGGGCTACGTCGGGATCGACGTCCATCGCGCGGCGCGCATCGCGGCCGCCGCCCATGGCGGCCAGGTCGTGCTCTCCGAGACGACGCGGGGGCTTCTCGACGCGGACACGCCTCTTCGCGATCTCGGCGAGCACCGGCTGAAGGACCTGATCGGGGCGGAGCGCCTGTATCAGCTCGGTGCGGGCGATTTCCCGCCGCTCCGCACGCTCGACGCGACCAACCTGCCCATCGCCACGAGTGCGCTCCTCGGGCGGGAGCGCGAGCTCGACGAGCTCGTCGCAATGCTCGCGAACGGCTCGCGTCTCCTCACCATCACCGGGCCCGGAGGGACCGGGAAGACGCGCCTCGCGCTCCAGGTCGCGGCGGAGCTCGTCGGCACGTTGCGCGACGGCGTCTTCTGGGTGCCGCTCGCGAGCCTCTCCGACCCCGACCTCCTGTCCTCGGAGGTCGCACAGGCGATCGGGGCGCGCGACGACCTCGCCGGCTTCCTCCGCGGGAAGGAGCTGCTCATCCTGCTCGACAACTTCGAGCACCTCCTCGGCGCTGCTCCGGCCGTCAGCACCGTCCTCGCGGCCTCGGGCAGTCTGCGTGTGCTCGTCACGAGCCGGTCGCCCCTGCATGTGTCGGCCGAGCGGGAGTACCGGCTGGAGCCGCTGCCGGCGAGCGATGCGGCCGCGCTCTTCGTCGAGCGGGCCCGGTCGATCGGGCGAGAGCTCGCGCCGGACGCCACCGTCGAGGCGATCTGCCGCCGCCTCGACGGCCTCCCCCTGGCGGTCGAGCTCGCCGCCGCCCGCACGAAGCTTCTCGCTCCCGAGCCGCTCCTCGAGCGTCTCGACTCGACGCTTCCGCTGCTGACGGGCGGTGCGCGCGACGCCCCCGAGCGCCAGCGCACGCTGCGCGCCACGATCGAGTGGAGCTACGACCTGCTCGATTCCGGGAGCAAGGAGCTGTTCGCGCGGCTCTCGGTCTTCGCGGGCAGCTTCCCGCTCTCTGCTGCAGAGGAGGTCTCGGGCGCCGACCTCGACGGCGTCGCGGCGCTCGTCGACTCGAGCCTCGTGAAGCCGATCGGCGACGACCGCTTCCTGATGCTCGAGACGATCCGCGAGTACGCGCTCGAGAGGCTCGCCGGTTCGGCGGAGGCAGAAGCGCTCCGGCAGCGGCACGCTGACTTCTTCTCCACCCTCGCCGAGCAGGCGTACGAGCGCAGGTTCGATGCCGAGGCGGAGTGGGCCGGGCGACTCGAGCTCGACCACGACGACTTTCGGGCTGCGCTCGACTGGCTGACCGCTCGGGATGCGGACGGTGCGCTCGAGCTCGCCGGCGCTCTCGGCTGGTTCTGGCTCTCCCATGGGCTGCTCTCCGAGGGCTCCGGACGTCTGGATCGCGCGCTCGCCGACTCGTCGGCAACGGGACGAGCGCGGGCCAGGGCGCTCACGGCGCTCGGATCGCTCACGGCACGGTACGGCGACGTCGATCGGGGGCGAGCCTGGCTCAGTGACGGGATCGGGCTCTGGCACGAGTTGGGAGATCGAGCCGAGCTCGCGTCGGCGCTCGACGAGCGCGGATGGACGCTCATGTACCACGCGGCGGACAACCCGGGCTCTCTCGCCGCGTTCGAGCAGAGCCTCGCGCTTCGCCGAGAGCTTGGCGACCACCCGGGTGAGACCCGTGCGCTCGTCGGCGTCTGCCAGGTGCTCGTGGCCATGGGCGACGTCGAGCGGGCGGAGTCGCTCTCACACGAGTTGCTCGAGATGGCCGACGGCGACCCGCGCACCGTGCACTTCGCCTTCCACTTCCTCGCCGACTGCGCGCTGATACGCGGCGATACCGAGGAAGCCGGGAGACGCTACCGCGAGAGCCTCCGAGCGGCGCTGCCGCTCGGAGACGTCATCGAGACGAGCTTCGAGGTCCAGGGCGTGGCGATGGCGGCCGCCGGCACCGACCCGTACAACGCCCTTCGCCTGGCCGGGTCTGCGGCGGCGCTGTGGGAGTCGCTGGGCGTGTCGATCTCGGTCCCGTTCTGGGACGAGCTCCTCGAGCGCTACATCGGCAGTGCACGCGAGGCCCTGGGCGCAGAGGCCGACGCCGTCTGGGCCGAGGGCCACGCGCTGGCGTTCGAGGACGCGGTCGAGCTCGCGCTTACGACGTAGTGCGGCTGGCGGTCAGCTCCGCCGGCTCGGGCGGGCGATCCTTCCCAGTGGCCGCCGATCGCGACGGCTCGTGAACGCAGAGAGCTGGAGCAGCTCGCCGTCGAGCTCGAGCCCGGAGCCGATCGCCCCGGTGCTTTTGAGCCGAACGTCCTCGCCGAGCCCGGCCGACGGTCTCCGCGATCTCGTCGCGGATGCGACCTCGCGAACGAAGCCGCCGATCGTCTCTGCGCTCGCAGCGGGCCGGTCGAGCCGCTCGAGCGCGTCGAGCAGGTAGCCGCGCAGGAGCTTCGGGTAGAGCCTGGCGAAGGCATCCGGCCGCGAGATTCATGCGAAGTCGCCCAGGGCCAGGCGGCAGTGATGTGCAGGCTCGCCAGATCGGTGGGGTGACGGAAGATCTCGCCGGTCGGCCGCTGCCAGGTAGCGAACACATGCGTCAGCGGCGGATCGCGGTCGGCCGCGGGCAGCGAAAACGCTGCGACCTTCTCGAGTTGGTTGTCGGAGAGGGTGAGGAACCAGTCGACCCCCTCCTTACCATCCTGGGCCAGACGCGGGAAGCCCGGGCACGTCCGGGTCATCACGACCACGAAAGCACCGAAAACCAAGCGAATCCGATGCAGAGGAGTGACCCGCGCGTGGACGCGCGTGGACCCGCCCCCGTTCGCACCACGTTCGCACGAACCGTTGGCTCAACAGACTACGCCTCCACGCGTTGGCGATAGACCTGGTTCGTGGGGCCGGCCTTGCCCGACGATCGGCCTGACGATTGAATGAGGGCAGGGGCCGTCGCCGCCTGCCCTCACACATCGGCTGTGCTTCTGGTGCCCCTGGTCGCGGCTAGCAGTTGAAGTACCGGACCGGGTTCGACCCCGACCCCATCTCGGCCCTCACATCGAGTCCGCCCCAGCGCTCGGTGAGCTCCGCATGGAGCGCACCGTGGAACTCGACGCGGTCGTCTGGGGCCGGGTCCCAGCCGTCGATCGTGTAGACGGCGCGGACGATCCCGTACCCGACTGCGACCGCGTACTCGGGGTTGTGGAGGTCCGGATTCGTCCGCCACGCGTGCCGCGTCCGCTGGTACAGATCCTCGTCGGTCACGCCTCCCGACACGTTCAGCTTGAACGCGACAATTGGCAGGCCCGAGTCGGCGAACGGCGTTGCCGTCGGTGCTGCAATGCTCATGTTCATCACCTCCTCCAGCTTGGTCGTGGTCGTGACGCCTGCGCGCAAGGCGCCGGAAGGGACGTAACGCTGGCGTGCCATCCATACGCCGTCACCGTCATGCCTGATCGGCGCTGGAAGGGTGATCGTGCGAGGATCGTCAGCCGGGGTGCACACGATGACCTGCACGATCGCGTCCGGCTCGGCGAGGTACTCGGCAACCAGTGTCTCTCCGCTGTCCGCGACCTGCGCGGCGTACGGCTCGCCGCCAGAGCGCAGCTCGGCGAGCGACGCAGCGTTGAGCTGGACGGCTGGCTCGACATGCAGGATCATCGGCACGGTCGGCAAGATTCGGTCGTTCAGGAACATGGCCAGGTAGCTCGTCGTCGGGCGGAGCGAGTGGTGCGCCTCGTAGAAGACAGCCGCGTGAAGCCTGAAGAACAGGGGCCAGGCCGGAGTGGCCGCCATGACGACGACGTCCTCGACAGGCCTCGCCCGTGGCACTCCTTCTTCACCCTCACTGGGTACACCGCGCTGCAGCAGGCTCTTGACGCGTTCACGTGATGTGCCGGCCGCCCGCGCGATCTGCCGGCGCGACGCCCCGGCCTGATCGGCAGCGATGAGCGCCCTCGCCTGGGCGTCCGCCGCGGCGGCAAGAGTGCGGGAGGTCGCCGTGACCTCTGCCAGCGCATCATCGACTTCGGGGTTACTGGCGTCTTTCACGCCACCAGTATAGCAAGACGCCACGAGCTATGAAAGCCTGGAAAAGCGGACTCGGCCACCTCGGTTCTCGACGTGCCGCTCAAGCCCGACAGAAGCGAAACCCCTGCGCGTGGAGCGGTGGTGTTCGCATCTCGTTCGGACGACTCGTCTGCGAATCTGACAACGCGCCAGGACGCGCGGCTGTTGGAGCACGATCTCAGCGATTCAAGGGACAGTGAAGCCGTCGGCGACCACGGGACTAAAGCCTGGTATCCCTTCGCCATGACCGACTCGACTGAGGTCGTCTCCAGCGAGCGGCAGAACGCTCGTGCGTTTATCGAGGAACGCGTCGCCGAACGCGCGCGTCGGACAACGGCGGAACAGGTTCAGGACACGTGCTCCTTTGCGCGTGCCGAACGACTGCTCGGCCGCGAGTATCACGGCCGGTTTCTGATCGAGCTCCTCCAGAACGCAGCCGACGCCTGGCGTGCGAGCGAGCCCGGCGACCGTCGCTCGCACGCGCTGATCATGCTGGACGAAGGCCCATCACTGCTTGTCGCGAACCAGGGCGCGCCCTTCCCGGAGAGCGCGGTGATCGAATCGCTGGGACAGATCGGTCGCTCGACGAAGGCACAGGGTGAGGCGATCGGGCACAAGGGGATCGGGTTCAAGTCGGTTCTCGAGATGTCGCTGACACCCGAGCTGTACTCCGGTTTGCAGGCGGCTACGCCGACCCTCGCCGTTCGCTTCGACCCGCGGAGCGCGTTGACGCTGATTCGGTCGAGCTCGCCCGCGTGGGATGACCATCTCGCGACGATCGACGACATTCTAGGCCAATCGTAAATTCCCGGCCTCGCCAGTCCGGCACGGTTCTTTGCGGACCTGAGGTCGGCCGGATGGACGGTCGCGCGTAAGCTCTCCTTCGGGATCACCATCGCTACTCCCGCGCGGACCTGGATCAGATCGCGCGGGCCGCGCGGCGGTCAGCGGCGCGGTGGCGGGTTGACGACCGAGAAGGATGTGGTCCGCCTGATGCCGTTTCGTCCTTTTCCCCTGCCGGTCGCGTTCCGCCGCTGGAGCTCGCGATCGAGCCGCCCGAGACGTTCCGCGCCTGGCTGTTTGACCGCCTGGAAGAGGCCCGCCGGCATGCGTGATCGATCCTGCACCGCCTCGATACGCCGGATACGGTGGCGGCGGCGCGGGGGACCCTGCGGCGGCTGCCGATGGCGCGCGGTGCATGGCGGTCGGATCGCTCCTCGGCCGTGCGTTCTACCCCGTGACGGCGGCCACCGCCGGCTGGCGCTCGACAACCTCGGGCCGCGTTTCCGGCGCGCCCGGCGGCGAGAGCCGCGCCATCGCGCGCGACATGTTCGCGCACTTCGGCCGGCTGCTGATCGATGCTGCGAAGTTCGGCACGCTGTCGCCGCGAGCAGATGCTGCGCGCTGATCGAGTTCGAGGGCGACGAGCGCGTGCGCGCAGGCGCACGCGCAGGGCAAGGGCGTGCTCCTCTTCACCGGGCACTTCGGCTACTGGGAGCTCAACGCGCTGGCGCACGCGCTGGCGCTGCCGCCGATGTCGGTGCTGGCGCGGCCGCTCGACAATCCGCGGCTGCACGCGCTGCTCGAGCGGGTCCGCACGCGCACCGGCAACCGCGTGATCTACCGGCAGGGCGCGATCCGCCGGGTGCTGCGCGCGCTGGCCGCGAACGACGGCGGTCGCCATCCTGATCGATCAGCACATCCACAGCGCCGACGCGGTGTACGTGGACTTCTTCAACCGGCCGGCGGCCACGACGTCGGCGCTGGCGGCGCTGGCGCTGCGCACCGGCGCGCCGGTCATCCCGGTCTTCGCGCTGCCGCTGCCGGGCGGCCGCTACCGCTTCGTCTACGAGCACCCGGTCGAGCTGCCGCGCGCCGACGATCGCCGACCCGGTGCGCGAGTTCACGCAGCGCTGCACCGACGTGCTCGAGATGTACGTGCGCCGGCATCCCGAGCTCTGGCTGTGGATGCACCGGCGGTGGCGCGACGTCGACGCCGGCGCGGCGAGGCCGCGGCATGTTTCCAGCCGCGGCCGACGAGGCGAGTGACGCGCGAGCCGCGCTGACGCCGGCTGATCGTCGTCGCGCGCCGAACTGGCTCGGCGACGCCGTGATGGCGCTGCCGGCGATGGCGGCGTGCGCGCGCACTTCCCGCCGCGCACGCTGACGTCGCCGCGCCGGCCGTCGGTCGCGGCGCTGTTCGGCGAGGACACGCGGCGTCGACGCCGGATCGACGTGCATCGAGCTCGCGACGCGATCGCGCGCGCGCGGACGTCGCGCCGCTGCGCGCGGCGCGGCGTTCGACGCGGCGATCCTGCTTGCCGAACTCGTTCCGTCCGCCTGGCTCTTCGCGGCGGGCCGGCATTCCGCGAGCGCTGGGGCTACGCGAGCGACGGCGCGGTCGGCTGCTGACGCGCGCGGTGCCGCCGGCCGCGGCGGAGCCGTGCATCAGGCGCGAGTACTACCAGCGCGCTCGTCCGCGGGCTCGGCATCGCCGTCGGCCCGCTCGCAGCCGCGAGCTCGCGCGCGCGCCGCGGCCGCGCGCGCCGAGCGCGACGCGCTGCTCGCCGCGCGCGGCTGGGACGGCGCCGGCGCCGATCGTCGGCGTTCGCGCCGGGCGCCGCGTACGGGCAGGCCAAGCAGTGGCCGCCGGATCGCGTCGCCGCGTGGTCGCCGCGGCTGGTCGCGCGAGCACGGCGTCGACGTGCGTGCTGGTCGGCGGCGCGCGGCACGATCGCGACGCGGCGCGTGCGATAGAATCGGCGCTGCCGCGCGGTGCGCGCCGCGTCGTCGACCTGGTCGGCCGCACGACCCTGCGGCGCGCTGGTCGGCGTGATGGCGCGGTGCGACGCGTTCGTGTCGAACGACTCCGGCGCGATGCACCTCGCCGCGGCGCTGGGCGTGCCGGTCGTCGCGATCTTCGGGCCGACCGACGAGCGGGCGACGGCGCCGCTCGGCGGGACCGACGGACGTGCTCACGCAGCCGGTCTTCTGCCGGCCCTGTATGCTGCGCGACTGTCCGATCGATCACCGCTGCATGAAGCGCATCACCGCCGACCGCGTCGTCGACGCCGTGCACGCGTCGGCTGCGGCCAGGCCGGCGCGCTGAGCGCGGCCGGCGGTGTTCCTCGATCGCGACGGCACGATGATCGAGGACGCGGCTATCTCGACCGGCTCGAGCGCCTGCGGCTCTTCCCGTGGACGCGTCGACGCGATCCGCCTGCTCAACCGCGCCGGCTTCGTCGTCGTCGTCGCCACCAACCAGGCGGGCATCGGCCGCGGCTTCATCGACGAAGCCGTTCGTCGCGCGACGTGCACGACGAGATCGACGCGCGGCTGGCGCGCCGGCGGCGCGCGGATCGACGGCTAGTTCTACTGCCCGCATCATCCCGACGCGGCCGATCGCGGCGCTATCGGCGGACTGCGACTGCCGCAAGCCGGGCCCGGGCATGATTCGGCAGGCGGCCGCGCGATCTCGATCTCGATCTCGCGCGGTCGTTCGTCGTCGGCGACCGGCTGGCACGACGTCGGGCCGGGCAGCGCGGTCGGCGCGCGCGGCGTGCTCGTGCGCACCGGTTACGGCGCGGCCAGGAACGGCGCGCGGCGCGGCTGCCGGGCGCGCCACGTGCGACGATCTCATGGCCGCGATCGCTGGATCCTCGACAACCGGATGGAGGCCGACCGCGTCGGATCCTGCGGCAGCTCGCTCGCGCTCGTCGACGCGTTCGCGGGCCGCCGCGTCGCCGTCGTCGGCGACCTCATCGCCGACGAGTTCATCTACGGCCGCGTCGCGCGCGTCTCGCGCGAAGCGCCGGTGCTGATTCTCGAGTACGACTCGACCGAGATCGTGCCGGGCGGCGCCGGCAACGCCGCCAACAACGTCGCGGCGCTCGGCGGCGCGCGTCGCGCTCGTCGGCGTCGTCGGCCGCGACGAGCCGGGCCGCCGGCTGCTCGAGGCGCTCGCACGCGCGCGTGGACCGCGCGGCGCGTGCGTGCGGCCGGCGCGGCTACGCGACGCCGGTCAAGACGCGCATTCTCGCCGGCGGCATCCACTCGGCCAAGCAGCAGGTGGTGCGGATCGATCGCGGCGTCGGCGCAGCCGATCGACCGCGGCCGACGCGCGCGGCGTTCGAGCGCGCGCGCGCTGGCGCGCCGCGCGCGGCGCCGACGCGGTGCTCGTGTCGGACTACGGCGTCGGGCCTGGTGACGCCGGCGCTCGTGCGCGGCGCATCCGCGCGCGCGCTCGCGGCCGGCCGCCGCGTGCCGGTGCTCGTCGACTCGCGCTACGGCCTGCTGCGCTACCGCGGCATGACCGCCTGCACGCCGAACGAGTCGGAGGTCGAGCAGCCGCTCGGCGTCCGGATCGGCGACGACGCTGCGCGTGCTCGAGCGCGCCGGCCGCGAGCTGCTCGACGCGCACGCGGCGCCGAGGCGGTGCTGATCACGCGCGGCAGCCGCGGCATGGCGCTGTTCGAGCGCGGCCGGCCGACGATGCACATCCCGATCTTCGGCTCCGACGAGATCGCCGACGTGACCGGCGCCGGCGACACCGTCATCGCCACGTTGACGCTGGCGCTGGCCGCGGGCGCGTCGTTCGAGGAGGCGGCGCGCCTGGCCAACTACGCCGGCGGCCTGGTCGTGATGAAGCGCGGCACCGCCACCGTGTCAGCGCCGAGAGCTGCGCGACGCGGTCGGCGCGCGGCACCGACGGCTGTCGCCGACGATGGGACGACGTCGTCACGCGCGACGAGCTGGTCGCGGCGCGTCGCGGCCGATCGCGCGCGCGCGGCCGGACGATCGCCTTCGCCAACGGCTGCTTCGACCTGCTGCACGTCGGCCACGTCCGCTACCTGCAGGCGCGCCGCGCGCGAGGCCGATCGTGCTCGTCGTCGCGGTCAACGACGATGCGTCGGTGCGCGGCGCTGAAGGGGCCGGGCCGGCCGATTCTGCCGGCGGCCGACCGCGCGCGAGCTGGTCGCCGCGCTGCGCGGCGTCGACTACGTCGTGCATCTTTCCGGAGCCGACCGTCGGCGCCGCTGCTCGAGCGCGCTGCGGCCCGACGTGCACTGCAAGGGCACCGACTACACCGTCGAGACCGTGCCCGAGCGCGACGATCGTCGCGGCCTACGGCGGCCGCATCGCGATCGTCGGCGATCCGAAGGATCACTCCACGCGCGATCTGCTCGCGCGCATCGGCGCGAGTGCGACGAGCCGCGATCGAGCCATCGCGTCCTGATCGTCCGGCTCGGGTCGCTCGGCGACCTCGTCCACGCGATGCCGGCCGCCGCGGCGCTGCGGGCGCGCGTTCCCGAGGCGCGGATCGACTGGCTGGTCGATCCGCGTACATCGAGCGTGCTGCGATCTCGTGCGCGGCGCTCGATCGCGCGCGTCGCGCTCGATCGCGCGGTCGCATCGGCGGCTGGCTCGACCGTCGCGCGACGCTGCGGCGACGCGCGCTACGACGTCGGCGATCGATCTGCAGGGGCTGCTGAAGTCGGCGGTGCTGGCGCGGCGTCCGGCGCCGCGCGCGTCGTCGGCTTCTCGATCTGGCACCTGCGCGAGCGACGCGCGCGGCCGTTCTACTCGAGACGCGCGCGACGCCGGACGGCGCGGCGCACGTCATCACAAGAACCTGGGCTGCTGCGCGCCGCTCGGCGTCGACGACGAGCGCGCGTCGAGTTTCCGCTGGACGCCGCCGCGTCGGCCGCGCGTCGACGAGGCTGCGGCGCGCGCGTCGGCGGGCGGCCGTTCGCGCTGATCAATCCCGGCGCGGCGTGGCCGAACAAGCGCTGGCCGCCCGAGCGGTTCGGCGCAGCTCGCGGCGCTTCTGCGCGAGCGGTGCGGGCTGCGGTCGGTCGTGCTGTGGGGACCCGGCGAAGAAGCGCTCGCGCGCGCGGTCGTCGCGCGCGTCGACGGGCGCCGCGGCAGCTGGCGCCGCCGACGAGCATCGCCGATCTCGTCGCGCTCGCGCGCGCGGCGCGCGCTGATGGTGTCCGGCGACACCGGGCCGCTGCACATCGCCGGCGCCGTCGGCACGCCGATCGTCGGCGCTGTTCGGCCCGACCGATCGCCGAGCGCAACGGCCCGTGGTCGCCGGCGGACGTCGTCGTGTCGCGCAGGACGCAGTGCGCGTGCCACTACGAGCGGCATGCCGCGCGCGGCGCGTCGTGCATCGACGACGATTCGGCGTGCGACGAGGTGGCGGCGGCCGTCGAGCGGCGCGGCTCGGGCGCGTCGCGTGGACGACGCGTGAAGCGATCTGCGCGACGCGGCTGGCGCGCCGGCGGGTCGCGCTCGGGTTCGTCGCTGCGCTGCGTCGCGCTCGTGCTGGCGCGGCCGACGTGGCGATCGCTGGCGCGTCGGGCTGCGTCGTCGCGTCGCCGGCGAAGCGATTCGCATCTGGGCGGCCGGGCACCTCGAGAAGGGCCGCGAGGTCACGACGCTCGGGGCCGTACCGCTGGACGCGGCATCCGCTGTACGTCGGCTCGAGCGTCATGGCGGTCGGGCGTCGTCGATCGCGGCGCGCAGCGCGCTCGTGGCGGTGCTGGCGGCGGTCTACATGGTCGTCGACGATCACGGCCGCGATGCGCACGGAGGAGGCGCACCTGCGCGCAGACGTTCGGCGACGCCTACGACCGCTACCGCGCGCGCGGAGCGCGCGCCGATGGCGCGACGGTTCAGCCTCGAGCGCGCGATGCGCAACCGCGAATACCGGGCGGTCGCCGGCCTGCGTGGCGGGTTTGCGCTTCTTGCGCTCGAAGGTTCTGCTGTCGACTATAATCGATGCTTTGCGTGGTCGCGCGGGCAGCGTCGCGACCGGTGAGCGCGGGCGGTTAGCTCAGTGGTAGAGCACCGGCTTTACACGCCGGCTGTCACAGGTTCGAATCCTGCACCGCCCACCAGTCTGCGTAGGCGGAAGCTGGAAGTCCGGGAGTGACGCGCAGCGCACCTGCGAGCCGTCACAGTCCTTCGGGGTGGTAGTTCAGTTGGTTAGAACGCCGGCCTGTCACGCCGGAGGCCGCGGGTTCGAGTCCCGTCCACCCCGCCAGACTTCGCTCGCGGCTGACGCCGCGAGCTTCGTCTAGGCCAGCCCTTCGGGCTGGCCTTTTTCTTTAGCGAGCGTCCCACTTAGCAGCGAAGTCTGTCCCGCCGTAGCCGCGCAGCGGCGAAGGCTGACCTTCGTCTTAATCCGAGGCGCTTCGCCCCCCGGCACGCCTACGCTAAAGCTTCGGCGATGTCCGCCGTAGCCTTGGCCGAAGGCGGAACTCCCGACACGCTCACTCGCGGGGGCCCCGTGCCCCGCTCCGTCCGCGTAGCTCACTCGCTGCGTTCGTTCGCGCTGATCGGGGCCTCGCCCCTCGGCACGTCCCAACACGCTCTCTCGCTTCAACTGCTCCCCGGCCCCGTTCTCGGCCGCCCTGCGGGCTTGTTGACCTGCCATCTGATCGCGCGTGGCCGCTTGAGGTGATGTGTCTAGTGGTCTTGACACATCGCTTCCGCCAGCGGTATTATTTTAAAGGATGACGAGCCGGGCATTGCGGCGCATCCTCAGAGAATTGGGATGCGTCGAGGCGAGACAGGTCGGCTCGCATCTCCGTGTCGAGTGTGGAAAGTGCCGCACAACGGTGCCGGTCCACGCCGGCGAAGATTTGAAGCCCGGAACCCTGCGCGCGATCGAACGCGATCTGGAACCGTGCCTGGGCGAACATTGGCTGCGAAAGCGATAACAAGAGGATCTATGGCACGGTCGAAGGCCTATCGGGTGCGGTACACGCGCGACGAGTCTGGCTGGTGGCAGGCGTCGATTCCCGCCGTGCAGGGATGTCATACGCAGGGGAGAACGATTGAAGAGGCTCGGCGGCGGATTCGTGAAGCACTAGGGCTGTTTGTCGATAACGCCACCAACGCAACACTGAAGGATGACGTGCAGATGCCGAAGGCTGTTGCGGATGTGGTGAAGCGCTACCGCACGGCGCGTGAGCGGGCCGACCGCGAACAGCAACATGCGAGTGCCACAGCGAGGCGTGCAGTCAAAGCCTTGGCTCGCGGCCGACTGCACCTGAGCCGCCGTGACGCAGCCGAAGTGCTCGGGATTTCGGCGCAGCGCGTTCAGCAACTCCTGGAGACGGCGGATTAAAGACGCGGGAGGGCTTGCCGCCGAAGCTTCTCCTCTGCTGTATATCTCCTTCAAGTAAAATTACTTACGCAATAAAGACTTCTGCCTGTCACGCCTGTACCGCAGGGCTGCCGCGCGCGGAAATGTCGATCGTCCGGAGGAGGTGGTAGTAGTCGACAGCCAAGTTAAGGCCACGTGTAGCGCAGGGCTTTCAGCCCTGCAGCCGGCCCTCAGTGGATGACGCGGCGGCTGCCGGCGGCGGCCCAGTCGAACACGACGTGCAGCGCGGGCGGTGGGGCGGTGGACGGCCGGACGACGAGCATCAGGAAGCGTTTGCCGCCCGGCTCGACGTCGTAACTCCGGGGACCGTCTTCCGCACTGTCGATGAGGAAGTCGCCGCCAAAGAGCAGCCGCGGCGCGCCGAACTCGGGCGCGTCGGCACCGGTGATGTCGATCACCATCAGCCCTTTCGGCGTCTGATAGAACAGCTCCCGGCGATCGTGTCCCCACGCGGGAGCGGCCGCTCCCCCGCTGGTCACGCGGCGTTTCGGCCCCGGACCCGGATAGGGGACGACGTAGATGTCGCTCGATCCCGCCTTCGCGTGAGATGTCCGCGATCCACTTGCCGTCCGGCGAGAATTCGGGACCGAACTCCGCCGCCGCGGTGGCCACGAGCGGCAGCGGCCGGCGTTCGCCGTCGAGCGCCGTCGTCCAGATGTCGGACGCGCCGCTCATCGAGGTCCTCGTGTTAGGCGAGAATCCCGGCGACCGACACCGAGCCGGCAAACTCCGCGTACGCGGAATCCGCGCTCCACCGGCTCCCCTCCGCCGGCGACCGTCAGCCGCGCGCATGACCAGGAACGGCAGGCGGCCGGAGGTGAGCGCCGTCCAGATGACGCGCGCGCCGTCGTGCGCCCAGATCGCGCCGAAGTCGTCTCGCAGCTCGTCGGTGAGCCTGACACCGGCACCCCCGCCTCGCGTCGGCGATGTAGACCTCGTTATCCCCTGCCGGCGACAGCCGTGGAACAGCAGGCGCGCGCCGTTGGGCGAAATGCGCGGCTGCCCGGGGGACGCGCCCGCGATACCGGCCGCCGGCCACGCTGGTGCCGGCGCGATCCACCCACACGGCGACGCGCTCGACCGCGCCAAAACGTCCCTTCAGAAAGAACAAGGTTCCGTCGGGGGCGACCGCGTAGTGCGCACCGCCCGTGGATGGATCCACCGCCAGCCCCTCGGCGAGCGGTGTCGCGGTGCCGGACGCCTCTCCACTCGACAGATCGAAGGGCATCATCGACAGTGTGCCTGCGCGGACGAACAGCAGATGCCCGGTCGAGGAATACTGCCCGAAGGCCGCCCCTTTGAGGATGACGCGCCACGTGCCGGTCGCCACGGTCAACAGGGCGATGTCGGAGGCGTCAGGGTTCTCGGCCGTGCCGCGACGGATGGTGAAGAGGACTTCCGCGCCGCCGGGAAGCAGCTGCGGCCAGGATGCGCCCTCTCGCCGGCCGCCTCGTCCAGGTTCGTCGCCGGCTGCGACTGCCCTTCGGCCGACACACGTACCAACCCCTGAAGTGTGTGTCGGGGCCACGGATCGAGCCGTCGGGGAGCCAGACGGCGCCGCGCGACACCGGTGGCACGCCGCCGATGTGCACCGGCGCGCCCGCCTGCAGCGACACCTTCATCAGCGCGGTGTTCGTGAGATAGCCGACCGTCTGGCCGTCGGGCGAGAAGAACGGCGTCCGCGCCCCCTCGGTGCCGGGGATCTCCCTGACCTCCATGGACTCCAGGCGGCGGAGATACAACCGCGGCGCGGGACTCCCGCCTGCAGGTTCGCCGCCGGCGGACGGCGGCGCCGCGACGAAGACGATCGACTCCCCGTCGGGCGCCATCGCCATGCCGCCGGGTGACAGCCGCAGGCCATCGGGCAGCGCCATGCTCAGATGGCGGGCCGTGCGCGGAGGATAGGCGCGCTGCTGCGGCCCAGAACCACCACGCCGCAGCCGCCATGCCGAGCAGCAGCGCCGTCACGCCGGCGGCAAGCGGCATCCCCAGGCGGGATGGCGCCGGCACGAGTGCCCGCGCCGGCTCCACGGCGGGCGCCTGGGCGATCCACGAGAGCTCGTCACAGAGATCGGCGGCCGTTTGCCATCGGCGCTCGCGGTCTTTCGCCAGGCACTTGCGGACCACGCGGTCGAGCGCCGGAGGCGTGAGCGGCGCGACGTCGCGATCGGCGCGCGGGTCGCGCTCGAGGATCGCCGCCGATGATGCTCGCCTGGCTCTCGCCCTCGAAGGCGCGTCTGGCCCGTCACCATCTCGTAGAGCACGGCGCCGAACGCGAAGATGTCGCGTGCGCGCGTCGGCCTCCGCCCTTCGAGCTGCTCGGGCGCCATGTACTGGCAGCGTGCCGACGATCGTGCCCTGCGCCGGTGAGTCGGCGGCGTCGTCGGCGAGCATCGATGGCGCCGCCGAGTCGCCGGCGACGGCGCCGCCGTCTTGGCGAGGCCGAAATCGAGCAGCTTCGCGGACGGTCCTGCCCGCCGTTCGCGTCAGCATGATGTTGCCCGGCTTCAGGTCGCGATGGACGATGCCGGCGCGGTGCGCCCGGTCGAGGGCGTCGGCGATCTCGATCGCGAAGCGCAGCGCCTCGTCGAGCGGCAGCGGCCCGCGTCGCGCAGCCGCTCCGCCAGCGTCTCGCCGTCGAGGTACTCCATGACGAGGAAGTCGATGCCGTCCTCGCGGCCGACGTCGTGGAGCGTGCAGATGTGCGGATGGTTCAGGCTGCGAGATCGGCCGCGCTTCGCGCTCGAAGCGGTGCGCGCAGTCGCGGTCGGCGGCGACGTGCGCCGGCAGGACCTTGATCGCGACCGTGCGATCGAGGCGGGTGTCGCGCGCGCTGTAGACCTCGCCCATGCCGCCCGCGCCGATGGGCGCCGACGATTCGTAGGGACCGAGGCGGGCTCCGGGGGCGAGGGGCATAGGGAGAGGAATTATAGTGGTTTCGACGACGCCCGTTCGAAGGCTGCCACCTAGGCGGCACCCGGTGCGGGAGCACGTGGCAGAGAGCCTTCGAGTTGACCACCACGGTCGCACCAGACGCGGAGAGCTTGAGCTTGCGGTACGCGGTTTCCAACTCGGTCAGCGCGTTCGCATAGTCGTCTTCTGAGAGATCTCTCGCAGGCGGATCGAAACAGTTTTCGAATGACAACTCACCGAAGTTGCTGGTGGACACATACGGAGGCCGACGATCATGAGGCAAGGCAGCGAACAGGCAGCCCGCAAGCGGCTCGACGAAGGCGGTCGCCTATGCGAAAGGGCCGTGGGGCCAAGAAGGGCTACCGCGTTCACGTGCCCGAGCACGTTGACGTGAAGGCCATCCGGACGAAGTTGGGAATGACACAGCAATGGTTGGAGCTTCAGCCAGTCGGACGGGACCTGAGTCGCCGCTCTTGGCTTTATCCCGTTGCTTTGCGGATTATCGAGATTGCCAAGGCCTCGCGTCTCCTTGGTCCTCGGCGCGATTTCCCGTGATTTTCATTCAGTGCTTCGCGCAGACGGTCGGCGGCTCGCAAGTTTCGCGCGCGAATTCGGCTAACTAGCTGGCCACTGAGCTTGCCACGCGGCTCGTGTCTCTGACTGAACGGCGACAATGGAGCATCATGGCGTTCAAGAGAATCACGACCAACCCCGGCGCAGAGTGCGTTCGGGCCTCGTCAACCTGACGTCGCCGTCCCAGGCCAAGATTGCGCTGTTCCGACTCGATTTCCGAGCGTGGAGGCAGACCTTGCCCTTGTGACCCTGGATAGCGTACTTCGAAAGCGCTACCCGGCTGTGCGCATCATCGATCCGCTGCGGTGACGCGAGACTCACCCCGCCATTTCCGTGGAGACAAGCACCTCCATGGCTGAGTCGATCTCCACAGCCTCCGGCCTCACAAAGCCGGAGGCCTCACGTCTCCTTGGGTCCCCGTCGCGATTTCTGGCCATTTTCAGTGAGTAACCCGCGCTCACGTGCGTATGGCCCGTATAATCCGTGGCAAGCCTTGCCCCTCACACCCGGCACCCGTCTCGGAGTGTATGAAGTCGTTGGAGTACTCGGTGTCGGCGGCATGGGGGAGGTATATCGCGCGCACGATACGAAGCTCAATCGTGACGTGGCGCTCAAGATCCTCCCCGATGTGTTCGCGAATGATCCGTCGCGCGTGGCGCGTTTCACGCGCGAAGCGCAAACGCTGGCCGCGCTGAACCACTCGAACATCGCGCACATTCACGGCCTCGAAGAGACCGGGAACGTCCGCGCCCTCGCAATGGAACTGGTCGAGGGGGAGGATCTTTCGGATCGGCTTTTCCGTGGAGCGATCGCCAGCGACGAGGCGCTGCCGATCGCGAAACAGATCGCCGAGGCACTCGAATCGGCGCACGAACAGGGGATCATCCATCGCGACCTGAAACCCGCGAATATCAAGGTGAGGCGGGACGGAACGGTCAAGGTCCTGGATTTCGGGCTGGCGAAACTTCTTGATCCTGCGTTTGACGAGGGTGCCTCCGATGCGAATACCGCGGCGACACCCACGGTGACGTCCCCCACGATGCTCACCAGCGCGGGTGTCGTGCTCGGAACGGCGGCGTATATGGCGCCGGAACAAGCCAGGGGCCGCGCCGTGGATCGCCGCGCCGACATCTGGGCGTTCGGGTGCGTGCTGGACGAAATGCTCACGGCGAAAAGGCCGTTTGGCGGTGAGACGCTCACGGACATCGTGGCGGCCGTGATTCACACAGAACCGGACTGGTCGCGTTCTTCCGGCATCGACCCCGCAGCCGGTCCGCCTGCTACTGCGCCGGTGTCTCCAGAAAGACCCGCGCCAACGGCTGCAGGCGATCGGCGACGCGCGCGTCACCATTGAAGAAGTCCTCTCGGGCGCCGTGCCGGGTGACGCGGTCCCCGCGCGACCACGATGGTCCAAATGGTGGTTGGCCTCTAGCGCCGCCGGCCTGCTGACAGGCGCGGCGATTGCCGGTCTGGTCGCGCGGCAGATGACGTCTTCCGCGGAACCGCCGCGGCCCGTCACGCGTTTCGTCATCACGCTCCCGCCGGGGCAGCAGCTTGCTGGTGTGTCCGCACTGGCGCTCTCCTCAGACGGCAGCCAGCTCGCATACGTCGCGATGGACGGCGCGAAGGCGAACCGCCAATTTTTCTCCGCGCAATGGACGGTGTCGACGGCAGACCGATTGCCGGGACTGAAGGCGCCTCGAGCCCTTTCTTTTCGCCGGACGGGCAGTGGCTGGGATTCTTCGCGGGCGGCAAGCTGAAGAAACTTCCTCTGAGGGGCGGGGCTGCCGTGAATCTCGCGGACGTAACCAATCCCACAGGCGGTGCGTGGATCGACGACCACACGATCGTCTTCGCCTCCTTTCTCTCAACCCTCTTGCGAGTGCCGGTCGATGGCGGGACACCGCAGCCACTCACGCGTTTCGAGCCAGGCGAGACAGCGCACGTGTGGCCTCGACCGTTGCCCGGCGGCAAGGTGGTGCTCTTTTCGACAGCGTCCACGCGGATGAGTGCCATCGCCGTGCAGCGGATCGACACCGGAGCACGCCACGACATCATGCAGACGCCAGGACCAGGAGCGCCTGACTACGTCGGGCCGGGATACGTGATCTATCGGCAGGCCGGCAATCTTATGGCGGCGTCGTTCGACACCGAGCGGAACCGGACGGGCGCGCCGATCGCGGCGGTGCCGGACGTGCTCCAGTACAGCGTGTCCCCGACCGGATCGCTCGCCTACGTGTCCGGCAAACGGCCGGCGGCTCCACAGGCGCAATTGGTGTGGGTCTCGCGCGACGGGACCGAGCAGTCCGTGGGCGCCCCGCCCCGCCTCTACAACCAGCCGCGGCTGTCTCCCGATGGACGGCGCATCGCCGTCGATGTCGTCGAGAGCATCACGCAGGTGTGGCTGTACCATCTCACTCGGGACCCCTTTTCCCGCTTCACCTTCGAGGGAGACAACCGGCACGCCGTGTGGTCGCCCGACGGCAACACGGCTGGCGTTCATGTCGAACCGAGACGGCGGGAGGCACATTTTCTGGAAGCGCGCTGACGGCAGCGGGGATGCCGAGCCACTGCCGGGTGGGGGATTGACCACCGCGCCCGACGTTCTCAACATTCCCTATTCCTGGTCGCGCGACGGCCTGCTGGCCTTCACGAGACTCGCGCCGGCGGCCGCCGCGGAACTCTGCGTCCTCCGCGTCGACGATGATTCCAGGACGCGTTCCGGCGCTACGGCGCAGGTGTTTACCCGAACGCGGGCCGCCGACGGCGCGCCGCAACTGTCGCCGGACGGCCGCTGGATGGCGTACGCGTCCGAGGAGTCGGGCCGCCGTGAGATTTACGTGCAGGCCTACCCCGGCCCCGGCGGGCGATGGCAGATCTCGAGCGATGGCGGCAACGAGCCACTCTGGAGCTCCACCGGGCGTGAAATGTTTTATCGCAGCGGTGACCGGATGATGGGCGTCGACATCACCACGGAGGGTGGATTCCTCGCGGGTAAGCCGCGCCAGCTCTTCGAAGGATCGTACGTGCGCTCCTCTGCCGGCTACGTGCGCGCCAACTATGACGTGTCCCCCGACGGTCAGCGGTTCCTGATGCTCAAAGCTGTGGAGCAAAAATCTGCGCCGCTCACGCAAATTCAGGTCGTGCTGAACTGGTCTGACGAACTGAATCGCCGACTCGCGCGCTGAGTCGGTTGCCACCGCGGCTTCTCCTCAGCCGTAGATGTGCATCGGGATCAGCAAGTTAGCTGAAACAGACTTCCGCCTGTCACGCCGGAGGTCGCGAGTTCGAGCCTCGTCGACCCCGCCACCTTCTTTAGATTCAAGCACTTACACTGCTGAGTTGATCGTCATGAACGCCGGCCCAAAAGGCCGGCGTTCTCACTCTTCGCACAATTTCCGCGCCCATTTTTGGCGAGTGTTCACTGCCAGAGCTGCTCAGGGAGTCACCGCGACGAACTTGAAAACGCCGACTAGCTTGCCACTTGGCTTGCCGCTTTCGAGGGGAGTATGGCGTTGCGAGCGCGAAATTCTCGGCGCTTCCGCGCTCGGGGCTCCACGACGCGTCCGCCGATGTCGACGGCGACGTTGCCGCCTTGATTCGTAAACAGATCGGCGTTTGTCGGGGGCGATCCCATCCGCGCTCCGTCCGCCCTATAATCCACACCCTTGGCCCTTAGCCCCGGCACTGGCCTCGGCCTCTACGAAGTCACCACGCAGATCGGTGCCTGGCGATGCGAATCGCCGCTCATCGAGCTTGCTGCGAAGGGTCACCATGACTGATCGACCACCTGACGACTCGGCGTCCGTCGATCCTGATCTGACGCGAGCGCCATCTGGTATCGAGGCGGCCGAAACTATCGGCCCGTACCGCCTGTTGAAAGGGTCGGCGAAGGCGGCATGGGCGAGGTATGGCTCGCCGAGCAGACCAAACCTATGCGCCGTCAGGTTGCGCTCAAGGTGATCAAGGCAGGGATGGACACGGCAGAAGTCGTCGCTGCGTTTCGATGCGGAGCGCCAGGCCCTTGCCTTGATGGCTCACCCGGCCATCGCGCGCGTGTTCGATGCGGGCGCCACGCCACACGGCCGGCCCTATTTCGTCATGGAGTACGTGCGTGGCGAGCCGATTACCACTTATTGCGACGTCATAAGTTGTCTGTCGCAGATCGCCTCGCCCTCTTCATACAGGTGTGCGAGGGCGTTCAGCATGCGCATCAGAAAGGCATTATCCACCGCGACCTGAAGCCTTCGAACGTGCTGATCGCATTTCGCGACGATCGGCCGATACCGAAAATCATCGACTTCGGCGTGGCCAAGGCAACCACGCAGACGCTGACCGACAACACGCTCCACACGAGCTTGGACAGATCATCGGCACGCCCGAATACATGAGTCCGGAGCAGGCCGAGAACGCCAGCCTCGACATCGACACCCGCACCGATGTCTATGCGCTGGGCGTGATTTTGTATGAGCTGTTGACGGGCTCGCTGCCGTTCGACTCAAAGTCCTTGCGACGAAAGGACTCGACGAGTTACGCCGGACGATTCGTGAGGAGGAGCCGCCGCGACCCAGCCAGGTGTCAACGTTCTGCGCGTCGTCGCCGGGCCGCGCATATTGTTCGCGAGGGCGCGCCTCGCGTGATCGGTTACTGCGGGGCGATCTCGATTGGATCACGATGAAGGCGCTCGACAAGGATCGCACGCGCCGCTATGGTGCGGCATCCGACCTCGCCGCCGACCTTCGTCGCCATCTCGATCATCTCCCTGTCCTCGCGGGACCTCCGAGCCAGATTATCGCCTCAAGAAGTTTGTCCGCCGCAATCAGGCGGGCGTCGCGGTCGCTGGGGCTCGTCGTGCTGCTGGCTTTCCTCGCCGGTGCCATGACCGTCCAGGCGAAACGCATCGCGCGCGAGCGCGACCTCAAGAAGCCGAGCCAACGGAAGCGTCGACCGCCACGCAAGTATCAGATTTCCTGGTGGGCCTATTCGCGGTCTCTGATCCAAGTGAGGCGCGCG
Organism: uncultured Actinomycetes bacterium; assembly: GCA_963848405.1. Taxonomy (GTDB): domain Bacteria; phylum Actinomycetota; class Thermoleophilia; order Gaiellales; family Gaiellaceae; genus GMQP-bins7. The sequence goes on along the minus strand of CAWKDP010000012.1, from coordinate 136,782 downwards.
GCGCCACGCTGACCGCACGCGAGATTCTGGCCAAGGGGGCGCAGCAGCTCGACAACCTGCAGGATCAGCCCGCCGTTCAAGCGCGCCTGCAAGCCACCATCGGATTGGTTGAAACAGAGCTCGGCCTGTACAGAGACGCCCAACCATTGCTCGAGGCGGCCCTGCAGACTCGGAGGCGCGTGGTCGGTCAGGACCATCCCGACACGCTGGCGTCGGCGAATGCCTTGGCCAACCTGGACCGGTTTCAACGGAAGTATCGCGAGGCGGAACCACTGTATCGCGACATCGTGGAGCGACGAACGCGCGTGCTGGGCGCAGACCACCCGGACACATTGCGGGCGAACTATGATCTGGCCAGCCTGTACGTGATGCAGAAGCGCTGGGAAGAGTTCGATCGCCTCAGCAGAGACACCCTGGCCAGGCAGCGTCGAGTATTGGGAGACAACCACCCCGATACGCTGAACTCATTAGGCAACATGGAATCCTCTTACTTCGCGCAGGGACGGTATGAAGAGGCCCTGCCAGTGGGCGTCGAAGTCCTCGAATCCAAGCGCCGAGACCTTGGAGAAGATCATCCCCGGACGCTCACGGCTCTCCACAACCTTGCCGCCATCTACAAGGCGTTGGGCCGCTACGGCGAGGCAGAGCCGTTGGCTCTGAAAGTCCTGGATGCGAGGCGCCGCGTGCTCGGAGGCGAACATCCGCTAACGGCGGGGACTCTCCACATGCTTGCTTCGATGTATATGAAACAGCAGCGGTACGCCGAGGCGGAATCCGCTTTTCTCGCAGCGTACCAGGTTACGCGAAGAGCGGCGATGGCGAGAACGCGAACAAATGGCGAGTAGTTCGCGGCCTGGCGGAGATGTACGTGGCTACTGGCCAGCCGACCAAGGCGGCCGAGTGGCAAGCGAACCTGCCGAAGGAACCGTCGCCCAAGCCATGACCGATCACGACAATTCACAATCGGCGATTTAAAGCGAGGATAGGTCCTCGTATGTCGCCAAGGGTTTACCGACGGGGCCCAGGGGTTCGCATCCTGGCCGGCACAGGATCATACAGATATATGCTAGTGTTTATACAGACGGAGAAGAAATGGCAAAAGCATCTGTCGGCGCACGTCGGGGACCGGGTGATCGGCGGCGCAGCGCGAGCCGACGCGCGGGCTGGGTCCGCAAGAACGTCGTGATGGACCAGCGGAAACTGGACGTCGCCCGCCGCGCACTGGGCGTTGACACGGAAACCGAGGCGATCGACCAGGCGCTTGACTTCATTGCCTTTCGGAACGAACTCGCGGCCGGGTTCGCGGCTGTGCGCCGAAGCGGCGGCGTTGATGATGTGTTCGACCGTCGGCGGAAGGCGTGAAGTACGCGTTCGACACCGACGTCTTTATCGACGGCTTTCGAACCGCGGAAACGCAAGCGGACATTCTCAGATTTCTGACTCGGGCGCTGCCGTTTACGTACCTGAGCGCCATCGTGATGCAAGAACTCGCCGCCGGCGCGCGAACGCCTCAGGCCGCAACGGCCATGCAGGACGGAGTCTTCGAACCGTTTGGGCGGCGCCGCCGAGTATTCTCGCCGTCGAGCGCGGCCTTTGTCGAGAGCGGCCGGGTCATTGCCCGGCTAGCCGCGCGAGAAGGGTGGCAGCCGTTTGACGAGAAATCCTCGCTCGTGAACGACGCATTAATCGCGGTCTCCTGTCGAGAAGTCGGCGTCACGCTCATCACGAAGGACAGCGATTTCACACGACTCTCGCCGTTGATTCGAGGCTTTCGTCACGTGGCGCCGTGGCCCTCGTTGTCCTTGTCCTCATGAGCTGACGGATTCTGGAGGTCGCGCCGGAGGTCGCGAGTTCGAGCCTCGTCGACCCCGCCATTTACTCCCTATCAGTCAGTAAGTTGCAGCCAGTATGAGCGGGCCTCGGTGGCCCGCCTCATAGCCAGGGGTGCATTAGGCGTGCGTGCCCGAAGGGAGACGGCGGTCTTCTCAAGAGCTGCAGCGGCGTAGAATGCTGTTTCCCGTAAAGCGATGCCCTGCCCATCAGGGGCGCGCTAGACTTGCGCACGTTGACCGGGGACACTCGGACGAGGTGGGCCGTATGAAACGACTGTGTGTGTGTTCGCTGGCTGTGGCCTGCCTGGCGATCGCGCCCATGACGATGGTCGGCCGCGCCGCGCAGGAAAACAGGACCAGTCCGGACATTTCTGGATTCTGGGAGCTGAACTTCGACAGCCGGAAAGTGCCGCAGGCCAGCCTGTTGCCGTCCGTCACCCGCGCGCGAAGATCGATGCGCGCGCGAAGGCGCGACGCGCTATGCCATCCGCTGGTGCAACCTTCTCGGGTTGCCCTTCCTGATGGATCCGGGACGGCCGCTCGACATCCGCGTCGGGGCGACCGCGGTCATCCTGGTGCGCGAAAATTCCTCCGCGCCGCGGTATCTCTACCTGAACCGGACCACCCACATCAGCAACGACATCTTCGACCCCTCGACCAACGGGGACTCGATCGCGCGCTGGGAAGGAGACACGCTCGTGGTCGACACGGTCGGATTCCACGGGCGAGCGCGGAATCACGACCATCCCGGGCGGCGGATATCGAACGGAAACATCGCGTCTCGTCGAACGATACCGGCTGTTGAAGGATGGCGCGCGTGCTGTCGGTGACGTTCACCTGGACCGATCCGAAAGTGTTTCGCGCGCCGCACACGTACGAGTTTCGGTATCAACCGGCTGCCCGCGAACTACGAGGCGCGGACAATGGCCGCCATGCGATCCCTATGACGCCGAGCGGGCGACGTTTCTCGAATGCCCCGGCGGATCGCCAAGCCAGCCGCCGGCCGTTGCGAAGCGAGTAACGAGCATGCGATACCGGATTCGTGCTCGCAGCGCTCCTCGTTGCCGGCGCCACCATCGCCGTTCCCGCCCAGCAGCCGGACACATGCGGCACCCGAATCGCGCGCCTCGAAGGCGACTGGGTTCGTATCGATGTTGACGGCGCGGGAAGTTTCGGCGGGCTGACCGCAAGTTCACGCCCGCCGCGCTGCACGCCCGAAGCGGCGGCCGCGGGAGAGCGGGCGGCGGCGGCCGGGGTGGCGCGGCACGCGGCGGCGCGCCCGCCAGGCGCGAGCCGAGCGGACCGAATCCCGTCGGCGTGCCCTATATCGCCGTGGCGATGCCCTGCTCGAATCCCGGCGGGGCGCGGCAACGGCGCGCTGCTGCTCAATCCCGACTCGGGAGGCGTTCACTTCATCGAGCAGAAGGACGAGGTCATCTTCGCCGGCGAACGCGGCGGCGTGCGTCACATCTACATGGACGGCCGGCGCGCATCCGACGCACTGGGCGCCGACGCCGGCCGGACACTCCGTCGGACGCTACGAAGGCGACGCGCTCGTCGTCGAAACCGTCGGGCATGACGGCCGGTACCGTCGTGGCCGGTGGCCTGCGCACGCCGGAGACGAAGCTGACGGAGCGTTTCGAAGTGTCAGCCGATGGCCGCCGGCTGACGATTACCTACACGTGGGACGACCCGAAGATCTATCAGACGGCCGCACACGTATCAGATCCTTCGATGGAGCGCCTGCCGGCGGAGCGAAGCTATGCGCTCGAGGAATGGTGTGACGCGAGCGATCCGATCGAGCAGCAATCCATCGTGCCACCGAAGCAGTTGGAGTGGGAGGCACCCCATGCGCGTCGTGAATCGTCTGGCCTCTTGCTGGCCATCGCCGTGGCGGCGGCCTGACCGCGGTGTCACTGTCGGCGCACCATTCGTTCGCGATGTTCGAGATGGACAAGGATGTCGAGTATCAGCGGCGTCGTCGTCGAGTGGAGGTGGCAGAACCCGCACGTGCATTTCACGGTGCACGTCAGGAAGCGGCCGGGCGTGGATCCGCAGACGTCGGCACTTGGGATGTCGAGGGCGGATCGGTCAACATCATGGCGCGCCAGGGGTGGACCCGCGCGAGCTACAAGTCGGGCGATCCGATCCGGCTCGTGGGACATCCGATGAAGGACGGGTCGAAAGGGATCTCGCTCTTCTACGCGATCCGGCCGGACGGCACGAGGCTGTATCACGACATCGCACGACCCAAGGCGATGCGACAAGAAGTAAGCGGATGTCGTTCTTCCGCGCCTGCAGCAGAGCCCGTTCACCGACTGGCTCCTCGGGTCAGACTCCATCTGGACCTATCCGCTGGTCCTGACGCTCCATACGGTCGGACTGGCCGTGCTCGTCGGCGCCAGCATCCTGATTCATCTGCGCGTCCTGAACGTTGGCGCCGCGATCCCGCTGCACACGTCTCGCGCCGCTCTTCCGGTTCGTCTGGGTCGGCTTCGTCGATCAACCTGGTGACCGGCCTGATGCTGTTCGCCACGGAAGCGGCCGATCGCGTTCGTGGATCCGGTGTTCGGGGTGAAGCTGGGCAGCATCGCGCTCGCGTTGTGGACCGGGGTCGTCCTGCGCCGCCGCGTCATCGACGCACCCGGTGGCGCGCCGCCGGTCCGCGCCCTGTCCGCTCGCTCGCTGGCGGCCGCGGCTGGCGCTCTGGGCCGTGGCCATCGTCACCGGCCGGCTCATGGCCTACCGGACGAGCTGACGGGATCGCCGCGGTGGAGGACTTCGCTGCCTGGATCGAGGCGACGGCGCTGTCGAAAGCGCTCTTCGACATCACGTGGCTCTGGCCGCTCTGTGAGAGCCTGCACTTTCTCGGCCTCGCCGTCCTCATCGGCGGCGCCGGCTTCCTCGACCTTCGGCTGCTGGGGTTCTTTCGCGGCATTCCCATCCGCGACGTCAAGCGCTTCATGCCGTTCGCGATCGCCGGCTTCGCCGTGAACGCGATCACCGGCGCCCTGTTCCTCACGATGCAGCCGCATCTGTATCTGAGCAGCGGCGTCTGGTGGTTCAAAGTCGGGTTCATCGCCCTGGCCGGGCTGAACGCGATGTTCTTTGAAACACGGCTCAGCCAGCAGGCCCTGGCGCTCGCACCCGGACGCCGACACGCCGCTGACGATGAAGGTCATCGGCGGCCTTTCGCTGTTCAGCTGGTTCGCGGTGCTGTACTGCGGCCGCATGCTGCCGTACCTCGGCACGGGGAACTGACAGTTATGAGGATTCATGCGAACGTCCAGTCGATCGTGTGGCTCGTCGTGGCCGCCTTGTCGGCCGCCTGCCAGGCGCCGCCCGCGCCGCGCCGTGGACCCGCCGTTTCGAGCGACGAGCACCATCCGCGAACTCATGCAGTCCATCGTCGCGCCGAGCGCCCAGGGCCTGTGGGACTCGGTCGGCCGGGTCTCCGATGCCAAGGGAACCAGAGACCTCGAACCGAAATCCGATGAGGAATGGGCCGCGGTGAGGCGTCATGCGGTCTCCCTGATGGAGTCGACGAACCTCCTGCTGATTCCGGGCCGGCATGTGGCCAGGGAGGGCCAGCAAACGCTCAAGGCCGACGAGGCAGAGCCCGGATCGGAGTTGCCCCCGTCAGAGATCGAGAAGCGAATCAATGAGAATTGGGCCGCCTGGACACGCCATGACCCAGAACCTTCACGTGTCCGCGGCGTCCATGCTCGACGCCATCGACAAGAAGGACGTCGCGCGACTCGAAAGTATCGGTAGCGACCTCGACGCCGTCTGCGAGTCCTGCCATCTGACCTTCTGGTATCCGCAATCACGGGCCCGGTAGCGCGAGTGTCGGCGACGCCTGCCGTTTTGGCTCCGATTTCGTTTGGCCCCGAGACCAACCTGTCGATGGATCCCAGCGGTGACGGTCTAGTCCGACTCGGACCAGGGGTCCATCGTCGCGGGGAAGATGTAGAGTGCGTCTGCTGGAGGGCTCGATTTGTCATCACCCGGTCGTTGCTTGCTTCCCTGGTCGCTGCGCTTCGTGGTCGCGTGCCTGTCAGCCAGTGTCTTCGCGCCGGTAGGCGGCGGCGCGGCCGCAGCAGCAGCCAGCTATTCAGGTGCGATCGCGCGCGGTGCTGACCGTCGATGGCCGGCAGTTCAGGGACGCCAACGGCAATGGGACGGTCGACCGTTACGAAGACTGGCGGCTTCCGGTCGACGTCCGCGTCGACGATCTGGTCTCGCGCATGACGCTCGAAGAGAAGGCCGGGCTCATGCTGATCGACACGATGGGGCCGGGATGCGGCGGTACGCTGACGCCCGCCGGCACGCGCCTGATTGAGACGCAGAAGATGACTCGCTTCATCCTGCGCAACGTCGTCAAGGCGACCGCCGATCCCTGCGACGGCAGCGTGACGCCTGGCCGCAACGGCTTCGTCGTCACGCCGCGCCAGATGGCGGAGTTCACCAACGCGGTGCAGGCGCTGGCCGAGTCGCAGCGCCTCGGCATCCCCGTCCTCTTCAAGGACAACGCACGGAACCACTACGACACCGATCCCCGCTTCGGCATTTCGGCCGGCGCCGGCGCGTTCACCGAGTTTCCGAAGGAGGCCGGCGTTGCGGCCGCGGCCCTCGGCGCCGGGGACATGTCGCCAGTCAAAGCCCTCGCCGAGGTCATGAGCCGCGAATGGCGCGCCATTGGACTGCGTGGCATGTACGGCTACATGGCCGACCTTGCGACCGAGCCCCGCTGGTACCGCGTTCAGGAGACGTTCACCGAAGACGCCGACCTCAATGCGGAGATCATGAAGACGCTGGTCCTGGGGCTGCAGGGCGGCCCGGTGAGCCCGTCGACCGCGGTGGCGCTGACGATCAAGCACTTTCCCGGCGGCGGTCCGCAGGAGCTCGGGCTCGATCCGCACTATTCGTTCGGCAAGCGGCAGGTCTATCCAGGCGGACGCTTCGAGTACCACCTCAAGCCGTTCAGGGCCGCGATCGACGCGGGCGTGTCGTCGATCATGCCGTATTACGGCGTGCCGATCGGCGTCACCTATCAGGGCGTGACCTACGGCCCCACGGGCTTTGCGTTCTCGAAAGAGATCGTGACCGACCTGCTGCGCGGCAAGCTCGGGTTCACCGGCTACGTCAACTCCGATACGGGCATCATCAGCGATCGCGCGTGGGGGCTCGAGCAACGCACCGTGCCGGAGCGCGCCGCGGCCGCCATCAACGGCGGCACCGACATTCTCTCCGGCTTCAACTCGAACACAGACCATCACCGACCTGGTACGCACCAACCTCGTCTCCAGCGCGCGGATCGACGAGGCCGCCAGGCGCTTGCTGACCGAGCAGTTCCGTCTCGGCCTGTTCGAGAATCCTTACGTGGACGCGAGCGCGGCGGCGAGCGTCATTGGCAGTCAGGCGAATCGCGCGAAGGGGCTCGAGGTTCAGAAGCAGTCGATCGTCTTGCTGCAGAACCAGGACCAGCCGGGAGTCGGCAAGCTGCTGCCGTTGCGGAAAGGCGCAACGGTCTACACGATGGGAATGGGCAAGGCGGACGTCGAGCGATACGGCTTCACGGTCATCGACGGCAATGCCGCACCTGGACAGCCGCGGCCCGGCGCCTCCGGCGCGGACGTCGCCATCATCCGCGTGCAGGTGCGTAACGCGAACACTGAAGGCTATCGGTCGCAGAGATCCCGCGACGGGCGCCAATCCGACACGGCTCAATCCGCTGACCGGCAAGACGTGGGGAGCCGAAGACCCGTGTGTGCTGTTTCCGAGGTCAATCCGGTCTGCGCCGATGACGGTCAGCTGGGGCGGGGGCCAGCCCGGGGACTGCTCTTCGGAGGCGCCTTGCCGTGGGAGGCCAATCACCTCTCGTTCACGACGATGGCGGCCTCGCAGTCCTGGCAGATCACGCCGTCGCTGGCGGACATTCAGGCCGTCATGAAGGAAGTCGGCGCCAGCAAGACGGTGCTGGCGATCTACTTCCGCAATCCCTACGTGCTCGATGACGAGAGCGGACTGAAGGACGCGGGAGCCATTCTGGCCACCTTCGGCGTCAGCGACACGGCCATCCTCGAAGTCATCAGCGGCCGGTTCAAGCCCCGGGGCAAGCTGCCGTTCGCGCTGGCGCGGACTCTACAGGCCGTGGTCGACAACGAGCCAGATGTGCCGGGGTACCCCGCCGCCGACACGCTCTATCCGCTGAAGTTGGGCTCACCTACTAGTCGCAAGGCGCGGCGGGTCGTGAGACCAAGCACGACGGGGTCAGGCTTTTCGCAGGTCCCGGGCTGAGAACAGCCTATTTACGCAGCGTCCCGGGTGAGCCAGTTGCGGAAATCGTCCAGTACGGCGAGCCAGCCTCCGCTCACGCTCCGCGTGAGCTACTGTCTAGCTGCCCGCACACCATCGCGCCGGTCATGATCGCCACGGCGTCCGGCATCTTGATGTCGCGCGCCTTCACCAGAGCGGCGCGCCGGCCCAGGCGCTGGATGTGAATGCGATCGGCGACGTCGAATACGTGCGGCATGTTGTGGCTGATGAGAATCACCGGCAGGCCGCGGTCGCGCACGCGGCGAATCAAGTCGAGCACCATGTTGGACTCTTTGACGCCGAGCGCGGCCGTCGGTTCGTCCATGATCACGACGTGCCGCGCGAACGCTGCGCTGCGCGCCACCGCCACACCCTGCCGTTGACCGCCCGACAAGGTCTCCACGGCCTGCTTCATGGAACCGATCCCGATCTGCAGGTCCTTCATGTGCGCCGCCGCTTCGGCGTTCATTTTCTTCTTGTCGAGCAGGCGCAGCAGCGAGCCCAGCAGGCCGGGCTTGTGGATCTCGCGACCCAGGAACAGGTTTTCGGCGATGGTCATGGCGGGAGCCACCGCCAGCTCCTGATACACCGTTTCGATGCCCTGCCGCCGGGCATCGATCGGGGTGTGAAACCTGACCGGCTTGCCGTCCAGGAACATCTCGCCTTCGTCCGGAATGAGCGCGCCGGACAGCGCCTTGATCAGCGTGGACTTGCCCGCGCCGTTGTCGCCGATGACGGCGAGGATCTCGCCGGGCAGCAGCTCGAAGTCGGCGCCGTCGAGAGCGATGACATGACCGTAGCGCTTGACGAGCCCGCGCGCTTCCATGACCAGGGCGGGAGACGGGTGGGCATGTGCTTACATCCTGCGGCGGGACAGCTGGTCGGTCGTCACCGCGAGGATCACCAGGATCCCGGTAATCAGGATCTGATAGACCGACGGAACGTCCATCAGCGTCAGGCCGTTGCGGAACACGCCCACGATCAGCGCGCCGATCAAGGTGCCGAGGATCATGCCTCGTCCGCCGAACAGGCTGGTGCCGCCGAGGACCACCGCCGTGATGCTGTCCAGGTTATCGGTCTGTCCGGCTTGAGGATCGCCCACTCCGGTCCGCGCAACGGCCAGCAACGCGGCGATACCGTAAATCAACGCGGCCGCCGTGTACACCGACACGAGCAGGCGCCGTGCGGGGATTCCCATCAGACGTGCGGCTTCCGGATTGTTGCCGAGCGCATAGATATGCCTGCCCGGCGAAGTTTCGCGCAGCAGGAACCACGCGGCGAGATACATCCCCAGCATGAGCACCGTCCCGTAGGTCACGGCCGTGTGGCCGATCCTGAAGGTGGTGCCGAAGAACAACAGCGCGTCGGGCAACCCGGACACCGTCTGGGACTCCGAATAGATCTGCGTGATCGCGAAGGCGATGTTCAGGGTTCCGAGGGTGACGATGAATGGCGGCAGCCGGACGAATGTGATCAGGGCGCCGTTCAGGAGCCCGAATGCGACGCAGACGAGGAGTCCGCAGGCGATCGCGAGGTACGGATGCATGCCGGCGTCGACGGCGAGCTTGGTCATGACGATGGAACCGAGCGCCATCACCATCCCGCACGACAGATCGATTCCCGCGGTGAGAATGACCAGGGTCTGCCCGATCGCCATGACGCCGACGACCATCACCTGCTGCAGGATGAGCGAGAAGTTCTGTCCGGTGAGGAAGCGATCCGTCTGCGACGCGAAGAACGCGCACGCGGCCAGCAGCGCCAGCATGGGCCGAACGTCGCACACCTCGCGGCATGCGCTCGATCATGGTGCCCGGCGCTTACTTCGCCCCCCAGCACGCGTCCGTGCCGAACCTGGTGTCCTTGCTGTCGACGCCGGCCCTGGGCTTGTCGGTGATGAGCGTCACGCCGGTATCGGTGTATCCGGACGGCTTCTTGCCGGTCCTGGCGTACTCCACGCCGCGTCGACGCCAAGCGACGCCATCTTCAACGGGTACTGTTGCGAGGTCGCCGCGATGATGCCCGCCTTGACGTTCTTCACGCCGGTACAGCCGCCGTCCACCGATACGATCAGCACGGCTTTCTCCTTCCCTGCCGACTTGAGCGCCTGATACGCCCCGGCCGCGGCCGGCTCGTTGATCGTGTAGACGACGTTGATGTCGGGCGCCTTCTGCAGGCAGTTTTCCATCGCTGTCTGCCCCTTGGCCTGATTGCCCTGGGTGTCCTGGCTGCACACGACGGCCGGATCGCCCTCCTTGATGCCGAAACCCTGCAGGAAGCCGTCGTGGCGCAACTTGCCGACTGTGATCCCGGGCGCGAGGTCGAGCGTCGCGATCCTGGCCGGTCTGCCGGCCATCGCGGCCCTCGCATACTGGCCGATCAAGACGCCGGCCTTGAAATTGTCCGTCGCGAACAGCGCATCGGCTGCGCTCTGCGGATCGGTCGGCGTATCGAGAGCGATCACGACCACGCCGGCATCGCGCGCCTTCTTGATGGCCGGGACGATCGCCTTCGTGTCGCTCGGAGTGATGAGAATCGCCCTGGCGCCGCGGCTCACCATGTTCTCGATGGCGGTGACCTGGGAGGCGTTGTCGCCGTCGAACTTTCCGGCCGCACTCATCAGCTTGACGCCTCTGGCTTTCGCCGCCTCCATCGCGCCTTCCTTCATCTTGACGAAGAACGGGTTGGTATCGGTCTTCGTGATGAGGCCGATCACGATCTCCTGAGCATCGGCGAGGGACGGCGTGCACGCGAAGACGCACAGCACGATGCGTAACGTGATTTCATGGTCGATTCGCTCATGACTCACGCGAAGGTTGCCCACCGAAGCTCGCCGTCGATGCAGACGAGCGCAGGTGGGCTGTCAGTACGTTCCCAGCGAGCTATGGTTGGCAAGCCCGGGATGGAACTGATAGGGCAAGCTCACCTCCTTCAGGCACAGGACTCACGCTGAAAACCCTGGCCCTCGCGCGAAGCACGGCTGGGGTCGCGATCAGCAGGTACCGGCGAGGTGCTCCAGTGCGTCCCAGCGCGCTATGGGTTGGCAAGCCCACCTCGTTGATACACGCGACGATCGGCAATGGGGGGAGAAGCGTGCGAGTGTCTGCAGGGTATGAGCCGGTCTGAAGGCTGCGGGGCGGGGTGTGGGGATGTGGGGGGGGGGGAGAGCCTGGTCGGCAGCGCATGGGGTGTATTTCTTAGCGCCAGCGCGAGAGACGGGAGAGCGCGCGTCGTGTATTCTTTCTACACGGGTGGCGAGAAGGCTGGGGTTGGACGGTGCGGCGCAAAGAGAGACAAGAGGGGCGTGTTGTTCACGCGCGGCTGGACAGGAGCCGATCCCGCGTCGGCCCGGTGCGTGACCGACTACGACGATCCCGCCATCGAGGAGCAGTGGTGCCAGGAACGCCGCGCCCAGGTGGAAGCGTATCTGCAGCACCAGCGCGTGGAGCACGGGCGTGTCGGCGAGTGGCCGGCCTGGCACGTCGCTCCTCACGTTTCGCTGTGGGCCATCGAAAGCAAGGTGCGTCCCGATTGGGTTGGCTGGTGGGCCATCTGCGGCGACCTGCCCACGGACTACGTGTCGGCCGCGAACATCAAACATCCCCGTGAGGCGGTCAGAGCATCGCCGAGGGATGGCGGGAGCAGGCGCGCCTGATGGCGAGCCGGGAGCGGGACGCGGACATTCGCATTGGTCACCCGGAGGATTGGCCGTCTCTGTCGCCTCTGCTCGATGCCCGGGCGTCGCTGCTCCTGGACTGGGTGGCCGATGACGCGCAGTGGGAAGCTCCCGATGATCTCTGAGACCGCGCATGCCGCCGAGACGGCATGCGCGCGTCGTGTGAACTAGCGACTCGTCTGCGACGTCGGCAGCGGCCCGAAGGCGGGCGGCGGGACCCGGCGCCTGGACGCGGCCTCGTACGCCGACGCCGCCTTGAGGATCAGGTCCTCCCGGCCGGGGTCGGCGCGGAACACGAGCGAGAACGGCAGGCCCGGCGCGGGCAGGACCGTCGGTGTGTTGTTGTTCGTCGGCACGTACGACTTCTTGTCCGCGCTGAGCACGAAGACGGGGTCGTACACCGTGGTGCACGTAGCCCGCGGGAATCAGCACTTCTGTCAGCCCGCCGTTCGGACCGAAGGCGGATTCGCCGCGCGACGGTGCCTTCAGGACCCGGCTGCGCCGCGAGGCCAATCTTCCCCGGGGGAAGCGGTGTGTGGAGCCGGACGACCACGTCGAGCTTGTTCTCCTGCATGACCTTCATCTCGACGCGGCGCAGGAACTCGCGGAGCAGGAAGCGTTCGTGAATCCCCTGCCGCTCGGTGGGGTTCATGATGTTCTCGACCTCCTCCCAGTTCTTGAAGGCCGCACGCTGGTCGTCGCCCCAGAACTTCGACCGTGCGTTGAGCGTCGGAAAATCGATCAGCGTTTCGGTGAACCCGCGCGCCGCCCAGTCCGCCGCACGCCGGCGTCGCGTACTGGACGAAGTGAAACCGGAAGGCCAGCGACGGCGCCTGCGGCTGAATCGTCCGGATGTTCAGGTTGGCCGGCGGCGGAATCTTCCCTTCCGCGAGGCCGACCATGTAGTCGATGGGCGCCATGGTGCCCGACCCGAACGTCTTGCCGGGCGCGAACTCGGTCGGCTTGATGGCCGCCGCGAACTCCGGGAACATCGGCGTGCCGTCGGGGCGCAGCCGATACAGGATGTCGGGGAAGAAGACCGGCAGCAGCTCGGCGATCGCCCGCGTGTAGGTCGTCTTCATGTTCTCGATCGACGGATCGTCCGGCCATCTCGGATCGACGGACTCGACGAGCGTGGCGCCCAGATGGTCGCCGAGGATCGCCTTGATCTCCTTCGTGGCCGCCTGGACGATCGGTTCATCGGCCTTGACGCCCGGGAACGTCAGCATCGACTCGCGGATGACGCCGATGCGCATTCCCTTGAGCGCCCCCTTCGTGCCGGGCGTGGCGGCGGTCGTCGGCGTAGGGCTCGTCGAGCACGGCCGACCGCGGGATGGACGTGAACACGTCGCGCGCGTCGTAGTACCCCTTGTCCGGATCCTTCAGCGCGTCGAGCACTTTGGCCGAGTCCGTGATGCTCTTGCAGTGAATGCCCGTGCGGTCGTTGTGGATGTCCGACCCGATGGCCCCGCCGTGGAACGAGATGAGCCCTTTCTGCGGCAGGAGCAACGCGACCGAGTTGTGATTCGCGGGGCCGCGGCAGGAGGCGCGCGTCTCCTCGCAGAGGCTGCACATCGCGAGGTTGGCGCCGACCGACACGCCGGACCCGGAGCTCGAGCCGAGCGAGGCCGCGCGGGTCGTGTCGTACGGGTTCGAGGGGTTTCCGGCCCACGTGCTGCGCTGGTACCCGAGCGTGGACACGAGCACCTTGGTCGGCTCGTGCCTGCCGCCCGGATCGCCGGCGCGCCCGTTGTATTCGGTCGTGTTCGCCTTCGCGTAGATGATCGCGCCCTTGGCCCGGAGCTGCGCCACGAGCGTGTGATCGCGCGCGGGGAAATCCATGTCGTATCGCGCGTCGCCGCCGCCGGTCGATCGCATGTCCTTCGTGTCGAACGGATCCTTGAACGAGAAGGGGACGCAGTACATCGGCAGCGCGGCGAGGTCCGGGCGTCCGGCCGTACCGCGCGTCGAGCTCGGCGGCCCGCTCGAGCGCATCCGGCTGCTGCGAGAACTCGTCGCAGACCTTCGGCGTGCCGGCGGGCGGCCGACTGGTCTTCGCGTCACGCGCGCCCTTGCAGGTCACCGACCGTTCGCCGCGGACGTTGAACATGCCGAGGGCATTGACCTGGCCGGCATTGGGCATGCCCACCGTCATCCCGTACTGTTGCTGCACCTCCGGATCGGACGCCGTCGCCTCCATCCGTCCGAACTCGATCGGCGGCCCGGCGTACTGGTCGAAGTCGGGAAGCACCGACGAGACCGCCACCGTCGTGGTGGGAAACTTGAGCGGCGCGCCGGCCCGCACCTGTCCCGGCGGCGCCGGGATGGCCGCGCCGTTCTTCGTGACGAGCAGGTTGGACACGCCGTTGTAGGCCTTGCGCGCGATTGAGATAGGCCTGGACCACGCCACGACAGGTGATCGCACCCGACCTGAATGGCGCTGTGGAGGCCGGCGATCGTCGCTTCCTCGATCTGAAAGGGCGGGGCTTGTGACTGAACCTGGCTCGCGCTCACGGCGACGAGCGCGATGATCGTGGCGACGCCAAATCCCTGAACGCGTGTCGAGAACGACATGTTTCAATCCTCCAGGCGTCCGCGTCCGGGCCGGACGCACACCATTCCGCACTGTCGTGTGACCTGACCCAGCGACCTGCCGCCGATCAGAAGGCGGTCCGGAATCCCAGCTGCAGGCTGCGAGGCTGATAGGCCACGTTCAGATTCTGCGTGGGCTGCCCGAAGCTCGCGTTGCTCTCGTTCAGCACGAAGCTGCCGTAGTTGGCCCGATTGGCGACGTTGAAGACTTCGACGATCCCGTCGATCTTCATCCGGCCGACGACGAAGCGCTTCTGCAGGCGCATGTCCATCCGGTGCATCGACGGCAGGTCGAAGCTGTTGCGCGCGATGAGCGTGCCGTTGGCCCGCACGCGACCCGCCGATCCGCCGGTCTGCAGGGCATCGACGCCCGAGGTCGGCGTCGCATAGCCGTTGTCGCCGAACAGATACAAGCCGCTCAGCTGAAAGCCGCCGCCGAGATCCCAGATCCCGTTGAAGGTCGCGCGATGGCGCTGGTCGCCCGTCAGGTACCACTCGTCGACGCAGGGCTGGATGCAGCTGGAACGGGACGTCGCACACGGGCGCGCCGCTGGCGTTGAGCGTCGTGGGGTACTGGCACCCGACACGGACCGGCGCCACCTGGTGGTTCCACTGGGCGGCGAGCAGGTAGGTGGCCTGCGCCTGCCACCGATCGCTCATGCGTTTGGTGAACGCCATCTGCAGGCCGTGGTAACTGGACTCGCCGATCGATCGCCGGTTGTTCACCGGGCCCCAGTTCGGATACGGCCGCTTGCTGATGTCCGTGAACGCGTAGTTCGCGCCGGTGGCGGGGTTGTAGGCCAGATTCACATTCAGGGAGTCCTCGTTCTGCGCGCGGCTCCCGGTATAGACGTAATCGGCCTCCAGCGACATCCCGCGCCAGAGCTCCTGCTGCACGCCGAACGACGCCTGATTGCTGTAGGGAATCTCGTTGTAGGGCGAGGCGAACGTCCCGATGCTCCGCCGGAGACAGTTCGGCCCCGGCGCGACGGTGCACAGCGTCGCCGCCACCTGGTCGTAGGTCGGAATCGGACCGTTGAACGGGTTGGCGGCAAAGTCCGCCCGGCCGTCGTTCAGGATCTGGGGATGCAGCGCGCCGACGCGCGAGACGCGTCCAGTACGATGTGTGCGATCCGGGATCCGAGAAGAACCGGCCCCCGCCTCCGCGGAGCACGGTCTTGTCCGTCAGGCTGAAGACCGCGCCGAGCCGGGGCGCGAGGTTGTTCGTGTCGTTCGGCCTCCCGGCCTCGAGGAAGGGCTCGAGCCCGATGTCCTCCGCATACACGCCCGTCTCCAGGTCGTAGCGGAGCCCGAGGTTCAACGTCAGCCGCGACCCGATCCGCCAGTCGTCCTGCACCCAGCCGGCGAAGATGTTGAGCGGCGCGTACTGCTGCATCTCGCCGACGCCGAGGGTATAGCTGCGCACGACCGAAGAGATCCCCGCGAGATTCCAGGACGACACGTCATTCCACACCGGGAACAACTGCTCGACGTTCGCCGGCACCGCCCCGCCGCTCGCGTCGTAGATGCCCATGCAGCGGTTGCACAGGAACACCGGGTTCTGCTGATAGCGCGTACTCGGCGCCGACCTTGACGTCGTGGCGTCCGGCCTTGTCGAACGAGAACGTCAGGTTGTCGCGGAGCGACACCGTCCACTGCCGCTCGTCCTCGTGGGAGTTGGTGTGGGCCTGGCCGATGGTGTAGCCGCGGAGCTGGATGATCGGCGTGCCGTAGTCGAGTGTCGGATACGGGATGATCGGGCCAGGCGACGATCGACTGCTGAATCCAGTAGTAGCTCGCATAGCTGCCCCGGAACTCGTTGACGGCCGACCCGCCGAGCACCTTCGTGAGCGCGGCGCTCGTGTCTCCGCTGTGCCGTTCGGTCGTGATGGCCGACGACGGATGACGGGCGGCGCCACCGGTGTAGCGGGCGTCGAAGGGCATGTGCACCTTCGACATGTTGCCGCGGACGCTCAGCCGTGTCTGCGGCGTGAACTGCATGTCGCCGCGGCCGAGGCCCTTCTTCTCGGTCCGGGTGCCGCTGTGATCGAAGTTGAAGGTCGGCCACTGACTGGAATGGATGAAGGTCTGCGGCTCGAGCTCGTGCTCGTAGTTGGCGAAGAAGTGCAGGCGATCCTTCAGGATCGGTCCGCCGAATGTCCCGGACCATTGCGAGTCCGAGTACGGGATGACCCGGTTGGCGACGAAGTCCTTCGCGATGAACCGGTCGTTGCGGAAGTAGCCGGAGAACGTCCCCGCGAACACGTTCGTGCCGGACTTCGTGATCGCGTTGACGAGGGTGCCGGCCGAGCCTCCCTGCGTCGCATCGAACCGGTTCGTGATGTACTCGAATTCGGCGATCGCATCCCGGCTGTACTTCGGCTGGCCGAAGTTCGCGGTCTGGTTCTGGGTCACGCGCACGCCGTCGACGTTGAGCTGATACATGCCCGCCGCGCCGAGCTCGTCGGTCGAGGCATTCTGCCGGCTGCCCGGCGCCAGCATCGTGAGGTCGACGAAGTTCCGGCCGTTGAGCGGCAACTCCTGCATCTGCCGCTGATCCACGTTGCCGCCGACGGTCGAGATCGTGCGATCGAGGAACGGCGCGTCGGCGGTCACCGTCACCGAATCCTGCATCGCCGCGGGCGCCAGCTTCAGATCGACGGCCGCCGCCTGACCGACGAGCAACTCGACGGTCTTGGTGGTCGGGGCGAACCCCGTGAGCTCCGCCGTCACCTTGAAGCCGCCGGTGCGGACGGGCAGCCGGAACATGCCTCGCGTGTCGGTGACGGCGAGGAACTTGTTCCCGGTCGATTCGTGCACGGCCACGACCGTCGCGCCAGGCAACACGCCGCCGGTCGTATCAGTCACAGAGCCGGTCACGACCGCTTCTTGAGCAAACGCACGCATCGGCAGCGCGACGATCGCGCCGGCGATCAGCAGTCGTTCGAGCCTGCGCCAGGTGAGCATGAAGCCTCCTCGTGCTGCGCGGGATCGTGTGTCACGGCACCGGATGTCATCGACACCTCGGCGCCGCGCGCGCGAGCGTTGCGGGCGGTTCACCCGTCGCACTCGCCTCGATGATCCCGATGGCGCCGCCGTAGCAAGTGAAGCGCCACACCGCCGGTCGCGCGGACGGATGCAGAGGCTTTGTTCGCAAAACCCTCGAATACACGGGCGACGATCGAGCACACGAATCACGGCGCTTCCGAACGCGCGGCAAGAAGTCGACAGGCTTGTCTGGATTGCGCGAGCGAAGACCCAAAGTGTCGATCGCGCGGCGCGGCGATCGGTGAAGTGAAAGAAGCGGAAGGGTACGCGCGAGTGAGGGCGGCGCTTCGGAGCGTGCGACAGCGATCGCCGTCACCGATGCAGTCAGACATGATTGTCGGCAGCGCGCCGATCGACCGACGGAGATGTCGTGTTCGCCGATGCACGTGGAGTACTGACTGCCGGTCTCGCGCACGGACGACGTGATCGGATCGGGCAATGAGCCGGCGCCGGCTCAGCTGCTGGATGACGGCTCCCGCGATTCCGGCGAATTCGCGTGTGGTACAGTCCATCGCGTTCAAGAGCGGGCAAACGGTCTTGCCACTGGAGGCACATGCGAGTCAGCCACACCGAGACGGGCTCAATGGGCGAGCGCGGTATCTCCGGGCAGAACGGGATCAAGATTCTTCTCTTTACCTGCCTCGTGCTGCTCGCGGGTGTAGCGGCGGTCGAAGCGCAGACGAAGCAGGACGAGGAGTCGTTGCGCAGCCTGCCGCAGTCGTTCAGCAACGGATTCAACAAGCGCGATGCTCGTCAACTGGCTGCGATCCTGGCTCCCAACGTCGACTTCGTCACCGTGGGGCTGACCTGGCTGCAGGGCCGCGAGGATTTCGAGACGTATCACTCGCGGCTGTTCAGTGGCCGCTTCAAGGACGTCTGGTACAAGGTTCTGGAAACCCATGTGCGGTTCATGCGTCCCGACCTGGCGGTGGTGCGCCACAGTTGGACGATTCAAGGAGACAAGAACGCGGACGGCTCCGCTCGCCCGCAACGATTTGGTCTGATGACGATGATCGCGGAGAAGCGCGATGGGACCTGGCTCGTCGGCGCCGTCCAGAACACGAACGGACCGACCGGAGTCGCGGCCATCACGCCCGAGGCCGAGGGCATCAGGACGCCGCCGATCGTCGTCCCCAGACCGAAGTAGCCGCAGGCCTTCGGCGCTCGGGCTTTGCCCGCGGCTCCGGCCGCGCCCACCTCAGCGATACGCACGGCCGCGCGACGAAACGCCGGCAGGTCGCAGTAAGATCCCACCCAGTCGGTCGCGCTCGGCTGAGCTGAGAAGTACCGCACTCCCCGGCGGTGCCTGCGGACGTTTCCACCCCAGCGCGCACAGAACGCGCGCCGGGGACCCCGGTGCAGGTCCATCATGAAAACACATGCCTTCTCCTCGGAAGCACGCGTGGCATTTGGCGGCCCTGGTTACGCTGTCGTTTTTCATCCCTGCGTCCGCGGAGGCGCAGACCTGCGGGCTGCTGACGAACAGCGGCTTCGAAAGCGATCTCGCCGGCTGGACCAGCGCCGGAACGACGGTGATCACCAGCGACGTTCACTCGGGCGCGAAGGCGGCGCGCGTCGGCCCGTCCGAGGGCGGCCTCAACCGCTCGGGCCTGATCCCGGTCAGCGCGGGACAATCCCTGACCTTCCAGTTCTGGGCCAAGGTGGCCGGCGGTCCTTCGTGGGCCGGAGTCGGAGTGGACTTCCTGAACTCGTCGGGGACGGAGCTCAGCGAGATCAACCTGCAGGTGACCAGCACGGCGTACGCGCTCCATCTCAAGTTCATCTTCACGGTCTGGAGCCCGCCCGCGTCCATGAAAGTCGCGGTCCAGAACAACGACCGGCAGATCGGGACGCCGCACCCGTTCGGAACCAAGCAGGGCGGGGCGCTCGATCCGACGAAGTACACGGCGTTCGCCGACTGGCTCGGCGCGGGGATCAACCTCTATCGCAACGAAGGGATCGAGCCCTACGCGATCAGCCCGCAGAACGAGCCGTTCTTCGTCCAGAGCTTCAACAGCTGCTGGTACAAACAGGAGTGGTACCCGGAGATGCTGATCGGGGCCATCTCCCGCGTGAAGGCCAACTACCCGGACGTCAAGATCTTCGGCAGCGAGGGCATGCTGGAGATGGAGGCCGCGGACAACAACTGGCAGTGGTTCTACCACAAGCAGATCCTGGACAGCCCGCAGGCGCGCAACAACGTCGACATCCTGGCCGTGCACGGCTACAGCGACGGCGTCGCGCCGACCTCCGGCAGTACCCTCGGGCACCTGTGGTCGAGCCACAAGAGTCATTTCGCGGATCCGATGGGCAAGCCGCAGTGGATGACCGAGACGTCCGGCTATCAGGACGCCTGGAACGGCACGCCCGGTGCGTTCAGCCTCGGCCTGGACATCATGTCCGGCCTGAACAACGGCAACATGAGCGGGTGGGTGTGGTGGCAGGGCAGCGAGAACCCGGGCTCTGCGAACGTCGGCGACTTCGCGCTGATGAACGGCAGCGTCAAGGGGAAGAAGTACTACGTCTCGAAGCAGTTCTATCGATACATCCGGCCGGGCGCGGTCAGGGTGGGGGCCACGAGCACCAACGCGAACGTGTTCGTCTCGGCCTACGAGCACACCGGCCAGGGCACCCACACCATCGTCCTGGCGAACACGTCGACGACGACGCAGAACGTGACCGTCGGCGGAGCGGGCCTGCCTGGGACCTTCACGATCTTCAGGACGTCGGCCACCGACAACGCCGCGGACGTCGGCACCTACACCGCGGGAACGACCTTGAGCCTGCCCGGCCGCTCCTTCGTGACCCTGCAGGCAGGCGGCACGCCGCTGGCGACACAGCGGTAGGGGCTCGCGACCGGCGCGTCGATGTCGTCCGCATCGAATGACTCGACGAAGGAGCGACACAGACGGAGCACCTCCATGGAACGAAAGCGAAGCGCAATCGCCGTGGCTCTTGCGGCCGCGTGGCTGGCGGGATGCGCTCCGGGCACCGGCGAGACGACGCCGGGTCAGAAGACGCCGCCGGCAAGCGAGACAGCCGTGCCGTCGCCGGGCGCGCGCAAGAACGCCTGCGCCCTCTTCGATCGGGCGGACATCGAGGCCATCGCGGGCCAGAAGCTCGAGATGCTGCACGACATCCAGGCCGAGAACAAGACGGTGTGCGAGCTGCGCGTTCCCGGCAACCTCACCGTGCAGGTGTCGGTGACGGTGCATTGGGCGGGAGGCAAGGAGCTTGCGCGGATCAATCAGGCGTCGATGGGCATGGCGAAGCCGGTGATGAACGATCGGAACACCGACATCGAAGAGCTGACGGGCTCCGAGAAGTACGAGGCCTGGCCGACAAGGCGTTCTACAGTGACGTCATGGCGTCCTGGGTGCTCAAGTACCGATGTGTTCATCGAGATTCTGTCGCCTCAGTTCAGCCCCGACAAGACGAAGGCGGTGTTTCTGGCGGTTTCCAGGAAGGCGCTGGCGCGGCTGTAGAAGAGTTCCCACCGTCTTCGCATCGTGCGGCTAACCTTCGTCGTCGTCGATCTCGCCGCCTGTCATCAGTTGTGACATCTCTTCCATCCGCAGCTCCTTGCCGTGGATGAAGCCGGCGGCCCGGTTCTTCGATCCCTTGCGGAGGATCCACGCGTTCTCCATCAACTGCATCATCGACGGCAGCCGGGCATCGTTGTAAGAGGAGCAGAAGGTGACGTGGAACGTGATGCGCCGGTGCCCGAACGCGGTCGCGTGGCAGTCAACGATCTCTTCGTTCAGCGTGCGGCCGCGAATGATCCTCGAGTGACTGCACGTGTTGCAAAGCGGTTCGTCACTGTGACACCTCGTTCCGCCGTGGACTTTCACTTTCATTTCCTGCTCCCGCCGCATGGGGAGCACAGGGCTTGCCACGGAACGACCTGGCCGAAACAGGCGCAAATCCGCCAGTCGCGGTCGCCGTGACGGGCACGAGGGCGCACTTTCTGCGGCAATCCGCGGCTTGGAAGATCGCAAGAACTGCCACGCGGTCATGCCGGAGAAGTGAACGCAGTGAGGCGCGGGCCGTCCGGCACCTGCACGTGAACGAGCCGCACGAATGGCGCCTGGGCCGGGGCGGGGGTCAGGCACTGAATCGTGAACGCGGCGCCTGGGCCGGGGCGGGGGTCAGGGCCGGGGCGGGGTCAGGCACTGAATCGTGAACGCGCCTGACCCCCACCCCTCGGCTGGTCGCCATGACTGCGCGGTAGGGGCGGCTCGCTGCGCTCGCCGTAGGGGCCCGCGGCTCGACTTCGCTCCCCGCGGTAGGGGCCGCGCACGGACTTCGCTCTGCGCGGTAGGGCCGCGGCTCACTTCGCTCCCGCGGTAGGGGCGGCTCGCTTCGCTCGCCGTAGGGCCGCGGCTGACTTCGCTCCCCGCGGTAGGGCCTCGGCGCTTCGCGCCTCGGTAGGGGCGGCTCGGGGCGTTCGCGGTAGGGGGCCCGGGCTACGCTCCGCTCGCCGTTTTGAAAAAACAGGACATCCATGGATACACCAGTGGGTAGACCGTTGCCAACACTGGGTGCGAGGTTGATGGCGATACAGAGGAGGAGGCGCCGCGAAAATAAGCTTCCGTACGTGGCGAGCGGGGACTAAGAGCGTCCCCGTCGATTGGGTTGGAGTGTGTCGGCTCGCCAGAGTGGCAACCGAGCGTAGCTGCCTTAGATGACAGCAAGCTGGATGCCAGCGGTCCCCACCCGAGGCGCGAAGCGCCCGAGGCCCCGTCGCGGGAGCGAAGCGAGCCGCGGCCCCTACCGCGAGCGCAGCGAGCGGCCCTTACCGGCGGACGCAGTGAGCCGGCCACTACCGCGCAGAGCGAAGTCAGTGCGCGGCCCCTACGGCGAGCGAAGCGAGCCGCCCCATAATACATTCAGGATATTGCGGGCGCCGCGGAGGCTGGCCCTATAATGTTGGCTCCAGCACAGCCGTCACCACAGGTGGAAAGCTAGTGTGCGGAAACGCGCGCTCTTGGAGGCTTTGAAACATGCAGGCAGCGCACGCCGCGGTGTACCCTTCGGCCCAGACAGGGTCCTTTGTCGATCGACTGAACGCTGAGTGGCACGAGATCGCCCTGCGGACCTTCATGGTCATCGTGCTGGCGCACTGGGCGGAGCACCTCCTGCAGGCGTTCCAGATCTACGCGCTCGGCTGGCCGGTCCCCGAGTCGCGCGGCGCGCTGGGCTACGTCTTTCCGTGGCTCGTCAAGTCGGAGACGCTCCACTACGGCTACGCGCTCGTCATGCTCGTTGGACTGTTCGCCTTGCGGAAGGGCTTCACCAACGTCGTGGAACGCCGATGGTGGACGGCCGCACTGGTCATCCAGTTCTTCCACCACATCGAACATGGGCTCCTTCAGATGCAGGCCATCACCGGAACCAACCTCTTCGATCGTCCCGTCCCCACGAGCATCGTCCAGCTCTGGGTCCCGCGGGTGGAACTGCACCTCTTCTACAACACGATCGTCTTCATCCCGATGGTGATCGCGATGTATTACCACATGTTCCCCACCGAGCCCGCGGTCGCGCCGAAATGCACGTGCGCCTGGCAGCGGGGCGCGCGAGCTGCCGTCTGACGGCGGGTTCCTCCACGCGCCCCAAGACGGCTCTCATCTTTTTCTGATGGTCGGCGGCACGGTGGCGGCCGCCTGCGACCGCCCTGTCGTTCCGGCAGACGACGTCGCCGTGGAATGGAAGGTGACGCCGGCCGAACCGGCTGTTGATGCGGAAGCGGTGGCGGAAGTGACGCTGCTCGATCGAGACCGCCGGCCCGTCCGCGATGCCACGCTGCGAATCGAAGCGCACATGTCGCATCCCGGGATGGCGCCGGTCATCGAGCCCGCCGTCGAGAAGGGGCCTGGCGTTTACGCCGCGCGGCTCCGCCTACCGATGGCGGGCGCATGGATCCTGTTCGTGAAGGGGGACCTCGCGGACCGGCGGCCGATCAGTCATCGCCTGGGCGAGGCCCTCGCGCGCCTGCCTCGTTGACGCGCGGCACGCCGCGGCGTCGAGGGGCGTCCCGAGCGAGCGGAGAAGCGGCGAGTCGAGGGCCTGTCCCGAGCGAGCGGAGAAGCCGGCGAGTCGAGGTGAACTTGAATGCAGGGACCGATGCGGGGCATCAGGGGTTCGCCAACCGGCATGGACGTGCTCCAGTGGCCGCTCGTCGGCCGGCTGCTCCGGTGGCGCCACGCCCGGACATCTCTTCAGCTCGTCCTGCTCGCCGCCGCCGCGGCCGTCGTCCTGCACGGCCTCTTCGGTCCTGATATCGCGCCCGGCAATCTCGCGACGGTCCTGACCTGGGTGCACTACCGGGGGTTGCTCGTCATCGCCCTCCTCGCCGCCGGCAACTTCTTCTGCGCCGGGTGCCCGTTCGTGCTCGTCCGCGACTGGGGCCGCCGGCTCCACGCGCCGGCGCGGCTGTGGCCGAAGCGTCTTCGCGGCAAGTGGATCGCGATCGTGCTCTTCGCCGCGGTGCTGTTCGCCTACGAGCTCTTCGATCTGTGGGCGCTGCCGCGCGGCACGGCGTATCTGGTGCTGGCGTACTTCGCCGCTGCGCTGGCGATCGACACGGTCTTCAAAGGCGCGACGTTCTGCAAGCACCTGTGCCCCATCGGACAGTTCAACTTCGTGGCCTCGACCCTGTCGCCGCTCGAGCTGCAGATTCGAGAACCGGCGACCTGCGAGGCGTGCCGGACCTCGGACTGCATCGCCGGACGCCGGGCGCCCGAGCCGCCGTTCCAGGTCGTCCAGCGGGGGTGCGAGCTGGGGCTCTATCTGCCCGCCAAGGTCGGCAACATCGACTGCACGTTCTGCCTGGACTGCGTGCAGGCCTGCCCGCACGACAACATCGGCATCGTCTTGCGGACGCCGGGCATCGAGCTGGCCGACACGCGGCGGCGATCGGGGATCGGCCGGCTCGTCAACCGCCCGGACATCGCGGTCCTCTCCGTGCTCTTCGTGTTCGGGGCGATGGTGAACGCGTTCGCGATGGTCGCTCCCGTCCATCATGTCGAGCAGTGGATGGCGGGAACGCTCGGGACTACGTCCGAGACACTTGTGCTCGGATGCCTGTTCGTCCTCGGGCTCGGTGTCGCACCGCTGGCGCTCCTCGGAACAGCGGCGGGCCTGACGCGCGCGCTTGCCGGATCCAGCCGCGTACCGCGCGCGCGGTACAGTCAGGGGTCAGACCCCAGCCGGTCCGTTACCCACATTGCAGGTTCTGCGCGCATCGGACCCTCGGGATTCGGCGACGTCGCTCGCTCGTGTTGCCCTGCGTACGCCTATGGCCTGGTTCCCTTCGGCTTCGGCATGTGGCTGGCGCACTACGGGTTCCATTTCCTGACGGGCGCGCTGACGGTCGTTCCGGTGACCCAGAGCGCGGCGATCGACTTGATGGGATGGGCGGCGCTGGGCGATCCGCTCTGGCGATGGGCGGGGATGCGGCCGGGGGCCGTCTTCCCGATACAACTGGGATGCATTCTGCTCGGAGCGCTCGGCTCGATCGCCGTGATGCACGACATCTCTCTTCGCGCCTGTCCCGGACCGGCCGGTCCGCGCCACCGTGCCATGGGCCGTCGTGGTGCTCCTGCTTGCCGCGACGGCGATCTGGATCCTGTTCCAGCCGATGGAGATGAGAGGGATGGGATTGGGAGGGTGAAGCGCGCGGTCAGGCGGATTCCGATCGTCTGGGGCGCAGTCCTGGCCGCCCTGCTCGCCGGCGGCCCGGCCCTGGCGCACAGCGGCCCACCGTTTCCGATCGTCTCGAGCCGCGCCGCGGGCCCGTACGAAGTGTCGGTCTGGACCGATCCCGACAGCACCGACGATGGATCGGCAGGTGGACAGTTCTGGATCACCGTCCGCCCGTCAGGCGCGGCGGCGGTTCCGGCCGGGACGCGCGTGACCGTCGCGCTCGAGCCGCTCGGCCGGCAAGGCCCTTCCCGCACAGCGTCTGCCGAGCCTGTCGCGGCCGATCCCTCTCAGCGTTTTGCGGCGCTGGTGATGGACCACGAGGGCCGCTTCCGCGTTCGCGTGACCCTCGACGGCCCACTTGGGGCCGCCCAGGTCGACGCCGAAGTCGACGCCACCTACGATCTCCGGCCGTCACCAGCCGTGATTGCGGTCTACTTGATCCCGTTCGCGCTGATCGGGTTTCTGTGGATCAAGGTTCTGCTGAGACGAAGGAGACAGTGAGACGAGCGAAGCTGCCCGCGTGCTACGTGCCTCCAACAGGAGCTCACGAGGCACGGAGGCCCAATTCACTGCACGCTCAGTCGCGCGGAGCGCGAGTAGGTCAGGCGAGATTGTGGATGCAAACAGTGGTCGAGTGCTGCACTGCTTGCATCCTCAATCTCGCCGACCGACCAACGCCGGCCACCCTGTCAACTCCGGCCGGCGCTCAGTGCGTTGCCGCCGTGGACGTCGGCATTCAGTGTTCTTGTTTGTTCGTGCTTGCTCGCACAAGAGCGATTCTGTCGAAATACGAACTCCAACCCAATCGTTCCGCTCCCAGAGACTCCGCCCCCGTGCCCTCCGTGTTGAAAAGACCGCCTCGCGCGCGCACGATCCCGGCGCGCTTCGGCGAGGCCTCGCCAAGCTGCGCTCGTGCTGGAGCGCGACAAGCGGCGGCGGGCAGGCGCAGCGAGGCGAGACAGGTAATGTCGGCTTAGCTGGTCTGGCTGCCAAAACCGCAACGGTCCAGCAGGTAACGCACGTCGGCTGGTGACGCTTCGAGCTTCGGCGCGCTGGCGACGAGGTCGGCGGCGACGACCGGATACCAGTCGCGGCGAGTGCGATCGAGAAGGCCGGCGGTGTCGAACGGCTCGATCGCGCGGTCGATGCGATCGAAGAGGGCGCTCCGCGCGGCGCCGATGGGAACTTCAGCGGCGAGCGCGGCGCACGCGCGAAGCTCGGCGCCAAAATGCGGGTGCGCGTTCAGCAGGAACCCCGGCGCCAGATGGGGCCGCCCGAGGCGCCGTACGGTTTCGCTGTAGCTCGCGGCGGCAAAGTAGAGAAGGCTCAGCCGCTTGAAGAGCGCCGGGTCGGCCATGCAGGCGTAGAGCGCGCCGACCAGCTGTTCGGTCACGTCGAGCTCCACCTGCGTCGTGTGCGCGTAGGCGGCGAGAGCGGCCTGGCGCTCGCGCCCCTGGCGCCGTGTGCTCCAGCACATCGAGAAGCCGCGCGATGCCAAGGAGCGTCAGCGGAAACCCGGTCGAGAGCAGCGGATCGATGACGCCCGCGGCCGACGGGAGGAGCGCCCATCGCTCGCCCGCGACCTCGCGGCACCGGAAGGCCACGCGCGGCGCGTACACGAACGGCAGCGTCGCGCGGGCCGAGCGGAACTGTTCCTGAACGGACGGCAGCGATTGCAGCAGGCGATCCCACGCCGGCGCGCCCTCGGAAGCGCGCAGCGTCGCGGCCAGTTCGCTCGGTCAGCGCGGCCCCGGCGCTCGTGATGCCGTTGTTGAAGCGGAGGACCCAGATCCAACCGCCGGGAAACACGTGATGGAGCGCGGCCGCGTCGGGCGGGTACGGCGGCGTCCCGTCAGCGGGCACGACGTCGTTCCAGAGATCGACGTGCTCGAAATGCGTGAACAGTCCCTGCGTGGGCGGCAGCCATCGCAACGGCGCGCTGCCCGTGCCGAGCGCGTTCGTCAGGAAGCCACGGGGTCCGCTCGCATCGATCACGAAGCCCGCGCGTGATCTCGACGGCACCTCCGTCGCGCGTGCCTTCGAGCGTCATCCCGGCGCCCGCGTCCCTGACCTTCTCGAGGCGCGTCTCGTCCAGGTAGATCGCGCCGGCGGCCCGCGCCTGCTCCACGAGCGCGAGATCGAACTCGGGACGGTACCAATGCGTATCCGCCACCTCGTCGTGCGGGCTCGCCGCGACGAGCAACTGCCGCGCGTGCGCATCGGTGTCGGCGAACGGTTCCGCCGTGCCGATGAAAGAGGAAGGTGAATCCGCGCTTGAGGCCGCAGGCCACGTCGGGCCGCGCCCGCTGCCACGTGCCCCATTTCGAGAACGGGCGGATCCGCGGCAAGTCGTAGCGATCGGCGAGCTCTTCGAGGAGCAGGTTGGTCAGTGGCGTCGTGGACTCGCCGATCGCGAACCGCGGATGACGGCCGCGCTCGATGAGGGCGACGCGCCGCCCGCGTTGCCGGAGTGCGAGCGCGCACAGGGCGCCGGCGAACCCGGAGCCGACGATCGCGACGTCCGCGTCGATGGCAAGCGTCACGAGGCGGACATCGAGGCCGGCAGGGCTGCGCAGTGCGCGCAGATCACCTGCGGCTGATGTCGCTGCTCCAGGTTCATGGCGCGAAGACGCGCGCGGCGCGCGTCGAGGCACCGCGGACAATCGGCGAACCGCTCGAGATCCCAGACGTCGGCAAAGATGCGCGCGCCGGCCTCGAGGCACGCGGTCGCGCGCGAGCGCAAGACTTCGCTCGAGGTCGTGGAGACGTGGTGACCGGAACGATCCTTCCTCGGCCAGTCCTTCGAGCGCGCCGTTTCCCGACCGAGTCGGGATGAGCGAGACGACGGACGCGCCGGCGGCCAATGCCGTGTCGATGGAGCGCAGGAGCCACTCGTCCTGTTCGGCGGCCGGCACGAACGGCGGCGAGACGAGCACGAACACCCGCAGCGCGACGCCGAGCGACGCGAGGCGATGTGCCGCGAGCAGGAACCCGTCCACGTCCATCCGCTTGTGAAGGCGCTCGAGCGCGCCGGGGTGCGCCGTCTCGAGCCCCATCGCGACTTCGAGCGCCGGCGAGGGCCTGATGACGCCGCAGCGCGTCGAGGAACCGGGCCGTCCTCGCTCCGACCAGCGACGGGTGCGATTCGACGATGATGCGCGGGAAGCGGGCGAGATCGGCAGCCACCGCGTCGTAGTCGTCCTCGGGCACCGCACGAGGATCGAAGAAGCTGCCGGCGTTGTACAGCTTTATTTGACTGACGCGCTCGCCCGACTCGTCCAGGGTCCTGCACGCCGCGGCCACCTGCGCCGCGATCGCCCCTCGCGGCGTGTCGCTTTCGGTCGTGTGCTGCCAGAGATCGCACATGACGCAGCGCCACGGACACTCGCGGCCGGTGAGGAACACCGTGGCGACACGCGCGATCGTTCCGTCGCCGGCCCGCTCGTCCTCGACGAGGAGTCCCTGGGCGCGCCACGGATCGTGCAGCGGCCTGGGCGGACGGCGGTCCAGGACGAATCGATCTCGGGCTGCGGGGGTTGACGGGTACGGAGACATGTGGAGATCAGGAGTTTAGAACAGGAGACCAGGAGACCAGGAGGCCAGGAGGTCAGGAGACTACAAACTCTCCTGACCTCTTGGCCCTCCTGATCTCCGCTTAGACCGTACAGCCCGTGGAAGGCGCGGCGATAGCTCTGCTCGGTTCCGCCCAAGGCGCGTGCGCATCGCGTCGGCCGGAATCGCGCCGTGCTGGAACCGGCGTTTCGGGAACACCGGCATGTCGAAGCCCGTGACCGCTTTGACGCCGCGTCCGACGATCTCCCCCTTGAGGGAATACAGCGCCGGCACGTCGTATCGCGTCAGCGCCGCGAACGGGATCCCTTCGGCGACCTCGATGACGGCCGGCTGCGCGTACGGGCTGAAGCCGGCAAAGCCGTAGCGCCGCGCGGGCGCGTACGTCCGCACGTAGCTCCGGCTGAGCCCGCCGCTGTAGGTCAGCGAGTGCTTGATGCGTCCGACGCCCCATCCTTCCTGGTAGAGCATCCGGTTGTCGATCACGCTCCGGATCGTCAGCTCGTGGTTCTCTTCGATCGGATAGTCCTTGAGGTTCTCGTCGCCGCCGTCGCCGTCGGCGAGATGGCGCCAGTCCGGGTAGCGGGCGCGGACGGCCCGGCAGAGCTCGAGGCCCATCGCCGCGCACTCGACGTCGAGCGGCTTGTAGTCCTCGAGCACGCGCAGCGTCTCCTCGATGTCCAGGCCGTCCGGCGACGCGTCGATCTCCTCGAGGAAGAGCGACAGCCCGACGGCCGACAGGAACGCGCGCGCCTGATCCAGGTCGGGCCCGGCGCCGAGGTTCAGCACGAAGGCCTTGAGCCGCGCCGGCGACAGGCCGAGCCGGATCATCGTGTGGTAGGTGACGAGAAAGACCGCGCCGCTGTCGATGCCGCCCGAGAACGCCACGCCGATCGGTTCGTCCGGCGAGCCGCCTGACTCGACGTGCCGCAGCCACCGTTCGATCTCGGCCGCCATCGCGCCGACGTAGCGGCGGCCGATCTCGTCGAGCGTTGCGGGCAGCGCATTCGGCTTCGGCGTGAAGAACCGCGTGTAGATCGGATCCGGGTCCGGACAGCCCACGAGCGCGATCTCGACGACGTAGTGGGCGGGGACCATGCGCGTGTAGCTCGGGTGGAACTGATTCGCCAGGCCGTCGGCCGTCGAGCGCGCCGTGCAGCGTGTCGATGCGGTCGGCGACGTAGAGGGCCGGGCCTTCGTGGCGCTTCGCCAGGAAATAGCGCATCGGCCGGTCGAGCGACCGCGCCAGCCGCACGGTCACGCCTTCGGAGGCCACGAGCGCGAACGAGCCGTCGATGCCGCGAACGCCGTCAGGCTCACCCGCGAGGACGCGGCGGCGCGCCTCGTCGAGCGTCATGTTGCAGAGGCGGTTCAGGGCGGGATCGAGGAGATCCACGATCCGGCTGACGGGCTGAAGCATGGGCGGAATTGTTGCCCAGCCGATAGGCGGACGCAAGGCGCCGTGTCGGACGATTTCGACTTGCGCACGGGTGGTCTGTCCAATTAGAATCCGGCCCGCCAAAGTGGCTTGTCCACTTTGCGATCACCCTGCGGATCCGAGAGGAGTTGAGAACATGCACAGCCTCCAATCGAGAGCGGGCCTGACAGCCACCCTCCTGGCCGGATTGGTCCTCGCGGCGGTCCCCGCCACGGCGGCCATCACCTTCGATGCGGCCAGCCGGGCTGCCACGACCTCCACCGGCCGGACGTCCCTGTCGTGGCCGCACGTCGTCGGCGGGGGCGCCGACCGTGTGCTCGTGGTCGGCGTGGCCGTCGAGGATGCGTCCACCACGGATGCCAACATCACGTCCGTCACGGTCAACGGCGTTCCCCTCATCCCGGTGCCGAACTCCAAGCGCAGCGGGGGAGGCACGGGGATCATCCAGACGCAGCTGTTCTACCTGCTCAACGGGAGCCTCGGCGCCGCCGGATCCCGCACCATCACCGTCACGATGCAGGGCGCGGTGGACGGAATCTCCGCGGGCGCCGTCTCGCTGGCGGGGGCGAGCCAGGCCGCGCCTCAGGCGGCGGCCACCGGCGTCGACACGAGCGGCGCGGACTCCATCTCCACCAGCATCACGAGCCCTGCCGGCAACTCGTGGATCGTGGACGTGGTGGGAAGCGGCAACTCCGGCTCCTTCACCGCGGCCGCCGGCCAGACCGAACGCGTGGACATCGCGGCGAGCGGCATGACGGGCGCCATGAGCACGAAGGCGCTGACCGCGGCCGGCGCCACCACCCTGGGCTGGGCCCACAACGGCGCCAACCGCCTCGCGCACTCGCTGGTGTCGCTGGCGCCCTCGGGAGGGACGACGCCGAACACCTTCACGCTGACGACGAACGTCAGCGGCTCGGGATCGGTGTCGCGCAACCCCAACGCGGCCAGCTACAGCGCGGGGACCGTGGTCACCCTCACGGCCAACCCTGCCGCCGGTTTCCGGTTCTCCGGCTGGAGCGGCGACCTCACCGGCTCCGCGAGCCCGACGACCATCACCATGAGCGCGAACCGCACGGTGACGGCGACCTTCACGCCGATCACCCGGGCCCCTTCACGCTGAGCGTCAGCGTCACCGGCTCCGGCACCGTGAGCCGCAGCCCGAACCAGGCCACGTACCCGGCGGGCACCGTGGTGACGCTGAGCGCGACCGCGGGCGCGGGCTTCCGCTTCGTGAACTGGAGCGGCGACCTCGCGGGCGTCGCGAACCCCGTCACCATTACCATGAACGCCAACCGGAGCGTCGTCGCGAACTTCGCGCAGGTCACGGGCGGCCTGGACTTCGCGCTCTACGGGTTCGCGGCGACCGGCGCGGGCACGACGGGCGGCGGGAACCTCGCCCCGATCAACGTCAGCAGCCTCGATCAGCTCCGGACCCTGGCCGGCCAGGACGCTCCGGCCGTGATCCGCGTGGTCGGGACGATCACGGGCAACGAAGCGATTCGTGTGGCTTCCAACAAGTCCATCGTCGGCGCACCCGGGGCGCGGCTGGTCGGCATCGGCTTCAGCATCGGCCGGAGCAGCGCGTTCGGCCAGATCAGCAACGTGATCATCCGGAACCTGATCATGGAGAAGCCGCTGGCCCCCATCGACAAGGTTCTGGTCCAGTACGGCGCGCACCACGTGTGGATTGACCACAACGACTTCTCGAGCGACCTGGACAACGGCGTGGACTTCTACGACGGGCAGATCGACATCACGCACGGGGCGGACTTCATCACCGTGTCGTGGAACATCTTCCACGATCACTTCAAGAACTCGCTGGTCGGCAACAGCGAGAACACGGGCGACGAGGACAGCGGCCACCTCCGCGTGACCTACCACCACAACCTGTTCACGCGCGTGGACGGCCGCAACCCGAGCATCCGCTTCGGCACGGGCCACGTCTACAACAACCACTACCTGAACATCCCGGACTACGGCATCGCGTCGCGCCAGAACGCGCAGGTCCGGGTGGAGAACAACTACTTCGACAACGTGATCAGCCGATCAGGGCCGACACGAGCCTGAGCGACGTCGCGGGGCAGGTCAACCAGGTGAGCACGAACATCTTCGTGAACTCCGGGCCGAACAGCATCACGACGCCCGTGTCGAACTTCGTGCCGCCGTACTCCTACCGCCTGGATGCGGCGAGCAGCGTACCCGCCATCGTGCAGCAGGGAGCGGGCGTGGGAAAGGTGATCTTCTGATCGCTCTCGTCCCGGAGGCTATCGACCAACGGCGCCAGGCTGAGTCTCTCAAAGCGATTTCTGTGGTCGTCTGCAGGTCGGGGGTCGCAGATCGGCGGATCTTTCACAGGTCTTCAGGCCTTCCCGCGCGCCGCGCTGATCGTTTACCATTCAGTCGTCCGTTCGTTGCGTAAGGGCGTCTGAAGGAGGCGGGTATGGCGGCGATTTCGAGACGGGAGTTCTTCAGGAAAGCGGCAACCGACGCCGCGGTCGTCGGGTTCCTGGCGGCGGCCGCCGGCGAGGGCGAGGTCAATGCGAATCCGCTGGGGCTGCCGATCGGGAGCCAGACGTATCCCCATCGGCAGAGGATCCAGAGCGGTGACTTTGCCGGGCTGCTGAAGGACATGAAGGGCGCCGGCATCGACGTCATCGAGCTGTGCTCACCGAGCTACGCCGAGTTCGCCAGCCTCGCCGACGGGAAGGCGACCAGGAAAATCATCGACGACAACGGCCTCAAGTGTCCGAGCGCTCACTTCGGGATGAACGTCCTGCGGACGAAGCAGCCTGAAATGATCCAGTGGGCGAAGGACATCGGCATGACGCAGATGGCCACGGCCACCCTCACCGGGAAGATGACGAACGGGATGACGACCCTGGACGAAGTGAAGAGGGCCGCCGACGAATACAACAAGATCGCGGCGGCTGCCAGGACCGCCGGTCTTCAGCAGCTGCTGCACAACGAGGGCTTCGAGAACTCCAGGCTCGAGGACGGCAGGCTCACCTATCCCGTTCTGCTCGAGTATCTCGATCCCGATCTGGTGAAGATGCAGTTCCAGATGTCGTCGATGAGAACGATCGGCGACCCGATCATGTACTTCACGAATCATCCCGGCCGCTTCATTTCGGCGCACCTGCAGGGCGTGGACACGACGCTGGGGATGCAGGCGTCCCGCGCGGGCGTTCCGCCGGTCAAGCCGACCCCGGAGGAAGCCGCGGCAGCCGCGCAAGGCCGCGGGGGGCGCGGCGGCGGCCGGGGCGGCGCCCCTGCCCTGGCGGTCGGCGAGGACACGGTTGACTGGCCGAAGGTCTTTGCGGCCGCGAAGATCGGCGGACTCAAGAACTACTTCGTCGAGCAGCCCTGGGACGTCACGGTGAAAGGCGTCGCGTACCTGAAGACGCTGAACGTCTGAGGTTCTGCGATCGCGTGCCGTCTTGCCCGCGCTGCTAGAATGCGATCGGACGCACCACTGCATCAGCCTTGCGAAAGCTTCTAGCCGGTCTCCTGCTCGGCGCGGGCGCGGCCGCGATCGTCCTCGCCATCGCGGCGGCCGGGCTCTTCGAGACGGCCGAGCTGAAGCTGTACGACTGGCGCATGCGGCTCGCCGCCGCCCCCGAGTCCGTCAACAAGGACATCGTCCTTGTGGAGATCAACGACACCACGATTCGCGACATGGAGCCGATCTTCGGCCACTGGCCGTGGCCGCGGGTCGCGCTGCTCGTTCGTCATCGACTACCTGCTCGCGCTCCCGCGCAGAGTCGTCGCCGTCGATCTGATCCTTGCCGAGCGTGACAGGGTCGACGCAGTACGACATCGGCGGACAGAAGTGGACCGGGAAGCAAAGCGACGAGGCGTTCGCCGAAGCCGTCAAGGCAGTCCGGCAACGTGATCATGCTGGCGGACGCCGTCAACGAAGGGCTGGTCAGCGGCCAACAGGAAAAAAACGCTGCGACGTGGCAAGACCCCGGTTACCGCGTCGGGGATCGCGCCGAGCCGCGCCCGGTCGTGCTCCCGCCTTATCCAGGCGCTGGCGGACGCGAGCGTCGGGCTTCGGCCACAACTTCGTCGCGCTCGACAGCGGACGGCCCCGCCCGCCGCATGGCGCCGTTCATC
The DNA here is from genome assembly GCA_963848405.1 of uncultured Actinomycetes bacterium. Lineage (GTDB taxonomy): Bacteria > Actinomycetota > Thermoleophilia > Gaiellales > Gaiellaceae > GMQP-bins7. Next base: position 102,491 of record CAWKDP010000012.1, on the reverse strand, counting down.
GCAGCACGAGGGCCGGTACGTGCCGTCGCTCGGCGTCGCCGCCGCGCTGAGAGCCGGAGGCTTCCGGCCGGATCAGGTCGCCGCCGACGGAAATGTCATTCGCGATACGCGATCGCCGCATTCCGCTCGTGCCGGTCGCGGTTTCGCGATCTGTACGATGCCGGCAGGAGCCGCGATCAGTGGACGATGCTGGTCAACTATCGGGCTCCTTCCCGGCTCGCCGGCGGGAACGGCCGTATCCGTTCGTACGAATTCCGGCACCTGTTCATGTCCGAGCAGCAGCTGCTCGGCGAGCGAGAAGCCGCTGGTCGATCCGGCGGTGTTCAAGGACAAGATCGTTTTCATCGGCTTCACCGCGTCCGGCCTCGTGGACGTGTTCAACAGCCCGTTCGGCGACGACCGGAGATGCCCGGCATCCAGCTCCACGCGAGCATGGCGGACAGCATCCTCGCGACCCGCTTCATCCGCCGGCCTCGCGGCATCGCGGATCGCGCTCGGTCTTCATCGTCGCCATCGCCGTCGGCTTGCTGTCCGCGTTCCTCCCGTTCGCCGCCGCCGCCGGCACAACAGCGGCGATCCTGGGCGGCTGGACGTGGTTCACCGTCAGCGCCTTCAAGGGCGGATCGTGGCTGAACATGGTCCAGCCGCTCGCCGCGGGCGCCATCGCGCTCTTTGCCGGAACCGCCTACCAGTACTTCGTCGAAGGCCGCGAAAAGCGGAAGGTGAAAAAACTGTTCGGCCGCTACGTCTCGCGCGACGTCTACGAGCAGCTCACCGCGCACCCGGAGCTGGCCGAGCTCGGCGGTAAGCGCCGCGAGATGTCGGTGCTCTTCTCGGACATCCGCGGCTTCACGACGGTGACCGAGAAAGGCAACCCGGAGCAGCTCGTCGCGCAGCTGAATGAATATTTTTCACGGATGGTCGAAGTCGTGTTCCGGCACAAGGGGACGGTGGACAAGTTCGTCGGCGACATGGTCATGGCCCTGTACGGTGCGCCGCTCGACGACGTTGATCATGCCGAGCACGCGGTACAGGCGGCCATCGACATGGTGCGCGAGCTGGGGCTCCTGAACAACGGGTGGGCCGCGCGCGGGATGGCCCAGCTCGACATCGGCGTGGGGTCAACTCCGGGGACATGATCGCCGGAAACATTGGCTCTTCCTCGATCATGAGCTACACCGTCATCGGCGACAACGTGAACCTCGGGTCCCGGCTCGAATCGCTGAACAAGGACTACAAGACCCGCATTATCATTAGCGACGCCACCCGCACCCGGCTCAAGGGCAATTACGATATTCGTCCGCTCGGGGACGTGGTGGTCAAGGGCAAGACGAAGCCGGTCGCGATTTTCGAGATCCGCGTGCCGGCCCCTATTCAGGAACCGAGGACAGACCATATGAAGAAAAGCATCGTCGTCGCCGCCGCGCTGTGCTGCGCCGTGTCCGTGTCCGTGCCCGCGTACGCCCAATTTGGCGAGATCACCAAGCGCGCGGGCCAGGCGAAGCTGGACACGGCGAACAAGGTCAAAGACCTGAAGATGTCGGACAAGGACGAGCGGCAGCTCGGCGAAGCCGTCAGCGAGAAGCTGCGCCAGGAGTTCGGCGTCTACCAGAACAAGGACGTCGCGAAGTACGTCTCGCTGGTCGGGAACGTCCTCGCGCAGGCGAGCACGCGCCCCGCTCTCGACTGGCAGTTCATCGTCCTCGACACCGACGGCGTCAACGCGTTCGCGGCGCCGGGCGGCCTGGTGCACATCACGCGCGGCGCGCTGGGGCTGATCAAGAACGAGGCGGAGCTCGCCGGCGTCCTCGGGCACGAGATCGTCCACATCACCGCGAAGCACACGGTCAATTCGATTCAGAAGAGCAACGCGGTCTCGCTGACCGCTGACGAGGTCGGCGGCAACAGCCTCGCGGCCTCGGTGATCGCGAAGCTGGCCGAAGCCGCGTACAAGAACATCATCAACAACGCCTTCGATCGCGACGACGAGGTCGAGTCCGACAAGGTCGGGGTGACGCTCGCCAACAAGGTGGGGTACGCGCCGGGGGCCTTGTCGGGCGTGCTGACGCGGATCGCCGAGCGCAACAAGAACCAGGCGGAGCCGAACGGCATGTTCGCTTCCCACCCGCTCATCAAGGATCGGCTGTCGAACATCGCGAAGGTGATCAAGGAAGGGAAACTGACGAGCACCGCGACGGTCGCGGCCCGCTACACGAGCACGATCAAGTTCGACGTCAAGCCGCTCGAGGCGATCGAAGTCATCGCCGGCGCGCGCGGCCTGACCGGCGGCGAAGCGGCGAAGACCGACACGGCCAAGAAAGAAGAACCCAAGAAGGAAGAGCCGAAGAAGAAGGGCGGCCTTCTCGGCAAGTTCACCACCTCGTCGAGCGAGCAGAAGCAGTCGAGCCAGACCGTCGCCTCGGCCGGCGCCCGGGGAGGCGTGCCGGACCGCGACGCCAAGGGCGGCTCGAACCCGAACAAGCTGACCATCCCGGTGACGCCGGCAGAGGTCGCGGAGTTCAAGAAGGGGATCGCGTAGCGGCGGATGTCCCTGCAACACCTCGGGCACTTGATTGCTGGGCGTCGCCGCGCTGGCGGCGACGCTCGCGATCTCGAGCCTGACGGTCAACCGGCTCGTCAAGCGCAAGCTCAAGCTCTCGGTTTTCCTGCTCGGCGCGTACGTCGTGGTGCACGCCGGGCTGGCGCTGTGGAGAACGCTGCCGCCCGAGACCGAGGCGCAGCTCGTCTCGTTCGAGCGGCTCGTCTTCGCGGCCGGCGTCATCAACCTGCTCGTCATCGCCTTCATCAACCCGCTCCGCGCCGACCGCGTTCCCGATCGCTTCCCGAACATCCTCCAGGATTTCATCGTCATCGGCAGCCTGGTCGTGGTGGCGACGTTCGTCTGGCACGACACGCTGCTGACGACCTCCGCGGTGAGCGCCGTGGTCATCGGCTTCGCGCTCCAGGACACGCTGGGGAACGCGTTCGCGGGGCTGGCCATCCAGAGCGAGAAGCCGTTCCACGTCGGCCACTGGATCCAGGTCGGCGCGTTCGAGGGGCGGGTCGCCGAGGTCACCTGGCGCGCCACGAAGCTCCGGACCAAGTCCGGCAACTTCGTCATCGTGCCCAACAACATCGTCTCGAAAGAGGCGATCACGAACTACTCGGAGCCGGCGGCGCCGACCCGCATCGAGGTCGAGGTCGGCGCGAGCTACCTGACCGCGCCGAGCGCGGTGAAGTCCGCCCTCGAGGAAGCGCTCGCGAACTCGCCGACCGTGCTGACGGCCCCGGCCTCCGACATCCAGCTGGTCCGCTTCGACAACTCGTCGATCGCCTACCGCGTCCGGTTCTGGATCGAGGACTTCGAGCGCGACGAGGCGGCGCGCGACGAGGTGCGCACGGCGATCTACTACGCGTTCGCGCGTCACGGCATCGAGATCCCGTATCCGATCCAGGTGCAGTACGAGCAGGAGTCCGGCGGCGCCCGATGCGGCCGCCCTGCAGAGCGAGCGCGAGCGCCTGCTGGCACAGGTCGACTTGTTCTCGGCGCTCAGCGAAGAGCAGCGGCGCGAGATGGCGGCGGCGACGCACACCAGGGTCTACGGCAACGGCGAGGCGATCGTGCGGCAGGGCCGGCCGGGCGAGTCGATGTTCGTGGTGGGATCGGGCCGGGCGGCCGTCGTGCTGGAGCCGGACCGCCGCGAGGTCGCGACGATTGAACCCGGCGGGTACTTCGGCGAGATGTCGCTGCTGACCGGGGAGCCGCGGACCGCCACCGTCGTCGCGCGCGGCGACACGCTCGTGGTCGAGATCAACGCCGACCTCTTCCGGAGGCTCGGCGCGGTGAGCCCGCAGGCCGTCGAGCAGATCGGCGTGGCGGCTGTCACCCGCCGCATCGAGCTCGATCGAGTCCGCAGCGCGTCGCCGGGAACCGCCGTCGCCGACGCGCCCGCGTCGTTCATGGCGCGAATGAGGAAGTTTCTACGATTTCTGAAGCTACCTGGTATCGTCCCTTCGCGATACCCCCGGTCGTAGCCGTCCGTGAATCCCTGCCGGTAGATGTCCTTGTACGATTCGCGGTTCCCGTAGCGGCCTTCGTAGTGGCGATCGCCGGAGCGATACCAGGAGTGGCGGCGCGGGTCGTACGACCGGTTCTTGCGCGCGTCCTCGGCGCCCTTCTCGAACCCGTCGTTCACGCCGTTCTGGAATGCCGGGCTGCCGTAGCCGCGCGACTGCGGATAGCCCGGATACGTATTCGGATAGCCCGGATACGCGTTCGAATAGGCAGGTCCCCGCGAATCGCGACGCGAGTCCGGGCCGTAGCCGTAGTTCCTGGCGTAGCGCTGGTAGCCGTCCGAATACCCGGCGGAGTAGCCGCTCCGGAACGCCACACGGTAGCGGTCGAGCGGGCCGTACTCCCGGTGATAACCCTTGTCGGCGCGCTGGAACGTGCGCTCGTCCTGAAACGCGAAGGCGTTGTTCCTGCGGCCGTCGTTCTCTCCCTGCTTGATCCCTTCGCGGAAACCGTTGTCGTACGCGGCCTGGCGCGCATCGAGGTACGACCGCTGCGCGTATCCGAGCCGATCGCTGTCCCGCCATCCGGGCGACTGCGCGTGCGCGGGAACGGCCAGCGCGAGCGCGGTGACGGCCAGTGCGGGTATCACGAATAAGCGTTTCATGTGGCCCTCCGGTTGACAGCGCCCTTCGCGGGTCGGCGCTCCACCCGTCAATGCGCAAGAAGTGCGCCCGGAGGGATTGCGTGGAAATCGACCGGAAATGGCGCGGCCGGCGGGCGTGCGCGTCTAGGACAGCGGACACGGGTGGGGCAGGATGAGGACAGTGAATCCCTAATCCCTGAATCCCTGAATCCTCATTGAATCCGTGAATCCTGGACGATTCGGAGGGATGGGATCAGGGATTAGCGATTAGGGATTCGATTGCGACCACACGAGCACCCGCTCGCCGGGCTCGAGCGGTGATCGACGATCAGGGTGGGTCCGAAGCGCTCGAGGTCTTCGACCGTCAGTTTCATGTCCTCGAGGTCGAAGCGGTTGCCGTTCAGGTCGATGGCCGACCCTCTCATCTTCATCCGCAGCAGCCAGAACGGGATGGTCACGCGCACGATGTGGCCCTCGTCGGGATCGAACGCCATGACGTGCAGCTCGTCGGGAGACTTCGCGTTGGCGGACCGGCTGACGGTCGGTATGGGATCGAAGGTACCGGCCGCGGTCGTCGAGCTCGATGAGCGGCTTCTGGCCGGTGAACCGGGTGGTGACCTGCTCGAAGTCGCGCGCCGCCTCCGCGGGAGACGCCGCCTTCGAATCGATGTGCTGCGAGAAGAAGTACAACCCGACGCCGGCCATCGCGATCACGCCGAGGATGCCGATCACGACGATGGCGAGCACGACCCAGACCCAGGTCTTCACCTTACCGGCCATTGGAGCTCCTCAGAAGTGCCCGCGCGTCCTGGACACACGCCGGATCGTTGCCGCGCTCGCACAATGTCCGCGCCTCGCTCCCCTCCCGGGCCGCCGTGGCCCGGTCGCCGCGCTTGAGGGCAAGGCGGCCGAGCTCGACCCGCGCGCGGCCGTTGACCCAGGCCTGCGCGCCGGCCGCGGTGGCGGCGTTGAGATCCGCGAGGGCGGCGTCAACCCGGCCGAGCGCGGCACGCGCGGCGCCGCGTTTGTACCGCCACAGCGATTCCTCGCCGGGCATCCGCTCGCGGCGTTCGGTTGCGAGCATCGCCAGCCCCTCGGTCAGCAGTTCGTCGGCCTGCTGAGCTTTGCCGCCCCTGAGGGCCGTCGCACCGGCTTCGAGCAGCAGCAGCCGGTTGCGCGGGTAGAGCCGCCGCAGCTCCTGCAGCACGCGCACGCCGTCGTCGTAGCGGCGCTCCCGGTTGTACACCAGAACGAGCGCGAACATGGCGTCCGTGGCGGCGTCGTTGGCCACCGCGTCGCGGGAAGGGTTCGCGTCGCCCCGGTAGGCCGCGGCCTCCTGGAGCATCTGGACGCCGCGCTCGCGGCCGCCGCCGAACCCGGCGACGTACGCCATCATGCGCATCGGCAGCGACAAGGTCGAGATGACGTAGCGATAGGTTCCCACGACGAGCCCGGCGTCCTTGCGCGAGGGGTCGAGGTCCAGGACCCGCTCGTGCTCGGTGAACGATCGGCGCGCCGCCGTGAACCCGGCGAGCATCTTGCCTTCGATCGTCGCGACGTACGACGCCCGCAGGCCGAGCGCCGATCCCAGATCGTAGTGCGCCTGCGCGTCCTTCGGGCGGGCGGCGACGCGCGCCTCCGAGAGCGCGACGGCGCGCTCGACATGGCGGCGGAACTCGGCATCGGCCTCCGGCGGCGGTTTTGGCAGATCGACGCTCGAGCGCGAAAACGATCCGAGATAGTGATCCACCGTCACCGCGCCGCGGCGAAACAGCATGTTCAGCAGCAGCACGCTCGCCAGCGACCGGTGCGGAGCGGGATCCTCGGGCGCGAGCGAGACGGCGCGGCGCAGGAGATCGATGGCCTGATCGTGATCGAGGTTATAGGCGAGATCGAGCGCCTGCAGGCGCAGCGCCGTGGCCGGGACGGCCGCCGAGCTCTGCGTCGCGGCGGAGGCATGTGGCAGCGCGAAGACGGAAATGAGCAGCGCAGCCGCCGCACGAAGGAGACGGCGATCGCGTGCACCCGTTGGCCGCCGCGGGTTCATCGGACTATGATAGCTGTTCAGCGCCGCACTGCAGGCGCGCGAGCGTGACACTGAATCGAGGAGGATTGCATGCCCCCAGGGCGACCGAGAAAGAACCAGGACGTGCTGATGAAGTCGGCCGAGTTGATAGGCTGGGCCATCGGCGGACTCGAACGTGAAATCAGCCACACGAAGGAAAGACTTGCCGCGTTGACCGCTCAGGCCGCCAAGCTCCGCAAGCGGGCGGGCGTCAAAGCGTCGGCAGCCGCCACCGCCGCCGGGGCAGGTGCCAGCGCCGCAGCGGATATCGTCTCCGGGCGAAGAAGAAGCGCCGCAAGATGTCGCCCGAAGCGCGCAAGCGCATCTCCGAGATGATGAAGAAGCGGTGGGCCGAACGGCGCAGAGGCAAATAGGCGACTGACAACTGCCAACCGCCAACTCCCAAGCAATGCTCTGCAGCGGTGCAATCCGCTGCGACTCCACCCCGACACTTTGGGAGTTGGGAGTTGTTTTTGGGAGTTGACAGAGTTTTTTCAGATAACGAACCCCCGGCCCAGGCCGCGCTCCGCCGCCTTCACGTAGGCGAGGTGCGCGGCCGCCACGTCCTCCACGGCCATTCCGAGCGACTTGAAGATCGTCACTTCGTCCGCGGACCCGCGGCCGGCGACGAGGCCCGCGGCCAGCTCGCCCAGCTCCCCGGCGATGCTCACGGGGCCGTCCTTCATCGCGAGCAGCACGTCGCCCGCTTCGGTCAACGCGCCGCTTCTCGAATCCACGAACAGCCGCCCGCGCGACACCAGCGCCGAGTCCATTTCGCGCTGATCGGGCCTGCACGCGCCGACGGCGCAGACATGCGCGCCGGCGCCGATCCATTCGCTGCGGACGACCGGCTCGCGCGCCGATGTGGCGAGCACGACGATGTCGGCGCCGTCGAGGGCGTCGCGGGCCGACTCGCACAGCGTGATGGGCGCGTGTGTGCGCGGCTGCATCTCCCGCGCGAAGGCGCCGCGGCGTTCGGCGTTCGGGCTCCACACGCGCACGCCGCGGAGGGGGCGCACGCGGCCGATGGCGTCGACGTGGCTGCGCGCCTGCACGCCCGAGCCGATCATCGCCAGCACGCCCGCGCCCTCGCGCGCCAGCAGCTTCGTCGAGACCGCCGACACGGCCGCCGTGCGGGCCTCCGTGATGTAGCGTCCGTCCATCACCGCGAGGAGCTCGCCCGTCATCGAGTCGAGGAGGACAATCGTCGCCAGGTGCGTCGGCAGGCCGACCGCCGGGTTGCTCCCGAAGACCGTGACGAGCTTCGCGCCAAGGGCCCCGCCGTCGCCAAGGCTTTGGCCAGGTCGCGCCGAAGTTCGCGAAGGCTCCTGGCGAACGTAGGCGGACGCCGACTCGGGAATGCACGCGGGCATGACACCGAAGAACGCCTTCTGCAGGCCGACCTCGATGACGGTGCGCAGCGGCTGCGCGACGTGGTTGGCCGAAAACGCCACCAGCGCCGCCTCCATGGCGCCGATGAGGTCGTCCATCGAGAGGACGATGCGGACGTCCTGTTCCGAGAGGAGGATTGGCATCTCGGGTTGTAAGCTTATCGCGAACGTCCAGCTGGAAGCTGGAAGCGGGAAGCGCCCGCCGTCGCTTGTCGCGCCCTGGGCACCAGCGACAAGCTATGGCGGGCCCCGCCGGAGCGCGCAGGAATACCGGACGCGCGAAGGCGGGGGAAGCGGCTATCGTACACTGCCCCTTTTGGGGGTGACTGCAGATCCGATGATTGGCGAGACGATCGGCAAATACCGCATCGTCGCACGGCTGGGCCGCGGCGGCATGGGCACGGTCTACATGGCCGTCGACCAGTCGCTCGAACGGGACGTTGCCATCAAGGTGCTGAATCCCGGGGTCAGCGAGCCCGACGTGCTGAAGCGGTTCCGCGCGGAAGCGATCACGCTCGCCAAGCTGAACCATCCCAACATCGCGACCCTCTACGAGCTCGGCCAGCACGGCGATCAGCTGCTGATGGTGATGGAGTTCGTGCGCGGCGAGACCTTCGACAAGCTGTCGGAGCGCGCCGGGCCGATGCCGTTCGAGCGCGCGGCGTACCTCGTCGCGCAGGTGCTGGACGCGCTCGGCCACGCGCATCGCGTCGGGATCGTCCATCGCGACATGAAGCCCGCCAACCTGATCCTGTCCGAGTCGGGCGTCGTCAAGGTCATGGACTTCGGCATCGCCAGGATGGTGGGGACCGAGCACCTCACGAACGACGGCTACATGATGGGCACGCCTGCCTACATGGCGCCGGAGCAGGTGTTGGGAAACGAGGTGGACGGCCGCGCCGATCTCTACAGCGTCGGGGTGATCCTCTACCGGATGCTGACGGGCCATCTGCCGTTCAAGGCGGACACGGCCGCCGCGATGGCGCAGAAGCAGCTCAAGGATGCACCGACGCCGCTGCGGCAGGTCCGCGCGGAGCTGCCGGTGTGGTGCGAGCAGATTCTCGAACGCGCGCTGGCGAAGCCACCGGAGCTGCGGTACCAGACGGCTGACGAGTTCCGTTCGGCGCTCATGCTGTCGGCGCAGCTTGCGCCGGCGACCGAGGTCACCTCGGTGCTCGCGATCGGCAGCGTGACGGCGGATCCGGACTTGACCATCGGCCCGGATTCGATGCCGATACCGCGGAAGCGTCCGCCTCCGCACGCCCGCCGTGCGTCCCGCGCCCCCGTCGCCGCCGCACCGGTGGCCACGGCGGCACCGGTGTTCATCCCGATCGCCGGACCGCCGTCCGCATCGCCATATGTCGCGGCGAACCCGCCCGCGTCGCCGCCCCGGCCGGCCGGCGGACAGGCGCGCGCGCCGATGAAATCGCTACGCGGGCCTGGTGGGCGCCCTCGCGGTCCTGGTGATTGGCGCCGCGCTGTTCGTGACACTGCGGCGGCCTTTTCAGAGCGACACACCCGCGACGACACCGACGGCCGCGCCTGTGGCACCGGCGGCCGCCGCGCCCGAGGCTGCGCCTCCTGCAACGGCCGCCGCCGCGCCCGAGACTACGCCTCCTGTCCAGGCGCCCGCAGCCGCGGCTATCGAGAAGCCCGCGCGGCGCGGATCGCCGCCGCCGTCCGCCGGGACCCCGGTGTCTCCACCACCGTTGCGCGGCAGGGCGAATGCGGAGCGGGAATCCAGCCCGGCTTCAGTCACACCGAGCCCCGAATCGCGTCCCATCCTCCCGTCGATGACGTTTGCGCCGGTGCGGCTCGTCGTCCTGGTCGGGACCAAGACGAGCGAACAGGAGACCTCGCTGCAACTCACCCGCGACGCGCTCGAGTTGCCGGAGAAAGACGGGAGCGGCGCGATCAAGACGGTGCCGTATGCCTCGGTGATCGCGATCTTCTACTCGCGATCGCGCGAGCCTCAATGGGTCGGCCCGACCGGCGCCGTCCTTCCGATCGTCAAGATGGACGGCGGGATGTTCGGGTTCCTGAGGGGAGATCGCGACTGGGTGAGCGTGCGCACGAACGCCGAGTTCGTGATGCTCCGCCCCGACGGACCTCTCGTCGCGCGCGTCATCGAGGCGATCGAGGCACGAACCGGCCTCGCGACCATTCGCGTCGGCAAGCGAGCCGACGACAAGGACTGAGTCGTCTCGCTTTATCGATCACGGCAGGGCTGAATAGAGCACCTGCGCGACGTCTTAGAATTGAGTTCTGGCTGATACACGGGAGGCGTGATGGAGAAGCGGGGAAACGAAGAGGACTACTTCCATAAGCAGGATCTGGAGCTCCTCGAGCGGATGCGGAAGGCCAGGGCCGCCGAGCGTGGCGCACAAAGAGCTCGGCGACCGGAGCGGGCTCCGCGATCCGGAGCTCCTGAAAGATCTCGAGGAGCTCGGGTTCGCGCCCGACACGCTCAAACTGCTGCCCCTGGTCCCCGTCCTTCACGTCGCGTGGGCGGAAGGGTCGGTCAGCCCGGAAGAGCGGAAGCTGATCCTCGACCTGGCGCGCAGGCGCGACATCGCCGAAGGCAGCGCCGCGGATCGTCAACTCAAGGAGTGGCTCGCGCACAAGCCGCCGCAGCACGTCTTCACGCGCGGCGGGCGCATCATCATGGCGATGATCGCGGCCGGATCCCCGGAAATACGCGATCTGTCGCCGGACGATCTCATGAAGATACTGCGAGAGCATCGCCGCCGCGTCGGGCGGAGTCCTGGGGCTGGGGAAGGTGTCGGCCGAGGAGCGCGCCGCGCTGTCGCAGATTCAGGCATTGTTGAAGGCGCCGAAATCCCTGAATCCCTGATCCCTGATCCGCGAATCAGCGATTCAGGATCAGGGATTCATGGATTCAGGGATTCGGGATCAGGGATTAGGGATTAGGGATTCAATACCCGATCGCCAGCCCGTCCTTCCGCGGATCGGATCCGCCCATCATCACGCCGGTCTTGTGGTCGAACAGGATCCCCTGGTAGCCGCCGAAGATCCCGATCTGCGTGACGAGCGAATGCCCGCGCTGGTTGAGGCCGAATCGTGCCTCGGGGGAGATCGCGGACTCGAGCGCGAGCCCGGCGGCGGAGTGGCGGAACCGCGCCGCCTCTCCCGCCTCCTGGACGTTCATGCCGAAGTCGATGAGGTTCAGCAGCACCTGCACGTGCCCCTGCGGCTGCATGTCGCCGCCCATCACGCCGAACGACAGCCACGGCCGCCCGTCCTTCATGACCATGGCGGGGACGAGCGTGTGGAACGGCCGCTTGCCCGGCACGAGCACGTTCGGGTGGCCGCTCTTCAGCGAGAACAGGTTGCCGCGGTTGTGCAGGACGATCCCGGTCTCGCCGGCGACGATGCCGGAGCCGAAGTTCTCGAAGATCGATTGAATGAGCGAGACGACGTTGCCGTCGCGATCCGCGACGGTCATGTAGATCGTGTCGCCGCGGGCCTGCGGCGGTTCGACTCGGCGCCTGCGCCGATCCCCCGATCGTCAGCGGATCGTAAGCCTTCGCGGCCTGCTGCGGATTGATCTGCCGGCGGCGCTCCGTGGCGTAGGCCTTCGACAGCATTCGCTTCAGCGCTTCGGGGGGCACGGCCGTGGAATCGGCGAGCCACGCATCGCGATCGGCGAACGCGATGCGCTTGGCTTCGACGAGCAGGTGCAGGTACTCGGCGGAGTTGTGCCGCATCGACTTCAGATCGAAGCCCTCGAGGATGTTCAGCATCTCGAGCGCGACGACGCCCTGCGTGTTCGGCGGCATCTCCAGGACGTCGTATCCACGATAGGTCGTCGAGATGGGCTCGACCCAGTCGGGCCGGTTCGCCGCGAAGTCGGCCTCGGTGAGGAGCGCCTTGCGGCGGCGCATGTCGTCGGCGATGGCCTTGGCGATCGGCCCCTTGTAGAACGCGTCGCGCCCGCCCTTGGCGATGAGCTCGAGGGTCGCCGCGAGGCGCGGGTTGCGGAAGACGTCGCCCGCCGCGGGGGCGCGGCCGCCGGGGAGGAACGTCGCGGTTGCCGCCGGATCGCTCAACAGGATTGGCTCGGCGTCCTTCCACTGCGTCGCGATGATGTCGGGGACGGCGTAGCCTTCGCGCGCGTACGCGATCGCCGGCTCCAGCGCGCGATCCAGCTTCAGCGTGCCGTAGCGCGCGAGCAGCTCGTGCCAGCCGTCCACGACCCCGGGCACGCTGATCGACAGCGCGCCGCGATACGGGATCGCGTCGAAGCCCCGGCGCCGGTATTCGTCCGGTGTCGCCGCGGCCGCCGAGCGTCCGCTCGCGTTCAGCGCGCTCACGCGCTTCGTCTTCGCGTCGTACACGATCGCGAACAGGTCTCCCCCGACGCCGTTCATCGTCGGCTCGACAACGGACAGGACCGCCGCGGCGGTGACCGCCGCGTCGATGGCGTTGCCGCCCTGCTGCAGGACGCGCAGCCCGGCGGCGGACGCGAGCGGCTGGCTGGTGGCGATCAGACCGTTGCGCGCCAGCACGGGCGATCGCGTGCCTCGCGGATTGGATGCGGGACGATCGCCTGGAGCCTGAGGAATGAACGCCATCATCGCCGCCGTGCAGACAACGAGACTGAGTGGCCGCATGTGAGCTTCTCCCGATACCTCTCCCGGCATGGAGAGCTCCGCGATTCTAACATTGGCGCGTGTGGACGCCGGCGCTGCAGGTCGCAGGCCGCTCGGGACGGCGGGTGATTGACGCGAGCGATCGGCTAATCCCACATGCGGGGATCAGCTCGACGCTCCGTCAATGAGGAGAAGTTGTTCGTGGCTTCTGCGGAGTGCTTCGTTGTGGCTTCCGCCTTCCGGCGGAAGATCCGGCGGGAGAACTCCGCTTACACAAATGTCACTGCGAGAATCGCCACTGCCAGGAGAATCGCCACGAGGGCGTCCGCATTGCTCGAGAAATCCAGGTCGATCATGATGTAGTTTCCGTCCTTTCACCAGCTTAGACGGCCCCTGCACCACAAAGGTTTAGCGCGTCACCGTTCTGTCACCGTTTCGGCCGTCGCAACGTAACTCTTACGCGCTCGCGCGGTCATTGACGGCTTTTGCTTGATTTTCAGCTCGAGCTTGTGGATCTTGCCGTCGAGGAGCTGCGGGGTGAAGCCGAGCACATACTGGCTGTGCAGCTCCTGCGCGACGCGCGTGAAGGTCGGGCCCAGCTCGTCCGTCTTCTTCAAGAGAAAGAACCCGCCGCCGGTCTCTTCCGAGAGCCTCTTCAGCCCGCGGTCGGGCGACGATCGCACGCTGCTGTTGCCCGTTGTGGTAGACCGTCTCGAGGCCGACCGAATAGATCATCGTTTCCTCGACGCGCGCGCGGTCCGTCACCTCGCCCGACCCGACCTTGCTCGCGTTGTCGTCGCCGTCGGTGAAGACCAGTACCACCTTTCGTCCCGGAATGCCCTTCAACTGCGCCATGCTCTGATTGACGGCGTCGTACAGCCGCGTCGGGTAGCCGAAGTCCAGGTCCTTGAGCGCACGGATCAACACATCGCGGCTGCTGGTGAACTCACCGTCCGGGATGAACTGGATCTTGTCGTTGAACGCGCCGACCATGCCCTGATCCTCCGGCAGCAGGCGCATCAGGAACTCCTCGGCGGCCGCCTTGACCAGGTCGAGCGCGACCGTCATGCTGCCGCTCGTGTCGAGCATCACGACGACCGTGATCGGCAGCGGCTTGTTGTCGAACGACGTGATCGTCTGCAGCTTGCCGTTGTCGTAGATCTCGAAATCCTCTTCCACGAGATCGGTGACGAGCCGCTTGTCCGAGTCGGTGACGGTCGCGTACATGGCGACGGTGTTGGTCGAGACCTTGAACTTCTTCTGCGGGTCCTGCGCGGCCGCGGCGGCTTGTCCTGGGCGATGAGCACGGTGGCAGCGGCGAGGACTGGAAGCGCGGCGGCGAGGACTGGAAGTAGTGTTCGAATAAACATTCTGGGCTCTTTGTGCAGAAACCATTCCACGGACGGGCCGGAAAAACCCTCGGCTATTCGAGAGTATCACCGGCAGGCGTTCTCAACAGGATACAACCGGGTGGCCGGTTCGTAGGACGCCGATTCAGAGACCGCCGTTCATAGCGTCAGGCTTGCAGCCCGATCCCCGGCGCGTTGCGGGCTGGAGCCTGCTCTGCGCGCCGAGCAGCTGAAGCTGGCAGCTGAGCCGCTGCGCTGAAGCCTCTAGCGCAGGGCCCGTTCCAGCCCCGGACCGATCGCGTCGGCCATGCGGCGGTAGCCGGCGGCGCCGGGGTGCAGGCCGTCCGGAGAATCGAACAGCCGGTCGGCGTTGTCCGCGGCCGCCGCCGCCGCGCGGGTATCGACGAACACAATCCCCGGCTGCTCCCGCATCCACGCGTTGATCTGCCGCATGCGCGCGTTCTGCTCCGGGGTCGCCGTGTTGTAGGGGATGATCGATCCCGCCACGACGCGGATGCCGGCCTGCGCGGCGCGCGCGTACATCGCGCGGAGCTGCTCGACGACGTGCTCGACCGGGCGCCCCTGGTAGACGTCGTTGACCCCCGCGATGATCACCACCGCCTTCGGGGCCGCCGCCACGACGTCGCGCTCGAACCGCGCGCGGATCTGGTCGCTGCGCTCGCCGTTCACGCCGCGGTTGAGGACCTCCCACTCCGGGTGCGCCTTCATCAGCCAGTAGGCGTACTGACTCGTTTCGTCGCCGCGGCCCTTCGGCGGCGCCTCGGTGGGCGACTTGAACCCCGGCGTGCCCGCGGTCGTGGAGTCCCCCAGCGCGACGATGCGTGCGGGGTCAGCGGAGGTTGATCACGGGCGGGCATAGGTTTAGCACCACAGAGATAACGGAGATAGCGGAGATCATATAGTGCGTCTCGGGTCTCAGGTCTCGTGGTCTCAGCGTCTCGAGGCTCCGTCCTCGGTCTGCTGCGCTCGTCTGCTGGCTCCTGTCTCCTGATCTCCTGATCTCCTGCGTCTCCTGATCTCCTACTTCCCGTCGAACAACATCGTCGACGGCCCCCGCTCCGCCTGCAGCTTCTTCGCGACCTTCTCCGCCTCGCGCATCACGCGCAGCACGTTCTGCCCGATGATCTTCTTGATCTCGTCGTCCTTGTAGCCGCGCCGCAGCAGCTCCGCGGTCAGCGCCGGGTACGTCGAGACGTCCTCGAGCCCCTGGACGACGCTGTCGATGCCGTCGAAGTCGCCGCCGAGGCCGATGTGGTCGATGCCGGCGACCTTGCGGATGTGATCGATGTGATCGGCGGCCTCGGCCAGGACGGCGCGCGGCGCCGGGTTCGCCTTCGTCCAGGCCGCGACGCCCGCTGGTCACGGCGGCCGCGTCGTTCGGGAACTGCGCGGTCAGCCGGGTCCGTTCGGCCGTCTGCAGCTTCGTTCCACGCCGCGACCTTCGGCGACAGGAACCCCGGCACGAACGTCACCATCACGACCCCGCCGTTCTTCGGGAGCCGCTGCAGGATGTCGTCGGGCACGTTGCGCGGGACGTCGTTCACGGCGCGCGCCGACGAGTGCGAGAAAATCACCGGCGCCTGGCTGACGCGGATCGCATCGTCCATCGTGCCGGGCGAGACGTGACTGAGATCCACCAGCATGCCGAGCCGGTTCATCTCGCGCACGATCTCCTCGCCGAACGCCGACAGGCCTCCGAGCTTCGGGTCGTCGGTGGCGGAGTCGGCCCACGCCGTGTTCTTCGAGTGGGTCAGCGTCAGGTAGCGCGCGCCGAGCCGATGGAACATCCGCAGCGCCGCGATCGAGTTGTCGATCGAATGGCCGCCCTCCATCCCGATGAGCGAGGCGATCTTCCCCTTCTTGAAAATCCGCTCGACGTCGTCGGCCGTCAGCGCGAGCTCGAACGTCTCCGGATACCGGCGCACCATCTGATGGACGATGTCGATTTGCTCGAGCGTCGCGGTGACGGCGGTCTGCCCGGCCAGCTCGGCCGGCACGTACACCGACCAGAACTGCCCGCCGACGCCGCCCGGCCCTGAGGCGCGCGATGTCGGTCATGATCGACGGCTGGGGCTGCGAGATGTCGAGCTTCTGGAGGTTGCGCTGCGCTTTCTCCCGAAGCGCCCACGGGTAGTCGTTGTGGCCGTCGATGAGCGGCGTCTGCTTGTGCAGGGCGCGGGCACGCTCGAGCAGGGCGGCATCGGGAGTGCCTGTTGCGAATCGAGGGGCGTCACGGGGATGAGCAGGATCGCAGCAATGGCGAGCTTTCTGAGCATTGCGTCATGGTAGCTGATTGAGAGAAGCTTCCAGCTTCCCGCGCCTGCGAGTCCTTACCGAGGCGCGAAGCGCCGAGGCTCTACCGCGCGGAGCGAGGCAAGCGCGGCCCCTACGGCGAGCGAAGCGAGCCGCCGCTACCGGCGAGCGCCAGCGAGCCGGCCCCATCATATCCGACTTGACTGGTCGGATATCCCGCGGATAGTCTCTGAAAACGAGATCAGTCGCATTTTGAACGGGGTTCCAGGCCATGCTTGCAGGCGTTCGTCATCACTCTGCGGGAAGGGCTCGAAGCCTTCCTGATTGTCGCGATCAGCCTGGCGTATCTGAAGAAGACAGGGCGTCAGGCGCTCCTGCCCGGCTGTTCACTGGGGGATCGTGGTCTCGGTCCTGCTGAGCATTGCCGCCGGGTTCCTGCTGGCCCAGGCGAACAACCAGGCGCTCTGGGAAGGCATGCTCGCGCTGGTGGCGGCCCTGCTCGTCGCCTCGCTGACGATGCACATGCTGCGGGCGGGGAAGCGGATGAAGAAGGAAATCGAGGGCCGGCTCGAGGTGTCGTCGCAGAAGGTCGGCCGCGCCGCGTTCCTCGGCGTGTTCGGGTTCACGCTGCTGATGATCACGCGGGAAGGGATGGAAACGGCCCTCCTGATGACGCAGCTGATCTTCACCGTGCAGTCCGCCCAGATCGTCGCCGGCGCCGCGGCCGGCACGCTGTGCGCCGCGGCCGTCGCCTGGCTCTGGTCGCGCTACGGGTACCGCGTGAACCTCTCCCGGTTCTTCCAGGTCACCGCGGTGTTCCTCCTCGTCTTCGTGGTGCAGCTCCTCATCTACGGCTTCCACGAGCTCGCCGAGGCGAACGTGTTCCCGAACAGCCAGCCGCTGCACGACGCGACCGAGGCCTACGGTCCTGACGGCATCTACGGCCAGTACCTGACGTACCTCCTCATCGTGCTGCCGCTCGGATGGCTGGCGGTCTCGAGCTTCTTTCATCGCAACCAGGCGCCGCAGCGATCGATGACAGCGTAGGCCAGCTCGCTTCAGCTCGCCGGTAGCGGGCAGCTCGACTTCGCTAGCCACGGCGCTGGCAGCTGCTCGCCGGCAGTCGCTGCGCGCACAGGCATGGAAGCTGGCAACTGCGTTAGAATACCGGTATGCCCGATCAGGCCGCTCCGGCGAAACCCTCCACGGTCCTCGAGCTGATCTGGGAACACGACCTCGTCTTCGCGGGCAAGTCGGGCGACGTCACGATGACGCTCGACAGCGCAGTCCAAGGCCGGCCCTTCACCGATGCAGGCGCTCGCGTTCGCGCTGGCCGGCTGCATGGCGATGGACGTCGTGCACGTCCTCAGGAAGGGCAAGACCGACCTGCGCGGGCTGCGCGCCGACCTCACCGGCACGCGCGCTCGCGGAAGAGCCGCGCCGCTTCACGGCGATCGCGCTCCACTACTCGATCACCGGCGACGTGCCGACGGCGCGCGGTCGAGCGCGCGATCGAGCTGTCCCGGGAAAAGTACTGCTCCGTGTGGCACTCGATGCGGCAGGACATCGAGCTCACCGTCACCTTCAAAGTGACGACAGGCGTCTGACGTCCGGCGCGGACGATGAGCGACGCGAGTCCAGCGGCGCGGATACCTCGACTGGATGCGCGGCCTCGCGGTCCTCATCATGATCGCAGGCGCACACCCTCGACAGCTGGACGCGCGTCGACGCGCGCGACGCGTGGCTGTTCCGATGGGCGATGATCGGCGCCGGATTCGGGGCGCCGCTCTTCCTCTTCCTCGCCGGCGTCACGGTTGCGCTCTCGGCCGGATCGAAGTTCCGGCGGACCGGCGACGTCCGCGCGGCATCCAGGGCGGTCGTGCGGCGCGGGCTCTGGGTCTTCGGCCTGGCGTTCCTGTTTCGCGTGCAGGCCTGGGTCCTGGGCTGGGCGCCGCCGAGAACGCTGCTCAAGGTCGACATCCTCAACATCATGGGGCCCTCGATCGCGGCCGCGGCCGCGCTCTGGGGGGCCTTCCGCTCGCCGCGCGCGCGGGTCGCGGCCTTTGCCGCGACCACGCTGGCGATTGCGCTGCTGACGCCGATCGTGCGGATCACGCCGCTCCTCGACCCCCTGCCGGATCCGATCGAGGGCTACATCCGCCCGATTCGCGGGCTCTCGAACTTCTGCATCTTCCCGTGGGCGGGGTTCCTGTTCGCGGGCGGCCTGGCCGGCGTGCTGCTGGACGGCGTGCGCGAGCGCGACGCGGAAACGCGTCTCCAGCTCGCGGCTCTTCGCGGGAGGCGCGGCGCTGGCGCTCGGCGCCTACGCGGCCTCGTATCTCCCCAGCCCCTACGCGCGGTCGGAGTTCTGGGGCAGCTCGCCGGCGTTCTTCCTGCTGCGCGTCGGCATCGTCACCGCGGCGCTGGCCGCTCGCGTATGCGTGGAACGCGCGCCAGGCGCCGTGTTGCCGGGTGGAGCCCGCTCCAGCAGCTCGGCCGGTCGTCGCTGTTCATCTACTGGATCCACGTGGAGATGGTGTACGGGCTGATCTCGCTGCCGCTTCACAAGAGCCTGAGCTTCGGCGGCGCGTTCGCCGCGCTGGCGGCCTTCGCGGTCTTCATGCTGGTCGTGCTCGATCGTCAAGGAGCGCGTCGTCGCCTGGTGGTCGGGGCAGGACGCCGCCCGTCTGAATCACTAATCACCAATCCCTGAGCAATCCTGCGATTCTTGGATCCGCCGTGCGCGCCGAAGCCTTGCGATTCTGCGAGCCGACACAAGATAAGATGTGCCTTCGGGCGGCACGATGCGGGCGTGAGCCGTCGCCCTGGAACAGTCAGCCGTTAGCTAAACCCCGTCAAAGCCTATGATTAGCGTCGCCGCGATCCGGATGCAGCAGTTCGGCGTGCAGTTCTACCAGGCCTCCCTCTCCGCCAGCGACATCGACAAGCTCGTCCGCTTCGAGGTCCTCAGCTACGGGGAACAGGGGCAGCCGGTCCGCGGGCGCAAGAAGGCGCCGACGCCGACCAAGGTGAACTGGGACCTGCTCGAGCGCCGCATCGGCGCCAACGAGAAGGCGTATCAGCGCCAGATCATCCGCAAGAAGATCGACGAGCTCGTGCAGTACTACGAGCAGTGCCGGCAGGCGCGCGACCTGCCGTCGATCCCGGGCGCGGTCATCATCTCGTGCGACGAAGCGCTGCGCTTCGAGCCGATGGAAGAGGGCAGCACGGTCGGCACGCTGAAGGTGCCCGAACGTGAAGGGATCCTGCGCGCGATCGACGGCCAGCACCGGCTGCTCGCGCTGCACGCCGACATCGATCGCTTCGGCGACGAGCCGTTCTCGGTGCCGGCGGTGATCTTCGATCGCCTGCCCGACGATCACGTCGTGCAGATGTTCGTGACGATCAACGCGAAGCACACCCGCCTCAACCCGTCGCATCTCGTGTCGCTCTCCGGCCGCCAGCTGTACAGCGACGACAGCCTCGCCGCGGCCCACGACATCGTCCGCGCGCTGAACGATCGCGAGGACTCGCCGCTGCACGGCGAGATCAAGCTGCTCGGCGTGGGCAAGGGACGGGTCGCGCAGGCGCCGCTCGCGCAGGAACTGAAGAAGCTGTTCGCCGCCGACGCGTTCGGGCCGGGGCGCAAGGGGGAAGCGTTCCGCGAGGAGTCGAGGAAGTTTTTCGTGAACTACCTGAAGCAGGCCGCGCAGGTCTTCGGCGCGGCGTGGAACGGCCGGAAGTACAGCATCAAGAGCGCGACCGCGCTTCGCGCGTTCATCCGCGTGGCGCCGGAGGTGGTGCGCCGGCTGGACCAGGAGCACGCCGACCGCACCGACTACCGCGCGATCGGCCGCGTCATCGCGCCGTGGGGCCGTCGCATCGGGGATTTGCGGTTCGAGACCGAGGGGGCGTGGAAGCGATCGGGGACGACGGTGGATTCGCTCGCCAAGGAGCTTCGGCTCGCGCTGCAGTATCCGGAGGGGGCGGTCGTTTAGCGCGAGTCGTCTCGAGGAACAGGTTCGTGCGCGCAGCGAGCAATAAAAAAAGGGCACCGTCGTTAGACGATGCCCTTGCGAATTTGCGGGCGACCCGGCTCCCCAGCAACTCACGGCTCCCTGCCGTAAATATTCAGGCCGCCTGCACCCTCCTATAGAGCAAGCGGCGTACCGCCCGATTCCTTGGGTTTTTGTAGAATTCAGGCGGCCGGAAACAGCGCGTCAGCGACACGGAAATGTCGCTTGCGATCACAGTTCTGATCGCGCGGTCGCAAACGCACTCGGAATCACGCCTGCAAGCCGGCCACACATGACCCGCCAGCGCCTCGCGGCGTGCGCCCTGATTGCCGGGCTGGCTTGCCGGGCGAGGTCAGGCGCTCGTCCGGCGGCCGTCCGGAGCGGCGCAGGAAGACGGGGCGCTGGGGTGCAGGAAACGGGCGCCATTCACGGCCGCGTCGTCGATGCGCGGACGGGCGCCGGTCTCGGGAAGGTGCTCGTGCTGGTCGAGGACGGCGGCCCATCCACGCGGACGGACGACAGCGGGGCCTTTCGAGCTGCCGCGCGTCGAAGCCGGACCGCGCCGGCTCTACGTCTCGGTCGTGGGCTACATCCTCGTCCGCCGTGATGTGCAGGTTGAGCGCGGTGCGGCGCTCACCGTGACGATTCCGCTCAGCGAGGGCACAGGCACCTACACCGAGACGGTCACCGTCGACGGCGGATCGCTTCCGTCCGCCGAGCCGGCGGTCGCCGCGCAGCAGGTCCTCGGCAGCGCGGACATCCAGAACCTGCGGGGCGTGCTCGCCGACGATCCGCTGCGCGCCGTCCAGGTGCTGCCGGGCGTCGCGACGGGGGACGATCTGCGCAGCGAGTTCAGCGTCCGCGGCAGCCAGTTCAGCCACATGAACATGACAGTCGACGGCTTCTCGACACCGTTTTTGCTACACACGGTGCGCGCCGTCGAAGACGCCTCGGCGTCGGGCTCCGTCGCGATGATCAACAGCGACGTCCTCGAAGACGTGACGCTGCTGAACGGCGGCTACGCGCAGCGGTACGGCGACCGCACCGGGGCGGAGGTCGATTTCCGGCTGCGCGAAGGATCGCGCGAGCGCCGGCAGGCGCGCGTCGCCGTGAGCGGCACGAGCGCGTCGCTCGTGCTCGAAGGGCCGATTGGCGGCGCGCGCCGCGGGTCGTGGCTGATGTCGGCGCGTCAGAGCTATCTCGACCTCGTGGTCGATCGGATCTACGAAGAAGGGGAAGGGGTCAACTTCGGCTTCTCGGACGCCCAGGCGAAGTTCGTCTTCGACATGACGCCGGCGCAGCGCGCCGAGCTCACCCTGATTGCGGGGCGCTCGAAGCTGGAAGAGCGCCGCCAGGATCTCGACGCCGACGATTTCTTCACCGGCCGCAACGCCTCGGCGATCGCGATCGGCACGTGGCGCTACACGGCGCCGCGCGGCATCCTGACGGGCCGGCTGCTGGCCTCGCTCAACCGGTTCAGCAATCACGCCGCCGACGCAGGTGACGCTCGACGACGGACACGACGCGCAGGGAGCGGGCCGGATCGACGCGAGCGTCACCGCGGCCGCGCGGGCTGCAGCTCGATGCGGGCGCGCAGGCGGAGTGGACCGACGAGACCCGGCATGCGGCAGCGGTTCACGCAGGGACGCTACCGCGTCATCAACGAGTTCGGCGGCCGCGCCACGCGCACGGGCGGGTTCGCGCAGCTGCGATGGACGGCGGGCCCGCTGACGCTCGTGCCAGGCGCGCGCGCCGATCGCTGGAGCCTGACGGGGGAGACCACGACGTCGCCGTGGCTCCAGGGGGACTGGAAGCTCACGTCCGTCGATGTCGGTTCGCGGCGGCGCGGGCGTGTATCGTCAGTTCCCGGATTTCGAGCAGGTCATCGGCTCGCTCGGGCAGCGCGACGCGAGAGCGCAGCGCGCGACGCAGTACGATCTCGGATTCGAGCAGCGCCTCGGGCCAGTCGATGCGATGGCAGGTCACGCTGTACGACCGCGAGGAGCACGGGTTCTTCCGCCGTCCCGGCGCCGAGACGCGGCTGGTTCTCGGCCGCGTCGTGCGCGGCTCGACGTCGGCGCCGTTTCAGCAGAGCCTCGACGGCTACGCCCGCGGCGTCGAGCTGCTCGTGCAGCGGAAGAGCACGAGCGGCGTATCGGGATGGCTCTCGTATTCGTTCGGCCGCAATCGCGTCAGCGACCGGCAGACCCACGAGACCTACTGGGGCGATCTCGACCAGCGCCACACGCTGCAATCTCTACGTGTTCTACCGGATCTCGGACCGCACGAGCGTGAGCGCGAAGCTTCGCGCCGGCAGCAACGTGCCCGCGCCCGGCTACTACGCGCAGGCAGGGGAACGAATACTTCGTCTCCTCGTCGCGCAACGAGGTGCGCCTGCCGACGTATTCGCGCGTCGACCTGCGCGTCAACCGCACGTTCAACTGGTCGCGCAAGCGCCTGACGCTCTTCGGGGAGATCATGAACGTGCTCAACCGCGACAACGTCCGCTTCAACCCGCCGGGCGTCAACACCGCCACGGGCCGCGTCTCGGGACTCTTCGAATCGATGATCCCGATCGTGCCCTCGGCGGGGATACTGATCGAGTTTTAAGGGTTCGACCGGATTCCGCCGGGTTCCACCGAGGTTCCGCGGCAGGTTCACGGTCGAACTGGCGTCGAAGCGCTAGCCGAACCCCGAACCGGCGAACCTCGAATCGTGCGGAACTGAACTCGCGGAACAGAACCCAGTGGAACCCTCGCGGAACCTTGTGGAACCCAGTGGAACCCAGACTTGTGTAATCTGTGTCCGTGAAAACCCTCCTTGCAGCCGCGATCGTGGCCTCGGTGACGACGGTGGCCGTCGCGCAGCCGGATCTCAGGACGACGGTCAGAGCGTGGGTGGCGTCGCATCAGCGCCAGGTTGTCACCGAGCTCGTGGAGCTGCTTTCGATCCCGAACGTCGCCGCGGACAGGCCGAATATCCGGCGCAATGCCGATTACCTGGTGGCGATGCTGCAGCGGCACGGGTTGACGGCCGAGCGGCTCGAAACGGCGGGCAACCCGCTGGTGTACGGCGAGCTGAACGTCCCGGGCGCGACCCGGACGCTGCTCCTGTACGCGCACTACGACGGGCAGCCCGTGGCGCCGGCGGCCTGGAAGCAGGCCGATCCGTTCACGCCGGTGTTGCGCACCGGACGCATCGATCGGGACGGCCGCGACGTGCTCGATGCGGACAAGAAGACGACGAAGTTCGAAGACGACTGGCGCCTGTACGCGCGATCCGCGTCGGACGACAAGTCGCCAATCGTCGCGCTCTGCGCCGCCATTGACGCGCTGAAAGCTTCGGGGCTGACGCCGACCTCGAATATTCACGTCATCCTCGACGGCGAAGAGGAAGCCAGCTCGCCGAGCCTCGTGCCGGCGATTGCGCGCTACCGCGACAGGCTGCGCGCGGACCTGATGATCATTCTCGACGGCCCGGGGCACTCGAGCGGCCGCCCGACGGTCGCGTTCGGCGCGCGCGGCATCGTGACGTTCGACCTGACCGTGTTCGGCCCGCGGGCGGGCGTGCACAGCGGCAACTACGGCAACTGGATTCCCAACCCCGCGATGCGCCTGGCGGCGCTGCTCGCGTCGATGAAGGCCGACGACGGCCGCGTGACCGTTGAAGGGTTCTACGACGGCGTCGTGCCGCCGGGACCGCCGGAGCGCGCGATCCTCGACGCGGTTCCCGAGGACTCCGAGCGCATGCTGGGGACCTTCGGCGTCGCGGCGCCGGAGCGGGCGTTCCCGAAGCTGCAGGACGCGCTGCAGTCGCCGACGCTGAACGTCCGCGGCCTGGTCGTCGTCGCACGTCGGCGCCGGGCGCCCGCACGATCATCCCCGACCGCGCCACCGCCGCGATGGACATCCGGCTCGTGAAGGAGACCCGGGCGGACGATCTCCTCGACAAGGTGCGGGCGCACGTCCGGCGTCAGGGCTACCATCTGGTGGACGGCGAGCCCGGACGACGCGACGCGGGCCGCGCATTCGAAGATCGCGCGGCTCGACGTCGGCGAGGCGGTCATGCACGCGTTCCGCACCTCGCCAACCGATCCCGGTGCACGCGCCGTCGTCACCGCCATCGAGCGGACGTACGGCGCCCCGCCCGTCCAGCTCCGGACGCTGGGCGGCGCGGTCCCGATCGCCGCCTTCATCGATGCGCTCGGCTTCCCGGCGGTCCTCGTGCCGGTCGTGAACTTCGACAACAACCAGCACGAGGAAAACGAGAACGTGCGGCTCGGCAGCCTGTTCGATGCGATCGTCACGCTGGCGGCGGTGCTGCGGATGTGAGCTCCCAGCTGCCAGCTCCCAGCGCTGCGTGAAGCGGATCCGGATTCGAGGATTCAGCGATTCAGTGATTCGTGATTAGTGATTCGAGACTAGTCACTGATGATCGACATGCGCACGATTGATCTGAATTGCGATGTGGGCGAGTCGTTCGGCGCGTACAGCATCGGCGCCGACGCCGAGGTGATGGCCAGCATCTCGTCGGCGAACGTCGCGTGCGGGTTTCACGGCGGGGATCCGGCGGTGATGCGGCGGACCGTGCGGCTGGCGCGCGACGCGGGGGTGGCGGTCGGCGCGCATCCCGGGCTTCCGGATCTGGCCGGGTTCGGCCGGCGCGAGATCCGCGTCACCGCGCAGGACACCGAGGACCTGGTCCTCTATCAGATCGGCGCGCTGGCGGCGATCGCGGACAGCGAAGGGGTGCGGCTGCGGCACGTCAAGGCGCACGGCGCGCTCTACAACATGGCGGCGCGGGATCGCGCGCTCGCCGACGCGATCGCGCGCGCCGTCCGCGCGTTCGATCCGTCGCTCGTCCTCTTCGGGCTGCCGGCGTCGGAGCTGATTCGCGCGGGGCAGGCCGCGGGGCTCGCGGTCGCGTCGGAAGGATTCGCGGATCGCGCGTACGAGCCGGACGGCTCGCTGACGCCGCGGTCCCGGCCCGGATCCGTCATCCACGACGTGGACACGGTCGTGCGGCGCGCGGTGCGGATGGTCGAAGACGAGCGGGTCACGGCGGTGGACGGCACCGAGATCCCGCTGCGCGTCGACACCCTCTGCATTCACGGCGACACGCCCGGCGCGGCGGAGCTGACGCGCGCGCTCGCCGCCGGCCTCGCGCGCGCGGGCATCGCGATTGCCGCCGTCGCGGCGGGGCCCCGCGGTGACGGCGCTCTTCGGCTGGTGGCGCGCGGGAGACGCCGATGCGCGCCGCGCGCTCATCGCCGCGGCGCTCGGCTGGATGCTCGACTCCTTCGACGTGATGCTCTACGCGCTCCTGCTCGAGTCGATCATGCCGGAGCTCGGCATGTCGAAGGAGGTCGCCGGCATCCTGGGCTCGGCGACGCTTGCTCGCCTCGGCCGCCGGCGGGCTGTTCTTCGGCTTCGTCGCCGATCGCTACGGCCGCACGCGCGCGCTCATGGCGAGCGTGCTCATCTACTCCATCTTCACCGCGGCGTGCGGGCTCGCGCAGAACATCGCGCAGCTGGCCGTGTTCCGCGTGCTGCTCGGCATCGGCATGGGGGGCGAGTGGGCGAGCGGCGCCGCGCTCGTGAGCGAAACCTGGCCGGCCGAGCACCGCGGGAAGGCGCTCGGCTTCATGCAGAGCGCCTGGGCGATCGGCTACGGCGCCGCCGCCGTCGTCACCGCGCTGGTGCTGCCGCGCTGGGGCTGGCGCGCGGTGTTCTTCGTCGGCATCCTGCCCGCGTTCCTGACCCTCTGGGTGCGCCACAGCGTGCGCGAGCCGGCCATGTGGCGGGACGCGCGGGCGCGGCCGCCGGCCGAGCCGCGGACGCTTCGCCGACATCTTCCGCGGCGGGATGCTCCGGCTCACGATCGCGGTCACGATCATGAACGCGTTCACGCTGTTCGCCTGGTGGGGATTCAATCTGTGGCTGCCCGGCGTACCTGTCGCTGCCCGTCTCGTCAGGCGGGCGGGGCCTCTCGACGAGCGTCATGGCGTCGTTCGTCTTCGCCATGCAGATCGGGATGTGGTTCGGGTACGTGACGTTCGGGTTCGTCAGCGACGCCGTCGGCCGCAAGCGCACCTACATCGTCTACCTGGTCACGGCCGCGTTCCTCATCTTCGTCTACACGTCCATTCGCGCGCCGCTCGGCCTCCTCGTGCTCGGACCGTTCGTCGCGTTCTTCGCGACCGGATACTTCAGCGGCTTCGGCGCCGTCACCGCCGAGATCTACCCGACCGAGATCCGCGCGAGGGCGCAGGGCTTCACCTACAACATGGGGCGCATCGCCAGCGCCGCGGCGCCGTTCGCCGTCGGCTCGCTGGCGCAGACGCGGGGCTTCCACGTCGCGCTGCTCCTGACGTCGGCCGCGTTCCTCCTGGCCGCGCTGACCTGGATCTGGATCCCGGAGACCAAAGGACGGCAACTGGCGTAGTCGGATCGGGCCGATGCGCCAGGCCGACCGTGTTTCCGGTTGAAGTCCGGGGATCGCCGTGGGCAGCGTTGATGATCACTACCATGTTGAAGGGATCCAAGCCGGCCCTCGTGAAGAAGGTTCAGCCCGTGAGCATTCACGGGCAGATTTCGCTGGACGTCTACTTCGTCGATCCGGACGACCCGGACGGGACAGGTGAGCCGCGCGAGGATCGGGTCCGGAGGCCGTGCCGCGCGGTCTGGAGGCCGGAGATAAGGTCGAGCTGCACTACCTGCTCGGCGTGGTCACGCAGATCACCCGTCGGTATGCAGCCATCAAGCCGGCTTCGGTCCGTGCCCCGAGCCAGGTGTAGTAAAATCGATGAGCCCCCCGCCCACGAACAGGAGCTTTTCAGCATGCGCGTCAGTCATCTTCGTCCGGGCCGAGCCCTGTCTCTGCTCGGAGCTCGCGTTCGGCCGTCCTTGCTCGTGGCGCTCGGGCCGCTGCTCGCAGCGCCCGCCCTGGTCAGGGCCAGCCGGCGGCGCCAGGCGCCGAAGCCGGCCGAAGGCTCCTCCGGCGAAGACCGCCACGCCGCGGTCAAGCTGCCGACGGCGCGCGTCGATCATCGATCGGTACATCGAGGCCGATCGGCGGGCGGAAAGCCATCCTCGCGCACTCGTCGTCCCACGCGAGCGGGCACGATGTCCGTGCCGGGCAGCGGCATGAGCGGCACGCTCGAGATCTACGGCGCGAAGCCGAACAAGTCGCTCGTCAAGATCACGATCGGCGGCATCGGCGAGGTCGCTGGAAGGCGTTCGACGGGAAGATCGGCTGGAGCATGTCTCCGATGACCGGCCCGAGGCTGACGGAGGGCAAGGAGCTCGAAGAGAAGGTGTTCGACGCCGACTTCTACAGCGATCTCCACGAGCGAAGGACGCTACGTCTCGATGACGACGGTGGACCAGGTCGAGTTCGACGGGCGGCCCTGCTACAAGATCAGCCTCATCCGCAAGACCGGCGGGGAGGATTTCGATTTCTACGACGTCGAGACCGGCCTGAAGGCGGGCGCCATCGGGACCCGCGAATCGCAGATGGGGCCGATGAACGTCACGCAGTTCCACGTCGGACTACAAGAAGTTCGGCGGCCTGCTGGTGCCGACGACGTTGAAGCAGTCGGCGATGGGCGTGCAGCAGATCCTCACGCTGACCGCGATCGAGTTCGACACGGTCGACCCGTCGGTGTTCGAGCCGCCGGCCCAGATCAAGGCGCTCATCAAGTGAGGCGATCGACGTGGCTCCTCGCGGTTGCGCGCGGCAGCGCTGGGCCTCGGCGCTCTGCTCTCGGCGCAGGTGCCGCACGGCGTCGAGACGTTCGACGCGGCGTGGACGACGATCCGCGACTCCCATTTCGACAAGACGATGAACGGCGTGAACTGGGACGGCGTGCGCGCCGAGCTCAGGCCCCGCGCCGCGGCGGCCAAATCCGACAGCGAGCTGCGCGCCGTCGTCCGCGACATGCTCGGGCGTCTCGGCCAGTCGCACTTCGCGTTGATTCCGTCGTCGGTGGATGCGCCGCACGACGCGTCGCGCGGGTCGTCCGATCTCAGCGCCGACCCGGGCTTCGACGTGCAGGCTCGTCGGCGGCGAGTTGCTTGTCACCAGCGTCGACGGCCCGCGGCGTCGTCGTCCGTGCGCCCGGGCTGGCGCGTCGACGCGATTGCCGGGCACACCGATGGCCGATCTGCTGCGCACGCTTCGCGAGGAGCACCGCGCCGCGTCCGGACGCGAGCCCGGCTCCGCCGGAAGGCGGCCAACGACCGCCTGCTGAACGTCGAGGCGTGGCGCATCGCGCAGACGCGTCTGCGCGGGCGCGCGGGATCGACGGTCGATGTCGCGTTCGAGAACGGCCAGGGGGCGCCGGTCAAGGCTCTCGCTGGAGCGCCGTCCCGAGCAGGGGCAGCCGGTCACCGTGGGCAGCCTGCCGACGATGTTCGTGCGGGTCGAGAGCGAGCGGAAGCAGACGCCCGGCGGGAAGACCGCGGGGGTCATCCGGTTCAACGTGTGGATGGCCGCCGTGGACGCGCTCTTTCAGCAGGCGGTCGACCGAGTTCCGCGCCTCCGACGGCATCATCATCGATCTCCGCGGGAACCCCGGAGGGCTGGCCGGGATGATGATGGGGATCTCCGGTCACTTCGTCGGTGAGCGCAAGACGCTCGGCGTGATGAAGACGCGCGAGAACGAGCTGCGGTTCTTCGGTGAACCCGCGGCTCGTGAGCGCCGCCGGCGAGCGGGTGCAGCCCTACGCCGGGCCCGGTCGCGATTCTCGTCGACGCGATGAGCGGAAGCGCCTCCGAGTGTTTCGCCGGCGGCATGCAGTCGATCGGGCGCGTGCGCGTGTTCGGCCAGCCGTCGATGGGCCAGGCGCTGCCGGCGCTGTTCGATCGGATGCCGAACGGCGACGTGTTGATTCACGCGTATGGGGATTTCGTGACGGCCGAGGGCACGCGCCTCGAGGGGCGCGGCGTGATTCCCGACGAAGTCGTCCCGCTCGTCCGCGCGGATCTGCTGGCCGGCCGTGACCGGACGCTCGAGGCGGCGCTCGCGTGGATCGACAGGCCAAGGGACGCGGCGCCTGCGGCCCGAGAGCGAGTGGAGCCCCGCGAACAGTGAGTGATGCGCTCCGAGCGTTCCCCACGTCCTGACACCGGCGCGATTACTGTTGCGCTGGCGTTCGGGTCTCTGGTACACTCGCAACACCTACGGCCAACGGCCCTTTTTCCAGCCTTACACGGTTAATCTCGGGAGAGTTTATGGAGCAGCGCCCGCTGCGTCTCGGTGACATATTGGACGACTACTGTCCGCGCGAACGGCGGCTGACCAATCACGCGATCGTGGCGATGATCGAAGACGACATCCGGCAGACCCGCTGCACGACGTGCGACGCGGAGCACGCGTACAAGGGGGGCAAGGTCCCGAAGCGGCGCAAGAAGGAAACCCCGGCGGCGCTGTACAAGGAAGTGCTGGCGGGCATGCCGGAACCGGAAGCGGCTCCCATCCTCGCGAGCGCCGGTCAGCCGCGACGCCGCGGCCGACGGCGCGGCAGCAGACAGCGTCGCGAGCGATCCAGTTGACGCCGACACGACGCGGACGCGGATTCCGCGGACGCAGCGGTCGAACCGGTCGTCGAAGCGGCGCCGCAGCCGACGTTAGCCAGGCCGGCCGTCGCGGCGGTCCCAGCGCCGGTCCCGCCGGCGGCCCCGCTCGCCAAGGCGGCAGCTCCCAGTCAGCCGTCGGAGAACGAACCGGTCGAAGTCGAGGAGGGTCCTGTTCACAGGCCGTTGATTCGAGCGCAGCTTCCGAGGATCGAAGGGCAGAAGGAAGAGCGGCGGCTGCCGGAATTCACGATCCGTCAGGCGACGCGCGGCCCCGGGCATTTCCGCGGCGCCGATCCCCGCATGAAGCAGCAGCGCCCGGGCAGGGCCCGGCAACGGCAACGGCAACCGTCCGCACGGCGGACCGCGCTTCGCCGGATCGCGGCCTCCGGGGCCCGGCCGTGGACAGGGCGGCCGCGGCGGTCCCGCGCCCGGCGGGTTCCGCGCCGGTCAGCCGCCGCGTCACGGCGGCGGCAAGAAGCGCTCGCGCTGACTGCGACCCCGGCCTCCGTTCGCGACCGCCTCACATTTCAACACAGCGTATTTCGTGGTTAAATCGGCAGAGAATGGAAGGCTCTGTCGATGACTGATCTCAACGGCAAGACCGGCCTCGTCGTCGGCGTGGCCAACAAGCGCTCGATCAGTTGGGCCATCGCGCAGGCCGCGTCGGCCGCCGGCGCGCGCCTCGCGGTCACGTACCAGGGCGAGCGTCTCGAAGAGAACGTCCGCGAGCTCTCCGCCGGCCTGACCAATCCCCTCATCCTCCCCTGCGATGTGACCGACGATGCGCAGATCGCGCAGGTCTTCTCCGAAATCGAGCGTGAGTTCGGCGGGCTCGATTTCCTGGTACACGGCGCGGCGTTCGCGCAGCGTGAGGAGCTGGCGTCCGACTTTCACTTCGTCGATACCTCGCAGGGCCGGGTTCAAGCTCGCGCTCGACGTCAGCGCCTACTCGCTGATCGCGCTCTCGCGCGGGGCGCTGCCGCTGATGGAGCGCCGCGGCGGCGGCAGCATCCTGACGCTGACCTACCTGGGGAGCGAGCGGGTCTTCCAGAACTACAACGTGATGGGCGTGGCGAAGGCGGCGCTCGAATCGACCGTGCGGTACCTCGCGGCCGATCTGGGCCCGAAAGGGATCCGCGTGAACGCGATTTCCGCCGGGCCGATCAAGACGCTCGCGGCTGCCGGCATCTCCGGCTTCAGCAGCATCCTCGAGGTCTATCGCGGGCGCGCCCCGCTGCGGCGCGCGGTCGACACGGCCGAGGTGGCCGACGCGGCCATGTTCCTGCTCGGCCCCGCCGGCCGCGCGGTGACCGCCGAAGTGCTGATGGTGGACGCCGGCTTTCACGCGATGGGGATGTGAAGGCCGTCCAAAGTTCTAAAGTTCTAACGTTCAAAGCGTCGACCTGCAGAGGTCCCGTCGATGAAGAAGGCACAACTCGCATCCGTCTTGTGCTGGCCCTTGCCGTGATGGCTGTCCGCCTGCGCCAAACCGGCGGTCAAGGGCACGAGTGACACGATCGACGACGGGACGATCACGGTGCGGGTCAAGACGGCATTCATCAACGATCCGGTCGTGGGCGCCGCGCGCATCGACGTCGAGACGTTCAAGGGTGTCGTGACGCTGTCCGGCCGTGTGAAGAGCAAGGACGAAGAGACCAAGGCCCTCGACCTCGCCCGCACCATCAAGGGTGTGACCGACGTCAAATCCACGCTGCAGATACAACCGTAGCCTTGATCCTCCTGATCTCCTCCTGATCTCCTGGACTCCTGTTCACAACCTCGCGAGGGCTTTCGGCGTAAGATCCGGTCGTGTCCGACCTTGTGCTGCGCGTGAGCAGCGTTCGCCGCGCGACGCCGGGCTCGCGCATCGTGCGTCTGGATCTCCAGGGCGCGGCGTTCGCCTACCAGCCGGGCCAGCTCGCGGCGATCGGTCCCGCGGGCGCTTCCGAGCGCGTCCCGTACTCCATTGCCTCGTCTCCCGAAGAAACCGTCCGGGACGGCCGCCTCGAGTTTCTGATCAAGACCGACGCGTCCGGACGCTGGGGCCCGCACTTCGATCCGTTGCGGCGCGGCGACATGCTGGCCGTCCACGGGCCGTCGGGCTCCTTCGTGTTCCCCGATGGTCCGCGCGAGCGCCGCTTCCTGTTCATCGCCGGAGGCACCGGGATCGCGCCGCTGCGATCGATGATCAGGCACGCCGTCCTGTCGGGATCACCACGGCCGGCTCAGCCTGCTGTACAGCGCGCGCACGCCCAAGGACTTCGCCTATCTCACGGAGCTTCGCGCGATGGCGCGGCGCGGCGAGATTGATTTGTCGCTGGCGGCCACGCGCGAGTTTCCCCCGCGCTGGCGCGGCGGGCGCGGACGGCTCGTGGCCACGCAGCTGGCGCGGCTCGCCGACGACCCGGCGACGCTCTGTTTCGTCTGCGGCCCGGCCGCGATGGTCGCCGACGTGCCGCCGATGCTGGAAGCGCTGGGAATCGATCGAAGCCGGATTCGGCTCGAGGACTGGTGAGCGGCAGCTCCAAAAGTTCAAACCCAACTCGCAAACGTCTGAGGGTGAAAGTTGCAGCGACTTCACCCGCGGACGAGACTCGGCTTGGGAGTTGGCGTCCTGGGAGTTGGCAGCTGACGCCGAGGCTTCAGCGGCCGCTACAGTATCCCCGCCGCGGCTCGCTGGATGTCGAAGTCGGTGAGCTCCGGGAACTGCGCCGCGGCCAGCGGGTCGTGGCGCGTCAGCTCGCGGCCCCCCTTGCGCTTGCGGATCGACTTGTCCTGGTACATCCGGCTGTCGGCCGTCGCGAGCAGCGCTTCGTACGATTCGCCGTCCTGCGGGAAGACCGCGGCGCCCACGCTGATGCCGAGCTTCACGGGCTTCCCCGGCCTCGCTTCGAAGTAGACGCCGTCGATGGTCTGTCTGCAGCTCCTGGCGCTTGTGCTCGGCTTCGTCGGCGCCGCACCCCGACAGCACGACGATGAACTCGTCGCCCGCGTAGCGGACGCAGATGTCGTACGGACGGATCGCCGTCCGCAGCACGCGCGCGACTTCGCAGAGCGCGTGGTCGCCGACGTGGTGCCCGTGGGTGTCGTTGATTTCCTTGAAGTTGTCGAGGTCCATGACCATCAGCGAGACCTCGGACTTCAGCCGCTCGGCGCGCGCGAGCTCGCGCGTCAGGTGCATGAACAGGAAGCGCGTGTTCGGCAGCCCGGTCAGCGGATCGGTCAGCGAGTCCTCCTGCGTCTGCTCGAACAGCATGGAGTTGTTGATGACCGCCGCCGCCTGCTCCGACACCCGGTCGAGCAGCCGCCGGTGATCGTCGCGGTAGAACGCCGCGTCGACGTGATAGACCGAGAGCGTGCCGATGAAGCGCTCGTTGAAGAGCAGCGGGCAGACGAGCGCGGACTGCAGGTTGGTGTGCAGCTCCGCCAGGCCCGCCGCTTCGAGGTCGGCGCTCGGCCGCGCGTTCACGAGCGCGCGGCGGTTCCGCGCGACCCACCCGGTCAGCCCCTCGCCCGTGCGCACCGCAATCTGCTGGACGATCTCGGCGTCCGTGCCCGTCGCGAAGCGGCAGCGCAGCGTCTCGGTCTCCTCGTCGAACAGGAACAGCGCGGCGCACGAGAACGGCACGAGGTTGCTGAGCTTCGCCGAGATCAGCGCCATCGTGTCGGCGACGCCGAGGCTCGTGCCCATCGCCTGCGCGATCTCGTACAGCGCGTAAATCTCGCGGTGCGCGAGCGCGATGTCGTCGAACACGTTCTTCTTCGCCGGCTCGGGCGTGAGCCCGGTCGCGGGGCGCCCGACCGATCTGCAGGCCGGCCTCTTCCGGGACGGGCCGCCGCATCATCGCCTGCTCCAGCGCCGTCGCCTCGAGCTGCAGCGCCGGCAGGTTTTCGATGAACTTCTCGACGACGATCGGGTCGAGCCCCTTGCCCGCTTCCTGCTGCAGCAGGCCGATCGCGGCGTCGAAGCTCATCGCCTTGTGATACGGCCGTTCCGCCATCAGCGCGTCGAAATAGTCGACGACCGACAGGATGCGCGCGCCGAGCGGGATCTCCTCACCCTTCAGCCCGGCGGGATATCCCTTGCCGTCCCAGCGCTCGTGATGGCTGAGGATCAGCGGCGACACCGGGTACGGGAACGGCACGGCGCTGATGATGTCGGCGCCGACCTTCGGGTGGGCGCGGATCTTCTGGAACTCTTCGGGCGTGAGCGGCCCCGGCTTCGACAGGATGTGCTCGGGCACCGCCAGCTTGCCGATGTCGTGCAGCAGCGCCGCCGTCTTGACCCCCTGGATGTCGTTCTCGGTCATCCCCAGCGCGCGCGCGAGCGCCGCCGCGTAGAGCTGCACGCGCCGGATGTGGGACTGCGAGGTCTGGTCCTTCGCGTCGATCGCCAGCGCGAGCGCCTCGATCGTCGCCAGGTGCAGGTCCGCCATCTCGCGCACGTGGCGCTGCTCGTCGTCGATCCGGCCGAGATAGACCTTGTAGCTGCGGTACGTCAGGTACAGCGGCGCCGCCGCGAGCGGGAGCAGCCACCGGACCGACGACGAATTCGAGCACGCCGACCGCCGCCGCCGCCGCGCCGGCCCCCACGAAGTAGCTGGGCGCGCTCCACAGGAAGTTCTCGTTCCAGACCTTGACGACCCCCTGCTTCGTGGACCACGCGATGGCGGTCGCGATCATCGCCGTGTTGATGATGAAGTACGTCGTCGCCGCGCCGACGAGCGGCTTGGCCAGCGTCCTGATGTCGAAGTGCCCCGGCACGCCGCCGAGGTAGATGTAGACGTGCCCCGCCGCCTGCACGGTGACGATCAGGCACGCCATGCTGAAGAGCGTGCGGTGCGCGGGGTTCTTCTCCTTGATGCGGAACGAGCACTGGCTCCAGGCGCTCACCGCCGCCACGATCATCGTCTCGTTGGGACCGAGGAGCAGCAGCGACGCGAAGTCCACCGCGTACGAGACCGACATCGTCGATCCGCTCCGCGCCAGCGGCAGGGTCACCTTGAAGACGGAGGTCACCGACGACAGCGCGAGCAGCACGAGAAACACGCCCGGGCGACTCGAAGGTCTTGAACGGGAAGAAATACGCCAGCAGGCCCGCGCCCACCACGATGACCGCGCAGACGAACAGCCGGGCGGGAAGCGGCAGGGTTTTCATCGTCAGCAACCCCAGACGGCTTTGCACCGCGCAGCGCTCGCTCGAGACACCAGGGTCGGCACCGGTTTCATGTTCGGGTGGCTGCGTTATTCGAGCCGGGCGTGGCGCCTGCGCCACGAGGGCTTGGGTTGACGGCCGGCCGGCACGCTCCACACCACGTCGCCGCACGTCGGCATGAGCGATTCGCAGCTGGTGCCCCAGACGATGTTGTCTTCTTCGTCCTCCGTGCTCGTGCCCCAGACGATGTTGTCGGCGCATTCCGTCGAGGCCGTCGCAGCTCGTGCCCCACACGGGCGCCGGACAATCCTTGCCGCCGCAGGTGGCGCCCCACACGATGTTGGCGTCCTCGGCCGTGGTGCCCCAGACGATGTTGTCGCACGCCGAGTCCGCGCAGGAGGCGCCCCACACGGCGCTGCGTGCCGCGCCGGCCGCCCCGGGAGCCATGTCCGGCTCCCACCCGATGGTGTCGCACCCGGCAGTCGCGCACACGGTGCCCCAGATGACGCTCTCGCCGTCGTTCGTGGTCGATGCGCCCCAGGGGACGTCGGTGCGCCACGCGTTGGCGTCCGGCTGCAGCATGCCGCCGCCGATGCGGTGATTGCCCCAGTTGATGTGCTGCGTTCCACCGCGTCGGATCCTGCGACGTCGCGGGGGCCGAGAGATCGCCGCCGAGCCGCCTCGCGAGCTGCACGGCGCCGCGTGCGTTCAGGAAGCCGGCGCCCTGCGTCAGCGCGTCGTAGGCCGAGCGGTGCTCCGACGTGTACTGGAGAATCGCCTTCACCAGGTTCGGCGTGAGCGCCGGGTTCGCCTGCAGCATCAGCGCGACGGTGCCGGCCACGACCGGCGCCGCCATGCTCGTTCCGGTCAGGCTCAGATACGGCTGCGTGACGGTGTCGACCGTGCCCCACAGCCGCGCCAGCGGATGCATCTTGAACAACAGGCTCGAGCCGTCGGCGAGCGATTCAATCCCGACTCCCGGCGCGACCAGGTCCGGCTTGGCCGTGAGATCGAAGCGGCTCGGACCGCGCGAGCTGAACGGCGCGACGGAGTCGTCGGCGCGCGCCGCCGTGCCGTTGTGGCTCGTGGCGCCGACCGTGAGCACCCACGGGGCGTTGCCTGGAGCCGTCACCCCGCCGTTCTGCGCCTGGCCCTTGGCGTTGCGGCCGAAGTTGCCCGCCGCCGTGACCACGACGACGCCGGCTTCGACGGCGCGCCGGGCCGCGAGCGTGAGCGGGTCGGTGTTGTAGGACTCGTACACGCCGGCGGCGACCGACAGGTTCACGACGCGGATGTTGAACCGCGCGCGGTTCGCGACGGCGTAGTCGAGCGCCGCGATGACGTTGCTGATGTAGCCGTTCCCTTCGCCGTCGAGCACTTTCAGGACGACGAGGTTCGCGCCCGGCGCGAGGCCGCGGCGCGCGCCGTTCGAGTCGTATCCGTTGCCCGCGATGATGCCCGCGACGTGCGTGCCATGGCCGTAGTCGTCGTACGGAACCGGGTGGAACTCGACGAAGTCCGCGAAGTGGACCACGCGCTGCGAGCCGAGGTCGTCGTGCCAGGACGTGACCCCCGAGTCCACGATCGCGACGCCGACGCCGGAGCCGTCGACGCCGAGGTTCTCGCGGGCCCACGTCGCGCCGACGGCCGCGCCGGTACGCTCCAGCGTGCCGTGCACGGGCCGGTCGAGCCTCACGGCGGTCACGCCGGGGCGGCCGGCCAGTTCGTCGAGCGCCGAGTCGGGGATTTCCGCGACCTGTCCGTGAAGGAGCCCCAGGCGCCGGCCCGGGCGGCCGCGAAGCGATCGGATGAGGCTGTCGGCCGCCGAGCCGTCGGCGGTCTCGATGATGACCCGTGACGTCCCACGCTTCGCATGCGCGCGGGCCAGCAGGGCGGCGTCCATTTTGTGGTCGCCGCCGTGCCCGGTCGCTCCCGCAGCCGGGACGGCCCCTGCGGTCAGGAGCGTCAGGGCTGCGACAGCCGCCTGTCGGCCGATGAGGAGAAGCGTACGTCGAACCATTTCGCAGGGGGATCGATACACATATACCGATCGCGCGCGTGAGTGCAATTGTTTTGCCCGCGGCCAGCCCGGCCGTCGGAGACACCCTATTTGACTGCGCGAAGGGCCTTTAGGACGGAAACGGCTCAGATAAAATTGGTCGGGCGCCGGCTGGGCAGTGTCGTGTTTCTGTGCTGTTTCAGCACACGGACTACCAACGTTGCATGTAGGGTGGGCGCCAGAGGCCTGGCGCTAGCGAGCCTCGGTACCGAGGCGTCAGCCGTTCGCTGGCGGCGGCGCG
Source organism: uncultured Actinomycetes bacterium (assembly GCA_963848405.1). Classification (GTDB taxonomy): domain Bacteria; phylum Actinomycetota; class Thermoleophilia; order Gaiellales; family Gaiellaceae; genus GMQP-bins7. The sequence goes on along the minus strand of CAWKDP010000012.1, from coordinate 65,091 downwards.
CTCGCTGGTCAATTCGCGGGCTTGCGGACGGCGGTCCGGGCCGGCTTCTGGTCGTTTTCGAGACCGTATTCGACGATCTTCCGATAGAGCGTTCCGCGGCTGATTTCGAGGATCCCCGCAGCCTGTTTCTTGTTCCAGTTCACGGCCTCCAGGACCCTCACGATGTGCGCCCGCTCGGCATCGGCCAGCGACGGCAGACGCTGCCGCGTCGTGTCGGGCAGCGCTTCGCTCGCGTGCAGGAACTCGACGTCCGTGCCGCGGATCGTGCGGCCTGGCGACGAGAGCGCCGACCGCGCGACCGTGCTCTCGAGCTCGCGGATGTTGCCCGGCCAGTGATACGTCAGCAGGAGATCCATGGCCTCTTTGGCGAAGGTCTTCCCGTCGAGCGGCAGGCCGTTGGCCGCGCAGTAGCGCGCGAGAAACCGTTGCGCGAGCACCGGAATGTCGCTCGCCCGCTCCCGCAGCGACGGCAGGCGGATCGAGAACGCGTTGACCCGGTAGTAGAGATCTTCCCGGAAGCGCGAGTCGCGGACGAATTGGTCCAGCGGCCGGTTGGTGGCGGAGATGAGCCGGAAGTTGACCTCGATCGACTCGTTGCCCCCCAGCCGCTCGAAGCGCCGTTCCTCGAGCGCGCGCAGGAGCTTCGCCTGGCCGATGAGCGCGAGGTCGCCGATCTCGTCGAGGAACAGCGTGCCGTTGTTCGCCATCTCGAGGCGGCCCGGCTTGCGGTCGTGTGCGCCGGTGAACGCCCCTTTTTCGTATCCGAACAGCTCCGACTCGAACAGCGTGTCGGGCAGCGCCGCGCAGTTGACCCCCTGGAACTTGTTCGTGCCCCGCCGGCTGAGCTCGTGGATCATCCGCGCGACGACTTCCTTGCCCGATCCGGTCGGCCCGAGGATGAGGACGGAGATGTCGGACTTGGCCGCGGTGCGGATCCACTCGAAGACGACGAGCATTTTCTCGTCTTTTCCGATCATCTCGCGGAAGCGCTGGACGGCCGGGGAGCGGTCCTCGTGGCTGACCGTGGCGCGCCGCTCGAGGAACTCGTCGAGCAGATCGCGGACGACGTCGTTGGCGGGCAGCTGGTACAAGAAGCGCGGCGTGCCGGGGCCCGGCGCCTTGGCGGCGACGCCGAACGTGACGAGCTCGCGCATGCAGTTCTCGACGTCGAGGCGCATGCGCCCGAACGTCTGCATGAGCGACTCGACCTCGAACGACTCCTCGGGCCGCGCGCACAGGAAACGCAGGAGCCCCGCCCGCAGCGGCGACTGGACGAGGGCCTGGAAGCGGGCCTCGACTTCGCCCGGCTCGGCGCGCCGCGCGGCCGCCGCCGCGTTCTCGGCGTTGGTCATGATGGACGGCCGCTCCTCGCCGCTGACGGGGGGCGCCCCGCCGCGCAGCCGGTAGTGCTCCGACTGGAACTGCTCGATGAGCCGTTTCATTTCGACCGCGTGCGACTTGCGATGGCCGTGGCAGCGGACCGGGCTCGCGCCGCCGGAGCTTTCAATCATCACGTCCGCGAAGAACAGGTTTCGATCGATCAGCACCGACGCCACGTGCGCGAGGTGCATCGACTGTTCGCGTCCGCCGACGAGCTCCGGCGTGTAGTGCACGACGCTGGTCGGCGTGACCGCCACCTGCGTGGGGAACAGCAGGTTCCCGCGGCTGAGCCGGCTCGCGCGAAAGACGTGCGGACCAGGCAGAGCCCGGCCCTTGTACCAGAAGAATCCCACGACAACGATTATGAGGCCGGCAGCCACTGCGATCCACAGCGCGGCGCTGCCGGGATCGATACGGACGTCATTCATTTCAGGCTCGACTGTGGTCGCCAGGGAGGGCGCGATTACGTTCGCTCCGGAACCGCCCTGCTGTCAAGGTATTTCGGGTCGATGAGGTGCTAATCTTAGCGAAGCCGTGCAACGACGGCGGCCGATTGGGACGCCTCCGGCGTCCGCGCCCCGACGCCGGGGTGGAAACAGACGCGGGAGGTTCGTCTAGTGCCCCACCGAGCGCCCGGGTCTCCGGGCCATAGAGGCGCCAAGTACCTCACGGGAAAAGCCATCAAATACTACCGGCCGCGCGGCAGCGCGGAGGTGCGCCAGCTCATCGACGGCGGCTTCCAGGCCTTCAACGCCGGCCGTCTCTCGGAAGCGTGTCACATCTTTGCGGACAAGATGCTGGCCCCCGAGGAGACACCACCATCGGCCTCACCGTCGCGGGCGCCCTCACGCCGGCCGGCCTTGGCGGCTGCGTGATCGAGCTGATGGACCGCGGCCTCGTCGACTTCATCATCAGCACGGGGGCCAATCTCTATCACGACCTCCACTACGCGCTGAACTTCACGCTCCACCGCGGGTCCCCGTTTCTCGACGACGTCGAGTTGTACGAGCAGGGGATCATCCGCATCTACGACGTGCTGTTCCCCGCGTCGGTGCTCCTCGAGACCGACGCCTACATCCGCGACTTCCTGGTCCGCTCGGCGCTCTCCGGGCCGATCGCGACCTCCGAGCTCCACTATCGGCTCGGGCTGGATCTGCTCGATCGCCAGCCGGGGTGCGAGGAGTACTCCGTCGTGGCGCGCGCGGCGCTCGCCGGCGTGCCGATCTACACCTCGTCGCCGGGCGACAGCTCGATCGGCATGAACATCGCCTACCACGAGCTGATGAACGGCTCGACGCTGATGATCGATCCGAACCGCGACGTCAACGAGGTCTGCGCGATCATCCTCGCGGGAAACAAGAACGGGTGCGTCATTCTCGGCGGCGGATCGCCGAAGAACTTCTACCTGCAGGGGCAGCCGACGCTCTGGGAGGTCTACGCCATTCCCAAAGGCGGCAACGACTACTTCATCCAGATCACGACCGACTCGGTCGTGTGGGGCGGCCTGTCCGGCGCGACACCCGCCGAGGCGGTGAGCTGGGGAAAGGTGAATCCGGGCGTGCTGCCCGATACCGTCGTCGCGTACTGCGACTCGACGATCGCGTTTCCCCTCTTCTGCGAGTACGCCGTCGGATCGGAAAACGGCCGCCGTCCGCGCAAGGAGCTGGTCCACAAGCGCGACGCGATGGTCGCCGATCTGTTGCGGCAGGCGAAAGAGGCGCAGAAGACGGATCACGCGCCGATCGAGTCGCAGCCGGCGGACATCGATCGGCACCGGTAGTCTTGAACACGTGAGATCTCCTGTTGAGATCACTTATGGGCACCTTGTCCTCCGAACTGAACCCGCTCGCGTCCCGGCTGATCGCCCAGCCTCGCATCTACGCGGATGCGAACATGCCGAACGGCGTCGTGGCGTTCATGCGGAGCGCCCTCGCGTGGGACGTCCTGTTCGTGCTCGAGCACGAGGACCTGCGGCGCGCGCGCGACATCGAGCACTACCGGCTCGCGCGCCAGCTCGGCCGGACGATCGTCACGCTCGATCGCGACTACATCGACGACCGGAACTTCCCGCCCGCCGAGGGAGCGGGCGTGATCGTGTTCTGGGCGCCCGACGAGCCGCGGCTGCGCCGGCTCCTGGTGAAGGCGGACCGCACGCTGTTTCGCGCCGAACGCGCGGCCGCGCTCCCGCTCGAAGGACGCAAGCTGCACTGGCAACTGGACGGGGAGGACGATGCCCTTACTGGGTCTTGATATCGCGGACGGGCGCGTCACCGGCGTCGTCGTCGACGGCGAAGGCGCGGTCGTGCGCCGGGCGCAGCGGGCGAGCGGCGGCGGGCGCGTCCAGGACGCCGTCGACGAGCTCGTCGCCGGCCTGACGATCGAGGCGTTTGGCGTGGCGATCGACGCCGAGCCGGATGCGGTCGTCGGCGCTGGAGCGGCCCGGCGCCTTGCCGCCTCCCAACCGGTGCACACCCGGAGCCGCGGCGATCGTGGCCGAGGCCTGGGTGGGAGCGGCGCGCGGCTGCCGGCACGCCGTGGTGCTGAAGATTGGCGAGCGCGTGTTTGCCGGCATCCTGCTCGACGGCCGGTACTGGGCCGGGGCGCACGGGCTCGCCGGCTCCGCCGCGTGGCTCGCGCTCAACCCGGTCGAGCGCCAGGACTATCGCAAGTTCGGCAGCCTGGCGGCCGAGGTCAGCAACAAGGGGATCGCGCGCCGGCTGTCCTGGCGGATCCAGGCCGGCGACAGCTCCGCCGTGCTCGAACGCGCGGGAGACCTCGAGTCGATCACCGCGAACCACGTGTTCGACGGCGCGCGCAGCGGCGACGGCGTGTCCATCTCGGTCGTGCGCGACACGGCGAAGTACATCGGCATGGCGGTCGCGAACCTCGCCAGCTGTCTCGACCCGGAGATCGTCGTGCTCAGCGGCGACGTCGCGGCCGCCGGCGATCTGCTGCTCGAGCCCGGTCCGGCAGGAATGCGTGCGGCGCCTGCCTCCCGGCATGGTGGATCGGGTCCGCCTCGAGATCTCTCCGCTGGCCGAGGACGGCGTCGCGATCGGCGCGGCGCGGCTCGCGGCGCTCGCGCGCGCATGATTGTTCTCGCCGGCGCCGACGTCGTCCTCCCCGATCGCCTGCTCAGCCCGGGCACGCTGCTCCTCGACGGCGATCGGATTGTCGATCTCGTCCCCGGCGCCCGGACCGCCGGCAGCGGCGACGTCCATTTCGATCTGCCGCAGCACTACATCGTTCCCGGTTTCATCGACGTGCACGTGCACGGGGTCGAGGGGACGGACGTGCTGGACGGCGACGGCGCGATCCGGACGATCGCGGCGCGCATGCCGCGATTCGGCGTCACCGCCTTTTGCCCGACGAGCATCGCGTGCGCGCCGGCCGCCCTGCGCGGCCTGCTCGCGGCCGTCCGTGCGGCGCGAACCGACCCGCAGTCCGGCAGCGCGAGGGTCCTCCCCGCGCACCTGGAGAGCAACTTCATCAACCCCGACTACAAGGGCGCCCAGCCGCTCGAGTGCCTGCGATCGGTGCGGGGCGGCGGCCGGGAGGGGGAATTCACCGGCGCGGAGATTCTCGAGGAGATTGCCGCCGCGCGGCCCGACGTCGGCATCGTGACGCTCGCGCCGGAGCTCGACGGCGGCCTCGATCTCATTCGCGACCTGGTGTCGAAGGGCCACCACGTCTCGCTCGGGCACTCGGGCGCGTCGTACGAAGAGGCCATGGCGGCGATCGACGTCGGGGCGCGGCAGGCGACGCACCTCTTCAACAGAATGCCGCCGCTCGGCCACCGCCAGCCGGGACTCGCCGGCGCGGTGCTCGAGCACGAGGACGTCATCGCGGAGGTCGTCTGCGACGGCGTGCACGTCCACCCCTCGATGGTCCGCGTCGCGCTCGCCGCGAAGCAGACGTCGCGGATCATGGCGATCACCGACGGCACGGCCGGGTCCGGCCTCCCGCGCGGAACCCGATCGGCGATCGGGGGCCGCCCGATCACCGTCGGCGACGTCGCCACGCTGGACGACGGGACCTTTGCCGGCAGCGTGCTGACGATGGACCGCGCGTTCGCGAAGCTGGTGACCGCCATGGGCCTGAGCCTGGTCGACGCGGTGACGATCTGCGCGACGACCCCCGCGCGGGCGCTGCACCTGCGGGGGTTCGGCGTCATCGCCCAGGGCGCCACCGCCGACCTCGTCGTCCTGGATCGGGATCTCAGCGTGGTCCACACGTTCATCGGCGGGGTGCTGACCTGGTCGAGGAACTCATAAAGTTCTAAAGTGCTAATAGTTCAAGCGCTTCGAGCGCTGCATCAGCGAACTCTCGGGCTTTTGCTCCTTGAACTCTGGAACTTTCGAACTTTACGAACTTTAAAGGGGAACGCACCCCCCCGTCCCCCCGTCTATCCGGGGTATGAAGTCCACCCTGCTCACCGGCGCGCTCGTGATCCCAGCTCTACTGGCCGGCGGCTGCACCGTCACGGTCGATTCCCAGAGCCAGATCGTGCGGGAGGAGAAGCGCTTCACCGTGGCGGGCACGCCGACGGTGCGCGTGACCACCTTCGACGGCTCGATTCAGATTCAATCGTGGGACAGGCCGGACGTGCTGGTGGAGATCGAGAAACGCGGCCCGACCCGCGAGGCGGTGGACGCGCTCGAAATCAAGACGTCGCAGGACGGGAACTCGATCGAGCTGGAGGTGAAGCAGCCGCGCCGGGAGAGCTTCACGGGCATCGGGCTCAACCGCTCCGCGAGCGCGCGGCTGATCGTGTCGGTGCCGCGCCGCGCCGACATCCGCGCGCGCAGCGGCGACGGCTCGATTCAGATCGAGCGCGTCAACGGCCGTCTCGACCTGAATACCGGCGACGGCAGCATCCGCGCGTCGGAGGTCGGCGGGGAACTGACGCTGCACACGGGCGACGGCTCGGTCACGGTGGAGGGAGCGGAAGGCCGGCTCGATCTCGAAACCGGCGACGGCAGCGTGAACGTGACCGGCAAGCTCACCGGCGTCAAGCTGCACACGGGCGACGGGTCCATCGTGTATCGCGCGCAGCCGGGCACCGCGATGACGGAGGACTGGGAGATCACGACCGGCGACGGCGGCGTGTCGCTCTACCTGCCGCCGGACTTCGATGCGGAGCTCGACGCGCACACCGGCGACGGCACGATTCGCAGCGACCTCGACCTCGCGTCGGGCGGCCAGGGCGAGGTGTCGCGCCGCACCGCGCGGGGACGCATCGGCGCCGGGGGCCGGCAGCTCCGGATCAGGACGGGCGACGGGGGCATCACCCTGCGCCGACAGGGCGAGTGAATCGGAGCACTGAATCCCTAATCCCTAATCCCCGAATCCCGAATCCCCGAATCCCGAATCCCCGACTCCCGAATCTCCGCCTCCGCGTGTCCAGGAGTCAGCGCGCTTCGGCGGGCCGAATCGCTGATCCGAAGATTCAACGATTAGGGATTAGGGATTCGTATTTCGTCGGATCCTCCACCCCCGCCTCCCGAAACCCATCACGACGCTCCCGGCACTTGCTGCACCGGCCGCAGTGCACTCCGTTCTGCGGCTGCATGCACGACAGCGAGAGCTCGAGCGGGACGGCCAGCGAACGGCCCAGCGCGACGACGTCCGCTTTGTGGAGCGTCGCGAATGGCGCCTCGATGGCGATCGGCGCCGCCAGGCCGATCGAGAGCGCGCGGGCCATCGCGTCGAAGAATTCGCCGCGGTCGCATCGGGGAAGGGATTGCCGGCGAGCGGACCGATCAGCACGCGTGAGATTCCCGCGCGCGCCATGTAGACCGCCGCTTTCGACAGCAGCACGACGTTGCGCCCCTCGAGGTACACGTCCTCGTCGGGCGTGTCGGACGCCGGCGCCTCGCCGCGCACCGCCCAGTGGCCCGGCGGATACACGTCGCGCATGTCGACGCTCAGCGATACGAGTGGCAGGACCCGCGGGCCATACGCGCCGGAGGCCAGCAGGCGCGTCGCCGCCGCCAGCTCCTCAGCCTCCCAGGCCAGTCCGGCGCTGACGTAGATCGGCTGCACCGCCTCGACATCCCGGCGCGCGGCCTCCGCCAGGAGCACGGCGCTGTCGAGCCCCGCGGAGAAGAGCACAGCGATCGTTTCAGCCACGAGCGAGGCTACCATCATGAAGCGGACTTGTGGCTTCCGCCTTCAGGCGGAAGTCTTCCGGCGCCCCAACGCCATTCTTCCGCCTGAAGGCGGAAGCCACGACGAATCGTTTATGAGGATGATATTGTTCGAATCATGTATCTGGTCACCAAGCGCATCGAGTTCTGCTACGGCCACCGGCTGCTCGACTACGACGGCATCTGCAAGCACCCGCACGGCCACAACGCCGTGGTCGAAGTGGAGGTGCGCACCGATCGGCTCGACAGCCGCAACATGGTGGCCGACTTCAGCGACATCAAGCGCGTGGTGAAAGGCTGGATCGATCGCGAGCTGGATCACAAGATGATCCTGCGGCACGACGATCCGCTCGTGGCGCCGCTGCGGGAGCTTGGAGAGCCGATGTATCTGCTGGAGAGCAACCCGACCGTCGAACGCATCGCACGCCTGATCTTCGACAAGGGCCGCGAGCAGGGCATCGACATCGTCAACGTGCGCGTCTGGGAGACGCCGTCGTCGTTCGCGTCCTACAACGGCGAACACGTAGGGCAGCTCCGGCAGGATGCCGCGCGGATTCGAGGATTCGAGGATTCAGTGATTAGTGATTAGCTCTACCGCTTGAAGGGCAGCTCGTACGAGAAGTAGAAGAACGCGCCGGTGTGCTGCGTGTCCTCGCTCCACGTGATTGGCACCGCGAGGCCGACGATGATCTGCTTGTCCCCGACGTTCCATCCGCCGCGGAACCCCGGCGACAGCGTGAAGCTCGTCTCGCGGCCGGTCCCCTGCTCCAGCACGGTCTCGTCGAAGATGGCCACCGATTCCAGCATGAGGTGGAGCATGGGGCGCAGCCGGTAAATCCCGCTTGCGGCGAGGAACGGCGTGACGACGTTGTCGCGCCGCACCGTTGTCGAACCGTCGGCCTGCTCGAAGCTCGCCTCGGCACGCGGCAGCCAGGTCGTGCCGGCGTTCCAGTGCCAGTACCAGTCCCCGGTCTGCTTGCTGAACGGCAGGTTGAACTGCAACCCGGCCGACCCCGAGCCGAGCCCGCGGCTCGAGTCGCCGGCCGGCACGACCAGAGAGATGCGCGGCGAGAAAGCCGGGCGGCCGGGCCCTTCCATGGACGCCTGGTAGCGGTAATTGATCAACACGTCCCCGACGCCGCGATGCCGGCCTGCGTCGAGCCACGCGAGCGTGTACGAGAACTGGTGGGCCTGCGACCCGACCGGCCATTCCTGCGTGAACGCCGCGCCCCATTCCCCCTGCAGGCGCACCACGCCGACGATGTTCTGGAAGACACCGTCGGGCTGGTTGAAGGCTTCCTCGACGAGAAACGAGTTGTCCATGATCTTGAAGGGTTCGGCCTGTTCGGCCGCCGGCACGGCCGGCGCCGGAGTTTGCGCGAACCCCATCCCGGAGAGCAGCAGGAGGAACGCGATGACCTTCGCGGTCTGCACGAGCACCTTGGAGGCCGCGCGCGCGCCAATCGTGACCAGCCGATCGTTGCGGCCGCGCAGCAGGACGCTGTCGCCGGCGGGGTTGCGTTCCTCGACGCGCACGACGTCTCCCGGCCTCAGCTCGTGCCGTTCGGCGAACTGGAGGAACTCGCGATCCTGATCGCTGACGCGCGAGATGGTCATGGGCGTATCCAGCGGGCACGTCAACAGGCTGTCGTAGTCGGGCATCGGCACGGTGCCCTCCGGGCCGGGTATGGGATCGCCGTGCGGATCGACCGCGGGACGCCCCAGCATCTCGTCGATCCGATCGATGAGCCGATCCGAGACCGCGTGCTCCAGGTTCTCGGCCTCGTCGTGCACTTCGGTCCAGCTCATTCCCATCACCTTCACCAGGAACAGCTCGATCAGGCGGTGGCGGCGCAGGACGAGCGCCGCGAGCTTCTCGCCCGCCGCCGTCAGCCGCACCCCGGCGTACGGCTCGTAGCGGGCCAGCCCTGCGTCAGCCAGCGCCTTGACCATCGTCGTCGCCGTCCCGGGGACCACGCCGATCGCCGAGGCGAGTTGGCCCATCGGCACGAGGGCTTCGGCGTCCCCCAGCGCAATTTGGGCCTGAAAAATGGCTTTCAGGTAGTTTTCAACGGTATGTGAAGGAACCATATTGACTTCGACGATTCAGATTATATACTTTGAGTGCTCAAAATGATATCCTTGAGACACTGAAATGAAGAATCTCTCCCGCCGGTCACTCTTCAAGCTCGCCGGTCTCGGGACGGCGGCCGGCGCCGGGGCGCTCGCGTCGCGGAACATCGCGGCCGGCGTCTCCGCCCAAGGCGCCTACGCGCAAGGCGGGGGGCACGCGGCCATGGGTCATGGCGGCGGACATCTGATGGGGGCGGTCGGCCGGGTCACTCCGGGCGTATTCAACCCGACGGCCTATCTCCGAGCCTGGAATTTCTCGGACCTGCCGGAGGAGAAGCGCGCGAAATTCTATCGCGAGACGCCCCGGCCGGACGGTTCCCTGCTGCGCGAGTACCAGATGGTGGCCGTCGATCGCGAAATCGAGATTGCGCCGGGGATGTTCTTTCCGGCCTGGACCTTCAACGGGCAGGTGCCCGGCCCCACGCTTCGCGCCACGGAAGGCGATCGGGTCCGCGTGACGTTCCTGAACCAGGGCTCGCACCCGCACACGATTCACTTCCACGGGTGGCATCCGCCCGAGATGGACGGGTCCCTGCCGGAGCACGAGGTCAAGCCGGGCGATCGGTTCGTCTACGAATTCGACGCCGAGCCCTACGGGATGCACCTGTACCACTGTCATGCGGCGCCGCTCAAACGCCACATTCACAAGGGTCTTTACGGTGTGTTCATCGTGGATCCGAAGACGCCGCGCGAGCCGGCCGACGAGCTCGTGATGGTGATGAACGGGTTCGACACCAACTTCGACGCGGACAACGAAGTCTACGCGGTCAACACGATCGCGCACCACTACATGCACGAGCCGATCAAGGTGGAGCTCGGCAAGCTGACCCGCATGTACGTGGTGAACCTGACCGAGTTCGACCTGGTCAACAGCCTGCACCTGCACGGCATGTTCTTCAACGTCTTCCGCACCGGCACCTCGACGGTGTCGTCCGAGACGACCGACACGATCATGCTGTGCCAGGGGGAACGCGCGATTCTCGAGACGCGCTTCCGATATCCGGGTCAGTTCATGTTCCACGCGCACCAGAGCGAGTTCGCGGAGCTCGGCTGGATGGGCATGTTCGAAGCCGCGGGGGTGCGCCGTGACACCTGAAACCGCCGTTCAGGCGTCGTCGTCGTGGCCGGCGTCCCGGCTGTGGCTGGCGGCTCTCGTGCCGCTGGTGCTTCTCGGCGCGCTCGTCGCCGTGATCGTCGCGACGCGGCCGGGGGAATCGCTCGGCGGCGCGGCTCCGCCCGTGGAACGCCTCGTCATCGATCGCGCTCAGTTGGGGCCCGAGGGCATCGTCCTGTCGGTTCTCAATGACGGCCCCGACGAGGTCACGATCGCGCAAGTGACGGTTGACGACGCCTATTGGGCATTCACGGCGTCGGACGGCACGGTGTTGAGCCACCTCGGGCGCACGAGGCTGACGATTCCGTACCCCTGGGTCGAAGGCGAAGCGCACCTGGTGAAGATCCTGTCGTCGACGGGGACGGCTTTCGACCACGAGATTCCGGTGGCGATTGCCTCGCCGGTGCCGACGCTTCGCTACTTCCTGACGTTCGCGCTCATCGGCCTTTACGTCGGCGTGATTCCGGTCGCGCTCGGGCTGCTGTGGTTCCCGCTGGCGTCGCGCATCGGCCCCGTCGGGTTGAACGTGCTGCTCGCGGTCACGATCGGGCTGCTTGTTGTTCCTGCTGGTCGACACGATCGGAGAGGGGCTCGAAAGCGCCTCGATGCTGGCGTCGTCGTATCAGGGGCTGGCGTTGTTCTGGGCGGCTGTCGTCGGCGCGTGGCTGGCGCTCGATCTGGTCGGCGCCTGGCTGCGGGGCCGGCGGTCCCACGCACGCGAGGCGGGTTCAGCGGGCGCCGTGCTCGCGCTCCTCGTGGCGGTCGGCATCGGCCTGCACAACTTCGGCGAAGGACTCGCCATCGGCGCGGCGTTCGTGCTCGGAGAGGCCGCGCTCGGCACGCTGCTGATCATCGGGTTCACGCTTCACAACACGACCGAGGGGCTGGCCATCATCGCGCCGATTGCGAAGGAGCGCCCGAGCCTGTTCACGCTGGCGCGGCTGGGCGCGATCGGCGGGATTCCCACGATCGCCGGGGCGTGGATCGGAGGCCTGGTGTATTCGCCGGCCTTCGCCGTCCTGTGTCTCGGGCTCGGCGCGGGCGCCATCGCCCAGGTGATTTTTCAGATATCCCGCCAGATGGCAGGGACCCGTTCCGTCATGACGCACTTTGCCTCGGCCCCCATGGCTGTCGGTCTGCTCGTGGGATTCGGAATCATGTATGCGACGGGCATGCTCGTCGGATGACCAGCACTTATTGCGTGAGTAACAGATAAATGAGTCGAACCAGGAAACGCGTCGCATTCACCATCGTCGTCACCGTGCTGCTTGGCGTGGCGCTGGCCGCCACTCTGCCGCGCATCGTGTCGTCCGACTCGGGCCGGGTCCGCGAGATCCACCTCGTCGCGCGCGACATGGCCTACTACCTCGACGGCCAGGGCGATCCGAACCCGACGCTGGTCGTCACGCGCGGTGAGCAGGTCCGGATCCTGCTCCGAAACGTGGACGCGGGGATGTCGCACGACTTCAGCGTCCGGGCGTGGAAGAAAGGAACCGGCGTCATCAACGGGATCGGCGAAGCGGCGATCGAGCTTCGGGCCCCCCGCGCGGCCGGTGCCGAGACGTACGCCTGCACGCCGCACGGGGAAATGATGCGGGGTACGATACGTGTTGAATGACGCTGCCGCCGCGACCGCCGCTCCGCGCCGCCCTGGCCTCTCCCGACAGTAAGAGCCGCTACGTCCGGCGGCTGTTCTCCACCATCGCCGATCGCTACGATCTGATTACGGTCCTGCTCTCCTACGGGCAGGATCGCCGGTGGAAACGGCGCATCGCCGAACTGACCGGCGCCGGGCCCGACACGCGCGTCCTCGACCTCGCGTGCGGCACCGGCGACATCGCCTTTGCGGTCGCCGGCCGCGGGGCCCGCGTCGTGGGGCTCGACGTCACGCACCGCATGGTGCAGCTCGCACGGCTCAAGGCGCCGGCGTCGGGCGCGGGCGTGCGCTTCGTGACCGCAGACATGATGGCGCTCCCGTTCCGCGACGAAGAATTCGACGTCGTGACGACGGGCTACGGCATCCGCAACGTGCCGGACATCACCGGCGCGATCGCCGAGATGCGGCGCGTGCTCAAGCCGGGGGGCGCGCTGCTGTCGCTCGACTTCAACCGTCCGGTGAACCCGCTCGTGCGTGGCGTCTACCTGACCTACCTCACGGTCGTCGGCTCGGCGCTCGGTCTGGCTCTCCACCGCGACCCCGACACGTATCGGTACATTCCGGAGTCGATTCGGCGGTATCCCGGCGCCGTCGAGGTCAACGCGATGATTCGCCGCCAGGGATTCTCGTCGAGCGAGCACCTGCCGGTGCTCGGCGGGCTGATGGCGATCCATCACGCGACGAAATAGGCCGGGCCACCGACTCGGTCAATGGCAGGCGCCCGATGGGCGGCAACTTGCTAAGGGGCCGGGCGCGGGGACGTTCGACCTTCACGCCCGGACAGGGCAGAGACCACGAAATCGCCAATAGCCATACGGCCGATCGGCGGCAACTTGCCGGGCGGCCATACCTGCGGACGGTCTGCACGAAGTCGTCCGATCCAGACGATTTTGGCTGGTTGTGTCTCATTTTGACCATTGGCCATTGGCAGGCGGTACCATCATTGAGGTGGAACTGGATACGTCCGGCTGGTCGGGCGAAGGGGAGTTCACCCGGCGCATCATCGCGGCCCTCGAGGGAGTGTCCGGCGTCCGCTTCGTGAAAGTCGAGGACGCACCGGCGACCCGCGCCGACGCCGGGTTCAGCTTCATCAGCAACGAGCTGTTCGTGCAGTTCGCCTCGGCGCCGCGAGTGGTCCGCACGCGAAAGCTGGGGTTCATCCCGGTCTCGACCATCGTGGAGGACCGGCTGATGACGCTCGCGGCACTGGAATCGCTTCTGTCGGCGGCGGCGGACGTCGGGCCTCCCGACTATTCGGACGACGGGATGCTGCAATACCTGCGGTCGGAGCGGATCGTGCCGGCGTACCAGACCAAAGGCTACAAACTGATCGAGCTCGTTCGGATTTACGAAGCAGGAGCCGAATCACTAATCACTCATCCTTGAATCCTTGAATCTGAATCGCTGAATCGCGCATTCCATCGCGAGTGCGCCGACTGGATACGAGAGCGGATTCAGCGATTTGCGGATTCACGATTCAAGGATTAGTGATTAGGGATCATCTATGGCTTGCCGCGTTGAGCCGAAAGATAATCGAAACGTGACTCTTCTCGATTCCCTCCTGGACGCAATCGTCCGGCTGGACGGTGAAGCGCTGATCATGCACGCCGGCGAAAAGCCGTTCGTCGTGCTGAGCTCCGCCTCGGAGAGCACGTACCGTGGGCCGCTCTCGTGGGGGCAGGTCGAGCTGTCGTCGCGGCCGCTGACGACCGAAGCGCTCGTCGGCATGCTCTCGCAGATGCTGTCGATGGACCAGAGCCGCATGCTCGACGAGGTCGGCGCCATCGAGCACGAAATCGACGGCGCCGAACCACTCCGAGGAGCGTTTCATCGTGACCGCCGCGCGCGGCGGCGACGACGTGTGGGTCGAGGTGAGACGCCGTCCCAAGTTCGTCGCGCCGGCCGTCGAGGCTGTTGCGGAGAGCGCACCGATCGTGGAAATCGAGGCGGCGCTCGCGCGAGATTCAGCGGAGCTCGAGATGGCGCTCGAGCTGGACGGGGACGAGGAGCCGACGGTCATTTCTCTCGACAGTGACGAGGGCCTGCCGGAGGTCCTGTTCGAGATTGCGCCGCCCGCGCCGTACGTCCAGGTTGCGGCGGAGCGTGTGGACACCGACGAGATCAGCGCCGGTCCGGCCGCGGTATTCGAAATCACCGACACCGACGGCGACGCGCTCGTCGCCGCGGCGGCATTGGCCGCAAGAGAAGCGGCGCTCGCGGCGGAAGCCGAGGCGGCGCTGGCAGCGAGGGAAGCGGCGCTCGCGGCGGAAGCACAGGCGGCGCTGGCGGCGAGGGAAGCGGCGCTCGCGGCGGAAGCACAGGCGGCGCTGGCGGCGAGAGAAGCGGCGCTCGCGGCGGAAGCACAGGCGGCGCTGGCGGCGAGGGAAGCGGCGCTCGCGGCGGAAGCACAGGCGGCGCTGGCGGCGAGAGAAGCGGCGCTCGCGGCGGAAGCACGAGGCGGCGCTGGCGGCGAGGGAAGCGGCGCTCGCGGCGGAAGCACAGGCGGCGCTGGCGGCGAGGGAAGCGGCGCTCGCGGCGGAAGCGGAGGCGGCGCTGGCGGCGAGGGAAGCGGCGCTCGCGGCGGAAGCACGAGGCGGCGCTGGCGGCGAGGGAAGCGGCGCTCGCGGCGGAAGCACAGGCGGCGCTGGCGGCGAGAGAAGCGGCGCTCGCGGCGGAAGCACAGGCGGCGCTGGCGGCGAGGGAAGCGGCGCTCGCGGCGGAAGCAGAGGCGGCGCTGGCGGCGAGGGAAGCGGCGCTCGCGGCGGAAGCACAGGCGGCGCTGGCGGCGAGGGAAGCGGCGCTCGCGGCGGAAGCGGAGGCGGCGCTGGCGGCGAGAGAAGCGGCGCTCGCGGCGGAAGCCGAAACCGTGCTCGGCGCGAGGATCGCTGCGCTTGCCGCGGAGGCGGAGGCGGCGCTGCACGCCAGGGAGGCCGCTCTCGCGGCCGAAGCCGAAACCGTCCTCGCCGCGAAGGTCGCCGCGCTCGCCGCGGAAGCGGAGGCGGCGCTGGCCGCCCGAGAGGCAGCGCTGGCATCGGACGCGCAGACGGCCCTCGCCGCGAAGGAAGCGGCGCTCGCCGCCGAGGCGGAGACCGTGCTCGCCGCCAGGATTGCCGCCCTGACGGGCCATGCCCACGCGGCGCTGGCCGCGCGGGAGGCCGAGGTTGCCGCGCGCGTGAGGACCGCGCTCGTGGCGAAGGGGGCTGCGCTCGCCGCGGAGCTGGAGGCGGCCGTCGCGGCGAAGGAGGCGGCGCTCGCGGCGGCAGCGGAGACGGCGCTCACCGAGAAGATCGCGGCGCTCACGCGGCATGCGGAAGCGACGCTGGCTGCGAGGGAAGCCGCGCTCGCCGCGAAGGAAACGGCCCTCGCCGCCGAGTCCGAGACGGCGCTCCGTGAGAAGATGGCTGCGCTCGCGGCGGAAGCGCAGGCGGCGCTCGCGATGAAGGAAGCGGCGCTCGCAGCGGAAGCGCAGACGGCGCTCGCGATGAAGGAAGCGGCGCTCGCGGCGGAAGCGCAGACGGCGCTCGCAACGAAGGAAGCGGCGCTCGCAGCGGAAGCGCAGGACGGCGCTGGCGGTGAAGGAGGCCGCGCTCGCGGCGGAAGCGCAGACGGCGCTCGCGATGAAGGAAGCGGCGCTTGCGGCGGAAGCGCAGACGGCCCTGGCAATGAAGGAAGCGGCGCTTGCCGCGGAACTGGAAACAGCCCTGGCATCGAAGGAGGCCGCGCTCGCGGCGGAAGCGGAGACGGCGCTCGCGATGAAGGAGACGGCGCTCGCGGCCGAAGCGGAAGCGGCGCTCGCGGCGAAGCTCGCGGCTCTTGTGGCTGCCGTCCAGCCCGTGCTCGGAGCGCGGGCCGCCGCAGTCGTCCATCAGCCCGCGCAGGATCTCGTCGCGGGCCCGGCCGAGGCCGCGTCCCCGGCGTCCCCCGACACGATGGTGTCAGCCGGCGAGGAGGTCGACGCGCATCAGGCCGATTCGAGCGCGGCGGCGGTCGTGCTTCCGATCGCGCGGCCCTCGCTGAAACTGCAGCCGCCGTCCCCGCCGCCCGAGGCGCCCGCCGCGTCGACCGAAGCGTCGCTGGTCGAGCTGCTCCGCGCGGCCGCGGGACACCGTGCCTCGACGCTGTACGCCGTGGTGGACACGCGGCCGATGATGCGCGTCGAGGGACAAATCGCGCTCGCGGGGACACAGGCGCCGATCGTGGCCGGCGACGTCGAGCGGTTCATCTTCGAGTTCGCGCCGCGGGAGCAGGTCGCCTACGCAGCCCCTGAGTGGACGTGCACCGTTCCCGGCGTCGGGCGGGTACGGTGCGTGACGTTCCACGACCACTCGGGCGCCGGCCTCATCTTCCACCTTCCCACGTCCGACTCGAGCTCGGCCGACGATCTCGGTCTGGGCCCGGAACTGCGGACGCTCTGCAACCAGTCGGACGGCCTGGTCGTCGTGGCCGGGTCGCGATCCAGCGGCAAGTCGACGCTGCTCGATGCGTTCGTCGATCTGATCAACCGCACGCGCTACGACCACGTGATCACGATCGAGTCGCAGATCCGCGTGGTGCACGAGAAGCGGCACTCCTTCATCAGCCAGCGCGAAGTCCGCGGCGACGGGGACGCGATCGCCGAGGCGGCCCGGGCGGCGCTGCGCGAGGGTCCCGACGTGCTCGTGATCGAAGATCTCCGCGCGCCGGAAGCGCTCGTCGCCGCGCTCGATGCGGCACGCGCCGGGCGCCTGGTCTTCGGATCGATCTCGGCGCCGACCGCGCCCGTCGCGGTGGAGCGGCTGATTGACGCGTTTCCCGCCGAACGCCGTCCGCAGGTGCGCGCCTCCCTCGCCGGGCGCCCTTCGGGCCGTCGTCGCGCAGGTGCTGGTGCCCAATAGGGCCGGCGGACGGATCGCGGCGCGCGAAGTGCTGCTCAGCAGCCCGGCCGTGCGCAAACTCATTCTCCACGGCGCGACGTGGCAGCTGCCGATCGCGATTGAAAGCGGGCGGAACCTCGGCATGAAAACCATGGTCGATTCGCTCGGGGCGCTCGTCCGCGACGGCGTCGTCGAGATCGGGGAAGCGTGCGGCGCCGCCCCCGACCGGGCCGGGCTCATTGCCGCGCTCCAGCGCGACGGCGTGGACGTGTCGAACGTCGAGAGGCGGGCCTGATCCCCATGGAAGTCTCGGAAGTACGCCGCCGCCTGCTCGGCGCCATGGAGAAGGCCCGTCAGGGCGCGGCGGAACGGCGCGTGCGCACCGACGCGGCGGCTCGCGACTACGAGGCGTTCCTCGGTCAGCGCGCGGTGCCGATCTTCCACCAGCTCGCGGCCGCGCTCACGGCCGAGGGGCACCTCTTCAAGGTGTTCACGCCGGCGTCCTCCGTCCGGCTGGCGTCCGAGCGATCGCCCGAAGAGTTCATCGAGCTCGTGCTGGACGACACGTCCGATCCCCCGACAGTCGTCGGGCGGACCACGCGCGGCCGCGGCCGCCGCATGATCACCTCCGAGCGCGCCCTGCAGGGTGGCGCCCCGGTCGCGGATCTCACCGAGGAGGACGTCCTCGCCTTCGTGCTGGAAGAGATAGTGGGGCTGGTCGAACGGTAGTGGCTAGTCTCGAATCACTAATCGCGAATCACTGAATCGTTGAATCCGAATTCCGATTCAAGGATTCAGCGATTAGTGATTCGGGACTGGGATTCAAATCGCCCCCGACGTTCTGAGTTCGTCGATTTGCCCGGCGGTCATTCCGCAGTCACTTTCCAGGATCTGATCGGTGTGTTGACCGAGTGCCGGCGGGGCGGTCCGGACGCCGCCGGGCGTGTCCGATAGCTTGATCGGGACCCCCAGCACGCGCACGGCTCCCGCGGTGACGTGCTCGACGGTCTCGATCATCTGGCGCGCGTCGAGCTGGGGATCCTCGAGAACGTCGCCGACCGCGCGCACCAACCCGCAGGGCACGCCGGCCTCCTTCAAGCCCTTCACCCATTCGCCTCGTGTGCGCGATCGCAAGCGCTCGACGAGCAGCGGCCGCAGCGTTTCGTAGTGGCTCACGCGCGCGCGGTTGGTGGCGAACCGTTCGTCGCCGGCGAGCTCGTCCGCCCCGAGGATCCCGCAGAACCGCCGCCACTGATCGTCGGTGCCGACGGCGACGACGAATTCGCCGTCCGAGGCGGCGAAGGTCTCGTAGGGGACGATGGTCGGATGGCGGTTCCCCATTCGGCTCGGGGCCGCGCCGGTCGCGAAATAGATTCCCGCCTGATACGTGAGCAGCGCCGCCGTCGAATCCAGCATGCCGACATCGACGCGCTGCCCCCGCCCGGAGCGGACCCGCGCGAGCAGCGCCATCGCGATCCCCTGCGCCGCGAACATGCCGCTGACGATGTCGGAGATCGCGACGCCCAGACGGAACGGCGGACCGTCCGGCGCGCCGGTGAGGCTCATGAGGCCGCCTTCGCCCTGCATGACCGCATCGTAGCCGGGCTCGCCGCGCCGCGGGCCCGTCTGGCCGAAGCCTGAAATGGAGCAGTAGACGAGCCGTGGGTACCGCGGCGCCAGCGTCTCGTAGCCGAGTCCCAGGCGCTCCATCGTGCCCGGACGGAAGTTCTCGACCAGCACGTCGGCCCGTGTCAACAGGCAGTCGAGGACCGCCCGGGCGCCCGGGTGCTTGAGATCGAGCGTCAGGCTTTCCTTGTTGCGGTTGATGCTGAGGAAGTACGCGCTCTCGCCGTTGACGAACGGGGGACCCCACGCGCGCGTATCGTCGCCGCGGCCGGGCTGCTCGACCTTGATCACGCGCGCGCCCATGTCCCCCAGGAGCATGGTGCAGTACGGCCCCGACAACACGCGCGTGAAGTCGATGATGGTGACGCCGTCGAGCGGGGAACGTCAGCCGGCCCGGAATTGTGTGATGCCACGCGCTGGGTGTCTCCTTCGAATGGTGACCAGATCGGTCAGCAGCGCGTACGCGGTGTGCGTAAGCCCGCCGTCGAGTTGGCAGATCGCGATGTCGCCGAGCAGATCGGTCTGCAGCACCAGCGCGTTCGCCTGGCCGCGGACGCCCGCCAGCAGATCGTCAGCGGGAAGCTCCACCAGGCGCGACCGTCGCGTCGACGGCGCCGTCGGCGCGCCGCGACGCCGACGCGACGAGCCGGAGGCGGCGCCCTCTCTCCCTCGCGTGGCGGGCCGCGTCGGCGGTGTGCTCCCCAATCCCCGTGCGCGCGACGGCATGCGGCGTCAGCCCCGCGTTCATCAGCACGTTGGCGAGGGCCGCCGTTTTCGCGGCCGCATCCCAGCCGTCGACGTCGAGCGACGGGTCGGCTTCCGCGATGCCTTCCGCCTGCATCCGCGCCAGGGCCGGCCCGAACGCCTCGCCGTCCTCGAGCGCCGACAGGATGTGATTGGTCGTGCTGTTGACGATCCCCCGAAAGCCGAGGATCTCGACCGCCGGCAGCGTGTCCCGGACGAGATTGAACACGGGAATGCCGTCCATCACGGCCCCTTCGAAGAGAAACGAGACGCCTGCGCCGTCCGCCGCCGCGCGCAGCGACGCGAACGCGAACGCGGCGGGGCCCTTGTTGGCCGTCACGACGTGGCACCCGGCCGCAAACGCGGCGCGCACGTGATCGATCGCCGGTTGGCCGGCGGTGATATCGAGCGTGGTCGTTTCGACGACGACGCGCAGCTCCGCGTCCGAGCGTCCGAGCCGTTCGATGATGTCGAAGCTCGTCGCCGGTGCGGAGGCCGTTCGATCGGCCGCCAGCGGCTCGCCGCGATCGACGCGCCCGATGGCGGTCTCGGCGTCGATCCCGTCCGCCTCCCAGGCCACGCCGTGCCGGGCCGTCGCAATGCCGGCGATCCGGCAGCTCAGGTCGTATTCCGCCGCGAGCCGCGCGCCCTGTTCCACGAGCAGCCGGGCGAACCGCCGCCCGACGTTGCCGAACCCGATCAGGGCGAGATCCGCACGCATGACGGATTGTAACAGTATCAGGAGTCGGAACGGGAGGTCAGGAGGCAGGAGGCAGAGTGTCGACGAGAGTCAAGAAGAGACACGGATCGCTCGGATCTCCTGTCTCCTGATCTTCTGCTTCCTGATCTCTGCAGTTCACGGAATCGCATCCATCACTTCCCCGACTCGCTCGAGCGCCGACGACAGGTGCGCCGGATCGGTGCCGAAGCCGATGCGGAGGTAGCCATCCATGTCGAAGTGATCCCCGGGCACGACGAGCACGCTCTGCTCGTCGCGCAGCCGCTCGACGAGGACCGTGGAGTTGATCGCGTGACGGAAGCGCACGAAGACGATCGCCCCTGCCTCGGGGGGCACGTGCGCGAGCTTTGGCGCCCGCTGTTCGATCCACCGGCGCACGATGGGATAGTTCGCCCCGACGATGCTCCGCGTGCGCGCGAGGATCCGTTCCCGGCGTGGGCCCGCGAGCGCCACGCGCGCGAGCCGGTCGTTCAGCGCTCCAGGCGCAATCGTCGTGTAGTCGTGGACGCCCCAGAGCTCCTCGACGAGCGCCGGCGGACCGACGATCCATCCGATGCGCAGCCCGGGCAGCCCGTAGGCCTTCGACAACCCGCTCGTGACGAGGCACCGGTCGTACCGGCCCCAGATGGTCGGCGTCTCCACGCCGTCGATCTCGGCGCCGCGGTAAATCTCGTCGGACACGATCCACGCGCCGGCGCGCGCCGCGATGCGGCAGATGCCGTCGAGCTCGTCCGCCGTGAACCGCGCGCCCGTGGGATTGTTCGGATTGCAGATCAGGATGAGCTTCGTCGTCGCCGTCACGAGCGTGTCGAGCGCCGCGAGGTCCGGACGCCACCGGCCCGTGGCCTCGCCGCCGGCGAGCGGCCACGGGTGCACGCGTGCGCCGAGCGCCCGCGCGATCCCGCGCATCTGCATGTAGTTCGGCACCATCATCACGACGTCGTCGCCTCGCTCGACGAGGTGCCAGAGCACGATGCAGTTGGCCTCGGATCCGCCGTTGGTGACTTCGATGTGCTCGGGTCCGGCTCCCGGGTACATCGCCGCGATCGAGCGCCGCAGATCCGGCGTCCCGTTGGTCTGCGTGTAGCCCAGTTCCTGCGCGAAGAGGGCCGTCCGGTCCTCCGGCGTGTCGGCGAGCTCCTCCAGCCGGAGCGGATGGACGCCGCTTTCCGACAGGTTCCAGGCGACCCGGTTCTCCCAGGTCGACTGCAGCCGTTCCATCGCAAACGGTTCCAGCCTCATGAGCCGGAAGTGTACCCGATACCTTCCGATCTCGCCGGCCGGCACCCGTGCGCGCCGGCAACAAACTTCTGCGCTATTCTGTGAACCGCGCTGCATGGCTGCCGACCTCCTGCCGGAACTGGCGCTGATCACTTCGGGCGAGTTCCTGATGGGATCAGACGACGCCGACGACGACGAACGGCCCGCCCACCGGGTCCACCTCGACGACTTTCTGATGTCCGTGCACCCCGTCACGCACGCCGAATACGCCCGGTTCGTGCGCGAAACGGGACACCGCGCGCCGGCCATCTACGAGCTGCCGCTGGTCGTGACCGCCGGTGGCCGGCGACCGCGAGAAGACGTTCAAATCGGCCGGTCAGCCCTACGTGTGGGTGGATTCGGAAGCGCCGCCAGGATCGGCTCGATCATCCGGTCACGCTCGTGCGCTGGGACGACGCGATCGCGTACTGCGCCTGGCTCTCGGGCGCGACCAGCCGCAGGGTAAGGCTCCCGACCGAGGCGGAATGGGAGAAGGCGGCTCGCGGCGGTCTCGAAGGCAAACGCTATCCGTGGGGCGATCGGCTCGATCGCAACATGGCGAATTTCCTGACGGACCCGTCGCTCAAGACGGCGCAACGGCACGACGCAGTGCCGCACCTACCCGCCGAACGGCTACGGCCTCTTCGACATGGCGGGGAACGTCTGGGAGTGGGTGCTCGACTGGTACTCCCCGCAGTACTACGCGAGGTCGCCGCATCGATCGCCGCCCGGCCCGCGCGAAGGGACGCTGCGGGTCCTGCGCGGCGGCAGCTGGCTCGTGGCCGACGTGCGCATGCTGTCCTGCACCCATCGCCACAAGGTGCCGCCTGATACATACTCGTACGGGATTGGTTTCCGGATCGTCTGTCCGGCGGAGTAGACGGTTCGGACGCTACCGTTGCAAAATCCGGCCGCCGGACGTCCGTGCCCGTCGAATACGGAGCGCCGTGATTCAACATCAATATGGAGGCTCTCGTGCTACCTCGTGCTTTGCTCGCGCTCGTGCTCGCCGTGTCGGCTCTCCCGGCCGCCGCGCAGACGCCCGCGGCCGCCAACGGCCCCGTCGTCGTCACCACCGGCGAAGGAGTCGTGAAAGTCGCGCCCGATCGCGGCTGGGTGCACGATTGCCGCCGAATCGCGCGCGCGCAGCCCGCGCGAAGCGCAGCGCGCGAACGCCGACGCGATGGCGGCGGTGCTGGCGAAGATGAAGGGCGCGGGCCTGCCCGCCGACGCCATCCGCACGAGCGGCTACGATCTGCAGCCCGAATTCGACTACGACAACGGCAAGCAGACGCTGCGCGGATATGTCGCTCGCAACACCGTCGAAGTGCGCGTGGACGACATCGGCCGGGTCGGGGAGATCCTCGATCTGGCGGTCGGCTCCGGCGCCACGAACGTCAGCGGCGTCCGCTTCGATTTGAAGGACCGCGCCGCGGCGGAACGGGAGGCGCTCCGGAAGGCGGTGGCCGACGCGCGCACGCGCGCCGAAGCCGCCGCGTCCGGCGCGAACCTGCGAGTGGACCGGGTGCTGCGGATCGAGGAGCAGCGCGCCGTCGTCGAACCGCCGCGGCCCGATGATGATGATGCGGCAGTCGGCCGGCGCGATGGAGTCGGCCAGCCGCCGATCTCCCCCGGCGAGCTCGAGGTGCGCGCCATCGTCACGATGACGTCGGCGATCGGGAAGTAGCCGCGGACCTTCAGAGTTGCGAATTGTCGAGTCAGTGGCAGCCGGCTGAAGTCGTCCGAACGGCACGACTTGGCCGGTGCGCCGTTCAGTCAGCAATTCACGCATTCGCAATTCACTCCTTCACGACCACCCCGTCGAGCGGCTCGTCGTCGAAGAGGCCGGTGAGCTCGGGAGCGCCCAGCGGGCGCGGGGTGTGGTCGATCATCTCGAGATCCGGCAGATCGTCCGGCGCGGTGACCCCTTTGTCCTTGAGCCGGCGGGCGGTCACCAGCACGCGGCTCTCGAGCGATCCGATCGCCTTGTTGTAGGACTCCACCGATCGCGTGAGGCCGCGCGCGACATCCTCGAAGTGGACCGCCATCACGCGAATGCGCTCGTACAGCTGACGCCCGAGGTCGCTGATCTCCTGCGCGTTCCTCGCGATCTTCTCCTGCTGCCAGCCGTAGGCGACCGCCCGCAGCAGCGCCATCAGCGTCAGCGGGCTCGCGAGCATGACGCCGCGGCCGAGGCTGAACTCGAGGAGCCCCGGATCGTGCTGCAGCGCGGCGCTGAGGAGCGCCTCTCCCGGCAGGAACATGATCGACGAGATCCGGCGCCGGCTGGAAGTGCGCCCAGTAGGACTTGTTGCCGAGCCGGACGACGTGATCGCGCACTTGCCGCGCGTGATCGCGCAACTTGCCCTCGCGCACGGTCTCGTCCTCGGTCTCTATCGCATCCAGGTACGCCGACGCCGCGACCTTGGCGTCGACGACGACGTTCTTGCCGCCGGGGAGCCGCACGATCATGTCGGGCGTGAGGCGAATGCCGTCGGCGGAGGCCGACTCCTTGAGGTCGAAGTCGCGGTCCTCGAGCATCCCCGCCGCTCTCGACGACGCGGCGAAGCTGCAGCTCGCCCCACTGGCCGCGGACGTTGGGCGAGCGGAGCGCCTGCACGAGCCGTCCGGTCTCGGTCTGCAGCGTCTGCTGCGCCAGGTGCAGCGATCGCAGCTGCTCGGTGAGCGCCGAGGTCGATCCCCGCGATCGCGCTCGACCTGCTGCAGCTTGGCGTCGGCCTGCTTCAGGGACTCCTTGAGCGGCTGCACGAGATCCTCGATCGCCTTCTGGCGCCCGTCGAGGTCGAGCCTGGCGGTCTGCTGGAACTCCGACAGCGAGGTCTTCGCGAGCGCGAGAAACGACTGGTTGTTCTGGCGCAGGGCTTCGGACGACAGCGCCGAGAAGGCTTCCCGGAGCTTCGACTCGGCGTCCTGCAGCAGCGCGAGCCTGGCGCCGCGCTGCAGTGCGCTCGGCCTCCAGTTCGGCGCCGAGCCGCGCGCGATCCTGCTGCGGCGGTCGAGAGCTCCTGCCTGCAGCCGCGCGTGCGCGGCGTCCCGCGCGGCAAGCTGGCCGTGGGTCTGCGCCATCGCCGAACGGGCGAAGCCCCAGACGGCGACCGCGACCACAAGGCCGAGCGCGACCCCGGCCGCGAAGAGGGCAATCGAGAAGATGTCCACGTCGAGACGAAGTTTAGGCGAAAGCCGTCGAAGAAGCTCAAGCTCCTGCTTGCCGCGGACCCGAAGCCCGGCAGCAGCAAACCTACGGCTATAGCGATACTTTTATTGCGTAAGCGGTACCGCTGGACTAATATAGGACTGTTATGGTCGTAGATACTGCCGGGACCGGGCCCGAGCTCGGAAACGTGCTCCAAATCAGCGAAAACGCCGCCGCGCTGATCAGGAAAATGACCCTGAAGAACGGCATTCCCGACGGCGGGCTCCGCATCGCCATCAAGGCCGGCGGCTGTTCAGGGTTGAGCTACACCTTCGCCTGGGAAGGGACGCCCCGCGACGGCGATCACGTGTTCGAGGGCGCCGGCGGCTCGAAAGTCTTCGTCGATCCGAAGAGCTTCCGTTTCATCCAGGGCACCACGCTCGACTACGACACGAGCCTGGTCAGCCGCGGCTTCATCTTCAACAACCCGAACGCGAAGAGCACGTGCGGATGCGGGAGTTCTTTCAGCGTGTAGCTTCCGCTCCAGCTTCCAGCTTCCCTAGCTGGTAGCGAAGCTGGTACCGGAGCTTCATGACCACAGCCACCGAAACCATCGAACAACTCGCGAACCGCGAATACAAGTACGGCTTCGTCACCGACGTCGAGAGCGAGACGATCCCGAAAGGCCTCAGCGAGGACGTCGTCCGGCTGATCTCCGCGAAGAAGGGAGAGCCGGAATGGCTGCTCGAGTGGCGCCTGAAGGCGTACCGGCTGTGGCTCACGATGAAGGAGCCGACGTGGCAGAACGTCAAGTTCGAGCCGATTAACTACCAGGACATCGCCTACTACTCGGCGCCGAAGAAGAAGAAGGTCCTCAACAGCCTGGACGAGGTCGACCCCGAGGTCAGGGCCACGTTCAACAAGCTGGGCATTCCGCTCGACGAGCAGATGCTGCTCGCGGGGGTCGCGGTCGACGCGGTCTTCGACAGCGTCTCGGTGGCGACGACGTTCCGCGAGACGCTCGCCAAGCAGGGCATCATCTTCATGTCGTTCTCGGACGCGGTGCACGAGCACCCGGACCTCGTGAAGAAGTATCTCGGCTCGGTCGTGCCGCACACCGACAACTTCTTTGCCGCGCTGAACTCGGCGGTCTTCAGCGACGGCTCGTTCGTGTACATCCCGAAAGGGGTGCGCTGCCCGATGGAGCTGTCCACCTACTTCCGCATCAACGCGAAGGACACGGGGCAGTTCGAGCGCACGCTCATCATCGCGGACGAAGGCTCGTTCGTCAGCTACCTCGAGGGCTGCACGGCCCCGATGCGCGACGAGAACCAGCTCCACGCCGCGGTCGTCGAGCTCATCGCGCACGACGACGCGACGATCAAGTACTCGACGATTCAGAACTGGTATCCCGGCGACAAGGACGGCAAGGGCGGGATCTACAACTTCGTGACCAAGCGCGGCCTCTGCGGCGGACGCGGGTCGAAGATCACGTGGACCCAGGTCGAGACGGGCTCGGCCATCACCTGGAAGTATCCGAGCTGCATCCTGCAGGGCGACAACTCGATCGGCGAGTTCTACTCCGTCGCGACGACGAACAACTGGCAGCAGGCCGACACCGGGACGAAGATGATCCACCTCGGGAAGAACACGCGCAGCACGATCGTCTCGAAGGGCATTTCCGCCGGCCACGGCCAGAACACCTATCGCGGGCAGGTGCGCATCGGCAAGAACGCCAGGCACGCGCGCAACTACTCGCAGTGCGACTCGCTGCTCATCGGCGACAAGTGCGGCGCCCACACGTTCCCGTATCTCGACATCCGCAACAGCACGGCCAAGGTCGAGCACGAGGCGTCGACGTCGAAGATCGGCGAGGATCAGATTTTCTATTGCCGGCAGCGCGGCCTCACCGCGGAAGACGCGGTCAACATGATCGTCAGCGGCTTCTGCAAGGAAGTCTTCCGCGAGCTGCCGATGGAGTTCGCCGTGGAGGCGCAGAAGCTGCTTCAGGTGTCGCTCGAAGGGTCGGTCGGATAGACAGGTCCGGCTGAAGCCGGACACCACCGGAACGCTGCGCATCCCGGCTCGCGGACCAGAGAAAATCAACATTCATGCTTGATATCAAGAATCTGCAAGTCAAGGCCGAGGGGAAAGCAGATCCTCAAAGGGATCGACCTTCACGTGAACGCCGGCGAAGTCCACGCCATCATGGGGCCCAACGGGTCCGGCAAGAGCACGCTGGCGCGCGCGCTGTCGGGGCACCCGCAGTACGAGGTGACGGGCGGCGAGGTGCTGTTCGAGGGCAAGGATCTCCTCGACATGGACCCCGACGAGCGGGCGCGCGAAGGCGTGTTCATGGCGTTCCAGTACCCGGTGGAGATTGCCGGGGTGAACAACGCCTACTTCCTCAAGGCGGCGTTGAACGCGAAGCGGAAGCACCACGGCGAGCCGGAGCTCGACGCGATGGAGTTCCTGCAGCTCATCAAGGAGAAGTCGGCGCTGCTCGAGATCGACCAGAGCATGCTCAGCCGGGCGGTGAACGAAGGGTTCTCCGGCGGCGAGAAGAAGCGGAACGAGATCTTCCAGATGGCGCTGCTCGAGCCGAAGCTCGCGATCCTCGACGAGACCGACTCGGGCCTCGACATCGACGCGCTGAAGCTCGTGGCGAGCGGCGTCAACGCGATGCGCGCCCCCAATCGCGGGATCATCGTCGTGACGCATTACCAGCGGCTGCTCGACTACATCGTCCCCGACTACGTGCACGTGCTGAGCTCCGGGCGCATCGTGAAGTCCGGCGGCAAGGAGCTGGCGCACGAGCTCGAGAAGAAGGGCTACGGCTGGATCGAGGCCGGCGCCGCGCCGGTTGGAGCGTGAGCGCGATGACACCCGTAGCGGAAAAACTTCAGCCATGGCTGGCCGCGGTCGAGCAGCGGCCGCAGGGCGGCCCGCGGTGGCTCCAGGATCTGCGCGACCGCGCCGCCACGCGGTTCGCCGCGCTCGGGTTCCCGACCGCGCGTGACGAGGAATGGCGCTTCACGAGCGTCGCGCCAATCGCCGCCGCCGAGTTCAGGCCGACCGGCGCCGACGCCGCGCACGCCACCGAAGCGGAGCTCGCCGGCTATCTCTACAGCGACGCGGCGGTCCGCATCGTCATCGTGAACGGCCGGCTGGCGCCCGAGCTGTCGCGCACCGCGAACCTGCCGGAGGGCGTCCGCGTGGGATCGCTCGCCGCGGCGGTCACCGAGCAGGCCGACGTCGTCCAGCGTTACCTCGGGCAGCTCGCCGATTTCGGGTCGCGCGCGTTCACCGCGCTGAACACGGCGCTCGCCTCCGACGGCGCGTACGTCTACATCCCGGACGGCGTGATCCTCGAGCAGCCGCTGCACATCCTCTTCGTCACGACGGCCTCGGCCACGTCCGGCCCGATCATGTCGAGCGCGCGGGCGCTGATCGTCGCGGGCGACCGGACCGAGTCGCGCATTGTCGAGACCTACGTCGGACCGCGGGAGACCACCGTACTTCACGAACGCCGTCACCGAGGTCTTCGCGGGCGAGAACGCGATCGTCGATCACTACAAGGTCCAGCAGGAGAGCGTCGAGGCGTTCCACATCGCGAGCATGCACATCCACGCGGCGCGCAGCGCCAACGTGTCGTCGCACTCGTTCTCGCTCGGCGGGAAGCTGGTGCGCAACGACGTGAGCGCGCTCCTCGACGGGGAAGGCGCGGAGTGCACCCTGAACGGCCTGTACCTGGCCGACGGCGACCGGCTCGTCGACAACCACACGACGATCGATCACGCCAAGGCGCACTGCCCGAGCCACGAGATCTACAAGGGCATCCTCGGCGGCAAGGCCCGGGCGGTGTTCAACGGCAAGATCATCGTGCGCCAGGACGCGCAGAAGACCGACGCGAAGCAGACCAACCGCGCGCTGCTGCTCTCCGACGATGCGCAGATCAACACCAAGCCGCAGCTCGAGATCTTCGCCGACGACGTGAAGTGCACGCACGGGGCGGCGATCGGGCAGCTCGACGAGGACGCGATCTTCTACCTGCGCGCCCGCGGCCTGACGTATTTCGAGGCGCGCGACATGCTGATCCACGCCTTCGCCGGCGACATTCTCGATCGGGTCAAGGTGGAGCCGCTGCGCGTCGCGCTCGAAGGCGAGCTGTACGCGCAGCTCGCGAAGGACCTTGCGGAGCTCGACGCGGCATGACCCCCCGTCAGCCGCGTCAGCCCAGTCGACAACGTCCGCCGCCTCGGAGACGCGCACGGCGTTCGACGTGCAGAAGATACGGCGGGACTTTCCGATCCTGTCGGAACGCGTGCACGGCAAGCCGCTCGTGTATCTCGACAGCGCGAACACGAGCCAGAAGCCCCTGGCCGTGCTCGAGGCGATGGACGCCTACTACCGCCACGACAACGCGAACATCCATCGCGCGACGCACCTGCTCAGCGAGCGCGCGACGGCGCTCTACGAGGGGGCGCGCGCGAAAGCGGCGGCGTTCATCAACGCGCCCGATCCGCGCACGATTGTCCTCACCAAGGGCACCACCGACGGCATCAACCTCGTGGCGCAGAGCTACGGGCGCCCGATGCTCAGGGCCGGGCGACGAGATCGTCATCTCGTGGCTGGAGCATCACTCCAACATCGTGCCCTGGCAGCTGCTCTGCGAGCAGACCGGCGCGGTGCTGCGCGTGATCCCGATCGACGAGATCGGGCAGCTCGACATGGACGCGTATGCCGCGCTGCTGTCCGCGCGCACGCGGCTCGTCGCGGTGAGCCACGTGTCGAACGCGCTCGGGACCATCAATCCGGTCCGCCAGATCGTCGAGCAGGCGCACGCGCGCGGCGCGGTCGTGCTCGTCGACGGCGCGCAGGCCGTGCCGCACCTCACCGTCGACGTCCAGGCGCTCGAGTGCGACTTCTACGTGTTCTCGAGCCACAAGATGTTCGGCCCGACCGGTGTCGGCGTGCTCTACGGCCGCCGGGCGCTCCTCGAGGCCATGCCGCCCTACCAGGGCGGCGGCGACATGATTGCCTCGGTGACCTTCGAGAAGACGCTCTACAACGTCGTGCCGTACAAGTTCGAGGCCGGGACGCCGAACATCGGCGGCGTGGCGGGGTTTGGCGCGGCGATCGACTATCTGACGGCGATCGATCGGGAGGCCGCGCTCGCGCACGAAGACAGCGTCCTCGAGTACGCCACGGCGCGGGTGCGCGAGATTCCGGGCGCGCGCATCATCGGCGAAGCCCGGCACAAGACGGGCGTGCTGTCGTTCCTGCTCGAAGGCGTCCACCCGCACGACGCGGGCACGATTCTCGATCGCGAGGGCGTGGCGGTCCGGACGGGCCAGCACTGCGCCCAGCCCGTGATGGATCGCTACGGCATCAGCGCGACGATTCGGGCGTCGCTCGGCATCTACAACACGCGCGAGGACATCGACGTGCTCGCCCGCGCGCTCGGCCGCGTCCGCGAGGTGTTCGCCTGATGTCGGACCTCACCGATCTCTACCAGGAAGTGATTCTCGACCACAACCGGCGGCCGAGAAACTTCCGCGTCCTGGAGGCGCCGAGCCACCACGCCGAGGGTTACAATCCGCTCTGCGGGGACCGGCTCAACCTGTACGTGCAGGTGGAGGGGGACGTCATCAAGGACGTCGCGTTCCAGGGATCGGGCTGCGCGATTTCGAAAGCGTCCGCGTCGCTGATGACCGACGCGGTCAAAGGGCGCACCGTCGGGGAAGCGCGTGCGCTGTTCGAGCGCTTTCACCACGTGGTCACGACCCCGCCGGACCAGCCGGTCGAGGATCTCGGCAAGCTGTCGGTGCTCGCGGGGGTGCGGGAGTTTCCCGTCCGCGTGAAATGCGCCAGCCTGGCGTGGCACACGCTCAAGGCCGCCCTCGAGCGCGAAACAGATCACGTCGACCGAATAGGGCCATGAAATCCTTGCCTATGCTTCCATCGGATGCCGCTCCACCGCCCGCCGAGACGCCGCAGACCGCACTGGCGGTCGATGCCGGCAAGACCGCCGAGCTGAGACCGTCCATCGTCCAGGCGATCTCGACGGTGTTCGATCCGGAGATCCCGGTGAACATCTGGGAGCTCGGCCTGGTCTACGATATCGGCGTCGATGCGTCCGGCGTCGCGTTGATTACGATGACGCTCACGTCGCCCGGGTGTCCCGCGGCGCAGTCGCTGCCGGTCGAGGTGAGCAACAAGGTCAAGGCGGTTCCCGGCGTCGCCGACGCGAAGGTCGACATCGTCTGGGAGCCGAGCTGGACGAAGGATCGCATGTCGGAGTCTGCGAAGCTTCAACTAGGGATGTGGTAAATGCTGCGCCTCTCTAAAAAAGCGGACTACGCGCTGATGGCGATGAAGCACCTCGCGACGCGAACCGACGTCGACTCGGCGAGCGCGCGCGAGATTGCCGAACAGTACGACATTCCCGTCGAGCTGATGGCGAAGGTGCTGCAGCGGCTGGCGCGCCGGGGACTGCTGACGTCGCACCAGGGCACACGCGGAGGCTACCGCCTGTCCAAGGCGCCGAGCGCGATCTCGGTCGCCGACATCATCCAGGCGATTGACGGACCGCTGACGGTGACCGCCTGCTCGACCGAAGCGGAGAACTGCGGCCAGTATTCCAAGTGCAGCGTCCGCGACCCGCTCTGGCGAATCAAGGACCGCATCCTGGCCGCGCTGGCGACCTGCTCGCTGCAGGAAGTGTCCGCCGAACCGCCGCCGCCGGAAGAACCCGCGATTCCGATCGTCCTGGCGGGCCGGGTTGCCGGGCGAAAACTCTGAAGGGTGAGCCGGCCATCGGCGCCGGCCTGGCATGACTCGACCCATCTACCTGGACTATCACGCGACGACGCCGGTTGACCCTCGCGTGCTCGAGGCGATGCTGCCGTTTTTCACCGAGCACTTCGGCAATCCCGCGAGCCGCCAGCACGCCTACGGCTGGGACGCGCAGAAGGCGGTGGACGCGGCGCGGGCCCAGGTCGCCGACCTCGTCGGCGCATCGGCCGGGGAGATCGTCTTCACCAGCGGCGCGACCGAGTCCAACAACCTGGCGCTCAAAGGCGTCGCCCACGCGCTGCGCGATCGCGGCGACCACATCATCACCGCCGCCACCGAGCACAAGTCGGTGCTGGACTCCTGCAAACGGCTCGAGCGCGAGGGGTGCCGCGTCACGCGGCTCGGCGTGGACGCGCAGGGCTTCATCGACCTCGCCGAGCTCCGCGCGGCGATGACCCCGCGCACCATCCTCATCTCCATCATGGCGGCCAACAACGAGATCGGCGTGCTGCAGCCGCTGGCGGCCATCGGCGCCGTCGCGCAGGAGCACGGCGTGCGTGTTCCACACCGACGCCGCGCAGGCCGCCGGCAAGATCCCGCTCGACGTCGCCGCGATGGGCATCGATCTGCTCTCGCTCACCGGGCACAAGTACTACGGGCCCAAGGGCGCGGGCGCGCTCTACGTGCGGCGCCGCAAGCCGAAGCTGCCGCTGTCCTGTCAGATCGACGGCGGCGGGCACGAGAACGGCCTTCGCTCCGGCACCCTCAACGTCCCCGGCATTGTCGGCCTCGGCCGCGCGGCCGAATTGTGCCGGCAGGAGATGGCCGCCGAGAGCGTGCGGCTGTCCGGCATGCGCGATCGGCTGCTCGCGGGCCTGCAGCGCGCTCGACGACGTCCGGCTGAACGGTCCCGCCGGCGACCGCCGGCTCCCGCACAACCTGCACGTGAGCTTCGACGACGTGGAAGGGGAGGCGCTGCTGATGGCGCTCGGCGACATCGCCGTGTCGACAGGATCCGCGTGCAGCTCGGGCAGTCAGGCGCCGTCGCACGTGCTCGTGGCGATCGGCGCGACCGGCGAGCGCGCCGGCGCATCCATCCGCTTCGGCCTCGGCCGCACGACGACCGACGACGACATCGACGTCGCGATCGAGCGGGTCACGACGGTCGTCAAAGCGCTGCGGGCACAGACGGTCGGGTCGATAGGACCTCAATCACTAATCACTAATCCTCGAATCCTCGAATCCTTGAATCCGGATCCGATTCGCAGATTCAACGATTCCACGATTAGTGATTAGTGATTCGTTCAGGCCGCCCCCGCCATCAGCCGCATCAGCCCGTTCTGCGTCGCCTGCGCGCGCGGCAGCTCGCCGGCCACCCGGCCGTTGCGGAGCACGATGATGCGCGTCGCGAGGTTGAGGATCTCCGGCAGCTCGCTCGAGATCAGGATCACGCCGCTGCCCTTCGACGCCAGCTCGTCGATGAGCGCGTGGATCTCCGCCTTGGCTCCGACGTCCACTCCGCGGGTCGGTTCGTCGAGGATCAGGATGCGGCAGCCCGCGGCGAGCCATTTCGCCAGCACGATCTTCTGCTGATTGCCGCCCGACAGTCCCGCGACGATGGAGTCCAGGCCGGGGGCGCGGACGCGCAGGCGGTCGAAATAGGATCCGGCGATCGCCCGCTCGGCGCTCGTGGCGGGTGAACGTCAGGCGCGAAAGCGCGGCCGAGCGTGGGGAGCGTGACGTTGGCGACCCCGGTCATCGCCAGCACCAGTCCCTGACGCTTGCGGTCCTCGGGGACGAGCCCGATGCCGGCGCGCATCGCGTCGGCGGGCGTGCGCGGAGCTCCAGCGATCCCGCTGCGCCCACGAGCCGCGTCCGGTGACACGCCGCCATCGAGGCCGAACAGCGCGTGCGCGACTTCGGAGCGGCCGGCGCCCACCAGCCCGGCCAGGCCCAGCACTTCCCCCGCGCGCAGCGTGAACGAGACGTCCTGGAAGCGGCCCGGGCTCGACAGCCCCTCCACGCGGAGCAGTTCCTCGCCCGGTTCGGCCTGGAGATGGCCCGGGAAGTACTCCGCGAGCGGACGGCCGATCATCGACTCGACGAGCGCGGCCTCGTCGAGCTCGCGCGGCCGGCCGCGTCGTCACGTGACGGCCGTCGCGCAGGACCGTGATGGTGTCGCACAGCCGGAAGATCTCC
The DNA here is from genome assembly GCA_963848405.1 of uncultured Actinomycetes bacterium. Lineage (GTDB taxonomy): Bacteria > Actinomycetota > Thermoleophilia > Gaiellales > Gaiellaceae > GMQP-bins7. The sequence goes on along the minus strand of CAWKDP010000012.1, from coordinate 31,285 downwards.
TCCATCCGGTGGCTGACGTAGATCATCGTCACGCCGGTCTCGCGCAGGCGCCCGATCAGCTCGTACAGCTTCTGCGCCTCGTGCTGCGAGAGGCTGCTCGTCGGCTCGTCGAAGACGATGATGCGCGCGCCTCGTCCGACCGCGGCGGCGATCTGGAGCATCTGCTGCTGGCCGGTGCTCAGCTCCTCGACCTGCCGGTCCACGTCGATGCGTGGCGCCGATGGCCGACGAGCATCACGCCGGCGCGCCGGCGCATCTCCGCGCGCGACAGGAACGGTCCTCTCGCGGGCAGCGCGCCGAGGCAGAGGTTTTCCGCGACGGAGAGGTTCTCGCAGAACGCGAGCTCCTGGTGGACGATCGCGACGCCGGCCGCCAGCGCCTGTTCGGGGCCGCCGAAAGCCACCGCGCGGCCGAAGATCGTCACCCGGCCCGCATCGACGGGATAGATGCCCGCGAGGATCTTCCCGAGCGTGCTCTTCCCGGCGCCGTTTTCGCCGCACAGCGCGTGGCACGACCCGGCGGCCACGTCGAAGCTGACGTCCTCGAGCGCCAGCACGCCGGGGAAGCGCTTCGTTACGCCTTGGAGCCGTATCGCGGGTTCGGTCACTCGTGAATCCCGGATTCGAGGTAACGAGGTGACGGAGAGAACGGAGAGAGCTCTTCATACGGCTTTACAGGAGAACGGAGCAACGGAGGAACGGAGATTTCGAATCAACAAAACAAAAGAAACTCCGTTTCTCCGTTTCTCCGTTCCTCCGTGCTGACGGTTGGTGACACTCCGGTATCTCCGTCCCTCCGCTGTCTCCTACGGCATCTTCAGATACGCCTCCGGCACGTCCGTGAAGCCCCAGTCCTTGAGCTGACGCGCCCACGTGCCGAGGTTCTCCTTGGTGACCTTGACGAGCTCCATCGGGATGATCTGCGGGACGTCCTGCTTCAGGTGGACCTTCTCGACGATCCGCTGCACCGACACGTAGCCCCACAGATACGTCGGCTGGGCGAGCAGCACGGGCGCGAGCCCCTTCTCCACGTACGCGAGCTCCGCGGGCAGCGCGTCCACGGAGACGATCTTGATCCGCTTCGGATCGAGGTCCGTCAGCAGCGTCGGCGTGAACAGCGCCCAGCCGCCGATCATCGCCCAGCCCTGGATCTGCGGGTAGGCATTCTGGGCGCGGATCACTTCGGCGGCGGCGTCCTGCGGCGTCTCGATGTGATAGAACGTGTCGACGATCTTCATGCCGGGGTACTTCGCGGCCTCCTGCTTGACGCCGTCGACCCGCTTGCGCAGGTTCGGGGCGTTCTGGTTGCCGGCCAGAATCGCGACGTTCCCCTTCTCGTGCATCTGGGACGCGAGCTCCTTCATCACCATCTCGCCCGTCTTCACATCGTCCACGCCGTAGAAGGCGAAGCGGCTCGACTCCGGCGCATCGCTGTCGAACGTCATCACCGGCACGCCGCGCGCCACGGCGTCGTTGATGGCGCCGGTGACCTTGCCGGCGTCGGAGCAGGACACGAGGACCGCGGTGGCGCCTTCGTTCACCGCCTGCGCGATGCGCTGCGCCTGCACCTGGCCGTCCTCGGACGGAGGGGTCATCCAGACGACCTCGATGGGGATCCCGTGCTTCTGCGCCATCTCGCGCGCCGCCACCTCGGCCCCGGTGCGCGCCGAGAGGAACACCGGGTTGGTCGAGCTCTTCGCGATCATCGCGATCTTCAGTCCCGGAGCGCGCGTCGCGGCCGGCGGCGCGCGGCTTCGCGGCTGCACCCGGCCAGCAGGACGACGAGCGGCAGGATCGCGAGCGATCAGTCTTCTTCATCGGGTTCGTCATCGTCTTCGAGCTCATATGGAAACGCCTCCAGGCTGCGCCGGCAGATTGACACATTCGCGTCATCTTAAGCTATCGTCAGGCCCGCCGTGGAATCAGGCGTGCGCCTGTCTTGAAAGGACCTCGACATGATCCGGCCGCTCATCGCTCTTCTGGTCGCCGCGAGTCTCGGCTCGGCGCGCGCATTTCACTGCTCGCGGGGCCCCACCCCGCTCGCGCGCGCTGCGGCGCTCGAAGACTCGCTTCCTCGCGCGGGCCGCAGGCGCCGCAGGCGCCTGGCGGCCGCGGCGCGCCTGCCGGCCGCGGGGCGATCAACAGCACCCCGGAGGAAATGCCGCTGTGGGCACAAGGGGCGCCGGGTGCGCTCGGGGACGCGGACACCGACAAGCCGACGCTCACCGCTGTATCGCGCCGCCCGCGGAGCCACCGGCACGGGGGTTGTCGTCGCGCCGGGCGGCGGCTACAGCGCGCTCGCGATGGACCACGAGGGGCGGCAGGTCGCGTCGTGGTTCAACGCGATGGGCGTCACCGCGTTCGTGCTGAAGTACCGGCTCGGCCCCCGCTATCACCACCCGATCGAGCTCGGCGACGGGCAGCGCGCGATTCGGATCGCTGCGCGCGCGCGCGCAGGAGTTCGGCGTGCTGGCCGATCGGATCGGCATGATGGGCTTCTCGGCCGGCGGACACCTGACGTCCACCGTCGGCACGCACTTCGACGCCGGCAAGCCGGACGCCGCCGATCCCATCGACCGGGCGAGCAGCCGGCCCGATTTCCTGATCCTCGGATATCCGGTGGTGTCGTTCGATCCGGCGATCGCCCACATGGGATCGAGGAGGAACCTGCTCGGCGAGAACCCCGATCCGAAGCTGGTCGAGGATCTGTCGAACGAGCTGCGCGTGACGCCGCAGACGCCGCCGACGTTCCTGTTCCACACCAACGCCGACACCGGGGTTCCGCGCCGAGAACAGCGTGCGGTTCTACCTCGCGCTGCGCAAGGCGAAGGTCCCGGCGGAGATGCACATCTTCGAGAACGGTCCGCACGGCGTCGGCCTGGCGCTCGGCGATCCCGCGCTGAGCGCGTGGCCGTCTCTGCTGTCCAACTGGCTGCGGGGCCGGGGATTGCTGACGCGGCCGGCGCGGTGACCCCGGTGGGCGTCCGGCTTCAGCCGGACCATGACGAACTCGTGACATCGGTGGCGTCCGGCTTCAGCCGGACCATGACGAACTCGTGACATCGGTGGCGTCCGGCTTCAGCCGGACCATGACGAACTCGTGACCTCGGTGGCGTCCGGCTTCAGCCGGACCATGACGAACCGTGACATCGGTGGCGTCCGGCTTCAGCCGGACCATGACGAACCGTGACATCGGTGGCGTCCGGCTTCAGCCGGACCATGACGAACCTCGTGCGTCGCACCACATCGAAGTCAGTGGTGCTCGGAAGCGCTTCTCGTTCCGGGAACTACGGCGTCCGCGATCTCTCGCTGTCGGTGGACGGCGGCGTGCTCGGCCTCCTCGGGCCGAACGGCGCGGGCAAGTCCACGCTGATGCAGATGGTCGCGACGGTCACCCGCCCGACGAGCGGCCGCATTCTTTTCAACGGCGACGACATCCTCGCCAGGCCCGATGCGCTGCGCGCCCGCCTGGGCTATCTCCCGCAGGACTTCGGCGTCTACGACAACCTGACGGCGATCGAGTTCCTGACCTACTTCGCGGCCCTCAAGGGCGTGCACGACGCACGACGCGTTCGCGAGATGCTCGAGACCGTGAACCTCCACGCCGTCGCGAATCGTGCGGTCGGCGGCTTTTCCGGCGGCATGAAACAGCGGCTCGGCATCGCCCAGGCGCTCATCAACCAGCCCGACCTCGTCATCGTGGACGAGCCCACTGCGGGGCTCGACCCGGAGGAGCGCGTCCGGTTCCGCCACGTGCTCTCGGACGCGGCGTTCGGCAAGCTCGTCATTCTCTCGACGCACATCGTCTCGGACATCGAGGCGGTCGCCGACACCATCGCGATCATGAAGGGCGGCCGTCTCGTCGCGCTGGCGAAGCCGGAAGCGCTCCTGCGCCGCGCGGCCGGTCACGTGTGGGAAGTGGTGATGCCGTCCGACGATTTCGCCAGGCAGCGATCGACGATGACGATCTCGAGCGCCGTGCGGAAGAGCGACGGCGTCTGCGCGCGCGTGGTGGCGCCGGAGACGCCGGCGGCGGGCGCCTATCTGGTGGACCCGACGCTCGAGGATGCCTTTCTTTACACCCTCAACTACACGCCGGCGCCGCCCGCGGAAGGATCGGCGGCGTGAGCGAGGGCGTCCGGCGCGTCGTCGCCACCGTCAAGGCGGATCTGCTCGATCCGTTTCCGCCGGCTCTCGACGCTCGTGGTGTTCCTCGTCCTGACTCTTCTGGCCTACCTGTGGATTCCCGATCCCGCGACCGGGAACGCGCTGCTCGTCGTCGAGGACGGCCGGCGCGCGCTCTACAATTCCGCCGCCATCGGAATGGCGACGGCCATGCTGGCGTCGACTCTTCGTCGGCCTGGCGGGCTTCTACGTCATTTCCAACGCGATCGGGCGTGATGTCTCTTCACGGTGCGGCTTCGTCATCGCCTCGACGACCGTGCGGGGAGGAGAATACCTGTTCGCCAAGCTGCTCGGGAATCTCGCGTTTCTCGGCACGTTCACCGCCGGCTTCATGCTCAGCTCGATGGGCATGCTCATCGTCCGCAACGAGGCCGCGCTCGAGCCCTGGCTGTTCGTCCGGCAGTATCTCCTGCTGGTGCCCCCGGCGATCGTGCTCGTCGCCGTGCTCGCGATCGTGTTCGAGTCGGTGCCGTTTCTCGCGGGGCGGATCGGCGACGTGCTGTACTTCTTTCTCTGGCTGGCCTGTCTGAGCTTCACGATGACGCTCGTCGCCGCGGACGTCGACCCGGGCCTCGCGCGCTACGTCGACTTCGCCGGGTTCGGCTTCGTCGCGTCGCAGATGATGCCCGGGATGCGGGAGGCCAACCTCTCCATCGGAGGAAGCTTCGACCCGGCGAAGCCGCTGTTCGTCTTCCACGGGCTGACCCTGGACCGGGTGTGGCTGCTTCCGCGGATTGGATCGCTTCTGATTCCGCTGCCGTTGCTCCTCCTCGCGAGCCGCACGTTCCATCGCTTCGATCCGGCCCTCGTGCGCGGCGGCGTGGACCGCGGTGGAAGAGGCTGGATGGCGCGGATCAATTCCGCGATGAAACCCCTGGCGCGCGTCCTCCCTGGTTTTCGCCGATCGTCTGCCCCGCCGTCACTCCTGGCTGCCGCGATGACCGACGCCCGGATGACCGTTCGCGGCCTATCCCGCGTTGCTGCTCCCGGCGCTGGGCCTGGCCGTCGCCACGGCGGCAACTCCGGCGCGCGAGTTCATGCGCGGGGTCCTGCCGGTAGCGCTCGCCATCGTGTCGGTCGCGATCGCCGACCTGCCGTGCCGCGATCGCCGCGCCGGAACGCTCGGCCTGATTCACTCGGCGCCGCAGCTGCGCGCGAGATTCGTGTGGTGGAAGCTGCTCGCCGCGACAGCCGTCGCCGCGGCGCTGCTCGCCGTGCCGCTTGCGCGGATGGCTGCCGCTCACCCCGGATCGTTGCCGGCCTTCGTGATTGGAGTATTCGTCGTCGTAGCGGCCGGCACATCGCTCGGCGTCATCAGCGAGACGCCGAAAACTTTCACGCTCGTGTTCCTGACGTTCTGGTACATCGTGACCAACGATAGCGGGGCCTCGGCGGAGCTGGACTTTGCCGGGTTCTACGGGAAATCCACGCCACGCGTCGCGCTGACCTATGCGGGAATTGCGGCCAGCCTCCTCGTGGCGGCGCAGCTCGTGTACACAGAGAAGAATCGCTAATCCTGAATCCTTGAATCTTTGAATCAGAATGCTTCGCAATCAGCGATTCAGCGATTCAGCGATTCAGCGATTCAGCGATTCAGCGATTCAGCGATTCAGCGGGATTCAGGATTAGGATTCAACGATTAGGGATTAAAGATTAGGGATTAGGGATTCAGCATGCCATTCAAGAGCGCCGCGCAACGGCGCAAGTTCGCGCAACTCCTCGTCGAGGGGAAGATCTCGGACCAGACCTACGAGGAATGGAATCGCGAGACGGGGAGCAAGGTGCTTCCGGAGCGCGTGAAGCCCAAAGCCGGGGCGAAGTCCAAGCCGAAATCCAAGGCCAGGCCCAGGACGAAAGCCAAAACGAAGCGCAAGGCGGCACGCAAGGCGACACGCCGCAAATAGCCGACGAGACACTGACGCTCAGCGCCTGCCGACCACGTAAAGCACCTCGGCGCTGGCGAGAGCAAGAGGATCGTTCTCCTCGATGTCTGCGAGCGCCGCGAGAAACGCGCGACGCAGCGCTTCACGATCTGCTTCGCTCAGCCGGTGCACGTCCTCGTGGGCGGCGGAACGGGAATTCGCCGCCCAGGCCATGGCCCGATCCCGCATCGTGAACTCGACCGGCTCGGCGACCGTCGAGACGACGTCGAAGCCGGCCTCCTCGAGAGCGGCGTGCGATGCGGCTTCAGAGCCCAGTTCCTCGCTCGGATCGCGCAGCGCCAGCCCGAATGTCGCCGCGGTGTCCCGAAACACACGAGCCCCCAGCGGGGAGCCCGCGCGCATGGTCGAAAAAGCAACCCGTCCACCGGGTCGCAGCAGGCGCCGCCATTCCCGAAGCGCCGTGCCGCGCGTGCATGTACAGAAGACCGGCCGCACAGGTCACCGCGTCGAACGATTCATCGGCATATCGTGTCAGACGCGTCGCGTCGTCCTTGACGAGCTCGACGTTCTGTATCCCGAGGTTGGCAGCCGCCTCGTGCGCCTGCCTGAGCATGCCCTCGGACACGTCGACGCCTATCACGCGGCCCGCTGTGCCGGTTCGTGCAGCAGCTGCGAGCGCGGCGAAACCGGTGCCCGTCGCGGCGTCGAGCACGACATCGCCAGGCTGGATCCCGCAGGCAAGGACCACCCGTTCAGCGCAGACGCGATGCCAGTCGCTCCTGGGATACTCGGCGGCCCGGAGATCGAATGACTCCGCAATCCGACTCAGGCCGGAAGAGAAGGGCTCAGACACCTTTTTCTCGAGCTTTCACGCCTGACGCGTCGCCGTCTGCGACAGGTGCCGCGCCGTGAAGCTCGCGCTCGCGCGATCGAGGACCACCGCGACGATGATCGCGCAGCCGATGATGATCCACTCGTAGTTCTGATCGAAGTGGAGCGTGCGGATCGACTGGCGGATCAGGACGATCAGCAGCGCGCCGAGCATCGCGTTGACGGCGCTGCCCTTGCCGCCCGACAGGCTGGCGCCGCCGACGACGGCCGAGGCGATGACGTACAGCTCGTAGCCGGTGGCGTCGACGCAGGAGGCCGACCCGTAGAAGCTCGCGCCCATGAAGGCCGCAATCCCGGCGGTCAGCCCGGAGATCACGAACACGCTGCTCTGAATGCGCCAGAGTGACAGGCCGGAAAAGCGGCTCGCCTCGGCGTTGCCGCCGACGGCGAAGATGTGCCGGCCCATGACCGTCTGCCTCAGGTACACGGCTCCGAGCGCGGTGACCGCCACCATCGTCAGCATCGGCACCGGGTACAGCGATGAGGTCAGTCCGAGCGAGGCCTTGGCCAGGTTCGTGAGCGTCGCGGGCAGCAGGATGCTCTCGGCGTTGCTGGCGACGAACGCGATCCCCCGCAGAATCCACATCGTGCCGAGCGTGATGATGAACGGGTGCACCTTCAGGCCGACGACCATCAGCCCGTTGAGCGCGCCGCACGCGAGGCCGACGCCGACCGACACGGCCAGCCCCAGCGCCACGGTCTCGACGGCCCCGGCGGGCCCGTACGCGCGAAGCACCATCGCGGTCGTCACGCCGGCCAGCGCGTAGATCGACCCGACGGACAGATCGATCCCGCCGGAGATGATGACCATCGTGGCGCCCACCGCCATGATGGCGAAGAAGCTCGCGTCGGTCGCGGTCTGAATCAGCGTGTGCGAGTTGAGGAAGTTGTTGACCGGCTGTCCGGTCAGCCGATCGACGTGCGAGCCTGCCAGCACGGTGAGCAGGCCCCCGAGCAGCAGGATGACCAGGACGAGCCCGGCCTGCTGCGAGGCCAGGATTTTCCGCAATGGGCTGGTGTCGCGGGATGTTGTGGTCAACAGGCAGATACTGTAATCGATAAGCGCGCTCGTGCGAGTCACCTCCTGCCGCAGCGCGGCTTCAGCAGCCAGAGCGCGAAGCGATCGGCGGACCTGCCCTGAGCGAGCGAATGACTCAGGCGAGTCGAAGGGCCTGCCCTGAGCGAGCGAATGCGCTCGAAGCGAAATCGAAGGGCTGATACGATACCGTCATGACAGAAACACGAATCACCGTTGCGCACAGTCCCGATTCGGACGATGCGTTCATGTTTTTCGGGCTGGCGAGCGGGAACGTCGAGACCGGCGGCGTCGTGGTCGACCAGGTGCTCGCCGACATCGAGACGCTCAACCGTGCGGCGTTCGAAGGCCGCTACGAGGTGAGCGCGGTGTCCTTCCATGCCTACGCGCACCTCGTCGACAAGTACGCGCTGCTGCCGCACGGCGCGAGCATGGGCGACAAGTACGGCCCGATCGTCGTGGCGCGGCAGGGCGCCGGACCGCAGGGCGTCAAGGGCAGCCGGGTCGCGATTCCCGGGACGCTGACGACCGCATATCTGGCGCTCCGCATTTACGAGCCCGACTTCGAGTACGTCGTCGTGCCGTTCGACGAGATTCAGCAGGCGGTCCTCGACGGCAAGGCGGAGGCGGGGCTGCTGATCCACGAGGGCCAGCTCACGTATCAGGATGAAGGGCTGCGGAAGATCGTGGACCTCGGCGAGTGGTGGGCGGAGCGCACCGGCGGCCTGCCGCTGCCGCTCGGCGGCAACATCATCCGGCGGGATCTCGGGCCGGAGATGATCGCGAAGGTGTCGAAGATGCTGCACGACAGCATCGCGTACGCGCTGTCGCACCGCGCCGAGGCGGTCGAGTACGCGCTGCAGTTCGGGCGGGGGCTCGATCGCGCGAAGACCGATCGATTCGTCGGCATGTACGTGAACGACCTGACGCTCGCCTACGGCGACCGCGGCCGCCGCGGTCTCGAGCGGCTGATGTCCGACGCCTTCGAGCGGGGCCTGATCCCGCAGCGCGTGCCGGTCGAATTCGCGGCGTAAGCGTGAAGCCGGAAGCTGCAAGCGGCAAGCCGGACGCGCGCGTCGACGCTGGCGACGCGCGGAAGCGGGCATGCCAGCCGGTAAGCTGTCGCGCAGCTCGGCCCGCTCGCCGAAGGCTGCGGCGGAAGCTTCGCGAGCAGCTGAGCGGAAGCTGGCAGCTATCTCGCGAACGCTCTCCGGGTGCAGCGTCCGCGCGAAGAGCTCGACCGCCTCGGCGACCCGCGGCCCGGGGACGACCGTGCGCTGATCGGCGATGAAGTAGACGCGGCCGCTGCGGACCGCGGGCACCGAGCGCAGCGCCTGCCAGACCGCCGTCTCCCGCGTCCTCGCCTCCGAAGAGATCTCCTCCCCGCGCAGATCGAGAATCACGTCCGGACGCCGCGACAGGATCAGCTCCGTCGTCGCCTGCACCGCCTGGCGCTTCAGGTCCGCGAAGACGTTCGTTCCGCCCGCCGCCTCTACCATGTCGTGGATGAAGCCGATGCCGCCGCTGGCATAGATGCCCCGCAGCGCCATGGACTCGCGCTCGAAGACGATCAGCGTCCGCGGCCGGCGCAGGCCGGCCACGCGCTTGGTGACCGCGGCGATGCGTGTCTCGATACTGGCCGCCAGATCGTTGGCCGGCCGCTCGCGGCCGACGCGCGCGCCGAGCGTGCGGATCGTGACCGTGACGTCGGCCAGGCCGGCGTGGCTGTAGATGTAGACGGGAATCTGCGCGCGCTCGAGCTGCGTGCGCAGGTCCGTCTGGCTGGCGTAAACCACCACGAGATCCGGGCGCAGCGACAGGATCCGCTCGACGTCGGGATCGATCAGCGCGCCGACTCGCGGCAGCTTCTCGACCTCGGGCGGAAACCGGTCGAAGCTGCCGACCGCCACGACCTGCGGGCCCGCGCCGATCGCGAACAGCATCTCGGTGACGGCGGGGATGACCGAGATGATGCGCGACGGGGCGCGCGGAGTCTGCGGGGTCGCCTGGTCGCGCTGAGCGTCGCCGTCAGTCCGTAGCCGCAGGCGGCAGGCCTTGCAAGGCGCGTCCGCGCCGTAGACGCAGCGCAGCCCACGACGAACGTCGATCGCGACTTGCAGCCACGGGCGTGAGGCACTCCGCCTGAAGGCGGACGCCACGGGAACGAGCGAGCGCAGCCAGCACTCTCATCGCTTCCTCACGAGCAGCCACAGAAAGAACGGCCCGCCGATGAGCGCCGTGATGACGCCGACCGGGAGCTCGAGCGGCGACATCGCCGTGCGCGCGACCACGTCGCACGCGATCAGGAACGCGGCGCCGAAGAGCGCCGACGCCGGCAGGACGACGCGGTGGTCCGAGCCGACGAGGAGGCGGACGAGGTGCGGCACGATGATGCCGATGAACCCCACGGGCCCGCCGACCGACACCGCCGCGCCGGTGGCGAGCGACGCGCTGATGAAGGCGGCGCGCTGCGCGCGCGTCACGTCCAGGCCGTGCGTCCCGGCGCTTTCCGCGCCCAGGCTCAGCAGGTTCAGCGGCCGCGCGAGCCAGGCGAACATGCCGAACGACACGAGCACGAGCGGAAGCGCCGTGAGGAGCGGCTCGTAGCTGCTGATGTCGAGGTCCCCCATGAGCCAGCGCAGGATCCGGTAGGTCTGCGCGAAATCCGCGAAGTACTGGACGAACAGGATCAGCGCCGAGAAGAAGGCGTTCATCGTCACGCCGGCGAGCAGCAGCACGTTGGTCGACATCCCGCTGTGCCTCGCGCGTGCGAGCGCGTAGACGATGGCGACCGCCGCGAGCGAGCCGATGAAGCTGGCGGCCGGGGCGGCCGGGATGCCGGCCCAGGCGAACGACCAGCCGAACGTGATGGCGAGCATCGCGCCGAGCGCGGCGCCGGCCGAGACGCCCAGCGTGAACGGCGTGGCGAGCGGGTTGCGCAGCAGCCCCTGGAACACGACGCCGGCCGAGGCGAGCATCGATCCGACCAGCGCCCCGGCGAGGGTGCGCGGGAGGCGCGCGACGAAGAAGATCTGCGCGTCCACGTTGTCGCCGAACGGGATCGCCGGATCGAACGCCCGCCGCAGGCTGATCCGCGTCGATCCGATGAGCGGCGCGATCACGATCGCGGCGACCGCGAGGGTCCCGAAGCCCGCCAGCGTGAGCAGGAGGCGGCGGCCGACGCGCGGGGTCATGCGCCGGTCCCGCCGGCCACGCGCCGGATCGGCACGACGACCAGGCGGCCGGTCGCCGCGTGGCGGCTGACGTCCGCCTCCACGCCGTAGAGCGCGCGGATCCCGGCGGGCGTGAGGACCTCCTCGGTCGGGCCGGCGGCGAGCACCTCGCCGTTCTTCAACAGCACGAGCGTGCGGCACAGTCCGGCGGCGAAGTTGAGATCGTGGGTCGACACGGCGATGGCCATCGGCCGGCGCCGCTGCAGATCGCGCAGCAGGTCGCCCAGCTCGAGCTGATACGCCAGATCGAGCGCGACCGTGGGCTCGTCGAGCAGCAGGATGCCGCTGCCCTCGGCCGCGCCCGCAATCTGCGCGAGCGCGGCGGCGATGATGACCCGCTGTTTCTCTCCGCCGCTCAGCGTGCCGAACGGCGCGGTCCTCGAGCGCGAGCGTGCCGGTTGCGGCGAGCGCCTCGCGCGCGATGGTGAAGTCGGCCGGCCCCTCGATCTCGAAGGCCCCGAGGTGCGGGTAGCGTCCCATCAGGACGACCTCGATGACGCTGTACTCGAAGGCGAGCTGCGTCTCCTGCGGGACCACCGCCATGCGGCGCGCCAGCGCCGGCCGGTTCGCGCGCGCGAGATCCGCGCCGTCGAGCAGCACGCTGGCCGCGCGACGGCCGCAGCAGTCCCGCGAGCATCCGCAGCAGCGTGGTCTTGCCGGACCCGTTCGGGCCGAGGATGCCGACGAAGCTCTCCGCCGGCACTTCCATCGACACGCCGCGCAGCACCGGCGGCGCGCCGCGACGGCCCCCCGGATAGCCGAAGGCGACGTCAGCGGCCTTGCAGCATGCAATCGTCAACCTTCCGACGACAGCCGTGATCCGTGATCCGTGTTCATCCGCGTCAGAACCCGACGCGCACGCCCGCGCGGAACGCCCGCCGAGCGCGGGGTATCCGAGCGGATCCATGTAGTCGGCATCGGCGATATTGTCGCCCGCCAGCGTCAGCGCGACGCGGCTCGACAGCCGGTACGCGGCGCGCAGATCCCAGGTCGCGTGGCCGTCATTCGACGTGATCGGCGGCTCGAGCGACGAGAAGTCGCTGTCGACCCGCCGCCCGACGAACGTGCCGGTCAGCGAGACGGTCGCCGCGCTGCCGCTCCACACCGCCTCGGCGTAGCCGGCGTGCCGCGGGCGGCGGAAGAGCCACTGGCCTTCGGCGAACACGGCGCTTCCCGGCGACGTGCTCAGCGTCACGCGCGACGGCATGAACGTGTAGCCGCCGCGGATCCGCACGGCCGCGACCGGGGCGGCGTCGCCGGCGAGCTCGAGCCCGCGCGCGCGCGTCTCGCCGATGTTGAAGAACTGCGATCGGAACGGATTGAAGCTGAGCGTCCGCGTCGAGATGATGTTCCGGAAGCGGCCGTCGAACCACGTGGCTTCGATCTTCAGCCGGTCGTGCGCGAGCCGCTGCTCGATGCCGGCGTCGACGCTGCGCGATCGCTCGGGAAGGAGATCCGGATTGCCGAGAAAGAACGGGTCCGGGCTGTAGGACTCGACGATCGTGGGCTCCTTGATCCCGCGTCCGGCGCTCGCCTTGAGCCGCGTCTCGCCGACGGCGCCGCGCGATTGCCGCGCGACGAACGCCGCCGAGACGCGCGGCACCGTCGCGGTGCCGAAGCTGTCGTTGTGCTCGACGCGCACGCTGACGGTGGCGAAGAGCCTCGGCCACAGCGCCTGGTGCTGCAGCGTCCAGCCGACGTTGTCGCGGCGCGCCACGACCTCCGTCTGCGCCAGCGCGTCGGTCAGCGTCCCGCGCTCGCCGTCCCAGTCGACCGCCGTCGTCACCTGGTGATCGCCGAAGCGCCCCGCCGGTGACCGGCCGCCAGTCGGCTTGATACGTGGCGTAGTGCCTGCGCAAATCCGTGCGGCTGTCGTACAGTGAAGTCGAAGAACTCGAACGGCGAGACGCTCGCGCCGAACTGCGGGGTGTACGGCGGGTCCTCCTCGAGATTCGTCGACGCCTGGTGGCTCACGGACAGCGCGTAGGTGGCGCGATGCGCTGAAGCCGGCATCCGAGATCCTGCAGAAACGTGACGCCGCCGACCCCGTCGTGGCGCCGGAAGAACGCGTCGGTGTCGGCGCGGCCGAACGCCGTCGCGCCGGGAGCGCCGGCCTTGCCGAGCTCGGCGCGCGCCACGCCGCGAATCGAGGCGCGCGGCGCCGAGCTGCACGCCCGCCGTTGCCGACAGCGTCGTGTTCTCGAACTGGTTGTTGTCCGTCCGATTGTCGGTCGTGAACCACGCTGCGGCCGCCGAGTAGTCCGCGCGGCCGGACCCGCCCGCGATCCCCGCGCGCGCGCGTCCGGTGCCGTACGTCCCGCCTTCGATCGCGGCGTCGACTCGCGGCGCCGATCCGGCGCGGCCGCGGCGCGTGACGAGCTGGATCACGCTGGCCATCGCGTCCGAGCCGAAGAGCGCGGACTGTGCGCCGCGGACGATCTCCACGCGCTCGAGGTTCTCGCTCGTGATGTTGCTGAAGTTGAAGTAGCCGCCCGGCTCGTTGACCGGGATCCCGTCGATCAGCACCTTGTTGTAGTTGCTCTCGCCGCCGCGCACGAAGAGCGACGTGACGCTCCCGTATCCGCCGGTCCGCGCGATGGTCACGCCCGGCGATGCGGTCAGCAGATCGGCGACCGCGGGCGACTGCCGCCGCTCCAGATCCGAGGCGTCGAACACCGTGACGCTCGCCCCGAGCTGGCTCACGGGCGCCTCGCTTCGCGTCCCCGACACCGCGATCGCTTCGCGCACGGGCGCCAGCGTCAGCCTGACCTCGATCGGCCCGGCGCCGCAGGGCACGATCGCGGTCTCGAAACCGGCGAGCGAGGACCTCGACGCGGCAGTTCCGGCAGCGCGTCGATTCCAGGCGGAAACGTCCGTCGGCTTCGCTGAAGCTCCCGGCTGTCGTCTTGCCGCCGGCGTCGAGGACGCGCACGTACGCGCGGGGCACCGGCTCGCCGGACGGATCGACGACGCGGCCGGTCAGCGGCTGCGCCGACGAGGATGTGGCTGAGAGCAGCGTGAAAGCGATCGAGACGAAAAACAGGACGGCCGGCTTGCGCATCGGGCTCCTTCTCGGCGTGTTCACGCGCCGATGCCTCGTACGCGAGACGAGGCGATGAAAGGACGGCCCGGCGTCAGGTATCCTGGCTTGCGGATCGTTATCCTTCGACTGCGCTCAGGACGATCCCGAGTTCAGAGAAAGATCGCAGCATCCCCCGCCTTCCCACGAAGGATCTCTTCGCAGTGGCCGCCGGCCTCGACCGGCTGTGGGACTGCCGCTCCCCGCTTACAGTGGCGGCACCGCGTGGGCTTCACACCCACTTCGCATGACCGCCGGGCAGAGCAGGTGTTGCGAGCACCCGCTCACGTCAGTTGTCCCGCGAGTATAGCGACCGAGTTCTCGGTGGCGTCCGGCTTTCCTGGCGCGCCGTAGCCGTCGCCTGGAGCGGCGAAGGCGGCAGCCGGACCTTGTGCGCTAAAATGAACTGTCACCAACATTCCGATGCACACACGACTGTCCGCTCTGGGGCTCGGCGACATTTCGGCGAAGCTCGACGCCGGCGAGCGCCTGACGCTCGACGACGGCGTGCGGCTGTTCGACTGTCCGGATCTGCTCGCGCTCGGGTGGCTGGCGAACCGCGAGCGCGAGAAGCGGCACGGCGCGCGCACGTACTACAACTTCAACATCCGGCTCGAGGCGACCAACGTCTGCGTCGCGAGCTGCCTGTTCTGCTCCTTCGCGCGGCTGCAGCCCGGCGATCCCGGCTCGTACACGATGTCGCTCGAGCAGGCGTGGGACAAGCTGCGGCAGCGCGCCGATCAACCGCTGACCGAAATCCACGTCGTCAACGGGCTGCACCCCGATCTGCCGTTCGACTACTACCTGGAGATGCTGCGCGGGTTCAAGCGCATCCGCCCGGGGATTCACCTGAAGTGCTTCACCGCCGTCGAGATCGCGTTCTTCGCGGATCTCTACGGCATGACGGACGAGCAGGTGCTGCGCGAGCTGCAGGCGGCGGGGCTCGACTCGCTCCCCGGCGGCGGCGCGGAGATCTTCGCCGAGCGCGTGCGCCGCAAGATCTGTCACGACAAGTGCGGCACCGACCGGTACCTCGAGATCCACAAGCTCGCGCACGGCCTCGGGATGCGCACCAACGTCACGATGCTGTACGGGCACATCGAGACCAACGCCGAGCGCGTCGACCACATGCTGCGCGCGCGGGCGCTGCAGGACGACAGCGGCGGGTTCCAGGCGTTCATCCCGCTCGCGTTCCATCCCGACAACAACCAGATGCGGAAGCTGCCGGCGCCGAGCGCGACCGACACGCTGCGCGTGCACGCCGTCTCGCGTCTCGTGCTCGACAACATCCCGCACGTGAAGGGGTTCTGGATCGCGACCGGGGTCGAAATCGCGCAGCTCGCGCTGTGGTTCGGCGTCGACGACCTCGACGGCACCGTGCAGGAAGAGAAGATCTACCACATGGCCGGCGCCCGCACGCCCGAAGCGATGACCACCGGCGCCATCCGACGCCTGATCCGGGCGGCCGGGCGTGAGCCCGTCGAGCGCGACACGCTCTACAACGTCGTCACCGGTCCCGAAGCCCCTGACGAGGCCGCTGCACTGGTACAATAGGTTCTCGTGCGCTCGAACCGAGCCTCGAACGCTCGCCAGCGCGCGGAGCTGGAGCGAGCGTGGAAGCGGGTAGCTGGAAGCTGGAAGCTGACATGGACATCAAGCTCCTCACCGACGTCGAGAAGGCGAGCATCGGCGAGCGGCAGCCGCTCCCGGAGCGATACCTCCGTCTCTCCGACGACGAGATGGATGCGCGGATCGCTGAAGCCAAGGCGAAGCTCGGCGACCGGCTGGTCATCCTCGGGCATCACTATCAGCGCGACGAGGTCATCAAGTTCGCGGACTTCATCGGCGACTCGCTGAAGCTCGCGCGCGCGGCCGCCAGCCGCGGGACCGCCGAGTTCATCGTCTTCTGCGGCGTGCACTTCATGGCGGAGAGCGCCGACATCCTCCGCGGACCGCATCAGAAAGTCCTGCTGCCGGACCTCGCCGCGGGGTGCTCGATGGCCGACATGGCCGCTCCCGATCAGCTCGAGATGTGCTGGCGCGAGCTCGGCGGAGATGGGCGTGCGGACCGACGCGGTCGAGAACGGCCGCGCCGGGCTGGTGCCGGTCACCTACATCAACTCGTCGGCGGCGATCAAAGCGTTCGTCGGCGAGCACGGCGGCATCGTGTGCACGTCCACCAATGCCGCGGCCGTCATGAAGTGGGCGTGGGAGCACGGCGAGAAGCTGGTCATGCTGCCGGATCAGCACCTCGGCCGCAACACCGCCTACAAGATGGGCGTGCCGCTCGATCAGATGGTGGTGTGGGATCCGAACGAGGTCTGGGGCGGTCTCCGGCCCGAAGCAGGTCAAGAACGCGAAGCTGATCCTCTGGAAGGGCCACTGCTCGGTGCACACCCGCTTCACCGTGGCGCAGATCGACGCGTTCCGCAAGAAGTACCCCGGCGGCAAGGTCGTCGCCCACCCCGAGTGCACCTTCGACGTCGTCCAGGCGGCCGACAAGAGCGGATCGACCGAGTACATCATCAACACCGTCAAGGACAGCGTGGCGGGCAGCGTCTGGGCCGTCGCGACCGAGGTCCACCTGGTCAACCGGCTCGGCCACGACGTCGCGCCGGAGAAGACCGTCATCACGCTCGATCCGTTCGGCTGCCTGTGCTCGACGATGTTCCGCGTCTCGCCCAACCATCTGCTCTGGATCCTCGAAGGCCTGCTCGAGGGGCAGATCCACAACCAGATCATCGTGCCCGAGCGATCACAAGCGCGGCGCCAAGCTCGCGCTCGATCGAATGCTTCAGGTGTAGAGCAGGTCCGTCAGACAGATGCCGTCCTGCATGACGCTGTCCTGCTGCTTCTGGCCGGACCCACTCGCGCGGCTCGACTCCTTCGTCGCACGACGCTGTCCTGCCCTTCTGATAAGATTCACCGAAGAAGGAGACAGCAGAAATGGCGCATGAAGTTCCACCGCTCCCCTACGACTACACCGCCCTCGAGCCGCACATCGACGAGCAGACGATGCGGATCCATCACGACAAGCATCATGCGGCGTACGTGACCAACCTCAACGCGGCGCTCGAGAAGCACCCCGACCTGCAGAAGAAGAGCATCGAGGATCTGATCAAAGGCATCAGCAGCGTGCCGGAGGACATCCGGACCGCCGTGAGCAACAACGGCGGCGGCCACATCAACCACACGATGTTCTGGCAGCTCATGGGTCCCGGCAAGGGCGGCGCGCCGGGCGGCGCGGTGGGCGATGCGATCAAGGCGTCGTTCGGCAGCTTCGACACCTTCAAGGAACAGTTCGCGAAGGCGGGGGTCACCCGGTTCGGCAGCGGCTGGGCGTGGCTGATCGATTCGGGCGGCAAGCTCACCATCGAGAGCACCGCGAACCAGGACAGCCCGCTGATGGAAGGCAAGAAGCCGATCCTGGGCCTCGACGTGTGGGAGCACGCGTATTACCTGAAGTACCAGAACCGCCGGCCCGACTACATCGCGGCGTGGTGGAACACGGTCAACTGGGACGAGGTCAACAAGCGGCTGAAGTTGAGGCGATCGCTGTGGTTTCAAAACCGTTCGTGGTATCCGGCTTCAGCCGGACCCGGGCGGTTTCGAAGCCCGCATTCGCCGGACCCGGGCGGTTTCGAACCGCCGTCAGCCGGACCGGAGCGAGTCGCTTGAAACCGCGTACAAACCGTCGAGCGCCTGCACGATCTCGGCGTGAGACGGGAACTCCTCCTGCGTCTGCCCGATGAACGAGTAGCGGATCGCGCCCGAGCGATCGATCAGGAACAGCGCCGGCCTGGCGATGTTCCACGCATCCAGCCCGAAGGCGTGCCACACGCCGTATGCCTTGAGGACGTCGCGCGACTCGTCCACGAGGATGTTGAACGGCAGTCCCGTTTCTTCGATGTAGGTGCGCACCGGTTCGGACGACTGCGCGACGACGGCGACGACCTGGACGCCGCGTTGCGCGTAGGCGGGGGAGTTGCGTGCCAGTTCACCGAACCGGCGGCGGCAGTTCGGTCACCAGGTGCCGCGGTGGAACGCGAGCAGCACCGGGCCTGTCTGGAGGAACTGCGCCAGCGATCGCATGACCCCCCTCTGCGTCGGAAGCTCGAAGGGCGGCGCGGTGGTGAGCGTGGATTGGGTCGACATGTCAGTTGGCGTTTCTCTCGTCAAAACAGCTTCACGTCCACGAGTTCACCCGCTTCGACGATGTCGGTCTGGGCGGGAATCTCGAAGTAGCCGTCGGCGTGCGCCATGCTCGTGATGTCGCCCGACGCCTTGAACGCCGGCACCGCCGTGCCGTCGGCGATGCGCACGGTGTAGAACTGGTGCCGGCCGGTCGTCGAGACGACGCGGCGCGCCAGCGGGAGCCGGACGGCGTGCGGTTGATAGTCGGGCAGCCGGCGCCATGCGGCGCAGCAGCGGCACGAGCAGCAGGTAGGCGTTCGACAGGCACGACGTGGGATAGCCGGGCATGCCGAGGACCGGCGTGCGGCCGATCTTCCCGAAGACCGTCGGCTTGCCGGGCTTGACCGCGATGCCGTGGAAGATCACCTCGCCGATCCGCTGCAGCGCGTCCATGATCAGATCGCGCTCGCCGACCGAGCTGCCGCCCGAAAACACGATGATGTCCTCGGCGGCGGCCGTTTCGATCGCGGCGGTGAGCTCGGGGAGGCTGTCGGGGGCCGTCGGGCCGTCCACCGCGACGCCGCCGTGCGCGCCGATGATCGCCGACAGCGTGAACTGGTTGATGTCGTAGATCTGGCCCGGGCCGAGCGGCCGCCCCGGCGCGACGATCTCGTCGCCGGTCGAGAGAATCGCGACGCGCGGCTTCGCGAAGACGTTGACGTCCAGGACTCCCGTCGCCGCCAGGGCGCCGATCCGGCTCGGGTTGAGGAGATCGCCGCTCGCGAGGACCGTTTGACCGGCCGCGATGTCGGCGGCGCGGCGCCCGACGTGCTGCCGCGGGTAGACCGGCGTGAACACGCGAACGTCCGGGCCGTCTCCCTTCTCGGTTTCCTCGACCATCACGACCGCGTCGGCGCCGTCGGGCATCGGCGCGCCGGTGGCGATCTCGATGCACTCGCCGTGCGTCACGCGGCGGGTCGGGACCTGCCCGGTGTAGACCTTCTCGATGGCGCGGAGCACTTTCGGATCGTACCGGCCCGCGCCGAACGTGTCCTCGGCCACGACGGCGTACCCGTCCATCGCGGCGCGGTCGAACGGCGGCACGTCGCGCGCCGAGATCGCGGCTTCCGCGAGGACCCGGTTGTTCGCCTCGCGGATCGGCACGCGCTCGACGCGCTCCACGGGGATCGCCGCCTCCATCAGGAGCGCCATCGCCTCGCCGAGCGGAATCGTTTCCCGGATGGGCCTCATCGTGTCCATAGTGCATCGTAATCACGTCAATCCTCGAATCCTGATCGGCAATCCGCTGACGGCTCGCGAATGCGCTGAATCACTGCGATTCGCTCGCTCAATCGCTCAATCCGTCCGACATCGCGGTGGTCGACTGCAGCGATTCAGCGATTCGAGGATTCGAGGATCAGTGATTAGCGATTCAATTCCCGCACCACGTGTCCGATCTCGGGAACGATCAGCTTCGTCATCGCGAGGCGGACCGCGTGCTCCGACCCCGGCAGCGAGAAGACCGCGCAGCGGCCGACCGTCCCGGCGCACGCCCGGCTCAGCATCGCGGCCGGGCCGATCTCCTCGTAGCTGAGCATCCGGAACAGCTCGCCGAACCCGTCGAGTTTCTTCTCGAGCAGCGACGGCGATGGCCTCGAAGGTGCTGTCGCGGGCGGTGATGCCGGTGCCGCCCGTGGTGATGATGGCCTCGGCGGCGAGCGCCCGGGCGCCGACCACCGCGCGCACCGCTGCCGGGTCGTCGCGGACGATGTCGCGTCCCGTCACCTCGTGCCCGGCGGCCGTCAGCGTTTCGACGATGGCGTCGCCGCTCGTGTCCGTGTCCGGCGTGCGCGTATCGCTGATCGTCAGGACGAAGCACCGCACGCACGCCCGCGCGTCCTTGCGGTGGAGAGGAACGGACACGCTCGGATTATAAGTGCGGTTCGTGGCCGGCTCGCGGCCGGCCGGGGCCCGGCATCGATGGTATAATCCGAGATTCGCTTGCACGGGTCAGCGGTCACCGGCCCGTCACAGCGCGCCCTTAGCTCAGTTGGATAGAGCGTCTGGCTACGAACCAGGAGGTCGCAAGTTCGAGTCTTGCAGGGCGCACCACAATTCCTAAGAAAATCAGTCATTCTCGAATCAGTCGGCTCGCGGAGCGCTGCGCCGACTGACAAATGACTGACAATCCGCAGCGGCTCACAGTGGCTTCGGTGGCGTCCGGCTTCAGCCGGACCTTCAGCGTCTACTGACCGACTGCCTTCAACTGCCGGCGGCGTTCCCAGACGCCGGTCAGCGCCTTCCGCAGTTCCTCGTCCGTGATGTTGAGGTACCGCTGTGTGGTCTTGATGTCGGAGTGACCGAGCATCAATTGGATGGTGCGGATATCGACGCCGTCCGCCAGGAGGCGGCAGGCGCCTTCGTGACGCAGATCGTGCCAGTGAAGGTCGATCTGCTGCAGCTTCGCCCGGTCGACCCGAACGCCGGGTTTCGCGCGCTTCGTGTCGTGCCCGTTGGCGACCAGGAGGAGGGACTCCCAGGCGGTCTTGAAGCTGTCCTGGAATTCTCCATCCGGTGAGCCGAACACGAACGCGTACGGACCCAACGTGGCCCGCCGTTTCAGGACCGGCGCCAATCGCCCTTGCGGATCGAATGGGACGCGTCGGTTCTCAGCGTCCTTCGCGTTGGCGCCGGGGATCACCAGCTGGTGCTGTTCCCAGTCCACATGCCGGTTCTGGATGCGCAGCATCTCTCCCTGGCGACAGCAGGTCTCCAGCGCGCCGATGATGCGGTCGTGCATCGCGGGTCCCACCCGCTTGTGTTCCGCCGCATTCATCGTCAGACACGCGGCCAGGAGCGCCTGCTCCTCGTCGCGGTGGATGCGCCGATCCCGTTTCGTTTCCTCTCGGGCTTTGATGCTCACCCCGAAACGATGGAACGGCGTTGTCGAGAGCAGCGGCGGGTCCTGGAATCGTCCCCAGTTGATCGCCGCGCGAAGCACGCCGAGCGCCCGGTTGACCGTCGCCACTTCGTGCCCGTGCCGATACGTCGCTTTGAACCGGACGATCTCTCCCGGTTTCTCCAGGGCGACCACCGGCAGTTCCCCGAGCGAAGCCTTGAGCGCTTTCAGATGCCCTTTCACGGTCTGGGCGCTCTTGAGGCCTTCCGGCTCGACGTAGTTCGTGTAGTACCGATCCAGGAATTCCGCGACCGTCAGCTCCCCGGCCGGCGCTGGCTTGGTCGGCGGAATATGCGGATCGCGTCCGGCCATGAGCTCGCCCAGGAACTTCGGCTCCCAGACGCGCTCCGCGGCCTGCTTTGACGTGACCGGCTCCGTGGCGCCCCGCGCGATCGCGAACTCGTCCACGCGCATGCGCCATCTCTTGCCTTCGTGCATCACGTCGAACCACCACGGGTGATCGCATCGTGGGCTCCCGCGACAGCCCTTTGGCTTGCAGATCTTTCGAACGGCCATGTGCTCCTCCTTTGGTCGCGCCCGAACAGCGGACCATCCGCTGTCGTGACGCGGTCCTCCTCACGAGATTCTCGTCGGCGCGCCCCGCGCGATCCAGTCCTGCACGTCTGCCGGCTGGAATCGCCAGCTCCTCACGCCGAATCGCTGGCGTTTGAGCTGGCCGCACAGGTAGGCACGGCGAACGCTTTCTTCGTGGCAGCCGACGAACTCGGCCACCTCGAAGGCCGTCATCAGACGATGCGGCAAAGTGCCGCGTGCTGACAACGTTTCGACGCCTGCCTCGCTGTCGTTCCGAGCCTGCGCGTGATCTGAGTGCGACTCTTTTCTCATGGTGCTCCTCCGAGAAGACTGCGTGTGGTGGGCGAGTCATCTCGGGCATCTGTGATGCGCTGAAACGCTCGCCCTCTGGCAGTCGCCGTCGGAGGTGTTCTCGCGAACGACGCGTGGCAGATTGTCAGGAAGGCTCGACGCGCCGATGATGATCACGAGCGCGCCGAGTCTGGATGCGATTCAGATCGCGACAACATTCACCGGCGGGCCTCAGGCCGCGACCAGTGACGTGCGCGATTCACGAACGAATGTTGTTGGGTGCTTGTGTTGCGTGCTCTGGGAGCGACGCGACAGAAGCAGGTCCACGTGCCGTGCCGGCGCCGTGGAGGGATGGCGATTGGATCGCCACCGAGGATGATTTGAAATTACGCCTCCCCAGCGAACCTGTCAATACCCGACGGCGTACCCGACGGCGTTAGACGCCTGCTGGTGATCGAGCCGGACGTCCTCATGACCGCGTCGCTCCGATAATTGCCAATCACCGGGAGCACGCCGGGCGGGTCAAGGCCGCGTAGCGGCGAGCGAGCGAGCGCAGCCTTGAGGCGCCCGGCGTGCTCCCGCACAATCAAGACCGGAGCGACGACTAAAACGTGGCCATTTGGCGTGGACGATGTCACGCATCACTCGACCGCAGATCGCGCGCAGATCGCGTTCGCGATCCTGGACAATCTTGCCCGAATCTCGTGCGGTTTGGTGACACCAAACAGCGGGGCGTGAGCGACCCCGTAAGGGACCCACGGGCCACGGACCCCGTCTGGTCGAGGGGTCGCTCACGCCCCGTTGCGACACTGACGCGGCTGCCATCGGGCGGCACAGATCGCCGCCCGACCGAAGACCATCGTCACGGCCACACGGGCTACGTGGTGGGCAGTCACGCACTTGGAAGCCGTTGCCAGGCACGCGACGGAGGACGAGACAACACGTGCCCGTCGATGTGCGTTCCACGAAAATGCGGACAACCTCGGTTTTGGAGGTCGTCCCCGTGGTTGTCCTCATCCGTAGGTTTCACGCGACACCCACGAGCCGGGTGAGATGCAGATACTGATGCGGCAACTCCACGCATTCGATCCGAGCTTCGCCGCGTTCCAATGCCATCCGCAGGACGTCCGATTGCGTCAGCCAAAGGGCGTCGTCACCTCGCTCGAGCCAACGCCGGTAGAGCACCGCAAAACGCGGACGACGATAGGCGTGGACGTCCAGGTGGAACCGTCGCTCGGTGGACTGGGACGACGTCTCATGAAGGCGCTTCCGTTCGTGGAGTACCAAGTCAGCTCGTCGACGAGAGCGGGATTCAGTGGGGTCGCGAGCTCCTCGCGCGCCACATGGAGGTACTGCGGAAACGCCCTGGCCCGCTCTTTCGGAACGAGCAAGCGAAGGGTCCAGCGGTGCAGCGATTGAAGCAGCTCGTGGTGGCGCCAGAGGAACATCCGGAAGTCGATGGGGGCCGCCCGTGTGACGAGGTAGAGCAACACGTGATCGGTTCGGCTTGCGTCGATCCCAATCGGGAGCTTGTCCGGGAAGTAGCGCGTGGTTGTCTGAGCCCCGGTGCCGAAGAGCAGCTGCGGCAACTGGCGCAGTTCGAGCCTGTTGTCGCCCCGGGTCCGGAAGGTACGTGCGCTTGTCGGCCTCCGTCCCGAGCCAGGTGAGCGTCGGGTCCGCCAGGACGCCGTCCAGCACCATCACGCGTTCGATGAAGCGACCCAAGGTCGCAGGCTTCCGGTGACGGCTATCGGTCTCGCCGATCGCCGCGTACAGGGCTTTGTGATGAACATGGAAAAGACGCCCTCGATGAAGAGGTCCCACCGTTACAGCCGTCGCGTACCGGCCCTCCACGAGCGTCCTGAGGAAGTTGTGCGTTTTCTGCCCGTGCGTGATACCGGCGAAGGCGCAGTACCGCCGCTCGACGAAGACGCCGGCGTGCAGGAGGACCGTGACGAGGAACCGCGCCTGGCGTTCGGTGAAGCCGAACCCGGCGACGGCATCGGCACGCGCCAGCGTGACCAGATCGATGTCCCAGTAGCCAGGGGCGGTCGGAAGGTCGGTCATAGGAACTCCTCGGCAAGACGCGGACCCCAGGCCCGTCCTCCCCTTCGGCCGCCGGCTCGACCACCCATCGAGCGGTAGCACGTGAAGCCGGACCGCCCGGCCGCGGCCGCATGGGCGCCGCGGTAGTGCGGCGTGAGCACCTCGACGTCTTCAACCCGGTCACGGCCGTCGCGATCCTCGTACTCGATCCGCAAGTCAGGAAAGTGAACTCGGTCGTCGAAATAGGGCAGGTCGTGGTCGCGGGCCCACTCTTCGATCTCCTCCGGGTCACGATCCGGGCGGCCATCGCTGTCGGACCGATCGCGGTTGTCTGCCTGGAGAAATTCCTGATATTCGCGCTTCAGCTCGTAGTCGAGCACCACGCGGTGGATGGTCGCATCCTCCTCCCGCAGCCGCTCCGCGGAGCGCTCGTAGGCGCGGTAGACCTTGGTGTCGTGCGACAGCTCGCGCGGCTTCCTGAGGCCCGCATAGAACGTCTGGTGCGCCTCCCTGGCGTCGTCCCGGCGATGCGCGTCGAGCAGGTCACGGCCCCGGTCGGTCAGGGCGACGACATCTCCGTCGCGAGGATCTAATGACGCCGTCTGAATGAGACCCTCGTCCCTGAGGTGGTCCAGGTCCCGCTCGAGGTCGGCGCCTGAGCGATCGCCGGCGTCCCGCAAGTCGTCGGCATCGACGAGGCGGAACGCGCCGACCGTGGCCAACGTGCGACTGTCTGAGCCATTGAGCTCGTATACGTGCTCGTGCACGCGCACCATCTCGCGGTCGGGTCCACGCGGGAGATCGAGGTCCCGCAGGAACACGTCCCGTGGGTCGCGGGACTCGGCATCGCGGTCACGCGCGTCCTCACCCGCGCGACCACCGCGACTGGGGTCAGGTCGGTCGTCGTCCCGATCGCGAGAATCGAAGTCGCGGGGATCCAAATCGAGCATGGCTCCTCCAGTTCAGAACGAATTAACGGGTTTTGGAGGGGCCCTGGGGGCGCCTGGAGTGACGGTCCGGGCCGCTGGAGTGACTCCGAACGGCGGTGAGGACGTTCTGGCGATCGCCGTGACGCTCAACCGCGCGGCGTCGAGGCAGTTCTCAATCTGGTGAACGCCAGCCCTGAAGGCGATGACGTTCGGCGCTTCGCATCAGGCCACGCGAAGGTTGCCTACAAAGCAACGACAGAAGACAGATTACGGCCGCGATCCGTTTATGTCAAATCCGGAAAGAGACTCGGTTTCCAAGGTCATTCTGTCGAGCAATCGACTGCGTCGATGCAGCAGGACAGCTACGGCAGGCTGTGGTAAAATTGGCCTCTCAAAGATATTACGATCTCGGAGGTCGACGCCTTAGCGCCGGTCGACATCCCGTCGGTTCCCTCAAACGTGCACCGCGCAGGCAGCCACTTGTACTGTGCCCTGCGGAGCCTTCGTCGCAGGCCAGATTCTGCCCAAACGCGGTAACTGTCTAATCGTCGTGAACTTCCCCGGTGTTGGGAGATCTCGCCCAGAGGGGTCCGAACGGCGGCGCTTCGCCTACCCCATCTGAAGCAGTTCAGGAGTACAGGATGGTCAAGAAACGCTTTTGGTGCTGCGTCGGCGTCGCCGTAGGAATTACTTGCGTTCCCTTTCCGATTTCTGCTCTGAATCACAACGCGACCTCTATCCGGGGTTTATCACAAGCGTACGGTTTCTTACACGGCCAGGAGCTCACGCTCGCTCGCATTTCCGACCAATTCCCAGAGCTTGCGCCTCGGGTCCAGCTGGTCCAAGCGCAGTTTGGACTGACCTTCCCAGGGATTAGGGCCAAGTTGGAGACGGAGCTCACTAGCGCGGTCGGCGATGAGAAGTTTCGTGACGTGAAGCGAGAACTCGATGCCAAGTTACGAGAGACCTTGGGTCGGTGGCCGTTGACTCTAGAAAACTCTTCGGCGTTTCTCGATTTAGTAGGCGCTCGATCGAAGGGGCAGATCGAATCTCCGGTTTTCGAATACTTACTTGCTCTCAAGTATGCCAGCAGTCCGGTCAGTGAGTTCTTGGACTGTTTTCGCCAGCGCTTCATTACCGACGGCCAGGGAAAAGCTAGAGGTATAAAACTCGCCTTGCAGCTCCCTCGTTCATGGGCTGCAAGCGATGGGGAACGTCCCCACATTGTCCAGAAGTGGACGAGCGAGAACGGAACAGGATTGGAGAACATCATGCTCGACATTCGGGAGGCTGAGGGACCCGAACCTAATCGCGCTGAAATAGAAGACTCCCTGCGCTCTGGGGAAGTGAAGCGATCCCTGCCCCGAGGCGCGGTATACGTTGATTCGGGTACATTCTCCGTGGAGCGACGTACCGGATTCTGGATGCAAACGAAAGTCTCATCGGAGCGTGCGGGGGTAAACTTGTATCAGGGCGTGGTTATGTATCAGTTTTTCTTCCGAGGGAGCGCGATCGGGATCTTGTGTTCGGCCGGAGGCCTGCCAGACGAGACCATCAAAGTGGACGAAGCGCTGAAGCGCATCCAACCGCTGTGTCAGCATGTAGTGAACAGTGTCGTGCTGGAGCAAGCCTACTGAGCGAAATGCGACGTTGTGCTCAATCCAACTATCTCGAGAACTCGCGCTGCATATTAGGGCCCGTGGGACACTTCGCAACAACACGGACGACGCTGGATGCAGTTAGTTGACCGACTCGATATGTCGGCAGCCGGTCGGCGATCACTGGCACAAAGAATGTCGTGCAAAGGTAGCAAGTCCGATCAACGATATCGCTGTCACCCAGGCGTAAGTCCTCCGACGACGGTAATGTGCCCTGAAGTGCCGGCACAGTCACGCGGTTACCACCGAACATAGCATGGCCCTTAGTCAACGAGTTCGCGTGTCGGGCGACTGGCTCCAAAGAATCTTGGCGTTCATCACCGTGCTGAGCTGGATGGCGCCTACGGTTGGTGCATGGATCGTCGCCAAGATGTATCCCGCCACAGCGGCGCAGGCATACCTCTACACGATCGCAGCTGGCGCCGTAACTCTTGTGGTGTGGTTCGTTTGGTCATCTTGGCGAGAACCGGGCGAGCCGTCAGGTCTTTCCGCAAAAGACCACGCGGTTGTCATACCCGCACCCAATTCAACGTTGGCCACCCTCAGGGAATTGGGTTTCCGCTTTGATGCTGTTCAGACTAATTCGAATCCGCCGAAACTGAATTGGCACGAACTAGAAGACAGATTTCGACTCATCACAGGCGAGGCGGAGGCCGTCTGGCACCTGTATGAGTCGGGGTCAGTCGTGTGGTTTGTATATCCCGCTGCTCCTGGAGCGAATCGTATTGTGGACCGCTTCTTGAGCGAAGCCCGAATTGCGGGACGCTTGGTCTCTGGTCTGCCACATGTTCCAAAGAAGTTCAACGGGCACCGACACTTGACGATGCCGACAACTGGCTGAATGCAGTTGCGGCTCTCGTGAAGCCAAGTAACGATCTCAGCGTGTCGGGACAAGACGAGCGTGGGGAGTTCACCGGGGCTGTTATTGAGAAACTGATTGCTGCATCGCAGGATGCTTGCGCCCGCCTAGCGTCTGACATTCGTCTCAAGCCACAACAGCCTGCCGCACAACACGAACGCGCCCCAGTTGGGCGCGCTAGAGCCGTACAAGAAGGCCGGTCAAGCGCTGAAAGAGATGGCCACTGAGCATGAAACAAACCTGTCGCGAATTCTCGATGTGGCCAGTCCGGCTCTGCCTAAGTCCGGTCGCATGGAGTTCGCAGAGTTGCGCGACGGCGTCGTCCGTCTCGATTGGCACGCCGCTTCGACGGGTCTGCGCATCAACGCTACGAACTTATCCCTTGAGACGATTCGGGACTTTCGACTCTTTCTTGTCGATGTACGCAAATACCCTCGAAAATCGCCGGCGGTTTGTGGGAAGTGTCAGCTTTCCATGGCACGGGTCGATTCGTGGAACTGCAGTTACTTGCCCAGACCGACACGGATACTGGCAGAATCGGCGGTGATACAAAGCTGTTTAGTGGCAGCCCGGTCACGTTTGACTTTGTTCACGTGGACGCGGCCCAACTATGGTTTCAGGGACGGACTGCCAATGCGTCGATCGAACAGCGTATTCTCCAGGAGTCAGGTGTTTGGCAGGCGTCTTTCCGCTGTGAAGTCGGAAATGCGAAGCGATTCGAATACCTGTTATTTGAATGGCACGACATCGCCATTCCACCCAGGCCTACGCATTGGCAACAAGGCCGGAATTGCCACCTGGTCTTGCTCAGGGACACTTAGATGTCCTTAAGACTATTGCCGCAGCCGACCGGCCCCAGTCGGCCAAAGCAATCGCTGGTCGGTTAGGCACTAGCGAGCAGAAAGCGCAATACTTTCTCGATCGTCTCCACAGCGACTACTACCTGGAGCGCGGGAATTACCTTGGAGAACCTTACGTTTACTCTTTGTCCGCCAAGGGACGAGCGTTCTTGGTCGAGCATGGCCTGCTCTGAGGTTCACTCGCGTCGTGGCTACACGAGGGCTCCTGCCGCGACCTCGGGAGGCGTGCCGAACAATCGGACGTCACGACAATCTCATGGGAGAGCGGGTTCGCGTGGGCATTCGACGCATTTCGGGACAAGTTCGCACAAGCGAAGGCAACGCGGGGACGTTCCGCGCCCAAGTGAGTATTGGTTGCGCTACGGCGTGGGAACACGTGTCAACAGTGATCGTGCCGACACGATCCAACGACGCCACGAATTCTTCGCGCTAAAAATGCATGAAGTGCTTCTTCCGCAGATGAAGGATCCGACGCGGACGTATGGCATGTTAGAGCAAGAACTGATCTACTACCGGGACAACAAGCGCTGCGCGGTCTGCAACGCTGATGTGATATGGCCCGAAGCGGAGATTCATCACGTTGAACAGCATCGGCACGGCGGTCAGACGATCCTCACGAATGGTGCCCTCGTGCATCGCCAATGCCATCCGAAGGGCCAGACGGCGGAGACGGCATTCGCCAAAAAGTGGGGTGCAGCGTCTGGCGTCGATGCCATCTGATGAGCGGGCCGACACTCCAGCCAATGAGGAACGAGCCAAGCAGATCGAGGCGCTAGCAAAACTGCTCGTCAAGGCCAAGCCTGGGACCGACGATTGAGCGGGCGAAGCAGTTGGTCGCGGAAAGCTCTGTGCCGACGAGGCAGAGGAGGAAGGAGAAAACGGCGAAGAGGTCTGAAGATGACAGCACGCGCAGCGCTCGACACCGCGACTGACGCTGAGCCCCGGTATTGGCCTTCGCTCCTATTGGACGATTTGGGCAGGACGATCTAGCAAATGGCGGTGACGCCGTTGATTGCGACGTCCGAGTAATGTCGCTGGCGGCAAACGCTGCCCTGAGGGCGAGTATGTTCAGCGCTTCGCGTCGGCGAGCCGAAGATGTTGCCTAGAGGGGAAGTGTTCATCTTCTATGACGAAGGGACCGTGCCGCCCAGCTGAGTTTCCTTACGTCTCACAAGATCTCTCAGTGCCATGCAACACCGAACGTGGAGCAGTGAAGGCCGCGACGAACATCCGCGTTTGCCGGTTCAGCGACGGGCGCACACGCTGCAAGCTCGACCGTAGTGGGCCAGGCTGATAACATAGGTTATGTGAGTCTGGGGATCGCCCAGTTCACGAACATTTACCCGCCTGCCGGTCCGCACATCGCGGCGGCTACGGCGGATCAGAACCGCCTGCTGACCGAGAAAGATGGAGTGTTCTTCCTCGCTGGGATACCCTTTCCCCAGCCGCTCCCTGGAAGCCCGGGAGAGCCCGAGGGGCGTCATCTCTGGGTGATCCGCGATGCCGACTTGCCTGTCATTCTGGAGGCGGCTCCAAATGTTCAACCGCCCCCACTCCAGTCGGGTGTCGCAAAGCATACGAATCTGACAGGAGGCGCGCCGGCCAGCGGCGGCGGGGAACTCTGGCTTGATACAGTGTCGCCGGATTCACTGCACGTAAACGGCGGATCAGGGAGATACTGGCGTCGTAACGACCCGCCAGGGCCATCGAAACTCGCGGACGCGGTCCGTGTATTCGAAGGCCTTGGGTTTCGTGTGATCAGCGCCGGCTGGGACGAGGACAACGATTTACCTGCGAGAAAGTTCCGCGACCGATGAACTCAGATAAGCTCGATTCATCGCTTCTCTCATTGCGTCTTCGGAGAGGGCGAAGGCGCATCGCCCGAAGAACGAGCTCAAATCTCAAAGCGACAGTTTGTCCGCGGTATCGACCTCCTCACGTTTGATGAATCGCCTCGAGCAACCGGGCGAAGGCTGACTGCGACCGAAGCGCTTGACGCGTATGGATTCGAAAAACTCGCCGAGGTTGCCACCGAAGGCTCCGCTGTAATTTGCGAGTCAGTAACGGCCGCAGGCCGAGTCCTTCGCGAACGCCGCCGAGACTTGGGAACTCCAACATTCCTATGTATCGCCGCTGCTGCCGGCCTTCGCCCGGACGTGGTCAAGGCCCTCGAGGCTTCAAAGCGCCGGCCAATTCAGGAATACGAGATTGTCGCTCGTGTGCTCGGTTTAGATGAGCGAATGGTGTCGTATCGGGCTCTAGCCCGTTGGCAACGAAGATGTCGCGGTTCGAATGCGTTCGCTCCACGACGAAAAACCATCAATGAACGGGAACGTCGTGGCGGCGCTCGCCGAGGCGGCGTGGGTCGCAATGACTCAGTACGCCTTGAGGCAGCACTTGCACTTCCGGCGCCTGAGCATTTGTTTCCGACCGACCCATTCTACGGCTCCGCTACAGAGCCGGCCTACCGAGTAGGCTACTACCTCGCAAATACTTTCAGGTCTGAACTGGGTTTCAACAACCAACCGATCGACTCGATGCGAATCCACCGGAACGACGCCTCAGGATACCCATCATTCAGGCTGAACTGGGGTTCGCATTGCGGGCGCAACCGTCGCCTCTAGCGATCGGCGCGCCATTGTTGTGAATTTGTCCGGGCGCAATCAGAACGTGTTCGCGATACGTATTGTACTCTGGCACATGAGCTGT
>CAWKDP010000011.1:0-71598 GCA_963848405.1 uncultured Actinomycetes bacterium | reverse complement strand
TTGCCGCCGGCGATCTCTCGATCCGTGAACGACAGCGCTGCGTTGTCTCCGGGCGATGTCGTTCGAGCTCGGAGAGTGCGGCCGGATACCGGACGAGCAGCCGCGGCCGCGGCGACGTCCGACGCATAGGAGCACTGCGAGTCGAGGCAGCGCTCCCGGCGCCTCGAACCAGCGGAGCACTCGGCTCGACACGAGGCGCCAGTCTGCCGTCTACTACCGGACGAGCTCGCGGAGCAGCTCGGCCAGCTCCTCGACGCGCGCCTCGCGGGAGAGCCGCCGGCGGACGGCGGTGTCGAGCCGGACGGCCGGCAGGCCACCTTCGCGGAAGCGCGCGTGCATGCCCTCGAGTGCGGCCCGGAGACCCTCGACGTCGTCGGGCGCGACGACGACGCCCGCTCCCGTCTCGCGGATCAGGTCTCGCGGCTGCACCGTCGGGCGGCACGGCGGCCAGGATCGGCCGCTCCGCCGCCAGGTACTCGAACACCTTCCCGCTGAGGACGCCCTTCCCGCGCCCGCCCGCGTCCGGGACGAGGAGCAGCAGCGCCTCGGAGTCGCGCTGGAGGCGAAGCGACTCCGCTCTCGGCGAGTACGGGATCAGCTCGAGCCGGTCGCCGAGCCCGAGCCCTTCTGCCCACTCGCGATCGGAGGCGCGGAAGTCGCCGACGAAGCGCGCGACCGCGTCGAGCCTCGAGTCCGCGAGCGCCTGGAGGAACGGGCGCGGGTCGCGCTTCCCGAAGAAGCTGCCCGTGTGCGTGATCCGGAAGCGGTCCGCGGGCCGGTACTCGAGGCCGGCGAAGTCGTCGAAGTCGGCGCCGTTCGCGATCGTGCGGACGACCCCGCGCGGGACGAGCTCGCGCAGCTCGTCGGCGATCGCGTCCGAGACGGCCGAGATCCCGTCCGCATAGCGTGCGACGAGGCGCCCGAGCTGGACGTTTGCCGCCTGCTTGGCCCTGGTGGCCGTCGTGTCCGCGCGACGGTGCGGATTCGCGACGAGCGCGTCGCGCACGTCCGCGAGCCACGCCGCGCCGGTTGCCCGCTTGACCGCCGCGCCGACGAAGTGGATCGAGCCCGGCGGCGACGTCGTGATCACAGCGTCGATGCTCTCGCGGCGGGCGATCCTGATCGCGGCCGGGATCGCGGTCAGGTTCCACGTCACGCTCGCGTCGGGGACGAGCAGACGCCTGGTCGCGATCCGCGCCTGTGTGGCGACCCGCTCGAGCCCGGTCGTGCCGTGGAGCTCCTCGGCCGGACGCCGCGCCTTCGGCCCGACGTACGGCAGCTCGGTGCACCCAGGCCTGGGTCGGCACGCGGAGCTCGGCGTCGCGGTGGATCCACTTCGGGTCGTCGGGCGCGAGGACGTGGGTCTCGATGCCGAGCGCGGGGAGGTACTGCGCGAGCTTGAGCGAGCGCTGGACGCCTCCGCCGCCCGCGGGCGGGAAGTAGAGCGTGACGAGGAGCACCTTCACGGCCGCGATCGTAGAGGGTCGTGCGTGGGGTCAAGCTTCAGCTTGACCCCGGTGTCGGGTTGTGACGCCGGAGCCCGAGCAGGCGAAGA
Organism: uncultured Actinomycetes bacterium; assembly: GCA_963848405.1. Classification (GTDB taxonomy): domain Bacteria; phylum Actinomycetota; class Thermoleophilia; order Gaiellales; family Gaiellaceae; genus GMQP-bins7. The sequence goes on along the minus strand of CAWKDP010000011.1, from coordinate 70,043 downwards.
CCTACACAGGGGCCAGGCTGAAGCCTGGCCCCCACCGGATCAGATGCTCGTGCGTGGGGTCAGCTTCAGCTTGACCCGGTGTCGGGTTGTGAGCGGAGCCGAGCACAGCTCCAGGAGCCAGGCGACCGCCGTACGCATGCCGACCGGGAGCTCAGCCGCCGATGACCTGTGCCCGAGCGCAGTCAGGTCGGGCGTGACGCCGAACAGCGCTCGTGCGTGGGGTCAAGCTTCAGCTTGACCCCGGTGTCGGGTTGTGACGCCGGAGCCCGGGCGGGCGAAGACCTAACACAGGGGCCAGGCTGAAGCCTGGCCCCCACCGGGATTCAGATGCTCGCGAATGCATCGGCCGCGGCGGCGATGGTCGCGTCGATCTCCGCGTCGCCGTGCGCGCTCGAGACGAACCAGGCCTCGAACTGGGACGGCGGGAGGTAGACGCCGCGCTCGAGCATCGCGGCGTGAAACCTGGCGAAGCGCGCGGTGTCCGCCTGCTTCGCGTCGTCCCAGCTGCGGACAGGGGAGTCGGCGAAGAAGAAGCCGAGCATCGTCCCCGCGCGCGTCGCGAACCCCGTGACACCGGCGTCGGCTGCTGCCGCCTCCAGGCCGGCCACAAGCCGCTCGGCGGAACGGTCGGCTGCATCCCAGGCGCCGTCCTCGGTCAGCCTGCGCAGCGTCGCGATGCCGGCGGCCATCGCGAGCGGATTCCCGGAGAGCGTCCCCGCCTGGTACACGGGGCCGGACGGAGCGACCAGCTCCATGATCTCGCGGCGACCGCCGTACGCGCCGACCGGGAGCCCGCCGCCGATGACCTTTCCGAGCGCAGTCAGGTCCGGCATGACGCCGAACAGCGCCTGCGCGCCGCCCGGATGCACGCGAAAGCCCGTCATCACCTCGTCGAAGACGAGGAGCGCCCCGTCCGCTGCGGTCAGCTCGCGGAGCCCCGCGAGGAACCCCTCGTCCGGCAGGACGAGACCCATGTTGCCCACGACGGGCTCGAGCACGACAGCGGCGATCCGCCCGGCGTGCTCCCGGAACAGGCGCTCGACCGCGGCTAGGTCGTTGAAGGGCGCGACGAGCGTGTCGGCAACGGCGCCCGGCGTGACGCCCGGGGAGTCCGGGAGCCCGAGTGTCGCGACCCCCGAGCCCGCCTGCACGAGCAGCAGGTCCGCGTGCCCGTGGTAGCAGCCCGCGAACTTCACGATCTTCGGCCGCTCCGTGAACGCGCGCGCGAGCCGGAGCGCGCTCATCGTCGCCTCCGTGCCCGAGCTGACGAAGCGCACGAGCTCGATCGACGGCAGCGCCTCCCGGATCAACGTCGCGAGCTCGACCTCGAGCGGGCTCGGCGCGCCGAAGCTCGTCCCGCGGCGTGCGGTCTCCTCGATCGCGGCGACGACACGCGGATGGGCATGGCCGAGAATCAGCGGGCCCCAGGAGAGGACGTAGTCCACGTACCGGTCGCCGTCCACGTCCACGAGGTAGGCGCCCTCTCCCCGCTCGACGAAGAGCGGCGTCCCGCCGACCGCCCGGAACGCACGCACGGGCGAGCTCACTCCGCCCGGCATGAGCCTGACGGCCTCGGCGAAGAGCTCTTCCGAGCGCTCGCGGCTCATCCCGGAACCCGTACGAGCGCACCCGAGACAGCCTCGGCGGCCTGCTCCCCGGACTCGATGCAGTCGGGGATGCCGACGCCGCGGTAGGCGGCTCCGGCGAGCGCGAGACCCTGGTGACTCTCGAGCGCGGCGTCGATCCGCGCGAGCCGTTCCGCGTGGCCGAGGGTGTACTGGGGCATCCCGCGCGGCCAGCGGTGGATCCACGTCCAGCCCGGTTCCGCCTCGATCGCGAGCACCCGCAGCTCCTCGCGCGCCAGCGCAACGAGCTCGTCGTCCGGGAGCACGGTCACGTCGCGTCCGCCGAAGCGTCCGACGTAGACCCGGATCAGCACCTGGCGTGCGCGGGCGCGACCCTCCCACTTGCTCGAGCTCCAGCTGCAGGCGAGGACGTCGGTGTCTTCGGCCTTCGGCACGACGTAGCCGTAGCCCTCGAGCGGGTGCGGCACGTCCTCTTCCGCATACCCGAGCGTCACGATCGCCGAGGACGCGTGCGGGATCTCGGCGTGTGCCTGGGCGAGCTCCGGGTCGTGCTCGGCGACGAGCTCCGCGGTCGCGAAAGCGGGTACGGCGAGCACGACGCCGTCCGCCTCCACCGTCCGCCCGTCCTCGAGCTCGACCGCGTATGCACCGGGATGCCTCCACAGGCGCGTCGCCGAGCCGACGAGGAACGTCGTCCGCTCGAGCGACGCCGCGACGGCCTGGACAAGCTCGGACATGCCCCCGCGCAGACTGACGAAGGCCGGGTAGGCGCCGGGAGCGGGTTCCTGCGCCGCGAGCCCGGCCAGCAGGCTCCCGTGCTCGAGCTCGAGCGCGCGCAGGTTCGGACAGGTGGCCTCGAGCGAGAGCCGCTCGCCGTCCCCGCCGTAGATCCCGGTCATGAGCGGCTCGACGAGCTGGTCATACGCCTCCCGCCCGAGCCGGCGCGAGACGAAGGAGGCGATCGATTCGTCTCCCGCCGGTGGAGCAGGCGGGAGATCGCGTTCCGCCTCCAGCCGTGCCCGTCCCTCGGCCGTGAGCAACGCGCTCGCGACGAGGGCGTCGAGATCGGTCGGGATCAGGCCGGTCATCCCGTCCGGCAGCGGGAGCAGCTCCTCGCCGCGCCGCACGAAGGACCGCGCGTGCTCGGGACGCCTGCCGACGAGCCTCGCAGCCAACCCGAGCTCCTCGCAGAGACCGACGCCGCGCGGCTTCCGAGAGAGGAAGCTGTCCGCGGCGCCTTCGACGACGAAGCCGTCGACGTGCTCGGTTACGAGCTTGCCGCCGAGGCGCGCAGAGCGCTCGACGAGCGTGATCTCCGCCTGCGGCAACGACGACTCCAGGCGGCGCGCGGCTGCAAGCCCCGCGATCCCACCTCCGACGACCGCGAGCGTCGTCATGCCGCGAGCGACAGCTCGGGGCGCGCGTCGAGGAACTCGGCGAGCCGGTCGACCTCCTCCGCGAGCGCCCGTCGGGCGGTGGCGGCGAGCGGCGCGAACGGCTCGACCCGCACCTGGAGAGCCTGGCGCCTGCGCTCGTGCTTCCAGATCCCGGCGGCGCGCCCGTCGACGAGCACGACCGGCGAGAACCACGCCTGCGGGCGGAAGACCTTCGAGGCGTTGCCCTGATCGACGAAGAGGTCTCGCGGCCGGAAGCCCGCGACATACGGATCGAACGCGGGAAGCAGCCGCACCGTCTTCGGCTTGCGAGAAGCCTCCAGCATGCGGAGATCCTTCGTCAGCACCCACGCCGGCGCGCCCTCGACCTCGACCTCCTGGAGCTCGTCCTCGATCTCGGCGAGCAGCCGCTTGAGCCCCACGCGACGTCCGAGCCACCTCCCGAGCTCGTCCGCGCTCGCCGGCCCGTACGTGGCCAGGTAGCGGCGAACGACTTCGCGCCGCGCCTCCTCGGGGTCGACCTTCCGGAGCCCGCGGAGCCACCGATCGGGCCTGACGAAGGTCACGTTCCGGCCGCGATTCGGGCCGAAGGCCAGGTCGCCGCGCCGTGCGGAGGGCTTGAGCAGCGCGCCCCAGCCGGAGAGGACCTTGGCCTTGACCTCCTGGCCTGCGACCTCGGCAAGCTTGTCCGCGAGCTCCTCGCGCGTCTTCGGACGAGCGCCGAGAGCGCGCGGCACGCCGTCGACGATTGCGCCGTACTGCTCACGCGTCACCCCGTACCCGCGCAGCCAGGCGCCTCCGGGATCGTCCGTCCCGGGACCGTAGAAGCCGACGTAGAGCGGGAGATCCTCGGCAGTGAGGAGGTGCAGCGTGCCGCGCATCATCCACGTCTTCACGAGGGTCCGCTCGTCGTCGAGCGCAGAGCGGACCTCGTCGCGCGCGATCCCTTCGATCCGGGCCCACAGGGAGAGCTCGGCAGACGAGGCGAGCTGGGCGTGGAGGCCGCAGATCTCGCGCGTGACCGCGACGATGCTCCCGGGCGGCGCGCGGCGGTCGAGCCGGTGCCTCGCGACGCGAAAGCCGAGCACCTGCCCGGCCCTGAGCCTGGTCACGCCGCGCGGGCCTCGGCGAGCCAGCCGCCCGCGCGGACGCGCACGAGGTCGGCGAGCGCCTCGACGAACACCGGATCGTCGTTGAGCGCGGGAGGACGCTCGAGGCGGATCCCGACGCCGTCCGCGACGTTGCGCGCCTTCACGTCGACGTCGAAGAGGATCTCGACGTGGTCGGCGACGAAGCCCACCGGGACGGAGACGACGTCGCGTACCCCGTGCGTCGCGAGTGCCTCCAGGTGCTCGCCGAGATCGGGCCCGGCCCAGGGCTCGGGCGTCCGGCCGGCCGACTGGTACGCCCACGACCAGCGCTCGTCGGGAAGCCCGGCGCGCGCGGCGACCAGCCGCGCGGTCTCCCGGCACTGGAAGTCGTAGGGATCGCCGTCGGCCAGGATGCGCTCCGGCAGGCTGTGCGCGCTGAAGACGACGTGGACGCGTTCGCGCTCGTCCTCCGGCCAGCGCGAGAGCCCTTCCTCAACGCGTCCGGCGAAGGCAGCGACGAGGCCCGGAGAGTCGTGGTAGCTCGCGACGTGCTCGAAGCCGATGCGCCCGCGGTACAGCTCGAGGCCGTCGGCGACGCGTTGCTGGTAGCGCGCGACGGAGAGCGCGCTGAAGTGCGGCGCGAGAACGAGCCCGACCGCATGCGTGATCCCGTCCACGACCATCTCCCCGATCACCTCCTCGATCCACGGTGACCAGTGCCGCATGCCGAGGTAGCAGCGGTAGCCGTCTCCGAGCCGCTCCGCGAGCGCATCGACCTGCGTCCTCGTGATCTCGAGCAAGGGAGAGCTGCCGCCGATCGTCCGGTAGTTCTCCGTGATCTCCTCGATCACCGCGGCCGGCGTCGGACGTCCCGCGCGGATGTCGGCGAGGTACCCGGGGATCTCGCCGAGAGAGGAGGGTGCTCCGTAGGCCATGACGAGCACCCCGACGGGCAGCTCGACCGTCACGTCGTCCGCTCCTGCACGTGCGCCACGAGCCGGCGCACGTTGTCGAGCGGCGTCTGCGGGACGATTCCGTGTCCGAGGTTGAAGACGTGGCCCGGACGCCCGCCGGCCCGATCGAGGACGTCGTCGATCCGGACGCGGAGCTCGGGCCAGGGCGCGAGCAGCGCGATGGGATCGAGATTCCCCTGCACCGGCAGGTCGAAGCCCACCGCGCCCCAGGCCTCGTCGAGCGGCAGCTGCCAGTCGAGCCCGGCGACGTCACCTCCGCAGCCGACAGCGTCGGTCAGATATGCGCTCACGCCGAGCGAGAAGTTGATCACCGGCACGCCCGAGCTCTGGAGCGAGGCGAAGAGCTCGCGGTTCGTCGGGGCGACCGAGCGGAGATAGTCCGCTCTCCCGAGCGCACGCCCCGCCCAGGAGTCGAAGACCTGCAACGCCTGTGCCCCGGCGCGGGCCTGGGCGAGCAGGTAGTCGGCCTGGACGGTCGCGAGCCGCGTCAGCAGCCGTTTCCAGGCCGCGGGCTCGGAGAGCATGAACGCCTTCGTCTTCGCGAAGTCCTTCGACGTCCCGCCCTCGATCGCGTAGCTCGCGAGCGTGAACGGCGCGCCCGCGAAGCCGATGACGGGGATCCCGCGCGACTCGAGCTCGCTGCGGACGATGCGGATCGCCTCGAGCGTGCCCGCCATCGTCTCCTCCGCCGGCGGCGTCGCGAGCAGGTCGACGTCGCGCGGGCTCGAGATCGGGTTCGCGATCCGCGGCCCGTCGCCCTTGACGAAGTCGAGGTCGAGCCCCATGCCGACGAGCGGCGGGAGGATGTCCGAGAACACGATCGCGGCATCCACGCCCAGCACGTCGACGGGCTGGAGCGTCACCTGCGCGGCGAGCTCAGGGGCCCGAATGAGCTCCAGCATCGAGTACCGCTCCCGGAGCGCCCGGTACTCCGGCATGTAGCGGCCGGCCTGGCGCAGGAGCCAGACCGGCGTGCGCTCGGTCGGCAGGCCGCGGTAGGCGCGAAGGACGAGCGAGGTCGGCTCCGCATCCGGCGGCAACGCCGGCTCGGCCGTCACGCTCCCGAGCTCTGCCACGCCACGCGCCCGACGAAGAAGGGCCCGAGCCGCTCGAGGTGGAGCGACGTCTGCTTCGTCTTCCGCATCCGCTGGACGATGATCGAGAGCGGGTGGAGCTCGGGGCCGACGAGCCCGATGACGAAGTCGTTGTCGGACTGGTCGAGCCCGTGGCACGCGAGGCGGATGTCGTAGCCGAGCCCGGCGCGGCCGAACGCCATCCCCACGCCGCCGTGCTCCATCAGGATCGTGTCCTGCTCCGAGCGCGAGAGCTGCTCGAACGAGCCAGCGCGCCGCAGCGGATACCAGATCGCCCACGGGAGCTTCGGGTCGAGGACGCGGCTTCGGGGCCGGTCGACGAGCGCGTCCTCGAGGTCCTGCTCGTGGCCGATCGCGTACGTGCGGCCGAGCATCGTGAGCTCGGGCTTGCGCTCGAGGTCCGCAAACGGCGAGCTCTGGAGAAAGCCGCGCACGGTGGTCACGAGCGCGCCGGGGTCCTCCGTCATCGTGAGGACGGCGACGCCCTCCGGGTCGTTCACGTCCTCGTAGAGCACCGCCTCGATACCCGCAGCGTCGAGAGCTCCCGTCAGCGGAGCCGTCTCGCGGGCGCCGCCGAAGGCGTGGAGCTGCATGAAGAGGCGACGGTCGAGCGACGTCGTCTCGGCCGTGCTCGGCGACGTCGGTCTCGTCGGCGACGTCCTCCGGGCGCTCGTCGACGCGCGCCTTCACGCGCTCTCCCGCAGCCAGGCCGCCGCCTCCTTCGCGTGATAGGTGACGACGAGGTCGGCGCCCGCGCGACGTATGCCCGTGAGCACCTCGAGCACCGCCTCGCGCTCGTCGAGCCAGCCGTTCGCCGCTGCGGCCTTGACCATCGCGTACTCGCCGCTCACGTTGTAGGCGCCCAGCGGGAGCTCCGGGAAGCGCTCTTGGACTCGCCGGACGACGTCGAGGTAGCCGAGAGCCGGCTTCACGAGCAGCGCATCGGCGCCCTGCTCGACGTCGAGCGCGACCTCGCGCAGCGCCTCGCGCGCGTTTCCGGTGTCCATCTGGTGCGACCTGCGGTCGCCGAACGCGGGGGCGCCCTCGGCCGCGTCGCGGAAAGGCCCGTAGAACGCAGACGCGTACTTCACCGCGTACGAGAGGATCGCCACCCGCTCGTGGCGCTCGGCGTCGAGCGCCGCCCGGATCGCGCCGACCATGCCGTCGAGCATCCCGCTCGGCGCGACCACGTCGGCGCCCGCCTCCGGCGTGCGAGACCGCGATCCGCGCGAGGATCGCGAGCGTCTCGTCGTTCAGGACGTAGCCCTCGGCGTCGAGCAGCCCGCAGTGGCCGTGATTCGTGTACTCGCAGAGGCAGACGTCGGTCAGCACGACGAGCTCCGGGCTCGCTGCCTTCAGGGCTCGGATCGCCTGCTGGACCACGCCGTTCTCGGCATGGCTCTCGGAGCCGAGCTCGTCCTTCTCGGTGGGGATGCCGAAGAGAAGCACGGCCTCGATGCCGAGAGCGTCGAGCTCGCTCGCCTCGGCGGCAAGGGCGTCGACGGAGAGCTGCGCAATCCCGGGCATCGACGGGATCGGCTCGCGCACGCGCTCGCCCGGGCGGACGAAGAGCGGGTATACGAGGTCGCCGGAGTCGAGCGACGTCTCGCGAACGAGATCGCGGAGCGCACGAGTGCGGCGCCAGCGGCGCGGCCGCTGGGCTCCCGGCCCGACCTGCACGCCCTCGATTGGATCCGTCTCGACGTAGTCCGTCATCCGCGCTCCCCGAAGTGGGACACGAGAGCCTGAATCATGCCCTGACCCGTCGCCTCCTCGGCGATCAGGCCGACCTCGAGTCCCGCCCCGCGGGCGGCTTCCGCCGTCTTCGACCCGATGCAGACGACGAGCGCGTTGCCGGGCCCGCCCTGCGATCCGAGACTGCGCGCCGCCGAGCCGCTCGCGAGCAGGACCGCGTCCGCCGCGCGCAGAGCTGCGAGCTCGTCCTCCCGCGCCTCGCGCGTAACCGTCCGATACGCGTCCACCACGTCGACCCGTGCCCCTCGTGCGCGGAGCTCGTCCGCGAGCAGCGGCTCGGCGATCTCGGACTGCGGCAGGAGCACACGTGCCCCTGCGAGCGGCTCGAGCCCGTCGGCGATCTCACCCGCCGCGAAGACCGCGGGAACGAACGCGGGCTCGACGCCGCCGTTCCGGAGCGCCTGCGCGGTCGCGGGACCCACCGCGGCCGCACGTGCGCGCGCGTCCGGGAGGCCCGGGCCGGCAGCGCGGACAGCGTTCGCGCTCGTGAAGACGATCCAGTCGTGGTCGCCTCGCTCGAGGAGCTCCGTGAGCTCCGTGTCGTCCTCGAGCGGCTCGATCGAGATGAGCGGGACGACCTGAGCATCGGCCCCGAGCCGCTCGAGGCTGTCGACGAGCGCTCGCGCGTGCTCGCGCGGGCGGGTGACCACGATCCGCCGCCCCCGGAGCGGCCGCTCAGCCACGCACGTCCGCGAGGATCCGGTCGGCGCCGCCCGCGAGCGCCTCGCGAGCAAGCCGCGCACCGACCTCCTCGGGCTCTCCCTCGCCCATGACGCGGACGGTGTGGGATCCGTCCGGCGACGCGACGAGGCCGGTCAGAGACACCCAAGAAGCTCCTTGTGTCAATTTGACACTTGGCGCTCTCTCGCCCGCACGCTCGTCCAGGAGCCGCGCATGCGCTGCGACGGGAGCGGCGCAGCCTCCGCCGAGGGCGGCGAGGAACGTGCGCTCGGCCGTCGTCGTGGCGCGTGCTTCGGCGTCGTCGATCGCGCCGAGCAGCTCGAGGATCCGCTCGTCGCCCTCGCGGCACTGGACGGCGAGCGCCCCCTGGCCGGGCGCCGGAAGCAGCCTCTCGGCCGGAATCCACTCGGCGACCTCGGCCTCGAGCCCGAGCCGACGGACCCCGGCCGCGGCCAGCACCGTCGCCTCGTACTCCTCCTCCCGCACCTTCCGGATCCTCGTGTCCACGTTGCCGCGGATCGACGCCAGCTCGAGCCCGGGACGGAGGAGGTGCAGCTGAGCCGCACGACGGAGGCTGCTGGTCCCGAGCACCGCGCCCTCGGGAAGCTCGGTAAGCGACAGGCCGTCCCGCGACACCAGGCAGTCGCGCACGTCCTCGCGCAGACAGACGGCGCCGAGCACGATGCCGTCGGTCTCCTCGGTCGGCAGGTCCTTGAGCGAGTGGACCGCTAGGTCGAGGTCTCCGTCCCGCAGGCCCTGCTCGAGCTCCGCCGTGAAGAGGCCCTTGCCGCCGATCTCCGGCAGCGGTTGGCCGCTTCGCTGCGTCCGGTCGCCCGTGGTCACGACAAGCCGCTCCTCGCAGTCCAGCCCAGGCCACGCCGTATGCAGCAGGTCCACCACGAGCGCCGTCTGACGGCGCGCGAGCGGCGACCCGCGCGTTCCGACCGCGACCGCCGCTGTCGGCGGCGTCCGGCTCACCGGTCCTGGCGCACTGCGAGCCCGAAGAGCTCGCGAACAGCGGTGGCGACGTCGTCCACGTCACTGTCGCCCGCACGCTCGCGCAGGCGCACCGTGGGCTCGTGCAGGAGCTTCTTCACGAGCGCTCGGGAGAGGAGCTCGAGCTGGGCGGCCGTCTCGGGATCGACCTCGCCGAGGCGACGGAGCGCCCGCTCGACCTCTTGCTCCCGGATCTCCTCCGCCTGCACGCGGAGCGCCGTGACGAGCGGCTCGATCTCGAGCTCCCGGTACCGCCGACCGAAGCCGGCAACCTCGTCTTCGACGATGGCCTCCACCTTCGGCACCTCCGCGAGCCTCGAGGCCAGCGCGCCGTCGAGGCCTGCGCGAAGGTCGTCGACGTCGAAGAGGCTGACTCCCTCGACGTCGGCGACGGTGCGCTCGACGTCGGCAGGCACTGCGAGATCGACGAGCACCAGCGGCCGCTCGCCGCGTCGGGAGATCGCACGCCGTACGAGCTCGTTGCCCAGCACGGGCTCCTCGGAGCTCGTCGCGCTGACCGCGAAGTCGGCCCATGCGAGCGCATCCTCGAGCTCGTCGAAGCCGTACGCGGAGCCGCCGAATCGTCCGGCCGCCTCGACGGCGCGGTCGCGCGTCCTGTTCGCGACGGCGATGTCCCTGACGTCTCGGCCGGTGACTGCCTTGAGAGTCTGGAGCCCGATCCGCCCGGCGCCGACGACGAGCGCTCGGCGCTGGCGGAGGTCGCCGAGGACGCCGTCGGCGAGCGCGAGAGCCATCGAGCTCGCGGTCGCCGGGTTCGCACCGATCGCGGTCTCGGAGCGGGCCCGCCGACCGACGGAGATCGCGGTCCGGAAGAGCAGCGTGAGCGCGGAGCCGGCCGCGTCGCCCGCCTCATCGTAGGCATCCCGCACCTGCCCGAGGATCTCGGCCTCGCCCAGGACGAGCGAGTCGAGGCCCGCGGCGACACGCGCGAGATGCCGCGCGGCGTCCTCGCCGGAGTGGACGTAGAGGTGGTCGACGAGCTCCGCGCGCTGGACCGCGTGCGCGTCCGCAAGCGCGTCGATCAGCGCGTCGCGGGCTCCTTCGACACCTTCGACGAGAAAGGCATAGAGCTCGACGCGGTAACAGGTCGAGAGCACCGCGTGCTCGAGGACCTCGGGGCAGCGCTCGGCACCGAGCCCGAGCGTGCCGAAGCGCTCGCGCAACTCCACCGGAGCCGTGCGGTGGCTGAGCCCGAGGCAGACGAGGCGCTCCACGACGACTCTCAACTCTACTCGCGCGCTCTCACCGGCACGTCCGCTCTCGGCCGAACACGAGGCCGCCCGCTCAAAGACGAGGGATTCTCCCGTTTCGGGCTCGTCGCGGGCTCCCTAGCCTCGAAGCAGGTGATCACGAGGGTCACCGGGAGACGAAGGAGAGAGTGCGATGACGAAGTTGCAGAGGAAGCCGATGCGCAGGGCGCCGTTCGTCGTCGCGCTCTTCGTGGCGATCGGGGTGCTGTCCACGTCTTCACCGGCGTACGCGAAGCCGGCAGCGTGGTGCCCAGAGCAGGCAGGGTCGACCTGTGAGAGGACCGGCAAGAAGCCCGCTCTGCAGCCCGGGCAGGCGAGGCCGAAGGTCCGGCCCGCGCAGGTGAAGGGCCCGTACGGGGGGCCGGTCTGGCGCTCCGGGTCCTGGTTGATGTCCTGAGGTTCGATCGAGCAAGGCGAGGGCCTCTTCGGAGGCCCTCGCCGCGTCTGGCGTCGAGCACGGGGGTTCCCGCTCAAACACAGGGGGTTCGCCCGTTTTTGCATGTCCCCCAACCCCCTAGCCTCGAAGCAGGTGGCCAGGGAGGTCACCGGAGACGAAGGAGAGGGAGCGATGACCCGCACGATCTCACTTATCGCAGCAGTCACCGGCGTGGCGCTGCTCATAGCCGTACCGGCCTGGGGCAAGGGCGTCGCTCCGGGGGCCGACCCCGCGACCTGGGCGCAGGAGCTCCGCGGCGACGCGCTCGATCGCCACTACGGGCTCGGGCAGTACGCGGTGGATCCGGCGACCAAGGCGCAGGTGCTCCGCGGCCAGGCACTCGATCGCCACTACGGGCTCGGGCAGTACGCGGTGGATCCGGCAACCAAGGCGCAGGTGCTCCGCGGCCAGGCGCTCGATCGCCACTACGGGCTCGGGCAGTACGCGGTGGATCCGGCGACCAAGGCGCAGGTGCTCCGCGGCCAGGCGCTCGATCGCCACTACGGGCTGGGCGAGTACTCGAGCTCGACGGTCGATGCGTCTCCGAACGGCCGCGACATCGGGCCCCAGCTCGGAATCGGGCTCGGCATCGGCGTCCTGCTGATGATCGGCCTCTTCCTGGCGATGAAGGCGACGCGTCACCGCCCGCTGGCTCACTGATCGACTGATCGACAGGGGTCGCTCTCGACCCAACCGCACCGCGGCCGCCTCTTCGAAGAGCGGCCGCGGTGTGTGCGGGTCGCGCGAGAATGCTCCGCGTGGGAGCAGGCGGCAGAGCCCTCGGGATCGACGTGGGTGGCACGTTCACGGACGCAGTCCTCGTCGAGAACGGGCGGGTCACGACCGCGAAGGTCCCGACAGCACGGAGCCAGGAGTCGTCTGTGCTTGCGGCGGCAGCAGTGGTCGGGCTCGGAGGAATCGAGCGCTTCACGCACGGGACCACCATCGCGACGAACGCTCTGCTCGAGCGGCGCGGCGCTCGCACCGCGTTCGTCACCACCGCCGGCTTCGAGCACCTTCTCCACCTGCGACGGCAGACGCGGGCGCACCTCTACCGGCCTTGCGCCGAGCATCCGCCGCCGCTCGTCCCGGTCGAACGCTGCTTCGGCGTCGAGGGACGGATGGGGCCAGACGGCGAGCTGGCGCCGCTCGACCTCGGCTCGCTCCCTCAGGTCGACGCGGATGCGATCGCCGTCTCCCTCCTCTTCTCGTTCCGGCATCGCGAGCACGAGCGGGCGGTCGCCGACGACCTCCGGCGCCGCTACCCCGCGGCCCACGTCGTCGCTTCCCACGAGCTCGCCCCCGAGTTTCGCGAGTACGAGCGCGCATCGACGACCGTCATCGACGCGTACCTCGGGCCCGTGCTCGGCAGGTACCTGCGGGCGCTTGCCCAGGCGTGCCGCGGCGCCGGGCTGATCGAGCCGCTCGTCATGCGGTCGTCGGGCGGTGTCGCGACGCTCGAGGAAGCGGCGCAGCATTCGGCGCTCGCGCTCCTCTCGGGCCCGGCCGCGGGTGTCGTGGGGGCCGCGCGCATCGCGGCACTCGCCGGCTTCTCCGACGCGCTCGCCTTCGACATGGGCGGGACTTCCACCGACGTGTGCGCCGTCGTGGACGGCGAGGCGAGGCGCGAGCACGAGCGGGAGGTCGGCGGCTTCCCGGTACGGCTGCCGACGGTCGCGGTGCACACGGTCGGCGCAGGCGGGGGCTCGATCGTGTGGCAGGACACGGGGGGCGCGCTCCGGGTCGGCCCGGAGAGCGCGGGGGCCGATCCAGGCCCGGCGAGCTACGGGAGAGGCGGCGAGCGTGCCACCGTGACCGACGCGAACCTCCTGCTCGGGCGCCTCCCGCGACGACTGGCGGGCGGGGTCGAGCTCGATACCGAGGCGGCCCGCCACGCGCTCGGTGGACTCGACCCTGCCGGCGTGATCGCGGTCGTGAACGCCGAGATGGTGCGGGCGCTGCGCGTCGTCTCCGTCGAGCAGGGCCTCGATCCTCGCGGCTTCGCGCTCGTCGCCTTCGGCGGTGCAGGTCCGCTGCACGCGTGCGACCTCGCCGAGGATCTCGGGATGACGACCGTGCTCGTTCCCGCGGCGGCGGGCGTGCTCTCGGCTCTCGGGCTGGTGGCTGCCGACGAGCGCCGGGACGCCGTGCGCTCGTACGTCGTGCCGCTCGAGGATGCAGGAGAGCTTCCCGCGGAGGGCGATGCGGACCTCCGGTACGCCGGCCAGTCGTTCGAGCTGACCGTGGCCCTCGGTCCGCGGCTCGCCGAGCGCTTCCATGCGGCTCATGCCGAGCGCTACGGCTACGCGGACCGTGTGCGCCCGCTCGAGCTCGTGGCGGTTCGCACGGCGGAGGTACGGACGGCGCCGGCCATCTCGGTGACGGGCCCTCGCGTCGTCGCGAGCGGACCGGAGGTGCTCGAGCTGGAGGGAGCAACGGCCTGGGTGCCGGCCGGCTGGGCCGGCGAGACCGACACGAACGGCACGCTCGTCCTCCGGAGGGACGCGTGATCTCGGTCGAGCTGCAGGTGATCGGCAGCGCACTGCGTGCGATCGCGGAGGAGATGGGCGCCGTCCTCGTTCGCTCGGCGTTCTCCGCGAACATCAAGGAGCGCCGCGACTGCTCGACCGCGCTCTTCGACGCTGCGGGCCGCATGGTGACGCAGGCGGAGCACATCCCGGTGCACCTGGGCGCGATGCCGGAGGCGGTCGCCGCGATTCGCGCGCGGGACCCGGCACCGGGCGAGCCGTGGATCCTCAACGACCCGTACGCGGGCGGAACGCATCTCCCCGATCTGACGATCGTCACGCGGACGGAGCTCGGGTTCGCGGTCTCCCGCGCGCACCACGCCGACGTCGGCGGGTCGGAGCCGGGCAGCCTGCCGACGGGATCGCGCACGCTCTCGGAGGAAGGCGTCGTCATCCCGCCCACGCGCCTGGACGAGTCGACGCTCGAGCAGCTCGTGGGCCAGATGCGGAACCCGCAGGAGCGCCGTGGCGACCTGCGCGCGCAGCTCGCCGCGCACCACCTGGCCGACGAACGACTCCGTGGGCTCGCTGCACGTCGCGGGCGGGAACAAGTGGCGGCCGCGATGGACGAGCTGCTCGCTTACTCGGAGCGCGTCGTCCGTGCAGCGCTCCGTGAGCTGCCCGACGGCCGGGTCGAGGCCTCGGACTTCCTCGAGACGCCTGCCGGGCTCGTCGAGCTCCACGCGGCGGTCACGGTCGCCGGCGACTCGGTCGAGATCGACTTCGCCGGGACGTCCCCGCAGATCGAGGGCAACCTCAACTGCCCGCTCTCGGTCACGCGCTCTGCGTGCTACTACGTCGTGCGCTGTCTCACGGCGCCGGACCTACCGGCCTCGGGCGGCGCGTTCGTCCCGGTGACCGTCCGCGCACCGGAGGGCTGCCTCGTCAACGCCCGCCCACCCGCCGCAGTCGTCGCCGGGAACACGGAGACGTCTAGCCGCATCGTCGATGTCGTCTTCGCCGCGCTCGCCGAAGCATTACCCGTCCCGGCACAGGGCCAGGGGACGATGAACAACCTCGTGCTCGGGAACGAGCGGTTCACGTACTACGAGACGATCGCCGGCGGGCAGGGCGCATGTTCGGACGCGGACGGGCCATCAGGTGTCCACGTCGCCATGTCGAACACGCTGAACACGCCCGTCGAGGCGCTCGAGCTCTCCTATCCGCTCCGCGTCGAGCGCTACGGCCTCAGGGCGGGATCGGGAGGCGATGGCCGCTTCCGCGGGGGAGACGGCGTCGTCCGCGAGCTGCGCGCGCTCGAGCGGTGCCGGCTGTCGCTGCTGACCCAACGGAGACAGCTCGCGCCGAACGGCGCTCGAGGTGGAGACGACGGGCTCCCGGGACGCAACCTGCTGAACGGCGAGGAGCTACCGGCCTTCGTGACGGCGGATCTCGAGGCCGGCGACGTCGTGCGCATCGAGACTCCGGGCGGCGGCGGCTGGGGTCAGCCGCCGCCGGGGAGCCGATAGAGCGCGAAGCCCGAGTCGCCGTAGAGCCGCTGCAGCTCGAAGGGCTCGGGCTGACGCCCACGGTCGACCACGAGGTAGTCCGCGCCGTACGACTCCGGAATCGAGAGGTCCCCGGTCGCGATGAAGCGCCGCGCGTCGCGAGCGCGCTCGTAAGGGCGGTTCTCGGCCGTGTCCGCGACGTGCCCGGGCGGCGCGACGGCGATGTACACGGGCGCGAGCGCCGCGACTCGGTAGCTCGTCTCGGGGTCGGAGTACACGACCGCGCCGGCCGGCACCTGGCTACGTAACGCCTCGACGAGGCCAGGCGAGAGCTGCGTCCCACTCGCCTCGACCGGCGTCCAGCGCGCGAGCCCGAAGGCCACGACCGGGAGCAGGAAGAGCGTCGCCGCAAGCCCGGCGTTCTCCTCCAGCGGTGGCCCACGTCGCACGAGCCCGACCACGAGGCCGGCGACGCCGGCGGCCACGGCCACCCAGACGATCCAGGACGGAGCTCCCTCGTCGAGCGTGTAGTCGAAGTCTCCCCGGAAGGCGATCTGGAAGATCACACCGCCGACGAGCGCGAGCGCGGGCAGGAACGGCCCGAGCAGCCGCGAGAGCACGCCGAGGCCGCCGGCGAACGCGAATGCGAACGGCAGGAAGCCGGCTGCCCGCCGGGCCTGCGAGATCGAGACGAGGTCGGCGAGCGACGTGAAAAGCAGCGGGACGAGCATGACGGCGAGCACCGCCAGCGAGCCGCCTGCGACGTACGCGGCCCACCTCCTGCGCGCGGCGAAGGCCGCGAGCGGAAAGAGCAGGATCGCGGCCACCGCCACCGCGCCAGTCCTCGTGAACACCTCCGGGCTCAGGCTGTAGCTCGCCTCCGAGCGGACGTCGAGCTGGCCCGAGTACTGCTCGAAGGCCCGCCGGACCTCATCTGCATCGGGGGAGACGGAGACGGTGTCGTTCACGACCGGGAGCAACCAGGCCAGGAATAGGGCCGCCGGAACCGCGAGTGCCGCGAGTGCCGCAGCTCCCGCACGGACGTCGCCGCGCGTCCACAGCACGCGCACGACCAGGAAGCCGACGAACGGCAGCCAGAGGAAGATCGCGTACGTCGGATGCACGACCGCGAGCACGAAGCCCGCCGCAGCGGTCGACGCCAGCAACGGCACGGACGGCCTGCGGAGCGACTCGAACGCGAGCGCGAGCGCAGCGGGCACGAGCAGCTGCCGCGAGGACGTCGCGGGCAGCGAGAGCAGCGTGTACGAGCCGCCGTGGCCCGGCGCGAAGCAGATGATCGCCGCCTGCGCAGCTGTGGCCGCGCCTGCAGCCCACGTCCTCCGGAAGAGCGCCCAGCCGGCCTCGTACGCGACGACGAGCGCGAGCACCGCGAGGATCGACGGCAGGTGGACGACGACCTCCGCCGGGTCCGTCCCCGAGACCTTCGCGACGAGCGCCAGCAGCCCGTGCCAGAGGGGGAAGGCATAGCCGGGGTGGAGGCTGCCGTCCACGAACTCGGAGACGCGGTCGAGCGAGAGGTCGTCGAGCTCGAGCAGCTTCCGGGCGCGGGCGAGGTGGAAGAGGCCATCGCCGTCGACGTCCCTGGCGACGCGCCAGAGCAGGATCCCGAGGACGATCCCGGTGGCGTAGACCCACGCGACGCCCGGGATCCGCGGTGACGCCGGCGCGCCCCGCACGAGGACGAGAGCCACCGCCACGGCCGCGGCGAGCGCGAGCAGCACGAGCGTCGTCGTCAGCGTCGCTTGCAGCAGGAACGTGACCGCGAGCGAACCGAAGAGGAGGGTCAGCGACCAGGCGAGCGCCGCAGCGACCCCCCGGACGCCGAGTGCGCGCGCGAGCAACCAGCCGGGCGCCAGCACGACGGCGGTCGCCCCGGCGAGGCGCAGGTAGAGCAGGAGAGCGCTCATGGGCCCGGTTCTGGCCCGTGAGCGTGGAGGGGTGTGGGGAACCGGGAGGTTCCCCACGCTTTCGAGAAGAAGGGGGCCATGGGGGGAAACACGGTTTCCACAGCCCGTTTCCTGGCGGGAGCGAGCCGAAGGCGAGCGACGCTCATCGTTCGAGCAGTTCTGCGACGTCACCGGAGGCGAGCCAGTCGGCCGCCTCGCGATAAGTGCGGCCGCGCTCGCCTCGGAAGAGCCGACCCCGCAGCCGCAGCGCGACGAGCAGGAGCTTCCGTCCTCGCTCTGCCTGTTTCCGCCCTCGGTGCTTCGACAGGAACAGGAGGTGCCCGCGCAGGTTCTCGCGGTACAGACGGCCGCCGTGCGAGGCGCCGCCGACGTGCACGCATTCCGCACCGGGGAAGAACAGCACCTGCCACCCTGCCTGCCGGAAGCGGTAGCACCAGTCCGTCTCCTCGCTGAAGAGGAAGTAGTCCTCGTCGAGAAGCCCTACCTGGTCGATCGCGCTCCGCCTGACGAGCATGCACGCGCCCATGACGAATTCCGCCTCGCGCACCTCGTCGTGGTCGAACCCGCCGGCGTAGAACCCGTTCAGCACGGGCGACCGCGGGGCGAGCTTGCGAAGGAAGAAGTACTCGGTCGCGAGCCGCCAGAGCGTGGGGAAGCCTCGCACCGACCGCTGCAGGCTCCCGTCCTGGTTCAGGAGCCGCGGCGCGACGATCGCCGCCTCAGGCCGCCTGTCGGCGAACGTCACGAGGCGGGAGAGGGCGTCGCCGACGAGCCAGGCATCCGAGTTCAGGAGCAGGACGTAGCGGCCGGTCGTCCGCCGGATGCCCTCGTTCCAGCCGGCGGCGAGCCCTCGGTTGTCGGACTCGAGGAGATCCACGCCGGGGAACCGCTCGCGCACGCGCGCGACCGTGCCGTCGCTCGAGCCGTTGTCCACGACGACGGTGCGAGCGCCGTCGAGGCTCTCGAGGCAGGGCTCGATCCACGGCAGCGAGTCGTACGTCACGACAACGGCGGCCACGTCGCGAGCCTTCGCGGCGTCCCCGCTAGCCATGCTCGGTCTGCGGACTCGATCCGCGGCGAAGGCCGTCCCGAACCAACAGGACGCCGCCCGGAAGCGCGAGGACGACCGTGACGAGGAAGAAGAGGAATCCCGCCGCGAAGGCCTGCTCCGCCGGCACGTCGAGGCTCCCGAGGAAGCTGACGAAGAACGCCTCGCGAACCGCGATCCCGTTCAGCGTGAACGGCACGAGCATGACGAGGAAGAGCAGCGGCCCCATGACGTAGTAGACCTCGACGCCGAGGTCGATTCCCACGGCTCGCGCCGAGGCCCAGATCGCAAGGATGCGAACCGCCTGCACCGCGAGCGTCACGAGAAAGACCGTGGACAGCACGCGCGGGCGTCCCCGGAAGTGGTGCACGCCCTCGTAGAACGCCTGCAGCGGCCTTGCCAGCCGCACTCGCTCGAGCAGCGGCAGCAGGCTGCGGAGAAGCGGCCTGGCGGAGCGGGCGAAGAAGAGGAACCCGATGACGATCGTCCCGAAGACGAAGACGCCCTCGAGCCAGAGGTAGGCGCTCACGTCGTAGCGCCCGATCGCCAGGAGAAAGCCGATCGCGCCGAGGAGCACCGTCGCCGCACCCCCGAGCCCGCGCTCGAGGAGCACCGTGCCGGTCACGTCGGCGGTCCGTCCCGGGTGCCGGCGCACAGTGTCCACGACGCGTACGGCGTCCCCGCCGAGGGACGTGGGCAGGACCTGGCCCGCGGCGTACGCGACGAAGTACGTCCTCGTGAGCCAGGGGACGCGCTCGAGGATGCCGTGCGCGCCGAGGAGCCACCCCCAGCGCAGCGCGAGGACGGGGACGGTCAGAACCATGATCAGGATCGCCACGCCGAACCAGCCCAGGCTCGTCTCCTCGAGGACGTCGAGCGTCGTGCCGAGGTCGATCTTCCAGACGAGGTACGCGACCGCTGCCGCCGTGAGGAGCAGCGTCCCGACGACCCGGACGCGGCGGCTCATGGGCGAGCCACTCGCCCAGGAGCGGGGAGGGGTGTGGGGAACCGGGAGGTTCCCCACGCTCTCGAGAAGAAGGGGGCAGGGGGAACATGGTTCCCCCACCAACGCGAGCCGAAGGCGAGCGTTGCTCATTGGCGACTCGCGAGGACGTCGAGCGTCAGCAGCTCGTAGGCGACGTTCGCCGCGGCCACGGCGGTCTGCTTCCCGGCCCCGTCGTACGGCGGGCTCACCTCGACCACGTCGTAGCCGCCGAAGCGGAGGCCTCGGAGCGCCCGCACGTACCCGACGGCCTCACGGGTCGTCAGCCCTCCTACCTCCGGTGTCCCGGTTCCCGGCGCGAACGCCGGGTCGAGCACGTCGACGTCGAACGAGAGGAAGAGCGGCCCCTCGCCGACCCGCGAACGCACCCGGTCGCCGTACTCCTCGTAACCGATCGTTGCGAGCTCGTCACCGGAGATCACCTCGAAGCCGAGCTCGCGTGGCATCCCTTCGTCGTCCGGGCCGTAGACCGGGCCACGCATACCGGCGAGCAGCGAGCGCCCCGGGTCGACGATGCCCTCCTCGAGTGCGCGCCGGAACGGCGAGCCGTGGTAGTAGCGCTCGCCGCAGTACTCGTCCCACACGTCCGCGTGCGCGTCCAGGAGGACGACGCCGACCGGGCCGTGGACTGCAGCCTGCGCCCGGAGCTCGCCGAGAACGACGAGGTGGTCGCCGCCGAGGCAGAGCGGCCGCGCGCCGGAGCGAACGATCGGCTCCAGCCGCTCGGCGATCTGCGCGACCGTCCGCTCGGCGTTCCCGGGAGTGACGTCCGCGTCGCCGAGATCCGCGACCGAGAGCTCCCCGAAGACCTGCGCGCCCTGCGCTGCGTTGTACGGGCGCAGGGCGATCGAGGCAGAGCGAACGCCCTCCGGGCCGAAGCGGGCGCCGGGGCGGTTCGTGGTCGCGGTGTCGAACGGGATCCCGAGCACGGCCACGTCGACGCCTTCCGGGTCGTCGACGAGCGGGCACCGCGCGAACGTCTTGACGCCCGCGTACCGCGGCGAGCGAAGCGCGTCGGGCGGCCCGTAGCGGGGTTTCACGCCCCGCAACCTACCGCCCGACGCGCAGGGCCTATCCCTGGCTCGACTCCAGTGACGTCTGCGGCCGAGCCCTCGCGCCCTCGACCTGAAGCCGCGGCAGCCACTCGAGCCAGCGCGGCAGGTACCAGTTCGCCTCGCCGAGGAGCTTCATCGCGCTCGGCATGAGGACGGAGCGGATGATCGTCGCGTCGATCAGCAGCGCGACCGCGACGCCGAAGCCCATCTGCTGGAACATGATCAGGTCGCCGCGCGCGAAGCCCGCGAAGACAGCGACGATGATGAGCGCCGCGCCGGTGATGATGCGCGCCGTCGAGCCGACTCCGAAGGTGACCGCGTCGGTCGTGTCGCCCGTCTCGTCGTAGCGCTCGCGGATGCGGCTCAAGAGGAACACCTGGTAGTCCATGGAGAGCCCGAAGAGCACGCTGAAGAGGAACAGCGGCACCCAGGCCTCGATCGTGTCCGTCTGCTGGAAGCCGAAGAGACCCGCGCCGATCCCCTCCTGGAAGACGAGCACGAGGAGCCCGTAGGCCGCGCCGACCGAGAGCAGGTTCAGGAGCACCGCCGTCCCCGCGATGACTACGGAGCGGAAGACGACGGTCAGGAAGACGAAGGTCACGAGCAGCACGAGCGCGATCACCCAAGGCGCGGGATCGATGACGGAGTCGAAGTAGTCGATGTTCTCCGACGACGTGCCACCGACGAGCACCTCTGCCTCCGTGCCCGCGAAAGTGGCCGGGACGATCTCGCTCCGAAGCTCCTGTACGGCGTCGATCGCCTCCGTCGAGGAGGCGTCGCCGGCGACCGGGACGGACAGGAGCGCGACCTGGCCGTCCGTCGAGCGCTCGATCTCGCCCGCGCCGAAGCGGGGATCGGCACCGAGGCGCGAGCGAAGCTCCGCGACCGCGCGTCCGACGTCTTCGCCGGACGCGTTCGACACGACGATCTCGGCCGGATCCGTCGTCGTGCCCGGGAAGTCGCGCGCGAGCGCCTCGAATCCCTGCTTGGAGACGAAGCGATCGGGGAGCGCGGAGACACCGCTCGTACCGATATTGATGCCGAGCACGGGCAGCGCGAGCGCGACCAGCACGCCGGCCGAGAGGGCGAGGCTGAGCGCCGGCCGCCGGAGAACGCGGCGCACGATCCCGCCCCAGAAGCGCCCCTCGGGATTCGAGGCCTCGAGCGAGCGGCGTCCGACGATCGGGATGCGGAGCGAGTCGATGCGGTCGCCGAGGAGCCCGAGCACCGCGGGCAACAGTGTCAGCGCCGCGATCACGGACACGATCCCGACGAGGATCGCTCCCACCGCGAGCGAGCGCATGATCGAGCTCGGCACCAGCAGCATCCCGAACATCGCGATGACGAAGACCGTCCCGCTGAAAAGAACCGCCCGGCTCGCGGTTGCGCCCGCCGCCTCGATCGCCGCCAGCTCGTCGCGCCCCCGCCCGCGCTCCTCGCGGTAGCGGGAGACGACGAAGAGCGAGTAGTCGATCCCGAGCGCGAGACCCATGCCCGTCAGCATGTTGACGAGGAAGACCGAGAGCTCGAACTGCTGCGCGAGCACGGCGCTGAGCCCGAGGGCGACCACGATCGCGACGATCGCCATCAGCAGCGGCACGAGCCCGGCGACGACCGCGCCGAAAACGAGCAACAGGATGATGAGCGCGGCGGGCAGGCCGAACTTCAGCTCGCCGTTTTCGAGGTCTTCCTGCGAGAGGAGGTTGAAGTCATGGTCGAGCGTCTCTTCGCCCGTGACCGATACGACGAACGCTCCTTCCTCGTCGACGGCCTCGACCTTCTCGACCAGGGCCTCCGTCTCGTCGTCGTCGAGAAGCACGAGCGGGATGATCGTCGCGTGGCGGTCCTCGGAGACGAGCGCCGCGCTGTCGTCGTCGAGATACGTACTGGCGGCAGCGAGGGCGGAGATTCGAGCGTCCGCGACGAACTCGCGCACGTACGTCTCGAACCGCGGTGAGCCCACCGTGTACTCGTCGGAGCGGATGACGACGATGTCGCTGACTGCCGTCGAGGGATCCGCCGGGAACGCCGCGAACCGAGCCTCGTCCGCGCGCTCGGACTCCGGGTTGTTCGTAGGCGCCCCCTCGGTCGTGAGGCTGAGCAGCGTTGCGATCGCCGCGACCGCGAGGACGAGGGCGACGATCCACGCTGCGATCGTCCTCCACGGATGACGGGCGCTCGCCTTGGCCAGGGACTTCGTCGAGAGCATGCGTGTCACCTCCTAGAGCCGGCTCACGCCGCCTCGGGTTGCGGGACGAGCTCGTCGGCGTCGAGCACCGTCACTTCTGCGGGACGCACTCGCCGCGGGATGACGAGCGCGGCCACGGCGCCGAGGGCGACGACGACCGCGCCGACCCAGAGCGCGGGAACGAGCCCGTCGTTGAACGTCGTCGGCGACTCGTAGCCGCCATAGCGGGCAAAGATCGACGCGAGCACGGCCACGCCGAGCACTCCACCGACCTCGCGGATCGCGTTGTTCGCTCCGGAGGCCTTGCCCTCCTCGACCGGACGCACCGCCGAGAGCACGACGTTGGCCACGGGCGCGAAGAACATGCCCATCCCGATCCCGGACACGATGAACGGCCCGACGAGCGACCCGTACCCGACGGTCGCGGTCGAGACGGCGGCGATCCACGCGAGACCGACCGCCTGCAGGCCGAGCCCGAGCGCCATCAGCGGCCGCCCGCCGATCCGGTCGGATAGCGCTCCCGCGATCGGCGCGACGATCATCGGCATCGCCGTCCACGGCAGCACGCGGAGACCTGCCTCGAGCGGCGAGTAGCCCTGCGCGGTCTGGAAGAACTGAGTGAGGAGGAAGATCGAGCCGAACATCCCGAAGTACATGAAGAGCGAGGTCGCGTTCGCCGCCGAGAACGCGCGGTTGCGGAAGAACCGCATCGGCAGCATCGGCTCGGCCGTCCGGCGCTCCCAGACGACGAACGCGCCGAGGAGCGCGAGCCCTGCGACGAGCGCAGCGACGATCTCCGTGCTCGACCAGCCATGGCCTTGACCGTTCACGAGCGCCCAGGTCAGCGCGAGCAGGCCGGAGCTCGCGAGCCCGAGCCCCGGCAGGTCGAGCGCCTTGTCCGGACCGTGCGACTCCCGGAGTCGCGTCGCCACGGGCAGCAGCGCGAGGCCGATCGGGACGTTGAGCCAGAAGATCCACTGCCAGGACAGGCCTTCGACGACGGCTCCCCCGACGAGCGGCCCCGCTGCGACCGCGAGGCCGGCGACGCCGGACCAGACGCCGAGCGCCGCGCCCCGGCGGTTCGCGGGAACGGCGGCGCTCAGGAGCGTCAGCGTCAGCGGCGTCACGATCGCGCCGCCGATCCCCTGCAGCGCGCGGGCTGCGATGAGCCAGTCGGCCGACGGTGCGAGAGCGGCTGCGGCAGACGCGGCCGTGAAGATCCCGATGCCGATCATGAACATCCGTCTCCGGCCGAAGCGGTCGCCGAGCGCGGCGCCGGTGAGGAGGAACGCCGCAAACGTCAACGTGTATGCGTTCACGGTCCACTCGAGCTCCTCGAGCGAGGCGCCGAGGTCGACGCGGATCACGGGGATCGCGGTGGAGACGACGAGGTTGTCGAGGACGACCATGAAGAGGGCGACGGTCGTCGAGACGAACGTCCAGAGCGTCACCTGCCGCTCGGTCATCGGGTGCCTCCTACCGGGGAATCGTTACGGAGTAGTGAGTGCTCACTCATCTGCAAGCGAAAAAAGAGAGGCTCATATCGCCTTCAGTCCCTTGAGGCCCTCGAGCATGCGCGCCACCCAGTCGTCCGGCTGGTCTTCGCGCGAAAGCGCGGCCAGCACGTTAATCAGCATCCCGGCGGCGAAGAACCGCGTGACAGTATCGCGATCTGCTCCAGACACGGTCTCCACATAGTCGACGAGGCGGCAGTAGCCGCGTGCCGCGCCCTCCCGGACGTCTGGATCCTCGACTGCGGACGCGTACGCCTGGAGCTGGCCCGACAGCATCGTAGGGTCGTCCTCGATGAGCGCACGGTACGCCGCGCCCATCGCGTGGAGCGCGTCGGGGCCCGACTTGCCGCGCGCTGCCTCGCGGAAGACCTCGAGCGTGCGCTCGAAGCACATGTCGTTGACGGCGAGGAAGAGCTCCTTCTTCGACCGGAAGAGCCGGAAGAGGTAGGGCTGCGAGATGCCGGCCGCGCGTGCGATCGCGTCCGTCGACGCGCCGTCCATTCCCCGATGGGCGAACTCGGCCCGCGCCGCCTCGAGCACGTCCACGCGCCGCTCCTCCGCCGTCTGTCTCGTCTTCGTCGCCACGCGAAGTGCTGTAAGTTAGCAGTCACTCACAAACTGGTCAAGGCTCGAGCGCGAAAACGCGCATCGGACGTTCCACATCGCGCAAGGTCCGCTCACCGAGCTCTCGCAGCGCGAGATCGTGAACTTCACCCACTAGCAGCGCCTCCGTCGACTCGGATACGAGGATCTGATCCGGCTCCGCGCTCATGCACAGCTCGACACAGCGGAGCCACGACGATGAGCCGATGTCGCCAGACGGCCCCGACGCGACCCGCCCCGAGTGGATGCCCCAGCGAACCGTCGGAGCCACGTCTCCCGGGAACCACTCGCCCTCGCGGAGTCGCTGCCTCGCTCGAACGGCAGCCCGAAGCGCTCCGAGCGGACGCTCGAACATCGCCCACACCTTGTCACCGTAGACCTGGAACTCGCGACCACCCTCGGATCGAACGATGTCGACGACGATGCGCCGAAAGCGCGAGCTTGCCTCTCCGGCCCGGTCGTCGCCGAGCACCGGGAGCACAGAGGCATAGTCCGCGATGTCCGCGTACAGCATGGTCGTGACGGTGGGAAGCGGCGAGGTGTCCTCCGTTCGGAGCGGGGGGAACGTCTCCCGCAGGCCCTCGGCCACGACCTGGACGAGCCGCTGAGGCTGCTCGAGGTCCTTGAGCCGGTGCTCCCCCAGGTCGACGAGAGCGACGCCAGCGAGGCCGAGGTCTTCCACTATCCCCGCTGTCGCATTGGAGACGAGAACTTGTCCCCCGTGACCTGCCGCGCAGATGCGCGCTGCGCGGTGGACGCCAACGCCGTGGTAGCTGCCTTCGTGGACGTAAGGCTCCGCGGAGTGGAGGCCCATCCGCGCGCGGACGGTGATGTCCTCCGACTCGGACGCTTGGAGCTTGCGTTGCGCAGCAAGCGCTGCTGTGACGGCGTCTCCCGCCCGCTCGAACGCGACGAAGAAGCCGTCGCCCGCGGTGTCGATCTCGTGACCACCGTTCGCCTGAATGGCTGCTCGCATGATCCGATGATGCTCCGAGCGGATGCGACCGAACTCGACGCCGAACTGGCGCGCGAGCTCAGTAGAGCGCTCGATGTCGGTGAAGAGGAAGGTGACGGTGCCGCTCGGGAGCTCAGCCGGGCTCACGCGACGATCGTGTCAAACGGGTTTCGAGCCCGCAATATGCGGCTCAGACCACGCGCGACAGAACGTCTGCAACCCGATCGAGGTCGTCGTCCGTCAGCCGGGAGTGGAACGGGAGCGCCAGGGCGCGCTCGAAGACACGGTCGGCAGCGGGGAACGCCCCCTGCGCTGCGTATGCGCCGAGGCGATGAAGCGCCCAGGTCCCGATCTGTGCCTCGATCCCGGCCGACCGCAACGCCGCGAGCGCTTCGTCGCGCCGGTCGAGCCGAACGACGTAGGCCTGCCAGCCGTGGCGATCGCCGTCCGCCGCGCGCGGGACCTCGACGAAGTGCTCGAGCCGCTCCGTGTACCCGCGAGCGACCCGTTCCCGCGCAGCCAGGAGGCTCTCGAGGCTCTCGACCTGGGGGATCCCGAGCGCGCAGAGGACGTCCGGCAGGCGGTAGTTGAATCCCGGGGCGGGCATGTCGCCCGGCGCAGCCCAGCCGTGGTGGCGAAGCCGGCGGACGGCCGCGTCGAGGGCAGCATCGTCCGTTGTGACCGCGCCTCCTTCTCCGGTGGTCACGATCTTGCGGGGATGGAACGAGAAGCACGCGAGCGCGCCGAGCGAGCCGCACGGCGTTCCCCGATAAAGCGCGCCGAGCGCGCCGGCGGCGTCTTCGAGGATCGCGACCTCTTGCGGCACCGCAGTCTGGAGCGCTTCCCACTCGACCGGCCGGCCGAACAGATGCACGGCGATGACCGCCTTCGTCCGCGGGGTGACTGCCTCGGCCACCTTCGCCGGGTCGAGATTGAACGTCTCGGGGTCGATGTCCACGAGTACCGCGCGCGCGCCTGCGAGCTCGACGACGTTGGCCGTCGCCGGGAAGGTGTACGCCGGGACGACCACCTCGTCCCCCGCGCCGACTCCGAGCGCGAGCACACCGAGATGGAGCGCCGCAGTGCCGGAGGAGACGACCGCCGCGTGCGTGGTACCAACTGCGGCCGCCAGGGCGCGCTCGAGCTCGCCGACCTTCTCTCCCATCGTCAGCTGACCGCTGGCGAGCACCTCCGCCACCGCAGCGAGCTCCGGCTCGCCGACGTCGGGCCTTGCCAGCCGGATGGGATCCGTCAACCCGCGGGCGCCCCGAGCCGCGCCCGGGACCAGGCGATCGTGCGAGCGAGTCCCTCGTCGAGGTCCACCTTCGCCTCGAAGCCGAGCAGCTGCTTCGCCTTCTCGATGTTCGGGATGCGGAGCTCGACGTCGGTGTAGTGGAGCGCCTGGAAGACGATCTCGCCCGGGCACTCGGTCAGTCGCTTGATGCGGGTGGCGAGGTCGTGGATCGTGACCGCGGAGCGCGCGTTCCCGACGTTGAAGCTCTCCCCGACGGCGGCCGGATGCTCGAGCGCGAGCAGCGTGCCGTCGACCATGTCGTCGACGTAGCACCACGCCCTGATCTGCGACCCGTCCCCGTGGATCGTCAGGTCACGGCCGGCGAGGGCAGCTTCGATGAACGCGCGAATCGCGCCGCCGCCGATCTGTCCCGGGCCGTAGACGTTGAACGGCCGCACGGAGACGGTCGGGAGCCCGAGCTCCGCGTAGTACGCGTGCGCCATGTGCTCGCCGGCGAGCTTCGACACCGCGTACGTCCAGCGGGCCTCGCCGACCGAGCCGATGGTCGTCACGTGCCCTTCCTGGACGTTGAACGCGCGCTGCCCGAAGACCTCGCTCGTCGAGAAGTCGACGAGGCGCTCGAGCGAGTCCTTCGTCGCGACCGCCGACTCGAGGACGTTGTACGTGCCGATCACGTTCACGCGCATCGTCCGCACCGGGCTCTCGAGGACGGTGTCGACGCCCGCGATCCCCGCGCAGTGCACGACGTGCGTCGCTCCGCGTACGAGCTCGCGCAGGCGCTCCGCGTCGAGGACGTCCCCCTGGACGAAGTCGAAGTTCGGGTGCTCCGCCAGCTCCGTGCCCGAGAGCGCGTCCCGGTGCAGGTTGTCCACGGCGACGATCTCGTTTGCGTCCACGAGCCGGCGCGCGAGCGTCGTGCCGATGAACCCGGCCCCGCCGGTGATGACGATGCGCTTGTCGCGGAGCGGCACGCGGCGAGTCTAGAGGCTCAGCGAACGGCTCTTGCCGGAACGGCCGCGCGCTCGACCAGTGTCGAATCACCGCCTCGAAGCGACCCGACGAAGACGATCGCGGCAACCGCGGCCACGCTCGCCAGCGATTCCGCATCTCCCGACGGCCAGCCGCGATACCAGTCGAGCGCCTCGAACACGGTCATGACGAGTGGGACGGCCCAGAGCGCTGACAGACGAGGTCGCGCCAGCGCGATCGGCACGAGCAGGAGGACGAGATAGTGGAGCCAGAGAATCGGCGTCAGCACGAGGGCGGCAGCGACCACCAGGCTGAGCGAGCGCCGGTCCCGGTCGGTCGAGCTCGATCCCGACGCTTTGGCCGCCCGCCAGGCGAGGACGAGGAGAAGACCACCCGCGAGGACGACCGCCACGCGCGACGCGGTCTCGGGCAGCCCGAGAGCACGGAAGATGGCGAACACCGAGTAGGAGTTCTCCGCCTCCACGTCGACGAGCCTGTCGAGCAGCCGCGGATAGCTGCCCACGCCCGCGAAGCCGAGCACGCTCCACGAGACGACGACGAGCGCGAGCGCGATGCCGGCCGCTGCGACGGCGGCGCGGAGACGGCCGGTGATGACAAGCCAAACGAGCAACGGCCAGGCGAAGAGCTTGAGCACGACCGTTCCCGCCGTCGCCGGGGCGGCGACCCGGAGCGTGTCGCGGTAGCGCCAGGTGAGCGCGATCAACAGGAGCAGGACCGGCCCGAGGGCGCCGTACTCGAACGCCTCGAGCGTGAACGGGTACAGCAGTGCGACGGGGTAGCAGCGCCAGTCGCGCACGCCGAGCAAGTAGAGGCCTGCCACGGTGGCTGCGACGAGCAGGAGCGAGAAGAGAACGCCCGGCAGGAACGTCTCGCCGACAGTCTCCGGCAGGAGCGCGAGCGGCGTGAGGACTATGGCGACGACGGGCGGATAGGCGTACGGGGCCTGCGGCGGCCCGACGAAGTCGTCGGGGTCCATGTACGGGTTCCGGCCGTCGAGGACGTCGTTCGCAGCGGGGAGAAACACGTAGCCGAAGTCGCCGGGCCGCTGCGTTCCACCTGCCGAGGCGAGCGCATTTCCCCAGAGCGTGTCGCCGTTGTACTGCGTCGTCGCCGCGCGAGCGAGCCCGAAGAGAAGCGCTCCGGCGAGCGCAGCGGCGCCCGCGACAAGCCAGATTCGACGCCGGTGCGCGGGTGCCACGGCGTGACAGTAGCGACGCCTCCTCCCGGGACGTGTTTGCGCGAGGTAAGCGGACCCTGGCGGCCGGTCTGCACGGCGCTACCCTCTTCGCATGCGCGCATTGGCGCTCGTCGCGCTCGCACTCATCGTCGGAGCGGCCGTGTCGATCGGGGAAGCCCCCGCAGGCAGCGACGGCGCCTCGGCCGTCACCGCCCTCACGATCACTTTCTGGGAAAACGGCCAGCGATCGGCCGACCCGGACGTCTGGACGCTGCGTTGCGATCCCGCGCGCGGGACGCACCCGCGTCCGGAGCTGGCTTGCGGCCGCCTCCGGGCCGGTGGCTGGAAGCTCGTCGCACCCGTCGCCGCGGGCGCGATCTGCACCGAGATCTACGGTGGCCCGCAGGTCGCGCGCGTCGTCGGATCGCTCGAGGGCCGAAAGGTGTGGGCGACCTTCACACGCACGAACGGCTGCCACATCTCGCGCTGGAACCGCCTGTCGCCGTGGCTCCTGCCCACCGGCGGCGTGCGCTAGGCGGACGTCCCTTCCGGACGAACCAGTCCGCACCGTCGCACGAAAGTTCCCGCAAAGTGGGTGAAACGTCTCGGTCGCCGGTCTTTACAGTGCCTGGCACTGTAAAGGCGCCGAAAGTGCGCCAATCGTTCCACAGGGTTGGGCTGCGCATAATGGCCGGCGTTGCCGCCGCCCGCCCACGCTGACGGATCGGGCTTCCCGCCCGTGCTCGTGCTCGGCCTCCTGCCGGCCGGGCTCGCGCTCGCGCGCAGCCTCGGCCGCGCGGGGATCCCGGTCTACGGCGGGGTCTTCCGCGGCAACGAGTTCGGCCTGCGCTCGCGCTACCTCCGCGGACGTTGCGTCGCGTCCGAGACGGACGAAGCAGCGCGCGACCGGCGCGTGCTCGGCTACCTCCGCGAGCTCGCCGGCAGCGGGCGCGCAGTCCTCGTGCCCGAACGGGACGAGCACGTGGACTTCGTCCTCCGCAACTGGCACGAGGTGACGGCGCTCGCCGACGTCCCGCTCCCTCCTGACCCCGAGATCGTCCGGCGGCTGCGGCGCAAGGACCTGCTCCCGCTCGCGGCCGCTCAAGCTGGCGTCCCAGCTCCCGCTACGTTCTTCGTCGAGAGCGAGGAGTCGGTACGCGCCGCGGAGCTCGAGCCGCCGTTCCTCCTGAAACCGGTCGAAGGCCAGGAGTACGCCCTCCGGTTCGGCGACAAGGCCGTGGTCGCCGAGAGTCTCGACCAGGCCGTCGCGGCCTGGCGCCGGGCGCGGGATGCCGGCTTCGAGATGATCCTCCAGGAGCTCGTCCCCGACTCCCACGAGCATGTCTTCTCCCTCTTCACGTACGTGGGCCGCGACGGAAGCCCGCTCGCGAGCGTCGTCGGCCGGAAGGTGCGGCAGGGCCCTCTCCGCTTCGGCACGAGCGCGGTCTTCGAGATCCGCTTCGACCCCGACGTCCTTGATCTCGGTCTGCGGCTGCTCGACTCCGCGGGCTACAAGGGCTTCGCCCACGTCGAGTTCGCCCGCGATCCCCGTGACGAGACCTTCAAGGTGCTCGAGGTGAACACGCGGCTCCCGGTCTGGGCCGGAATCGCGATGACCGACACCTTCGACGTCGCGCGAACCGCATACGACGACCTCCGCGGGGTCCCCTCGCCCGCACGTGCGCCGTTCGCCGGCGATCTGGCCTGGGTCTACCTCGCGAAGGACCTCTGGGTATCGGCGCAGATGGCGCGGCGACGGGAGCTCTCGCTCCGAGACTTCCTCGCCCAGCACGTGCGGACGGGCAAGGTACGGGCAGTGTTCGCCGCCGACGACCCCCTGCCCGCGATCGCGAGCGTCGGCTACCTCCGCTCGAGGCTCTGACAGATGAGAATCGCGCTCGTCGACCCGCTGGGCTTCACCACGCCCTACGACCACCGGCTTGCCTCGGCGCTCGGGCAGCGAGGACACGACGTGCATCTCCTCACATCCCCTTTCCTCCTCGACCGAGCCCCGGAGCCCGACCGCTACGTCCGCGAGGAACTCTTCATCCCCTGGTCGAGCCGCCTGCTGCGCCACGCGCCGCGGGCGCGTCTCCGCCGACTCGTGAAGGGCGCGGAGTACCTCCCGAGCGTGCGGCGGCTGCTCCATCGGATCGACGAGCTCTCGCCTGACGTGGTGCACGTCCAGTGGCTCTCCAGGCCGGAGCTGGACATTCGCTGGCTGCGGCGCGTGGCCCGCACGAGACCCCTGGTACTCACCGCCCACAACGCGACGGTGCGAACGCGCCGGCGTGCTCGAGACGCGCTGCGTGAGGCATTCACACTCGCCGATCGCGTCGTCGTGCACTCGGGACAGGCGGTCGACCGCCTGCTCGAGTTCGGAGTCGACGCTCAGAAGGTCGTGCGTATTCCGCACGCCGTCTTCGATGTGCCGGGGACGGAGGCGGTCGATCCGCCACGTGGGCACGACGCTGCTCTTCTTCGGGCTCATCCGGCGTTACAAGGGCCTCGACCTGCTCGTCGCGGCGCTTCCGGAGCTCAGGCGACACGCGCCCACCGCGCGTCTCCTCGTGGCCGGAGATCCACTGGACCCGATGACGTCCGTGCAGGAGCTCGCGGCCTCGCTGGGCGTCTCGGACATGATCGAGTGGCGGCTTGGCTTCGTGCCCGAGCCGGAGGTGGCGCGAATTCTCGCCTCGGCAGCAGTGGTCGTCCTGCCGTACCGGGAGATCGAGTCGTCGGGGGTGCTCGCGCTCGCCCTCGGTCACGGTCGTCCGGCGATCGTGACGGACGTCGGCGGGATCGGCGACGCAGTACGCGAGTTCGGCGCAGGCCGCGTCGTGCCTGCAGGCGACGTCGCCGCTCTGGCCGGCGCCTGTGCCGAGCTGCTAACAAACCGGGACGAGCTTGTGCGCGCCTACGAAGGCGCCCTCGCCGCACGGGCGACGCTCACGTGGGACGAGGCCGCCCGCTCGCACGAGGCGATGTACGCCGAGCTCGTCGGATCCACCGCTGCCCGGAAAGCGGCCTCGTGAGGGCGCTCCAGCTCGGGATCAAGTGGATCGTCGACCGGATCCTCGCCGCGCTCGGCCTCGTCCTCCTCGCACCGGTCTTCGCGGCGATCTGGGTCTGGGTCCGGCGTGACGCCGGCAGGCCGGTCTTCATCGCCCAGCTCCGCGCCGGCAAGGACGGCGCCCCGTTCCGGCTCCTGAAGGTCCGCTCGATGGTGCCGAACGCGGTCGAGGTCGGGCTGGAGCTCGGGATCACGGAGGACCCGTTCGGCGTCGTCCCCGAGGATCCGCGAATCACGAAGAGCGGCCGCGTGCTCCGCCGGACCGGGCTGGACGAGCTCCCGCAGCTCGTCAACATCCTGCGCGGCGAGATGAGCGTCGTCGGGCCGCGACCCGACCTGGTCGAGCAGGTCGCGAACTACACGGAAGCGGATCGCCGCCGGCTCGCCGTGCGCCCCGGCCTCACCGGCTGGTCGCAGACGCACGGCCGCGAGGAGATCGGCTGGCCCGAGCGCATCGAGCAGGACATCTGGTACATCGACCACTGGTCGCTGTGGCTCGACCTCAAGGTCGTCGGCCTCACGTTCGCGCAGCTCTTCCGCTCCGACCCCGAGCCCGTCGAGGACGCGATGAACATCGAGCGGGCGCGCGCAGCTGCGGATCGCCGGGACGCCGGTGAGTGAGCTCGCCGAGGTCGCGGCCGAGGACTGGGACGCACTCCTCGGCCGCCTCGGCCTCGGGGATGTCTACTTCGGCAGCGCGTACCTCGAGAGCGCGCCGCTGCTCGGCCAGGGGCGCCCCGTCTACCTCCATCTGAGCGGCCCCGGCGGCGACGTCGTGCTCCCCTGCCTCGTCCGCGAAGCCCCGGACGGGCACGCCGACGTGGCGACCCCGATGGGGTACGGAGGGCCGCTCGCCGCCGGCGAGGATCCACCGCTGGGCGCCTTCTTCGAGGCATACGAGCGGTGGTGCGAAGCGAGCTCGGTCCTCGCGACCTTCGCGCGCTTCCATCCGCCACTCGCGAACCAACGGCTCGCGGAAGGCCGCTGGCAGCTCGAGCACATCGGGCACTCGATCGGCTGGCGCGTCGGCGGGCGGAGCGGGGACGAGCTCGTCGCAGGCCTCGACGGGCACCACCGCCGAGTCGTCCGCAAGGCGCGAGCCGCAGAGATCGAGGTGGCGCTCGAGGAACGGCCGACCGAGCTGGCCGACTTCGTCTCGCTCTACGAGGAGACGATGCGCCGCCGCGACGCCTCGTCGTTCTACTTCTTCCCGGAGGCGTACTGGGCGCACCTCGTCGGGACGCTCGGCGACCGGCTCCTACGAGCGGATGCCCGCATCGGCGACGAGATCGTTGCGAGCATCGTGTGCTTCGCGTCGCCGCCCCTCCTCCACTACCACCTCGGCGCCTCGTCCGAACGCGGCCAGGAGCTCGGTGCCAACCACCTGCTCTTCCTCGAGACCGCGACCTGGGCAGCGGCGCGCGGATTCGGGCGCTTCCACCTCGGCGGCGGCGTCGGCGGGTTCGAGGACTCGCTCTACGAGTTCAAGCGGCGCTTCGACCCGGACGGGCTGCTGCCGGCGTTCCTCGGGAAGACGGTTCACGACGAGGCCGCATACCGAGCGCTGTCCGGCGGCGGCGAGATCGACTACGCCGGCTACTTCCCCGCATACCGCCGCCCGAGCTGAGGCTATCGTCGCGCCGTGTTGCTGAAAGCCGCGTTCTGGGGAAGCCTCGGCGCTCTCGCGTGGACGCACGTCGGCTATCCGGTTGCCGCGGCGGCGCTCGCGCGGCTTCGCCCGCGCCCGATTCGGAAGGAAGACGCGACTCCGGACGTGTCCGTGATCGTCGCCGCGCACGACGAGGAGGACGTCATCGCGCGGCGCGTCGAGAACCTGCTCGAGCTCGACTATCCCGCCGAGTGCCTGGAGATCGTGGTCGCGTCGGACGGCTCGACCGATCGCACCGACGAGATCGTCGAGGAGCTCGCGGCGCGGACGCCGAACGTAAAGCTCCTCCAGGTCGAGCGCGCGGGCAAGGCGACCGCCCAGAACCGGGCTGTTGAAGGCTCGCAGGCCGCGGTTGTCGCCTTCTCGGACGCGAACTCGCGGTGGGAGCCCGACGCGCTCCGGAAGCTCGTGCGCAGCTTCGCCGATCCGGAGGTCGGGTACGTGTGCGGGCAGCTCCGGCTCGAGTCCGAGGACGGCGCCGCCCAGGAGGGCCTCTACTGGCGCTACGAGCTGTGGCAACGCGAGAGCGAGTCCGCGATCGGCTCGATCACGGCCGGGAACGGCGCGATCTACGGCGTGCGCCGCTCCGACTACCTCGGCTTCGACGATCCCTACATCGGCCACGACTTCGGCCTGCCGTTCCGGCTCGTGCAGCGTGGTCGCCGCGCGGTGTACGAGCCCGAGGCCGTCGCGTGGGAGAAGCCCGCGAGCGACGTCGAGGAGGAGTACAGCCGGAAGGTGCGGATGATGACGCGAAGCTGGCGCCCGCTGCTCGACGGGTCGCTCGCGGACACCGGCGACCCGCTCTTTCTCGCCGAGCTCGTGTCTCACCGGGTGCTCCGGTACGGGAGCGGCGTCCTGCACATCGTGCTCCTGAAGTCGAGCGTGCTGCTGGCGTGGCGGGGCGGCGTCTACCGGCTTGCGCTCGTCGGTCAGCTCGGCCTCCTCGGGCTCGCGCTCGCGGGCCGGAAGCGGCTGCCGGTGCCGGGCGCCCGCCTGGCGTACTACTACCTCTCGACGACGGCCGCGACCGTCGACGCACTCGTCCGCTACCTGCGCGGGGGGTCGCTCGCGACCTGGGGCAAGGCGGAAGGAACGCGGTGAAGACCATCCTGTTCGTCGGCGGCGGCCGCCATCAGCGCCGCGCCATCCAGCGCGTGCAGGAGCTCGGGCACCGCGTCGTCGCGGTCGACCGCAACCCGGACGCGCTGGGGCTCCGGGCCGCCGACGTCGGTGAGCTCGTCGATTTCACGCATGTGGACCTGGTCGTCGAAGCGGCGCGGCGGCACGATGTCGACGGCGTGCTCACGGTCGCGGCCGACCGCGCGGTTCCCGTCGTGGCAGCGGTCGCCGAGGCGCTCGGGCTGCCCGGGATCGGGGTCGAGACGGCGCAGCGCATGACGCACAAGCTCGAGATGCGCGACGCCTTCGCTCGTGCCGCCGTTCCGCAGCCCCCGTTCGCGCCGATCCGCGCCCCCGAGGACGTCCGAGGCCGCGCTCGAGGCGGTGCCGCTCCCGGCAGTGCTCAAGCCCGCGGACTCGGGCGGGCAGCGCGCGGTGTTCCGGGTCGAGTGCCGGGAGGACGTCGAGCGCGACCTGGGTGCCGCGGTGGAGGAGTCGCCGACCGGCGTCGCCATCCTCGAAGAGTTCGTCGACGGGATCGAGCTGAACGGCATCGTCGTCGTGCGGAACGACGAGGCACTGCTGCTGACGCTCTCCGACCGCCTGCGCCCGCCCGGCATCGGCTTTGGCGTCGGCTGGATCCATGTCTTCCCGCCCACGATCCCGGCGGAGCAGCTCGCGCGCTCGCGCCAGGTCGCGGTGGACGCGGTCCGCGCGCTCGGGCTCCGCGACGGCATCGCTTTCCCGCAGCTCATCGCGGCTCCGGACGGGCGCGTCGCCGTCGTCGAGGTGGCGGCACGCATCGCCGGCGGGCAGATGGCCGATCTCGTGCGACATGCGGTGGGCGTCGACGTGGTCGAGATCGCCGTCCGGCAGGCGCTCGGGGAGGAGATCCCGGACGAGCTCGCGCTTCCGCGCTTCGAGCAACCGCTCGCGATCCGCTTCTTCACCGCCTCGCCGGGCCCGCTCCCGACTGGACGCGTCGTTCGGATCGGCGAGCTCGGCCCGGTCCTCGCCTCCGACGGCGTCGTCCAGGCGGAGACGTACCTCGAGCTCGGCGAGACGATCCGGCCCGTGCGGCGCGACGGCGATCGGCGCGGCTACGTGATCGCAGTCGCGGACGACCCGCGCGAGGCACTCCGACGGGCAGAGACTGCCGCGTCCCGCTTCGATGGTCGAGGTCGAGGCGTGACCTGCGCCTTCGACCTCGAGCACTACCGCGAGCTGCTCGAGGCGGCCAAGGCAGGCGGCTACCGTTTCGCGAGCTTCGGCGAGGGCCCTGAGCACGGCGATCTCTTCCTCCGACACGACGTCGACATCTCGCTCGCCGCAGCAGTCGAGATGGCGGCGCTCGAGGCCGAGGCGGGCGTCACGACCACCTACCTACTCATGACCGAGTCGGTCTTCTACAACCTCGCCTCGACCGAGGGCGTCGCAGCGATCGCGCGTCTCCGCGAGCTCGGCCACGCGGTCGGCTTGCATGCTGTCCACCCGAACGTGGGCCTCGACGACCGCTTCGACCGCGTCGTCTCCTGGCACAACCCGGGTCCAGAGTTCATGTCCGCGGAAATCCCAGGCGCAGTCAACGCGTACGGAGCACGCTACTTCTCGCCAGAGACGTACCGCTCGGACTCCAACCAGCACTGGCGATCGGGCTGCCCGCACGCAGAGCTTCGCGCCAGCGCGTTCCCCTGGCTCCAGGTCCTCGTGCACCCTGCGATCTGGGTGTACCCGGGCGAGACGATGGGCGAGACGATGCGCGCGATGCTCGAATCAGAGAAGGCGCGCCGCCTCGAGCAACTCGCGGCCGACAACATCGACCTTGACTGACGGTCCAAGACCCCTTCGGGTCGTCCACTGCCCCGTCAACACGGCAGGCGTGCCGTGGTCGAATGTCCAGGCGCTCCGGCGCCGCGGGGTCGACGCGAAGCTCGTCGTCTTCAACCGCTACCAGCTCCATCCCGAGGCCGACGAGTCGCTCGAGCGGCGCGGCGGCTTCGTCCGCCGGCAGGCGACCCAGTGGCGGGCGCTGCTGCGCCTCCTCCCCCACACCGACGTCTTCCACTTCTACTTCGGGCTCACGCTCGTCCCGCGCTCGCTCCAGTTCCCGATCCTCCGCGCGCTCCGCAGGAAGTCCGTGATGCACTACCTCGGCTCGGACATCCGCGGCAAGTCGCCCGCGGAGCTCGCGTTCGGCAAGAAGGCGGGCGCCGAGATCGTCGGCTCCTACGACGCGATCCGCTGGGTGCCGGAAGCCGAGTTCGTCCCGCCGGGGATCGACGTCGCGAGCATCGAGCCCGCGCCGCCGAGTGATCGCACGCGCCCGGTGATCCTGCACGCGCCCTCGTCGCGCCGCCGCAAGGGCACCGACGAGGTGATCGCCGCCTGCGAGGGCCTCGACGCCGATCTCGTGGTCGTCGAGGGCCTCCCGCACACCGAGGCGTTCGAGCGCTACCGCGAGGCGGACCTCGTCGTCGACCAATTGAACGCGGGCTGGTACGGCCTCTTCGCGATCGAGTGCATGGCCCTCGGGAAGCCGGTGGTCTCGTTCCTGCACGACGAGGCCGTGCGCCGCACCGAGGACGCGCTCGGCACCCGGGTCCCCGTCGTGCGCGCGACGAAGGACGACCTGCGCGCGCGCCTCGAGCCACTCGTCGCCTCCGCCGCTGAGCGCCGCCGCATCGGCTTGGAGTCACGCGCGTACGTCGAGCGGGTCCACGACCTCGAGCGCGTGGCCGATCGCCTGCTCGCTCTCTACTCTCGCCTCTGACCATGCCCGTCCGGGGACAGCTGCAGCGGCTCGGCAAGCACTCGCTGATCTACGGTCTCGGCGGCCTCGTCTCGCGCATCCTCGGCCTGCTCCTCCTTCCCCTCTACACGCGGTACCTCACGACGTCCGACTACGGGAAGGTCGAGACGCTCATCGCGCTCACGATCGTCGTCGGGATCGTGCTGCGGATGGGGATCACGAGCGCGCTCTTCCGCTTCTACTTCGACTCGCCGGAGCAGTCGCGGCGCCGCCTCGTTCTCCGTACTTCCTTCTGGTTCACGATGAGCATGGCGACGCTGGGGCTCGTCGCGGGAGTCGCGCTCTCGCCCCAGATCTCGGAGCTGCTCTTCGGTACGCCCGGACGACTGGGAGCTCGTCGCGGCCTCCTTCGCGAACCTCTGGGTGAACATGAACTACGAGCAGCTGACCTCGCTCTTCCGGCTCGAGGAGCGCTCCACCGCGTTTGTCAGCGCGAGCCTCGCAAACATCCTCCTCACCGTCGCGGCGACGCTCCTCCTCGTGGTCGGCCTGGAAGCGGGCCCGCTGGGAGTCATCGTCGGGAACTTCGCCGGGACGCTGGTCGTCTACATCGCGCTCGTCGGCTACCGGCGTGAGCAGCTCGGCCTCCAGTTCGACCGCGGGCTGCTCCGGGAGATGAACCGCTTCGGCGTCCCGCTCATGCCTACTGCTC
Source organism: uncultured Actinomycetes bacterium (assembly GCA_963848405.1). GTDB lineage: Bacteria > Actinomycetota > Thermoleophilia > Gaiellales > Gaiellaceae > GMQP-bins7. Next base: position 31,748 of record CAWKDP010000011.1, on the reverse strand, counting down.
TCCTCCTCTGGGTCACGAACTTCAGCGACCGGCTGTTCCTCGTCAAGCTCGCCGACACGGCCGAGGTGGGCCTCTACTCGGTTGGGGTTCGCATCGCGTCGGCGATGGTGCTCCTGCTGACCGCCTTCCGCCTCGCGTGGCCGGCGTTCGCCTACTCGATCGAGGACGATCGCGAGGCCCGGCGCACGTACGCGTACGTCCTCACGTACCTCGTCCTCGTCACGACCTGGGTCGCGACCGGCCTCACGCTCCTCTCGCCGTGGATCGTCGACTGGCTCACGACTCCGGACTTCTCGAGCGCATCCCGGGTCGTCGGCCCACTCGCGTTCGCGGCGGTCGCGTTCGGCGGCTACATCGTCGTGGCGATCGGCGTCGGTCGCGCGCGGCGCACGCAGTTCAACTGGGTCGTCACCGGAGCCGCGGCAGCGGTCAACGTCGCGCTGAACCTGATCCTGATCCCGCCCTACGGGATGATGGGCGCCGCGGTCGCGACGATCGCCGCCTACGGGACGATGTTCGCGGGGATGTCCTGGTGGTCGCAGCGCATCTACCGCGTTCCGTACCAGTGGCGGCGAGTGCTTACGGCCGCGCTCGCCGGTGCAGCGCTCGCAGTCGTCGGGAAGCTCGTCGGCGGCGGGCTACCGGTCGCGCTCGTGCTCGCCCTCGCGTACCCGCTCGTCCTGCTCCCGCTCGGGTTCTACCTGCCCGCCGAGCGGAGGGCGATCGGCGCTCGCCTGCGACTCGCCCGCCCGTGAAGACGACTCGCGCCTGGCGCGCGCGCCGCCTCGTCTGGCGCATACGCCGCAGCCCCCCGCGTATCGCACGCCCTCTCTCGCGCGTGCTGCCCGATCCCGGCCCTCCGGCGAAGCCGATTCTCCTCGTCGGCGCCCCGCGCTCGGGGACGAGCGTGCTCCTTCAGAGTCTCCTGCACAGCCCCGAGCTCCGCTCCGTCCAGAGCGAGGGCCACATCCTCTGGGACGAGTTCCACCACCCGCGCGACCGGAGCTGGGACTCGGACGCGCTCGGCGCCGGAGACCTGAGCGAGCGGGAACGCGAGTACGTCCACCTTGCGATCCGGCTCGTCGTGCGCGGCAGGCGCTTCGTCGACAAGACGCCCGAGAGCTGCCTGCGCATGGCGTACCTGGACGAGCTCTTCCCCGACGCGACGTTCGTCTTCCTGCGGCGGCGAGGAGCCGACAACGTGAGCTCGCTCATGGATGCGTGGCGCGCCCGGCCTCGCTTCGTGAAGTACCGGCTGCCGGAGCCGCTGACAGGCCTCGGGCCGCTCTCGGGCGACGAGTGGAGCTTCGCGCTCGTCCCCGGCTGGCGCGAGCTCCGCGACGCGCCGCTCGAGGAGATCTGCGCGCGCCAGTACGTCGCCTGCAACGAAGGAGTGCTCGCCGCCCGGATGGCTGTGGAGGACGCGCGCTGGATCGACGTCGCCTACGAGGATCTCGTCGCGAGGCCTACGGACGAGCTCCGCCGTCTGTTCGCCTCGCTCGGCCTCACGTTCACGGCGGAGGCAGCGCGCTACGCCACCGACCTCGCCGGAAACGTCTCCCGCACCGCACTCACCGCTCCCGAGGCCGAGAAGTGGCGCGACCGGAACAGCGCCGAGATCGAGCGCGTCCTCCCGCTACTAGCCGACACCGAGGCGAGGCTCGGCTACCCGAGGCAGGATCGAGCTCGGTGATCGAGATCCGCGACCTGCGGGACGACGAGCTGGGCTTCGCCGAGGACGACGGCCGACCGCCCGTCGGGCTCGTCTGGTGCCGGCTCTTCACCGAGGAGGCACACGGCGAGGGCTTCGTGGACGAGCGGACGCCGGAGCTCGCGATCGCCGTCGTCGACGGCTTCCGGGGACGCGGAGTCGGGCAGCGCCTCATGGAGGCGATGCACGAGCGCGCGCGGCAGGACGGGATCGAGCGGATCTCCTTGAGCGTCGATGCCGACAACCCGGCGAAGCGCCTGTACGACCGACTCGGCTACGTCGACTACGAACCGAGGGACGGGCTCGGCCGCATGGTGCTCGAGCTGGGCTGAGCGAACGTTTCTCCGAGCGCTGCGACGGGTAGCTGCTTGCCATGACACCACAGCGAATCGACCACGTCGCCCTCTGGGTCGCCGACCGAGAGGCCGACACCCGCCGAATCCTCGACCTCTTCGACGTGGACATCCTCGAGCAAGGCGACGACTTCACGCTCATCGGCAGCGCTCCCGAGCTCGGCAAGCTGACGCTCTTCGACGCCGAGGGCCCGCGCGCCCAGAGCCAGCTCATGGGCGTCGCCTTCCGCGAGCCGGGACGAGAAGACGCCCGCGACGTGGACGTCGGCGACGGGCTTCATCTCTACCGCCTCGGGATGCCGCACGCGTGGGCGGTCGACCTCGACCACGTCTCGCTTCGCGTGGCCGATACCGAGACGAGCGCGCTGCGCTGGGAGGAGCTCGGGTTCGAGCGCGTCGAGCCCCGCGTCGAGCCGAGCGCCAGGGTCCGGCTCGGCGAGTCGTTCATCGAGCTGACACCGGGCACGGCGCTGCCGACCGAGAAGCCGCTGCTCAACCACATCGGCCTGCTCGTGGAGTCGATCGACCCGTACCTCGACGGCACCGCCGACGTCTCGGTCGAGATCCTCGAAGTGGTCGACGCGGACAACTCGCGCGCCGTGTTCGTGCAAGGCCCCGACGACGTCAGGGTCGAGCTGATCGAGCACAAGCCGTCGTTCGCCGAGAGCGCCAGCGCGAGGTCGCCTGCGGAATAGGCGAGGCAAGCCTCGCCCCTACACCACGATCCTGTAGACCTGGAAGCACTCCGCGTACTCGCGGTTCACGTTCACGCCGTGGACGCGGGCGAGGTTCCAGATGTACTCCGGATCCGCGTAGCGCCGATGCTGCTGTGACGCGTAGCGCGAGAGCGCGGCGACCTTCCGCTCGAGATGCCGCTTCTCGAGCGAGATGTACGCGCCGTACGAGAAGTCGAAGTTGTTCCACGGCACCTCGTAGCCGAGGATCGTCGTCCGCTTGAACGCGCGCAGCCCCTCCTGCGCGATGGTCTGATGATCCTGGTGGACGTCGTGGTGGGAAGGCTGGAACACGACGTCGGGCTTCCACTCGTCCCAGAGCGCGACGAGGAGCTCGAGGATGTCCTGCCTGCGCTCGGGGAACGTGCGGACGTCGAAGTCGTGCACCGTCAGCGACGTCTCCGGGATGCCGAGCTCCGCTGTTGCCTCGCGCACCTCGCGGGCGAGCGTGTCGGGCTCGAAGCCCGGAGGCAGCGAGCGGGTCGCGATCGAGAACGCCACGTAGCGGACCTCGCAACGCCCCTCGACGAGGCGCGCCATCGTCCCTCCGCACCCGAGCTCGCCGTCGTCGGTGTGCGGCGCGAGCACCAGCGCTCTCTTCCAGCCCTCGATCACCGCGGAATTCCTACCAGGCTGGTCAGGCTGCAGGCCTGACCAGCCTGGTTGGGTCAGGCTTTAGCCTGACCCTGCGTCGATCGATCCGCGCCCCACAATCCTCGCGAGGCTTCGCAACCCAACACCGGGCGAGGCTAAAGCCTCACCCCAGGCCGTAGGCTTTCCGCGCCGTGGAGCACTCCGACGCAGCCCAGGTCGCAGCGCTCGTGGGAGCGCTCGGGGCCGCCCTCGTCGTTCTCGGCCGCGGGCGCCTGGTGCCGCTGGCCGGCATCGCGCTGCTCGGAATCGCGACCGCAATCCTCGCACGCTCGCTCGTCGGAGACGACGACGTCGAGCTGTTGCTCACTCGGCCGGCCGGCATCGCTCTGATCGCCGGCGGGGTCGCCGCAGCCGTGCTCATTGCGGCTCCGCTCGTACGGTTCCCCGAGGCGACGCCCGTCGCGCTGCTCGCAGTGGCCCCGTTCCGGATCCCAGTCGAGCTGGGCGACGAGGAGGCGTTCCTGCTCCTCCCTCTCTACCTCGCGCTCGCGGGTGCCGTGCTCGCGCTCGCCTACCGAATGCTGCGCGGAGCTGTGCCGCCGCCCGTTCCGCGCCTCCTCGGGCTCCCGCTCGCGGCCTTCGTCGGCTTCGCGGCCGTCTCGTTCCTCTGGACGCACGACGAGCGCGAGGGCGGAATCGCGCTCGCGTTCTTCCTCTTCCCCTTCGTGGCGGGCTTCGGCGTCGTCGCCCGCGCGCCGCTCGGCGCATGGGTCCCGCGCGCGCTCGCGGCGACGCTCGTCGTGCTCGCGGCGCTGTTCGCGGCGATCGGGATCTGGCAGGCCCACACGCGCACGCTCTTCTTCGCCCGCGACCTCGAGGTCGCCAACGCGTACACGTCGTTCTTCCGGGTCACCTCGCTCTTCAAGGATCCGAGCCTCTACGGCCGCTACCTCGTCGTCCCGATCGCCGTCCTGCTCGTGCTCCTCTGGCTCAGGCGCGGACGCCCGGTGGAATGGGCCGTCATCGCCGCTCTCGTCGGCTTCCTCTTCCTCGGCCTCTACTTCTCGTACTCGCAGTCGAGCTTCGTCGCGCTCTTCGTCGTGACGTTCGCGATCGCGCTCGTCGGAGCCGGGCGGAGGCTGCGGATCGTGCTGATCGCGTGCGCCGCCGCCGCGACCCTCGCCGCGGCCGGGGTCGCAGCGCAGGCGGTCGAGGGCCAGTCGGCGAGAGACATCACGAGCGGCCGCTCGCGGCTCGTCGAGATCACGCTCGATGCATTTCGCGTGAATCCGGCCGTCGGCGTAGGGATCGGAGGGCAGGCGCGGGCGAGCGCGGACGAGAACGGGCGGCGGAGCGCGCGCCGTAGCGCGTCGCATACGACGCCGCTGACGGTACTCGCGGAGCTGGGCGTCGTCGGGTTCGCGCTCTACGCCTGGGTCCTCGGAGCCGCCGCGTGGGCGCTCCTGCTCGTGACGCGGCACGCCCGCGTGCTGGGGTTGAGCCTCGCGGCGATCTTCCTCGTCCTCGTGGTGCACTCGTTTCTCTACGCGGGCTTCTTCGAGGATCCGCTGACATGGGGCGTCCTCGGGCTCGCAGCCGCGGCTCTCTCATGGCGAGGCTTTGCGTCGTCTGAACCGGAGCGGCTGGCACACTGACTCCGGCCGACGCGTCGGCCGTTTCTCATGCCAAGGTTCCTCAAGTGGACAATCGCCGGCGTCGTCGTGCTCCTGATCCTCCTCGGAGGGCTCGCAGGCGCGCTCTGGCTCTCGCAGCGTGACACCCCTGAGGGCTCGCTCGACACGGACCTCTCCGGCGTCACCGTGACGACCGCCACGACCCCTGCGAAGCCGAAGCCGAAGCCGAAGCCGAAGCCGAAGCCCGAGACCGTGAGCGAGCGGCTCTGCTGGCCGTACTTCGGGGGCGATCCTCAGCGCTCGCTCTCGCGAGCCGAGGTCGCGATCGGGCTTCCCGTCCGGAAGCACCGGTGGACGCGTGTCCTGAACGGCTACATCGAGTATCCACCGAGCTACTGCGAGGGCACTCTCTACGTGAACAGCTACCGCGGGACGACGTACGCGATCGACGCGGAGACCGGGAAGGTGCGGTGGCGGCGAACGATCGGGGGGCCGAAGCCGTCGACGCCGGCGATCGACGGCCCGAGGCTCATCATCAGCTCCCAGGACGGTTCCGTGACGGGGCTCGACCGCGCGAACGGCCGCGTCCTGTGGCAGGTGAGCACTGCAGGGAAGGTGGAGTCGTCGCCGGTCGTCATCGACGGCATCGTGTACTTCGGATCGACCGACGGGCGCCTGTTCGCGGTGAGCTCGGCTACCGGCCGCGTGCGCTGGGCGTACGACACCGGCGGACGTATCAACTCGAGCCCATCGGTTTGGGGCCGGCGGGTTTGCATCTCCACCTACGCCGGCTCGGTGCTCTGCCTCGACCGCTTCACGGGGCGGCGGCTGTGGATCACGTACGTGAGGCGCGACACCTTCCGCTGGGAGAGCTTCTACGCGAGCCCTTCGACGGACGGCGAGCGCGTCTACACCGTCGCGCGCTCTGGACGCGTCGTGGCGCTCGACGCACGCGACGGGGACACGGTCTGGACCGGCCGCGTGGGCGGGCTCGGCTACACGACGCCGGCGGTCGCGAACGGCCGCGTCTTCGTCGGTGGCTTCGACGGCCGGCTCCGCGCATTCCGCTCCACGAACGGCAACGAGCTGTGGAGCACCTGGGTGGGCGGACGGATCCTCGGCGCGCCCGTCGTCGTCGGGAACGTCGTCTACTTCGCGACGCTGAGCGGCAAGACGTACGGCGCGCGCGCGACCGACGGCAAGCTCGTGTACCGCCTGCCGATGGGCCGCTACTCGCCCGTCATCGCGACCGAGAGGACGTACTACTTCGCGCTCAACGGACGGCTCCTCGCGTTCCGCGGCCGGGACGCGCCGAAGACTCTCACGGCGCGGTAAGCGGCGGATGGCGGCGGCGCCAGAGAGGCGAGCGCTGATTCACGTACGCGGCTGACTTCCAGGCGGCGATCCGCGCCCCGTACCAGCCGCGGGCGAGCCGCGCTCGCGCACTCCTGTTCGCGGCCGCCGAATCGGTGAGCTCGTAGCCGAGCTCGGCCAGGACGTCGCCGGCGACCGACTCGAAGTCCCGCACCTCGCCGGCGCTCATCTCGCTCCGCCAGTCGCGGCCCTTGCTCGGCCGCTCGCGCAGACGGCGGTGGTGCGGCTTCGCCGCGAGCTCCGGCTCGACCTCGCCTGGCTCGAGCATCGCGGGCTCGAAATCGAGCGAGGCGAACGCGCAGACGTTCCGCACGACTCGCTCCGGGTCGGCCACGAGCTCCTCGTAGCGGGCCTCGAGGTAGCGCGACGACCCGACTCGACCGCCGAGCGCACGCGCGGCCCGGATCTCGGACGCCCACTGGCAGGCGAAGCCGGCGACGTCCTCGGGATGCGCCCACGTTCGGGTCGCCGCCTCGTCCGGCATGCGGAGGAACGAGAGCGCGCAGTCGCGCCCGTCGCGGATGAGATGCACGAAGAGCGCACCCGCAAAGAGCCGCTCGAGCAGCGTCAGGTAGCGCATGTAGGCGGGCGTCTTGTCTCCCCAGCGCGGCTTCCCGCGCTTCGCTGCGTAGGCCGTGAAGACGGCTCCGATCGCGTCTCCGGTAGTCATGCCGTCGCGCAGGAACGGGACGACGTCGTCCGCCGTGATCCCCCACCTGACGAGCGTGCGAAGCCGCCGCAGGTCGTCGACGAGCTGCTCGGCGCGCTACCGGCGTCGAGTGGCGATGCGCGAGCTGAGGTACGAAATGCGACTCGTCGGGAATTGCGATGCTCGGCGAGCGGTCGAGGATCACGCGCAGCAGCGTCGTCCCCGAGCGGCGCACGCCGAGGACGAAGAGCGGCGGGCTCACGGAGCCGGTGGCTCGGCGACGACCACCTCCGCGCGGTCGGCCCACCGTCCAACGGTGACGTAGAGCACGTACGCCCCCGGCTCGGCAGGCGCGCGTAGCACGAGGACCCGCCTTCGGAACTTGCCGCGGCGTTCGTCGAAGAGCCAGCGGTAGACCTCGGCGTCCGTGTCGACGCCGATCCCGAAGGGCCTTCCGACCATCGCCTCCACGCGGTCGCGGGTTAGCTCGACGTACCGGACACGGACGGGGATCGCACGCGACCGCGCCGACCGGTTGCCGGCCCGGTCGAACGCGCGCAGTCGGATCTCGTACTCGCCCGGCCGAACGGGCTCGCCGCCGATGCGGCCGAACCAGACGAGGCGTCCCTCGGTCTCGCGAAACTTGCTGAGCACGCGCCGCCGCCCGTTCACGAGCATCATCGCCCGCGCGGGCTCGTCGATCTCGTACTCCGCGGTGATGCGGTCGGCGTTTCCGTCGCCGTCGGGCGAGAAGACGCGCGGGAAGACGCGGAGGAGCGAGATCGTCGGCGCCGTCGTGTCCACGCGGATCGGATTCGGGAGGACGATCGTCCGGCCGTGCTGGCGCAGCCGTACGCGCGGGCGGTAGATCCCTTCGTCTACGACGCGGCCGGCGTCGTCACGCCCGTCCCATGTGTACGAGACGCGACCCGCCTGCTCCTGCCGGTCACGCACGAGCGTCCGCACCGACTCCCCGCCGGAGTCGAGCATGTCGACGGTGACGGTCCCGCCCCTCCGCAGCCGGAAGGAGATGACGCTGACGTCACGCGCGCACTCGCATACGGGCGAGAACACGCGGTCCACCTGCGTCCCCGTGATCGGGCTCTTCTCGAGCTTCAGCCGCTCGGTAACGGCGAAAGCGGCTGCAGTCGCGCCGAGGAGCGCCAGCACGATCGCCGTCTGCGGCAAGCGCCCCGGCACTAGCACTAGCTGCGTTCGAGGCTACGGACGAGGACGAAGGGCTCCGCGTACTCGCAGCCGCAGCTTGCGCCGTGCAGCTCGGCCGCGGCGCGGATCGCCCGCTCGCTGCGCGGATGCGGATAGGGCCTCTGCTCGGTCTCGTAGCGGCTGAAGGCCGCTAGCTTCCGCTCGAACGTCGCGCTCACGTCCACGAACCAGTTGGGCACGAACCAGTTCACCTGAGCGGGAGTCCACTCGGTGCTCGAGGTCGGCGCATAGGTGAGGAGCCGACGCACTGCCTGGCCCGGCACGGGGCGCGTTGCGACGACAACCGAGTCGAAGAGCGCGCGGTGGTCGTAGTTCACGTCCGGCTGAGGCGTGTAGACGATCACCGGTTCGAACGCGTGCACGTGCTCCTCGACGACGCCGTTGAGCTCGACGTGCGCGAGCGTGTCGAGACGCATGTCCGGGAGGTCGAGGTGGACGTAGTCCTCGATCCCGAGCTCGACGGCCGCGCGTCTCGCCTCGTCCCCCTTCTGCGCCTGCTTCTCGGCGTCGCCCGGATACTGCGTCGAGCTTCCGTCGGTCACGCAGACGATCCGGACCGCGTCACCACGCTCGACCGCGTGCACGGCGATCGTCCCGCCCATCCCGAGCACCTCGTCGTCGGGGTGCGCGGCGAAGACGAGGACGCGGGTCATCGGCCAACCTCGGTTGGCCGGGGAGCGAGCCGGAGGCGAGCGACGTTCATCCGAGCCTCGCCCCGACCGCGAGCTCTCCGGCGGCCTCGAACTCCTCGAGCAGGAGCGCGCCTTCGCCGCATGCGACGACGGGCCCCTCGGGCCTCCGGGCGACGATCGTGCCGGCAGGCGCTTCCTCGTCGTGGCCGACGGGCCGGGCACGCCACACGACCACCTTCTCGTCGCCGAGATACGTGAAGGCGCCCGGATACGGACGCGTCTGCGCGCGCACCCAGTCGTAGAGGTAGGGCGCTCGCGTCTCCCAGTCGATGATCCCGTCCGCCGGGCGGCGGCGGGGCCACGTGCTGGCGCGTAGCGGCTCCTGAGGGATGCGGGGCGCCGTCCGGGCGACGATCTGCGGCACGTACTCGCGGATCAGGTCGAGATGCGCCGCCGCGACTCGCTCGAACAGCGTCGTCGCCGTGTCGTCAGGCTCGATGTCGACGACCGCCTGACCGACGATCGCGCCGGAATCCGCGGTCTCGTCGACGATCTCGAACAGCGTCACGCCCGTGCGCGCGAGCCCGGAGAGCAGCGCCCACGGGATCGACGCCCGGCCGCGATGACGCGGAAGCAGGGTCGGATGCATCCCGAAGACGCCCTCGCGGGCGAGCGCGATGAAGGGCTCGTGGACGAGCTGGTACCAACCCACGACGAACACGAGGTCCGGGTCGAGCTTGCGGATGCCGTTGAGCGTGAGATCGCCGTTGACGTCGTTCGTCTCGATGTACTCCGCGTCGAACCGCGCAGCGACGTCGTCGAAACGGCACCGGGCAGAACGGTCGATCGTCGCGTGCTCGGGAAGCGTGACGACGCCGACGATCTCGGCTCCCGACCCCGCGGCCGCCTCGAGGCAGTCGCGGCCGATGACGTCATCGCTGACCCAGATGGTGCGCATCGCCGAGCGATGCTAGACGCTAGTCAACGGCCGGAGGCAGCTTTTCGGCACGGCCGCGCTGGATGCGGACCCAGCTGTGGCGGCCGAGGAAGACGAGCAGCGCGATCAGCCCCGCGACGAGCACGACGACGACGATCGTCCCCGCGAACGGCACGTCGAGCAGCTTGATCCCGGCGAGGCCGAGCACCCCCGCGAGCAAGAGCCGGAGAGTCTGCTCCGGGATCGCGAAGCTGACCCGACCGCCGATGAGCACGCCCGGGATCGAGCCGAGCAGGAGCCAGCCGAGAATCCCGAAGTCGACGTTCCCGGCCGCCCAGTGCGCGGCGCCGGCGACATAGAGGAGCACTGCAGCGTGGAAGATGTCCGTTCCCACGACCTTGTGCGCACGCAGCGGGAAGATGATCAGCAGCGTCAGGCCGAAGAAGACACCGCTTCCCACCGAGGTCAGGCCGACGATGAACCCGCCGAACGCACCGATGAGGATCGCGGCCAGGCAGTCCCGCCTGCTCAGGCGCGCGGGCAGATCCGTCGCCGACGCCGGACGCACGATGCTCTTGGCCACGAGCCCGGCCGCGCCGAAGAGCAGTGCCCCTCCCAGCACCTGACCCATAACCGACTCGACGTCGTCTCCGTAGCGGTTCGTCAGCTGGACGGAGACCCAGACGCCGACCAGCGACATGGGCGCGGAGCCGATGAGCATCCAACCGGCGAGCCGCGCGCGCACGTTCCCCATGCGGCGATGCTGGACGGCCCCGACCGTCTTGAACACGGCCCCATGGGCAATGTCCGTGCCGATCGCGGTCGTCGGCGAGATCCCGAACAGGAAGACGAGGATCGGGGTCATCAACGACCCCCCGCCCATGCCGGTCATCCCCACGAGCACGCCCGTGAGGAGACCGACCAGCACAAACTCCCAGTCCACGGGAGAGAGAGGCTACTTCTTGTAGGCGTCGATGAGCACGCGGGCGACCTCCGGCCGCGTGAACTCGACGGGCGGCACGTCGCCCTCGCCCAGCATCTCGCGCACCTTCGTCCCCGAGAGGAAGACGCGATCCTCCGGGCCGTGCGGGCACGACTTCGTGCTCGCCATCGACCCGCACACGTTGCACCAGAACGTGTGCTCGAAGAACATCGGCTCGATGTCGAGCTCGTGCGGCACGAACTCGTCGAAGATGAGCTGGGCGTCGTACGTTCCGTAGTAGTCGCCGACTCCGGCGTGGTCGCGGCCGACGATGAAGTGCGAGCAGCCGTAGTTCTTGCGGCAGATCGCATGCCAGATCGCCTCCCGCGGGCCTGCGTAGCGCATCGCCGCCGGAAATGCGGAGAGAAGGACGCGGTCTTCCGGGTAGTACCCGTCGAGTAGCGTCCGGTAGCAGTCGACTCGAACGTCGACCGGGACGTCGTCGGCCTTCGTGTCGCCGACGAGCGGGTGCACGAGGAGCCCGTCCACCGTCTCGAGCGCGACCTTCGTCAGGTACTCGTGCGCACGGTGGATCGGATTGCGTGTCTGGAAGCCGACGACGCGCTTCCAGCCGCGCTCGGCGAAGATCCGCCGCGTTTCGGCCGGATCCCGGGCGAGCTCCGGGAACGCAGACTCTGCCCGCTCGAACACGGTCACCTTGCCCGCGAGATAGAGCGGCTTCTGCTCGTACAGCCGCGCGACGCCCGGGTGCGCGTCGTCGGTCGTGCGGAAGCAGTTCTCGGCCTCGCGCTCCCTGTCGTACTCGTAGACCTCCTCGACCTCGAGCACGGCAACGGGCGTTCCCGACTCGTCCAGCAGCGCGACGCGCTCGCCCGCTGGGGCCGCGTCGACGGCAACGCAGACGGGCAGCGCCCAGGGCAGACCGTTCGCGAGATGCATCTCCTCGACGACGCGGTCGTAGTCGGCCCGCCCCATGAAGCCCTCGAGCGGCGAGAGCGCGCCCGAGGCGAGCATGTCGAGGTCGGAAAGCTCGCGTGACGTCAGCTGGACGGTCTCGAGCGAGTCGAGGTCGCCGGGGCGCTCGCCCGTGCGGTCGACGAGCACGCCGCCGTGCGGCGCGATCAGGCGGTCCGCCGCCGCGACCGTCACGCTCGCACCTCGGCAGGGACCAGGCCGAGCTCCTCGAGCCGGGTGATGACCACCGCCGCGGACTCCTCGGGCGCGAGCCCTTCGGTGTCCACCACGATCTCGGGAGAGACAGGCGCCTCGTACGGGTCGTCCACGCCTGTGAAGCCCTTGATCTCACCAGCGAAGGCCTTCGCGTAAAGCCCGTTCACGTCCCGGCGGGCGCACTCGTCGACCGACGTCCGTACGTGGATCTCGATGAACGGACCGTGCTCCTCGACCAGGGCGCGCGCGTTCTTCCGCGCCTGCTCGTACGGCGAGATCGCGGCCACAATCACCGCTCCGCCGTGTCGGGTGATGCGCGAGGCCACCCAGCCGAGGCGCTCGACGTGGGCGTCTCGGTCTTCCTTCGAGAAGCCGAGACCTTTCGAGAGGTGCGTACGCACGGTGTCGCCGTCGAGATACTCGACGACCAGGCCGCGGCGGTCCATTTCCGGACCCACGTGATGCGCGATCGTCGTCTTCCCGGAGCCCGAGAGCCCGGTGAACCAGAGCGTGAAGCCCCCACCGCGGTCGGTCTCCGACTCGGGGTGCTCGTGCGCGTAGATGTGCTGACTCATGCCGTCCTTCCCAGTTTCGTGTCGTCGTGGATGCCGCATTCGAGCTTGTCGGAGCCCGCCCAGCGGCCCGCCCGCTCCTCCTCGTCGGGATTCGTGGGCCGGGTGCAGGGGATGCAGCCGATGGAACGGTACCCGGCATCGTGTAGCGGGTTGTAGGGAATTTCGTTCACTTCGATATAAGCCCACACGCGCTTCTCGTCCCAGTCCGCGAGCGGGTGGATCTTGAAGACGCCGTAGCGCTCGGACCACTCGATCTTGGACGTACCCGCGCGGCTCGGGGACTGGTCGCGGCGGATGCCCGAGATCCAGGCGTCGTAAGGGGCGAGCGCGTTCACGAGCGGCTCCACCTTGCGGATGTGGCAGCAGCGGTCGGGGTCGCGCTCCCAGAGATTCGGCCCCTCGGCCCGGTGCTGCTCGGCGATAGTGGGGATCCCCGGCTGGATGAGCTTCAGCGCGTACTTGTCGACGAGGCGGTCGCGCGTCTCGTAGGACTCGCGGAAGAAGAGGTGCGTGTCCAGCTCCACCGTGTCCATGCGCAGGCCGAGGTCGGCGACCATGTGCACCAGCACGGACGACTGCTTCTGCCACGAGCAGGTCAAGCAGAGCCGCGGCCAGAAGAACGAGTGGGCCCAGGCGATGAGCTCCTCGGCCGGCATCGCCTCGAAGTCGAGGGCGGGAAGCAGGGGCGGGCTCGTCGACGCGGGAACGGCCGTGGCTCTTGCGCGGGCCGCCACTCAGGCGTCTCCAGAGGTAAGAAGGGGGCTCGCGGGGGAACCATGGGTTCCGCCGCGTAAGAGAACCTCCTTCAAGGTGTCGGCGCGCAGGCCGAGCCTGAGCGTCTCGAGCGCGATGACCTCGTCGGGCGGGATGTTCCCGAGGTTCACGTCCGTGCCGAAGTGCCGCACGAACCACGCCTGCGAGGCCTTCGTCGGCGCCTCCCAGATGAGGTCGTGGAAGCTCAGCGAGTGCTCGATCTCGTCGACGAGCCCCGTCCGCAGCTCGCCGGTCGGACGGTAGATGCCCGCGGTGCCGCCCTCGCGGCCCTCGGCGATGACCTTCCAGGCGCCCGCCTCGAGCTCTTCTCGCATCCACTGCACCCAGAGGTACGGCGCGATGTTCACCTCCGAGTCCTTCGAGCCGACCTCGGAGAGGACGACGAAGTCGCGCGCGAAGTCGGCGATCAGCTCGAGCTTCTGGTCGCGTGGGATCTCCAGCGTGCCGTCCGAGATCTCGACGTGCGAGAAGCGATAGTGCTCGAGCCAGCGCTTGAAGTCGTCGATCTTGTCCTGCCCGTAGACCGCCTCGAAGAGCGTCCCGCCGCAGACGACCGGCGTTTCGAACGAGCGGTAGAGCGCGATCTTCTTCTCGAGGTTGTTCGTGACGTAGCTCGTTCCCCAGCCGAGCTTGACGATGTCCACGTACTCGCCGGCGGTGTCGAACAGGCCCTCGATCTCGAGGAGGCTCAGGCCCTTGTCGATGACGTGGGTCAGGCCTCGTGAGCGCGGCTTGACCTCCCTCGTCGGGATGTCGAGGAAGCGGTGGTCAGGAGAGTCGTGCATAGATGTCCTCCAGCTTCTGGCGGGCGCGTTCCTGCACGTCGTGGTAGAGCGAGTTGCCGTGCGCGTCGATCCCGACCGTGAGCGGGCCGAAGTCCTTGACGCGGAACTTCCAGAGGCACTCGGGCATGAGCTCCTCCCAGGCGACCTCCTCGATCTCCTCGATCTGCGTCGTCTCGAGCGCTGCGGCCCCGCCGACGATCGCGAAGTAGACCATCCCGAGCCGCTGCATCGGCTCGATTGCCTCGTCCGGGAAGCCGCCCTTCCCGCAGATCGCGCGCACGCCGTACTGCACGCCGAGCGGCTCGGTGAAGCGCACCATGCGCGCGCTCGTGGTCGTGCCGATGCAGAGCTTCTCGTATTGCCCAGGCCCGACCTTGCGGACGTTCGGCGCGGTGTGCAGGAGGAAGGCGCCGGTGAGATCCATCGGCGGCTCGACTCCCTGGTCGAAGATTCTCATCTGCGTCCGGTCGCGGATCCCGATGATGCGGCCCTGGACGACGACCTCGTCGCCCGCGCGGAGCTTCAGGATCTCCGCGGGATCGGTGACGGGAAACGTGACCTCGTGCGTCGCCATCAGCTGTGGACTCCTTGGCGCGCACTTGTGACGCTTACAGTGCCAGGCACTGTAAAGAGCGCTGCGAGGCCGAAAAGCTCGGAAAATCCGCCGACTTTCGTCATCAGGCGTCCCTCTCGAACTCGACCGTTCCGTCCGCCGCGATGTGCGCGGACGCGCGGCGCGCGGCCCAGCACTGGTAGTTGACGGCCACGGGGTTCAGCGTCATGTGCGTGTCCGCGTGCTCGACGTGGACGGAGAGCACGGTGACGTCACCGCCGAGCCCCATCGGCCCGATGCCCGTCTCGTTCAGGAGCTCGTAGAGCTCCTCCTCGAGCTGGGCCACGAGCGGATCGGGGTTCCGCGTGTCGACCGGCCGCGCGATCGCCTCCTTCGCGAGGTGCATCGCGTAGTCCGCGGAGCCGCCGATCCCGACCCCGACGATCCCCGGCGGGCACGGCTTCCCACCGGCCTCGACGATCGACTCCAGGACGAACTTCTTGATCCCGGTGACGCCGTCGGCGGGGACGCACATCTTCAGGAAGCTCATGTTCTCGGAGCCCGAGCCCTTCGGGACGCACTTCACGTCGAGCCCGTCCCAGTCGGGGACGAAGTCCCAGTGCACGATCGGCACGCGGAACCCGACGTTCGGGCCGGTGTTCTCGCGAGTCAGCGTGTGAACCGTGTTCGAGCGGAGCGGATGCTCGACGGTCGCGCGCTCGGTTCCGATCTTGAGCGACTCGTAGATCCGCGCCGGGTGGAGCGGAAAGCCCTCGCCGACGCGGCAGTAGTAGACCGGGATGCCGGTGTCCTGGCAGACGAGGTTCTTCTGGTCGTCGGCGATGACGACGTTCCGGTGGATCGTCTCGAGGACGCGCTTGCCCGTCACGGACGTCTCACGCTCGCGAGCCGCGGACAGCGCGTCGCGGAGGTCCTGCGGGATGTCCTTCAGCGCCCACACGTAGAGATGGGCGGCCGTGTCCTCGACAGCGCCGGCCAGGTCCGTCGCGACGACGCTCATCCGGAGACCTCGATCGACGAGAGCAGCTCGAGCACGCCGCGGGCGTCCTCGCCACCAGCTTCCGCGTGCGCGACGAGCGGGATCCCGTGCGGGCCCGCCGCATCGCGCAGCGCCGGAAACGCCTCGAGCGTGGCGCGAACGATCTCGACCTCGCCCAGCATCGCGGCGGCGAACAGGTCGAGCCGCGCGCCGTTCTCGAGCAGGAAGAGCGCAATGTCGCGACGACCCATGTGGGCCGCGGCTCCGAGGCCGGTCTCCCAGTCGCCGCCGCCCCAGTCCCAGGCGGCGTTCACGAGCGCCGGCTCGCGCTCGAGCAGCTCGCGGACGACGTCCAGGTCGCCGTGCGCGTTCGAGACGAAGGCCTGCACGGTCTCGCGATCCAGTGCGGGAGGCGCCTCGCTCATGAGGTCGCCTTCTCTGCGGCAGCGCGCCCGGCACGGCGCCCGAACACGGTGCATTCCAGGAGGCTGTTGCCCATCATGCGGTTCCTTCCGTGCGTTCCGCCCGCGATCTCACCGCAGGCGAAGACGCCTTCGAGAGTGGTCTCGGCGTGCTCGTCGATGACGAGGCCGCCGTTCTGGTAGTGGAGAACGGGGTACGTGAGGATCGGCTCCGTGAGCGGGTCGATGCCTGCGCGCCGGTAGCGGCGCAGCATGTACGGCAACGAGATCTCGGCGTCCTCCTCTGCGATCCGCGTCGTATCGAGGACGACGGCGGGGCGACCGTCGGGCGTGAGCACGCCCTTTCCCTTCTCGACCTCGTCGAAGATCGCCTGTGAGACCGCGTCCCGCGCGCCGAGCGAGTCCGTGAACTCCTCACCGTCGGCGTTGAGCAGCACCGCGCCGTAGGCGCGTGTGGTCTCCGGGATCGAGTAGCCCTGCATCGTCGCCGGCCACGCACCGCCGTTCGGGTGGTACTGGAGCGCATCCAGGTCGCGCTCGGCCGCACCCGCCTCGAGCGCGATCCGCGTCGTCTCGCCGGTCGCGTTCGGATGGTTCGTCGAAAGCTCGCCCCTCGCCTCGGCCTCCTTGAAGCAGCGCCCGCCGGCAGCCAACACGACCGCGCTCGCATCGACGTGCGCGATCCCGCCGCTCGTCTCGAAGGTCGCCCGCCAGCCGGGCCCGGAGGGCTCGATGGCGGTCAGCGCGTGCTTGGCGAGCACGGTTCCCGTACCCGCCTCGAAGGCCTCGCGCAGCGACTTCGTGATCGCGTGCCCGGTGCGGTCGCCGACCTGGAGCAGGCGCTTGCGGGTCGCGCCGCCGCAACGGGCGAGCCGGTAGCCGCCGTTCGAGCGCGTGAACTCCACCCCGACCTCCTCGAGCCAGTGGATCGCCGACCGAGCCTCGCTCGTCAGGACCTCGACGAGGCGCGCGTCCGCCGTGTCGTGCGAGCTTCGCATGACGTCCTCCGCGTGGATCTCAGGCGAGTCGTCGTCGCTGAACGCGGCCTGGATGCCGCCCTGCGCCTTCGCCGAGTTGCACGCCTGGAGCGTCGTCTTCGTCGCGATGCCGACACGGGCACCGGCACGCTCCGCCGAGACCGCCGCCGCCAGGCCGGAAGCGCCGCTCCCGACCACGAGCACGTCGAACGAAGGCGTCTCGGCCACGGACGGATCCTACACGACTACGTTATCTCTGTCATTACCAATCGTTATGTCACCAGCCGTGCGGCGCGTGAGGCGCGGCCGTACGGGAGCGGTTAGACTCGCGCCGTGGGAACGCTCGCGGACATCGTCAGCCCCGACTTCCTGACCGTCGCGCCCGAGGACACGCTCGGCGAGGTGGCCGAGCGGATGAACCGGCAGAACGTCGGCGCAGTGATCGTGAAGGACTTCGGGAGGCTGATCGGGATCCTCACGGAGCGCGACCTGCTGCGCGCGATGGCCGCCCGCGTGCATACGAGCGACGCCCGTGTGCGCCAGTGGATGACCGAGGATCCCATCACCGCACAGGCGGACATGGACGTCGAGGACGCCGCCCAGGTGATGCTCGACAACGGCTTCCGCCACCTGCCGGTCGTGGACGGCTCCACCGTTCTCGGCGTCGTCAGCCTGAGGCGCGTGCTCGGCGGCCGCCGTCGGCCCGTGTCGGAGCCCGCCGCCGAAGCGTCGCCCGGGCCGGCTCCCGCTCCCGAAGCCGCGTAACCGACCTCTGGCTCAGGAGCTCGGCGTGCCTCCGGACGCCTCGGGATGCCGTCGGTCCCACAGGCGGAGCACGAGGAACGTCACCCCGATGCTCACGGCGAAGAGGATCCAGAGCTCGTACCATCCCGATCATGCCGATGGTGCCGACGACGGCCAAGAGCAAGGCATAGGTGACGATCCACACGAGGATCGCGCGAACCAGCAGCACGCAGCCATCGTCCCGCGGTTCACGGCGGGCGTCGAGGCCGGCTACCAGATCGAGCGGAGCAGGGCCTCGGCGTCGGCCGTCGTCACCGGGCGCGGGTTCGCCCGCGCGCCGGGCCGCACGACGACCGCCTCGGCCACCTCGTGAAGACCATCCTCCGGGACGCCGAAGTCGCGCAGCCTCTCGAAGCCGCCGAGCCGGGCGAGCTCCTCGACCCGCGCGGGGCCGTCGTCCGTCCCGAGCGCGTCGGCGAGCTGAGCGAGCGCGTCGGGAACCGCCGCTTCGTTGAACCGGAGCGCGGGCGGCAGCGTGAGGGCGTTCATCGCCCCGTGTGGGAGTCCGTAGCGCCCGCCGAGTGCCTGTGCGAGCGCATGGCCGAGGAACAGGCCGCGCTCGCCGAGCGCGCGTCCCGCGTGCATCGCGCCTTCGAGCAGCCCGGTTCGGGCACCGAGGTCACGGCCGTCGTCGACCACGGCCGGGAGGTGCCGCCCGATCAGCCGAGCGCCGGTCGTCGCGTCCTCGAGCGGGCCCGCGTAGAGCGCCTCGGCCGCGTGAGCGAGCGCGTTGAGCGCGGTCCCGACGGTCTCGGCGCGCGGAAGATCGAGGGTGAGGCGAGGCTCGTAGACGGCACCCACGATGTGCGCCCCCGATCCGCCGGTCTTCACCCTGCGCCGCCTCGTCGCGCATGCCGAAGAACGGCGTCCACTCGGCGCCCGCGTAGGTCGTGGGGACGGCGACGAGCGGGAGCCCGGTGTCGGCGGACACCGCTTTGCCGGTGTCGATCGCGCTCCCGCCGCCTGCGGCGACGAGCAGGTCGGCGCCGCCCGCCGCCTCCGTTGCCGCTGCGACCGTCTCGACCGGGCTGTGCGGGCGTACCCCGTCGTACCGTGATGCGACCGGGATGTCGAGGTCCGCGAGGCGCTTCGACGTCACGAGCAGCGGGCGTGCGCTGCCGAGCTCCGCGAGCAGCGGGCCGAGCTCCTCGAGGCCCCAGCGGACGATCACGACGCGAGCCGCGGGGCGGCGAACTCCACGAAAGCCTGCGCGACCCGCGAGCGCGAGCGACCCGTCGCCGACGCGAGGGAGATCTCGCGCGTTGCCTCGAGCCCGTGGACGCGCGCCTCGACGAGCGTCCCCGCCTCGAGGTCGGTCTCCACGGCCGTGCGGGAGATGAACGTCACGCCGTATCCCTCCTGGACCGCCCGACGGACGGACTCCTGCAACCCGAGCTCGAGCCGCACGTCGAGGTCGCGCAGCCTGACGCCGAGTCGCCGCAGGCCGTCCTCGACGATCTGGCGGACGCCGGCGCCTTCCTGCATGAGGATCAGCGGCTCGTCGCGCAGCTCCTCGAACGTGACGGTGCGCCCGGCGAAGCGATGCCCTGGCGGGCACGCGAGGATCACCTCGTCGGAGAAGAACGGCTCGAAGCGAACGCCGCGGTGGCGCCGCGACGCGCCGACGATCCCGAGCTCGAGCTCGCGGGCCGCGACCCGCTCGACGACGGTATGCGTGTCCGAAACCGTCAGCGAGACGTGGACCGCCGGGTTCTGCCGCTGGAACTCGCCGAGGAGGAGCGGGACGACGATGGCCGCAGGACCCGTGGACGCGCCGAGCACGAGGTTCCCGCGCAGCTCGCCCTCCGCCGTGGCCGTGACGTCGGACTCGATCTGCTCCTCGAGCGCGAGCAGCTTCTGGGCGCCGCGGTAGAGGCGCCACCCCGCCTCGGTCGGCTCCACGCGGCGTCCGGAGCGGTCGAGGAGCTGCGTCCCGAGACGCTTCTCGAGCGAGCGGACCTGGAGCGAGACAGCAGGTTGCGTGACCCCGAGGCGCTCGGCCGCCTGCGAGAAGCTGCGGCGGTCGACCACGGCGCAGAACGCCGCGAGTTGACGCGTGTCCATAAGCAAACGTTATCCGCATTCGACGGCGGTAGGGTCACGCCGTGCGGGTCTGGATCGACATCTCGAACTCACCGCAGGTGCTCGTCTTCCGGCCGCTCATCGCCCTCCTCACCGAACGCGGCCATGTGGTCGAGGTCACGACGCGCGACTACGCGCAGACGCTCGAGCTGCTCACGCTGCACGGCATCCCGCACGAGGTGATCGGCCCCGCGCACGCGGGCGGGCAGACGTGGAGCAAGGCCCGGGCGATGGCAGGCCGGTTACGTCGGCTCCGCGGCTGGGCAGGAGGCCGAGACTTCGACCTCGCGTTCTCTCACGCCTCTCACGAGCTCCCGCTCGTCGCGCGCTCGCTTGGCATTCCCGCTGCCTACGCGTACGACTACGAGTTCGCGCGAGCCCAGCACACCTTCGGCAGCAGAGCCGCGACGCGCGTCGTCGTCCCGGAAGCGATCCCGCAGGACCGCCTCGACAGGCTCGGAGCGACCGCGAGGAAGGTGCGCCGGTATCCGGGGCTCAAAGAGGAGTACTACCTCGCCGGCTTCGAGCCTGACGCGTCGGTGCTCGACACGCTCGTACTCGACCGCGACCGAGTGCTGATCGTCGTCCGCACGCCTCCCGACGTCTCGCTGTACCACCGGCACGGCAACGTGCTGTTCGCCGATCTCCTGCACCGAATCGGGACCGATCCGAGCGTCCAGGCCGTCGTCCTTCCCCGCACCGTCGAGCAGCGGGCCGCGGTCGAGGCGCTTGCGCTTCCCTCGCTGATCGTCCCCACGTCCGTCGTCGACGCGCAGAGCCTCGTCGCGCTCGCCGACCTCGTCGTGTCGGCCGGCGGGACGATGAACCGCGAGGCGGTGGCACTCGGCACACCGGTCTACACGACGTTCGCGGGGCAGGTGGGCGCGGTGGACGAGCAGCTCGTAGCCGAGCAGCGGCTCCGCGTCCTGAGCTCCCCCGACGCGGTAGAGCTCGAGAAGCGCGGCGCACGCGGCGAGCGAGTCGAGCGCGATCCGGGGCTCCTCCTCGACCTTCTGCTCTCCGCCCTCGAGCGCTAGGACAAATCGTCTCGATCTGGTTAAGGTCCCCGCCGTCCGACAAGGAGGGGAGATGAGAGGACGGACCAACGTCTCGCTGCTCGCTCTCGCGCTTGCGGTCGTAGCCGCAAGCAGTGCCGGAGCGGCCGGCGATCCAGGCTTCAAGACGTCGCAGGCCTCGATGCTCGCGCAGGGAGACCGGGGCGACGTCGAGTTCACGCCCATCATCACCGTGGGCGACACGCTCGCGGGCGGCTACCGGTTCGAGTCGATCCCGGACGGGATCTCGCTCATCCGCCGCACGCCGAACAAGGTGGACGTGTACGTGAACCACGAGACGTCGCTCGTGGCGTTCCCGTACGTCGCCGCGGCGCCCACTGCGGCGAACTCGCAGAACGACTTCGACAACTCCCAGCTCAGCCAGCTCAGCCTCAATCCGGAAACCGGCGGTGTAATCCAGGCGAGCATGGCGATCACGAGCAGCGCGAACTACCAGCGGTTCTGCTCGAACTACCTCGCGACGAGGGCCGAGGGGTTCAACCGACCGACCCTCTTCACGAACGAGGAAGCGCAGGACTGGGTCTTCCGCTCGGGTACCGCGTGGACGTCGCCGATCGCCCCGGGCACGCCCGGCGCCGAGCAGGCGGGGGTCGTCGCCGCGCACGACGTGCGCAGCGGACAGACGAAGACGATCTACGGCATGGGCCGCCACAACCACGAGAACGACGTGGCGTTGCCCGGGTTCGACGGCGTTGCGGTGCTCTCCGGAGACGACACGTTCTCGACCACGCCCGCCTCGTCGCAGCTCTACCTCTACACGGCCGCCGGCCGAAACGCGCTGTGGCACGACAAGGGGACGCTGCACGCATTCGTCGCGGACGACACGTCGAAGAACGACTACTTCGACGTCCAGCCCGGCGACGTCGTCGAGGGCAGGTTCGTGGCAGTGCCGAAGACGATCGCGACGGGGAAGAAAGCCGACGGCACCGAGCTCCTGTCCACGGACTTCCCGGGAATGCCGGCGCCGCCGGCGACGATTCCGGACGGCCCGCAGTGGGTGCTCGACCAGTGGGGCAACAAGAGCGTCACGCCGAGCCTGCCGAACGACGTCTTCGACTTCATCCGGATCGAGGACACGGCCTACGACAAGCGGCCCGGGATGTCCAACGTCGTCTACCTCGCCGACTCCGGTCGCGGGACGGCCGGCCCGGCGAACCCACACACGACGTCGACGAACGGACGCATCTGGAAGCTCGAGCTCGATCCGAGCAACCCGCTGCAAGGGAAGCTGTCGATCCTCGTGCAGGGCGACGACAACCCCGTGAAGACGCTCGGTGAGATCCACCAGCCGGACAACATGGAGACGACGGCGAACGGCAGCCTTCTCGTCCAGGAGGATCCGGGCTCGTCCCAGCAGTTCACCCTGCCGACGGTGGATCCGAATGCCACGACCGCGCGCATCTGGCGCGTCCCGCTCGGCGGCGGGGCGCCCGAGGTCGTCGCGAAGGTCGACCAGGCGGCGGACGAAGGGCCGACGGACGTCGACCCGAGCGGCGTCGGCAACCTCGGCGCCTGGGAGTCGAGCGGCATCGTCGACGCGTCGGAGGTCTTCGGGCCCGGCATGTTCCTCGTCGACATCCAGGCCGGGACGCTCTGGATCGAGGCGGCCCCGGGTCCCGATGTCGTCGCACCGGCCGGCCCCGACTGGACGTTCAAGCGCTCCGGGGGTCAGCTGCTGTTGATGAAGATCCCAGGAGCCTGAGCGGCTAGACGGTCCTGGATGCGGGCGTCGCCTCGGCGGCGCCCGCGCCGTCTTGCGCAGCGGCATCCGAGCGCCGCTCCGCGATGACGGCGTTCAGGCGGCCGACCAGCTCGAGGGTCTCGCCCGCCACGACGAGCCGCTCCAGCTCGTCGAGCTCCGCGTCGAGCCAGGCGGCGTCCACAGCAGCTCGCGTGACGAGCAGGATCGCCTCGTGCGACGACGGCGTCACCGTCTCGTCGTCCGACCACAGCTCCTCGTGCAGCTTCTCTCCGGGGCGCGCGCCGACGAACTCGATCTCGATGTCCTGGCCCGGCTCCTTGCCGGAGAGCCGGATCATCGAGTCCGCGAGGTCGACGATCCGCACGGGCTCGCCCATGTCGAGCACGTAGATCTGGCCTCGCCCGCCGATCGCACCGGCCTGGATGACGAGCTGCACCGCCTCGGGGATAGTCATGAAGTAGCGCGTCATCTCGGCATGCGTCACGGTGATCGGCCCTCCGCGCGCGATCTGCCGGCGGAAGGTCGGGATGACGCTCCCCGACGAGCCGAGCACGTTCCCGAAGCGCACGCCGCAGAACTTCGTACCCGTGTTGTCGCGGTGTCCCCACGCCTCGACGAGCCACTCGCAGAGCGCCTTCGTCTGGCCCATGACGTTCTTCGAGCTCACGGCCTTGTCGGTGGAGACGAGGACGAAACGCTTTGCGCCGAACTCGACGGCGACGTCGGCGACGGTGCGAGTGACGAGCGTGTTGTTGCGCACGGCCTCGACCGGGTTCGCCTCGACCAGCGGCACGTGCTTGTAGGCCGCCGCGTGGAAGACGACCGCGGGGCGGTACTTCTCGAAGACCTGCCGCATCTTCGTCGCGTTGCCCGCGTCCGCCAGGACGGCTGCGGTGGCGTGGAAGCTTCGCTCGTCCACGAGCTCGCGCTCGACCTCGAAGAGGCCTCGCTCGCCGTTGTCGACGAGCACGAGGCGAGTCGGGCCGACGCGCGCGATCTGGCGGCAGAGCTCGGCGCCGATCGAGCCGCCCGCGCCGGTCACGAGCACGACCTCGCCGGTCAGGTAGCCGGCTATCGAGTCGAGGTCGACGTCGACGGGCTCGCGGCCGAGCAGGTCCTCCACCTCCACGGGCCGGATCTGGCCCGTGAGGTTGAAGTCGGTCGAGATCATCTCGGCGAGCCCCGGAAGCGTCTTCACCGGGATGCGCTCGGCACGGGCGATCTCGACGATGCGCTCACGCGTCTCGCCGGACGCCGACGGAATCGCGATCAGAAGCTCGTCCGGCTTCCGGTCGCTCAGGATGTGCTGGAGCTCGTCGGTCGTACCGAGGACGCGAATGCCGTGCAGGCGGAGATTCTTCTTCCGCGGGTCGTCGTCGACGAGCCCGATAGGCGTGTAGCCGAGCTCGGGCGTGCGGTGCATCTCCTTGAGGATCTGGTTCGACGCTTCCCCGGCTCCGACGATGATGACCTCCTTGCCGCGCGCGACCACCGATCTCGCGGACGGCCGCTCGAGCAGGCTGCGCGCGAGCAGGCGAGACCCCGACACGAAGGCGAGCAGGAGGAGTGCGTAGAGGATCCAGATCCCGCGCGGTACTCGCGCCGGGTGGAAGTCGAGGAGCGTGAACACGAGGAAGGTCGCGACCGCGGCACCGGCGACGCCGCGTGCCGCGCCCCACATGTCCCGCGTCGAGACGTACCGCCACCAGCGGTTGTAGAAGCCGAACGCCACGAACACCGGGATCGCGATGGCGACGACGAGCAGGACGATGTCCCACTCGTGGTAGCGGCGGTAGTAGACGGGTCGGTCGAAGCCGTCGAAGCGGATGAACCAGGCGAGGAGCCAGGCGGCCGCCACGAGCGCGCCGTCGACGCCGATCTGCCAGAGC
This sequence comes from uncultured Actinomycetes bacterium, assembly GCA_963848405.1. Classification (GTDB taxonomy): domain Bacteria; phylum Actinomycetota; class Thermoleophilia; order Gaiellales; family Gaiellaceae; genus GMQP-bins7. The sequence continues at coordinate 7,151 of CAWKDP010000011.1, read as the reverse complement.
CGGTGGCGGTTGACGGGGCTTCTCATGACACGGCGCTCGTCACGACGTCGGGACCCGCGTCGCGGTCAGAACGGTCTCGACGACGCGCTCCTGCTGCTCGGCGGTGATCCCCGCCCAGAGTGGAACGGAGAAGTTCTCCTTCGCGGCCCGCTCCGTCTCCGGGAGGTCGCCCTCCGAGTAGCCGAGATACCGGAGCGCGGGCTGGAGGTGGAGCGGCGGCTCGTAGTACTCCGCGCTCGCGATCCTGGCTTCGGCGAGCGCCGTGCGGATCTCGTCGCGGTGCGGCGAGCGCGCGACGAACAGGTGGTACACGTGGCCCGGCTCGTCGGCCGGCACATCGCACGCCTCGCCGAGCCCGAGCTCGCGATAGCGGTCCGCGGCCTCGCGGCGGAGCGACGTCCACCCGTCGAGCTCGCGAAGGAAGATCCGCAGCGCGGCGGCCTGGATCTCGTCGAGCCGCGAGTTCGTCCCGACGTACTCGAAGATGCGCTTCGCCTTCGAGCCGTGGAAACGGAGCATCCGGATGCGCTCGGCCAGCTCCTGGTCGCTCGAGGCGACGAGCCCTCCGTCGCCGAGCCCGAACAGGTTCTTGGTCGGGTAGAAGCTGAACGTCGAGGCGATGCCCGTGCCGGCGATGTCGGGGGAGCCGAACGCCTGGGCCGCGTCCTCGATGACCGGCAGGCCGAGCTTCGCGAGCTCGGCGAGCGGCGCCGGCCGTCCGAAGAGATGCACGGGCACGATCGCCTTCGTGCGCGGCGTGATCCTCTCCGCGACGCGATCGGGGTCGAGGTTGAGCGTCTGCGGGTCGATGTCCGCGAAGACGGGGGTCGCGCCGACCCGGGCGATCGCCTCGGCCGTGGCGTAGAACGTGAAGGCCGGGCAGATCACCTCTGCGCCGGGGCCGATCTCGAGCGCGTTCAGGACGAGCACGATTGCGTCCGTCCCGTTCGCGACCCCGATGGTCTCGCGTACGCCGAGATAGCGCGCGGCCTCCTCCTCGAACGCGCTCACGTTCGGGCCGAGGACGAACTGGCCGCTCTCGAGCACCTCGTCGATCGCCTGCTTGATCTGGGGAAGGAGCGGCGCGTACTGCGCCTTCACGTCGACGAGGGGGATCGGGGTGCTGGCGGTCACCGGGGGCGAGTCTAGCGAGAGCCCTGCGCACCCCATTTTCGTCACGGCAACGAGGACTCCTGGGACTCCCGCCGCCGGCGGAGCCACCGCCAGGCGAGCCAGCCCGCGATGCCGACGATCGCGGCCGCGATGACGTAGTCGAGGTACCTGAACGCGTGGTGGAAGTCCTCCCAGCTCTCGCCGGCGAGGTACCCGGCGCCCGCGAAGGCGAAGCACCAGATCGCCGAGCCTGCGAGCGTGAGCAGCGTGTAGCGGACGAACGGCGTCTCCATCACCCCGGCGGGAATCGAGACGAACGAGCGGACGACCGGCGTGAGCCGCCCGAGGAACACCGCCCAGTCCTCCCAGCGCTCGAACCACCTCTCGGCGCGATCGAGCCGCTGCTCGTCGAGGTGGAGCCAGCGCCCGTGGCGAGCGAGATACGGCCTGCCGCCGTAGAGCCCGATCGCCCAACCACCGATCGACCCGATCGTGTACCCGATCGTCCCGGCGAGCGCGATCGCGAGGTACGCCGGGAAGCCCTCCTCGATCGTCCAGCCGAGGAGCACGACGTCCTGCCCGACGAACGCGCCCGAAGCGACGGCGCCGCCGTAGACCATGACCACCTCGCTCGCGGCCGGAAAGACCGCGTCCACGAGCATGAGCAGGAAGACGGCGTAGAGCCCGTAGTCCCCGATCGCCGAGGTCACGGTGTCCGTGATCTCGCTCAGGACCGAGGCGACGAGCAGGCTGGCGGCGGGCATCGTCGCGGGAGTCTAGGCGTGGCGCTCGTGCGGGCGACAACCGAACACGGGGTCAGGCTGAAGCCTGACCCCGCGCACGCTGGGGCGAGGCTTCAGCCTGACCCCGCGCACGCTGGGGCGAGGCTTCAGCCTCGCCCCGGTCTTGGGTTGCAGCCTCTATTTCTTCGCGCCCGCGATCCGGCGCACGAGCAGCTGCTGGTCGAGCGAGACCGATCCGACCTCGTTTCTCGCAGAGACGCGAATGCGGTACAGGCCGCCGAACACCTGGCGCCCGCGCGGCGTGAGGCCATTCCAGGTAACGGACGCCTGCCCCGGCTCGAAGCGGCGCCTCGCGACCGTGCGGACGGGGATCCCGCTCATGGTCTCCACCGTCACCGTCACCTGCGCGGCGCGGGTCTGCGTCCACGCGATCGTCGCGCTGCGCCCACGCGGCGGCACGCGCAGGACTCGCGGCTGCACCTGGAGGAAGCCGAGCGTCGAGTTGACCCAGAAGCGGCGCGTCGTGGACGAGGCGAGAGCTTCATCGTCGGTCGCGCTGACCTGGAGCGTCCAGCGACCCTCGGCCGGCGGTACCGGCGGAGGTGGCGGAGGCGGCGGCACGCCCTCCGGAGGCGGAGGTGGCGGAGGCGGCACCGGCGGGAACTGCACGTCGTAGGTACCGGGCTCGCGGGCCACCGTCTCCTGGAACGCGACGACGTTCCCTGGTGCGGTCAGCGTCACGGTCACGTTCGACGGCCGGACGATCTTGTAGCCGAGCGCTTGCTCCTCGGCGACGCCGTCGCCGTTCGGCGAATAGACCGTCTCGGCGGGCGGCGGCGCATAGACGCCGGAGTAGAACAGCAGCAGCGCATCCGAGACGGACCGCTCGCGGCCGTCCGAGGGCCGGTTGAAGACGGTTCCCTCGAAGGCGAGCGTCGTCGAGCCCCCGCCGTCGAGCGCCATCGCACGCGCGGCACCGAGGCGTGCGAGCGCCTGCGCCAGCTCGAACGTCGTCATTCCCACCGAGTAGCCGGCCTGCCGGCCGTCCACGGCGACGAGGAGGACTCGCCCGTCGGCCGTCTGGCCGACTGCCGACCGCGGATGGCGCGGAGCGAGCTGCTGGGTCGTGAACGCCTCGTTCGCCCGGAAAACCGGCACGCCGTCGCGGACGAGCACCGGGCCGCCGCCGATCGCGTCGGCGACGGTCTCCCAGCCGGGCTGGAGGATGAGACGGATCGTGACGAACGTCCCGAGCGGCGCCTCCGCCGCCAGCTTCTGAGCGGCGCTCCCGCGGGCGACGAGCACCGCGGTTCCCGGCGCGATCGGCACGGACGGGCTCTGCCTCGAGTCGACGACCTGGCCGAAGAGGTCGAGGTTCGGGGCCGCCGCCTCGAACGGGGACACGACGACAGCGAGCCCACCCTGGACGCGTGGCGTCGTCGGCCCCCAGTCGGACGTGAAGAGCGCGAGGCCGTTCGCGCCCGGCGCCTCGTTGAGCGCGTTGATCGCCCTCCGCTGCCCGAGCCCTCGCCACGTGCCGAACAACCGGACCCGGCGGACGTCCAGGAGCCCGTCGAACGTGATCCCCGCACTCGACCGGCTCTCGCTCGGAGCGCTGACGAGGGCGCCGTCGCGCATGAAGATCCCGCTCGGCCCGCCCTTCTTGGAGGCGTAGAAGTCACCGTTCACACCGACCGTCGTGGCCTGCGTGGTCAACCGGCGCTGCATCGAGCTCACGGTCTCCCGCCCGACCACCTTGTCGTTCGAGAGCACCGGCCGGAGTCGGTAGAGGCCCACCGGACGAGGGCCGCGCACCACGTGCATGGCGACGGGACCGTGAGGCGTGAACTGCACGCTCGTCTCGTACGTCACTCGCGGCAGGAGCTGCGTCGTCGCAGCCGGAGCGGGGCCTGCGAGAGCCAGAGCGGACGCGACGAGTCCGAGAGCGAGCGCCAGGCGAAGCACGGAGAGTCGAGGGTACAGGGACCAGAACCGGCGATTTGCAGGTTCTTACAGGTTGCGAACAGGGCTGTCATCCTCCCGGGCACGATGAGGACGTTCTTGCTCTCGACGGCTGCCGCGGTGATGCTCGCGGTGGGTTGCTCAGGCTCGTCGGAGCCTGAAGCCACGACGGCGGACACCGAGACGACCGCCGCCGCGGCCACCGCTAAGCCCGAGCGGATACCTAGAGGCACCGCGGCAATCACGCCGCGGCTGGCAGTTCCAGCGGAGAGCTTGCCGGCGTTCCGCGCGAGCAGGATCACGACCGCCGCCTACCCGGCGGGGCTCGCGGCCGCGCCCGACGGGCGAATCCTCTACTCCGAGCTCTGGGGCGGGAAGATCCGCGTCGTCCGCCGAGACGGCTCGCTCGACCCGAAGCCGTGGGCCGACGTCAACGCGGAGTACGGGATCCGCTGGAGGCGCTTCTACCACGGAGGCCTCTCGGGCATCGCCTTCGACCCCGACTTCGCCCGCAACCGCTTCGTGTACGTCGTGACGCAGATACCGAACAAGCGGACCGGTCTGCCGTCGCGATCGTTGATTCTCCGCTACGAGGAGGTGAACGGGCGCGGCACGTCGCCGCGGGTCCTGTTCACCATTCCCGCCTCGATCTTCGACAACGTGTACAGCGTCGTGTTCGGTCCCGACGAGATGCTGTACGTGCCGTCCGGCTTCCTCGGCCGCAGCCTGCCCGCGGGCGAGGACGAGCTCGACGGACTGCGCGGAAAGATCCTGCGGGTGACCCGCGACGGCAAGGCCCCGGGCGACAACCCGTACGGCGGCCGCGCGCCGCGCGCGTGGGCGACCGGCTTCAAGAACGCCTTCGACATCGCCTTCTTCCCGAACAGCCGCAACGCGGTCGCGGGCGAGAGCGGCCCGGAGGCGCACGACGAGATCAACCTCGTCATGCCGGGCAACCACTACGGCTACCCCGAGCAGCAGGGCGCCGCGCGGGCCCGAGGCGTGACGCCACCGCTCTTCGACTACGGCGACGATCGGACGTCCCCTGTCGGGATCGCCTACTACTCGGGGAAGCGTCACCCTTCGCTACGCGGCCGCTTCCTCATGTGCGAGAACCACGGGCGCGGGATGCTCGCGCTGCGGATAGATCCTTCGCGCCCGGGCCGTCTGCGGAACCTCACACCGGTCGTCCCCGAGTGCACGATCGACGTCATCCAGACACCCGACGGCTCGATCGTGTTCAGCGACGCGGGTGCGATCTACCGGCTCGTGCAGGCGTAGTTGTCACACCGTCGGCGGACCGGCTAGAAGCTGCCTTCATGCACGACAGGTCGTCCTCGGTCACTCGATGGGCGGCTGGATCGTCCTCCTGTACGGCGCGCGCCATCCAGGGCACGCGGGCGCGCTCGTGCTTCAGGGACCATGGCCCGCTTCGACCTCGAGCGACTGGTCGAGGGCTTCCGCCGCGCCGGGGCGACGAGGTCGCGGAGATCGCGCGACGTCAGTTCGGTGAGGCGGCGGTGAGCCCCGACGAGTGGGCGCGCTGCTTCGCCGCGTTCGGCCCGAACGTGCCGGACGAGGATCAGCTTGCGCGAAGGATTCGGAATCCGGACGAGGGCCTGCGCGGCATGGACCTCCTCCGCTCGCTCGACGTCGTCGATCAGCTACCGAGGATCGACCGGCCGACTCTCGTCTGCGTGGGCGAGCTCGAGGCGGGAACGCCCGTCGAGGCCTCACGCGAGATCGTGGACGGGCTCCGCGCCGAGATCCGCCGTTTCGAGATCGTCCCTGAAGCGGGCCACTTCCCCTGGCTCGACGAGCCGGAGCTCTACTTCGGGATCCTCACCACGTTCCTGCGCGAAGCGGCCGACCGCGAGGGCTAGGCGAAGACCTTGACCTCCCGGTACAGCGTGTCGCGCTGAACCGGGATCTTCCCCGCCGAGCGGATCAGGTGCACGAGCTCGTCCGTGGTCGTCCGGTGCGTCGTGCCCGCGGCCGAGACCACGTTCTCCTCGATCATCACGGAGCCCATGTCGTCGGCGCCGAAGGAGAGCGCCACCTGCCCGACCTTCATGCCCTGCGTTACCCACGACGACTGGATGTGCGGCACGTTGTCGAGGTAGATCCGCGAGACGGCCTGCGTGAGCAGGTAGTCGAACGAGGTCGGCATCGCCTCGGCGGAGACGACGTCGTCCATGCGGTTGCCGTCGCGCTGAAAGGTCCACGAGATGAACGCGCGGAAGCCGCGCGTCTCGTCCTGGAGCTCGCGGATCCGCCGCATGTGCTCGACGCGCTCCTCGACCGTCTCGACGTGGCCGTACATCATCGTCGCGGTCGTAGACATGCCGAGCCGGTGCGCCTGCCGCATGACGTCGAGCCACTCGTCGGTCTTCGTCTTCTTCGGCGCGATGATGCGCCGCACGCGGTCGACGAGGATCTCCGCCCCGCCGCCCGGCACCGAGTCGAGCCCGGCGTCGCGCAGCCGTGTGAGGGTCTCCGCGACCGTGAGCTTGGAGCGCCGCGCGACGTGCTGGATCTCCGGCGGCGACAGTGCGTGCAGGTGGATCTTGTAGCGCGCCTTGATCGAGCGGAAGAGGTCCTCGTAGTAGTCGATCCCGAGATCGGGGTGATGGCCGCCCTGCATGAGCAGCCCGGTCCCGCCGATCGCGAGGGTCTCCTCGATCTTCTTGAAGATCACCGGCTTCGGAAGGAGGTAGCCCTCGCGCTGGTCGCCCGGGCGGCGGTAGAACGCGCAGAAGTCGCAGTCGGTGACGCAGACGTTCGTGTAGTTGAGGTTCCGGTCGACGATGAACGTCACGCGGGCCGGGTCGGTGAGCCGGTTCCGGATCTCGTTCGCGACGCGCCCGACGGCGACGAGGTCGCGCGAGCGGAGGAGCGCGACCGCGTCCTCGTCCGAGATCCGCTCGCCCGCCGCCGCTCTCGCGAGCGCGTCTCCGACCGCGTGAGAACGCCCTGGTGTCAACTTGACACTTGGGGGTTGGGGCCGCGCCGTTGCACTCACGCCGGGACCTCCTCGCGCACGAACCTGAGCTCGGGTACGTGCCCGAGCTCGCCCGCATCTCTCGCCATCTCGAGGAACGTGTACAGTCCGGCGCGCTCGCGCGGGCCGAAGCTGTAGCGGAGCTTCTCGAAGTAGCGCGCCATGAATCCGGCCGGGTAGCCGTAGGTCTCGCTCGCGCGCTGCGCGAGGAGCTCGGGCTCGGCGCGGGCGAGGCGCACCGACGCGACGAGCGAGTGCTCGAGCTCGATCAGCCCGTCGACGAGCGGCTCGGTTGCAGCCCAGACGGCGAACACCATCGGCAGTCCCGTTCG
>CAWKDP010000010.1:0-24718 GCA_963848405.1 uncultured Actinomycetes bacterium | reverse complement strand
AGGCGCTCAAGAGGTCGGCGGCCGGCTGAGGGGGCAGCGCGCGTTCGAGTGAAGCTACGAGCGAGGACACGACGCTCTCTGGGCGAAGGACGTCTCTCCATGGCCTGGCGATTGGACGAGGTTTGGCTCGACACAGACCTACTCTGGTTCCGCGAGCAGCCGCGAAGGCCTTACGGAGGGCTCGCCCTGCCCGTGCCGGCGGTTGCCGACGGGCTCGAACGAGATCTGTTCACGCCGATCGAGACGGGGCTCGAGGCTTCGCGGCAGCGGCGGCTGGCGCGGCAGGCGGAGCGCCGCCGCCGACGTGCCACGCGCACGGTGCCGGCAGTCGCGTTGGTCCTCGGGTCGGCCACGATGCTTCCCATCTCCGTGCTCCGGCAAGGCGGCGGCGGGCAGGACGCGGGCCCTTTGCAGGAAGACCCGCCGAGCCTGACCTTCCGGCTCGACGGCGCCCTCCTCGGGCTTCCCGAAGCGCTGGTCCCGCGCGCGAGCGGCTCCACCAGCAAGCCGACGGCGCCAAAGCCGGCACGAGAGACCGAGCTCACGAGGGTCGAATGGCACCGCGCGAGGTCGGTCGGCCTTCCGTACGCCGGTCGTCTGGTCAACGGCACGCAGCTTCCCGTCGAGGGCCCCGACTGGGTCACCTGGAACCCGAGCACGGACAGCGTTCCCAACAGGCCCAACCGGCTCCACGGCAACGAGCGAACGATCCGCACGATTCTCTCCGTACTTGCTGCCTACCGCACGGCGCATCCGCACGCGCCGCGGGTGGTCGTCGGCGACATCAGCTTTCCGGACGGGGGGAGGATGGACCAGCACCTCTCCCATCAGAACGGGCTCGACGTGGACGTGTACTACCCGAGGCGGGACAGGCGTCTGAGCGCTCCGATCGCGGCCAGCCAGATCGACCACGGCCTCGCGCAGGATCTCCTCGACCGCTTCGTCGCCGCCGGCGCGCAGATCGTCTTCGTCGGCTACTCGACCCGCCTCCGGGGGCCGAGCGGCGTCGTCGTCCCGTACCCGCGCCACGAGAACCACCTGCACGTCCGCTTCCCGCCGCCCGGCCGGTGACCCGAAACGGCAGCGTCGTCGAGGCGACCTGCCAGCTCCTCAACCCTCCTTGCTCGCTTCCTTCGGCGGTTGCTTCTCGACGGCGACCTCAGTGAGATACACGTCGACGTCGGTCTTGATGAGCTCCTCGACCCGAGCGGCGAATGCCGCGTACGTCTCGCTGTGCGAGCTCGACCCCGCGTAAGGCCCCGCTTGCTCGAGGAACAACCAGCCTTCAGTCTTCAGGCGCTCCAGGGTGCCGCGGTAGCTGCGCCAGCGCTGCCCGAATTGGAAGAAGCCCTCCACCGCGGCGCACACCGCCACCAGCAAGCTCACGACCAGCGCGGCTACCTTCACGACGTCTTCGAGCGAACCGCCGTAGACGGTGAGGCCCAGGAGCGTCGGCACCGTCACCGCGCCGACCACGGTGACGAGGCGCAGCCGGTAGTAGAGCCGCTGGGCCTTCGCCGCGCGCTCCTCCATCCACACCACCTGCTCGAGCCAGCGCGAGGTGAAGAAGTCCCGTTGGCGGTCATCGAGGTCCGTGTGCGCAACGAGCCGCTCGAACGTCGCTCGCAGCTCCGCGAGGTGGGGATCGGACACGGTCAGGCCCTCCCTTCCAGAAGGTCGTCGAGCACCTGGGTGAGGTCGTCGCGATCGCTCGCGAGGACCGTGCGTATGCGTCCCGACTGCACGAGCTCCCGTGCTCGCGGGTCCGCGATCGCGTCACCAGCGACGGCGGCCGCGATCTCGTCGGCCGTCCGACCGCTGCCGTCGATCACGACCACCGCGCGGCCGGCCTCGATGCTGTGCGCAACGTCCATCCACGCGGTCTCGCCTCCGTTGACGAGAACCGTTCCGGAACCGCGGCCTGCGGCGACGGCGCTTGCAACACGCGCAACCCACGGCGCCTCGTCACCCCATGCGGCACCCGGCACGAGCACGAAGTGCGTGTGGTTGGGCTCGAGCGCAACCGCTTCGTCGGACGTCCGGCCGCCGTAGTCCGCCAGCTCGTCCACCACCACGCCGACGAGCGGGAACGTGTGCCGTCCGGCCGCCCGGGCGGCTCCCATCAGCTGCATCACGCCTTCGTCGGTACCGCCGTCCACGACCGTCGCGCCCGCTCTCTCGGCGAGTGGGGCGAGGACGTCCGTGAACAGGGCGCTGACGCCCGGGCTCTCAGCCGACATCCCGGAGGCGCCGCCGACCACGACGAGCACCGGCTGTGCCGACAGCCCGAGCAGATCGGGGACCCCGTCCACCTCGTCGAGCCCGAGAGGCCTGACGGCGCGTGCGGCCATGCCGTCACCGAGATCGACTGGGAAAGCCGGCTCCACGCGGCTGATCCTTACGCCCGGCCGGTGAACGGGCAACCTCGTCAGCGCTCGTGCAGGAAGAGCGCGCGCTCGTCGGGTGTGAGTGTGCGCGTTGCGAGCCGCTGCGCAGTTGCGAGGACGTCGCTCGTCGCGCCGCAGAAGTCACATCTCCAGACCCGGGATCCCTTCGTACCGGTGGCGATCACCTCCGTCCCATCGGCCGTGAACGCCACGGCAGCGACGGGCCCTCCGGGCCTGCCGAGGACGACGTCCTTCCCGCCTCTGTCGAGTCGCCACACACGGACCGTCCCGTCGGATCCGCCGCTGACGACCTCCGTGCCGTCGGGGCTGAACGCTGCCGCGTTCACCGCTCCGAAGTGTCCGCGGAGAGCGACGGGCTGCGCCGCGGCTCCGTCGAGCTCCCAGATCCGGGCTGCCCCGTCCCTACCAGCGGCGACGAGTCGATCGCCCTCAGGGCTGAACGCAAGAGCGCTGATTGCCCCGAGCGTGCTGAAGGTGTGCACGGGGTCGGTTCCGGCGGGCACGTCCCAGACGAAGATCGTGCTGCTCTTCCCGTCGTAGGCCGCAGCTGCAACGCGACGGCTGTCGGGCGAGAACGCCACGGCCGTGTACTGGAAGAGCCCGGACGGCGCCAACGCCCGAGCCGGCTTCCCCGGCCAGGGCGCGAGCTGGAGCCTGCCTCCGGCGAACGCGATCCAACGGCCGTCCCCACTGAGCTGGGCTTCGTTGACGCGCTGCTCGGATGCGATCGTCCGAGGTTGGGGGCTCCGATCGAGATCCCAGAGCTGAACGAGGTTGGACTCGATTGGATCGACCGGGGCAACCGCTCGACTCCCGTCCCGGCTCACCGAGACGTGCGTCGGCTCGCGAATGCCATGGACCGGGCGCGGGCTCCCGTCCGTTGCGATCCACGCGTCTCCCGAGCCCCGCGGGTCGAGCGCGACCAGTCGCCCTTCGAACGTGAGCTCGAAGCTTGTCGCCCGGCGGGCGGGTGCAGCAAGCGACGGTGGCCGGCTCACGTCCCACTCCCACACCCTGACCACCCCGTCGTCGCCACCGCTCACGATCCGCCTTCCGTCCGGGCTGAACTCGACTGCGGTCACGGGGCCCTGCGACCCCGCGAGGACGACCGGCCGTCCGCCCCCGGCCAGATCCCACACGCGCACCGCATGCGCGAAGTCGCCGACGGCGACGAGCCGTCCGTCCCGGCTCACGGCGATGTTTCGGATCGTGCTCCCGGTGCGGAGCACCCGTCGCGAAGGAGTCCCGCCGCGGCTCCAGACCGTGACCTCGCGCCCGTTGGCCCCGGCGATCGTGCTCCCGTCGGCACTCATCGCCAGCGCGTCCACGTCACGAACCGGAAGGCTGTCCGCGCTCGCGTCCGCGGGCGTTCCGATCGTGATGCCTTCGGCATCAGCGCGTGCGGTCACGCGGCCGTCCGCGGAGAACGCCGCCGCGAGGATCGGCGGCTCGCTTCGCCCGAGCAGCACCGGCTTCGCGCGGTCCTTCCATTGCCAGCGAAGCACCTGGCCGTCGCTCTCGACGAGCGCGACGGTATCGGCGCTCGCGAACGTCAGAGCGCCGGGTTCGAAGTTCTTGCCGAACAACGCCGCTTCGGCGGCACGGAGGGGATCCGGTTCCGTCGTCGCACCGAGACAGAAGGGGGAGGTGACCGGCTTGCTCGGTCTCGGCCACCTCCAGACCTGGATCCATCCCTGGTTGTTGACCGCGCTGACGAAGCGGCCGTCGTCTGAGAACGCAACTTCGACCAGTGGACTACCGCTGTAGACCGAGCACGGATCCTCGCCCGACGGAGAGGGACCGGGCAACAAGGTGGGGCTCGCTCCTTCGCGAGCTGTCGAGCTGACGATCGAGACGGATCCGTCTCTCAAGGCCGCCGCCACCAGCTTCCCATCGGGGCTGAACGTCACGTCGTTGATGAGCCCGCCGATCTGCTGCGCCTCGACGGGCACCTGAGCTCGCACGCGGCTGGCGAAGATCGCCCGCCGAAGGGCATTGTCCGCTTCCGCCGTCGGCCGCGCCTTCGCTGCCTCGGTCGCGAGCAGCAGGCTCCGCTCGGGGTCCACGGACAGCTGCGACGTCGACGAGAGCGCCAGCTCGCGGGACCGTGCGATCGCAGCCTGATTCCGCGCGTCGTTGCGCTGGAGGAGCGCGAGCACGCCGAGCGCGATCGACACGGCGAGGGCAACCCCCACAGCTCCGGCGATGATCTGAAGGCGACGCTTCTCCCACGCTCGGCTCGAGATCAGGAACTCGTTCTGGAGCTGGGTGGGACGCGGCTCCGTTCGGTCGGCCTGCCGTGCGAGCCACGCCTCGGCCGCCTTGAGGTCTCGACCGCGCGCGAGCATGCTTCGGTCGCGGCCCTGGGCATCCCACCGCAACGCCTCCAACAACCAGTGGCGGTGTTGCTTGACCCAGTCGAGATCCGTTCCGAGAGCCGTGGTGAGCTCGGCGAAGGCCTGGTCGAAGTCGTCGTCCGCTCGCATGAAGATGTACTGGCGCGACGCGAGCTCGTCCGGTGCCGCTTCGACGTCGCGGATCACGAGCGGTACGAGACGCTTTCCCAGAGCGACCGCCTGGTCGAGCTCCCAGCCGCAGTACTCGGACTCGACGGAATCGGGGCTGAGGGCGAAGACGAACGTGTGCGCGGCTCGGATGCCGGCGGTGAGCTCGTCTCTCCACTCCGCAGCAGGCGGTATGTCGTCCGTGTCGACCCAGGCCGTCCACCCGGCTTCCTCGAGTGCCTTCGCGAGCCGGAGCACGAACTCCTGATCACGTCGCGAGTACGAGAGAAAGACGTCCGGTTCTTCGTTTACCGGAGCGTCTGCAGGTGAACCGTCGTCCGTCACCGCAAGCGTCCGTCCGGTGCCGGGCGTTCCGGGACGATCACGCGCCGACCGTCGCGCCGCCGCGCTGCAACCGCGCCGCAACCGTCAAGCTGCGGTCGCTCACCCCCCGCCGAGAACGCTGAGGAAGCAGGGTTGCTGGGTCCGCTCCAGCGCTTGCTGGACCTTGAGTGACCGCAGGAAGATGCGCTTCGCCTTCGTTCTCTGGTTCCGATGCAGCGCGCGGGCGCCGTCGCGCCAGATCCGAAGGTAGGCGATCTGTTGATTCGCGACGGTACGCATGCACGGCGCCTCGGTCCCGTCCAGCGCGGCCGTGATCTGCGCGATGTGCCGATCGGCCATCGTGGCGAGCTTGAGGCTGTTCCTGGTCGTGCACGGCGTGTTCTTCGTCGGGCTCGCTTTGAGGCACCTGGTCAGCGCGGTTTGCTGCTTGATGAATTCGAGCTGCGTCTTCAGGATCACGAGCGCGGCGCCCTGGTTGTCCGCATTCGCCACGGGCGCGATGCTGAGAACGAGCGCGGAAACGACCGCTACGAGGGACAGCCTCTTGAGGGCATTACCGCCACGACCTGCGAATCGGGCCTGGAACCTGTCCTCGAGGACGACGAGACTGTGCGGCAGCGTCGGGTCCCCCTTTCCGCCACGTCTCGGTGAATCTCCACAATGACACTCGCTCTGGCGAGCGTCAATAGCGCCGCTCCGCAAGGGCCTTCGAGAACACGCTCGGGCGCCGGCGAGTCTCCGTCGGCGGACGTTCTCGAAGCCGCCTTCGCGTGGAGGGAAGCTCGACCCATGTGGTCCGCGCATTGCAATCCGCGGCGAATCGCGCAATGCTGGACGAAAGGGGGAATCGAGTGCGCGTACGTCGGGGTTCGTTCGCGCTGCGGCTGGGCCTTCTTGCAGGGAGCGTACTGCTCTGCTCGTCGGGGGCCTCGGCGGTCGCCGCGAGCCCATCGGGTCTGTTGCCACTCGCGCCATACGTCCAAAGCAACGCGGCCGACTCGGGACGCGCACTGCAGTCGCTGAGGCTGGCTGCCGCGAGTCAGACGCCAGCGTCATCCGACATCGTGCTTCGTCAAGCCGACACCACGTACACCGACACCGTCGGCGACGCTCAGGGCGGCGCCGACATCAGTCGAGTCGTCTGGGCGAACGATGCGAACGGCAACGTCGCAGTCGGGGTCTTCTATGCCAACCGGACCTGCGCGACCACGAGCGACCTCGTTCTCATCGCCCTGGACGTCGACCAGAATCCGGCAACCGGGTATCCACCTTTCGGCAACGAGTACTTGCTTTACGCGGACGGATTCGGGGGCACCCGCGGCACGCAACGGTGGGACGGGACGACGTTCGCTCCCGTTGGGCTTGCGTCGTTCCAGGCGTACTGCGACTCGCGCGGATTCGACTTCTGGTACGTGAATCGGGCAGACATCGGCGTCGGAGCGGGCTTGAACTTTTTCGCTGCTACCTACACGGACCCGGCAGCGACCCAGCTCAGCGATGTGGTTCCGAGCAGCCTGCCGCCACTCCTGAACTACCAACTCACGCCGACCACGTCCCCGCCCCCGCCGCCGACCCCGCCGCCACCACCGGCGCCACCGCCCCCGCCCGTTCCGCAGCCGAAGTCGTACGCCGACGCGCCGAGCCTTCCGGCACGCATCGCGTTCACCGGGGCGTCCATCAAGCACGTGCGTCTCGGCGAGAACCTCTACGACACGATGAAGAAGCTCGGCCTTCCGCGCATCGTCCAGGTCGCGTGCTGGTCGGTGCCCGACTGGCCCACGGTGCTCACGAGCGCCGGAATCGACGCTCGTCCAACATTGATGACCGGCTTCTGGCTCCCTCGGCAGCCCCGGTGGGTCCATGTCGCGCCGAGGCAATGCGCCGATGTGCAGGCACTGTTGACCACGCGGGCGTCGACCGGGCAGAGGGCCTATGCCCTGGCCACCGTCCTGCACGAGCGGGTGCATGCGGAGGGATTCCGCAACGAGGCACAGACGAATTGCCTCGCAGTGCAGCTCGTCTACGAGTTCGCTCGAGAGCTGAACTTCGTCTTTACGAAGGCGATCCGGCTCGAGCAACTCGCGGTACGCAAGACGCGCGCGGTTGCTCCTCGCGGCTACTGGAACGACCGTCGCTGTCGCGACGGCGGAGCGTGGGATCTCTACCCCTTGGTCCGTAACCTCAAATACTGAGCGTGCGTCCGCTACGGCCGGCGGAAGGCGCGTAGGCACTCGACTGCGCCGTGGTCGCCGTGGCTGACCAGCCTGCGCTGCGCCTCCGCCGCACTCTCGGCTCAGGCGCCCCCGAGATCCTTGTTCTCGAGCACGAACTTGCTTGCGATGAAGGTCGCGCCCTGCGGGTCGGTGATAACGGTCATCCGGACCCAGGGGGCATCGAACGGCGGCACGATTACCTTGCCGCCGAGCTCGGTCGCCTTCTCGGCAACGGCGTCGGCATCGTCGACCGCGAACGTCACGCTCCAGTGCGCCGGGACCTCGGGCTGGTCGTCCGCGATCGGGTTGATACTCGCCACGACGTCCTCGAATCCCGCCGGGCCGCCTACCTCGGCCACCCGCTTGCGGATGTCGGGATCCGCGCGCTCGAGGAAGTCGCCGTAGCCGGGAAGCGTCCACATCTCGAACCCGCCCTCCAACCCGAGCGTCTCCCAGCCGAACACGGAGCCGTAGAACGACTTCGCGCCTTCCACGTCGCGGGTGTTGAGGCTGTTGAAGTTCAACGAGCCCGGCTCGTTGACGATGCGCGCGCCTTTGAACCCCTTCGCCTGCCAGACGCAGAACGTCGCCCCCTCGGGATCGCTGAGGACAGCCATCCGGCCGATGCCCATGACGTCGAAGGGCTCCTTGACGACGTCTCCGCCGGCGAGCGTGCATTGGACGCTGTCTCGTCGGCGCTCTCGACCCAGACGTACGTGTCCCACGTCGCCGTCGGCGGCGCTGACGCTGGGATCGATCCGACGGCGGCCACCTCGCCGCCGCGCTGGCTTGCGATGAAGTACTTGCTCTCCGACCCCGGCGGCATCACGTCCTCGAACGCCCAGCCGAAGAGCCCGCGGTAGAAGTCGACCGCGGCCTCGGCGTCGGGCTGGCTCGTATCGATCCAGCAGGGGACGCCGGGGATGTATCCGTCGCGTTCGGGCATTAGTGCTCTCCCTTCGTGTCGTTGACTCCTCGGCGCACGCTAACCGCTATTTACGACAGAATCTGTCGTCATTACACGTCGGCTGCGCTGCCTGCCCTACCGGGCTTCGTCGCGCGACATGTCAGGGGATGCCTGTTCGTCATGCCCGCGTACCGCCATCCGCGCAGAATCGCACGTCAAGGGCCAGGTCAGCCCCCGACACGCTCTCGAGAGTCGTTGGCGCCGCCTCGCCGCTCGCCCGGATCGTCTCGCGTCTCCGTTCCGCGCTCTCCCCGGCGCCAGAGTCGGTTCAATTGGCCGCGTGGGTCGTGCCCGCCAGGTGCTCGGAGCACTCGGTTCAGCTCTTCGGAACCCCAACGTCAGGCGCGCGGAGCTGGCGTGGGGCGCGGCGATTGCGGCGGAGTGGGCGCACTTCGTCGCCTTCGGCGTCTACGCGTACGACATCGGAGGGCCAACCGCAGTCGGCATCGCCGGGCTCGTTCGTCTACTGCCCGCTGCGATCGTCGCGCCGTTCGCGGCGTCGTTGGGAGATCGCTTCCCCAGGGAACGCTTCCTCCTGGCGCTGACGCTCGTTGCTTCCGTTGCGCTCGGCGGGTCGGCCTTTGCCTTCTTCGCGGACGCCGAGTCCCTCGTGTTCGCCTTCGCCGCCTTGCTCGGGTTCGCGGTCACGCTCATCCGGCCCGCGCTGCAGGCATTGCTGCCCTCGCTCGCGCGCACTCCCGAGGAGCTCATCGCTGCGAATGGCGCCACGTCGACGATCGAGAGCTTCGGCACGCTCGTCGGGCCCCTGATCGCCGGCGTGCTCGTAGCCGTGGCGGACGCCGGGATCGTGTTCGCTGCCGGAGCCGCCGCGCTTCTCGTGGCTGCGCTCCTGCTCCTCGGAGTCAGGGTCGAGGACCGGGTCAGCCTGATAGCGCCCGACGAAGATGCTCGTGAGGCCCTTGCGGCAGGGTTCGGCGCGATTGCGCGCATGCCGCGCATTCGCCTCGTCGTCTCGCTCATCGTCGCGCAGGCGTTCGTCCGCGGCTGCCTGAACGTCTTGATCGTCGTCGCAGCTTTCCAGGTGCTCGACGCGGGTGGAGAAGCGGTCGGTTACATGATCGCCGCACTCGGCGTGGGCGGCCTGATCGGTGCGATCGGAGCGATGGCGCTCGGAGGCCGTCGCCTCGCCGTCCCCTTCGGCATCGCACTCGTCTTCTGGGGGTTGCCGATCGTCTTCATGGGGCCCTTGCCGGACCTCCCGGTCGCACTCCTCATGCTTGCCGTGGTCGGTGCGGCGAACAGCGTCGAGGACGTCGCGGCCTTCACGTTGCTCCAGCGTCTGATCCCGGATCGGATCCTGACCCGCGTGTTCGGGGTCGTCTGGAGCCTGGTGATGGGCGGCGTGGCGGTCGGCTCGATCGCCGCCCCCGCACTCGTCGACGCGGTCGGGCCCCGATCGGCATTCGTCGCCGTGGGCGCGATTCTGCCGCTGCTCACGCTCGCGACCTACCGGAAGCTGGCGGCGATCGACAGAGAGGTGGTGCCGGTCCCCGAGTTGGAGCTCATCCAGCGGGTTCCCATGTTCCAGCCTCTTTCTGTCGCGGCGAAGGAACGAGTAGCCGCGAACGTCGCGCCGCAGTCAGTTCCCGCGGGCGAGGTCGTGATCCGCGCCGGGGAGCGCGGGGACAGCTTTTACATCGTCGGAGACGGCGCGTTCGAAATCACTGCGGAGGGTCTGCGGACGACTGCCCATGAGGGCGACTACTTCGGCGAGATCGCTCTCCTTCGAGACGTGCCACGAACCGCGACTGTCACGGCGCTCGTGGACAGCCGCCTCTACGTGCTGCAACGGGACGATTTCCTGGCAGCGATCACCGGGCACGAAGCGGCGCGCGCGGCGGGCCACACGGTTGCCGAGGAACGGCTGTCGCGCACAGCTGGGCGTCGGCTTGACTGACTCCCGTACGCGGGTTCAGACGAGCTTCTATGCTCGGTCGATGGTTCCCGAGGCGCCGCTCGAGCAGACGGACGCCGGCCGCATCCCGAAGGGTGAGGGCTGGTTCGTCGTCAACGCGCGCGACGTGTCGTGGATCCGAAGCGAGGAGCGCGGGCAGGACACCGACTTCGAAGGGAAGCAGGAGTGGGCCCAGCTCGGCTTCCGCATCCAGGTTCTCGGGCCCGGTCAGCGCGGCCTGTACCACGGCGAGTCCGGCCAGGAGGACTTCCTCGTCGTCTCCGGCGAGTGCGTGCTCGTGATCGAAGGTGAGGAGCGCCGCCTGCAGGCCTGGGACTTCGTCCACTGCCCGCCGTGGACGAAGCACACCTTCGTCGGCGCCGGTGACGGGCCGTGCGCGATCGTCATGACCGGCAGCCGAGCGGGCGGCTTCGACGTCGTTTATGCGGTGAACGAGGTGGCCGCGAAGCACGGCGCAAGCGTGCTCGAGGAGACGTCGAAGCCGGACGAGGCCTACGCCCAGTTCGGGCCGGAGGAGCGGTCGGCGTACCGCGAGGGGTGGCTGCCCTGGTAGTGGGGCACGTGCGGCTCGTGCCCATTTTGCCGGGCGGGCCCTCGTGAACTAGAGCGTCGGTTGGAGCGCGAGCCGCGTGCGGCAGGTCCGTCGTATGCAGACGTACGGGAGCGTCGAGGCAAGGAAGAGCCCACCGAACACGACAGCGAGCGCGGAGAACCCGCCGACCGCGAGCGCGAGTCCTCCGAGCAGGGATCCGACCAGGTATCCGAGTTGGTTCGTCGCGGCGCGAATGGATCCAACCTCGCGACCGAGATCTCCGGAGACCTGGAAGCCGAAGACCGTGCTCGCGACCGTCCGAGTTGCGGCGACGAACGCCGCGGCCGCAAACAGAAGCAGTGTGAGTCCGACGGGCGGCGTGAGCGCCCACGTGAGCGCGACGACGACTGAGGCGCCAACGCTGCCTTCGAGCATCGCCCGTCTGGCTCGACTCGAATCAGCGCGGGCGGCGAACTGGTTGCCAGCCAGGTGTGCGGCAGCCACCCCGGCCAGAGCGAGTCCGGTCGTCGCTGTGGACATGCCGAACCTCTCCGTCAAGAGGGCGCCGCTGAACACGAGCGTGCCCGCCCACGCCGAGTTCGCGAGGAGCTCGCCAAGAGCCCACCGCCTAGCCTCTCCACGGCCGAGGAGGCCTGCGAGCGAACCATGCGCGCCCGTCAGCGGTGCGTCTCCGGGCCTCCGAGCGACCGCGACACCGACGAGAAGCGCGGCTGGGAGAGGGAGCGCGACGAACGCAAGCCGCCAGTTGACCTCCGCGACGACGCCGATGATCGGCATGCCGACGATCCAGGCCGCCGGCGGCCCGGCCAGCGCGTGTGCGACGACGCGCGTCCGGCTCTCGGGGTCGCTCCACGAGGCGGCAGCGGCCACGCCCGCGGCGATCAGGGTCGCGACTCCTGCCCATGCCGGGACCTGCGCTGCGGCGAGGAGAGTGAACGTCGGTGCGACAGCGCTCGCAATAGAACCGAGAGCCAGAAGGGCGCTCCCGACTCCGAGAAGCGCGCGCGGTGAGTAGCGCACAAGTGAGCGGCCTGCTGCGATCGCGACGAGTGCGGCGAGCGGTGCGGCGAGGATGCGGAGCTGACCCGCCTCCGCGATGGAGACGTCGAAGTCCGCGGCGACATCACTCAGAATCGGCGCGAGTGTCAGGACGCCCGCCTGGCTTGCGAACAGGGAGAGGAAGAGCACGACCGATGGAGACCCGAGGCTCGAGGCGGGTGACCTGGCGAGCCCGTGCGGTGAGATCGCGACAGACGGGAAGACACTCACGGCCCGAAGGATCGGTCAAGCGCGCGCGCTCCGACATGGAGTCGACCGACCGCCAGGGGTACGGAAAACCGAACAAGGCGAGCGCTTCTCCTCGTCTGAGGTGGTCGCTCGAGCGACGCTCCCGCACACTGCCGCAGGCCAGATCCTCGGTTATTCGCGGACTGCGGCGAGGGTCTAAGCTAGTTCAGAGCGGGCTTCGGCGTCCTTGAGGTATTGGTGGACAAAGGCGATCGCCATGCTGCCTTCGCCGACGGCCGCCGCGACGCGTTTCACGGGACTGAACCGCACGTCGCCGCAGGCGAAGATGCCAGGCACGCTCGTTTCGAGCAGGTATGGGTCGCGGTCGAGCTCCCACTGCCTCGCGCCGCGGACATCTGAGCCGGTGAGCACGTAGCCGTTCGGATCGAGTGCGATCTCGGGCGGTAGCCATCCCGTCTGGGCGTCCGCTCCGATGAAGATGAAGAGCCCACCGGACTCGAGGCGGGTCCTCGCTCCGGTGGCGTTGTCGAGGATGTCGATTGCCTCGAGTGAGGTGTCGCCGTGCGCGGACACGACTTCTGCGCGGAAGCGCACGCGGATGTTCGATCGGGTGGCGAGCTGGTCGACCAGGTAGCGGGACATGCTCTTCTCGAGCGTCTCTCCGCGGTAGAGGATGGTCACGCTCCGCGCATGGGAGGAGAAGAACATCGCGGCCTGACCCGCCGAGTTGCCGGCGCCAACGATGTGGATATCCAGGCCGTAGGTGTTCGCGGCGTCGCTGCGTGCCGCACCGTAGGAGATCCCCTTGCCGGCGAGTCTGTCGAACCCTTCGATCTCGAGCTGCCGCCACGACACCCCGCAGGCGAGGATGATCGTGGGTGAACGCAGGACGTCGCCGCCGTCGAGGTGCACGTGGTGCGTCGCCGCATCAATCTGCGCGATCGACCGTGTGACGATGATCTCGGCGCCGAGTCTGCGCGCCTGCTGGAGTGCCCGGCTCGCGAGCTCGTCGCCCGACACGCCAGAGGGGAAGCCGAGGTAGTTCTCGATCCGCGATGACGTGCCGGCCTGCCCACCGGGCGCCTCCCGCTCGACCACTATCGTCCGGAGGCCTTCCGAAGCGCCGTACACGGCGGCTGCCAGGCCGGCCGGCCCCGCACCAACGATTACCGTGTCGTACTCCGCGGCGGCCGGCTCGGTCGCGATGCCGAGCAGCTCTGCTACGCGGCGCAGTTGCGGGCGGACGACGGTCTCGCCGGTCGTCAGGCGTAGGGCGGGGTAATCGCCCTCGGCCGGCGAGGCTCCGGACCACTGCGCTATGTCCTCCGGCACGTCGGGCTGGAGCCACCTGAACCGGATCTGGTTGCGGCCGAGGAAGCGCCGTAGTTCGCCGCACGCGGCGTCCCACTGGTGGCCGAGGACCATCGCGCGATACGGAGCCGACTCGGCGATGATGCTCTGAAGGCCGTGAGGGCCGCTGAGCCTATTACTCGCCAGGCGGCCCACGTGCTTCCCGACCTCCGGCGCGACGGCCGCCACGGCGTGGTAGTCGTGCCGCTCGATCCGGAAGACTCGCGACGCCTGGGCCGCCCGGAAGCCAGCGGGGTGAGGCGTTCCGAGCGTGATGGAGATCTCCCCGATGAGGTCCCCGGGCCCCCGCTCGCCGATCATCCGCTCGACGCCGTCGACGACCTTGACGACCTCAATATGACCCTCGAGCAGTCCGAGGAGCGCTGGCTCGTCCCCCTCGTGAACCGCGTACTCCCCGGGGCTGAGGCTGATGTCGGCCGCGACACGAGAGAGCCGCTCGCAGTCGGCCGAGTCGAGAGCCGTGAACACCTCGAACCGCCCGATCTCCTCCGATGTCACCATGCGAGCGACTGGCGTCCGCAGGCCGAGCAGCCCGAACTCGGAACATTCGACGAGCCCTCCAGCATCCTGACGACCCTAGTACGCGCCAACTTCGTCCGTCTCACCACGGGGCAAGCTACCCCTCCCCCTCTGCGCGCCTTTAGCCGACGAGCGACAAGAGTCTGGGTCGGGAGGCCGCCCGTTCAAGGGACGTTCCGCGGTGCTGGTGCGGCCTGACGGCGACGATCCCTGGCTCGCAAATTCGGTCTGAGCTGGGTCCCTCGCCGCTCCCCTCAGGCCCGAAGAGACGAAATTCGATCGCACGACCCAAAGCGCGCTCATTGTGGGCCACTTCCAGGATCGCGACATGAGCGACGATGGGCGACAGACCACATTCATCCGGTTTCTCGGTTCAGGGCCAGGTCGAGACCGCATGGTTTAGCGGAACGACTTCGGACGTTTGCTGCCCGATTGCTGCCCGGGGTGCGAGCCCGCCAGGGCGACGCGGACGCGTCTCCGCGCCGCCCTTGACCTGCCGCTTACACGGCGCGCGCGGTCCCGTGCTCGGCGCTAAGCCGCCTCCACCGCGCGCACATCGCCCCGCACTAGGTCGCGCCCGTACACGGCCTCGAACCCCTGCCGCCAGCTGGGATAGCGGAGCGTCCAGCCGAGCTCGCGCTTCGCCTTCGCGTTCGAGGCGCCACGGAGCTGCGTCATCGTGATGACGCCGACCTCGCCCGCGAACAGCTTCGCGAGCCAAACCGGCACCTTCCGCGGCGGCGGAGCGCCGAGCGCCTTCGCGAGCGTGGGAAGCACCTCGCTCACCCGCGCCGGCTCGTCGTCCGCGACGTTGTAGACGCCGGTCTTGCCTCGCTCGAGCGCGAGCACGGTCGCCGACGCGGCGTCGTCGACGTGGACGAGCGACCACACGCTTCCGGCGTCCCCGACGATCGGCACCTTCCGCTCGCGCACGGCATCCTGCAACGGATCGATGGGCGCGCCGTAGAACGAGCCGTAGCGAAGCGCGATGCCACCGGAGTCGAGCACGACCCTCTCGAGATGCTTGATCGCCTCGAGCGTCTCGCGAACGGCCTCCGGCGGGTCTTCGTCGAGTGGATCGTCCTCGGTCTTCACCGGCCCACCGACGCGCGCGTACGCCCAGGGCTGGTAGCTCTGGGCGACGAACCGCTCGACGCCGGCCTCCCTCGCCGCGGCAAGCAGGCTGTCCGTGCCCTCCGTCCGCAGCCGGTTCGTCGGCGCCAACGACTCCGCGAAGCGCTTGAAGTCGACGCCGCCCGCGAGCGCGGTCGCCTGGTGAACGATCGCGTCCGGCTTCGTGTCGAGCACGAGCCGGCGCGCCGCGTCGCGGTCGAGCAGGTCGAGCACGGCCGGCTGTGCCCCGAGCTCGCGCAGCGTCTCGGCTCGCTCCGGCGTCCGCGACGTGCCCGCGACCTCGTGGCCCCGCTGGACGAGCTGAGACACGAGCGGCGCCCCGATCGCTCCAGTTGCTCCCATGACCAAGACCTTCATCTCATCCTCCTTTCGCTTACCCCTGAAGACGGAGGACGCCCCCCGAATGTGACACCGGCCCCCACGCCCCCCGGCGCTGTCACGCCGCGGACTGCTATCTCGTCTACCAGGCATGGAGACGCACGAGGAGCTACGGCCGTACCTGTTTGCGATCGCCTACCGAATGCTCGGCTCGGTCGCGGACGCCGAGGACATCGTGCAGGAGGCGTTCCTCCGCTACCACGCGGCGGACGTGGAGCCGGAGTCGCCGAAGGCGTACCTGGCGACGATCACGACGCGGCTTGCCATCGACCAGCTGCGCTCCGCGCGGACGCAGCGGGAGGTGTACCCCGGCGAGTGGCTGCCGGAGCCGCTGGCCGAGGAGGACGCCGCGCAGCACGCCGAGATGGCGGACTCGCTCTCGCTCGCGTTCCTCCACCTGCTCGAGAAGCTCTCGCCGGTCGAGCGGGCGGTCTTCCTGCTCCGCGAGGTCTTCGACTACCCGCACGAGGACGTCGCCCGCATCGTCGGCAAGTCCCCTGCGAACTCGCGCCAGATCCTCGCTCGCGCGCACGCACACATAGACGAGGGGAGGAGGCGGTTCGAGGTCTCGCGCGCGGAGCGCGAGGAGGTCGCACGACGCTTCATCGAAGCCTGGGAGACGGGCGATACGGAGGCGCTGGTAGCGGTGCTCGCGCCCGACGCGACGCTCTACGGAGACGGCGGTGGCAAGGCTCCCGCGATCCGCGCCCCGCTCGTGGGTGCGCTGCGCGTCGCAAAGGCGCTCATCGGCTGGCGCCCGATGGCGCTCGAGCAAGGCGTCACCTACCGAGTCGCCGCCGTGAACGGCGAGCCGGGCATCGTCTACTACTGGCCCGACGGCCGCGCGGCGGGGGTGCAGGAGCTCGAGATCGCGGACGGCGTCGTCGTCGCGGTGCGAACGGTCCTCAACCCCGACAAACTCGCGCATCTCGCGGCGGGATCAAGACTCTCGACCGAGTAGTACGGGAACGCCGGGATCCGAACCGCGACCTCCGGCGTGACAGTTCTGTCCGGCGAAGGTCAGAGTCTGTCGTGGGCATGCCCAACGGGGAATTCAAGCCGCTTCCGCGACCACCCAGCGTCAGTGTTGGTCGCCAATGGTCGCCGCGAGCTGACACAAATCTGACACGAGCAACGCACAGGGGCGGCGCAGTGCTCTAGCGGCCTGGTCTTCATGGCTTCCGACGAGGCGAGCGGAACTACCGGGACGACTGTCAGCTTGAGCATGGGGAGCCTGGACGACTAGCGGCTACTCCAGCTGAAGGTCGACTGGCGCCTCGCGACCGATGAGTGTTTCGCTCGGAGACGGTCTGGAACAGCATGGTTCTTTTGCACGTAGCGATGTCCCTCGACGGGTTCATCGCCGGCCCCAGGCACGACATGTCCTGGACAGGCGGAGCCGAATACGACACCTCCAGCCAGCTCGCAGACGAGGTCGCGCGGTCAACCGGCGTCGTGCTCGCCGGCCGCGGCTGGTACGAGGTTGCGAGTGCGGACGAGGGGGGCGCGGTCGCCGGAATCTACGGAGGCGCCTGGTCAGGACCGGTTCTCGTGTTGACGCATCATCCGGAGCAGCTCGCGTCCGACCCCACGGTGGAGGCGGTCTCGGACCTGGAGAATGCGCTGGCGCGGGCCGAGGAAGTCGCCGGGGGTCGAGCGGTGAGCATCTTCGGTGCCGATGTTGCTCGGCAGGTGCTGGCGCTTGGAAGGCTGGACGAGATCATCGTGCAGATCGTCCCTGTCGTGCTCGGAGACGGGGTGCGGCTGTTCGGCGAGGCGCCGGCTCCTGAAGTCAGGCTGGAGCGCGCGTACGTCGGTACGAGCGGGACGCTCACGGACTTACGCTTTCGAGTCGCCGGGCATGGAGAGTGAAGAGTGAGCCGTCCCTACAGAGGTACGGCCCCCGGAGAGCCGAGCAGGCCGTTTCCCGCGGTCGCCGGCTGATAACGGCCCGTCACGCCCCGCCCGAGTCAGCGATCGAAACGAGCCACGCGACGATCTCGAGCAGCAGCAGTATGAGCGCGAGCTGCAACGCCTCACGGAGGCGTCGCACGATACGACCGTTCCGATGCCAGTCCGAGTCGATCTGCAGCGCGAGCTCGCGGTGCACCGCCGTCATCGTCGGCGGCTCGGCGACATCGACGTAGCGGGCGAGCAGATCCGGGGGGTCGAAACGAAACGACAGGTTGTAGTACGGCCACAGCAAGAAGACCGACAGGGCGCCGATGGCGACGAGCAGCCCCAGCGCGATCCAGTCCCAGCCGCCCACGCCGTCCCCAAGGGCGCGGGCGCCGAGCAGTGAGCTTGCGAACGAGGCCGCGAAGATCAACGTCGCGGCTCGACCGTGCAGGCTCTCGATCGTGGCGTGCTGCTGGAGGAGCCCGCGAAGTGCTTCCTGATACACGAACGCCGAGCGGGGATCGTCGTCGGCCTCGGCGTTTCCTATCGTGTCCGCGGCGCTCATCCGCCCTCCTGCTCCGGTCAACCGCGGAAATTTATAGCGTCAGGATGCACTCCGCGGCCCCCCGCACGTACAGCCTCCAGCTCACTCGTAGATGCATGACGTATCGAGCGTTCGCGGCGTCGGTAATGAGATCGATCGAGCGGACTGTTGCGCACTACCGCTTCGTTTCTAGGGATGGACGGATCGTGCTCTTGGATCTCATGTGTCCATAGACGCTTTCGAGAGGAGCCTCAGCACCATGGCAAGTGCGACTAGAACGCGAATCGAGTTCGAATCCGACGGCGAGATCCTGGTCGGAGACCTCTTCTCGCCAACGCGCGGCGAGCCAGTGGGTGTCGTCATAGCGGTCGGGCCGCTCACCTCGGTGAAGGAGCAGGCGGCCGGCACGTACGCGCGGGCGATGGCGGAGCGCGGGTACGCGGCGCTTGCATTCGACTACAGGTACTTCGGCGAGAGCGACGGCGCTCCGCGGCAGTTCGAGAACCCGGAGACCAACATCGCGGACATCAGGAACGCAGCCACTGCACTGCTCGCTGACCCCCGCCTCACCAGCCGTCCCCTCTTCGGCGTCGGGGTCTGCTTCGGCGCCGGGCCGATGGTTCGTGCGGTCGCAGGCGACTCGCGCTTCCGTGCCTTCGCGGGCGTGGCGGGCGTGTATACCGACAACGCTAAGACCCGGAGCGCGATGGGAGCCGCGTACCAAGCCGCTATCGAGCGCGGACGGGCTGCCGAACGCAGGTGGAAGGAGACGGGGGAGGCGGAGACGATCCCAGCAGTCGCACCCGACGGCGGGGACGTCGCCATGCCGCTCCGCGAGGCCTACGAGTTCTACGGGACACCGCGCGGCCAAGTCGGCAACTACGTGAACGGCTATGCAGTTCAGTCGATGGCCTACACGTTGCCCTTTGACGCGCGCGGCGCCGCAGACGTCATCGAGGTGCCCGTGCTGCTGGTCCACTCGCAGAAGGCGATGGCTCCCGAGCTCGCCCGGGCGTTCTACTCGGCAGTGAAATCGCATAAACAGGAGCTCTGGCTTGATTCGCAGGGCCAGATCGACTTCTACGACGACCCGAGGTTGATTGCGCCCGCTGCCGATGCGGCAGCCGGATTCTTCGCTCAAGAGCCGACGTAGCGTCGCGCTCGGATCATCCACGGTGGCGCTTCGTCGGGCGCCTGTGCCTCGACTTCGCGATGACCGGAGGTCGCGTCGAGTGGGCCCGCTACGAGCGCCTCGAGCACCCGCGCGACGTGGCTCCCCGCCCCGCCGCCCGGCGCTGGCGCGCGCGCGTCTCCGCGCTCGGGGGCCGGCGGTCTTGTCCGGAGGTCGCCCCGGTCGCCGTGCCCCGCGAGATCGCGGCCTCTCGGCGGCTGATCTCGCGCACGCGTCCACCTCCTCCCTGTCTTCCGCCGACTCGACGTGCACGCGTCAGTCGTCGTCGAGCACTTCGCGCAGTTTGCGCGCGAAGGCTTCGGGTTGGCCGGCGTATCCGAACTCCGCGCCGAGGAAGCCGCCGTGGTGACTCGGGAACACGGTCGCCTGCTGACCGAGCAGCTCGGCGGTGGCGACCGCCGTGCGTCCGGTGAACGTGTCCAGCGACTCCTCGCCCACGGCGATCACGATGCGGGTCGGCGTCGCGGCCAGCGCGGCGACATCGGGGCGATAGCTGCTGACTGCCCAGGACCGGTCGGACAGCAGCGGGTCGTCGCGGGAGCCGTCGTCCTCGGCCGGCATCCCGAAGTGGGCGGGATCCGGCGCAGCCTGCGCGAAGTACTCGTCGGTGAACTCGCCTCGCCAGGACGTCATCGCGATGAAGGCCGCCATGCCGGCGCCCGAACCCTTGGCCTCGTACGCGTCGCGAACGGCGGCGCGAGCGCGTTCGGCCGCAGCGGCGTCGGGGAGCACCGGGATGAGCGGCGGCTCGTGGGCCACGAGGGTTGTCACGTCGTCGGGATAGGCCGCCACGAGCGCGAGCGCGGTCACCGCGCCGCCACTGCTTGCGAACATCTCGACGGGGCCGGCGCCGAGCGCCTCGATGACGGTGTGTACGTCGTCCGCCTGGGCCGTGGGCGCGTTGTCGACTCGGCCGTCCTTGCGGACGCTGCGGCCGAGGCCGCGCGGGTCATAGGTGACCACGGTCCGGTCCGGGAAGTGCGACGCCAACGTCTCGAAGCCGCTGGCGTCCATCGGCTGCCCGATCATGAACAGCGGTGGGCGTCCGTCGGCGGTGGGCAGCGTGCCACGGACGTCGTAGGCGATGTCGGCCCCGGCGGCTTCGAGCATGTGCGTCGTCGTCATGACCGTTTCGACCGCTCCCGCGACGAAAACTCATCGGCCGTGGCGACAGACCGGCGCGCGAAGGTCGCGAAGCCCGACGAGGTCACCTTGCACAAGCTCATCGTCTCCAACATCACGTCGCTCGACGGCTGCTTTGGGTGAGCCCGCTCTCGTAGGCGAAGATCACCGCCTGCACGCGGTCACGCAGGTGCAGCTTCATGAGAATGCGCTTCACGTGCGTCTTGACCGTCGACTCCTCGATGACGAAGGCGGCGGCGATCTCGCGGTTCGAGAGGCCGCGCGCGATCAGCTGGAGCACCTGGCACTCGCGCGGCGTGAGCTCGTCCAGGCGCCGGCGCACTGAAGAGTCGGCGACAGGCTGGCCCGCCATGCGCTCGATCACTCTCCGGGTGACCGAGGGGGAGAGGAGCGAGTCGCCGGCGGCAAGGGTGTGGATGGCGGCGATCAGCTCCTCGGGCTTGGTGCGCTTCAGCAGGAAGCCCGACGCTCCGGCGCTCAGGGCTCCGAAGATGTAGTCGTCCTGCTCGAAGGTCGTCAGAATGGCGACCTTGACCTCGGGCGATGCGGCAAGAACCTCGCCCGTCGCGGCGATGCCGTCGAGGTCGGGCATGCGAACGTCCATGAGAACGACGTCCGGTCTCAGCGCGCGGGCCTGCTGGATCGCTGCGCGACCATCACCCGCTTCGCCGACGACCTCGATCGCGTCGTCGGTCGAGAGCACCGCCTTCAGGCCCGCGCGCATGAGGTCGTCGTCGTCGACGAGGAGCACGCGTACCCGCCGCGCGCTCATGCCCGCTCCGGCGCCGGCAAAGCCGGCGCCTCCGCTCTTGGGTCGCCTCCGTCGAGCCTACGGCTCATGCCCGCTCCGGCGCCGGCAAAGCCGGCGCCTCCGCTCTTGGTCGCCTCCGTCGAGCCTACGGCTCATGCCCCCCTCTGGTCGCCTCCGTCGAGCCTACGGCTCATGCGCCGTTGCCGCCGTAGGGCAGGCGAGCACGGACGCGGAAGACGCCGTCGCTCGCTCCCGCCTCCAGGGTCCCTCCGAGGAGAGCGACACGCTCGCGCATCCCTACGAGGCCGTGGCCGGCTCCGCCCGGAGCCCGCGCTGGTCCCGTCGCGTTGCTCACGCCGATGTCGAGCGAGCTCTGCCCGAAGCCGATCTCGACGTCGGCGCTGCCGTCCCCGTGCCGGGCGGCGTTGGTGAGCGCCTCCTGGAGGATCCGGTACGCCGCCTGGTCGAGCGCGGGCGGTAGCGGCCGCCGTGAGCCGCGCTCGAGGACGGTGACGGAAAGGCCCGCGGAGCGGTGGCGCTCGGCGAGCGTCTCGAGGGCGGCGAGCCCCAGAGGCGGCTCGATTCCTCCGACGGTCGCCCCCTGGCGGTCATCGTCGCGAAGGGCAGTGACGAACTGGTCGATCTCGCCGAGCGTCTCCCGCGCGACCTCCTCGATTGTCTCCAGCGCCGCACGAGAACGCTCGAGGTCCTGCTCCTGGAGGAGCCTCGCGGCCCCGGCCTGGACGAGGATCACGTTGATTGCGTGTCCGGCGGAGTCGTGCAGGTCGCGGGCAATGCGCGTGCGCTCCTCGGCCGCGGCGAGGCGCCGCTCGCGCTCGGCCTCACGCTCTGCGCGGAGGGCTCGCTCCTCGAGCTCGGCGATCCGGGCGCGCCGCTGGCGCACGCGGTCGCCGATCACCCACGCTCCGCCCCAGACGAGTGCGCCGAAGAGGAGCGGGACGGTCGGGAACGCGTCATCCGCGAGACCGGTTGCGCCGGCGTGGATCGCGTAGAGCCCGATCACGACGAAGCCCGTCAGCCACCTTGGCGCGCGCGTCCGCTCCGGGCTCAGGGCGAGGAAGAACAGCGCCACCGTCGGACCGAGCGGGAGGCCGGGTGGGTAGCCGAGTCCGTTCAGCACGGCGCTCGCGGTGGCGGTCAGGGCGAAGACGGCGAGCGGCGCCCGGCGTCGAGCGACGAGCGGCAGCGACGCGAGCGCCGCGAGCAGCACGCCGAGTGCATCGAGGTCGCGCGCGTCCGCCTCGGAAGAGCCGCGCGAGGCGAGCATCGCGAGCGAGAGGGCGAACACGACGGCAGCTATTCCGGCGTCGAGCAGGAACTCCCGCCGCCGCACCCGTGCGGCGCGATCCGGCTCCGACGCGTAGTGAGAGGCCACCTGCCGGCGAGCGTAGCGAGGGATCGGCCGGCGCGAGTCTCCCCGGAGGAGGATCGCGCCTCCGTCCTTGGGGGGATGCGAAGTTCCTTCCCGGGAGCGTTTCGGAGCGCGGGTGCCGGCACCTACCTTGGCTGCATGAGAACTACGAGACACCCGAAGGAGCGAAGACCATGAACACTGCTCTTGCTGCACTGCCTCTCTGACCGACGAGGGCGGCGATTGGGGACACCCCTGGTGGCCGCTCTGGCTGCTCTTCTGGGCTGCGCTGATCGGGACTGCCGTCTGGCTGATCTCGAGGCGACGCGGCCGCCGCGGCGAACCGCTCGACAGGGCCCGCGAGCTTCTGGCGGAGCGTTACGCACGGGGCGAGCTCAGCGGTGAGGAGTACCGCGGGCGCCTCGAGGAGCTGACGCGCAGCTTCCAGGGGGCGAAGTCCGATGGATGACGGCCTCGTGATCGAAACGCGCGAGCTCGGCAAGCGCTACGACGGGCGCATCGTCGCCGTCGACCGGTTGTCGCTCCGTGTGCGTCGCGGCGAGGTCTACGGGTTCCTCGGCCCGAACGGCGCCGGCAAGACGACGACGCTGCGGATGCTGCTGGGGCTCGTGCGGCCGACCTCGGGAAGCGCGCTCGTCCTGGGCGCGCCGCCCGGGTCGCCGGAGAGCCTCGCCCGCGTCGGCGCGCTGATCGAGTCGCCGACCTTCTATCCCTTCCTCTCGGGGAGGGACAACCTGCGCGTCCTCGCCCGTTACTCCGGCGCTCCGGAGGCGAGGGTCGACGCTGTCCTCCGAGAGGTGGACCTCGCTGCTCGCGCCGGCGACCGATTCCGGACGTACTCGCTGGGCATGAAGCAGCGCCTCGGGATCGCCGGCGCGCTGCTCAAGGATCCCGAGCTCCTGATCCTCGACGAGCCGACGAACGGGATGACCCCGCCGGCATGGCGGAGATGCGCGGGTTCATCCGCGACCTCGGCCAGGGGCGACGGACGGTGCTGCTCTCCAGCCACTTGATGAGCGAGGTCGAGCAGGTCTCCGACCGCGTGGGCGTGATCAGCCATGGTGAGCTCGTCCGAGAAGGAACGGTGGACGAGCTTCGAGGCCGCGAGAGCCTGTGGGTCGGGCCGAGCCGCTCGACGCGGCCCAGCGCGTGCTCCGAACCGTACGGGGCGTCGAGGAGGTCGCTCGTCTGAACGGCGGCCTGCGAGTCGCGGCCGACCCCGTCGCCGCACCGACGATCAACCGCGCCCTGGTGGAGGCCGGCATCGCAGTCGCCGAGCTTCGCCCCGAGCGCGACTCGCTGGAGAAGATCTTCCTCGAGCTCACCCAGGGAGGTGACGAATCGTGACCGGCAGCCTGCGTGCAGAGCTCCTCGTCCTGCGCAAGCGAGCCAGCACCTGGATCCTGCTCGGGATCTGGGCGACACTCGCCCTCGTCTTCGCGTACGTCGTGCCCTACGCGACCTATCTCAACGACTCGACTCCGGATGCCCTCGCGGACGTGCTCCCCAGAACCTGGTCAGCACCCTGACGGGCGGCTTTCCGTTCTTCGGCGGCGTGCTCGCGCTCATGCTCGGCGTCCTCGCCTTCGGCAGCGAGTACGGCTGGGGTACCCCGAGACGCTCTTCACGCGAGCGTCCTGGACGGCTGCACGTCTTCGGGGCCAAGCTCCTCGCCCTCGCCGCCACGCTCGTCGCATTCGTACTCGTGGTCTTCGCGCTGGGCGCGCTCGCCAGCTACGCGATCGCCGTGCGCGAAGGGGCGGACGTTTCCTTGCCGTCGACGTGGCTTCTCCTCCGCGGGCTTGCCGCCGGCTGGCTCATCCTGGCCGTCTGGGCTGCCTTCGGCGTGCTGCTGCTGTCCTCTTCCGCGGGACA
Organism: uncultured Actinomycetes bacterium; assembly: GCA_963848405.1. Classification (GTDB taxonomy): domain Bacteria; phylum Actinomycetota; class Thermoleophilia; order Gaiellales; family Gaiellaceae; genus GMQP-bins7. Next base: position 345 of record CAWKDP010000010.1, on the reverse strand, counting down.
GCGCTCGCAGTCGGCGTCGGCATCCTCTACGCGCTCGTCATCGAGGGCCTGCTCAGCGCGCTCGCGACCCAGGTGAGCGTGCTCGACCCGCTCGTCGAGCTCTTCGTGCGCGCGGGCGGCTACTCGCTGGTCGTCGGGCTCGGTGCTTCGGCCGACGATGCCGGCGACCGTGGCCCCGGGCCTTCTCCGGCCCCTTCGTCGACGGCGAGCAGGCGCTCCTTGTTCTCGTGTCTTACCTCGCGGTCTTCGTCCTCGTCGCGGGTGGCGCCTTCGCGGCCGCGACGTGGCCTAAGCAGCCCGACCCTGCGCGCCGCGCGGCGCCGAGCTCGGGGCTCGCGCGGATCG
>CAWKDP010000009.1:0-21696 GCA_963848405.1 uncultured Actinomycetes bacterium | reverse complement strand
TGGTTCCGGGACCCAAGGGTGCACACAGTGGCCACTATTTCACGCGCCCGTCACCGTTCGTCATTGACGTTCGGCGGTGGAGCGTCTGTGTCGGTCTGCGTCACCGGTTGTTCGACTCGACCGACAGGAGTAGTGTCGTTCGGGTCCGACTGCCAGAGAGGAGGGTCAGCCGAAGCCCACCCCACTGACGCGGAGGTCCTCATGAGTAGCACCGTCGAGACCGCAGTCGAGATCCGCCCCTTCCACGTCGACATTTCGGACGCGGCCCTGGACGACCTCCGTCGACGCATCGCGGCCACGCAGTGGCCCGAGAAGGAGACCGTCGCAGATGAGTCGCAAGGTGTGCAGCTCGCGACCATGCAGAAACTCGCGCGCTATTGGGAAACGGAGTACGACTGGCGCACGTGCGAGGCGAAGCTCAACGCCCTACCGCAATTCGTAACCGAGATCGACGGCCTCGACATCCACTTCATTCACGTTCGTTCGCAACATGACGACGCGTTGCCGCTCATCGTCAATCACGGCTGGCCGGGCTCGATCATCGAGCAGCTGAAGATCATCGAGCCGCTCACCGATCCCACGGCGCACGGCGCGAGCGCAGCGGACGCCTTCGACGTCGTGATTCCGTCGATGCCTGGGTACGGGTTCTCGGGGAAGCCGACGAGCAGCGGTTGGGGCCCCGAGCGCATGGGTCGAGCCTGGGCAGAGCTGATGCAGCGCCTCGGCCACAGCCGCTACGTCGCCCAGGGAGGCGACTGGGGTGCGTTCGTCGTCGATCACATGGGCCTGCAGGCACCTGCGGGACTGCTCGGCATCCATACGAACATGCCTGCAACGGTTCCAGCCGACGTCGACAAGGCTTCCCTGGCCGGCGAACCTCCGCCGTCCGGTCTCTCGGCCCAGGAACGACGTGCCTACGAGCAGCTGATCAGGACGTACGCGCAGGTCGAGTACGCCAGGATGATGGCAACGCGCCCGCAAACCTTGTACGGCATCGCGGACTCGCCCGTCGGCCTGGCCGCCTGGCTCCTCGACCACAACGACGCCGACGGGCAGCCGGCCGCGGCGGTCGTCTCCGCTCTCGACCGGACGACGAGCGACACGGGCGAACTGACGCGTGACGAGATCCTCGACAACATCACGCTCTACTGGTTGACGAACACCGGGGTCTCTGCGTCTCGTCTCTATTGGGAATACAAGGGTGGCTTCTTCAACGTGAAGGGCGTGTCCATCCCGGTTGCCGTGACCGTCTTTCCCGGCGAGCAGTATCAGGCGCCGCGCAGCTGGGCCGAGCAGGCCTACCCCAACCTCATCTACTTCAACGAAGTCGAGAAGGGCGGCCACTTCGCCGCCTGGGAGCAGCCGCAGCTCTTCACCGAGGAGCTCCGCGCGGCGTTCCGCACACTGCGTTAGCAAGGAGGTCGTCATGAGCACCACCGTCGAGACTGCCACCGAGATCCGGCCCTTCCACGTCGAGATCCCAGAGGAGCAGATCGCCGGGCTGCGACGCCGGATCGAGGCGACGCGCTGGCCCAGTAAGGAGCTCGTAGAAGACCGGTCGCAGGGCGTGCAGCTCGCGACAATTCAGGAGCTCGCTCGCTACTGGACGACCGAGTACGACTTCGGCCGGATCGAGGCGAGGTTGAACGCGCTCCCGCAGTTCACGACTGAGATCGACGGGGTCGAGATCCACTTCATCCACGTGCGCTCACCGCACGAGAACGCGCTGCCGCTGATCATGACGCACGGCTGGCCCGGCTCGGTCATCGAATTGCTCGAGACGGTCGGCCCGCTGACCGACCCGACCGCCCATGGCGGCACGGCCGAGGACGCATTCCATCTGGTGCTGCCGTCCATGCCCGGTTACGGGCTCTCCAGTGAGCCGACCGAGCTCGGCTGGGAAGCCAGCCGCGTCGCACGCGCGTGGGCAGAGCTGATGCACCGTCTCGGCTACACCCGCTACGTCGCCCAGGGCGGCGACGTGGGTGCTCTCGTCACGGACCTTATGGGCCGCCAGGCGGTCGAGGGTTTGGTCGGCTACCACCTGAACCTGCTCACGGCGGTGCTCGCGATCGGCGACCAGCTGCCCAAGGAATCCGAACAGGAACGCGCAGCGGCCGCGGCGGTTGCGACGTTCAGGCAAGACGGCTTCGGCTACTTCCTCGAGATGGCAACGCGGCCGCAGACGATCGGCTACGCCCTGCTGGATTCACCGGTCGCGCTGGCGGCGTGGATGCTCGACCACGACACGGACAGCTACTACAAGATGTCCCGCGCCTTCGTCGACCGCGCGCCCGTGGGCAACCTCACCCGGGAGAACATCGTCGACAACATCACGCTGTACTGGCTGACCGGCACTGGAGTGTCGGCGGCCCGCTCCTACTGGGAGGACGGACGAGCTCTGGCCGCAGCGCTTGCGAGCGGCCAGCCGCCTCCGGCGGTCACCGTGCCGGTCGGATTCACCACGTTCCCCGGCGAGATCTGGGCCTCGCCGCGCAGCTGGGTTGAGGCGGTCTACCCCGGCCTCGCCTACTTCAACGAGGTCGACAAGGGCGGACACTTCGCCGCCTTCGAGGAGCCGGAGCTCTTCTCCACCGAGGTGCGGGCTGCATTCAGCTCACTGCGCTGATGACCATTGTCGTCGGCATGGGGCGCGACTAATCCGAGAGTGGCCTCGCTTCGAAGGAGCTACCTCAGGACCGCCGCCAGGCGGTCCTGAGGGAAACCTCGCCGGTGCCGCTCGTTTGGGTGGGCGCAGGACGTGAGCCTCTTCGGCGCGCGCCGCCACCCGCGCACGGCCCCGTTGCCCGTCGAGGGTCGCCTGCCCGGTTTCGAAGGGGCAACCGGCTGGCTGAACTCGTCCCCACTCACTCCCGAGGGTCTGGCTGGAAAGGTCGTCCTCGTCGACTTTTGGACGTACACCTGCATCAACTGGCTCCGCACGCTGGCCTTCGTTCGCGCGTGGTCCGAGAAGTACCGCGATCGAGGCCTGGTCGTCATCGGCGTCCACACGCCGGAGTTCCCGTTCGAGCGCGACGTCGAAAACGTCCGCGAAGCCGCGCGGGCCATGCGGGTCGAGTACCCGATCGCTCTCGACAGCGACTACGGGGTCTGGAGCGCCTTCGGGAACCGGTACTGGCCGGCCGTCTACCTTGCGGATGCAGAGGGCCGGATCCGGTACCACCACTTCGGCGAAGGCGAGTACGACGACGGCGAGTGGATGATCCAGCACCTGCTGCGCGAGGCCGGAAGCGAGGGCATCGACGAAGAGCTCGTCTCCGTGACCGCGGAGGGCTTGGAGGCGCAAGCCGACTGGACGAACCTGGGCTCGCCCGAGACCTACCTCGGCTACCAGCAGGGGCAGAACGTCGAGTCTCCCGACGGTGTCGCGTACGACGAGCCTCGCGGCTATGTCGCGCCCGAGTCGTTGCAGCTCAACGCCTGGGCCCTGGCCGGAAACTGGACGATCGAGGCGGGGGCGAGCGTGCTGAACGAAGCCGACGGGCGAATCGTCTTCCGCTTCCATGCCCGCGACGTCCATCTCGTCTTGCGCTCGCGAGCGGGCACGGCCGTCCCGTTCCACGTGCTGGTCGACGGCGAAGCGCCCGGCGCAGCCCACGGGCTGGACGTCGACGAGCAGGGCCGCGGAGCCCTTGTAGAACCCCGGCTCTACCAGCTGATCCGCCGGCCGGGACCGATCAGCGACCGCACGTTCGAGATCACCTTCGCCGCCCCCGGCGTCGAGGCCTACGTGTTCACGTTCGGCTAGCCATGGCTTCTGACGAACTCGTGGTAATCGACGTCGTGGCGACCGAGCTGGAAGCCGAGGTTCTCTGCGGCCTGCTGCGCAGCGCAGGGATCGAGTGCCTCGGGCGTCAGACGAACATGGGTGCCGGCGCGTCCGACGGGATGTCGGTGGTCGGCCCATACGAAGTCGTGGTCCGCGCGAAGGACGTCGAGTCGGCTCGGGACGTCCTTCGCAGCTCAGCTCGTGATCAGCCCTCCGAGTAGTCAGAGAACGACTACGCGTGCGGAGTAGCCTAGAGCCATGGCCGAGCAGACTGACGACCGCGCTGCCGAGCCGCCGCCGCCCGCGCCGCGAGGATCGTCGGCGACGCCGCCTCAGCGTTCCAGGTTCGGGCTATCACCCCGCTGGATCGCTTTCTTCCTGGCGCTGCTCGCACTCAACGTGTTCGTCACCAGCCGGGCCATGGGGCCCGAATCGCGTGTGCGCGTCCCGTACAGCCCGTTCTTCCTGCAACAGGTGAACGCGGGCAACGTCGAGGAGATCACGTCCAAGGGGACGGACCTCCAGGGCACGTTCGGGAAAGAAGTGACGTTCGAGGACTCGGACCCGACGATGCGCTTCCGAACGGAGATTCCCGCGTTCGCGAATACCGACGAGCTCGCCCAAGTCCTCCAGCAGAACGACGTGGTCGTCAACGCCGAGCCGCTCGACACCGGGGCACCGTGGTGGCAAACGCTCCTCTTCTCCTTTGCGCCCGTGATCCTGCTCGTGGCCCTGTTCGTCTTCCTGAGTCGGCGCGCGGGCAACGTTCGAAACGCTCTCGGCTCGTTCGGACAGTCACGTGCCCGCCGCTACGTGGCGACAGGAGACAAGGTCACCTTCGCGGACGTCGCCGGGATCGAGGAGGCCAAGGACGAGCTGAGCGAGGTCGTCGACTTCCTCCGTAACCCGGACAAGTACCGCAAGCTGGGCGCCCGGATCCCGCACGGCGTCCTGCTCTCCGGCGCTCCCGGGACGGGCAAGACGCTGCTCGCGCGAGCGGTTGCAGGGGAGGCCGACGTGCCGTTCTTCTCGCTAGCGGCGTCCGAGTTTGTCGAGGCGATCGTGGGGGTCGGAGCGGCGCGCGTGCGCGACCTGTTCAAAGAGGCGGAGGAGAACGCGCCGGCAATCGTCTTCATCGACGAGCTGGACGCAATCGGCCGCTCGCGCACGAGCGGCGTGGCCGGCTTCAGCGGCGGCAATGACGAGCGCGAGCAGACGCTGAACCAGATCCTGACCGAGATGGACGGGTTCGACCCGGCGACGAACGTGATCGTCCTCGCGGCGACGAACCGTCCTGACGTGCTCGACCAGGCACTCCTTCGGCCGGGGCGGTTCGATCGCCGGGTCGCAGTCCAGCCGCCGGACCGTGACGGGCGCGAAGCGATCCTTCGGGTGCACATCCACGGCGTCCCGCTCGGCCCCGACGTCGACCTCGCACGCATCGCCGCGACGACGCCGGGAATGGTCGGAGCCGACCTCGCCAACCTGGTGAACGAGGCGGCGCTCACCGCCGCCCGACGCGAGCACGACGTGGTCGAGGAAGCCGACTTCACCGACGCGCTCGAGCGAATCGTCCTCGGCGCGGAGCGCCAGGTGATGATGAGCTACGAGGATCGTCGCCGGACGGCCTACCACGAGGGTGGGCACGCGATCGTCGGGATGCTGACGCCGGGCGCCGATCCGGTGCGCAAAGTCTCGATCATCCCGCGCGGGATGGCGCTGGGAGTGACGTTCTCCGCCCCCGACGCTGACCGCTTCAGCTACCTGGAGCCGGAGATCCTCGCGAAGATCAAGGGGGCCCTCGGCGGTCGCGCGGCCGAGGAGGTCGTCTTCGGCGAGATCAGCACGGGCGCGGAATCCGACCTCGAGCAGCTGACCGCGCTCGCACGGCAGATGGTTGGCCGCTGGGGCATGAGCGACGCGCTCGGGCCGGTCTCCGTGATCCCCCGTGACGGGTCGGGGCCGTTCCTCCCCGGCGCAGCCGAGGTGGCACCGGAGACCCGGAAGCTCGTCGACGACGAGGTGCGGCGCATCGTCGCCGAGGCACACGACGAGGTCGTCACCCTGCTGACGGAGAACCGGGCGCGGCTCGACGCTCTCGCGAGTGCACTGCTCGAGCAGGAGACGCTGGACGAGGACGACGCCTACAAGGCTGCCGGTGTCACGCGACCCCGGGCGACCCCGGCCGGAGAGCTCGCCGCGGCGGCGCGCTCCAGGACGTAGGCGCGAAAGACCTCCAACGGGGCTGCGGGATTACTCGCCAGGCCGAGCCAGATCTCCGCGGCTTCAGCCCTACTTGCCGATGCGCTCTTACTCGCAACGCGGGAATCTGCTAAAGTGAACTTAATGGTTCAGTATAAGCCGACCGTCGACCGCGCTTTTGCAGCCCTCGGCGACCCGACCCGGCGCGCCGTCCTCGAACGGCTCGCCGGCGGCAGCGCGACGATCAGCGAGCTCGCCGAGCCCTTCGGCATGTCGCTTACCGGAATGAAGAAGCACGTGCGGCTGCTCGAGGAGGCCGAACTCGTCACGACGGAGAAGGTCGGCCGTGTCCGAAGGTGCACCCTCGTGCCCTATGCCTTCGAGGGCATCAGCACATGGCTGCAGCGGCTCGACCGCTTCGCACAGGTCGTCGAACGCACGAAAGGAGAACGATGAGCACCACCACCAACAAGAGCACGACCCAGAAAGACAAGAAGTCCGATGGATTCACGGCCGAGGAGAAGGCCGCGATGAAAGCGCGCGCCAAGGAGCTCAAGGCGGCCGCGGAGGGGGAAGAGGCCGTGCTCTCCGCGCTCGCGGCGATGTCGCCTGGCGATCGCGCCCTCGGCGAGCGGATCCACGCGATCGTCAAGGAGACCGCCCTCGACCTCACGCCGAAGACCTGGTACGGGATGCCCGCGTACGCCAACAAGGACGGCAAGGTCGTCCTCTACTTCCGCAACGCGGAGAAGTTCAAGGAGCGCTACGCGATGCTCGGCTTCAACGACACCGCCGACCTCGACGACGGGTCGATGTGGCCGGTCGCATTCGCGTTGACCAAGCTGACCAAGGCCGACGAGGCCAGGATCGCGAAGCTCCTCAAGCAGGCGGTGAGCTGAAGATGAACGAGACCACGGTTACCACTCCGAACGAGCTCGAGATCCGCGTCGAGCGGGTCTTCGACGCGTCGCCCGCGCACGTCTTCTCCGTCTGGACCGATCCGCAGCTGATCCCCGAATGGTGGGGCGACGGCACGGTCGTCGAGGAGATGGACGTCCGCCCCGGCGGCAGGTACCGCTTCCGCACGCCGATGGGCGTCGTCGAGGGCGAGTTCCGCGAGGTCGAGCCACCCGGGCGCCTCGTGCAGACGTTCCAGAACCACTTGCAGACGCTCGAGTTCGAGGATCTCGGTGAGCAGACGAAACTGACGCAGACGATGCGCTTCGAGACGGCCGAGCAGCGAGACACGACCATGCAGTACGGCGTCGAGGAGGGCGCGAAGCAGGGCTTCGAACGCGTCGACGCGGTGCTGGCGCAGATCGCGGCGTGAGGCCGGTGCCGCGGTCGCGTGCGCGGTGCAAGGCGGACACGGTCGCACTGCTGCGGGCGGAGTCGACTGCTAAGTGCGAGCGCGGACGAGGTGGGGAACGCCCATCTCGTCCCGCTCCTCTGGGATGGCGCCGCGCTTTTGCTCGCGACGCCGGGGGTTCGTGTGGGAGGCCGCATCGGTCGGAGCCGAGCGGCAGGGTCAGGACTCAGGACGGCGGTCGCAGGCGCCCCTTCTTGACCCCGTCCGGGCCAGGGGTGGTCAGGCTTGGGGGTCTTGGGATCGCCGTCGGCAATCGCGCAACGCAGGCCCAGGGACCAACACATCCCGTGATCTAGGGGAAGAGAGATCATGAAGTTCGGAACCTACGTCGAGCCTCCGGAGCCCATGAGGGGGTTGGAAGTTCCCCCGGAGGTTGTGGAGGCGCTTGGTCAGGGCAAGCGGCCGAGGGTAACGATCACGATCAACGGGCATTCCTGGAAGAGCAGAGTCGCCATCATGCGTGGCCGCTACCTGCTTGGCCTGAGCAACGCCAACCGACAAGCCGCCGGTGTGGTGACCGGCGACGAGGTTGAGGTCGAGCTGGAATTCGATCCCGAGCCCCGTATCGTGGTCGAGCCCGCCGACTTCGCCCGCGCCCTCGACGCCGATCCGATCGCCCGCGCCGCGTATAACCAACTGCCCGACGGTCGCAAACGGGAGCACGTGCGCGCGATCGAGAGCGCAAAGAAGCCCGAGACGCGCATACGGCGGATCGAGAAGGCACTGGCCACGCTGCGGGACTTGGAGTCGGCAGGGCACGCCGCGGCGCGCGGGAAGGCCCGAGCTTCGAAGTCGCACCAACGAAGGAGGTGAGAACGGTTCAGCAATTCTCGACCCGTGTGTCTCATCGGACTTGGCAGCCCGGACATTGAGATCGCGGTCGTAGGACTGCAAAACATATGACTATTACGAGTCAGCGCACAGGGGTGCCAAAAATTCGGTTTGACGCCACGCTGTCCACGATCGACAAATGGACTATTTTGCGCTTGCCTGAGAAAGCGAGCGGGAAACTGCCGTCGCGCGGGCAGGTGGCAGTACAAGGAACGATCAATGGCCATGGGTTCCAGACGGTGTTGGAACCAGACGGCTACCTTGGCCACTGGATGCGGATTGATGGAGAGCTACAACAGACCGCTGCTTTAGGCGTGGGTGACACCGCCACACTCGAAATTGAGTTACTCAAAGACTGGCCGGAGCCGAACGTGCCACAGGATCTCGAGACAGCTCTGGCAGCTGCCCCTCAGAAGATCCAAGACCTATGGAGAGACATTACGCCGATGGCGCGCTGGGAATGGGTGCGCTGGGTCAATGCAACCCAAAACCCTGATACGCGCAAACGACGGGTCGAAGTAAGTATCTCGAAAATGAAGAGCGGGAAACGGCGGCCGTGCTGCTTCAACCTTGCCGCATGCACCGACCCGAACCTGTCAAAGAGCGGCAGACTTATTGAACCAGCGTGATTCGGCGTGTTCGACGTCGATCCGCACTGGTCCGCAAAGGTCCAAAGCGGCTCGGCAGCGAGCGGAAATGACCATTTACAGGGCTTTTAGATGAAAGCCCTGACGGATTCGAACCGTCGTCCCCCTCCTTACCATGGAGGATTTCGTCTTCAGCGGAGGGTTCCTGGAGGCCGGCTTCCCGCCTTGTTTTCCGTGGATCTATGCGCCTTCGGGGCTCTTGTCGACCTCTTCCTCGAGATGCCCTGGGCGGCCCTGAGGAACCCGGTACCTGTCCTCAAAACCTGTCCCCAAGCCGTTTTCTCGCTGGCGGACGCCTCGTGGGTGCGGTGGCGCGGCGGGTAGTTGCACCGTGGCTCGGAGCCCGCCAGCGGCGCGGGGGGTGAGGGTGAGGGTTCCGTCGTGTGCTTGGGTGATGCTCTTGACGATTGCGAGGCCGAGGCCGACACCTGCGTGGTCGGTGCGTATGCGCTTGGTGCCGCGAAGAAACGGCTCGGCAAGCGTGGAAACTAACTGGGGGGTGAGCGTCTCGCCGGTGTTCTCGACAGTGAGCACCGCACTCCTGGGGTGAACGCTGGTCGTGACCCACACGGTGCCCTGTTCAGGCAGGTTGTGGACGATCGCGTTCTGCAAGAGGTTCGTAGTCAGCTGCAGCAGGAGCGCGTGTGAGCCGATGGTGGGGGTCAGGTCGCCGGAGGTCTCGATGGTGAGGCCGCGTACTTCTGCGAGTGGGAGGAGCGTTTCGGCGGCTTCTTCCGCTATGAGGGACAGGTCGACGTGCTCTCGGGTGAAGGACCGCTGGTCGGCGCGGCTGAGCAGGAGCAATGCTTCAGTGAGGTCGATCGCTCGGGTGTTGACGGCCTGGAGGCGGTCGACGAGTTCGCCGGCGTCGCCGTTCAGATCGTTGCGGGCAACGTCGAGCAGTGTCTGCGTGATCGCCAGCGGGGTGCGAAGTTCGTGGGAGGCGTTGGCTGCGAATCTCTGCTGTTCGGCGACGTGTGATTCGAGCCGTGTGAGCATGGTGTCGAAGGCATCGGCGAGTTCGCGGAACTCGTCTCTGCGGCCCGGAAGCCGGATTCGATGGGAGAGCGATCCGGTCGCTGCCATGCGTGTGGCATCTGTGATGCGAGTCAGGGGGGCGAGCATCCGGCCGGCGAGAAGCCATCCTCCCAGGAGACCGAATACCAGCAGAAACGCCAGCACGATGGCCGCGGCCGGTGCGAAAGCGCGCAGGAGGAAGGAGTTATTCCCGGGCACTAAGCCACCGAGCGTGCTGATCACATCGTCGGGTACGTATCGCAGCAGGAAGTCGAACGATTGCCCTGGCTGGCCTGCGAGCCACGCGGCCGCGAGCATCAAGAAACCTGCCAGCATGAGGAACCCGGCGTAGCTCAGGGTGAGTTTGAGGCGAACGCTCAACCCAGACTCTCTATCCACGCTTCAATCCCTCACGCCCGGCATCTAGTTGAGCGTCAATGCGGTAGCCGACGCCGGGTACCGTGGCGATGATCCAGGGTTCGCCGAGCCGTTTGCGCAGTCCCGAGACAGTGATGCGCACGGCGTTGGTGAACGGGTCTGCGTTCTCGTCCCATGCTCGCGCTAGGAGTGCTTCGGCGCTGACGACACCGCCTTCGGCAGCGGCGAGGACTTCGAGCACTGCGAACTGCTTCCTGGTCAGCGCGACGTAGCGGCCGTCGCGGTAGACCTCTCGGCGAAAGGGATCCAGCCGCAGACCTGCGATCTCTCGCACAGGCGGCCTGTGGTGTGCACGCCTGCGGTCGAGTGCTCTGAGCCTGAGCACGAGTTCTTGGAGTTCGAACGGCTTCGTGAGGTAGTCGTCGGCGCCGAGCTCGAACCCGGTGGCCTTGTCGTCGAGACGGTCGGCAGCGGTGAGCATGAGGATCGGCATGCCGCTGCCGGAGGCGACGATGCGGTTGGCGATCTCGTCGCCGGTAGGTCCAGGAATGTCTCGGTCGAGGACGGCGATGTCGTAGGCGTTGACGCTGAGCAGCTCCAGAGCGGTGTCGCCGTCGCGTGCGATGTCTGTCGCGATCGCTTCCAGGCGCAGGCCATCGCGGATGGCTTCTGCCATATAGGGCTCGTCCTCAACGAGCAACACACGCATGCCCTGATGCTACGAGCTGGCGCATGTCGTCGGCATATCGAAAACCAGATACGTGCTGGCAACACCCCGCTGCCTTGACTGGAGGGATGGCCTACAGCAAACGAGCACGAACAACGCCCCGTCGGATTCGGATTCGCAGAATTCGTGTCGCCGGGCTGCTAGTCGTCATCGCGGCGATCGCCGCAGCCCTCGGCTCCCAGTTGCTGGCGTCCTCGTCCTCGACGGCCGCATCACCCATCGACGTCCTTCGCAGTGAGCACCGTGGTGCGCCTGGCGAGGCTGACGGTGCCGTCCTGCGCAGTGAGCACCGTGGTGCGCTTGACGAGGCTGACGGTGCCGTCCCCGACGGCACGACGGTCTTTGATGACGAGATTCCGGGTGTAGCCAACCTTGATCCAGCCCTCCTCGGTGCTCTGCGCCAGGCTGCAACGGATGCCGTAGACGACGGCGTCGAGTTCTTCGTCGATAGCGGCTGGCGTTCCCCGGAGTACCAGGAGCAACTACTCCATGAGGCGGTCTCGGAGTACGGCTCAGAAAAGGAAGCTGCCCGATGGGTGGCCACCCCCAACACGTCTGCTCACGTGTCGGGGAACGCGGTCGACATTGGGCACGTCGTTGCCACGGCGTGGCTGTCCGAGCACGGCGCCGAGTACGGGCTGTGCCGGATCTACAGCAACGAACCCTGGCACTACGAACTGCGCCCCGAAGCCATCGATCACGGTTGCCCTCCCATGTACGCCGACCCTACGCACGATCCAAGGATGCAGCAGTGACCGGCACGCTCGCTGCGTCGGGGGAGCGCCTCGCGGTGCGAGTTGGGCAAGACGTCTGCGTACGCGGCGGCGTACGGAGGTGGCGTGCCGATCTGCTTCGCCGGTGGCCGTCGCAGCTTCACCGGCGGCGTCCGGCTAGTGTCCTCGTCGCTCGGGGCTCGGACGTCAACCGAGCCGACTTCCCCCCGCTGATGGTTTCCGATCTCTTGGATTCAAGCCAGTTTCACCGCGGCGACCGCTCTTCTCGCTCGTCACCGCCCTCCTTTTCAAGGAGGTGCTCTGTCATGTCAGGCTGGGCAACAAAAACCCCTGTTTTGCGGGGCTTTTAGAGCCCTCTGACGGACTCGAACCGTCGACCCCCTCCTTACCATTTCACGCCCGCGGCAACCACTCGCAACGCACGGCAACAGTTTGACTTGCTTCGGCGCTTGCCGCGGCGGGGCGATTTGCCACTGATTGCCACTTGTTGCGCCGGCTGGGCTCCATAACGCTCCATCCGGGGGTCAGCTAGTTCGGGCGGCGGAGCCGGTCCAGCGTCGATCCCAGGCCGCTCGGGCGAGAGGACGCTCGCGCAGGCGATGGTGGGCGAACGGCGAAACGCGAAACGCCTTCCGCCGCCTCTCGCGGATGGTCTTGATCAGGGCGTAGAGCCGGGCACGAACTCGCGAACCTCCTGCGCACAACGGCAGGCGACGGCGATCCTGCCAGCCCACTCCAGCGCCTCCTCGCGTGAGGGAACGTCGACAACCGAGAATCCGCCGATGTACGCCTTGCTCTCAGGGTATGGGCCGTCGGTGACCGTCCCGTCGGTGGCCACCACGCTCACCTCTTCGTGGGAATGCAGCCCGCCGCCGAACACCCAAACGCCGGCGTCCGTTGCCTCTTGCACCACCGCGTGCGCTGCCTCGGCCACGTCGGGGAGATCCTCCTCGGGAAACGTCATTGCGCCGTCATCGAACGAGATCAGATACCGCGTCATCTCACGACTCCTTTCTCGGCGGCCTGCTCCGGCCGCATCTCACCCTGCTGCGGACACACGCGCAATGGAGACCGACAAACCACCGAGAACTCATCGGTCCGGCCAGATCCAGCCTCACTTCTTCGGGCGTCATCGCGGCACACTGGCGCAGGCGAGGGTCACGGCTTCGATGTCGAGCGCCTGGGTTGCGCTGCGACGGTGACGATCAAACGTCCGGACAACTCCGCTAGTCAGCCCACCAGTCGCGCTGACCATCGACGTCTTCGCGCGGAGCCTCGCCGAGGTTGGGCGCGCCGATGACGAGGATCTCGAGGCCCTCTGGCCCGGCCTCGTAGCCTCGCCACGCGCCGGGCGGGACCCGGACTGCGTCCCATTCCTTGAGCTCGACGATCTCGTCGTCGACCTTCATCCGCCCGCTCCCGCGCACGACCACGTACACCTCTTCTTGCTTCATGTGCGTGTGGCCGTACGGAAAGCGATAGCCGGGCGGGACGCGCTGGTAGCTCAGGCCGGATTTCTCAAGCTCGAGCGCCTTGGTCGCCGCACGGAACTCCAGGTCCGGCGCGCCGTCGAATCTAGAGCCGATGTCCTCCAGATCCTCCTTGATGTTCCTGAGCGTGAACGGCACGGCGTAATCCTATGGCGTCATTCCGGAACGCTGGCCCATCACACGGTCGGTTCGGTACCAGAGACTAGGGCCCGGTCAGTGGTCCCTTGAACCGTCGGGGGATGAGGTCTGTTGATCGTGGATATCGCAACGGCGCGGCCCGGGTAAGGTCACCGCACGTGTCGATCCGCGCCCAGACCGCGTCGACGGTCTTGCACTTGACGCGGAACCTATCGCCGCCGATCGGCACTCAGCGCCTTCGAGGCCCAGGGTGGCGCTGCGAAAGACGCGATCTGGACCTGAAAGCTCCATAAACAGCTCCATAGCCAGTGCACGTTGGAGATTGTGCAAAGGGATCCAAGAGAAAAGGCCCTGATTTACAGGGCTTTCCGTAAGCCCTCTGCGGACTCGAACCGTCGACCCCTCCTTACCATGGAGTCCAGGGCGGTACTGGCGGGCACTGGCGGGTACTCGCGATCACCTTTTCCTGCAAATCATGCCCTCGCGCCGCGTCGCGCGTGCCCGCCTGTGCTCAGTCTCATGTACCCGTCTCGTACCCGCGGTTCGTTAGCAGTTTGCGCAACAGCTAACGCGTGTCTTTGTGCCGGAGCGTCTCTTCGGCGCAACCGTTATCCGCGCCTGTACCCGATTGCCAGTTGGGAAGCGAGTGGGGCGCGACAAAGCCAGTCGAGATCGAGCGCGACGCCGCCTCAGGCTCGCGTGAGTCAGTGCACGGGCCGGCCCGGTGTAACCGGGTGGTGCGTCGCTCTTCACGTTCTCGCTCGATCGACGTAGTCTGGAGGAGCCGCCAACGAGGGGGGTCTACTGAGAACCAGCCGCCCTCAACTTTCAACAGAGGGGAGCTCTTCATGAGCGAGTCGGACACTCCAACTGTCGTCCTTGTCCACGGCGGATTCGCCGACGGCTCCGGCTGGCAGGGTGTCTACGAGCACCTGACCAAGGACGGCTACGCCGTCAGCGTCGTCCAGAATCCGACGGTCTCGCACGCCGACGACGTTGCTGTCACCAAGCGGGCGATCGATGCTGTGGGCGAGCCGGTCATTCTTGTCGGCCATTCATACGGCGGGGCGGTCATCACCGAGGCGGGGAACCATCCCAACGTGGCAGCGCTCGTCTACATCGCGGCCTTCGCGCCGGACGCGGGTGAGTCTGTCAACACGCTGATCGCGGATCCGCCGCCCGGTGCCCCGGTCCCGCCGATCCTGCCCCCGCAGGACGGGTTTCTGTTCCTCGACCGCGAGAAGTTCCACGCGTCATTCGCGGGCGACCTGAGCGCCGAGCAGGCTGCGTTCATGGCCGACTCGCAGGTCCCGTGGGGCGTGGACGCCCTGAGCGGCACGATCACCGAGCCTGCCTGGCGGAGCAAGCCAAGCTGGTACCTCGTCGCGACCGAGGATCGAATGATCCCTCCCGACGCCCAGCGACAAATGTCTGCGCGGGCGGGTTCGACTGTGACCGAGGTCGCGGGCAGCCACGCGATTTACGTGTCGAAGCCCGCAGCCGTTGCCGAACTCATCAAGGCGGCCGTCAACGCGACGGTCCCGTCCGCGGTCGGCGCCTAGGTTCGCGGCACAGAGCGCGGTCATCGCGCTCACTCTCTCTCGCGGGTCGGGGGTCAGTGGCCCCCGACCCGCGCACTAGCTCCCCGCTCCCGCAGCGGGCAGCGGAGCTGGCGCTGAGATCTGTAACGCTGGTCGAACCGATCCACAGGAGGTGTGATGGACGATCCGCAGATCCACGGAACGATCGAGCAGCTCGTCGCAGAGGAGCACGAGCTCTGGGAGCGCGAGTCGGAAGGGAACGCGAGCGAGGCTGACCGGCGCCGCTTGCAGGAACTCAGGGTCTCGCTCGACCAGTGCTGGGACCTGTTGCGCCAACGCCGCGCCCTACGGGAAGCAGGTCGTGACCCGGAAGCGGCGGACGTCAGGCAGGCCGAGGTGGTCGAGCGCTACCAGCAGTAGCCCCGCTCGACGAATCCGGTGGCCAGCAAGACGCAGGCATCGCCGTTCTCCGGGCGGACGGCCTGGGCGCGAAGTGTTCAGACGCCTCTGCGCGAGTTTCTGCGCACGGAGACGGGCGGCGCGGCCTTCCTGCTCGCGGCCGCGGTCGCCGCGCTCGTCTGGGTGAACGTCAACGCGTCGTCCTACAACTCACTGTGGGAGACGACGCTCTCGATCGAGATCGGCGGGACCGGAGTGTCGCTCGAGGTGCGCGAGTGGGTGAACAGCGGGCTGATGACGTTCTTCTTCTTCGTCCTCGGGCTCGAGGCACGGCGGGAGTTCGACCTCGGTGAGCTGCGCGAGAGACGACGGTTCGCTCTGCCCCTGCTCGCCGGGATCGGTGGCATGGCGGTGGCTGTCGCCATCTATCTCCTCTTCAATGCCGGTCGGACCTCGGCGCAGGGCTGGGGTGTCGCGATGTCGACCGACACCGCTTTCGCCCTCGGCCTGCTCGCGCTAGTAGGCCCGCGGTTTCCCGACCGGCTGCGGGCGTTCATGCTCACCGTCGTCGTCGTCGACGACATCCTCGCGCTCGTCGTCATCGCCCTGGTCTACACGGACGAGGTCAATGGTTCCGCGCTGCTCGTCGCCCTCGGGCTGTTCGGCGTTGTCCTCGTCGCGAAGGCGCTTCGGGTGCGGGTCGGGCTCATCTACTTTGCGCTCGGGGCGGCGATCTGGGTCGCGCTCCTCGAGTCGGGTGTGGAGCCGATCGTCGTCGGACTCGCGATGGGCCTTCTCGCGTACGCCTATCCGGTCGCGCGATCCGATCTCGAAAATGCGACGGAGCGCTTCCGCGAATTCCGCGAGCAGCCGACCCCCGAACTGGCCCGCTCCCTCCGCATCGGGCTCAGGTCCACGGTTTCGCCGAACGAGCGGTTGCAGCTGCTCTACCACCCGTGGACGAGCTACCTGATCGTGCCCCTGTTTGCGCTCGCGAACGCCGGAATCGCGATCGACGGCGCCTTCCTCGAGCGAGCCCTCACCTCGCCGATCACGCTCGGGATCATCGTCGGCTACGTCGTCGGCAAGCCCGTGGGCATCGTCGGGAGCGCGTGGCTGCTCACGCGACTGAGCCGCGGACGGCTCCGGCCTCCGGTGGGCTGGGCGGCCGTCGCAGGCGGCGGCACGATCGCCGGAATCGGCTTCACCGTCGCGCTGCTCGTCGCGACGCTCGCGTTCCAGGGGTCGGACCTCGAGGAGGCGAAGCTCGGCATCTTGAGCGCCGCCCTCGGCGCGGCGCTCCTTACCTGGCTGCTCTTCCGTGCGACGGCGCTGCTTCCGCGCAGCCTCGGGATACGCGCGCTGCTGGGCACGGCCGAGCCGCTCGTCGATCTCTACATCGACGTCGACCCGGAGCGCGACCACATTCGTGGGCCGCTTGATGCGCCAGTTACGGTGGTCGAGTACGGCGACTTCGAGTGTCCGTACTGCGGGCAGGCGGAGCCGGTCGTGCGCGAACTCCTCCGTGACTTCGGCGATGTCCGCTACGTCTGGCGGCACCTGCCGCTCAACGACGTCCACCCGAACACTCAGCTCGCCGCAGAGGCTTCGGAAGCGGCGGCCGACCAGGGGGCATTCTGGGAGATGCACGACCTCCTCTTCGCTCATCAGGACACACTCCGACCGAGTGACCTGGTCAGCTACGCCGAGCGGCTAGGGCTCGACGTCGAGCGCTTCACGAACGATCTGCGCGAGCAGGCCGGCGCCGCACGTGTGGCCGAGGATGTGGACAGCGCCGACTTGAGCGGCGTTTCCGGGACTCCCACCTTCTTTATCAACGGCCGACGCCACTACGGCGCCTACGACATCGCCACCCTTTCGGCGGCTGTGCGCGCAGCCGGTGCGAGGGCGACCCTGACGACCACGACCAGTGGCTGAGCTCTCACCGCATCTCTCCTCCCGTTGATTACGGTCGGTGCCTCGCCGCATCTTCGGCGGGAGAGCGCTGCGCGCTCGGCTGGGCACGCTCGGCGCCGGCGCTGGGGCGGCCGAACTCGGCGGCGGCGGTGGCGTGAAGCTGGTTCAGCTGCCCGGGGGTCGGACACCATTTCGATTCGAAGCTGCTGGTGTCCCAGCCGGCAAGGCGAGCGCCTGCCTCGTAGGCGCTCTGGCAGAACGCAAGCAGCGTCGTTCTTGGATCTCGCGCGCTACGCACGGTCTCGTAGGGGAGCACCGCCAACGAGCCGGCCCCGTACTCGATCCAGCTGCCCGCGGAGAGCGGTTGCTCGCGGAGTCCCTCGGGCTCGGGCGCGGTATAGGAGTAGTAGGTGGCATCGCCGACCGTGTCGTCGCCCGCCCAGAAACCGAACGAGATGACCTCGTGCGAGTACGCCTCCTGCGTGACGGGATCGGCGTCTAGCGCGGCGCCAGGTCGGCCCGAGAAGCGCGTGACCGCGAGGTCGAGGCCGTGCCAGAAGAGGTGCACCGGGCTCGTCTTGCCGCTGAACCAGCCGCTGAACTCCTCGAACACGGAGTCCGACCAGTCGAGGATGCGCCCAAAACGCTCGATCGCATCTCGATCCCACGACGCGTGCTCGACGTCCTCGGGAAACGGCGTCGTCATCGGGACCCCGAACGGCTGCTCCTTGATCTCGACGTCGATGCCGAGCTCGGCGAGCATCGCGTGGAGGCGGGCGTCGAAGTCCGCGACGGGCATCCCGTCGCCGAGCTCGAACGCCCGGCTGCGCCCGTCGGCGGTCTGCACGAGCAGGGCGTGATCGAGGAAGTCGAGCCTGATCTCGAAGGTCGTCCCGCGATGATGCAGGCGCCTTGTCGTGAGCCCGCGGACGTCGACGTAGAGGGGTGCGTTCCACCAGTGGTTGCGCGGCGCCGTCGTGGCGAGCCGGATCTTGCCGACGATCTGCGCGTACAGGTGCAGCGTGTCCTTCGTCGGGCGCCAGCCGGCGAGGTGGAGCTCGGGGAGCGTCATCGTCCGCTGACCACGAACGCGACGTTGTCGAGGTAGCACCAGCTCCAGTCCTCTCCCGGCTCGGCGGAGCGAACGATCGGGTGTCCGGAGCCGCGGGCGTGGGCGGAGGCGTGCCGGTTCGGTGAGCTGTCGCAGCAGGCGATGTGGCCGCACGACTGGCACATGCGCAGGTGCAGCCAGGTTCCGCCGATCGCGAGGCAGTCCGTGCAGCCGGCGATCTCGTCGGGCAACTCCGTCAGCTTGATGCTGTCGGTGTGCGAGCAGATCGCGCTCATCGGGCCAATGCCTCCAGCAAGGTCGCCGCGTCGTAGCCGCCGCGGTGCACGACGCCGTCGATGAACAGGGTCGGTGTGCCTCGGACCTCGCCCGACACCAGCCCGCTCTCGACGTCACGTCCGACCCGGCCCAGCGCGCCGGCGCCGGTCCTGTCCTGGTCGAACTGTGCGATGTCGAGTTCGAGCTCGGCTGCATGGCGCCGCAGGTCGTCGTCTTCGAGCGCCTTCTGGCGATGGAAGAGCAGTTCGTGCATGTCCCAGAAGCGGTCTTGGAGCGCGGCTGCCTCGGCGGCGGCTGCCGCTGCGAGGGCGTGGGGATGGATCTCTGTGAGCGGGAAGTGCCGGAAGGCGAAGCGAACGCCATGGGCGAGTTGTCGTTCAATCCGCTCGATCGCGCGGAACGCCTGCCGCGAGTAGGGGCATTCGTAGTCGCCGTACTCGACGATGAGACGAGCGGCGGCTGGGCCGCGAACGTGATCGACCTCCTCGTCGAGCGGCTCCATGGTCGGCTGGCGTTTCTCCGGCATCGCGTCTCCGCCTCTCAGAAGCCGACCGACTGCCGGATGAGGACGACGTGGACGCGGCCGGGGTCCTCCTGGTGGATCTCGAGGACCTTGCCGACCCGGCTGTTCTGCCCGTAGGCGGCATAGGCGCGGGCGTCTTCGAGCGGCAGGCTGTGCTCGACGATTCGCTCATGCGCCTCTTCCAGGCCGTCGACGAGCTTCTGCGCGCCGACGACGAAGATGACGTTGGCCGCACCCCAGGCGTAGGAGGCGAGCTGGCTGCCCGAGGCCGAGGCGATGACAAGCGTTCCGTCGCTCGTGATTGCGTGGACGCTGCCGAGGGCGTAGTCGGGCTGCCCGGCGATTGCCTTCATCTCCTGCAGCTGGGTCGCGAAGTCGAGCGCCATCATCGTGTTGCGCGCCGACTCGTATCGTCCGCCGTCGTCGATCGCCTTGGCGATCCCGGTCTCCTGGAGCGTCACCGACGTGTTGGTCATCACCGACGAACCTTCGGGGATGCGGGCGAGGACGGCCTCGCGCGCGGCGTTCAGGTCGTCGACGACTTCGACGCTGAATCCGTGCTCTTCGAGCGCGACGACCGTGTCCGCGAGCGTCTGTTCGTCGGGCAGCGTGGTGAAGCGATCAGGCGCGTGCGTCGTGCTCATCGTGGTCCTCCTTCGTGCGGAGATTGCTCTCGGCGATCTCCGGGCGCTGGTTTGAGAAAGGGAGGTCGCGCAGCCGCCGAACCGTGGCGGCGATAGTTCGCTCCTCGTACTCGAGGTGTGCGAGCAGGTGCCCTTCGAGGGCCCCGAGGGCGTCGGCGACGGCGCGGCGAGCGTCGACGCTGTCGTTGTCGGTCAGCGCTCGGGCGGCTGCTTCGACCGCGTCCAGATGGTCTGAGACAGCTCGGTGCTCGCCTCGGAGTCGCTCGACGACCGGCCGGATCGCGGGGTTCGTCTCCTCGAGCTCGTCGAAGAAGTCCGTGTCTTCTGCGTGATGGTGCGAGTGGACGAAGCGGCAGTAGCGCAGGCAGCTGACCTGGAACTGCCACAGCGTGCTGTTGCCTCTCAGTGCCTGGAGCTCCTCGTTGAGCCCGTCGGCAGGCAAGCCGTCGACGACAGCTGCCGCGAGGCGTTCGACGCTGGCGAGCTCGCCGCGGATGCCCGCGTGGACCGCGAGCAGCATCCGATACAGCGTTCGCCCGCGGGCGGTCTCCGGAGTCTCCTCGAAGGCGAGCACGGAGCTCACGCGCCGCGCTCCTGCGAGATGGCGGGCACGGGCGAGAAGGCGCGCCGCTCGGCCACGCGCTCGCGTACCCGCGGCGCGACCTCCTCGACGAAGGTGGCGAGCGTGTGCGGGTCGGGCGGGGTGGCAAGCACGAATGTGCCGAACCCGAGGTCGAGCGCGAGGTGTGTCAGGACCTCGGCCCAGTGCTCGGGTGGGCCGACGATGCCTTGGTCGGTGTCGGCGGCAGGGCCTGGCGTCGTGCTTGTGAAAGCGCCCTGGACGTTGTAGATGCGGCGGATCGCGCGCGGGTCGCGGCCCGCCTCGCGGGCGGCGCGATCGATCGCGAGATTCGCCCGGGCGGCTTCCCGCGGCGGCTTGTACGACATGAGCGGGCTGACCCAGCCATCTGCCACCCGGCCGGTCAGGGCCAGTGCGCGCGGCCTGTGCGCGCCGATCCAGACCTCGATCGGGTGCGCCGGGACGGGGCCGGGATGGACGCCCGCGAGCCGGTAGTGGCGGCCGTCGAAGCGGAGGCCGCTGCGCTCGCCGCTCCACATCGCCCGCATGACGGCGACCCCCTCCTCCAGCGCCTCGAGGCTCTCCGCAGGCGTCAGAGCCGGCGCACCCATCGCGTGCGCCGCGTCGAGGTAGCCGCCGGCGCCGATGCCGAGCTCGAACCGGCCCCCGCTCAGCAGGTCGAGCGTCGCCGCGGCCTTGGCGAGCATGGCCGGCGGCCGGAGCGGCAGGTTTCCGACGTCGGCGAAGACCCGCACCGCCGTCGTCTGGGCGAGGATGGTCGCCAGCAGCGCCTGCGTGTCGAGGTGGCGCGGCTGGTAGGGATGATCCTGGACGCCGAGCAGCTCGTAGCCGAGGCTGTCGACCAGACGCGCGGTCTCGAGGACGCCCTGCGGGTCGGCGGCGTCGGGGACGAGGAAGTAGCCGAACTCGAGCGGATGGCCGTAATCCAGGCGCTCGTCCACCCGTTGCGATAGAGCTTCCATCGTCATCACTTCTTCTGGACTTGTACAGAGCTAGTCACTACGATAGGAGTAGTAACGGCGACAGTGCTAGTGATATTCCATGGCCGCGGTTCCTGAACGACGGCCGCCCGTCGACGCCGAAACGTGCGCGCGCGCCGACGCCGCGCTCGTGCGCGCGTTCGACCTCCTCGGCAGGCGCTGGACGGGAGTCCTACTGGGAACGCTGAGCGGCGGCCCAGCAGGGTTCCGGGCCCTCTCGCGCGCCGTCGAAGGCATCAGCGACTCGGTGCTCTCGGACCGACTCACTGAGCTCTGCAACGTCGGGCTGGCGACCCGCACCGTCGAAGCGGGACCGCCCATCTCCGTCGCCTACGAGCTCACCGACGCGGGCCGCGCCCTGCTGCCGGCGCTCGAGCAGATCACCCGCTGGGCCGAGGAGCACCTCCCCGCCGCGGGCGA
>CAWKDP010000008.1:0-5773 GCA_963848405.1 uncultured Actinomycetes bacterium | reverse complement strand
CGACGTCGCTGCGGAGGTCGGCGGCGGCCTGGCGAAGCGTGTCGAGGCAGGAGCCGACCCGAGGCACGTTGCCGCTGCGCTTCTCGACGAGATCCGGCAGCCGTGCGTGCTCGTGCTCGAGGATCTGCACTGGGCCGATCAGGCGACGCTGGATGTTCTCCGCGTGGTCGGCCGCCGCGTCGACTCGACCGCCGCTCTCGTAGCTGCGACCTACCGTGAGGACGAGGTCGAGGGAGAGCATCCACTGCGCGTTGTGCTCGGAGATCTGGCCTCCGCGCCCGGCGTTTCCCGGCTTGCTGTCCCCCGGCTGTCGCTGGAGGCGGTGCGCGAGCTCGCGGCCCCGCACGGTGCTGACGCCGACGCCATCTATCGACTGACCCACGGCAACGCCTTCTACGTGACCGAAGTGCTGGCCGCCGGCGGCGATCGAGTGCCAGTCACGGTGCGTGACGCCGTGCTCGCACGCGCCGGCAATCTCCCGCGGGCGAGTCGCAGCCTCCTCGACATCGTCTCACTCGTTCCGGCCCGCGCTGAGCTCTGGTTGCTCGAAGCAGTCGCGGGCGAGCGGTTCGATCAGCTCGACGCCTGTCTCGCGTCGGGGATGCTGCGTCTGGAGGGTGACTCGGTGGAATTTCGCCACGAGCTCGCGCGCCGCGCGCTTGAGAGCGCTGTGCCATCGCGCCACCGGCGACTCCTGCACGCGGCGATCCTCTCTGCGCTCGCGTCACCAGCGGTCGGACGGCCCAATCCGTCGCGACTCGCTCATCATGCGGAGGGCGCCGGCGACGGCGCCGCAGTCCTCGAGCACGGTCTCGCTGCCGCACATGGCGCTGCCCGGGTAGGGGCGCACCGAGAAGCGTTCGCGCAGTACGCACGCGTGCTGCGCTTCGCGGAGGGCTTGCCGCCCGAGGATCACGCAGCAGCTCTCACGGCGTATGCGCTCGAGGGATGGGTCACCGGGCGATACGAAGAGGCGATCGCGGCGCGGACGCAAGCGATCGCACTCTGCCGCGGCTTGGGAGACGGGCTCGGCGAGGGCAACAACCTCTCGCTGCTGACCAGCCCGTACATCGCGCTCGGGCGAAATGACGAGGCGGAAGACGCGAGCCGGAAGGCAATCGAGGTACTCGAGAGGCTCCCCGAGAGCCGGGAGCTCGCGCTCGCCTACGGCGCCCAGGCGTTCATGCGGATGCTCAGCCGCGACAACGTCGAAGGCGTCGCGTGGGGAGAGAAGGAGCTTGCGCTCGCCGAGCGCTTCGACGACGCAGACACAGCCTCGCATGCTCTGAACATGATTGGGACCTCATACGTCATGGCCGGGGAAATCGAGCGCGGGATCGATGGCCTTCTGCGCAGCATCGAAGTGGCACGCGAGCATGACCTGGAGGATCGCGTGGCCTACGGCTACGGGATGCTCGCGTCGGGCCTTGGAGAGATGTACGAGCTCGACCGCAGCGAGCAGTACGCGCGCGCTTTCCTCCGGCACGCGGAGGAGCGCGGCATCGACACTTCGTACATCACGGCGTGGCTCGCCTGCCTGCGGGTCTACCAAGGGGACTGGGACGCCGGCGGTGCTCTGGCGCTCGGTGTGTTGGATCAGGGGCGGGGTGCGATCGGCCGGATCACGGCTCTGATCGCGCTCGGACGGGTGCGCGCCCGTCGCGGCGACCCCGGCGCAGCCAACGTCCTCGACGAGGCCTTCGAGCTCGCACGGCCGGGCGGGCATCTCCAGCGGCTCGGGCACGTGCACGCTGCCCGGGCCGAGGCCGCATGGCTGGTGGGCGACCCCGAACAGACGTTGAAAGAGGCAAACGCGGCGTACGGGCTCTCACTCGACAAGCAGCACCTGTGGTTCGCGGGCGAACTGGCGTACTGGCAGTGGAAGGCCGGCGCCGCGGTGGACGCGCCCGACTGGATCGCGGAGCCGTACCGTCTTCAGCTGGCCGGTAAGCCTCTGGCCGCCGCCCAAGCGTGGCGCGAACGGAAGTGTCCGTACGAGGCGGCACGGGCGCTCGCGGAGGCCAGCGACGAGCCGACTCTGCTGGAGGCGCTCGCGGACTTCGACGGGCTCGGTGCGGAGCCGGCCGCGAGATCGCTCCGCCAGGTCTTGCGCGCACGTGGGGTCTCGGCGCCGCGGGGGCCGCGCGCAGCGACCCGGGAACATCCCGCCGGACTGACGCGTCGCGAGCGCGACGTCCTCGAGTTGCTGGGCGAGGGTCTGACCAACGGGGAGATCGCCGGGCGGCTCGTGATCAGCGAGAAGACGGTCGGCCACCACGTTTCTTCGATCCTCGGCAAGCTCGGCGTTCGCTCCCGCTACGACGCCGCAAAGCTCGCCGCGCAAGATAGGGAGCTCGCGCCGCCAAGATAGGGAGCGCGCCCGATGCGGGTGCGGAGCCCAACTCCTAACGTCGCAGGAAAGCGACGAAAGGAGTAGCTACGTGCCCCGCTATCTCGTGGAGCGCACCTTCATCGAAGGTCTCGGCATCCCGACGACAGATGACGGCGCCCGCGCCTGCCTCTCGGTGGTCGAGAACAACACCGAGAAGGGCGTGACCTGGATCCACTCGTACGTGACCGAGGACCGTCGCAAGACGTTCTGTCTCTACGACGGCCCGAGCCCCGAAGCGATCAGACAGACGGCCTCTCGCAATGGGCTTCCAGTCGACTCGATCACACCGGTTCGAGTGCTCGATCCCTACTTCTACTTCTACGCCGCATAGGAAAGGAGAGCGATGAAATACCGCATGGTTGTGCTGCTGCTCGTGACGGTGCCGCTGCTCGTTGTCGCGGGCGTCGCCGCCGCTCACCACGACAAGGGCGACCTCGACCGAGTGAAGCGGGCGACGGCGCCATTCCACGACGTCGACACCGCCATCGCCGCAGGCTACGCACTTCGTCTGCCGGAGATCGGCGGAAACACCTGCATCGTCCAGGAGGGTGTGGGCGGGATGGGCGTCCACATGGTCAACACCTCGCTGCTCGACTCCGAGCTGAAGGCGACCGAGCCCGAGGTCCTGGTCTACGACCCGAGGATCAGAAGGGACGGGACGGAGAGGCTGAGGCTGGTGGCCGTCGAGTACGTCGTCTTTCAGTCGGCCTGGACGGGCAAACGTCCGCCGAAGCTGTTCGGGCGGACGTTCG
Source organism: uncultured Actinomycetes bacterium (assembly GCA_963848405.1). Lineage (GTDB taxonomy): Bacteria > Actinomycetota > Thermoleophilia > Gaiellales > Gaiellaceae > GMQP-bins7. The sequence goes on along the minus strand of CAWKDP010000008.1, from coordinate 2,629 downwards.
ACTTCGTTCCCGCGCCGAACCGCTACGACCTGCCGGCGTTCTACGCACTTCACGCGTGGGTCTGGAAGCGAAACCCGAGCGGGGTCTTCTACGCCTGGAACCCGCGCGTTCGCTGCTAGCGAGCCACCGCGAATCCACAGCAGCCGTGTCCGGTGCCAGGCACCGGACACGGCCCCCGCGGTCAGGGGTTCCCGCAGACGCGCAAGCAACTAGCCACCCGGCTAGGTGTGGGCCCAGGATTCTGGCCCTACGGGCGGCGCGCTCGCGCCGCTCGGTTTCTACGGTTCGTGGGCCGGCATGTACCAGGTCCAAGACACCTCTGCCCTCGTACAGGGTCATCGAACGCTTCTGCGAGGGAGAGGGCTCGGCGTGCGTGTCAGCCGCACGGTCCTCGTGCTCGGGATCGTCAGCCTGCTCACAGACATCTCCGCGGAGATGGTCGCGACCGTCCTGCCGCTTTACCTCCTCTACACGGTCGGCCTGAGCCCCGTGCAGTACGGCGTCGTCGACGGCGTCTATCAGGGGGGCGCGGCGCTGGTGCGGATCGCCGGGGGCTTCGTCGGTGACCGCTGGCGTCGTCACAAGGACGTGGCGGCGGTCGGCTACGGGATCTCGGCCGGCTGCAAGCTCGCGCTGATCGCGGTCGGGAGCGCCTGGTCGGCGCTGCTCGGCGTGATCCTGCTCGATCGCGCCGGCAAAGGCATCCGCACAGCGCCACGCGACGCCATGATTTCGCTGAGCACGCCCAAGGAGCAACTCGGAACGGCGTTCGGCGTCCACCGGGCACTCGACACGACCGGAGCCATGCTTGGGCCACTGCTCGCGTTCGGCTTGCTCTTCTTCACGCCGACCGCCTTCGACAGCATCTTCTTCGTCAGCTTCTGCTTCGGGCTCCTCGGCCTCGTCGTGTTGCTCCTCTTCGTCCCGAGGCGCATGCCGGAAACCGCCGCCATCGAGGCTGTGGAGGCTCCGCGGAAGAAGAACCGGGTGCCGATGCGCCGCCTCCTCGAGCGCCGCTTCGTCGCGCTGGCCGCGGCCGGCACGCTGCTCGGCGTCGCGACGATGAGCGACGGCTTCGTCTACCTCGGCCTGCAGCGGAAGCTCGACTTCGAGCCCGGGATGTTCCCGCTCCTCTTCGTCGCCAGCGCATCCGTGTACATGCTCCTCGCCGTCCCGATCGGTCGGCTCGCCGACCGGGTCGGGCGCACCAAGGTGTTCCTCGCCGGCTACACCTTGCTGCTCCCGGTTTACGGGTGCCTGCTCCTCTCGGATGTGGGCGTTCCCGGCGTCGTCGCCTGCACGATTCTGCTCGGGACCTTCTATGCGGCCACCGACGGGGTTCTCGCTGCCATGGGCAGCGCGCTCCTTCCGCCGGACGTGCGGGGAACAGGGCTGGCGGCGCTGATCACGGCCACCAGCACCGGTCGACTGGTCGCGTCCGTTCTCTTTGGAGCTTTGTGGACCGCGTTCGGCTACGAGACGGCCGTTGTCTTCTTCGCCGGCGCGCTCGTCCTCGCCCTGGCGGGCGCGGTGCCGATCTTGACTCACATGGCGCGGAGGGCGAGCTATGCCTAATCGTCGGATCGTCGGACTGGCCCTGCTCTGCGTTGCATGTCTGGCCGCGAGCATCGTCTACGTCGCCCGTGGCGGAGCCCGCGACCAGGTCCAGCCGAGTCTCGCCGACCAGGCCGACGTGGTCTCCGGACCCGTCGGGACGGACGGCGCGATCGTCTTCCGCGACCTCGGCGGCGCGAACGCCTCCAATGCCGGCTTCACGGCGGTCTCGCAGCTCGAGGCGCCGCGCACGCGAGCGATCAAGCCGCTGCCTTGCGGTCGCGTGTACTTCACGGCCGGACGCGGTCTCTGCCTCGAGCCGGCCGGCTCGCTGATCAAGCAGCGCGTGACGATCCTCGGCCGTCGGCTTCAGCCTGTGGGCGAGCTGACGCTCCAGGGACTGCCGAGCCGCGCCCGCATCTCAAGCGACGGCCGGTACGGAGCCGTGACGTTCTTCGTCTACGGCCACTCCTACGCGACGCCCGGATCGTTCTCGACGCAGACAACGATCATCGACTTGGCGAAAAGGAAGTCCCTGGTGGACGTCGAGCGCTTCCGCGTCATGAAGGACGGCAAGCATTTCGACTCGCCCGACTTCAACTTCTGGGGTGTCACGTTCGCCTCTGACAGCGACCGGTTCTACGCGACACTCGCGTCGCGGGGCACGACGTACCTCGTCGAGGGCTCGATCGCCTCGCGAACGGCCCGCGTTCTCCGTACGAACGTCGAGTGTCCGTCACTATCGCCCGATGGCAAGCGGATCGCCTTCAAGAAGCGCGTCGGCGACTCGGCGCGCTGGCGGCTTCACGTGCTCGATGTCGCGACGCTGCGCGATCGGCCGCTGGCCGAGACCCGCTCGGTCGACGACCAGGCCGAGTGGCTCGACAACGAGCAGGTGCTGTACGGCGTCGACGAGGCCATCTGGGTCGTCCCGGCGAGTGGGAAGGGCGCGCCGCGGCGGCTCTTCGAGTCGGCCGACAGCCCGTCAGTCGTACGCAGCGCCTGACGCGTTCGGGCAGGAGACGTTCCGGTGTGGGGCCGGCGCCAAGCGGCAGGTCTACGTGTGACCCACGAA
>CAWKDP010000007.1:0-85751 GCA_963848405.1 uncultured Actinomycetes bacterium | reverse complement strand
TCGAGGCCGGCCGCGCGGTGGTCGTGATCGACGGCAGCGGTCGGACGGCCGACGAGATCGCGGCCGCCGTCGCTGGTGACGCGATCGCGGACCCGCGAGCACGGGAGCTCGTGCAGTCGGGACGCATACGCACGGTCCTCGCGAGCGATCGCGACGACCTCACCCAGGTGCTCGACGACCTTCTGGAAGGGAGGGCCTGACCGTGTCCGATCCCCACCTCGCGGAGCTGCGAGCGACGTTCGAGCGGCTCGTTGCGCACACGGACCTCGATGACCGCCAACGGGACTTCTTCACCTCGCGCTGGCTCGAGCAGGTGGTGTGGATGGAGGAGCGCGCGGCGAAGGCCCAGCGGCTCTACTACCGGCTGCGCCTCGTCACCGTGGTCGGCGCGGTGACGGTGCCGACGCTCCTGGGCCTCACCGTCTACGGCGGTTCGCTCGAAGACGTCGTGAAGGTAGCCGCGCTGGTCGTGAGCTTGCTGGTGGCGGTGTGCGCCGCGGTGGAGGGCTTCTTCCAATTCGGGCAGCGCTGGCGCAGCTACCGCGGCACCCTGGAGCGCCTGAAGACTGAAGGCTGGTTGTTCCTCGAGCAAGCGGGGCCTTACGCGGGGTCGAGCTCGCACAGCGAGACGTACGCGGCATTCGCCGCTCGGGTCGAGGAGCTCATCAAGACCGACGTCGACGTGTATCTCACTGAGGTCGCCGTCGAGAAGCAACCGCCGAAGGAAGCGAGCAAGGAGGGTTGAGGAGCTGGCAGGTCGCCTCGACGACGCTGCCGTTTCGGGTCACCGGCCGGGCGGCGGGAAGCGGACGTGCAGGTGGTTCTCGTGGCGCGGGTACGGGACGACGACGCCGCTCGGCCCCCGGAGGCGGGTCGAGTAGCCGACGAAGACGATCTGCGCGCCGGCGGCGACGAAGCGGTCGAGGAGATCCTGCGCGAGGCCGTGGTCGATCTGGCTGGCCGCGATCGGAGCGCTCAGACGCCTGTCCCGCCTCGGGTAGTACACGTCCACGTCGAGCCCGTTCTGATGGGAGAGGTGCTGGTCCATCCTCCCCCCGTCCGGAAAGCTGATGTCGCCGACGACCACCCGCGGCGCGTGCGGATGCGCCGTGCGGTAGGCAGCAAGTACGGAGAGAATCGTGCGGATCGTCCGCTCGTTGCCGTGGAGCCGGTTGGGCCTGTTGGGAACGCTGTCCGTGCTCGGGTTCCAGGTGACCCAGTCGGGGCCCTCGACGGGAAGCTGCGTGCCGTTGACCAGACGACCGGCGTACGGAAGGCCGACCGACCTCGCGCGGTGCCATTCGACCCTTGTGAGCTCGGTCTCTCGTGCCGGCTTTGGCGCCGTCGGCTTGCTGGTGGAGCCGCTCGCGCGCGGGACCAGCGCTTCGGGAAGCCCGAGGAGGGCGCCGTCGAGCCGGAAGGTCAGGCTCGGCGGGTCTTCCTGCAAAGGGCCCGCGTCCTGCCCGCCGCCGCCTTGCCGGAGCACGGAGATGGGAAGCATCGTGGCCGACCCGAGGACCAACGCGACTGCCGGCACCGTGCGCGTGGCACGTCGGCGGCGGCGCTCCGCCTGCCGCGCCAGCCGCCGCTGCCGCGAAGCCTCGAGCCCCGTCTCGATCGGCGTGAACAGATCTCGTTCGAGCCCGTCGGCAACCGCCGGCACGGGCAGGGCGAGCCCTCCGTAAGGCCTTCGCGGCTGCTCGCGGAACCAGAGTAGGTCTGTGTCGAGCCAAACCTCGTCCAATCGCCAGGCCATGGAGAGACGTCCTTCGCCCAGAGAGCGTCGTGTCCTCGCTCGTAGCTTCACTCGAACGCGCGCTGCCCCCCTCAGCCGGCCGCCGACCTCTTGAGCGCCTCGAGACGCTCGAGACTGCCCGCCGGCCAGAGCTTCTTCGTGTCGTAGTAGACGGCGAACGCCGGCACCGACTCGGGAAGCGTGACCCAGGGCAGCTTCGACCGCGTGAAGATGTGGACGTCGGGAGAGGCCGTCGACGGGTCGTCGAGCGTCCCTGCGCGAACGAACCGAACGCGAGGGCTCGTGTACTGGCTGAAGACCGCGACCTGGCAGCTCGGACAACGCCAGATCTTCTGCTTCTTGCCGCCCCCGCGGGGCACGGCAACGGGCTGCGGGTCGCCCGCGAGCAGCTCGACCCGATCGGCCTCGATGAGCAAGTTGATCACGAACGCGCTCCCGGTCTGCCGCTGACAGTTCAGGCAGTGACAGCAATGGGTGAAGAGCGGGTCGGATGTAAGCCGGTAGCGAACCTCGCCACACGCGCAGCCGCCCTCACGTGGGACGCTCATGATCTCCTCCTCCGGGACGAGCGACGGAGCCTCGACTGTAGTCGAGCGTGCGCGCCACGCTAGTTCCTGGACCCCTCGATTGCACACCGCCCGGGCCACGAGGCGAGGTCGTCCAGCTCGGCCTGGACGGCCTTCGCCATCGTGCGGGTGAACTTCACGTCCTCGTGGATCGCGTTCACCCGCAACACGGACGCCTTGCGGTCGGCGGTGGCGTCGACCTTCCCGATGAGCCGGTCGCCGTGGAGGACCGGGAGGGGCGTAGTAGCCCAGCGGCGCTTGGCCGGTGGAGCGACGAGGTTGGGGCGTTCAGGTTGTCGCGCCGCCGGGACCAGCTAGTACCGTTCCGGACAGAGCCCTACGCTGTAGCCCGTGGTGACGTGCCCCACGTGTGGCCAGGAAAACCCGGAAGGGTTCAAGTTCTGCGGTGCCTGCGGCTCGCCACTCGGGGACGTGGAGCCCCCGCCGGAGGAGGAGCGCAAGGTCATCACCGCGCTCTTCACCGACATCGTCGGCTCGACCGCGAGCGCCGAGCAGCTCGACCCCGAGGACGTACACGCACGGCTCCAGCCGTACTACGCGCGCCTGCGGAGGGAGCTCGAGGCGTTCGGCGGCACCGTCGAGAAGTTCATCGGGGACGCCGTGGTCGCCATCTTCGGGGCGCCCGTCGCGCACGAGGACGACCCCGAGCGCGCGATTCACGCAGCCCTCGCGATCACCCGGGCAGTCGCGGAGCTGAACGAGGAGGACGCGTGGCTCGACCTCCATATCCGCACGGCCGTCCACACGGGCGAGGCGCTCGTCGTCGTCGGCGCGCGCGCGGTCGAGGGCGAAGGGGTCGCCGCCGGCGACGTGATGAACACGGCCGCGCGCCTGCAGGGCGGCGCCCCTGTCGACGGCATCGCCGTCGGCGAGGCGACGTACCGCGCCACGGCGCACGCCTTCGACTATCGGGAGGGCGAGCCGGTGCAGGCGAAGGGCAAGGCCGAGCCGATCCCGGTCTGGGTTTTGGTCGGGGAGAAGGCCGCGCCGCGACGGCCCGCGGTGCGTGCTCCCCTCGTGGGACGGAACGACGAGGTCGCAGACCTCACGGCACTGTGGTCGCAGACCCTCGAGGAGCGGACCTCCCGCCTCGTGACCGTCCTCGGGCCTGCGGGTATCGGCAAGTCGCGCTTGCTCCTCGCGCTCAGCGATAGGGCCGAACAGGACGGCGCCGCGCTCTGGGGGCGCTGTCTCCCGTACGGCGAAGGGATCACCTACTGGCCGATCGCGGAGATCGTCGAGGAGCGCGCCACGGTCAAGAAGAGCGACGATCCGGCGACCGTCTCGGCAAAGCTCGAGGCGCTCCTCGACAGCCTGCCAACGGACGATCTCGACCAACTGCGGACGATCGCGGCCGCTCTTGCGAACCTCGTCGGCACGCCCACGACGCCGCGCGGAACCTACGAGGCGATCGAGATCTCGCAGGGGGAGCTGCACTGGGGGATCAGGCGGGTGCTTCAGCTCCTGGCGCAGGTCGAGCCGCTGCTCGTGGTGCTCGAGGACCTGCACTGGGCCGAGCCGACCCTGCTCGAGCTCGTCCTCTACCTCGTGGAGGAGCACGAGGGGCCTCTGCTCATCGTGGGGTCGGCGAGGCCCGAGCTAGCCGAGTCGAGCCCCGGGTTCGTCCTCGAGGGCGACCGCAGGCACACCCGCACGATCGACGCGCTGAGCGAGGAGGAGAGCCAGTCGCTCCTTCGCGGTCTGCTGGGCAGCGAAGCCATGGGACGGGGAGTCTCCAAGCTCCTCGACGCCGCAGCCGGCAACCCGCTCTTTCTCGAGGAGACCATCCGCATGCTTGCGGACTCGGGCGTGCGGCTCGACCGCGAGCTCGAGGCCGTGCCGGTGCCGGAGAGCCTCCAGGCGCTGATCGGGTCGCGGCTGGACGGCCTGGCCAATCGGGAAAAGCGCGTCGCACAGCACGCCTCCGTCGCCGGCCAGGTCTTCTGGGCCGGCGCGGTGAACCACCTGCAGGGGGAGCACGACGGGATCGGTCCGAGCCTCCAGATGCTCGAGCGGCGCGACTTCGTCCACGAGAACCGCCCGTCGTCTCTCGTCGGCGACCAGGAGTTCGCGTTCAAGCACATCCTCATCCGGGACGTCGCGTACGACCGACTTCCCAAGGGAAGGCGCGCGGAGCTCCATTTCCGCTTCGTCGACTGGCTCCGAACGATCACCGAAGCGGCAGAGGACGACTTCGCCGAGGTCATCGCCTACCACCTCGAGCAGTCGTGCCTCCTCGCCCGCGGGATTGCGCGGAGTCCGATCGAGCCACCGGTGGAAGCGGCCGCGGCCGCACTTGCCCGCGCCGGAGAGAAGGCCGAGCGACGAGGGGGCATCCGCGAGGCGAACCGGTACTACGCCCGCGCGCTCGACCTCGTGGACGATCGCTGCTCGCGAGCTGCGCTCGACCTCCGTGTGCGGGCCGCGTTCACGCGAAACGTGCTCGGGGAGGTCAAGCAAGCAGCCGAGGAGCTCGCCTCGGTCGCCGACGACGCTCTGGCCCGAGACGAGCCCGGAACCCGCGGGAACGCCCTCGCGATACTCGGGCAGATCGAGCTTCGGCAGGGTCGGGTCGCCGTGGCGCGCGAGCACTTGCGCGAGGTCGGCGAGATCGCGAAGAAGACCGACGACCGGTTGCTCCAGGTCAAGGCGATCTACCGGCTCGCCGCGCTCCTGGCGGACTTCGAGGGGGAGTTCGAGCCGGCGATCCAGGATCTGCGGCGTGGGCTCGCAATCGCCGAGGAGATCGGCGACCGCGGCCTGCAGATCGAAGGACATCTACGCCTCGCTTTTTTCCTCGTCAACATGGGTGAGTTCGCCGCGGCCGAGACGGAGCTCCAGCGCTGCTTGCGCCTCGCGCAGGAGACCGGAAGCCTCCGCGACGACGCGCAGGCCACCTACCTCCTAGGGCTCGTCCGGTACTACCGCGGCGACGTCGACGGGGCGAAGCGTCTTGGAGCGCAGGCGCGCGACTGGCTCGAGCGCACGGGCGAGACGTACATGGGCATCCAGAGCGTCATCGGCCTCGCGAAGTACGCGCTCGCGGAGAACGATCCGGAGGCCGCCGAGCGCTGGCTGCAGGAAGCCGTGCCGGCCGCGCTCGAAGGAGGCGGCTGGCTCGTCGTCTGGGTGTACCGGCACCTGGTCGAGGCGTACGTCCGCAGCGGCAAGATCGACGACGCGGCGGCGCTCGTCGAGCTCGCGAGTCGCGACCTGCCGGAGGAGGATCCCTACGCGAAGGCGCAGCTCCGCCTGGCGGAAGGCGCCGTCGCGCTCGCGCACGGCGACGCAGCCGCCGCCGTATCGAGCTACGAGACCGCGGTGACGCTTCTCGCGGACCAGCAGCTTCCGCCCGAGGTGGCAGAGGCGCGGATCGACTTCGCCCGCGCGCTCCACCGGAGCGGGCGCGCGGCTGAAGCGCGGGCTGAGCTCCAGCTCGCGCGCGAGAGCTTCGCGGCGATGGGCGCGTCGGGCTACGTCGCCGAGATCGACGACCTCGCGCGCGAGCTCGAGAGCGAGGGGGCCGGTGTCCCCGGCCCCCTCGGTGGTTGAGCTCGATCTCGGCCGACTAGCGAGGTCGAGCCCTGAGCGTGATGTCAGGCGGCGTGTTCGAACAGAAGCCGAACTCGCCCTCGCCCGTGAACGCTTCACAGACGACCTGTTCGTGGCACACAGCCGCCGAGCAGCTCGCCGGGTCGCCGTCGGGATCCGCGTTGTTCGTCGCGTTGATGTCGACGGTGCAGTTGCCCGTCGTCACGCAGTCGCCCCACACGGCGCCGTCCTGGCTCATGGTGCCGTTCCCCGGCGGCTCTTCGCCGAGGGCGGGGTTGGGAACGGTCCCGTCGACGATCAGCCGCTGGACGAGGAGACCGTCGATGTCGAACGTGTTGCCCGTGTTCGTCTCCTGGTGCCCGGCGGCGCAGCAGCGCGGCCCCGTGTCCTCCTGATCCACGCTGTAGAACCCGATCGTCCCGGATCCTTCGATGTTCGTGAGCTGCGACGTTAGCCCGTCGAAGTCGATCTTCGACACGCCGCCGCTCTTCTGGTCGAGCGTCGAGTCGGTTCCCGTCTCGCCGAACTGGCCCTGGTCGATGTCGACCCAGCCGGTGCTTTTCTTGACCTCCGCGAACACCGAATCGACCTGGCGGACCTGCATCGTGTTCCTGCCCGTGTCCGACTCCTGGTAGACGCGCGTGCAGGCGTTCGCGCTCTCCTTCGGAGGGCTGGTGCCGATGACCGCACAGTCGAGCTGGTTCGTGGCTCCCGATCGTCGGGAACGGCGGGAACGGCGTGGCCGGCCCGATGCACGTGGCCGTGACGAGCGCGGTGTTCTGGTCGATCTCCGTCGGTGACGTCTCGCCGAACGCCGCGCCATGCTTGCGTACGAACAGTCCCTGGCCCTGGTGGCTCCTTGCCACGTTCGGCCCGTTCCCGGCCGCGTCCTGGTTGACGCAGGCGAGTTGATGGACGTCCTGCGTGACCGCGTCGGCGCTCGATTCCGGCCCACTGGACAGCAGCGCGCCCTGCGAGGTCTCGAGCGTGTTGCCGCCGCTCGCCGAGGACATCTGCTTGACGGAGATCGTCTGGAAGACGTCCTGGTCGGCCCCGGACGCGTTCATCGTCGCGACCTGCTTCGCGACGGCGGTGTTCCGCCGCCCGTTCTGCGTGATGAAGCAGGTCTGCCTGATCTCCCCTTCGGTGCCGTTCGTCTCGATGTCGCACGTCGCCGAGTTGTTGCTGTTGGGGCCCGGCTGGACGATCACGCACGTGTTCGTCGCCCTGTTCGTCCCGACCCCGGCCGGTTTGCAGACGAAGCGGTTCTCGCCGCCGTCGCCGTCATCGGCGTCGCCGGCGGCTCGCGCCGGCATCTGGACGACCTTCTGCGCCGTCGTGCAGTTCCACGCCGCGCCGGGGCAATCCGGGCCGGCGTAGTTGCGCTCTCCGCGCTGGATCACGAACCCCTTCGGGTTCAGGCCGAGCGAGCGAAGGTACGACTTGAGCTTCGGCGTCGTCGACAGATCGGGTGCCGGCGCCGGCTTGGCTGTGGGCTGGAGTGTCGCGGCCGCACTCGGCAGCAGCGCAAAGCTGCCGAGCACCCCGAGCCCCAGTACGAGGGCCACAGTAGATACGAAGCGGCCCTTCTGTGCTCCGATCACCTCGCATTCCCCCTTCCGCACTTGGTGACGCGCGGGAGCTTAGTCCTCTGCGGGCAACATGAGAAGGGCCGGACTTCGGCTGCCCCCTCAGGTCGAGTCGACCTGCGAGCGCCGTGCGGCGAGGAACTCGAGGACAGTTTCGGCTCGTGTCATGTGAGCGGGAGGCATGATGGCACCCCGACTGGCCGAGATCATCGCGGCAGACGCTGCGTCCTAGGCCGGCTCGACGGCACCCAGCCCGAGCCACGAGGCGAGGTCGTCCAGCTCGGCCTGGACGGCCTTCGCCATCGTGCGGGTGAACTTCACGTCCTCGTGGATCGCGTTCACCCGCAACACGGACGCCTTGCGGTCGGCGGTGGCGTCGACCTTCCCGATGAGCCGGTCGCCGTGGAGGACCGGGAGGGCGTAGTAGCCCCAGCGGCGCTTGGCCGCGGGCTTGTACATCTCGAGCGTGTACTCGAAGTCGAAGAGCTCCTGGGCGCGGACGCGATCGTGGACGAGCCGGTCGAAAGGCGAGAGCAGCGCCGTCCGCCCCTCGAAGTCCTCGCCGAGCGCGGCGGGGTCGACGCGCCACTCGCCCTTCGTGCCCTCGACCACGGCCGGCTCGCCCGCGTCGCCGACGTGGATGGGCTCCATCGGCATCGCCCTGCCCTTCTCCCGGGCGATGCCGAGCGAGGCGAGCCGCCGCTCGTCCTGGACTCGACCGGCCTCGTCGACCGACGGGACGACGACGTCGGCCGGATACACGCGCTCGGCCAGGTCCCACAGCTCGTTCTCGCCCGACGCGCCCGGCGATCGCGATCTCGGCGCGCATCATCAGGCACTCCAGCATCTGAGTGACGTTGCGGTTGTTGGTCCACCCGGTCGAGGCCCACGGCACGACGCACGTGTCCGGGAAATCGCGGGAGGTCAGCGGCCCGGAGCTAGCCGAGCAGCTCGAGGATGTCACGCCGGAAGGCGTCGTTGTTGCGGATCCAGGTGCGCGTGCTCTCGTAGCGCGGCCAGTCGGCGGCGCCGGCGAGGTACAGGCCCAGGTCGCTCATCGGACGCACCATCGCGTCGCGTTCGAACAGCGTGCGGTCCTGCTCGAGCGCCTGCTGGAGGTAGGCGGGCTGGTACGCGGATCCGAGGCGGCTCCAGGCGACGAGGTCCGCGCTGGGCGCGATAGCCGCGGTCGGGTCGATCTGCAGCAGCGTCAGCCGCTGAACGACGGTGAGCAGGTCGGTGGGCCGGGGTGCCGCGAGCAGCTGCGCGCGCACTGCGATGCGCCGAGCCTGCGCCTTGGTGAGCCGGTGCACGGAACGGAGGCTACGACACCGGGGTCCGATCGCGGCGTCGAGCCGGGCCGTCCGTCGCCTGCCGAAGACCTGACGGGTGTCACGCCGAATCGGTGACGGCCGGCTCTACCGCAGCCGCTTCGTGGCCCGGAACATGGAGGTCGGACAACGGACCAGCTCTGGAACGGAAGGAGACCTCATGACCCCTCGCACTCGACGCAGGATCGGCATCGTCGTGCTCGCACCGACCGCAGCGGTGATCGCCTGGGCATGCATCCGGCTCGCCGGAATCGAGCTCGCCGTCTCGACGGGAGACGGCACGGTCGGCCCCGTCGACGTGCTCGCGGCGGCGCTGCTGGGCGCCTTGGCCGGATGGTTCGTGGTGCGACTCCTCGAGCGCCACAGCCGCCGCCCTTGGTTTTGGTGGCCGGCTCTCGGGTCGACCGCGCTGGCCGTCTCGACCATCGGCCCGGCGTACCTTGCCGACTCGACGACTGCGATCGCATTGACGGCACTGCACTTCGTGACCGCGATCGTCGTGATCGGCGGTTTTGCCGCGACCCTGCCGGCGTGCGACGACTGTGGCGCGCGCATGTGCCGCTGTCTGCCGCACAGCAATCCTGCACCATGATGTCGTGGTCGGGATCGACGGCGATCGGACACGCCGGTTGCGGAGGCGCCTCGCCCGGCTCCGCGTCGGCCAGCTGCTCGGCCTGCTCTTCCTGATTGGCCCGCTCGCCGATCTCGCCGACTCCGCGCAGCCGCCGGCGCGGGTCACCGCGATCCTGATCACGCTCGGCGCCTTCGTCGCCCTCTACCTGGTTCTGTTGCCACCGGTCCGGTCGCTCGCGCGCAGGGGAGCGCGCGTGATCGGAGGCGGACTTGCGCTCCTGGCGGCGCTTGCGGGACTCACTTTGGCGCTCGGTGCTCCGCGCTCGTTCACGCTGCTGTTCGTCTACGTCGTCGCCGTAGTGGGGATGGCTCTTCCGCTTGTCGCAGCGGTGCCCTTGATCGGTGCAGCCACTGCGGCGGTGGGCGTCGGGCTTGCGTCCGCCGGCTCCGACGGCTCGACGGTCGCCGCCTGGACGCTGACGGTCCTCGGAGTTGGTGCCATGACGGCAGCGCTCGGTAGCACCACACGGGCCAACCAGGAGCTTCGCGAGGTGCGGGAAGAGCTCGCCCGCCTCGCCGTCTCCGAAGAGCGCCTACGGATCGCCCGTGACCTGCACGACCTGCTCGGGCAGACCCTTTCCCTGATCGCGCTCAAGAGCGAGCTCGCGACGAGGCTCGTCGAGAGTGACCCGCAACGAGCACAGGCGGAGATGACGGAGGTCCAGCGTGTTACCCGCCAGGCGCTCACCGAGGTGCGCGAGGTCGTGCACGGTTACCGGCAGCTCGCGTTCGACGACGCACTCCAGACTGCCCGTACGACCCTCGCCGCTGCCGGAATCGACTGCCGCGTGGACGGCGTGGCCTCGGGGCTTCCGACGGAGATCGAGAGCGTGCTCGCATGGGCCGTGCGCGAAGCGACGACGAACGTCGTCCGCCACAGCGACGCCCGCACCTGCGCGATCACGCTCACTACCGACGCCCACGGCGTCGCGCTGCAAGTCGAAGACGACGGGGCTGCGTCGCCGACTGCAAACGGCGACGGCACCGGCCTGGTCGGGCTCGCCGAACGGGCACGGGACCTCCACGGCGTGCTCGAGGCCGGTACGCAACCGGGCGGTGGCTTCCGCGTCCGGCTCACGCTTCCGGTGCGGGCAACGTGATCCGCGTCCTCATCGCCGAGGACCAGGCAATGGTGCGCGGCGCGCTTGCCAGCCTGCTCTCGCTCGAGGACGACATCGAGGTCGTGGCACAGGTCGAGCGCGGCGATCGCGTACTCGATGTCGCCCGTGCCCGCCGGCCGGACGTCGCCCTTCTGGACATCGAGATGCCTGGGCTGGACGGCATCTCCGCCGCGGCCGAGCTCGCCCGCGAGCTGCCGCGGACGAAGACGTTGATCCTGACCACGTTCGGCCGCCCCGGCTATCTCCGACGGGCCATCGAGAGCGGTGCCTGCGGCTTCCTGCTCAAGGACGCGCCCGCGGACCAGCTGGCCGAGGCCATCCGGGAGATCAACGCCGGGGAACGCGTCATCGACCCCGGTCTCGCCGCGGCGGCGATCGCCGACGGCGTCAGCCCGCTCACCAAGCGCGAGCACGACGTCCTCGCCGCGGCGACCGGGCACGCGACGGCTGCCGAGATCGCCGGTCAGCTGCACCTGTCCGAGGGAACGGTGCGGAACTACCTCAGCGCCGCGATCCGCAAGCTCGGGGCACGCAACCGCGGCGAGGCCATCGCCGTCGCCCGGGACAGGGGCTGGCTCTAGCGCGCGCTACTGTCCCGGCCGGTGGGCGAGACGCAGTGGGATCCGGAGCGGTACCCGACGGAGATCCGGGAGGAGATCGCGCGGTACGACGAGCTCCAGGAACGCGTCGGCCAGGCGACCAGGGACCTTCGCCCGGACACGATCCTCGAGCTCGGGACGGGTGCCGGGGCTACGGCCGGTCTGCTGCTCGCACTCCATCCGGACGCGCGACTGGTCGGCCTCGACTCGAGCCCGCAGATGCTCGCGGCAGCTCGGGAGATGCTTCCAGCCGATCGGATCGAGCTTCGCCTCGCAAGGCTCGAGGACGCACTCCCGGCCGGCCCGTACGACCTGGTCGTGTCGGCGCTGACCATCCATCACCTGTCCGCGGAGGAGAAGGCCGATCTCTTCCGCCGCGTTGCCACGGTGCTCCGTCCCGGGGGCCGCTTCGTGATCGGCGACGTCGTCGTCCCCGAACGCGCCGAGGACGCGGTGATCCCGCTGGATGAAGGCTTCGACCGTCCGGATACAGCCGAGGCGCAGGTCGGGTGGCTACGTGCTGCGGGGCTCGACGCCGAGCTGGTCTGGGCCGCGCAGGATCTCGCGGTGCTGCGCGCAAGTCGGCCGCTCTAGCCCGGATCGTCCCGGGGGACGCTGGTCACTCGACGACGGCGAGGATGCGCTCGGCGACGCTCGTCCAGCTCCAGCGCTCGACCGCGGCGCGGCGCGCCGCGGCCCTGAGCGCCTCGCGCTCGTCCCCTCGCAGGGCAAGCACCTCCTCGAGCCGATCCCGCAACGCCGCGGCGTCCCCGTTCGGGAAGCTCGCGAGCCGGCCCCGCCCCGGCGGGTAGTCCTCCTCGAGCCCGCGGGCGACCTCGGCCAGGCCCGAGTGGTTCGCGACGATCGGGGGACAGCCTGCGGCTGCTGCCTCCGCCGCCACCATCCCGAAGGCCTCGGGGAAAATCGACGGAACGACGGCCACGTCCGCGAGCGCGAGGAGGTGTACGAGGTGCCGGTGCTCGAGCGGACCCGTGAAAAGGACGTCGAGGCCGGCGGCCCGGTGCTCGAGCTCTGCGCGGTAGTCGCCGAAGCCGACGATCACCGTGCGCACGTCCAGCCCGCGCAGCGCCTCGAGCAGGACCTGCACGCCCTTGTTCTCGATCAGCTTGCCGTAGTAGACGACGGTCGGCCGGTCGCCGGCGAGGAACTCCTCCAGCCGTGCCGCATTCCCCTCGTCGGGCAGGCGCTCGTTCACGTTGCCCGGGTTCGGAAGGTCGCGCCTTGCCTCCGCCACCAGCTGCTCCAGCGCGATCTCCTTCGAGGCGGGCCGCCAGAGCTCGACGTCGACGCCGGGTGGGACCTCGTACACGCGCTCCACCGTTCCACACACGTCGCGGAGGACGGTGCGGATGTGCTCGGAGCCGACGATCGTCGCCGTCGCGCCCTCGAGCGCCTCGCCGCCCCAGGCCTCGAGCGCGTCGTTGCCGCGCATCGAGTACTCGAGCTCGGAGCCGTGCGCCTTGACCACGTAGCGGCTCCCGCTCGCCGCGCCGACGGGCCCGCCGAGCAGGACGTGGTTGACGAAGACGAGGTCGGCCGGGCCGCGGGCGCGCACCGCGGCCGCGTTCGCCTCTACCCACGCATCGAGCTCCCCGCGGGAGCAGTCCTGGAGGAGCTTCACGTCGTAGCCCTCGTAACGATCGAGCACGAACACCGGGAGCAGCCCACCGACGTCCGGCGTGACCGTAGCCGCCCCACCGAGGTCGAAGCGTTCCGGCCGTGGCTCCTGGGAGAACACGGTCACGTCGTGGCCCACGCGGCTCCACTCGCGCGAGAGCTGGCGGGCGTAGATGTTCGATCCCGTGCCGCCGAGGAGATAGCCGTGCCAGACGAAGATCCGCATCGGATTCGTGCGCTCGACCCTATTCGACCGACCAGGGACGCACCGAGCCGTCGTGGGTCAGGTCGACGGAGCCGCGGCCGGCGGCAAGGTCGAGAGTTTTGGTTGACATGACCATAACCGGGTGCTACGGTAACGGTCGTGACGACCAAAACCACCGATTCGGGAGTGCCTCCGGACTACGACCCATCGCGGTTCCCCCCCTTCGCGGTGACCGTGGACATCGTCATCCTCACCATGTCCGAGGGGCGGCTGCAGGTGCTGCTCGTGCGTCGTGGCGTGGAGCCGTTTCAGGGGAGGTGGGCGATCCCGGGTGGCTTCAAGCGTCCCGCGGAGACGCTCGACCAGGCGGCGATGCGAGAGCTCGCCGAGGAGACGAGCGTGGACGGCGCCCAGCTGCTGACCCAGTTCGGCGCCTACGGCGATCCCGGGCGCGACCCGCGGATGAACGTCGTGACGGTCGCCTACACGGCGGTGCTACGTGACGTCGGCGAGGTCGTCGCAGGCACCGACGCCGCGGATGCTTCGCTCTTTCCTGTGTCCGACGTGCTCGACGGCAAGATCGAGCTGGCATTCGACCACGGTCGGATCGTGCGGGACGCGATCGAGCGCGTCCGCGTCGACCTCGAGCTCAGGGGCATCGCGACCGCCTTCGTCGGACCGACGTTCACCCTGGGCGAGCTGCGATCCGTGTACGAGGCCGTGTGGGGCGTGCAGCTCGACAGCGCGAACTTCAGGCGGAGTCTCCTCTCGGAGAGCGGCTGGGTGATTCCGACCGGGCGCCGAGCGCAGCCCGGCTCGACCGGCGGCAAGCCCGCCGAGCTCTTCCGGGCGGGACGGATGTGGCAGCACGGCGGGCCGATCCGGTATCCGGAGAAGGGGACGGGGACCTCGTGAGAGCGGTCGTCCACGACCGGTACGGACCTCCGGACGTCCTGCGCCTCGAGGAGATCGAGCGGCCGGTTCCGAGCGACGACGAGGTCCTCGTCCGTGTCCACGCCACGACGGTCACTCGGACCGACACCGGACTTCGGAGCGCCGAGTTCTTCATCAGCCGGTTCGTCACGGGCCTCCGGCGACCGAAGCAACGGGTCCTCGGCCTGGAGCTGGCAGGCGAGGTCGAGGCGGTCGGCTCGGCCGTCACGGAGTTCGCCGTGGGCGACCGCGTCTTCGGCGTCCGGTCGGGTGCACACGCCGAGTACGTCTGCGTGCGGGAGAGCGGCATGCTCGCCCACATGCCGGCCGGCGTGACGTTCGCTGAGGCCGCAGCGGTCTGCGACGGGGCAGCGCTCGCGCTCGCGTGCCTGCGAAAGGCAGGCGTACTCGAGGGGCGGAGCGTCCTCGTCTACGGCGCCTCGGGGTCCGTCGGCACCGCCGCGGTGCAGCTGGCCAAGTCCTTCGGCGCCGAAGTCACCGCCGTGTGCGACACGAAGCACGTCGAGCTCGTGCGCTCGCTCGGGGCCGACCGGGTGATCGACTACACGCGGGAGGACTTCACCCGAAACGGAGAGACCTACGCGGCCGTCGTCGACGCTGTGGGCAAGCACTCCTTCCGACGCTGCAGGCGCTCGCTGAGCCCGGGCGGTATCTACGTGTCGACCGACCTCGGGTTCATGTGGCACGTCCCGCTCCTGGCCCTGCTGACCCGCCGGATCGGAAGCAAGAAGGTGAAGCTCGGGATCACGAAGTACGCGAAGGAGGACGTCCTCTTCCTCAAGGAGCTGATCGAGGCGGGCGCGTACCGCGCGGTGATCGATCGCCGCTATCCGCTCGAGGACGTGATCGAGGCCGCGAGGTATGTCGAGACAGGACAGAAGACCGGAAACGTCGTCCTGACCATCGTCCGTGACGACGCTCCAGCATTCCGGGCGAGAGAGAGGGAGGAAGTGCAGGCATGAAAGCCGTCGTCCACGACAGGTACGGGCCTCCGGAGGTTCTCCGGATCGAGGACGTCGAGCGGCCGGTGCCCGAGGACGACCAGGTCCTCGTGAGGATCCGCGCCACGACGGTCAACCGGTCGGATTGCGGTTGGCGGAGCGCGAAGCCGTTCTTCAGCCGCGGCTTCACCGGCCTCCGCCGGCCGAAACAGAGGATTCGCGGCATGGAGCTGGCCGGGGAGGTCGAGGCGGTCGGCTCGGCCGTCACCGAGTTCGCGGTCGGCGACGAGGTCTTCGGCATCAAGGGCTTCGGCGCCCACGCCGAGCTCGTGTGCGTGCGCGAGAGCGCGGCGCTGGCGCACAAGCCGGCCGGCGCGACCTTCGAGGAAGCGGCGGCGGTCTGCGACGGAGGGATCATCGCGCTGACGTGCCTGAGAGCGGCAGAGCTTCGCGCCGGACAGAGCATCCTCGTCTACGGCGCCTCCGGATCGATCGGGACGGCCGCTGTGCAGCTGGCCAAGCACTTCGGTGCCGACGTCACAGCCGTCTGCAACACGAAGAACCTCGAGGTGGTCGGGTCGCTCGGGGCGGACCGGGTGATCGACTACACGCAGGAGGACTTCACGAGGAACGGCGAGACCTACGACGTCGTCTTCGACGCGGTCGGCAAGCACTCGTTCAGGCGCAGCCGAGGGTCGCTGAAGCCCGGCGGCAGCTACATCTCGACCGACCTCGGCTTCATGTGGCATGTCCCGCCGCTTGCCTTGCTGACCCGGTGGATCGGAGACAAGCGCGTGACGCTCCCGATCCCGAAGTACACGAAGGAGAACGTCCTCTTCCTCAAGGACCTCATCGAGGCAGGGGAGTACCGGGCCGTCATCGATCGCCGTTACCCGCTCGAGGAGATCGTGGCGGCCACCACCTATGTCGAGACCGGACAGAAGACCGGGAACGTCGTGCTGACCCTCGACGGGGTCGGCGACGTCGATCGAGAGAGGAACCGAGATGCTGAACGATGAGGTGATTCGACAGCTGGCCGGTGATCGCCGGCGCGACCGTGAACGCGACGCGCGGAGCCAGCGCCTGGCGGCGGAGGCTCGCCGTCCGAGCGACCACCGCACGGATGAGACGGAGTCGACAGCGGTTCTGCTGCACCTGCTGGCCGCCCGACGCCACGCGACATCGTGACGCCGACCGACAGCATGAGAGCTGCCGTCCACGACAGGTACGGGCCTCCGGACGTCCTGCGACTCGAGGAAGTCGAGCGGCCGGTGCCCGGGGGCGACGAGGTTCTCGTCGAGGTTCGGGCGACCACGGTCAATCGGACCGACACGCACATGCGTGCCGCCAGGCCGTTCCTCTGGCGCTTCATGCTCGGCCTTCGCCGGCCCAAGCAGAGGGTCCTCGGACTGGAGTTCGCCGGCGAGGTTGCGGCAGCGGGGGCGAGCGTGACGGAGTTCGAGGTGGGCGACCGCGTATTCGGCATGCGCTCCGGGTCGCACGCGGAGTACGTCTGCGTCCGGGAGGCCGGCGTGCTCGCGCACATTCCCGCGGGCATGTCCTTCGAGGAGGCGGCGGCGGTCTGTGACGGCGGGACTCAGGCCCTGGCCCCTCTCACGCGGGCCGGTGTCGGCGAGAACACGCGGCTCCTCGTCTACGGCGCCTCCGGATCGTGCGGCACCGCGGCGGTGCAGCTCGCGAAGCACCACCTCGGCGCTCACGTCACCGCCGTCTGCAACACGAAGAACGTCGAGCTCGTCCGTTCGCTCGGAGCAGACGAGGTCATCGACTACCAGCGCGACGACTTCACGAAGAACGGCGAGACCTACGACGTCATCCTCGACGCTGTCGGCAAGCACTCGTTCTTCCGCTCCCGGGGATCGCTGACGGCGCGCGGCCTCTTCCTCGCCACCGACGGCCTGCACAATTTCCCGCTGGTGCTCGTGACGTCACGGGTCGGCGACAGGAAGGTCGTGTTCGCCATCGCGCGGCCGACGAAGCAGGACGCCCTCCTCCTCAAGGGGCTCGTCGAGGCGGGAAAGTACAGACCGGTCATCGACCGCACGCAACCGTTCGAGGAAATCGTCGAGGCGCATCGGTACGTGGACACGCTCCAGAAGACCGGAAACGTCGTGCTGACCCTCGACGGCGGGCCTGCGCGATGAAGGCGATCGTCCACTACCGATACGGATCGCCGGATGTGCTGGAGCTCGTGGACGTCGACAAGCCTGTGCCGGCGGGCGACGAGGTGCTGGTTCGCGTTCGCGCGTCTTCCGTGAACCCTGCGGAGTGGTACGAGATGACGGGCCTCCTGGTCGCACGCCCGCAGGCGGGACTACGCAAGCCGAAGGAGCCGAGACTCGGAACCGACTTCGCCGGGGTGGTCGAAGCGGTCGGCTCGAGCGTCGAGGATTTCAAGCCGGGCGACGAGGTCTTCGGCGCCAGGACCGGTGCCTTCGCCGAGTACGTGAGCGTTCGAAACGCGATCGCGCCCAAGCCGGCCAACGTGTCGTTCGAGCAGGCAGCAGGCGTGCCCATCGCCGGGCTCACCGCGTTGCAGGGCCTTCGCGACCACGGGCAGGTTCAGTCCGGTCAGAAGGTACTGATCAACGGCGCCTCGGGAGGGGTCGGGACCTTCGCCGTGCAGATCGCAAAGGCGTTCGGTGCAGAGGTGACCGGCGTGTGCAGCACCGGGAAGGTGGACCTTGTCCGTTCGCTCGGCGCCGACCACGTCGTCGACTACGCGCAGGAGGACTTCACGCAAAGCGGGGAGCGCTACGACCTCTTCCTCGACATCGCGGGGAGCCGGTCGTGGTCCGAGTGCAAGCGCGTGCTGAAGCCCGACTCGACCTTCGTCCTCATCGGAGCGAAGAGAACGGCCGCGGTCGCCTGCTCGGGCCCCTGAGCCACGTCGATCAAGGTGCGCCTGGCATCGCTCCGAGCGAGCCAGAAGTTCGCTTTCTTCATCGCGAAGCTGACGAGAGAGGACCTCGTCGTCATGCGCGAGCTGATGGAGGCCGGAAAGGTCACTCCCGTCGTGGAGCGGACCTATCCGCTGAGCGAGACCGCCGAGGCCCTCCGGTACCTGGGAGAGGGCCACGCGCATGCGAAGATCGTCCTTACCGTGTGAGGCCGATGCTCAGCTCCGGCGCTCGAGCTTTCGCCAGCCCCCCGCCCTGTTGTTGGCGATGATCTGCCGGAGCATCGTCTTCAGCGCGCGTCCGTTGATGCGCTCACCTTTGCGGATCGAGATCTGCCTCGCGGTCTTGTTGTCGTGGCCCGCGGTGATGATGTTCTCGGGGTCGGGGACGATGGCGCCGTCGTAGAGGAAGACGTTGACATGGTCCTTCGCCGCCAGCAGCGCGCAGACGTTGCCCTCGAGCACGAAGTACGGGCGGTCACGGAACTTGATCGTCTCCTCCACTTCTCGGTCGGCCGCATGGACCAGGTCGCGTACCTCGCGGCAGATCGCCTGCTGCCAATCCGGTAGGGCGTCGATGTACGCATCGACTCGCGGATCGCGCTCGTAGACCGGCAACGAGCTGTCGCCTCTCACGTCGTCGTGCGGTAGCGGAGGTAGAGCATGCCGCTGCCGAACCGGCGTTCGTCCAGCAGCTCGAGCTCGAGACGGACCTTGTCGGGGAGGGACTGCTTGCCGCCGCCGACGACCACGGGCGCGACGAACAGGTGCAGCTCGTCGACGAGCCCCGCCCGGAAGGCATGGCCGGCGAGCTCGGCGCCTCCGACCGCGAGGTCGCGCTCCGCGGCCGTCTTCAGCTGCCGGACCGCGTCGGGGTCGAACTCCCGCTCGATCCGCGTCCTCGCGGTCGATGCCGCCCCCAGCGTCCTCGAGTACACGATCTTCTCGGCCGCCCGCCAGATCTCAGCGAAGTCCCGCAGGGCCGGCGACTGGTTGGCAAGGTCGGGCAGCGTCTCCCACGCGGTCATGACTTCGTACATCCGGCGTCCGTAGAGGTAGGTGCCGACGGGCCGTTCGAGGTCGTTGATGAATGCGTGCGCCTCCTCGTCCGGCTGCGCCCAGTCGAACTTCCCCCTTTCGTCCTCGATGTAGCCGTCGAGCGACCCGATCGCCGTATAGATCAGCTTGGCCACGGCCAGCGACCGCTAGTCCTCGGGCACCGCGGACAGATCCATGTGGATGAACGACCACTGATGCCCGTCGAGATCGCGGAAGCCGCGCATGTACATGAAGCCGTCGTCCTCCGGCTCGCCCAGCGCCTGAGCTCCGGCGGCGATGGCTTTCCCGGCAAGGGCGTCGACCTGCTCCTTGCTCTCGGCAGACAGGGCCACGATCACCTCTCTGCTCCTCGACGTGTCGGCGACCTCCTGGGGCTCGATGAACCCCTTGAAGAACGGCTCCGTTACCAGCATGACCGACGTCTCGTCGCTGACGATCATCCGAGTGGCGTTCTCATCGGTGAACACCGGGTCGAACGAAAAGCCGATCTCGCCGAAGAACTCGGTCGCCTTGGTCAGGTCCTTGACGGGCAAGTTGACGAACGTCTGCATGGCCATCGTGCGGGCTCCCTTCGTCAGATCATCTCGCGAAAGAGACCGCCTAGCCCTGCAGAACTCATCGGTCCCGAGGAGCGCCGCCGGGCGAGAGCCTCGGCGGCGCTCCTCGATCGGCTACGTCAACGGAAGCGGAATCTGGCAACGGGGTCGGCGACGTCCTGCAGCCGGACGATCAGCTGCCGGCACGTTCCTGCCCACGCGCGCTCCGTCTTCCAGTTGAAGGAGAACTGGTTGCCCGAGCTCTCGAGCTTCCTCGAGCCTGGCGTCAGCACCGGAGCGATCTCTCCGCTCGGGGCGAACGTCCCGCAGTCCACCTGCTGGGACGCGAAGACCGCCGCGACGTCCGGTGCACCACCCTGCTCCGACAGCGTGAACTTCACCGGCACGTTTTGGCCCGCGTTGGCGTCGTTCACCGCCGGCGGTGGCTGGATCGGCGGCTCGAAGCCGCCGAACTGCGCCGTGCAGTTGACCGGCAGATCGAATGCCTCGGTGCCGTCCGAGACACTGTTCGCGCTGCCCTGCGCCGCGCTGAAGCCGAGCCCGCGCTTCGCGAACCCGCGCCAGATGGCGCACTGGTTCGCCCCGACCGTGAGCGCGAGGTCGGCGGCGAGGATGCCGTTCCGTCCGTCCACGAAGCCCGGACCGCACGGCTGGAACTTCATCCCGCTGGTCACGAGCTGGATCGCCAGGTTGTTGCCACCCGTCGTCCAGTCCTCGTAGATGTTCGGGTTGTAGCCGTGCTTCGCGACGAGGTTCCAGTACACCTCCCAGAGCATCGAGTTCCAGACGAAGCCGATGCCGTGCGGGATGGTCAGCACCCCGCTGGCCACGTTCGCCGGGATCATCCCGTACGTGAACTCGTTGACGCTCGTGTCGGTCGTGTACGGACGCGGGCGAATCCCGACACCGGTCGTCGGCTGGAAGACGACGTAGGTTCCGACCCCGCGGACGAGCGTCGGCGTGTCCGACGGGCTCGTGGTGAAGGTCAGCGCGTAGAAGTCGCTCCAGCCCTCGCCCATCTGCTCCTGGTTGTTCAGGCAGGACACCGTCGACGGCCCGCCGGTCAAGCGGTTCGACACGCCGTGGCCGTACTCGTGGGCGATGACGCCCGCATCGAGATCCGAGTCGCGGTCCGGGGCGCCGCCCGTCCCGTCCGAGACGGTCACGTTGAACGGGACGTTCGTCCGGAAGAGGTTCCCGTCGCCCTGGGTGACCATCACCGACGGAATCGTGATCGTCGGGTCGGCGCCGCCCATCGCGATCGCCGGGCCCGGCGCGTTGTTCGCGACGATCACCATCAAGGCCCCCTAGGTCCTGCGCCTTCTTGACCTTCGCGGCGAACGTGCAGCTGCCGCGATCGATGAGCGGGATCTTCCCGGCCGCGTTCGCGAGGTACGGGTCGAGCGGCTGGCCGGCCTGGTAGGCGGGATCGCACCCACGCCCGACGTACACGACCTCGCCGCTGATCGGGCCCGTCGTCACGAGGCTCTCGCCGAACCCGGCCATGGGGCCGAAGTACGTGCCCGCGATCGGTGACGGCGCGTGGACGACGATCGGGTTGGGATCGGCCGAGCGCCACTCGAACATCTGCATACGCGGCCTGAGGCCGTCCACCGGCGTGCCGAAGTTCGCGTTGTTGCGGCCGCTTCCGTCCTGCGCCTCCGCGCGGACGTCGTCGTTGCCCAGTCCGCCCTTGCCGTAGGTGTTGACCTGGAAGTTCCCCGAGGCTTCGTCGAAGCCGTAGCCGTAGAGGACGTCGTGGATGATGTTGTTCCAGTAGAAGAGGTTCGTGACGGCCGCGTCGCGGTAGTCGAGCGGCCGAAGCCCGAGATCGAGGGCGAAGTCGAAGTCGAGCCCTGCGCTCCCGTCCGGATCGGTGCCGGGATCGGGAACGTTGTTGTTGTCGCGGTCCGCGTAGGCGTGCACGTTGTTGCCGCGCGTACGCGTGAACTCCGGTCCCGCGGCCCCGTTGGTGTCGTGCCACCCGAACGGCGAAGCGTTCGCCGAGGCGGGGTTCTCCACGAGCGCACGATCGCCGTCGGACGGGCTTTCGAATGGAAGCGGGAACACCCGGTACGACGATCCGTCGGCGACAGTCGCAGCCGGGCTGATGGCAGCCGCGGTAAGTGCCGCTGCACCTGTCGGGCGGGCGATCGCGTTCCTGATCGAATCGGCATCGTCGTGGTCGACGAAGTCGTCCGTCTCCAGAACGGCGCCCGTCTCGGCGTCGATGTTGATCGACCAGAGGTGCTCGCCGCTCAACTCGTCGATCTGGACGTTCCAGGCGAGCCGAACCGCGCCGGAGTCGAGTTGGTGCCAGACGAGCTCGGCCGCGATCGGCTGGGCGGCCACGCCCCCGGGAGTCACCTTGCTCTTCTTGGACGGCCCGCTGCCCTCCGACAAGAGCCGAAGGTCTGCCGGCTTCAGCCCGACTGACCTCGCAGCGTCACCGGCTGCCTCGTGCGCGCGCTTGGCCTGCTGGCCGCCGGCCGCGGATGCGAGCTTCGGGACGAAGCGGCTGCCCGCGCTGACCACCCAGCCTCCCTTGGCGACGCTGACGGTGAAGAGCCCGTTGTGGACGCCGATTCCCTTGTGCATCTGCTGGAGATAGACGTGCGTCGTTCCGGACTCCGAGCCGAGGACCTCGTTCACGACGCGCATGTCTTTCACGTCCGCGCCCGTGAGCCCGAGCTCCTGCTTGTTGTCCTCGACGTACTGGACTGCGATGTCGCCGGCGTCCGTCGTGGCGCCCGGCGCAGCGGATGACCCCACTGCGAGCACTCCGAGCGCGCATACCGCGGCCAGGACCCCGACGATCGTGGGTCGTCTCACGATCAGCTCCTCCCTCACGTCGCTTGCGGCCGTGCCCGGCCCGACAAGGGCGAGGCGCGACCTGTCGGCCCGCAGAGTCTGTCACCGGCACCGACGTCCGGCAAGGCGGAAGAGATACGTCAGAATTGGCTCGTGCACCGAACGCTCGTCCTCGTCGCACTCGGTCTCGCGGCGGCTGCGATCGCCTCGTCGTCGCTCCTGGCCGCGACGGAGCAGAACGCGAGGGCGTCCGTCGAGATCGTGTCGCTCGACCCGCTTCGGGTGGCCGGAGCCGGGTTCCGGGCGTTCGAGCGAGTACGCGTGAGGGCATGGGTGGACGGGATCCGGACGAACACCCGGGTTCGCGCAGGACGTCGCGGCGGGTTCAGGGTGAGGATCGCGAGACCGCCCGGAAGGTGTGTCGCTTCGGTGACCGTCCTGGCCGCCGGCGCAGGCGGCAGCCGTGCGGAGCTGGCTCTGAACCACGCCGTCTGCTCTCCGACGAGCTGACGCCGCGCACGCAAGCACCGCGAGGTCAGTACCAATCCGCAGAACGGCTGCCCTTGCGGACTCGCTCGAGCCGGAATCGCCAAACCGGAACCTGTGGTCTTCAGCGGCATCGAGCGTCTCTCGAGCGCACGGTCAGTCGCCGATTGACAGGACCGGCGGGACGTGGAAGGGTGGAGTCTGATCCAGAATTGGTACGAACCACTCGCACTGTTCGCCACCAGGAGGAGTGAGCATGAAGCCCCGAGGACGCCGTATCGCAATCCTCGCAATCCTGACCGCAGTCGCAGTAGCCGCGCCGTTTGCGGCGACCGGGCTCTCCCATTCCACGTCCGCCGCCCCCGCGCGCGCAAGCCACGTCGTCGGCTATTTCATCCAGTGGGGAATCTACGGGCGGAACTACAAGGTCAAAGACGTCAAGACCAGTGGATCGGCCGAGCGCCTCAGCGTCATCAACTATGCCTTCGGCAACGTCGCCCCGGACAGCGCGGGGGACGTCGTATGCAAGCTCGGCGACGAGTGGGCCGACTACCAGCGGCCGTGGTCCGCCGACGAGTCGGTGTCCGGGGAAGAGGTGACCTGGCCCCGGCCGATCCTCGGCAACTTCCAGCAGCTGCAGGCACTCAAGCAGCAGTACCCGGACCTGAAGGTCCTGATCTCGCTCGGCGGCTGGACCTGGTCGAAGTACTTCTCGGACGCCGCGCTGACGAAACAGTCGCGTGAGCGCTTCGTCTCCTCCTGCGTCGACCTGTTCATCAAGGGCGACATCCCGGATCCCGGTTGGGGCGGGATGGGCGGGCCCGGTGCCGCGGCAGGCATCTTCGACGGCATCGACGTCGACTGGGAGTGGCCCGGCTCCGAGGGGAATGTCGGCAACATCATCCGCCCCGAGGACAAGGGCAACTTCGTCAAGCTGCTCGACGAGTTCCGCAAGCAGCTCCGCGCGCACGGCAAGCAGACCGGCCGGGATTACCTGCTGACCGCGTTCCTGCCTGCCAGCGAGGCCAAGATCGAGGCAGGCCTCAAGGTGGCGCAGGTCTTCGACTCGCTGAGCTTCGCGACCGTGCAGGGCTACGACTTCCACGGCGCGTGGGAGCCGACGACGAATCATCAGTCGAACCTGCTCACGTCGCCGAGCGATCCCTCGAGCCCGAGCTACTCGGACGATGCGGTGGTCGGCGAGTACCTGAGCCGGGGGGCGCCACGCAAGAAGGTCGTCCTCGGCGTCCCGTTCTACTCCCGCGGTTGGACCGGAGTGGGTGCCGCGAACAACGGCCTCTACCAATCGTCCACGGGCGCGGCGCCCGGCACCTGGGAGCTCGGCGTCGACGACTACGAGGTGGTCGAGCAGCGCCTGGCGAGCGGCTTCGTCCGCCACGAAGACGCCGCTGCCGGTGCGGCGTGGCTGTTCGACGGGACGACGTTCTGGACGTTCGACGACCCGCCGGTCATGGCGGCCAAGGCGGAGTACGCGCGCCAGAACCGCCTGGGCGGGATCATGTTCTGGGAGCTGAGCGGCGACACGCCGGACGGCAAGCTGATCCGGGCGATCGCCGGCGGCTAGCCGTAACGAAGATCAGGGGCGGCTTTCGGGCCGCCCCTCCCTTCCAGATGGAGCGATCAGGCCGCGAGTAGCGCGCGGCGCCCCCGGGTTCATCGGACCTCACTCCGCACGACACGCCAGAGCCCGACGAGGAGCGGGAGCGCAACCCACGCTGCCAGCGTCGTACCGACGCGAGCCCACTCGGTCGCGCTCATGACGTGCTCGGTCATCGGCGCGAGCGAGCGACCGCCGTCGAGCCATCCGGTCGGGCCGTCGAGCCTCGGGATCGCGGCGAGGAACTGGAACGAGATTGGCAGCGCGAAGTAGAGGACGATCGCCGGCGGTGACGACAGAAGCACCGCCCCGAAGGCGAGCCCCATGAGCAAGGACGTCGTGACCAGCACCGCTTCCTGGCCGACGATGGCGGCCGGAAGCGACCAGCCTCCGGCAACGCCGGATCCGGCGACGGCCGTACCCACTACTGCCATCGCAATGGCGAGCGCGAGGATGGCGATCGATAGGACGACGATCGCGGCGGCCTTCGCCGCCAGTACGCGCGACCGGTGCGGGACGAGGGCGAAGGTGATCATCCCGGTGCGCTGCGACCACTCCGAGCTGACGAGCAGGATCGCCACGATGGCCCCCACCAGGGCACCCGGGAACAGCGCAGCGGCGATGAAGGTCTGGAGTGTGCGATCCTGCGCCTCGCCGGCGACAGCGGCGACGATCACGAGAGCGAGCATGAGCACGGCGATGCCGGCGAGGAGCCAGAAGCCGGCGCGCGTGTCGGTCATCTTGCGCAACTCGACTGCGAGGAGCCGCGCATAGCTGGGTCGGGCCGCGCCCTCGGCGCGGGCGACGGGTGGGTCGAGTACGGCGGTGCTCATCAGACAGCCTCCTGGAGGTCGGATTCGCGGGACGCGCCGTTATGCGTGCCCGCGGTCAAGTCGAAGAACAGCTGCTCGAGACCCGCGCCTTCCGAGGGCCCGAGTCGGGTGAGGGCGACGCCGCCGGCGAGGGCTGCGCGGCCGACAGCCTCCGGCTCCGCGTCGACGACCAGTCCGTCGTCGCTCACGCCTTGGACGGTCAGGCTCGAGGCAACGAGCGCTGATCTCAGCGCGGCCTCGTCTCTCGCGAGCACGAGTGTGCCGACGCCGGCCAGCAGCTCCTCGCGGGTGCCCTGCGCGACGATGCGGCCGCCGCCGATGATGACGAGTCGATCGGCGACGACCTCGACCTCGCGCAGCAGGTGCGACGAGAGCAGCACCGTTCCGCCGCGCTCGGCGAAGTCGCGAAGCAGCTCGCGCATCCAGCGCATGCCTTCGGGGTCGAGTCCGTTGGCGGGCTCGTCGAGGATCAGTACCTCGGGATCGCCGAGCAGCGCGTGGGCGATGCCGAGCCGCTGGCGCATGCCCAGTGAGTAGTTGCGGACCCGCTTGCGCGCCGCCGAACGCTCGAGCCCGACGGCCTCGAGGAGGCCGTCCACGCGGCTCGTGTCGACTCCCATGGTCTGGGCGGAGACGGCGAGGGCCTCGCGGCCACGCCGGGCGCCGTGCTGGGCCGAGGCATCGAGCAGGACGCCGACCCGGTGACCCGGATTGGGAAGCTCGCGGTATGCCCCGCCGAGCACGCTCGCCTCGCCGGTGTCCGGCTTCGTGAGCCCGACGAGCATCCGCAGGGTTGTGGTCTTGCCGGCCCCGTTGGGGCCGAGGAACCCGGTAACGGTGCCGGGCTCGGAGCGGAACGAGACGTCCTGCACGACGTTTCGTCCGCCGAACGACTTGGTGAGTGCGTTGGCTTCGATCATGCGTCGAGTGTGGCGCCGAGGTGGGGCCTGTCACATCGGCCGCGCGCCTAGATCGAGATCGCCCTGAGTCGCGCCCGAAATCGACTTTGGTCGGGAGTGAACGGCGCCGACCGGACATACCCTGTGCCCAAGGATGACGGCGTCGACGAACGCGCAGACGGAGGTACCGCGCTGGCGGCGTGCGCTGCTGCCCGCGGATCTGTTCGTCGCGACGGCAAGTCGACGCTCGCTGCGCGACTGGCTCGTGGACACCCTCGTCTTCGTCGTCGCGCTCGGGGTGGGCGCTCTCACCCTCTCGTCGATCTGGGACGACCACAGCCGGGCCGGCGCCGCGCTCGACATCGCCCTGGGGCTGATCGCCTGTCTCGCGCTCTGGTGGCGCCGGAGCCGCCCCCTTGCTGTCGCGCTGATCGCCGTTTCCCTCTCGGCCGTTGCGGGCATGGCGGGAGGCGCCGGCATCCTCGCCGTGTTCAACCTCGCCGTCCGCGGCCCCGTCCGCGCGCTCGCCGCGGTAGCAGCGCTGTCGATCGGCGCACTCGTGGCCTTCCCGCTGCTGTACCCGAGTGCGGGCGGCTGGGTGTCCCAGATTCTCTTGGGGTTCCTCATCCTCGTCGTCGCCATCGGTTGGGGCCTCTTCGCTCGCGTCCGGCGCGAGCTCGTGCTGTCGCTGCGCGATCGCGCGGAGCGCGTCGAGTCCGAGCAGCGCCGGCAGGTCGAGCAGGCGCGCGAGGCCGAGCGCCGGAGGATCGCGCGCGAGATGCACGACGTGCTCGCTCACCGGCTCTCCCTGCTCAGCGTCCACGCCGGCGCGCTCGAGTTCCGGCCCGACGCTTCGCCCGCCGAGGTTGCCGAGGCAGCGGGCGTGATCCGCTCGACCGCGCAGACCGCCTTGCAGGAGCTCCGCGACGTCATCGGCGTGCTCCGCGACGACGGCGAGGACAGTTTCCCGCAGCCGCCGCAGCCGACCCTGGCTCAGATTCCCGCGCTCGTCGAGGAGTCCCGCGCCGCGGGGATGAGAATCCGTGCTGAGCTCGACACGCCGGAGGGTCTCGCGCCGCCGGACACGGTGTGTCGCACGGCGTACCGCGTCGTCCAGGAAGGACTGACGAACGCCCGCAAGCACGCGCCCGGCGCCGCCGTCGACGTGTCGATCTCCGGCGAGGAGGGCCCGCAGCTCGTGGTCGATGTCGTGAGCCGGAGCCCAGTGGGCGTGACTGGCCGAGCGAGCGTCGAAGCGCGGGCCGACCGCGTCCCCGGTCCGGGAACCGGTCTCGTCGGGCTAGCCGAGCGCGTCGAGCTGGCAGGCGGGCAGCTGGAGCACGGCACCGACTCGAAGGGCGACTTCGTCCTCCGTGCGACGCTGCCGTGGACGCCGTGAGCGACACCATTCGCGTGCTCGTCGTCGACGACGACGCCCTCGTGCGCGCGGGCCTCAAGATGATGCTCGCGGGAGCGGAGCGGCTCGAGGTGGTCGGCGAGGTCGACGACGGCCGTGGCGTGCTCGCGGCGATGGACGTCCACCACCCGGACGTCGTGCTCATGGACATCCGCATGCCGGAGCTCGACGGCATCGCCGCGACGCGCCTCGTGCGCTCGCAGCCGAGCCCGCCCGCAGTCCTCGTGCTGACGACCTTCGACGCCGACGAGCTCGTGCTGCGCGCGCTCCGCGCGGGCGCCTCGGGCTTCCTGCTCAAGGACACGCCGCCGGCCGAGATCGTGCGGGCGATCGAGCTCGTGCACGCGGGCGACGGGATGCTCTCCCCCGCCGTCGCCCGCAGGCTGATCTCGCTCGTCGCCGGCGACTCGGAGGCCGGCGCGCGGTACGAGAGAGCGCGCGAGCGCCT
Organism: uncultured Actinomycetes bacterium; assembly: GCA_963848405.1. Taxonomy (GTDB): domain Bacteria; phylum Actinomycetota; class Thermoleophilia; order Gaiellales; family Gaiellaceae; genus GMQP-bins7. Next base: position 57,797 of record CAWKDP010000007.1, on the reverse strand, counting down.
CGCCGGCCTGAGCGAGCGAGAGCGCGAGGTCGCGCTCGCGGTGGGCCAGGGCATGGTCAACGCCGAGATCGCGACCGAGCTGCACATGAGCGTTGCCACGGTCAAGGCCCACGTGTCGCGAATCCTGTCCAAGCTCGGGGTGGAGAACCGCGTGCAGATCGCGCTCCTGGTGCAGGAGGCGCAGCGCTGAGACGACGGCACGCGCCGCTCGTGCCCGCTAAGCCCGCGGCGGAGTAGCGACAGCCGCTCGGCGAGCCCTACGCGCCGAGTGCGGCGGCAGCGCGATCGTAGTCCTCGGGCGCGACCCAGAGAATCATGCCGTAGGTCCCCGAGCCCGCCGCTGTCGCCGCGGCGGCGATCGCGTTGACGTTCACCTCGGCGAGCTTCGACGTCGCGGCGGCCACCGCCCCGACGCGGTCGTCGCCCTGTATCAGGAACGCGCGCTTCGGCTCGCTGATGGTCAACCCCGCCCCCGTGGCCGCGTTGCGAAGCGCGGCCGGGTCCTCCGGCACGAGGTCGATCTGGGACTGACCGCCTCCGGTCGGGAACGCGAGGAACGCGGCGAGGTTGACGCCGCTCTCCTGGAGCGCCGAGAGGATTCGCTGACCCTCTCCGGGCGTGTCCGGAACCGTCACGTAGTAGTACTCGACGCTTCGCACGGTGTCGGCCATGAGACCTCCTTTTGGCTGCTCGTCGATGCACCAGAACGATACGCCTCCAGCACTCGGCTCCGGCAATCCCAGCGCTGTGAGCGATTCTCGGTCGTCCTCGACGACTGCATGTGGCACGAGGGCGAGGCACGCCTCGCCGTTACGGACCTTCAGGCTTCGTAGGAGCGACGCTTGCGTCGGCCTCGAGGGTCGGCCGGGTGCTGCGTTACGATCGGCCGATCCCCGAACCCAGGAGGAGCTGTGGATACGCCGTCGTTGGGTCTTCGTCTCGCGGGAGAGGCACTCGGGACATTTCTCTTCTTCTTCATGGGCTTCAACGCCGTCGCCGTCTCCGTCGACATCGGGAGTGCAGCGATCACCTCCCTCGGCATCGCGTTCGCCTTCGGGCTCGGGCTGGCGCTCGCGATCGCCGCGCTCGGCCAGGTAACTGGAGGCCACTTCAACCCGGCCGTGTCGGCAGGGCTGGCAGTCGCGCGCAAGTTCCCGTGGAGCGAGGTGATCCCGTACTGGGTCGCCCAGCTCGTGGGTGGCTTCTTCGCGGCGCTCGTGATCGTGATCGTCTACTCGGGGGCCGCGTCAGACGCGCTCGCGACCGCGCCCGGGCTTGGCATCTCCAGCGGTTCGGCAGTCCTGCTCGAGATCATCGCCACCGCGCTCTTCGTACTCGTGATCTGCGCCGTCGTGACCGACGGGCGAGCTGCTTGGCGCGGCGTCATGGTGCCGCTGATCATCGGCCTCTTCATCTTCACGGCTGCGACCGCCGTCGGGCCGGCCTCGGGCGGCTCCTTCAATCCGGCTCGATCCGTCGCTCCGGTCTTCGTGAACGGCGAGTTCGACGACCTCTGGATCTACATCGTCGGCCCGCTCGCCGGCGGCATCCTCGGCGGTGTGCTCTGGGGTGTCTTCGCCGTACGGGAAGAGCCCCGCACGGCAGCTGAGGCGCCCGCCGCCTCCTCTTCCCCGTCCTAGGGCCGAGACGCGAGGCCCGGCCCTCGAGCCGGGCCTCGTTCCCGTACTACGATCGAGCCGTGGCCGACCTCCACCTCGGCACGCGCTTCGACCTCGGGACGGGCAAGCCGAGCAAGGACGTCTTCTCGCTCGACCCGGCCGACTTCACGACGCACGGAGTCATCGTCGGCATGACGGGCTCGGGCAAGACGGGCCTCGCGATCGTCCTGCTCGAGGAACTGCTGGCGACAGGCGTTCCGGCGCTCATCCTCGACCCGAAGGGCGACCTGGGGAACCTGCTGCTCACGTTCCCGGATCTGTCCGCCGCGTCCTTCCGGCCGTGGGTGAACGAGGAGGATGCGAGGCGCGAGGGCATCACCGTCGACGAGCTGGCCGAGAAGACCGCGGAGACCTGGCGCGAGGGGCTCGAGTCCGCCGGGATCGGGCCGCAGCGGATCGCGGCGCTCCGCGCGGCCGCCGAGCTCCGCATCTACACGCCCGGGTCCAAGGCAGGCATCCCGCTCAACGTCATCGGCTCGCTCGCCGCGCCGAAGCTGTCCTGGGATAGGGAGGCGGAGACCCTTCGCGACGAGATCGAGGGCGCGGTGACGAGCCTGCTCGGCCTTGTGGGCATCAAGGCCGACCCGCTTTCGAGCCGTGAGTTCGTGCTCATGTCGAACCTCGTCGAGAACGCGTGGCGTGCCGGGCACGACCTCGATCTCGCGCAGCTCATCGGCCAGGTGCAGACGCCTCCGATCCGGAAGCTCGGCGTGTTCGACCTGGACACGTTCTTCCCGCCGAAGGAAAGGACGGAGCTCGCGCTCAAGCTGAACGCGCTCGTCGCCTCGCCGTCGTTCGCGGCCTGGGGCGAGGGCCAGCCTCTCGATCCGGCGACGCTCCTGCGCGCGCCGGACGGCAGGCCACGCGCTGCGATCGTCTACCTGGCCCACCTCTCGGAGGACGAGCGCCAATTCGTCGTGACGCTCGTGCTATCGAAGCTCGTGACGTGGATGCGAAGCCAGTCCGGAACTCCGGACCTCCGCACGCTCGTGTATATGGACGAGGTTTTCGGCTACGTGCCGCCGACTGCGGCGCCGCCGGCGAAGAAGCCGATCCTCACGATCCTCAAGCAAGGGCGGGCCTTCGGCGTGGGCATGGTGCTCGCGACCCAGAACCCCGTCGATCTCGACTACAAGGCGATGTCGAACGCGGGCTTGTGGATGGTCGGCCGGCTGCAGACGGAGAACGACAAGGCGCGAGTGCTCGAAGGGCTGCGCTCGGCCACCGGCGGCACTGACCTCGCTGCGCTCGACGCGGCAATCGGGGCGCTCGACAAGCGGCAGTTCCTCCTCGTGAGCGCGAAGTCCAGCGAGCCCGTGCTCTTCGGAACCCGGTGGGCGATGTCGTATCTCCGAGGGCCGCTGACCAAGGACCAGGTGTCGGCGCTGACGCAAGACGCGCCTCAGCCGGAGCCCGTCGCGGCCCCGGCGCCGTCCGCGCCCGAGCAGCCCGTGCCCGGGGTGGACGGCGACACGACGCCGATCCCGCCTCCGGTCGCCCCGGGCGTGCCCGTCCTCTACCTCGACCCGGCCGCCGGCTGGGCGTCCCAGGTGGAGGCCGCGGCCGACGGCCGGGTGCTGCGCCCCTTTCTCGCCGCCCGCGTCCAGGTCCAGTTCGACGACGCGAGGGCGGACGTCCACGAGCAGCAGGAGTACGAAGCGCTCTACGGCCCGCTCGACGGCGGCCTGGATCTCGAATCGGAGATCGCCGTCGACTACGACGACCGTGACTTCGGCGACGCAGCGCCGGCGGGATCCACGTACGTGCTGCCCGCCGCCCCGGTAGCGGAGGCCTCGTTCTTCCGCAGTGCTGAGCGTGAGGTCGCTCGGAAGCTGGCATCCACGCAAACGCTCGAGCTCTCGAGGAACCGCGCGCTGAAGCTCGTCTCGCGGCCCGGCGAGACCTCCGAGCAGTTCGCCCGACGCTGCGACGAAACGGCACGCGCGGCCGCCGATGCCGAGGCCGCCAAGATCAGGGACCGGCTCGAGGCACGGGGCGACCGGCTGGAGACAGCGCTCGCGCAGGCACAGCGCCGGGTCGAGGAGCTGACGACCGACGAGCGCTCGCGACAGGCGAACGAGCTGGTCGCCGGAGCGGGAGCCGTCCTCGGGGCGCTCTTCGGCGGGCGCCGCAACAGTCGCGCGATCGCCGACGCGGTCAGCGGAGCCGCGTCACGGCGCGGGATGTCGAGCCGAACTGCTGCCCGGAGGCAGAGCGCGGAGGACAAGGTCGAGCGACTCTCCGGCGATCTCGAAGAGCTCGAGCAGGAGATCCTGGACGAGGTGCAGGAGATCGACGAGAAGTGGCGCCTGATCGCGACGGAGATCGACACGCTCGCGATCCGGCCGGAGGCGAGCGACGTCCGCGTCGCCCGCCTGGCGCTCGTCTGGGTCCCGACCGCCTAGTCGATCAGGTCGTCGTCGAAGAGGCTTCCTCGACCTCCTCGGCGCTCGCGATCTCGCCGGTCGGCTTCGCCCTGTCCACGCGCGCAAGAACGTCCCGAGTCGCGGGCGCTTCAGACCTGGCCGCGGAAGGTGTCGCAGCTCTGCGGCCCGGTGCCTTCGATACCGCGGACGAACCAGCTCTGCCGCTGCTCCGCGGAGCCGTGCGTCCAGGACTCCGGGGTGACGCGGCCCTGGACCTTCTCCTGGATGCGGTCGTCGCCGACCGCAGCAGCCGCGTCGAGCGCATCGGCGACGTCCTGCCGGGTCAGCTCTTCGATGAACCCTGTTCGGCGGGCGTTGCCGACCCAGAGCCCGGCGTAGCAGTCGGCCTGGAGCTCGACACGAACCTGGCCGCCCTGCGGGCCCGTGTCGCGGTTGGCGCTCTGCAGCACGCCGGTCAGGTTCTGGACGTGGTGCCCGTACTCGTGCGCGAGGATGTATGCCTCGGCCAGCGGGCCGCCCCGCGCTCCGAGCTCTGACTGGAGCTGGTCGAAGAAGTCGAGGTCGATGTAGATGTACCGGTCGTTCGGGCAGTAGAAGGGCCCGCTGGCCGATGACGCGGGGCCGCATCCGGTCTGGATGCCGCCGGTGAAGAACCTCGTGCGCGCTGGCTCGTACCCGCGCAGCGCCCCGTTCCAGTACGCCTGGATGCTGTTGATCGACCCGACGATGCGGCAGTCCTCGCGGGTGTTGGCGTCCTCGCCCGTCCGGCACTCGGTGGCGACCTCCGACGAGGCAGTGCCCGGGCCGACCTGCTCCCCTTCGAGGGTGCCGAGCTGGCCGAGGCCGCCACCGCCGCCGAGGAGCAGGAACGCGAGCAGGACGACGATGCCGATGATTCCGCCACCCCCGCCGAGCGCCATCGGCATCCCGCCGGGCACCCTGCCAGTCCGGCCGCGATAGTCCTCGACCTGCGACGGATCGAGCTGGGCGTCCTTGCGAAAGCGCATCGCCGGAATTCTAGATCGGTTGCTCGATGCGAACGTCCCGCGTCGCCAAGTCGCCCGCAGCGAACTCGATCAGCCTCTGGCCCTCCTCCAACACCTCGGACCGGTCGCGAGCCGCGAGCTTCCGATACGGGCGGATGATCAGCGTCGCGCTCCGCTTGCCGTCCCGCTCCAGCCGCCAGGTCGCGCGTAGGATTCCGTCGACGAGCAGGTTGCTCACGAAGCGACCCTCGGCCAGCATCGCCTGCCAGGGGAAGTCCTCGGGGATGAAACGGCGGCGGTCGGCGTACCCGAGGAGGACATTGTCGTACTCGCCGAGGAAGCGGACGGGCGCCGGGACCTCGGGACCGGGCCGGGGCGCGTCGGGCAGGTCGAAGACCTCCTTGCCGTCCTCGTCGCGAAACGCGAGGAGCCGTGTCCGCAGCCGCTCGAAGACTTCCCTCAACTTCGTCAGCCCCGACCAGCTCTGGGCGTCCATCGGCGACGCCGGCCCGAAGGCCGCGAGGTAGCGCAGGACCACGGCTTCGACCGACGGTCGCGTTTCGAGCTCACGCCCGGTCCAGGACTGGAGCGTCGCGTACTTCGCCTGACCGCTCTTCCCCCAGACCCCGCGCGGTGGAACCTGCACAAGCGGGAGGTAAACGCGGGCGGCGTTGCCGATCGCCTCCACGTCGCCGCCGATGCCCTCCTCCACGAGCTTCCGGCCGAGCTCGCGCGCCGTGAGCGGGCCGCCTTCGAGGATGGCCCGCGCCCGCGCTGCGAGCCGTTCGATGTCCGCGCCACCCATGCGCCTCCCGAAGACGCCGTTGTGCGTACGCTCGACGACCGGCTGAACGAGGGGCCGCAGGAGCAGCGCGTCGGGAACGGTGGCGAGATGGACAGTCCCTCGCAGGAGCGTGAGCCGCACGGCCTCGCGGTCCGTGAGCAGCGCACCGAGCTCGTTCGGGTCGAAGCCCTCGATACGCGACCAGAGCCCGTAGTAGGGCGGGAGCGTCGCCTGCCCCTGGAGCCCGACGAGCAACTCGACGGCGTCTCGCACCGGCAGCGCCGAGCGCCGCAACAGCAGCTGGCGGTCAAGGGTTGCGCGACTCAGCGCGCGCCGGCTGAGCACCTCCTCGCCCACGCCGGGATTCTCGCCGGAGGGGGCGAGCGGGGGTTCAGCGTCCGCGCGAGCGGCTCTCGCGCCGGCTCCGGTCCTCCGCCGACGCGGGCGTCCAGTGCTCGCGACCGTCGCCGTGCCTGACGAACGCGACAGCGCACGCGAGCGCGATCGGGAGCATGAGCACCGGCAGGTGCCCGTAGGCCGACAGCGTCAGCGCCGCGACGAGACAGAGAAACGTGACGATCCCGAAGAGCAGCGGCGTGTCGACGCGAAGCGGCTTTCTGCGAGCAGGAAGTCGCTCGCCGGACGCGAGGTCGTTGCGCGAATCCAACTTCCCATCCATCCTTGCAACTCCCTTCCCCGGAGCGCCAAACGTATCACTCGTCGCATGCCGCTCCAAGGCGACGCGCGCTAGCAGACCCGCCGGATGGACGTCTAACCCGCAGAGACATGACGCTTCTCTACTCACGCTCGTTCCTCGCGGCCGGGGTCACCGTAGCGCTCCTCGTTCTGGCGGCTCCCCACGCCGGGAGCGCAGCACGGGCCGCGCCGGTGCGCGTCCTGTTCGTCGGGAACAGCCTGACGTCCACGAACGACCTGCCCGCGATACTCGCTGCGCTCGCGCACGCGGCCGGGCGCGAGGTCGAAACCGGCTCCGTGGTGCACCCCGGGTTCAGCCTCGAGGATCACTGGAACCAGGGCGACGCGCGTAAGGCGCTCCTGTCCGGCCGCTGGGACGTCGTCGTGCTCCAGCAAGGGCCGTCCGCGCTGCCCGAGAGCCAACGCCACCTGAAGCAGTGGGCCGCGCGCTTCGCTGCGCTCGCCCGCGCTGCCGAAGCCCGCCCTGCGCTTCTCATGGTCTGGCCCGAGTCGTATCGGCGCTCGGCGCTCGGCCACGTCATCGCCTCCTACCGCAACGCTGCTGGCGCGGCCGGTGCGGACCTCCTCCCTGCCGGGGACGCATGGCGCCGGGCCTGGGCGTGCGATCGCAGGCTCCCGCTGTACGGGCCGGATGGGTTCCATCCGAGCCGCCTCGGGACGCACCTCGCTGCGCTCGTCGTCTACGGCCGGATCCTCGGTGCGCCGCTCCTCGTACCCTCGCTGGAGCCCGAGGGCATCGCGCGGCGGACCGCACGCACCTTGCAGGCGTCAGCCGCGCTCGCGCTCGGACGAAGGCTTAGGCCAAGCGGGCGCTGCGGAGGCTGAGCGCCCGGGAGCCGACTCTGCTCGACCCCCGGGGCAGCTCTGGGTGTCGCCTAGCCGTTCGCGCAGATGGCTCTCACCGCGACCGTATTCTCGTGGGCGTCTTCGTTCCGAATCAACATCATCCAGAGTGGCGCGTCGAGATAGAGGCGTTCGCGCTCCTCCGGCTTGCGGACTTCGCGATCGAGCAGGGAGACGACGCGCTCGCCGTCGAGAGGCTCGAGCCTGCCCTCTCGGTCGCGCGGGACATCGACGACCCGGAGCCCATCTCGATAGGCCTCGTCCTGGTCGCCGGCATCGCCGAACGGTCCGGGACCGCGCAGGTCGCGGCGCGGCTGCTCGGCGCCGCCGAGGTGTGCTCGCACCGCATCGGGCCCGGCGCTGGGAATTCGAGCGCAAGTACTGGGAGCCAATCCTGAAGGCGCTCGAGACGGAGCTCGGCGACGATGCGGTAGTGGAGCTCCGCCGCGAGGGTGAGGAGCTCGCCGTCGAGGAGGCGGTCGAGCTCGCGCTCGGCGTCCGCGCGTAGGTCGGCTCGCGCACTCACGCGCAAGAAAACCACCCCGCCGACGCTCTCTCCTCGGACAGCAGTCAACTCGAGGAGGTTCATTCGTGTCACGTTCGCCACTCCTGGCACTCGCGGCACTCGTCGCCGCCGTGGCCCTGGCCGTCGCCGGCAGCGCGTCCGCCGCGCCGGTCAAGGTCGTCGGCAAGGTCGGGCCCGGCTACACGATCAGCCTGACCATCGGCGGCAAGAAGGTGAAGAAGCTCGAGGCCGGGGTCTCGTACCGATTCGTGATCACCGATCGCTCGGAGGACCACGACTTCCATCTCATGGGGCCTGGCGTCATGAAGACCATCACGAACGAGGAGTTCACCGGAACGAAGTCGGTCGTCCTGAAGCTCCGCAAAGGGACGTACCAGTTCCTTTGCAACCCGCACTCCGACCAGATGCGAGGGAGGTTCTCGTCCACCTAGGGTCATGCCCGGGCGTAGGGGCGAGAAGTGTCTCGCCCCTACGAGCGGGCGACTCCCATCGTGATCCGACCGACGTAGCTGTTTCCGTTGCGGGCGAGCTTGAGCGTCGAGCGGGCTCCGCCGTTGCGGTAGATCGAGTCCGCGGCGTTCCGCGGGTCGCGGTTGGGCCGCCGGTTGTACGGCGAGCGCTTGTACACGGCGTCGGTCAGTCTGTCGGGGAAGAAGAGCTGGCCGGTGTGCACGGTCGTCCCGCCCAGGAAGACCTTCAGGTGGACGTGGACCGCGCGGCCCGGATACCACCCGGGATAGATCGTCCGGAAGAGCGCGAGGCCGTTCCGGTCCGTGCGCTGGATGCCGCGGAGGAACGTCAGTCCCTCCGTGCCCTGCTGGCTCGTCCCCGAGTAGGTCCCGCCGGCGTCGCAGTGCCAGATGTCCACCGCTGCGTTCCTGATCGGCTTGCAGCTCGAGACGTCCACGACCGTCAGCCGCAGGGTCAGGGGCACCCCCGGCTTGCCCTCCGTGACGTTCCGACGCACCCGGTCGCCCTCGACGAAGTACGGGCCTTCCGTCATCTCCGGTGAGAGCACGCAGGTGACGAGGCCGGATTCGACTGCCGCCGGGCCGGATCCCGCTGCGCCGGCCTCCTCGACGTCGAGGAGCTCCTTCGCCCCGACGCCGACCCCGAGCGCGGTCGCGGCGAACCCGCCCAGCTCGAGGATGGCGCGGCGCCGCGTCACGGGCCGGCTCTCTTCTCGCTTCTCGTCCATGCGGGGAGAGTAAGACCTCCGCCTGAGAGCCGGCTGAGCGCCGGGTAAACGTTCTCTGAGCGGCCGCAGCTTAGGATCGTTGCCGATGCGCGGCGCTCATCCCTTCTGGACGCTCGTCTGGATCCGGGTTGCATTCCTGCTGGGCACCGCCGCGACGCTCCTCTGGGCACCGTCCTCGGGTGACGCGATCGCCGCGACCCGCGCCTGGGACCCCTTCACCGATCTCGTCTTCGGCACGTTCGACCAGTGGGACGCGCAATGGTTCCTCCAGATCGCCCGCGTGGGCTACGACGAGGTGTCGGCTGCGTTCTTTCCTCTCTATCCCGCACTCCTCGCCCTCGGCGGGTCGTCGCTCGTCTGGGGCACGCTCCTCTCCCTCGCGGCCGCGGGCCTCGGAGCGGCGATCGTCTCGCGCATCGCGCGGGAGCGGCTCGGCCCGCTCGGCGCACGAGACACCGTCCTCATCCTCGCTCTCTTCCCGACCGCGTTCGTCTTCACCGCCGTGTACTCGGACGGGCTCTTCCTCATGCTCTCCGCGGCCTCGTTCCTCGCTGCGCAGCAGGGTCGTCCGTGGCTGGCGGGAATCGCAGGCGGGCTCGCCGTGGCCACGCGGGCGATGGGCCTCGCGCTCCTCCCCGCGCTCGTCTACCTGCTGTGGCCGAAGGGACGGCAGAACGCGTGGCAGCTGGCGCCGCTGCTGCTGCTCCCGGCGGCGCTGGTCGCGTACGCCCTGTACCTCGACCGCGAGGTCGGCGACGCATTCGCGTTCACCGACGCGCAGGCGTCGGGCTGGGAGCGCGATCTCGCCTTCCTCGGGCCGCTCGGCGGGGCCTGGATGGCGATCGAGGCGGGAGGGCACGGGGCGCTCGAGATCCTCCGACACCTCCCCCGCACCGAGCCGGGCGGCAGCGGCTACTCCCAGGCGCTCCAGGTGAACTTCTGGAACGCCGTGCACCTCGTCTTGCTCGTCCCCGTGGTGTGGCTCTCGTGGGTCGCCTGGCGGCGGCTCGGGCCGGCGTTCGGTCTCTATGCCGGCGCCACGCTCGTCGTGATCCTGAGCGTCCCGTCCACGGGATTCCCGCTCGTCAGCCTGCCCCGCTTCGTCCTGACCGACTTCCCAGTGCTCATCGCGCTCGCAGCGGTGATCCGGGAGCGTCCGAGCATCCGCACCGGCGTGCTCGTCGGCCTCGGTGCGCTGAGCGCCGCCGCCGGCATCGCGTTCTCGCGCGGGGTCTGGATCGCGTGACCAGCCGCGTCTCGTCCGCCGACCTACCGCCGCTCCCGGGCTCGGCGCTCTCGCTGACGCAGACGCACATAGAGGCAGAGAGCGAGCTCGAGCTCGGTCATCCGGAGAACGACTCGCTCGTGTTCGTGGTCACCGGAGACGGCGAGCTCGTGCTCGGGGACGGCCGCCACGGGCTGCGGCCCGGATCCGCCGGGCTCGTCCTGGCCGGCGAGTACGCGGGGCTCCGGGCCGGGGCGGGCCGAGTCGACCTGGTGCTGGTCGAGGCGGGTCCGGAGACGGACCGCCACGCGCCGCTCGGAGTGCGGGAGACGGTCACGGAGCTCGACGCCGCCGACGCCGAGGCAGCGACGGGCGCCCGCTCCTTCCAGATCCTCTTCGGCCCCCACAACGGATCGACGCGGGCGACGCTCTTCGCCGGCTTCCTGCCTCCGGGCAAGGCGCCATGGCACTACCACCTGTACGACGAGCTCGTCTGGATCCCCGAGGGGCCGGGGCGGCTCCATGTCGGCGGCGAGATCGAAGAGCTCGGGCCGGGGTCCGCGTTCCGCCTGCGTCCTCGGGAGGTGCACGTCGTCGAGAACGCCGGCGAGAAGGAGATGACCCTGCTCGGCGTCTTCACCCCGGCCGGGACCCCCTCGGCGGCGTATCTGGCCTGATGTCACTGCTACAGCGGCCGGTCCTCCTCTACGACTCGGAGTGCCGCGTCTGCCGCTTCGTGGCGCGGACAGTCATGCGGCTCGACCGAGACGAGCGGATCGCGTTCCTCCCGCTCGAGGCGGCCGAGGCGGCGCCGTTGCTCGAGCCGCTACCGGAAGCGGAGCGGTTCGCGAGCTGGCGGCTGGCGGAGCTCGACGGAACGCTCGCCGGCAGGGGAGCCGGCGCGAGCCGCGTGCTGCGGGCGATCGGGCGCGACCGCTCCGCCCGCGTGGTTGAAGCGCTACCTGACGGGCTGCTGGAGCGCGTCTACGATCTCGTCGCGCACAACCGGAGCCGCCTCGGCAGGATCACGCCCGCCGGTCCCGCGCCGCGCCGCTTTCCCTAGAGCTACCGGCCGGCGCTACCGTCGCCGATCAGCTTCACGCCGATGACGAGCAACGACCTCGCGCTCGCGCTCCGCTACGACGACGACCGTCCGCGGCGGGCAGCGCTCGACGCTGCCCGCCGCGGACGTCTCGATCAGGCTCTGTGCGCCCCTGGCCGGGTCAGCGACCAGATCACCCAGACGGCGAGTCCGATCATGAGGAGCGACCACCACGGGTAGTAGGGGATGAAGAAGAAGTTGGCGATCGCGCTCAGCACCGCCACGACGAGAGCGGTGATTCCCGCCCACGTGGCTCCGCGCAGGAGCGCGAAGCCCACAAGGGCGATGATCACGCCGAGGATGAGGTGGATCCACCCCCAGGCGCTCGTGTCGAGGTCGAACACGTAGTTCTGCGTGACGACGAAGAACTCGTCGTCGAAGATCGCCGTCAGGCCGGTGATCGCCTGGAAGACGCCGACCAGGATCAGGAGGACGGCCGCGAAGGTGATGCCCCCGACCGCCCAGCCCGAGAGATGATCGGGCTTCGACTCGTACCCTGACATTCGTTGCTCCTTTCGAGGGGACCACGACAGCCGCAGCCGAAGAAACTGTAGGAGTCGCGTCGGAGAGCGCAGCTCTCCGAGTTGCCGGATCAGGCGGCGCTCGAGTTAGCGCCGGGGTCAGGCTTTAGCCTGACCCCGTCTTTGGGTTGCAACGCTGAGAGCGGGGTCAGACTGAAGTCTGACCCCTAGCGGATGGAGGTCAGACCACGAAGGGTCTGACCCCGTTTCCACTCAGGCGGAGGCGACCGCGCGTGCGAGCGCGTCCACCGAGAGCGGCGACCCGGTCGCCTGCTCGACGAGCCGGTCCCACCGCTGCGAGAGCCCACCGGTGAAGAGGCGCTCCTCGAGCAGGCGGCCGGCTTCCGGCCTTCCGACGATGCCGCTCGCGCCCGCGCCCAGCGCCTCCTGGAGCTGGAGCGCGACGATCGAGCCGTAGAGGTACGTGTGGTAGTAGACCGGCGCGACGGCGACATGGATCTTCGCGGCCCAGTCCGGCGCGCGCCGGCCGTCCGGCGGCGTCACGAGCTGGTGGCGCGAGACGAGCTCCCACCAGATCGTGTCGAGGTCCGCCTCCGGATCGGCGTACAGCTCGCGCTCGAACCCAGTCATGACGAGTACCCAGCGCGTGAAGACCAGGAGCTCCGCGGCGCGTGCCGCCCGCAGCCGGTCTTCGAGCTCGGCGGCTTCGCTCGCGTCGACGCCGAGCACCTGGACGAGCCAGTCGCGCTGGCCGGCCAACGAGCCGAAGAGCAGGGCGGTGGCTTCCGTCGTCACGAGGTGCGTGTCCCGCAGCAGCCAGGGAAGCCTCTCGTCGAACCCGAGGTCGTAGACGGCGTGCCCGAGCTCGTGGAGCAGCGTGTTCATCGAGTCGTGGTTGTCCGTGACGTTCATCAGGACGCGGATGTCGCCCTCGCGATCGACGTCCATGCAGAACGCGTGCTGGCACTTGCCCGCGCGCGGGAAGAGGTCGCTGCGGTCGAGCGTGCCCGCAACGTCGATGCCGATGCCGTCGAACGTCCGCTGTCCCAGCTCGACGATGTCCCGGCCCCGGAAGAGCGGGTCGAGATCGAGCCCTCCGTCCGGCGGCGGCTCCTGGAAGAAGGGATCGGCGTAGTGCCACGGCCGGAGCTCGCCCACCGCGCAGCCGAACCGTGCAGCGAGCCGCTGGTCGAGGTCCGCCTTCCAGCGGCCGAAGGGCTCTGCCGTCGTCCGGTCGCAGGCCGCGAGCGTCTCGAAGAGCTTCTCCTCGTCCAGCTCGCTGACGGCGATCGAGAGCGCGAACCAGTCGCGGTGCCCGAGCGCACGTGCCGACTCGTTGCGAAGGCGCGCGAGCTCGCGGACGTCGTCCGCAACCGCCGCCCCGACCGTCTTGGACGCCTCCCAGGCCTCCTGCCGCTCGGCCACGTCGGCGCTCTCGCGCAGGATGCGCTTGATCGCGATGTCGTCGACCTCCTCGCCGCGTACGACTCCGCGATGGCGCGAGAACCGGGCCTCGACCGAAGCCTCGAGCTCGACGATCCGCTCGCGGAGACCGGCCGGCACCTGGTGGGGGAGCATCAGGTCGTGGAGCAGCTCGAGCCGCCGCCGGACCAGGCCTTCTGCGCCGTACGTGCGCGCGTTCTGGATCGATTCGAACAGCTCGGTATCGGCGAGCGTGTTCGAATAGGAGAGCTCGGTCTCGGCCCGCCGCCGCTCGTTCTCGTCGTTCGCCTCGACGTTCACGTCCCACCAGGCGATGTTCCGCTCGATGGTCAGCGGGCCGAGGAGCTCCTCGGCTTCCAGCACGAGGGCAGTCGCACCCGCCACGCCGCGCTCGCCCGTTCCAGCCCCCGGCATCGGGGCGAGGATACCCAAGTCGTCCATCTCTCAAGCCGCTTCTTTCTCCCTGGAATGCAACCACTTTTCTTCCCCGGAGGCGTAGGCGGCAGCAACCATCGAGGTGTATGCACCGCAAGCTGTCGCCGCTGCTTGCCGAGCTCCACTCGCACACGACGTGGAGCGACGGCGACCTCTCGATCCGCGAGCTCGTCGAGCTCTACGGCTCGGCCGGGTTCGACGTCTTGTGCATCAGCGACCACACCTACCGGGAGGACGACCCTGTCGTCGCGACGGGTGCGCGCGGCGTCCGTGCGGAGACCTACACCGCGTACCTCGCCGAGATCGAGGACGAGGCGGCCCGCGCGCTCCGGCGCTACGGCCTGCTGGTGATCCCCGGTCTCGAGCTGTCCTACAACGACCACGATCCCAGGCGTTCGGCCCACGCCGTCGCAGTCGGCCTACGTGAGCCCGTGTCGCTCGCCGACGGCATGACGACGGCGCTCCGGCAGGCCGACGCGGCCGGGGCGGCGCTCATCGGCGCGCATCCCGACGACGACGTCGTGACGACGTCCCGGTCGCATCCGACACTCGGGTTCGCGGCAGACCCCGACGGCCTCGGCGCGCTCGTCCACCGCTTCGAGCTCTTCAACCGCTCGCAGCTCTTCCCCTGGGTCGCCGCCGCGGGCCGCGCGACGGTCGCGACGGGGGACTTCCATCGCGCCGAGCATCTGGGCGGCTGGAAGACCCTCGTTCCCTGCGGCCGGCTCGAGGCAACAGTCGTGGACTACCTGCGGTCGAGCAGGCCCGTCTACCTCGCCCGCTTCGACGTCGAATCCTCGCGCGCCGCCGCCTGAGCCCTCTGTAGCGTTCGGCCGGTGAGCATCACCGAGACCCGCACGCTTCCGTGGAGCTGGTACGTCGACCCTGCAGTCCACCGCCTCGAGCAGGAGCGCATCTTCCGCCGCTACTGGCAGTACGTCGCCCGCACCGACGAGATCGCGGAGCCCGCGAGCTTCCATACGTCGCGGGCAGGCGACATTCCCGTGCTGCTCGTGCGCGACCGCGAGGGCGAGCTGCGCGCGTTCCTCAACGTCTGCCGGCACCGCGGCTCGATCGTCTGCAAGGGCTCCGGACAGCGGGAGACGCTCCAGTGCCCCTACCACGCGTGGACGTACGGTCTCGACGGCCGGCTGCTGAAGGCACCGCGCTCCGACCGGGAGGGTGGGTTCGACGCAGACGAGCTCGGGCTCGTCCGCCTCCAGGTGGACACCTGGGGGCCGTTCGTCTTCGTCAACCCCGACCTCGACGCGCCGCCCCTCGAAGAGGCGCTCGACGACGTCCCCCAGCTCGTCGCCGCGGCCGGCGTCGACGTGAACGCCCTCCGGTTCCTCTCGCGTGCTGAATCGGAGTACGAGGCGAACTGGAAGATCTGCGCCGAGAACTTCCTCGAGTGCTACCACTGCGCCGTCGCCCATCCCGGCTTCTCGGCGGCCATGGACGTATCACCGGACGCGTACCTGCTCGAGACGGGGACCCTGCGCATGACGCAGCACGGCGCGCCCCGGCCCGAGCCGCGCGGCGGCTACGACCTCACCGGTGAGGTCGAGCGCGGCCAGTTCCACCTCCTCTTCCCGGGGACGGTCGTCAACGTGATGCCCGGCCGGCCGAACTTCTCGATCGGCCCGATCGTGCCGCTCGCGCCCGAGCGTACGTACCGCTTCCTCGACTACTTCGTGGCGCCCGACGCCGATGAGGGCTGGATCGACGACATGCTCGCCTTCGACGCGCAGGTCAGCGCAGAAGACCGCGTCCTCGTCGAGCGGGTGCAGGCGGGCGTCCGGTCGGGGCTGCTCGACGAGGGACACCTCATGCCCCGGTCGGAGCAGCTCGTCGCGCACTTCCAGGCGCTCGTCCTCGACGCGCTCGCCTGACGGTTCACCGACTCGACTCGGACCGTTCACCATGCTCCTCCCCACCGCGCGCCGGGCCGGTGGAACGCTCGCCGCGAAGCGACGAGGGGAGACGAGTCATCGTGAACGGGCCTGTCATCTCGGGCGAGCTGGCCGAGGCGGCGGAGAGATACGGGCTGACACAGCTCGAGGCGGCTGCCTACGACCGCCTCGGCGTGCCTCTCGTCTGACCGAGCCGGGGGAGCACGGGGTTGAGCGGGGCCCGCCGAGGCCGGCCCCGCTCACGCCTGCGCAGCCCCAGCGGCCGTTCACCGCTTCTACTCGTATGAGCCACCTCGCAGATACCCATGCCCACCCGGGAGCATGAGATGACTCACGCCGACAACGGACCCTCGAGGGGAGGACGGTTCACGTGAAAGCACGGTGGAAGCTACTGCTCGGGCTCATCGCGGTAGGCGCCGCATCGGTAACCGCTGCGGGCGCGCTCGCGGATACGAGTGTGAAGGACTACGTCGTGCCAGTCGGCGGCGAGTACGAGGTCGACGCGCTGCTGAGCGCGAACGACAAGGTTCCGGAAGCCTCGACACCCGCCACCTTTTATCGCATGGTGGGCATCCCCGACGGGCTCGGCGCGATGCCGAACGGGGATGGGACGTCGACCCTGTTCATGAATCACGAGCTCCCGTTCGCGGCCACCTCGTCACCCGTCGTCGACGCCGCGGGGAATCCCGTCGGGCCGGCGTACCGCGGCGCGCTCGTCTCGAAGTGGACGCTCGACGCCCAGGGCAACGTGCTCGACGGCGAGCGTGCCTACGACACGATCTTTGCCGAGAACACGTTGCTCGGTCCCGCGCCCGACGCGTCCAACGTCGCCCAGATGCCACGCCAGTTCGGTCGCTTCTGCTCGGGCGGCCTCCACGGGAAGGCCGACGGCTACGACCGGCCGATCTACTTCGCCAACGAGGAGGTCGCGGCCGTGGAGTCGTTCGACGGCCTCGGAGGCATCGCGGTCGCGATCTTCGACAACGAGCTGCATACGCTGCCGAAGCTCGGACGGTTCCCGTGGGAGCAGACCCTGACCCAGCCGCGTCGTGACAACAGGACCGTGATCTTCAGCACGGAGGACGGTCCGGCAACGCTCGAGTCCACCGCCACCAACAGCCAGGTCTACATGTACGTCGGCAAGAAGCAGACTCGCCCCGGCTCGAGCGTGCTGCGGCGCAACGGCCTCGACAACGGTGACCTCTACGTCCTCGCCCCGGTCGACCCGGCGCAGTCGAGCGAGGCCGCGTTCACCAATGGCTCGATCGCAGTCAAGTGGGTGCTGATCCCGAACGCCGGGGTCCTGTCCGATGTCCAGCTCGAAGCGGCATCCGACGCCGCCGGAGCGTTCACGTTCGCACGACCCGAGGACGCGTCCTTCAACAAGCGTGACCGGGACGAGGTCTTCTTCGTGACGACCGGCGACGCAGCGGTACCGTCGAACACGCTCGGTCGCGTGTACTCGCTCCTGCTGAGCCCGGGCGATCCCACCGGGACCGGCTCGCTCACCGTGGCCGTCAACGCACAGCAGGTGATCGCTGCGGGCGGCGACACCGCGATCAGCCCGGACAACATCGACACGAGCCGCCAGTACCTCATGATCAACGAGGACGGCACCGGTGCGAGCCGGCCGGTCATGGCGAGCAAGGGCCGCGATGGCTCGATCTGGCGCTTCGACATCGTCAACCGCCGGAAGCCACAGCGTCCGATCGGCCTGGACGGCACCAGCGCGACCCGCGTTGCCCAGCTGAATCCGCCAGGTTGGGACGGCGTCGCGGTCGGACCCGGCATCTGGGAGACGAGCGGCATCATCGATGCCAGCGAGCTCTTCGGCGCCGACTGGTGGCTGTCCGACGTGCAGGCGCATCCTCCGACGGCGGCCCCGGCAGCCGGAACCGTGGAGGACGGACAGCTCTTCCTGCTGAAGCCGGCGAGCTAGGAAGTCACGGGGAGCGCGAACGGGGCCTGCCGAGGCGGGCCCCGTTCGTTGCGGGCAAGCGCGCGATGAGCGCCATTTCCGCGCCCAGCGGCTCCCGTTAACCAGATCGTGACCGCACACCGAGGACTGCTTCTAGATGATGATGTGGTCGTGGCAGTTCGCGCTGTCAAGGAGCCCGTCGAGCGTCTGCTCAACCGTGAGCTCTCGCTGCTCGACTTCCATGCGCGCGTGCTCGAGCTCGCAGAGGACGAGACCGTCCCACTCCTCGAGCGCGTCAACTACTGCCGGATCTTCTCCTCGAACATCGACGAGTTCTTCCAGGTCCGCGTCGCGGGCCTGCTCGGACAGGCGGAGTCGGGGCTCGCAGTCCGCTCGCCCGACGGCCTCACGCCGCAGCAGGCGCTCGCCCGGATCAGGGACCGCGTCCTCGAGCTGAGCGGGCGGCAGTCCCGCCTGTGGAAGAAGGAGCTGCGGACGACCCTCGCCGCCGAAGGCATCGTCATCGGCAGGATCGAGGACTGCGACGAGAAGGAGCTGAAGCAGCTCGAGCAGCGCTACCAGCGCGAGATCTATCCCGTGCTCACGCCGCTGGCCGTCGGGCCGGGGCAGCCGTTCCCCTACATCTCGGGCCTCTCGCTGTCGCTCGCCGTCTTCGTCGCCGATCCGGAGACCGGCGAGGAGCGCTTCGCGCGGGTCAAGATCCCCGAAGGCCTCCCGCGCTTCCACGAGATCGGCGGTCGCGGGCTGTACGTCCCGCTCGAGCAGATCATCGCGCACTTCCTTCCCAGCCTCTTCCCGGGCGCGACGATCGTCGAGCGCGCGGCCTTCCGCGTCACGCGCGACGCGGACTTCGAAGTGTCCGACGACGCTGCAGACCTGCTCGAAGCGGTCGAGAGCCAGCTGCGCAAGCGGCGGTTCGGCGACGTGGTGCGGCTCGAGGTCAGCACGTCGGCATCCGCGGAGATGGTCGATCGGCTGGCCCGGGGCCTCGACGCAGACGAGACGCAGATTTACCGCATCGAGAGCGCGCTCGACCTCGCGGACCTCGGGGAGCTGTACGCCCTCGACCGTCCGGACCTGAAGCACGAGCCGTGGCTCCCGGTCATCCCGCCGCGACTGGAGGCGGCGCAGAGCGACGCGGCCCGGATCTTCGACGAGATCAGGCGAAGCGACCTCGCGGTCCACCAGCCGTACGAGTCGTTCCGCGGAAGCTTCGAGCTGTTCGCGCAAGCCGCAGTCCGTGATCCGGACGTCATCGCGATGAAGACCGCGGTCTACCGAACGAGCGACGACAGCGTGCTCGTCGGTTCGCTCATCGACTGCGCCGAGGAAGGCAAGCAGTCCGTGTGCCTCGTCGAGCTCAAGGCTCGCTTCGACGAGCGCCGCAACATCGAGTGGTCACGGGCGCTCGAGCAGGCCGGCGTACACGTCGTCTACGGGTATCCCGACATGAAGATCCACGCGAAGATGACGCTCATCGTCCGGCGCGAGCGAACCGGCCTGCGGCGGTATGTGCACATCGCCACGGGCAACTATCACGCCGCCACCGCTCGTCTGTACGAGGACTTCGGGATCTTCTCCGCCGACGAGGAGATCACTGCAGACGTCGCCGACCTCTTCAACTTCATCACCGGGTTCGGCCGGCCCCAGCGCTTCCGCAAGCTGCTCGTGGCTCCGTTCACTCTCCGCAGCGGGCTCGTTGACGAGATCCGCGCCGTCGCCGTCGCCGCAGAGGCGGGGGAGGCCGCGCGCATCCGGCTCAAGGTGAACCACCTCGTCGATCCCACCATCGTCGACGAGCTCTATGCCGCGTCCCAGGCCGGTGCGTCGATCGACGTGATCGCACGAACCACCTGTGCGCTGCGGCCCGGCGTCAAGGGACTGTCCGAGAACATCCGCGTTCGCTCGATCGTGGGCCGCTTCCTCGAGCACAGCCGGATCTACTCGTTCGAGGCGGGAGCGCGAACGGTGGTCTACGTCGGCAGCGCCGACCTCATGGCGCGGAACCTCGACCATCGGATCGAGGTCGTCGCGCCGGTCGAGAACGCGCGCGTGCGCCAGGAGACCAACGCGATCCTGGACAGCGCGCTCGCCGACAACACGAACGCGTGGGAGCTCGCGTCCGACGGCACGTGGACGCGCCGCGTGCCGGACGAGTCGGAGAAGCGACGCTCGCATCAGGACACGATGATGCGCCGCGTAAGGACCCGGGCCAGGCGTCGCGAGCGCGACCGCCGGAACGCGTAGCCAGCCGGTGCGGGGGGAACAATGGCTCCCGTGAAGGTCGCAGTCGTCGACGTCGGCTCCAACTCGATGCGCCTGCTCGTGGCGAGCGTGGAACGGGCCAAGGTAACGGAGCTCGACCGCGATCGCGTGTACCTGCGCCTGGGCGACGACGCCTACCGCCTCGGCCGCATCGGCAAGAAGAAGCTCGAGCAGACGCGGGAGGTGGCCGACCGCTATGCACGGAGCGCACGCAACGCGCGGGCCGAACGGCTGGAGACGATCGTGACTGCCCCCGGCCGGCAAGCCGACAACGGCGACGAGCTCGTCGACGTCCTGGCCGACGCGACGCGCGCGCCGGTCGTGGTCCTGAGCGCCGAGGACGAGGGCCGGCTCGCGTGGCAGGGTGCCGTCACTCGCATGCCCGATCCACCCGACTCGGTCGCGGTCGTGGATCTCGGCGGTGGCTCGTGTGAGGTCGCAGTCGGGATGCCTGGGCTCGGGCCGACGTGGGTTCAGTCTCGCGACGCCGGTTCCCTGCGGGTGACGAGGGCGTTCCTGACCCGATCGCCATCGAAGCAGGACCTGGAGCGGGCGCGCACCGAGATCGACGGGCTCCTCGCCGATCTCGCGCCTCCCCGGCCCGACGCAGCCCTCGCCGTCGGAGGCACGGCACGAGCCGTCGGCCGGCTCGTCGGAAAGCGGTTCGGACCGGAGGAGCTCGGGAAGCTCGCGAAGTCGATCGTCCGGAAGGGCGCAGACGAGGTCGTAGCCGGCACCGGCATCACCGCCGATCGCGCCGAGACGCTACTCGGAGGCACGCTCGTGCTCGAAGCGCTCGCAAGGCGCCTCGAGAAGCCGTTCGAGGTCGGCCGCGGAGGGCTCCGCGAGGGGGCCGCGCTCGCCCTCGCGCACACCGCCGCCGCAGTCGCCTAGCTCAGCGACCGAGTTGACGCAGGAGCTTCGGGCTCGCGCTCCAGCGCAGCAGCGCACGGCCGGCGCCTGGGGCACCGCGGAAGCGAAGGCAGACGACGCCGCCCTTCTTGACCTCGATGGCGGCGCCATGGGCGTCGCCGGTGAGAGCGAGCGAGGCGAGCTCGGACAGGCCCGGCTCGTGCCCGACGAGCGCGAGCATGGACTCCGTCCTCGCGCCGATCAGCTCGAGCGCCGCGGACGGCGAGCTCGACGGCTCGAGCTCCGTGGCCGCCGAAGGCGAAGGCCACGCTGCCTTCTCCGAGAGGATCTCCGCGGTTCTCCACGCCCTCGCGTACGAGCTCGCGAGCACGGCCTCGACCTGGACGCCGATCCTGTTCAGGCCGCGGGCCGCGAGCCGGAAAAGCTCTGCGCCCTCGGCTGACAGCGGCCGCAGCGAGTCGTCGGGCCAGCGCGCGCCGTCGCGCGGCTCTGCGATCGCGTGCCGTACGAGGTAGAGGTCCACCCGTACGCAATCCTATGGAGCGAGCCGTGGCCAGCTCGTAGACGTCCGGGAAAGAGCTAGAGGCAGCCCGGGACGAGCACGGCTGCGCGGCGAGACCGACGGAGCGCAGGTGCCGGAAGATAGGCGACCGGACCGAAGCCGCGTCCGCGGGGCTCGACGACCCAGGCGGCCCCCTTTTCGAATGTGAGCTCGTCCCCGAAGAGCGTCTCGAACACCTCGCGGTGCGTGCAGACGAGCGCGTCGTCGGGAAGGTCGCGAAGGAGCCTGAGCACCCGGCGCTTCGACGCGCCCGGCTCGAGCTCGGCCCGAAGCTCGACCTCCAGCCCGAGCCGCCGGGCGAGAGGAACGACGGTCTCGACGCAGCGGACGAGCGGGCTCGAGACGATGCGGTCGATGCGGTAGCCGGAGAACGCGTCGTGCAGCCGCCCAGCTTGCGCGCGCCCGGTTCGGTCGAGCCCTCGCGCAGCGTCGACCTCCGGCATCGAGAGCCGCTCACCAGCACTGGCGTGTCTCAGCAGCAACATCAATCCCACCCTGGCCCGAGGCGCGATTCTCACGCCTCGCCGTAGGTCAGGTCAAGAGGGAAGCGTCACGCGGTCGAGCAGCTCCACGTCGCGCTGGTACGTGAGCAGGTCGTGTGCCTCGTCGAGCGAGATCCAACGGGCGGTGTCCACCTCGTGCCGGAACGCGAGCTCCCCGCCCACTGGCGTCATGAGCCAGTAACGGACCCGCTTGGGACGCCCCTGCGCGTCCGTGTACGAGGTCGCCGGGAGCTCGTCGCCGAGCGTGCAGCGCAGCCCGGTCTCCTCCTCGACCTCGCGCAGCGCGCAGTCCTCGTCGCTCTCGGCGGGCTCGGCCTTGCCCTTCGGGAACGACCAGTCGTCGTAGCGCGGACGGTGCACGACGAGCACTTGCCCGGAGTCGTCATCCCGAACGACGACGCCGCCGGCGGCGCGCACGACGGAGGTCACGAACGGGCGTCGCGAGCCCTACGAGCCAGCTTGTCCCAGGACTGGGCATACCCGCGCCGCGCTCGCTTTCGCCGCTTCCGTTCCCCGTCGCTCAGCGCGGCCGCGGCCGCCTCGGCCTCCGGCCGCGACGACGCCCAGGCGGCGATCCACTCCTCCGCGACGACGGAGTCCTGGTGCTCTCCGAGGACGTCCTGCAGCTCCTTGGACGCGTCGACGAAGCGCTCTCCGGCTTCGCCGAGCTCGTGGGCGGCGAGCTCGGCCGCGTAGCGGGAACGCTTGACGTGAATGCGGGCGTTGTGGAGCTCCTCGCCGGGGGACGCCGCGTCGAGGCGCCTGAACGCGCGGCGGGTGCGGTTGAACTCCTTCCACCAGAGGTCGGCGAGGCGAGTGTCGGCCGCGGCCTCGACCAGGCGCGGCTGCTCGGCCAGCCGATCCAGTAGCGCGAAGTAGCGGTCGTGCGAGAGCGCTGCGACCGCGGAGCGGCGCGCATCCTCCCGCTCCGCCTCGAGCGACGGCAGGAGCTCGCGGGCGCCTTCGGCGTGCTTGCCGAGCTTCCCGACCATGTCTCGGAGATGGGCCTCGAGGACGTCCGCGTCGCGCGCGGGGCCCAGTGCGGAGCCCAGCCAGCCGAGCTCGGCTCTGAGCTCCTTCGCCCAGGCAGGCTCCAGGACCCCCCGCGCCGCGCGCAGGTAGGCGCGTGCGCGACGTGTCGCCACCCGCATCTGGTGAAGGTCCTCGGCATCGATGCCGAGCCGGGTTCCGGGGTCGTGGTCGATGAGCGCCTGGCGCTGCTTCGCCAGCTCCAGGCGGAGCACCTCGCCGGACCCGGCGTCCGGCCTCGGCCGAGGCGGGGCGCCGTCGAAGGGAATGTCGAGTGCCTGGTGGAGCTTCGGCACGAAGTCTCCCCGCGTCGCTCCAGCGGCAAGCAGAGCTCGCTCCAGCCGCTTCAGCGACCGCTCGTCCCCGTCGACCAGCTCGATCTCGAGCTCGCGGAAGCGCCGGACGATGCGCTGACCCTCGAAGACCGCCACGGCGTCCTCCACGATCTCCGCTCCGTCTCGGTGGATGCTCTCGCGTCGAGTGCGGAGGCGCGCGACCTTCACGAGTGGCTCGTTGCGGAGGTGGACTGCGAGAAGGTCGGTCATCTCCTCCGGCGGGCGGGCAGGCAGGCCGGGGAGCTCGAGCTCGATGCGCGCGGCGCCCGTCGGGATCTTGAGCTGCCAGAGCCTGGAGCCGTTCTCGGCACGAAACCGAAGCGTGATCCGGGACCGCGCCAGTCGCAGGTCGGGAGTGTCGTGATACGTGGACATGAAGGTCTTGAACCTCGTCTCACCGAGCTCGGACAGGCGAAAGCCCTCACCGGGAACGAGCTTGAGCTCACGTTCGAGTGTGCGCCGCACAGTGCGCAGCGTAATGCCGTATCGCCCGCGAGTCGGCGCGAACCGGTTAACACTCGCGGGGAGCTCTCCAGATGTTCACCAGCCCGCGTTGCCCCGGACGTGCCCGCGGTGCGAGTATCGAGCCATGACCGAGATGCTCGATCCCGTTACGCGCGCGCACGTCGAGAAAGCCGCCGAGGCGTTGCAGGACGAGTTCGCGGGGACATTTTCCCGGGAGACGATCGCCCGCTACATCGCCGAGTCCGTCGACCTGCTCGGGGAATCGAAGATCACCGTCTTCGTCCCCGTGCTCGCCCACCGGTTCGCGCGCGAGCGACTCAGGGCGCTCGGGCAGGCGGAGGGCCTCATCACGAAGGAACAGCCGGAGGTCCTGTTCGTCTGCGTCCAGAACGCGGGCCGAAGCCAGATCGCGGCCGGGCTCGTAACCCTCCGCTCCGGCGGCCTGGTGAGCGTTCGCTCTGCCGGCTCGGATCCCGCCGAGCTCGTCAACCCGCTCGTCGCGGAGTCGATGGCCGAGCTCGGAGTCGATCTCGCCGAGGCGTTCCCGAAGCCGCTCACCGACGAGGTGGTCCGCGCCGCGGACGTCGTCGTGACGATGGGCTGCGGCGACGCCTGCCCGATCTACCCGGGGAAGCGCTACGAGGACTGGGAGGTCGGAGATCCTGCCGACGCCGTGTCCCGCGACGAGATCCGGGCGATTCGCGACGACCTCGACGCCCGCGTCGAGCGCCTGCTTGGCGAGCTCGGCATTCCGCTCGCTCCCCGATAGACGAAGGACACCTGGAAGACGGACGGCGGCTCCGAAGAGCCGCCGTCCGCAGCCAGGCGGGGTGGGGGAGGGAAGCCTTTAGCCCTTCCTGGCTGCCTTCACGGCGAGGAGGAAGTTCCCCCGCGCGCGCTTGAGCTGCAGCGGAGTCAGCGAGACGAACCTGGCCCGCTGCGCGATCTTGACCTCGTTGTCGAAGATGTAGTCGAGGAACGCCTGCACCTCCGTCCGCTTGAACGAGGAGCCCTTCGCGTAGATGAAGAGCGGCCTCGAGAGCGGCTTGTACGCGCCCGAGTGCACGGTCTGCACGCCCGGCGCGACACACGCGTCGGTCTTCGGGTTGCGGACCTGCACGGCATTGAGCCTGCTCCGGTTCTCGATGTAGTACGAGTACCCGAAGTAGCCCATGCCGCCGCGCTCGCCGGAGACGCCCTGCACGAGCACGTTGTCGTCCTCGCTCGCCTGGTAGTCGGTCCGGCTCGCGCGAGCCCTGCCGTTGACCGCCTCGGTGAAGTACTCGAAGGTTCCCGAGTCTGTCCCGGGGCCGAAGAGCTTCAGCGGCACGTCCGGGAAGCTCGAGCGGACGTCTCTCCAGTTGTTCACCTTCGAGCCGGGCTCCCAGATCTTCTTCAGCTCGGCCACGCTGAGGCACTGCGCCCAGGTGTTCTGTTGGTTCGTGACGACGGTCAGCGCGTCGTTCGCGACCGTGAACGCGCGCCACGCGCCGATGCTGGCGTCCTTGCAGGCCTTGGCCTCGCTCTGTCGCATCGGCCGCGATGCGTCGGACAGGTCGATCTCGCCCTTGCAGAACCGCTGGAAGCCTCCGCCTGTGCCAGATATGCCGACGGTGACCTTCACGCCGGTCGCACCGGCCTGCCGGAAGAGCTCGGCTCCTGCCTGCGTGTACGGGCCGACGGTGGACGACCCGTCGGCGGTGATGGAGCCCTTGAGCTTCTTGAGGTTGTACGTGGGGCCCGCCCCGGTTGCGGCTGAGACGATCGCAAGACTCGCGACAGCCCCCACCAGAACCATGACGCCACGGCGTCCGAGTACGTGCTTCATCCCTTCCCAACTCCTCCTGTCGATTGCGTCCGGTCGGATCGCGGACCGCCCGATCGTCGCCCCCACGCGCCCCACGGTGGGCTGACGGGAAGTGAACGAAAGGTGGCGGAGTGGTGACCAAGAACGGGGTCAGGCCTTTGCGCCTGACCCCCATCCGTCAGGGGTCTGACTTCAGTCAGACCCCGCTCTGGCACCTCGTGAAGAGCAGGAGCGTTCGGGTGGAGTCCGGCTAGGAGAGCGGGCGCGGATCGTGCGACGCGTCGGTGAACTCGGCGAACTCGCCGGTCACGAGAAAGGCCGTCTGCTCGCCGATGTCTACGGCGTTGTCGCCGATGCGCTCGAGGCAGCGCGAGACGGTGATCTGTCGCATGCCCCACTCGAGTGCCTCCACATCGTGGACGTAGCTGAGCACCTCGCCGAACACCTGGCGGTTCGCGCGGTCGACGAGCTCGTCGAGCTGGTGGAGCTCGCGCGCCTTCTGCACGTCACGGTCTGCGAAGGCGGTGAGCGACACTTTGATCATCTCCGCGCACCGCTCACCCATGTCCACGAGGCTCTCGACGACCGCTTGCTTCGTCCCCAGATGGCTCGAGAGCTTCGTCAGCTTGGCGATCGTGACGCACTGGTCCCCGACGCGCTCGAGATGGAGGCCCGAGTGGAGAATCGCGAGGACGAGGCGGAGGTCTGTCGCAACCGGCGTCTGTCGTGCGAGCACGAGCTCGACCTGGCGCTCGATCGCGAGGTAGCGGTCGTCGATCTCGTCGTCGAACGCGATGACCTCGTCGCAGAGCTCGACGTCTTGCGTGCGAAGCGCGTCGGTGACTCCCCGGATCGCGCGGACGACGATCTCGCCGGCTTCCTGGAACCCGGCCTCGAGAGCATCGAGCTCCTGCTGCAGCTCGATTCTCATCCGAACCGCCCTGTCACGTAGTCCTCCGTCCGCTTGTCGGACGGCGCCGTGAAGATCTTTGCCGTCATGTCGTACTCCACGAGTATGCCTCGTCTGGCGCTGCCGTCTTCGTGGACGACCACGCTGAAGAACGCGGTCATGTCCGCGACTCGCGCCGCCTGCTGCATGTTGTGCGTGACGATCACGATCGTGTACTCGCGTTTGAGGTCGTGCATGAGGTCTTCGATGCGCGTCGTCGAGATCGGGTCGAGGGCCGACGCCGGCTCGTCCATGAGGATCACGTCCGGCTCGACCGCGAGGGCGCGCGCGATGCAGAGACGCTGCTGCTGACCGCCGGAGAGCCCGAGCGCGCTGTCCTTCAGGCGGTCCTTCACCTCGTCCCAGAGCGCCGCATGCCTCAAGGCGCCTTCGACGCGCTCGTCCAGGTTGCCCTTCATGCTGAGCACCCGCGGCCCGAAGGCGATGTTGTCGTAGATCGACTTCGGGAACGGATTCGGCTTCTGGAACACCATGCCGATGCGCCGACGAAGCTCGACCGGGTCGACGTCGCGTCCGTAGAGGTCTTGGCCGTGGTACAGGACTTTCCCCCGGACCTCGGCGCCCGGAATCAGGTCGTTCATGCGGTTGAAGCAACGGATGAACGTGCTCTTACCGCAGCCCGACGGACCGATAAACGCCGTCACGGTGTTCCTGTGGATGTCGAGGTCGACCTCCTCGAGAGCAGGCTTGCCGCTGTAGTACACCCCGAGATCGGAGACCGCGAAGACCTTCTCGCGACGCTCGATGTCGGCCCTCGTGAGTGCCCCACGCGACGCCTCTGCGATCCGGGAGCTGTCGATGTGGGTGTTCATCTGGGGCTGCGGCGTGTCCATCTGCGTCATTGCCTCACCACTTGCGCCGGTAGCGGTTGCGAACGAAGATTGCCACGGCGTTCATGCTCAGCACGATCACGAGCAGCACGACGGCAGCGGCTGCTGCGAGGGTCTGGAACTCGGGATCCGGCTGCCGCACCCAGTTGTAGATCTGCACGGGCAGCGCGGTGTACGCGCCGAAGAGCTCCGGGTCGAACGCCACGTACACCGTCGCGCCGACCATGAGCAGCGGCGCCGTCTCGCCCACGGCGCGGGAGAGCGCGAGGATCGAGCCCGTCGCCATGCCCGGAATCGCCGCGGGCAGCACCTGGCGCCAGACGACCTGCCACTTCGTCGCGCCGAGGGCGAACGCCCCCTGGCGAATCGAGTCCGGCACCGCTCGGATCGCCTCCCTGGAGGCGACGACGACCGTGGGCAGGACGACGAGCGTCAGGATGAGAGCGCCGGCGAAGACGACGCGGCCGACGCCGATCCCGCGGACGATGAACGCGAGCCCGAGGATCCCGTACACGATCGACGGCACGGCTGCGAGGTTCTGGATGTTCACCTCGATCAGCCGGTTCCACCAGCGATTGCGGTTCGCGTACTCCTCCAGGTAGATCGCGGTCAGGATCCCGATCGGCACCGACAGGAGCAGGACGACGAGCCCGAGGTAGAGCGTCGCGAGGATGGCAGGCCTCGCGCCGGCCTCCTCGACCTGCGTCGACGGCGGGTTGCTGAAGAGCTTCCAGTCGAAAGCCGGCCAGGCGGTGATGATCGTGTCCACGAGCAGGACGGCGAGCGTCCCGAACGCGACGAGCATGGAGAAGAGCATCGTCGCCTTGAACAGCCGGTTTTTCCACACCCGCCGGCCGCGGGTCGCCTCCTCGGGCGCGGGCTCGTAGTCGCGCTCGACGTGGGGTTCCAGAGCGGTCACTCGTAGATCTCCCGGTACTTGCGGACGAGCCGGATCGAGATCAGGTTCATGACGAGCGTGATCACGAAGAGGGTGAGGCCGACCGCGAAGATGGTCTTGTACTCGATCGAGCCGGTCGGCACGTCGCCGAAGCCGGTCGCGCCGATGAAGGCCGTCATCGTCTCGACCGGCTGACGCGGGTCGGCGGTGATCTGCGCGAGCTGCCCGCCGGCGATGAGGACGATCATCGTCTCGCCGACGGCACGTGAGAAGCCGAGGACGAACGCGGCGATGATCCCCGAGATCGCAGCCGGGACGACGATGCGCGTCGAGACCTGCAGCTTGTCCGCCCCGAGCGCGTAGCCGCCGTCTCGGAGATCACTGGGCACCGCCGCCATCGCGTCTTCGGAGAGCGAGGCGATGGTCGGGATCAGCATGACGCCGAGGACGAGGCTCGCCGAGAGGACGTTGAAGATCTCGACCTGGACGCCGATGTCGCGGAGAAGCGGGGTCACGAACGTGAGCGCGAAGTATCCGAGAACCACCGTCGGGATGGCCGCGAGAATCTCGAGGACCGGCTTCAGGACTCCCGCCACCCGGTTGTTCGCGTACTCGCTGAGGTAAATGGCGACGCCGACGCCGAGCGGGAAAGCGACGAGCGCGGAGAGGAACGAGACCAGGAACGTGCCGACCACGAGCGGCACGACGCCGAACTGCCCGTCGAGGAACAACGGCGTCCAGGTCGTGCCGGTCAGGAACTCCCAGGGGCTGACCTCGTCGAAGAACTCGCCCGCCGGGATGATGAGCGAGACGACGATGCCGACGGTCGTCAGGACCGAGATCGCGGCCGCCAGGAAGAGGATGCCCTGGACGAGCACCTCTCCCCAGCGGATTCGCTTACGAGGTAGCGCAAGCGTGCGCTCGGCGGCGATTACGGGCGTCGCCAAGCTGGGCTACCCCGCGGCTTCCTCGTACTTCGCCTGCTCTTCGGAGAGCTGGTCGTCGCTCAGAGGCACGAACAGCGACTCCTCGGCGATCGTCTGATTGTTGTCGAGCATGTACTTGACGAAGTTGCGGACTTCCTCCTTCTCGTCGAACGAGGTCGTCTTCGCGTAGACGAAGAGCGGACGCGAGAGCGGCGTGTACGAGCCGTCCTGTGCAGCATCGGAGCTGGGAGCGACGCAACCCGACCCCCCGTCCACCTCGAGCGCCTTCAGGGTGTCCTGGTTCTGCTCGTAGTACGAGAAGCCGAAGTAGCCCATGCCGCCCTCCTCGCCCGAGACGCCCTGGACGATGACGTTGTCGTCCTCGCTCGGGGAGTAGTCGGTGCGGCTCGCCCCTTCCTCGCCGTTGATGACGTCGGTGAAGTAGTCGAACGTGCCGGAGTCGGTGCCCGGGCCGAAGAGCCGGATCGGGACGTCCGGGAACGACGGATCGACCTGGTTCCAGTTCGAGACCATCGAGCTCGGCTCCCAGATCGACTTCAGCTGGTCGACCGTGAGGCACGTCGCCCAGTCGTTCTGCGTGTTGACGACATTCGTCAGGGCGTCGGTCGCGACGCGGAACTCGATGTACTCGACTCCGCCGTCCTCGCAGAGCACGACCTCTTCCTCGTCGATCTGGCGCGAGGCGTTCGAGAGATCGGTCTCACCGGCGCAGAACCGCTCGAAGCCGCCGCCGGTGCCGGAGATCCCGACCGTCACGTCGACGCCCTCCGCGTCCTTGAAGTCCTCGGCTGCCTTCGTGACGAACGGGCCGACGGTGCTCGAGCCGTCGGCGGTGATCACGCCGCCACTGGCTTCATCGCCGTTGTCGTCGTCCCCGCCGCAGCCGGTAAGGGCGACGGCGAAGGTCGCGATTGCCGCGAGCAACAGAAGTCTCGTCAGGATTTTCATGCCCGCCAGTCTCACGCGTCCGCTCCGGCCCACGGTCCCCGTTCTCGTGAACATGTGGTGACGATATGGTGAAGATCAGAGCGGCGGCACGAACAGGCAGCGGATCTCGAGGCCCCGCCCGACACCGCCCCGCGCCTCGACGGACCCGCCGGCCTGCGTCACGACGTGCTTCACGATCGCGAGCCCGAGGCCGGTTCCGCGCGAGGCTCGAGCGCGGTCGGCGCGATAGAAGCGCTCGAAGAGGCGCGGCACCTCGGCCTCCTCGACCCCGACGCCGTCGTCTCTGGCGACGAGATCGATCGACCCGTCTGCGTGCCGTAGCGCCGAGAGCATGAACGTCGCGCCGGGGCCTGCGTAGCGGATCGAGTTCTCCGCGAGGTTGCGAGCGAGGACGAGGAGCATTCGCGGCCGGATGGAGAGCTCGAGCGTCGGATCGCACTCGAGCCGCAACGTGACGTTCGCCCGGCTCGCGCGCTCCTCGAGGGCCTCGAGCGCCTCCTCGAGGACCGGGCGGACCGGCTCTGCCCCGAGCGCGACGACCCGTGCCCCGGACTCGAGCTCGCTGAGAAACAGAACCTCGTCGATCAGCTCCGTGATCTGGTGCACCTCGCCCGCGGCCTGATCGAGCACCTGGACGACGTCCTCGCCCGGCAGCGACGCGGTCTCGATCAGTGTCAGGAGCCGGGCGAGCGGCGTGCGGAGCTCGTGCGACACAGCGGCGGTGAACCCGGAGCGCAGCTCCTCGTACGCAGCCAGGTCGCCCTCACGCGAGAGGTAGACGAGGCGCTCGCGACGCCCGTCGACCTCGTACGGGACGACGAGCGGGATGACGCCGCGCTCGCCGGTGAGGACGTCGGACGGCAGCAGCTCGCCCTCGCGGATCCCGTCCATTGCCTGCCGCGCGCGGCGACTGGCCAGCACGACGCGATCGTGCTCGTCGAGCACCACCACCGCCTCGCGGCTCTCGTCGATCAGTGTGCGTCCCCTGATTGCGTCGGCGTCCACGCCTCACGCCGTTCTAACACAAGGTTTGCTCAAAGCTTGCTTCCGCCACATCGCGCCCAAACTCACATAGCGGTCAATGCGTCCGTCAGGGCACACGACGGACAGGAGGAGCACGACATGAGGCTCAAGACGCTTGCGGTGGCGGGGTGTGCATTGGTGACGCTCGCGCTCGCGACTGCCGGCATCGCGGCGGTCATCAACGGCACGCCCGGGAACGACGTCCTGCGCGGCACCGGGCAGGCCGACGAGATTCGCGCGTTCGCGGGCGACGACACGATCTTCGCGTTCGGCGGTCAGGATCTGGTCCGGGCCGGCGCGGGCAACGACACGGTGCGCGCAGGCGACGGCGCCGACGTGGCGTACGGAGGCAGGGGCTCGGACACGGTCTCTGGAGGCGACGCAGCCGACCGCGTCTACGGCGGATCCGACGCGGACCGCGTGGGAGGCGGAAACGGGGACGACCGCGTCTCCGGCAACAAGGGCGACGACTTCGTCTCCGGTGGCGACGCGAGCGACTCGCTGTTCGGCGGCTGGGGAGCCGACCGGGTCTCCGGCGGCAACGGCGACGACAGGCTGCACGCCCTCGCAGCCGACGGACAGCTGGACGTGCTCAACTGCGGCGACGGCGACGACCAGGCGTTCGTGCTCCGCGCGGAGCGCCCGCTCACGCGCGTGCGGTCGTGCGAGCGGCTCTACCTCGTCGTCGACCTCACGGCCGAGCAGGCGGAGGGGGAGAGCGCAGAGGCGGACGCCGAGGCTGACGGGTAGTCGGTAGCCGTCGAGCGTTTCAGAGCGGGGTCAGACTGAAGTCTGACCCCTGACGGAAGAAGGGTCAGCCTTGGCTGACCCCTTCGCTCTTTACCAGTCGGACACCAGACGGTAACCAGTAGGCGGCCCCTGGCATCGCCGGGGGCCGCCATCATTTCGCCGGATGGCGAAGGTCTTGATAATCGAGGACGACGACGTCATCGCTCGCGGGATGTCGCGACACCTCGAAGCGGCCGGCTTCGACGCTGTCGGCGTCGCGAACGGCGAGACCGGGCTCGCCCGACTCCGTTACGAGCGCCCCGACGTCTGCGTCCTCGACCTCATGCTCCCCGGCATCGACGGCTGGCGCGTCATCGAGCAGGCTCGCGCCGAGGGCATCGGGACGCCGATCGTCGTCGTCTCTGCGCGCGGGACCGAGCACGACCGCGTGCACGCGCTCGAGATCGGCGCGGACGACTACCTCGTCAAGCCGTTCTCTCTCAAAGAGCTCGCGGCACGGGTCCAGGTCGCGGCCCGCCGCGGCCTCAGCCAGGCGGAGCCGCGCCGCGGTGACGCGATCGTCATCGAGGAGCTTCGACTCGACCCGGACAACGTGCAGGCGTACGTCGACGGGGAGAGCGCGGAACTGACGCCGACCGAGTTCCGCCTCATCTACACGCTGGCGCGCGAGCAGGGGCGCGTGTTGACGCGCGACGAGCTGCTCCAGCGTGTCTGGGGCCGGCGAGCGACGCACCGCGACCGCACCGTGGACGTCTTCGTCCGCAAGCTGCGGGAGAAGGTCGACCGCCGCGCGCCGGCGCACACGTTCATCCACACGCGCTACGGCGTCGGCTACAAGCTCGAAGCGCAGCCGAAGTAGCTCTCAGCAGCGCGGCTCGGTCGATGCGAGAGGAAGAGCCCCTCCTCGTTGGCGAAGCGCCGCGTTCGCCGCGCTTCCGCGCTCGTCCCAGGTGATTGCCGATTCGGGCAAGAGCCGGAGCGCGACGTCGTCCGAGCTCAGGAATTCACGGACGTCGGGGTCCGAGAGAGCGGACCCTGCCACATACCGGCGGTGGACCAGTTCGACGAGCGGACGGGCGGCCTCGGCCGGAAGGACCTCGACCTTCCCCGCGATCGACACGCCGCACACCTCGACTCCGGGACGCGAGTCGTGGACCACGAGCGTCGCCCTGGCATCGCTCCGCAGATTTCTCACCTTGCGGCTTCGCGAGCCTGTCGCAAGTAACAGCGCGTCGTCCTCGGTTGCGAACCACATGGGCACCGCGTGGATGCGCTCCTCGTCGAACGTGGCCAGCACGCCGATCAGCCGAGCGTCGAGGAGCTCCCGCACGAGCGGGTCGCGGAGGACTGCCGCCCCCTCGAGCTGACCGCTGGCGGAGGGCTGAGACATCGCCGCAACGATAGGCGCTCCGATGAGCCCATGGCTACCCGCTATGATTAGCCTCGTTAATGATTAGCGACGTTACGCTTACCCACGAGCAGGTCGCGTCCGAGCTCCGGCCGGTGCTGTTGCGCCTCGCGCGGGAGCTCCGCAAGGAGACGGAGCAGCTCGGTGTCACCGCACGGCAGGCGACTCTGCTCTGGCTCGTCAAGCGCAGTCCCGGCCTCTCGCTCGCAGAGCTCGCCGCCGAGGAAGGAATCTCGCCCCCTGCTCTCTCCGGCCACGTGGACCGCCTCGAGCGCGCGAAGCTCATCGAACGCGTCCGCTCGAGCGAGGACCGGCGCCGCGTCGGGCTCCGGCTAACGGAGGAAGGCGCGCGCGTGCTGCGCAGCATCAGGGCCAGGCGCACGACCTGGCTCGCCGAGCGAATGCGCG
Organism: uncultured Actinomycetes bacterium; assembly: GCA_963848405.1. Lineage (GTDB taxonomy): Bacteria > Actinomycetota > Thermoleophilia > Gaiellales > Gaiellaceae > GMQP-bins7. The sequence continues at coordinate 24,117 of CAWKDP010000007.1, read as the reverse complement.
TCCTCGAGCCGGAGGAGCTGGCCGCGATCGACGCAGCGCTGCCTGCGCTCATGCGATTGGTCGGTGACGAGCCGTGACGGCACTGGTCATCGCGCTGCGTACGCGAACGTTCCGCAGCCTCAGGCGACACCGCAACTACCGGATCTTCTTCGTCGGGCAGCTCGTCTCGCTCGCGGGAACGTGGATGCAGAACGTCGCGCTCGCTTGGCTCGTGCTGGAGCTGTCGAGCTCGGCACTCGCGGTCGGAGCGCTCGCGTTCTGGCGCTTCGTGCCGTTCACGGTCTTCGGCCTGGTCGCCGGGGTCCTCGCGGACCGGTTCGACTCGCGGCGGCTCGTCATGGCGACGCAGGGCGCCGCGATGCTCGTCTCGATCGCCCTCGCCGCCGTCACGCTCACCGGGACGGCGACGCTGCCGATCGTCTACGTGCTCGCCGCGCTCGGCGGCATCACCCTCGCCTTCGACGCACCTGGTCGCCAGTCGCTGACGTACCAGATGGTCGGCCCGCGCTCGCTGCCGAACGCAGTTGCCCTGAACGCGGGGCTCTTCAACGGGTCGCGCATCGTCGGCCCGGCGATCGCGGGCGTGATCATCGCGACGGCCGGCACCGGGATCTGTTTCGTCCTGAACGCCTTCAGCTTCCTCGCGGTCCTGGCTGCGCTCGCGAGCATTCGAGCGAGCGAACTGCTCACGGTCGAGCGCGATCCGAAGGCTCGCCTCGTCGCCGGAACACGCCGTGCCCTTGGCTTCGTGCGGCGCGACCCCCAGCTCCGACTCGTGCTCGCGGTCGTCACGGTCGTGAGCACCGTCGGCTTCAACTTCCACGTGCTCGTGCCCTTGCTCGCATCGGAGACGATGCACGTCGGGCCCGAAGGATTCGGGCTGCTCTCCGCCGCGTTCGGCCTCGGAGCGCTCGTCGGCGCGCTCGTGACCGCGACCTTCCGCGAGGCGAGCTGGCGGCTCTTCGCGATCGGCGCGACCGCGTTCGGCGTGCTCGCCATCGCGCTCGCCCCGGTCCGCAACGAGTTCCTCGCCGGTGGACTGCTGCTCGCCATCGGGGTCGCCTTCACGCTCTTCACCGCGAACGCGAATGCCCTCGTTCAGCTCGGGTCGCCCGACTACCTGCGCGGCCGGCTCATCGGCCTCTACCTGTTCGCGTTCGTCGGACTGGCGCCGATCGGCGGCCTGTTCGCCGGTTGGCTCGCGGAGCTCGGCGGGACGTCGCTCGCGTTCGTCGTCGCGGGAGCGACGTCACTCGTGACGATCGCGTGCGCGACGATCGCACGCGAGCGGGCGAGCGCTCGCGCTCTGGTGGCTCAGAGGCAGTAGGGCGGCGACGGGCGAGGCAAGCCTCGCCTTTACGACGCGTCGTCGAGCGTGCGGATGTCCCAGAGCGGACGTCCGAGCTGGCTCTCGGTGAGCGCCATCACCGAGACCTGCCGCGAGTCCGGGTACTCGACCGCCTCGGGCGAGGGACGGTTCGCGGTGATGAGGTAGCGAACGGGCCCGTCGGTGCGATTCGAGAGCTGATGCGCCCCGTCCGGACCGACGGGGAAGAGCACGACGTCGCCTTCGCCGAGCTCCCGCTCGCCGCCGGGCTCCCGGAGGGTCGGCCGCCCGCGCAGCACGACGAGCAGCTCCTCGGCTCCGTGGTGGAAGTGGTAGAGCCCGCTCGTTCCGCCCGGCGGCAGCTCGTACAGGGTCGCGCCGATCCGCTCCCCGCGCGGCAGTCGCGTCGAGCGATCGGCCGCCCACTCCTCGTCGCTCTCGCTCTCCCACTCGTCACGCCAGATGTTCGGGGTGTCTCCCACCACAGCCTCCTCGTCGTCAAGATCGTCCCGTGGATTTCTACCGCACGCCCGACGAGCGCTTCGCCGGGCTACCGGGCTACGACTTCGCGCCGCGCTACGTCGAGCAGGAAGGACTGCGCATGCACTACGTCGAGGAGGGCGCCGGCGATCCCGTGCTCCTCCTACACGGCGAGCCGACGTGGGCGTTCCTGTACCGGACGATGATCCCTCGGCTTGCGACAGTCGCCCGCGTCGTCGCGCCCGACTACTTCGGCTTCGGCCGCTCCGACAAGCCCACACGCCTCGAGGACTACTCCTACGACTTCCACTACGCGTCGATCGAACGGCTCGCCGAGGAGCTGAACCTCCGCGGCGCGACAGTCGTCGTCCAGGACTGGGGCGGCCCGGTAGGCCTCCGCCTCGCGGTCGAGCACCCCGACCGCGTCGCGCGGCTCGTCATCCTCAACACGGGAATCGGCGCCGGCCGCGCTCCCTCGCACGAGTGGATTCGCTTCCGCGCGTTCCTGCGTCGCGTCGGCACGGACCTCGTGCCCGGCCAGCTCGTGCGGATCTCGTGCTTGCGCGAGCTGGACGAGGAGGTCGTCGACGGTTACAACGCGCCGTTCCCGACGCCGGAGTCGAAGGCAGGCGTCCTCGCGTTCCCGGAGCTCGTGCCGACCGAGGTCGACCACCCGTCGGCGCCCAAGATGCTCGAGGTGCGCGCGGCGCTCGAACAGTGGAAGAAGCCGGCGCTCGTCCTCTTCTCCGACTCCGACCCGATCTTTTCGCCGGCCGCGGCGGAGCGCATGGCCGCGCGCATTCCCGGCGCAGGCCCGGCCGAGATCGTCGAGGGCGCGGGCCACTTCCTGCAGGAGGAGAAGGGCGAGGAGATCGCCGGGCGGATCGTGCGCTTCCTCAGCGAGGAGACTACGGCTCGCTGACCTCCTCCCTCGAGGGTTCGTCCCACTCGGTGCTCCGCTCGAAGCCCCGGGTCGCGTACCAGACCGACCAGGCGACGAGCGCGATCGTGAACGGAACTCCGGTGGCGACCTGGACGGCGGCGAAGGCGCCGATGCTCCCGCTCGTGAGGACGACCATCCGGATTCCGCTTCGCGCCAGCAGGTAGACGCCCCAGACGACCGACTCGATCCCGAAGATCCGGCGATACGTCCGCGACGCCTTGACCTCGGGCGGGAACGGATACCACGCGTCGGCGAAGACACCTGCCAGAGGCCGCCCGATGATCGCGGAGCCGATGTTGGCGAAGCCCCAGATCGCGCTCACGAGCACGGGCTGCGCGAGGTAGACGACCGCGCTGTCGGCCACGAGCCCGATCACAGCCTGGACGACGACGAATGCGACCGAGACGAGGGCAAGCGCACCTGCGCGCCCCCGCATCCGCTCGTACAGGTCGAGCGCGATCCCAACCGTGCTCGCGAGGACGATCCCGACGGCGAGGTTGCCGAGCTTCCAGCCGACGTAGAACGCGAGCACCGGACCGAACGCCTCGCGCGCGAACCGCGGCGCGCCGGCGAAGAAGATCGACCTGAAGCTCGGCTCCGGAAGCTCGCGCTCGGGGATGTCTGCGAGGCGTGTCGTCGCGGCATTCACGCGGCTTCCTCCGCTTTCTTGCCGAGTCGTACCGCCTGCTCATCGCACCAGGCGACGTTGAACTCGGCGTACGCGATCCCGTACCGAAGCACGAGGTCCACGAACGGCGGGTCCTCGCCCGGTCGCGCATCGATCTCCTGCAGGAACGCAAGGAACTCCTCGTGGCCGAGCCGCCGCAGCCGGAGTTGCTCCAGCGCCCGCTCCACTGGAAGGGCATCCGCGAAGAAGAGCTTCAGCAGGTTCTCGTCGCGCAGCTCAGGCGGCTGGGCCGGCGCCTCCAGCCAGCCAGTGAGAGCCGCTCGCCCGGCCTCGGTCAGCGTGTACTCCCTTCGCTTCCGCGCGCCCGTGGGTGAGCTCTTCCCCTCGACCAGGCCCGCTTCCTCGAGCCGCCGTAGCTCGGGATAGATCTGCCCGTAGCTCGCCGCCCAGAAGAAACGCACGGATTGGTCGACGCTGGCCTTGATGTCGTACCCGGTCCGTACGCCGAGACCGAGCATCCCGAGAATCACGTACGCGGTGCCACTCAGCGGCTCCATATCGCTGAACGATATATCCGTACGATATATATGTCAAGCGAGAGACGCCGGGCGTACGCCTACCCGGTCGGCCCAGCAGGGGCGCTAGGAGCCGACGACCCAGGTGTCGCCCGAGCGCAGCAGCGCCTCGAGATCGCCCTCGCCCGACCGCTCCCGCGCGGCGTCGAGCTGCTCGCTCATCAGGTCGTCGTAGACCTCTCGCTCGACCGCGCGGAACACCCCGAGCGGCACCGCTTCGTCCGTGTCGAAGGTGATCCGCGAGAGCGCGAACGCGAGACTCGGCTCACGTTGTGACGCGTCGTGCCGCAAGAGCGCGTCCTCTCCCGCGTCGCCCACCTCCACCACCCGCGCGGAGCCGTCCGCGTCCTGCACGACGCCCTTCTCGCCGTCGGCACCGAAGCGGATCGGTGATCCGTGCTCGAGGTAGATGCGGTTGCCCTTCTCCTCGCGCACGTAGTCGAAGGCGCCGTCGTTGTAGATGTTGCAGTTCTGGAGGATCTCGACGAACGCCGAGCCTCGGTGGCGTGCCGCCGCGCCGAGCACCTCCGTGAGCCCCTTCTTGTCCGTGTCGATCGCCCGCGCGACGAACGAGGCCTCGGCGCCAATCGCCACCGACAGCGGGTTGAACGGGTGGTCGAGCGAGCCCATCGGCGTCGACTTCGTCACCTTCCCCAGCTCGGAGGTCGGCGAGTACTGCCCCTTCGTCAGCCCATAGATGCGGTTGTTGAAGAGCAGGATCTTGAGGTTGACGTTCCGCCGGAGCGCGTGGATCAGGTGATTTCCTCCAATCGAGAGGGCGTCGCCGTCACCAGTCACGACCCAGACCGAGAGGTCCGGCCGCGTCGCCGCGAGCCCGGTAGCGATCGCCGGTGCGCGGCCGTGAATCGAGTGCATCCCGTACGTCTGCATGTAGTACGGGAACCGCGCCGCGCATCCGATCCCGGAGACGAACACGATCCGCTCGCGCTCGAGCCCGAGCTCGGGCATGAATCCCTGGATGACGTTGAGGATCGCGTAGTCGCCGCAGCCCGGGCACCAGCGCACTTCCTGGTCGGACTTGAAGTCCTTCGACGTGAGTTGCACGAGGTTGCCGTTGCCGTCGCTCATGAATCGACCAGCACGGTGATCGCGCCCTCGAGCTCCGCCGCCTGGAACGGCCGGCCCCGCACCTTGTTGTAGCCGATCGCATCGACGAGGAACTCGGCCCGGATGAGCAGCCGCAGTTGCCCGAGGTTGATCTCCGGGATCAGCACCTTGTCGTAGGCACGGACGACCTCGCCGGTGTTGCGCGGGAACGGGTTCAGATAGTGGAGATGCGCCGTCGCGACGCTTCGCCCGCTGGCGCGCACGCGTCGCGCGGCGACTGCGATCGCGCCGTACGTCGAGCCCCACCCGAGCACGAGCGTGTCGGCCCCGTCCGGGTCGTCCACCTCTAGCTCCGGGATATCGGCCGCGATCCCGGCGACCTTCGCCGCGCGCAGGCGCACCATCAGGTCGTGGTTGTCGGGGTCGTACGAGACGTTCCCCGTCTCGTTCTCCTTCTCGAGGCCTCCGATGCGGTGCTCGAGGCCGGGAGTTCCCGGGATCGCCCACGGACGCGCGAGCGTCTCCGGATCGCGCTTGTACGGGAGGAAGTGCCCGTCGTCGTTCGGCTCGGTCGCGAAGGTGGTCGAGATGTCGGGCAGGCCGGCCGCGTCCGGGATGAGCCACGGCTCCGAGCCGTTGGCCAGATACGCGTCGGAGAGAAGGAAGACCGGCGTGCGGTACTTGATCGCAATCCGCGCTGCCTCGATCGCCGCGTCGAAGCACCCCGAGGGCGTCGATGCGGCGACGACCGGGACCGGCGACTCCGAGTTCCGCCCGAACAGCACCAGGAGCAGGTCGGCCTGCTCGGGCTTCGTCGGCATTCCGGTCGACGGGCCCGCACGTTGGATGTCCACGACCAGGAGCGGGAGCTCCAGTGTGATCGCGAGCCCGACGGTCTCGGACTTGAGCACGACACCCGGGCCGGCGGAAGTCGTGACTGCGAGCGATCCGCCGAAGGCCGCGCCGAGCGCGGCGCCGGAGGCAGCGATCTCGTCCTCGGCCTGGAACGTCCGCACGCCGAAGTGCTTCAGCGGGGCCAGCTCTTCGAGGACGCCCGAGGCCGGCGTGATCGGATAGGCACCGAGGAAGAGCGGTAGACCGGACAGCTTGCTCGCCGCCACGAGCCCGTACGAGAGCGCGGTGTTCCCCGAGATCTGACGGTACGTGCCGGGCGCGAGCGGCGCCGGTGCGACCTCGTACGAGATCGCGAAGTCCTCCGACGTCTCGCCGTAGTTCCAGCCTGCGCGGAAAGCCCTCGCGTTCGCCTCCGCGATCTCCGGGCGCTTCGCGAACTTCGTCTCGATGAACGCGAGCGTGCCCTCGATCGGCCGCTGGTAGAGCCACGACATGAGCCCGAGCGCGAAGAAGTTCTTCGAGCGCTCCGCCTCGCGGGAAGTGATGCCGTCCACCTCCTTGAGCGCCTCGACCGTCATCGAGGAGAGCGCCACCTCGTGGACGTGGAAGTCGGAGAGAGAACCGTCGTCGAGCGGGCTCGTCTCGTACGCGGCCTTCTGGAGGTTGCGCTCGCTGAAGGCGTCGGTGTTGACGATGACCGTGCCGCCCTTCGCGAGGTCGCCGATGTTCACCTTGAGCGCGGCCGGGTTCATCGCCACGAGCACGTTCGGCTGGTCGCCCGGCGTCAGGATGTCGTGGTCCGCGAAGTGCACCTGGAAGCCGGACACGCCCGGGAGCGACCCGGCCGGCGCGCGAATCTCCGCCGGGAAGTCGGGCAACGTCGCGAGATCGTTCCCGAAGACGGCAGTCTCGCTCGTGAAGCGGTCACCGGTGAGCTGCATGCCGTCGCCGGAGTCACCCGCGAAACGGATGACGACGCGCTCGAGCTGCTCCACTGGCTTCGACTTGGCTATGCCCGAGGTATAGCTGACAGTTCCGAGTCGCGGGGAAGCCTCCACGTACAAACGGCATCGGGGCAGCGACGTCACACTGAGTTGACGTGCTTCATCTGCCCCGCACCGTCGCGCTCCTGCTCGTGCTCGTCGGCCTCTCGGCGCTCCTGGCCGGCGGCAGCGCGAGCGCCCAGACACCAGCACAGCCGGGGCGGGCCGAGATCGTGGCGCAGCTGCCGTCATCGCTCTCGCTTGCTCGGATGCGCGCCGACCTCGGCGCGCTCGAGCGGATCGCGGACCGGAACGGCGGGAACCGCGCTGCCGGCACTCCCGGCTACGCCGCTTCCGTCCGCTACGTCGTCGCGCAGCTGCGCCGTGCCGGCTACCGGCCGCAGGTCACCGCGTTTCCGTACGTGCAGTACTTCGAGCGCCTCGAGCGAGGCCGTCAGATCGCACCCGTCGAGCGCGAGCTTCCGCTCGAAGCGCTCCAGTACTCGCCCTCGACGCCGCAGGGCGGCATCCGCGCGCGCGTCGTCTCGAGCGACGACGGCTGCAGTGCCGGCGACTTCGGAGCCGTCCGCGGCCTCATCGCGCTCGTCGAGCGTGGAACGTGCTTCTTCTCGGTGAAGGCGGCCAATGCCCAGGCGGCAGGCGCAGTCGGCGTTCTCGTCTTCAACAACGAGGAGGGAGCGCTCGACGGAACGCTCGGCGATCCGAATGCGTCCGCGATCCCCGTCGCCGGGATCACACGCGGTCTCGGACGGGAGCTCGCTGCGGCGCCGAACGCGGTCGTCGAGCTGGAGCTCGTCACGCAGACGCGGCAAACGAAGTCCCGGAACATCACGACGGACACGCGGCGGGCGCCCCGCGTGCTCGTGGTCGGCGCCCATCTCGACTCGGTCCGCGACGGGCCGGGGATCAACGACAATGCGACGGGCGTCGCCGCGCTCCTGGAGATCGCCAGAGCCCTGAAGAACCGCCCGAACGAGCTCGCCGTGCGCTTCGCCTTCTGGGGAGCGGAGGAGCTCGGCTTGTTCGGCTCACGCGCCTACGCGCCCACGGTCCAGCGCGAAAGGGTCGCCGGCTACCTCAACTTCGACGTGCTCGGATCGCCTTCGCAGCGATACGGCGTCTACGGGGTCGACCGCTTTGCCGAGCGCTGGCTCGGCTATCTCGAGCGGCGAGGCATGAACGCCGTCAGGACCGAGATCGGGGGACGCTCCGATCACGCTGCGTTCGCGCAGCGCGGGATCCCGGTCGGGGGGCTTTTCGCCGGCGGGTACGCCTGCTACCACCGGGCCTGCGACCGCGTCGCGAACGTCGACCTCGACACGTTCGAGGACCTCGCCTCGGCCGCCGCCTACGGCGTCGCGTCGTTCGCGCCGCTCGCGCGCTAGCGCGCGTCTACTGCGCTTCGGCGAGCAGTGCGCGCAGGTCGAGCGGCTTCGTGAACATCGCGATCGACTCCCCGTCCGACTGCTTCGGCCACTCCTCCCGCGGTCGGTCGCGGTAGAGCTCGACCCCGTTGTCGTCGGGATCGCGGATGTAGATCGCCTCGCTCACGCCGTGGTCGGAGGCGCCGTCGAGCGGGACTCCCGCAGCGAGCACGCGCTTCACGGCGTCGGCGAGCGTCGCGCGGTCCGGGTAGCGGACGGCGACGTGATAGAGGCCCGTGCGGCCCGGCGGAGGAGGCGAGCCGTCCTTCGACTCCCAGGTGTTCAGCCCTATGTGGTGGTGGTAGCCGCCCGCGGAGATGAAAGCCGCCTGATCGCCCATCCGCGCCTGCTCCTCGAACCCGAGCACGTCGCGCCAGAAGGCGAGCGAGCGGTCGAGATCGGCGACCTTGAGGTGCACGTGGCCGATGTCGACGCGCGGGTCGATGCTCACGGCGAGACGATACTCCCGCCCGCGCCGGATCAGCTCAGGCGGTAAACGATGCGTCCGCGCGTGAGGTCGTACGCGGACAGCTCGATCCGCACCCGGTCGCCCGGGAAGATCCTGATGCGGTAGCGCTTCATCTTCCCGGCCATATAGCCGAGTGTCTCGTGGCCGTTGTCGAGGCGGATCCTGAACATCTGGCTCCTGAGCGCCTCGATGACCTCGCCCTCCACTTCGAGCTTCTCTTCCTTTGCTGCCATGCCGGTCTCCCTTGCTCGCTGGAAACGTGCGTGGCCGCTAGCGCGAAAACACTACGCGGCCACGCAAGTACGTCCCCCCGGACGGGTAGTTACCCGGCGGCGGCGGCTGTGACGTTAGTCGCCTCGGGGCCCTTTTGCCCCTCGCGCTGCTCGAACTCGACGCGCGCACCCTCGGCCAGGCTCTTGTAGCCCTCGCCGGCAATGTTGCTGTGATGCACGAACAGGTCCTTCGTGCCCTCGTCGGGCGTGATGAACCCGTAGCCCTTGCTGTCGTTGAACCATTTCACGGTTCCGGTTGCCATAGAAACACCTCCTTCACCAAACTCACGAACGGGTAAGGAAGCGCAACGCGCAAACCGGACTCGCTCTAACTTGACGGCGGGACGATAGCAGTCGTCGGGTGTTCGACGGTGTTTTTCGTGCTACGCCCGGTGCCGAGCGCCAGTCCGGCGAGCGCCCACAGCGTCACCGCGAGCCAGTGCACGCCGATGACATCCGTTTGCAGCCCGAGCAGGAGAACGGCGGCGAACGCCGCGCCGACCCACGGATCCTTGCGGAGCAGCCCGAGCAGCACGAAGAGGCTCCAGAGGACGAAGGCGGCGAGGCCCGCGACTCCGGCCTCGACACCGAGCTCGACGTACGTCGACTCGCCTGCCTTGATCTCGACGCCGGTTCGCTTCGCGACGGCGCCCGCGTTCCCGAGGCCGTAGCCCTGCGGGTGCTCGAGCACCGTCTGGACACCGTCTCGGAGGTTCCGCCAGTGGCTCGCGACGGACGACTCGGAGGGGGAGAAGGGATCCGTGCTCGCCCCCGGCTCGGACTCGGCGGTCTGGCGCAGGAACTCGAGCTCCTCCTCCGTGTAGCTCGTGGACGGGCCGATGTCCGGGTACGCGACGAAGAACGCGGCTGAGACCACGACAGCGGCGAGCGCGAGCAGGAGCGGAGCTAGACGCCGCTGCGCGAGCGTGAGCACGACGAGCCCAACGGCGAGCGCGCCCACCGCAGCCCGCGTGTGCGTGTAGAGGAGCCCCGCGAAGAGGAGCAGCGCGAGCACGGCTGACCACCAGCGAAGGGGCCGGCTCGCCAGGTAGACGAGCGCGACCACGAGCACGTAGGCGCTCGCGAGCGGCGAGAGGAAGGTGGACACGAGGCGGCGGATCGGGTTCTGCTCGTCGCCCGTGTTGTAGACCCAGTTCTCGGGGAGGCCGGTGAGCCCCTCGTACTCGAGCCCGAGCTGATCGCGGTACCAGCCGGGCACGCCCGAATCCCGCCAGGCCTGGAGCGAGATGAGCGCGAGGTCGAAGAGGCCGATCAACGCGACACCGGCCGCCGTGAGCGCGACGACGAGCCCGAGCCGCTCCGTCCGCCAGAGCTCGGACAGCAGCCGGCCGAGCGCGTACGCCGCCACCGGGAGCAGGTGATGGCGCAACGCGAGCAACTCGCCGCGGGCCGTCGCGTCCCCGTCCAGCCAGCTCTGCGGGAGCAGCCAGTACAGGACGACGATCGCCGCGTACGTCAGCGCGAGCACGTCGGCGGCGGTCACGACGGGAAGTCGGCGAACGTGCCACGCCACGGCGACCAGCGCGACGAGGAGCAGCGCCTCCTTCCATGCGGCGAAGAAGTCGAGCGCCCCGCCCCGCACGCCGAGGTCCCAGAGCTGGGCCATCGCGGTGTTGTGGAGCGCGAGGCCGACGACGAGCGCGACGAGCGCCACGCGCGCGATGCGCTCAGTCGACAATGGCCACCAGGGTGAGCCCGAGGTTGACGATGCGGACGCGTCCCGGAAAGAGCGCCTGCAGGCTCGCGCTCGAGAGCAAGTGAATCTCCTTTGCCCAGTGCTTGTCGAGCGCGTCGTATGACGCGTGCGCGAAGCGTTCGGGCAGCCAGTGCACCACGGGGAGCCGGGTGTGCACCTCGAGCGGGAAGCGGCGGTTCGGCGTCGTGATGAAGGCCTGGCGGGCGACCCGGAGAGCCTCCGAGACGAATCGCCGTTGCCGTTCACGGGCACCGACGTGCTCGATGACGGCGTTCGAAAAGACGATGTCGAACGCACCGTCCTCGAACGGCAGCTCGAGCGCGTCTCCCCGCACGTAGCGGACCCGCGGGTAGCGCTCGCCGAATCGGTCGCCCTCGTGCAGCCCCAGTGCGGTGATCCGCTCCGGCCAGGGGTAGAGCTCCTCGAAGAAGTTCAGCGTGGCGCAGCCGTCGCACTGGCCGAAGCCGAGCTCGTCTGCGCCGACGTCGAGCACAGTCGTCTCCGGGGTCGGGCGCAGCTCGTCGAGGAAGAGCTGGAGCTTCCGCTTCCGCGAGCGCATGGACACGGCGTCGGTCAGTTTCACGCGCGTAAGTATCGGCTCCACGCGGGCGAGTAGGCTGGCGCGATGGTCGAGGCACGGCTCCGTCCACGCGGTCCGTACTCGCTGAAGCTCACGACCTGGACCGCCGGCTGGGCCGCAGAGCTCCGCGAGGGTCGCTGGGCAGAGGCACGTCAGCTTCCGGACGGAACCGTCGTCGTGCGGGCGTCGTCCGAGCGCGCAGTCGAGGAGGCGCGCTTCCTGCTCGCACTCGACGACGACACGAGCGAGTTCCACCGAGAGTTCGCACGCGATCCTCTTCTCGGGCCGTCGGCCCGGTCGCTGCGGGGGCTCCGACCGCCCCGGAGGGCAACCGTCGCGCACGCCGCGGTAAAGGCCGTCTGCGGCCAGCTCATCCAGTCGCGCCGTGCGCGGCAGATCGAGTCGACCGTGATCCGAGCCTGCGGCGAGAGCCCGCCGACCTGCGAGGCGCTCGCACGCCTGTCGCCGGCGGCGCTCACCGGATGCGGGCTCGCTCCGAGCCGCGCCGCGACGCTCGCACGGCTCGTGCGGACGATCGACCTCGAGGCGCTGCGCCTCGCGCCCGACACCGCGCTACGAAGGCTCGGTCGCGAGCGCGGCATCGGCCCGTGGAGCGTCGGCGTGATCGCGCTCAACGGGCTCGGCCGCTACGACGCAGGGCTCGTCGGCGATCTCGGCCTCGTGAAGCTGCTCGCCGCCCGGACCGGCCGCTGGCCGGAGTCAGGCGAGACCGCAGCGCTGCTCGAGCCGTACGGCGACTGGCAAGGGCTCGCGAGCGTGTTCCTGCTCGCCGGCTTCAAGCGGGGGCTCGTTCCCGGCGCGAGCATGGATCGCGCGCGCCTCGCTCGCGCGCGCCAGGCGGCGTGAGCGGTATCGCCCCGGACGGAAGCCCGGTCGCGCTCTACGCGCGGCTCCCTCCTCTCGGCGAGCCCGAGCTGATCCACGACGCCGTTCCCGCCGGAGCCGAGATCCTCGAGCTGGGCGCAGGCGCCGGTCGCATCACACACCCGTTGCTCGCCCTCGGGCACGAGGTCGTCGCCGTCGACAACTCCGAGGAGATGCTCGCGCACGTCCACGGCGCCGAGACCGTTCGGGCCGACATCGTGGCGCTCGATCTCGGCCGTCGCTTTCCCGTCGTCGTCCTGGCGAGCAACTTCGTCAACGAGCCAGACCGAGCGCGGCGGCGCGAGCTGCTGGCCTGCTGCTCGCGGCACGTGCAGCCCGGCGGGCAGGTCCTCCTCCAGGGCTTCCCGCGCGACTGGGAGCCGAGCGTCGAGTGGTCGCAGCTCGGCGACGTGCGCGTGCGCCTCCGCAGCCACCGGCTCGAAGGCGCGATCGTCACCGGCGAGATGGAGTATCTCGTGGAGGGTCAGGTGCTCAGGCACGCGTTCGAGTCGAAGCTGCTCGACGACGAGGAGCTCGCTGCCGATCTCCAGGCGGCCGGCCTGCGTCGCGGACGGGAGCTCGACGATCGAGGAGCCTGGATAGAAGCCGTGCCGGTCGGCTCCGAGAGCTCCTAACGCAACGAACGACCTTGTCGCGAGGCGGCGGGCGGTCATCACGTTAGAAGCTCTTAGACTCCCGCAATGGTCGACGAGCGCAAGATCGCAATCCTCGGAGCAGGTCGGATCGGCGAGGCACTCGTCCGCGGTCTGCTGTCGTCGGGCTGGCGCGAGGCCGGCGAGATCTCGGCGACCGCACGCCGTGCGGAGCGCGTGGCCGAGCTGCGCGAGCGGCACGGGATCGACGCGACGCTCTCGAACCCGGACGCCGTGGCGGCCGCGGCGCTGGTGGTGATCGCCGTGAAGCCGCAGGACCTCGACGCGCTGCTGGCGGAGGTCGGCGAGCGGATCCTTCCCGAGCAGACGGTGCTGTCGGTCGCGGCGGCGATTCCGACCGCGCAGATCGAGGCCCGCCTCGCGGCGGACGTGCCGGTCGTCCGGGCGATGCCGAACACCCCATCCATCGTTCACGAGGGAATCGCCGGTATCTGCGCCGGAGCGCACGCGGGCTCGGAGCACCTCGACCTCGCGGAGGAGGCGCTGTCGCACCTCGGCGCGGTCGTCCGCGTGCCCGAGGACGCGCTCGACGCGATCACCGCGCTCTCCGGCTCCGGCCCGGCGTACTTCGCGCTGCTGGCCGAGGCGATGATCGAGGCGGGGATCCTGCTCGGGCTCTCGCGCGAGATCTCGACACAGCTCGTCGTCCAGACGATGCTCGGCACCGCGAAGCAGCTACGCGACGAGAAGATGCACCCCGTCGAACTGCGCGAGATGGTGACCTCGCCCGGAGGAACGACGATCGCGGCGATCCGCGAGCTCGAGATGGCAGGCGTGAGGGCCGCATTCCTGAACGCGATCCAGGCGGCGATGGTCCGCGCCCGGGAGCTCGCCTCCGGCGAGAGGTGAGGTCGTCGAGGGCGAGGCTTGACTCGCCCGAGCCGGGCATGCCCGGCTCCTATGTCCGGCTGCCGGCGCCGGGTAGCAACGGGGAGCGCAGGGGGACGGCGAGCCCACGATCCGCGGCGAGCGCCTGCAGCACGAGGACCGTGTCAGCCACCGGGATGTCCTCGAGGAAGGCTTCGCGCCGCTCGAAGTCGTCCAGCAGCTCGAGCACGGCGGCCTCGTATGCGCTCGCGTCGTCCGCTGAGAGTGCGGCGAGCGAGCCCGCGACGGCCTGAGGAAAGTCGTCCCGCCCTTGCAGCGTGCGCGCAAGCGGCTTGGCACGGTCGTCGTCTCCGAGGACGAGCGCCGCGAGGGCTCCCGCGTACCGTCCGATCGGGCTCTCGGACTCCGCGGCGCCAGCTTCGAGCGCCCAGCTCGCCTCCTCGCGAGCGCGCTCCCAGTCCCCTGCCAGGAGCCGCGACTTCAGAGCTCCGATCGGCCTTCCCCAGCTTCCGGGAGGTGCGTCCGGCCAGCTCTCGCGATAGCGCGCCGCAGCCAGAGCGAGCCAGGTCTCGGCGTCCTCGGACGAGTCGAGCATGAGGTACGAGAGCCCCGCCGCCCAGGCCGCGTTCCCCATGCGCGTGAGCTGCCGCTGGCGCTCGTCGGGGTCGTCGGGCAGACGCGCGGCGCCGTCCTCGTAGCGCTCGCGCGCACGGCTCGCTCGTTCCTCCCACTGCTCCTTCCCGGCGCTCACGGCCGACGAAGTATCGTCTCCCGCGGTGGGACGGGAGCTCCGCGAAGTCGTCTACGTGGACGGGGTGCGCACGGCCTTCGGGCGTGCGGGCCCGGATGGGTACTTCTGGCGGACGCGCGCAGACGACATGGCCGTCAAGGTCGTACGCGAGCTGTTGAGGCGCAACCCCCAGCTGCCGCCGGAGCGGATCGACGACGTCGTGCTCGCCGCCACGGCGCAGGTCGGAGACCAGGGTCTGACGCTCGGTCGCGACGTCGCGTTGCTCGCCGGCCTCCCGAAGTCCGTCCCCGGCTTCGCCGTCGACCGCATGTGCGCGGGCGCGTTGACGGCGACGACCGCCGGCGCAGGCGAGATCGCGATGGGCGCGGCGGACGTCGTCCTGGTCGGCGGGGTCGAGCACATGGGCCACCACCCGATGGGCGACGACGTCGACTTCAACCCGCGCTTCGTCTCGGAGCGGATCGTAGACGAGTCGGCCGCAGTCATGGGCCAGACGGCTGAGAACCTGCACGACGCCTTCCCCGAGCTGACGAAGGACGATGCCGACACCTTCGCCGTCGCCTCGCAGCGGAAGGCCGGGCGCGCCTGGGACGACGGCGTGATGGACGAGCTCGTGGTCCCGATGTCCGTCTTCACAGACGACGGCTGGACGGTCACCGAGCGCGACCAGTTCCTGCGACCGGACACGACGCTCGAAGGCCTGGCTGCACTGCGGACCCCGTTCCGCACCGCCGGGCGAGTGACGGCCGGAAACTCGGCGGGCCTGACGGACGGTGCGACCGCTGCCCTACTCACGTCGGAGGACGCCGCCGCGGAGCTCGAGCTCGAGCCGCGCATGCGCCTCGTCTCGTTCGCCTACGCCGGAGTGGAGCCGGAGCTCATGGGCGTCGGCCCGGTGCCGGCGACCAAGCGCGCGCTCGAGCAGGCGGGCGTCTCGATCGACGACGTCGGGCTCTTCGAGCTGAACGAGCCTTTCGCCGTCCAGGTGCTCACCTGGTGCGAGGGCATGGATGTCGCCGCGGACGATCCGCGCCTCAACCCCTACGGCGGCGCAATCGCCTGCGGCCACCCGCTCGCCGCGACGGGAGTCCGCCTCATGGCGCAACTGGCTCATGGCTTCCGCGATCGCCCAGACGTGCGCTACGGGCTGACGGCGCTCTGCATCGGGCTCGGGATGGGCGCGGCGATCCTCTGGGAGAACGTTGCCGGCGTAGGCTCGACGGAGCCGGCCAAGAGAGCGGAGGCGGCGGCTCCGCCGGCGCCGCAGCGGGGGAACGGTGGCTAGCGCGCCTACGGAATTCAAGCTCCAGCCTGTCCGGACTCGCGTCGGCACGGTCGCGCTCGTGACGATGGACAACGGCGAGGACTGGCAGAAGCCGAACACGTTCGGGGAAGCGGCCCTGCGCTCGCTGCAGGAGCTGCTCGAGGGTGTCGAAGGCGGGGACTGGGCCGGGCTGGTACTGACGGGAAAGCCGTTCGTCTTCGCGGTCGGCGCCGACATCGACGAGTTCGGCGAGATCACCCCCGAGCGCGCGCGCCAGGGCGGTGAGGCCGGTCATGAGCTCTTCGGCCGCATCCGCGCGCTGCCCTTCCCCACACTCGCGGCCGTCAACGGCGCGGCGCTCGGAGGCGGGGTCGAGATCGCGCTCCACTGCGACTACCGGACGCTCTCGGCGGACGTCCGTCACTTCGCCTGCCCGGAGGTCCTGCTCGGGCTCATTCCGGGCTGGGGCGGGACACAGCTGATCCCGAAGCTCGTGGGCGCGGAGCAGGCGGTCCGCTTCATCGTCGAGAACCCGCTGCGCCAGAACCGGATGCTGAACGCAGGGCAGGCGTTCGAGGCGGGCTTCGCCGACGCGCTGCTCGAGCCCGTCGAGTTCCTCGACGAGTCGCTCGCCTTCCTCGTCCGTACGATCGAAGAGGGCAGCGGGAAGCGCGAGCCCGCGGCTGATCTCTCCGACCTGGACGAGGTCGTGCGCAAGGCGCGGTCGCGACTCGACGACCAGGTGCACGGCGCGGCGCCCGCCCCGTATCGCGCGCTCGACCTGATCGCCGGCGCAGGAACGTGGTCGCTCGAGGAGGGCTACCGGGCCGAGGAAGACGCGCTCGCCGAGCTGCTGCCCGGCCCGCAGGCCCAGGCGTCCGTCTACTCGTTCTTCCTCGTCGAACGCCGGGCGAAGCGGGGTGTGGGCATCCCCGAAGCGGAGCCTCGCCGGGTTTCGAAGGTGGGGATCGTCGGCGCCGGCCTCATGGCGAGGCAGCTCGCGCTCCTCGCGCTTCGCCGGCTCGAGGTGCCGGTCGTGCTCCGGGACCTGACGCAGGAGCAGGTCGACGATGCCGTCTCCTGGATCGCCGACGAGCTCGGCGACCTCACACGCAAGGGGCGCCTGGGTGAAGGCAAGGCGCGGTTTCTGGCCTCGCTCGCCACGGGAGGAACCGGGTGGAGCGTGTTCTCCGGGTGCGACCTCGTGCTCGAGGCCGTGTTCGAGGAGATGGAAGTGAAGAAGGAGGTGTTCGCCGAGCTCGAGCGCGTCGTCTCGCCGGAGTGCGTGCTCGCCACCAACACCTCCTCGCTCTCGGTCACGGACCTGGGAGCGGAGCTCGAGCATCCGGAGCGCGTGGTCGGGATGCACTTCTTCAACCCGGTCGCCGTGCTTCCCCTGGTGGAGCTCGTCCGGACGCCGGATACCGACGACGAGTCGCTCGCAACTGCCTGGGCAGTCACGAGAAAGCTCCGCAAGACCAGCGTGCTCGTGCGGGACTCACCGGGGTTCGTCGTCAACCGGCTGCTCGGGCGGCAGGGGTCGGTCGTCATGGACGCGCTCGACCACGGGAACACCGTCGACGAGACGGACGAGGCCGTGCTCCGTCTCGGCGTGCCGATGGCGCCGTCCGTGCTGCTCCAGCTCGTCGGGCCGAAGGTGGCGAGCCACGTGCGCCGCACGCTCCACGAGGCCTGGCCCGACCGCTACGTGCTGTCCCCGACCCTCGAGAGCCTCGCCGACGGCGGCGAGCCCGTCGTGGTCGAGCACGCGCCGCGTTCGGTGGACGAGATCCACACCGCCGTGCTCGAGGCAATGGCCGACGAGGCCCGACACATCCTCGAGGAGGGTGTCGTCGCCGAGGCGGCGGACATCGACACGTGCCTCATCCTCGGCGCAGGCTTCCCGTTCTGGCTCGGCGGGATCACGAAGCACCTCGACCAGACCGGCGTCTCCGAGCGGATCACCGGCCGCATGTTGAGCGAGACGGGCACGCGCGTCGCAAGCTGACCTTCACCCGTTTGTGGCGTCGGTTTGTTAGGTATGCTCTCCGGGTCACGCTCGCAGTGAGGCAGGCGAGCGCAAACCTTCGGAAGGAGCGGCACAGCAGTCCGTGCTGCGCGAATGCACGAAGCAGAGACCACGCCGGCGTTGACGCCGGAAACCCAACTCGATCTGACTGAGGCGGCACGTCGAGCCGAGGTCTGGTTCGGCGAGCCCTTCGTTCACGAGGGCGAAGAGGCGGCTGTCGCGCTCGCCCCCGGCACCGCGCGCCGCGCGGCGCTCGACCACGCGCTCGAGGAGATCGAAGCGGGACTGTCCGAGCCTTCACCGCGCTGGAAGGTGCGCTACGGCCTGATGCTCGGGCTCGAGCGCGTCCTGTCCCAGGACCCGGTGCGGACGGCAAGCGGAACCGAGCTGCGACGCCACCAGGTGGACGCGCTCACCGGGATGCTCACGGAGCTCATCGCCTCCACCCAGCGCGCGGCCGAGGAGAACGGGAACGGCAACGGCAGTGGGAACGGAGTGGCCGTCGAGGTCACCGAGCTGGACGAGGAGGCCGACGACGACTTCGACGCCGGCTTCATCGACGACGCAGCGCTCGAGTCCGAGTTCCACGGCGACGATCCGGGGGCAGCACGGCGCTATCGCTTCCGGCACCCGACGGCGTCCGGGAAGACGATCGCCGCGGCCGGTTTCGTCGATGCAGCGCGCCGCCTCGGCGTCCTCATCCTCACGCACCGGCGGCTGCTCGTCTCGCAGTATCAGCGGGACCTGACGGCCGAGGGCTACGGCGACCGGTTCACCGATGCGATCCTCGCGGGCGGCACCAACGACAAGCCGAGTCCAATCACGATTCAGACGTACGCGTGGTTCGCGCGGCACGGCTCGGAGCTCGACCGCTCGGCGTATCACCTCGTTCTCTGCGACGAGGCCCACACGGCGCTCGGTGAGAAGACGAGCGCGGCGCTCCGCGCCTTCAGCGACCCGCTCTACATCGGCATGACGGCGACCGAGCACCTGATCGCGAAGCAGGTCTCGGACGTCTTCCCTGCCTCGGTCGACGATCTCCCGCTCGCGGACGCAGCCCGCCGCGGGCTCATCGCGCCGCTCCGCGACCTTCGGGTGCCTCCGGCCGCCGCTGTGAACTCGGTGCCCATCGTCGGCGGCGACTTCGAGGAGCGCGCGCTCGCCGCAGCTCTCGACCACCAGGCTCTCAACCAGGCGGCGGCGAGTCTCTACCGCGACCGCTTCGGCTCGACGCCCGGAATCGTCTACGCGGCCGGGGTCGACCACGCGTACAACCTCGCGCAGGAGTTCAGAGCCGCAGGCCTCAAGGCCGAGGCCGTCTCGGGCCGCACGCCGCCGACGAAGCTCGCCGAGACGCTGGCCGCGTACGAGCGCGGCGAGATCAACGTCCTGATCAACGCGCAGCTTCTCGCCGAAGGCTGGAACTCGCCGCGCGCGACCGTCTGCATGCACCTCGCGCCGACGGCCTCGCGGCGCGTGTACCAGCAGCGAATCGGCCGGATCATGCGGATCCACCCGCGCAAGGAAGCAGGCATCGTCGTCGACTTCGTCCCGAAGGCGGCAACGCACAACGAGCGCGTCGTGTCCCTGCACGCGCTCCTCGACGCCGACTTCTACCGCGAAGGAGCACGGGTCACGCCGGCTCCGCGCAGGCGCTCCCAGCGCCGCGCCCGCCGCAAGCTGTCACCGGTGCCGTGGCTCGTCCCGGTCACGCCCGATGTCGCCCGCAGGCTCGGCGTGATCCAGCGCGAGTGGCAGCGCATCGATCCCAGGTACCTGGACGAGGACGAGCAGCGCTTCTGGGCGACGATCGCCGGCCGCCAGATCCGCTTCGACCAGCGCGGCGAGTTCGCGCGCAAGTTCGCAGAGGGTAGAGCCAGCAAGGCCGCGCTCGAGCAATTCCTCGCGACCTGCGCCGCCGAGAACCCGAACCGCCGGCTGCGCATGACCGCCCTCATGGATCGCGTCGCGACGCCGGTGGAGCGCGCCGACTTCGACGATCTCGTGACCCTCGTGACGCAGGCGCCGCCCTGGGAGAAGGACCGGTCAGCGGGCGTTCGCGTGCTCTTGCGCGCGGTCGGCGAAGGGAAGGCCGTCGCGCCGGACCAGATCCTCGCTCGCTGGACGTGGCGTCTGGCGCGTGCCACGAGGAAGGTGCAGGACCGCCGCGTCTCGACCGAGTTTCCGGAGGCAAAGCGGCTGCTCGGCGCGGTCGCCAACTCTCGCGGCTATCGGCACGAAGAGAACGTGAACCGTCTCGTGCAGGTGGCGAACGCGATGTCGCTCGCCGTGGGCGCGGCGCTCCTCGCCTCCGCCGACGGCTACACGCCGCGCGCGAACGCCGCTCTCGACCACGCGCGCGAGGAGCTCGGCACGATCACCGAGATCGCGAACGCCCTCGCCGACAACCTGCCTGCCCCGAAGCTCACGGCGCGCAAGTCTCGTCGCCGAAGGCGCAAGCGCAAGACCCCGGCCCAGGCCCACGGGCAGGCCCACGCGGCCCAGGCCGGAGACGGGGTCGCCGCCGCCGAACCGGCCCCGCCGCCGGTCTCGCTCGACGGCGACAGCGCGCCTGCTGCTCTTCCGGAGCCGGCGGAGGACGCAGCCTGAAGTACGTCTAGCCGGCGGAGCCGCAGCTCTAGCCGGCAGAGCCGGACGGGCCGCTGCCGCCGTTCCGCTCGCGCTCGCGCAGGAAGCGGGCGATCTCCGCCGCCAGCGCCTCGCCGGAGGGCAGCGCTCCCGAGTCCTCCAGCCAGTCGAGGGAGTCGGCTCGCTGCTCGAGCTCCTCGACGTAGCTGGCGGTGTCGGCGTCGCTCGCCACGGCCTGCGACACCTGGTCGACGTACGACTCCTCCGCGTCGGCCAGCTCCGAGACGTCGATCGAAATGCCGAGCACGGACGCGAGCCGCTCGCAGAGCGCCCTCGCCGCGCGCGGGCTCGGGGCGAGCGAGACGTAGTGCGGAACGGCAGCCCACAGGCTCACGGAAGGGATCCCGGCCCGCCGGCACGCATCGAGGAGCACGCCCACGATTCCCGTCGGCCCCTCGTAGCGCGAGAGCTGGAGCCCGAGCTCGTCGACGAGCTTCGGGTCCGTGGCGGCACCGGTCACGGGCGAAGGTCGCGTGTGCGGCACGTCGGCGAGCAGCGCCCCGAGCGTCACGACCATCTCGATCCCGAGATCGGTCGAGAGCTCGCCGATGAGCTCGGTGAACGTCCGCCAGCGGTAGTTCGGCTCCACCCCGACGAGGAGCACGGCATCACGGTCCGTGCCGGGAATGCGCGCCCGGAAGAACGCGTTCTCGGGCCAGTCGATCCGCCGCGTCTGTCCTTCGTCGAGCGAGACGTTCGGGCGCGACGCCTGGAAGTCGACGAAAAGCTCGGGGTCGATGTCCGCGAACTTCCGCGCGCTCCACAGCTTCGCGAGGTAGCCGGCGGCGAGCGTTGCGGCCTGGCCGCCGTCGTTCCAGCCCCGGAACGCGCCGATGAGCACCGGCCGCTCGAGCGAGGGCCGGTCGTAAACTCGGAGCTCGCGCGCCATGCAGTGAGCTTACTGTCGGGCCAGCGGTGCCGGTGGGCGCCAGAGGACGTACGCGAGGGCGACGCTCAGCCCCCAGATCGCGGCCGCGAGGGCGACGTGGAGGAGCACGAGCCCCCACGGCAGCGCGTTCCGATACTGAACCTCGCCGATAACGGCCTGGGCCACCAGCACGGCGGTCAGCAGCGCCCAGAGCCGCAGCACGCCGGGATACCTGTCGCGAGCTCGGTAGAGGAGCCAGCCCACGACGAGAACGCCGAGTCCGAACGCGGCCGCGACCCGCACGTGCACGTAGACGGTGTCCGTTATCGCGAGCCCGAGCCGCTCGACCTGCTCGTCGGCGCCTGGATGCGGTCCGGAGGCGGTCGCGACCGCTCCGGTGACGACGAGCGCTGCGCACGCGGGCAGCCCGGCGAAGGTCACGACCTGTCTCAGCCAGCGCGGGCTCACCGCGGTGCTGCGGCCGTCGACGAGCAGCCACGCCTCGAGGGCGACGACGACCGCGAGAGCGAGCGCCGTGAGCCCCAGGAGGAAGTGCGCCATCACGGCGAGCGGGTGTAGGTCGACCGCGATCGTGATCGCGCCGAGCGGGATCTGGGCGGCGACGACGAGGAACGTCGCGACGGCAGCCCACCGCCCGGTCACGGACAGGCCGCTCGTCCGGCGAGAGGCGAGCCAGGTGACGAGGGTGAGGGCAAGCCCGACGAGCGCCACCATCCGGTTCCCGAACTCGACGAACGCATGGAAGTCGCGCTCCGGATAGGGCTTGTCGCCGCACCGCGGCCAGTTCTCGCAGCCGAGCCCTGATCCGGTCAGCCGCACGAACGCGCCGGACGTGATGACGACGAAGAGCGCCGCACACGAGGCGGACGCGATCCAGAGGAACCGGGTCGGAGACAGGGTCCGAAGCCGTGCGACTGCCGTAGCCACTACGCGAGAACGACTCCGGTTCCGCGCTCGATGCGTCCGATTCGCGCGAGCTCGAGGCCGCCGGCCTGGAACGAGGCCTCGAGCACCGCGCCGCGCTCGGCCGCAAGCGACACGAGTAGACCGCCTGCAGTTTGCGGGTCGTAGGCGAGCGCCTCGCGTGCGTCGTCCGCCGTGCTTTCGACGTGTGGGCCCGCAAACTCGCGGTTGCGCCGGTCGCCGCCCGTCCGCACGCCTTCGCGCGCGAGCTCGAGCGCACCGGGGAGCGCCGGCAGCGCCTCGGCCTCGACGATCGCTCGCACGCCGCTCCGGGAAGCGAGCTCGTGCACGTGCCCGAGCAGCCCGAAGCCCGTGACGTCCGTGACCGCATTCGGTTGAAACGGGCGCAGCGCCTCGGCGGCGTCGCGCGAGAGCTCGAGCATCGCGTCTACGGCGGCTGACAATGCTCCGTCGGGAGCGATCCCGTCGCGATGAGCCTGCAGCACGATCCCGGTGCCGAGTGGCTTGGTCAGAAACAGCACATCGCCGGGCTCGGCGCCCGCTTTGAGCCAGAGCGCGCCCGGGTGGACGGTGCCGACGACGGCGAGCCCGTACTTCGGCTCCGCGTCGCGAATCGTGTGCCCGCCCGCGAGAATCGCGCCGGCCGCACGGACCCGCTCGTCCGCGCCGGCGAGCACGTCGCCGAGCACCTCGGTCGGAAGCTCCTCCGGAAAAGCCGCGATCGAGAGCGCGAGCAGCGGAGCACCGCCCATCGCGAACACGTCGTTCAAGGCGTTGGTCGCCGCGATCGCGCCGAACGTCCGTGGATCGTCGACGAGCGGGGGAAAGAAGTCGACCGTGAAGACCAGCGCGCGGTCGTCGTCGAGACGGTAGACCGCTGCGTCGTCGGCAGGATCGAGCCCGACGAGGAGATCCTCTGCTTCGGCTGGGACGAAGCCGGCGAGCAGTGTCTCGAGCCGAGCTGCCGAGTACTTCGCCGCGCAGCCGCCGGCGGTTACGAGCGACGTGAGCGGCACTGCTTCCACGTCCACAACTGTAAGGACCGACCGGGGAGGAGAGGCGGTGCACGAGCCGAACCAGAGCGGTGGAGAGATACCTCCCCATCTCCACATCCCCTAAGCACGATCGCGGCCGCCGCCCCCACGGCGGCCGCACCCTTGCCGGGTCGGGGTGGGATACTCGCGCGCATGAAGTCTGCGCTGATCACCGGAGGCTCGTCGGGGATCGGGCTCGCGCTCGCACGGATGCTCCAGAACGAGGGCTACGGGCTGACGCTCGTCGCCCGCCGGCCCGACAAGCTCGCAGCCGCGGCCGAGGAGCTCGGGGCCGAGTCGTTCGCTGCGAACGTCGCGGACGAGCAGGCGTGCGTCGACGCGGTCGCGCTGCATGCCGAGAAGTGGGGCGGCATGGAGGTCCTCGTGAACTCGGCGGGGCTCGGGATCGGAGGGAACTTCGGGAACCTCGACACGAAGAGGCTCGACCTCCAGCTGGACGTCAACCTCCGCGGGACCTTCGTCGTCACTCGCGAGGCGCTACCCCTCCTGCGGACGTCCGCCGGGCAGATCTTCACGCTCGCCTCGATCGCCGGGACCATCCCGACTCCAGGGCTCTCGATCTACGGGGCGACGAAGGCGGCGCTCATCGCGTGGACGGGCTCGCTGAACCGCGAAGAGGCGGAGCACGGCATCCGCGCGACCGCTCTGTGCCCGGCGTTCGTGGCGACGCCGATGACCGACTGGACCGGGCTTCCCGCCGAGGAGATGATCCAGCCGGAGGACATCGTGGAGCTCGTCAGGACGCTGCTCCACCTGAGCCCGAAGGCGCGCGTCCCGAGCATCGTCGTGGAGCGGGTAGGAGACGAGGTGTAGGGGCGAGGCTGCCT
>CAWKDP010000006.1:0-7707 GCA_963848405.1 uncultured Actinomycetes bacterium | reverse complement strand
AGGCCCCCTCCGTCGCGGCAAATTCTGTCCGTTCCAGTATCCGCGCGGGGGGTCGCGCTTCGGAAGCCGCGGTGCGTCGGCGAACGTCCGATCTGCAGGTGGCGGAGGGCTGGGCGGCACCGGAGGGCCTGGTGGAGTAGGCGGAGGCGGCGTGGTCGTCGCGGAGCGCGGGTAGTTCCAGGTGCTGCCCGCGTCCGGCGCATAGTCGACGTAGTCGTCGCCGGCGCTGTTCTCGTGGACTGAGCTCGGACAGCGAGCGATGCACGGACGCATCGGAGAACTCGTCGAGCAACCCGTAGAGCGACACGGCCGTCACGTTGACCTCAGGCGCAACTCGACCGATGCCGCGATCCACGAGCC
Source organism: uncultured Actinomycetes bacterium (assembly GCA_963848405.1). GTDB lineage: Bacteria > Actinomycetota > Thermoleophilia > Gaiellales > Gaiellaceae > GMQP-bins7. The sequence goes on along the minus strand of CAWKDP010000006.1, from coordinate 7,347 downwards.
CGGACGCGAGCAGACGAACGGAACATGACGCTCGGACCCCCGCCAGGACGGTCGCGCGTCGGTGACCTCGGTGAGGGGATGCGGACTGAGGACGGCGACCGACCACGGTCGCCGCTTTGAGTCCCTTCCCACCGTTGTGTCGCGCCCGATGCCCTGGGCGGCCGGCGGAGGTGATGCCTCGTTCAGCAGCGCGATGTCGGGCTCGAGAGACGCAAGCGCGTCGAAAGCTGCCAGCTTGTTCGCGACGTTCCAGACGACAACGCGCGCGGGCACACCCTCCGATGTTGCTCATCCCGGCCGTTTCGGATCATTGACGCCCTGAAGCGCCTGCTCGGAGGTTCGGCGCACCTCGGGTCGACCCGAAAGATCGCGTCGAAGCTGGAGTGCGCGTGTTGACGCGTCGCGACACTTGAGCCTCACTCGAGCGAGTGGGACGATGCTCCGCGGATGACTGGGGCTCACCGATTCGTGGCTGCACCGAAGCTCGGATTCTCGCTGCTGATCCCCTGGGCCCCAGCAAGCTCCGCTGCGACGTCGTGTCGATGTTGACCTACGTCACTGGCTTCTTGTTGACCTTCACTGCGCTTGCCCTCGCCTACGTCAGGCGACGGCACCGCGCAGAGGCGGCGACGATCCTACTGGTCGCTCTCCCTGTCGTGCTGTCGGTTCCGCACAACACACCACACTGGTATCAATCGCTGCGCGCGTACTACCGGCTGGACGCTTCGGCCGCCGTCGCCCTTGCTCCGCCTGTGATCACCGCAGAGCGGAACCTGCCGCTCGCGCGGCAAGCGCTGGAGTCCATCGCGCCCGGCGGAACGTATGCAGTGATTCTCGGTCGCCGAGCTCCGCCCAGGACCGCTGCTGCGCGCCGCCAACGAGCGCGACTCACGTATCTCGATTCGTGGCTCCAGTACTGGCTTGCTCCAAGGATCCGAGTCGATCGGCGGGATGCGCACTGGCAGATCGTGTTGGATTCCGGCGGAAGGCCGCCGCCGCCGGACGCACTCGGCGTCTACCGGATCGGAGACGACCTCCTCGTGCGGATGCAGTGATCTCTCACGTCATCCGCATGCTGGCTGCAAACGCAGCCCTCCTTCTCGCCGGAGTCGGATTCCTGATGCTGATCGACGCGTGGCGTCGCCTCGGGCGCTGGAGTCGATTCGCGGTGGCCCTCCTCTCCGGACAGGCGGTGTTCCTGACTCTGGCGCCGCTGTTGCTCTACGTCGGACTGAGCGTCTCACCCGTCGTCGTACTGCCCGTCGTCGCTGTCGTCCTCTCCGCGGGACTCGTGGCTGGTCGCAGGCACGGCCCATCGCCGTCGTCAACGAGCACGTCCGTTCGCCGCGACTCGACTGCGCGCATCTCAGGAGCCCTCATTGCGGCACCCCTCATCGGGCTCGCCGCGGCTGCAGTGGTGAAACCGCTCTACCAGATCGACACGATGCTGAACTGGGTGATGAAGGCGAAGGTGATCTGGGCGGACGGTCTCCACATGACCGGCGCACTCGACGCGCGGCTGTTCGCCCGTCCCGACCTTCATCCGCAGTCCCACCTGGAGTACCCGTTGGGGTTGAGTGCGCTGTTCGCCTGGGGCTTCCATTGGATGGGGGACGCCGACATTCGCGTCATGCACCTTCAACTCGTGCTCATGCTTGCGGCCGCGGTCGGCACGGCGTGGGCAATTCTCCGGCCGCTCGTGCCAGATCTTCCACTCGCGATCGGACTGGCCGGGCTCATCTTGATGCCGGCCGCCGTTCACCATCTCCTGACTGCGTACGCCGACGTGCCGCTGGCCCTCCTCTGGGCCACCGGAGCGCTGGCGCTCATTCGCTGGGCGTCCCACGGGGACCGGTACCTGCTCGCGCTGGCGACGCTTCTGTTCGCCGCGTCGCTGGCCGTCAAGCAGGACGGTGCTTTCTATGACGCCGCGATATACCTGGGGGTCGCCGTGCCACTGATCGTGCGCCGGCGCGAGCGCCATGTCCTCGAACTTCTCGTCTCCGCATGCGTCGTCGCACTCACGGCGGTTCCGTGGCAGGTCTATACAGCGAAGCACGACCTCGAGAGCCACGCCATACGCCCAGGACTCGGTCGCATGCAAGCGCAGACAGATCGCCTGCTCCCCACGCTAGAGGGGATGCTGAACGTGGTTGCACATCCGCGGACGACGCTCATCGCCGTGCCGCTCGCCCTCGCACTGGCGATCGTGTGCGTGCGGCGTCGGAGGACGGACGTCGCAGTGCCGTTTCTCATCTCAATCGTGGTCGTGGTCATGGCGATCCTCTTCATCTACTGGAACAGCGCAGTCACCCTGGAGGTCGTTCTGATCCCGGCGCTTGGTCGTATCATGATCGGCCTGATCATCTTCTCCTGGCTGCTCGTCCCGGTGCTTGCGTTCGCAGCCGTTGCCTCACGGGAGGCATACGAGCAGACCGTGCGTTCCTCCCCCAATCGCCCACACCAGAACCTGATCGACGTCCCGGATGGGTGATCCAGCGGCCATGACCGTCCGGGCCTATTTTTCTAGAGCGTCTTGAACTGCTCGAAGGGCTGGCGGCAGGCGTTGCAGTAGCGGATCGAGCGGCACGGCGTCGGGCCGAAGAGGTTCTCGAGCTTCGTGTCCGTCGAGCCGCAGTACGGACAGCGGAAGCCGCGCTGGAGTTGGACGAGCTCGAGCTTCGCCGCCGGGCGCGGCGCCGGCGGCGCGAAGCCGGCGGCACGGAGCTTCTCGCGCCCTGCCGGGGTGATGTCGTCGGTCGACCACGAGTCGTCGAGGACGACGCGGACCTCCGCCCGGGCGCCGAGACCGGCGACCTTCTCCTCCATGGCCCGTTGCATCGGCTCGAGTGCGGGGCAACCGAGGAACGTCGGCGTGAAGTCGATCTGCACGCTGCCATCCTCCACCGCGACCCCCTTGACGACACCGAGCTCGACGAGCGACACAACGGGGATCTCCGGATCCGGGATCTCGGCGAGCGCGGCCCAGACCTCCTCGACGGTGACCATCAGTCGAACTCCGCCGGCCGCTGCGGGTGGTCGCGATGATCGAAGCAGCGGGCGATCTCATGCGCCGTTGCATCGGCGAACCGAAGCGGCGTCGGCAGTTGGTCGCGACCGAAGAACCCGGAGGCGGTGGTCTCGTAGCCGAGCTCCACGCGGTCGGCGGCGACGAGCTCGCAGCGGAAGAACGCCTTCCAGATGTGCCACGTGTGCGGCGGGAAGCCGCGCCGGTCGCGGTCGTACAGGCCGAGAAGCTTGACCGGCCGTACCTCGTGGCCGGACTCCTCCCGCACCTCCCGTGCGACCGCCTCGCTCGGGCTCTCGCCGACGTCGACCCAGCCGCCGGGGAGCGACCAGCCACCGCCCTCGCGCTCCTGCACGAGTAGGAGGTCAGCGCCACGAAAGACGACTCCGCGCACGTCCAGCTTCGGCGTCGCGTGACCGGCCTCGGCGGCGAGCCAGCCTTCGATCTGGGGTGCCTCGCCGCCGTCTGCGCGCGCGAGCATGTCCGCCGCGACGTGGCGAACCTCCTCGTAGCGCTCGCGGTCGTACTCCCTCGGCTCCCAGGCGAGCCCTGATTGCGCGATCGCCTGGAGGCTCCGGGCCCAGCCGAGGAATCTGTCTTGCTCGTTCACCACTGCGCGCCTTTGGGAGCGGAGCGTCGGACCGAGGTCATCTCCTCCCAGAGCTCAGCGAGCTCGGCCTCGTGTACTCCGCGCGGCACGGGTTCGACGTCGGGAAGCGAGCGCCCGAGCTGGTACTCGACGCGCGTGCGGAGGTCGGGCCGCAGCTCGTCGTCCAGGACGCCGAGAGCGTAGGGCCACAGCTCGTCGACCGCCTCGTTCAGGCGCGTCGTCCCCTCGTCCGAGGAGAGGAGCCGCTGGATCCACATCTGCGCGTGCATCCGGTGGTACGCCTCCTCCCGGTCCATCTTCCGCGCGATACCCGCGACCTCCGGGTCGTCGGACGCCATGAGTGCACCGAGCCGGATCTCGTCGGCGGTCTCGTACAGCCAGTGGCGGGCGATCGTCCGCGCCCACTCGAGCCGGCGGAGCACGACGAGCGGCGAGCAGCGGTACTCCTCGGGCCGGCGGTCGAACGCGAGCTCGTCGGCGGTTTTCCCGAGCTCGGCCGCGACGAGCTCATAGAGCGCGCGCGCGTGGCCGATCTCGTTCTGCGCGATCGAGGAGAACGCGACGTCCTCCTCGAGGAAGGGTGCGATGCCGGTCCATTCCGAGTTCCGCCAGCCGAGCACGAGCTCGTCGTCGGCGATTGCCAGGAGCAGGTCGGTTCTGGTGGTCACGGGCGCTCCCGGCAGGCGAGGGCCGGACATGCCCGGCCCCTACGAAGCGTGGTGGACGCGGGGCAGATCTGGTCTCGTAGGGGCGAGGCATGCCTCGCCCTCGTGTACCCCGCGCTCACGACTCTCCGCTCGGCGCCATGTCGAGCGTCCCCGCCCGCTCTCGCGCCTCGTGCAGGCGTGCCTTGATCGAGTACCCGTCCACGCGCCGGTATTTCATCTCGAACTCGTCCGGGAACTCGTCGATCTCCATGAGGGCGTCGCGGCGGACGAGCCAGAGCGCGACCGACTCCTGCCGACGCCCGTACTGCTCGCGCGCGTAGATCTCGGCGAAGCGCTGGTCCGGAGCCGTCACCGTGCCCGCGTGCTGGAACGGCTGCCCCTTGCGTTCCTGGCGGAAAACTTCGTACACGGTGCTCACGCGGCCTCCCTCGCCTTCGGCTCGGTCGCGCGGGGACGCCCGGTTTCCCCCGCGAACCCTCTCTGCCTATCCGCCGGGCGTTGACGCCGCTGCTGCGCATCGGCGCGTCTTCTCGGGGGAACCCTCCGGTTCCCCCGCGCCCCCTCCTGGCGGCATGACTCCGTCATGCCGCCTCCGCGAGCACCACCTTCTCGACCCAGGCGGCGTGCTCCCGCGAGAGCCGCCGGAACGAGAGGCGCTCTTCCGACGCGGGCCCGTGGCCGGTCACGACCGCTCGGAGCGTGTCCCAGTCGGGCTCCGTGTACACCCAGCGCTCGGTCTTCTCGTCCTTGCGCAGGGCAGGGTCGGGGATCTCGAGCCCGAGCTCGAGGATCTGCGGCACGTAGCCGTCGAGGAACTGCTGCCGTGCCTCCTCGTTCCCCTGGCTTTTGATCCGCCACACGTACATCGGATCCTCGTCGGCCGGGATCGGGTTGCCGTGGAAGTGCATGAGCGGCTCCCACCAGCGGTCGAGCGCCTCCTGGACGAGCTCGAACTGCTCCGGAGTGCCCGTCACCATGGCCAGGATCACGTCGCGGCCGTGGAGGATGTGGAACGACTCCTCCCAGCAGATCTTCTTCATGATCCGCGCGTACGGCGCGTACGAGCACTTGAGGAGCGCCTTCTGGGAGACGATCGCGGCCGCGTCCACGAGCCAGGCGATGACGCCGACGTCGCCCCAGGTCTTCGTCGGGTAGTGGAAGACGTTGTGGAACTTCGACTTGCCCGAGACGAGGTCGTCGAGGCAGGCGCTGCGCGGCTTGCCCAGGTCCTCGACCACGCGGTAGATGAGCTGCGCGTGGCCGACCTCGTCCTGGATCTTCGCGGTGAGCGCGAGCTTACGCTGGAGGGTCGGGGCACGGAGGATCCAGTCGCGCTCGGGTAGCACGCCCATGAGCTCCGAGTTGCCATGCATCTCGATGAACTTGACGAGCTTCGAGCGGTACTCGTCGGGCATCCAATCGCCCGTCTCGACCTGTCCTCCCGCCTGGACGTACTCGAGAAACTCCTGCGTGCGCGGGTCCTCAGCGGCATGCATCAGCCTGGCCTCCCTACCGAACGGTCGTTAGCATCGAGTATATGTCCACGAGACGAGGCGAGCTGACACGGGAAGCAGCGCGACTCTTCGCCGAGCGCGGCTTCCACGGCACGTCGATGGGCGACCTCGCCGAGGCGCTCGGTGTGCAGAAGGGGTCGCTCTACTCGCTGACCGGGTCGAAGCAGGAGCTCCTCTTCGAGACGATGCGCGAGGGCGCGCTGGCGTTTCACGCCGTACTCGACGCGGTGCCCGACGATGCGCCCGCGCTCGAGCGCGTGCGGCTCGCGCTGCGCGGGCACCTGCGGGTCGTCTCGGAGCAGCTCGACGTCGCGACCGTCTTCACGCGCGAGTGGCGCTACCTCGAGGACGGCTACCGGGAGCAGATCCGCGAGGAGCGGCGGCGCTACGAGGATCGGTGGCGGCGCCTCTTCCAGGAGGGAGTCGAGTCGGGCGGCTTCCGGACCGACCTCGATACCGGGGCCGCAGCCTTGCTCGTGCTCTCCGCGGCCAACTGGGCGTACACCTGGCTTACTCCCGACCGGGACACCGACGAGCTCGCCGACCGCTTTCTCGCGATCGTCGTCGACGGCATCCGCGGCTACGCGACCCCGAGCTGAAGTCGCTGGCGATGGCCACGCTCCTGATCGTGAACCCGTGGGCGTCCGGCGTCGACGAAGCGCGGCTGACCGCGGTGCGCGCCGCACTCCCCGAGGGGACGGTGCTCCGGATGACGAGCAAGCAGGGCGAGGCGACGGAGCTGACGCAGGAGGTCGCCGGACAGGTCGAAGCGCTCTACGTCTTCGGCGGCGACGGCACGTACAACGAGGTGCTGAACGGAATCGATGCCGGAACTCCGATCGGGCTGATCCCCGGCGGAGGAGCGAGCGTCCTCCCGCGCGCCCTCGGCTTGCCGCGGGAGCCTGTCGCGGCGGCGCGGAAGCTCGCCCACGGACAGCCGCGGCGCATCGGTCTCGGGAGGGTGAACGGCCGCCGCTTCGGGTTCTCCTGCGGCATCGGGCTGGACGCTGAGCTCGTACGCGCCGTCGACGACCTCGGCCGCAACCCCGACGGAAAGCGGCCGGGCGACCTCGCCTTCGCTTGGAGCGGAGTCCGCGTGCTCTCCAGGCACGGGTTCTCGCTCGATCCGGCGCTGGAGGTGAAAGGGCACGGGCGAGTTGCGTTCGCGCTGGTCTCGAACGGGCCGACGTACACCTATGCCGGCCGGCTGGCACTACAGCCGGCATCGCGCGCGACGTTCGAAGGCGGCCTCGACCTCGTCGCGCCGAAGAAGCTCCGCGCGCTCGGTCTCCCGAGAATCATGGGCTACGCGCTTGCGGGAGCCGCTCGCGCGAAGCCGGGCCAGATGGTGTACGTCCACGACGCCGATCGGATCGAGATCGTTTGCGATCACCCGCTCCCCCTGCAGGCCGACGGCGAAGACCTCGGCGACGTCGACGACGCGGTCTTCGAGGCCGAGCGGGACGCCGTGACCGTCCTCGTCTAGGCAGCTGCGGCGCGCGGCCGCCGCCGGCCGAGCGTGACCCT
>CAWKDP010000005.1:0-14035 GCA_963848405.1 uncultured Actinomycetes bacterium | reverse complement strand
CCAGACGGCGAGCTCGAGCGGGTAGTCGCCGCGGCGCTGGCCGTGCTCCTCCGGCGTCGGCGTCGAGATCCAGGCGAGCGGCCCGTGCGCCCCTCCCTCGTCGACGATCCCTCGCAGCCGCGTGCGTCCCTCATCCTCGAGGTATACGGTCGAGATCGTCTGGAAGACCACCGTGAGCGCTATCGTCGTCGCGGTCGCGCAGGATCGCAGGGAGAAGATCGAGGTAGTCGCCGCGGATGAGCTCGGGAGGGTCGAGGCGCAGGACGTCCGTTGCGCGCCGTATCCGAGAGCGGTAGCCCTCGTCACGGACGAAGGTGTCGAGGAGTCGAATTCCTTCTTCGCTCGTCACGTCCACCGGGTCGAGGTCGATGCCGATGCGCCGCCTCACGTTCACCTCGGTTCGCAGGAGCTCGCGCGGGACAGTTCGACGCTCTTCGCCCTGCAACTGGAGTGGTGCCGAGAGGTCGCCCCACGTTCCGGCTTCGTACCGGTAGCCGAACCGGTCCCAGAGCAGGTTCAGCCCACCGCTCGTACCCAGCTCGACGAGATCGAGCGGTCGCCCGGCCAGCCGCGCGACCGTGAGGAAGATCGGCAGCAGCACCCAGCAGCGCTGCACTTCGTTCGTCTGCACGGGATGCTCGCGCACGAATCGCGCGAGCCACTCGCCGTGCTCTTCGAGCACTGCGCGAAACGAAGCCCAGGGATCCTCTGCCGAATCGAAGTCGCCGGCGTGCTCGGAAGACACGAGCCAACGCGCTCCCGCTAGCAGGCGATGCGGCATGTCCCACGTCGGGCTCTCCGGCAGCAATGACAGCGCCAACGGGTCCGACGCGCACCTACGGAGGAGCAGCGCTTGCTCCGGCGAGCTCGACAGCTCGCCGTCTGCCATCGCCTCGAAGACCTCCGACCGCGTGACCGGTGGCCTCCAGCTTTCGTCGCCCACCGGCGCGGACTACCCGCCGATCGCTACGGCGGTGACGCCGGTCTCTGCGAGCGCAGCCTGGGCGGCCGCGAGCCTCGCGACCGGCACGCGATAGGGCGAGCACGAGACGTAGTCGAGCCCTAGCCGGTGACAGAATGCGACCGACCGCGGCTCGCCTCCGTGCTCGCCGCAGATTCCGAGCTTGATCTCCGGCTTCGCCTCTCGGCCTCGCTCGACGGCTATCCGCATGAGGTCGCCGACGCCCCCCTCGTCGATGACCTCGAACGGGTTCCGCTCGAGGATCCCGTGCTCTAGGTAGTAGGTGAGGAACTTGCCCTCGGCGTCGTCGCGCGAGAAGCCGAGCGCGGTCTGCGTGAGGTCATTGGTGCCAAAGGAGAAGAAGTCGGCCTGCTCGGCGATCTCGTCGGCCCGGAGAGCGGCCCGCGGGAGCTCGATCATCGTCCCGCAGAGGTACTCCACCGTCGGCTCCTCGGCGGCCACGCGCTCCGTCAGCTCGCGCAGCCGGGCGAGCTCTTCCCGGAAGCCGACGAGCGGGTGCATGATCTCGACCAGGGGCGCGTCGCCCGTTCGCTCCTCGACCGCCCGCGCGGCGCGGACGATCGCGCGGACCTGCATCTCGTAGATCTCCGGGAACTGGAGCCCGAGGCGGCAGCCGCGCGTCCCCAGCATGGGGTTTGACTCCTGAAGCTGCCGGATGCGGTCGCGCATCGCATCGGACGTCGCCTCCTCGAGCGGCGGCAGGAACTCGTGGAGCGGCGGGTCGAGGAGCCGGATCGTGACCGGGAGACCCGCCATCGCCTCGAAGATCCCCTCGAAGTCGCCCTGTTGCATCGGAAGCAGCCGCTCGAGCGCCGAGCGCCGCTCCTCCTCGTCGCCCGCGAGGATCATGTCGCGGACGATCGGGAGCCTGTCGTCGGCCATGAACATGTGCTCCGTGCGGCACAGGCCGATGCCCTGTGCGCCGAACTCGCGGGCCTTCGCGGCGTCGGCGGGCGTGTCCGCATTCGCACGCACCTTCAGCCGCCGGAGGTCGTCCGCCCAGCCGAGCACCGTGCCGAAGTTCTCGTCGAGCGCGGGCGGCACGAGCGAGACCGCGCCGACGATGACCTCGCCGGTGCCGCCGTCGATCGTGATCACGTCGCCCGCTTCGAGCTCGTGCCCGCCAATGTTCACGGTCCCAGCCTTGAGGTCGATCGTGAGGCCTTCGCACCCTGCGACGCACGGCTTGCCCTCGCCGCGGGCGACGACAGCTGCATGCGACGTCATCCCGCCGTGCGCGGTGAGGATTCCCTGCGAGACGTGCATGCCGGCGTAGTCGTCCGGCGTCGTCTCCCAGCGGACGAGAATCACATTTTCGCCGGCCTTGCCCTTCGCCTCCGCCGTCTTCGCGTCCAGGACGATCGCACCGACCGCGGCTCCCGGCGAGGCGTTCAGCCCCCTGGCTGCGACCTCGAATGTCGCGGTTCGATCGATCCGCGGATGGAGCAGCTGGTCGAGCTGGCCCGGGTCGATGCGTGCGACAGCCTCCTCCTTCGAGATCAGGTCCTCATCGACCATGTCCACCGCCGCCCGCAGCGCAGCCGTTGCGGTCCGCTTGCCCGTGCGCGTCTGGAGGAGGTACAGCGTCCCCTCCTCGACGGTGAACTCGACGTCCTGGAGGTCGCGGTAGTGCGCCTCGAGCCGGTCGAGCGTCTCGACGAGCTGCTCGTAGGACTCGGGCATCCGCTCGCGCATGCGCTCGATCGGCTCCGGCGTGCGGATCCCGGCGACGACGTCCTCGCCCTGCGCGTTCGAGAGGAACTCGCCGAAAAGACGCCTCTCGCCCGTCGCCGGATCGCGCGTGAAGCAGACCCCGGTACCCGAGCCGCCGCCGCGGTTCCCGAAGACCATCTGGACGACGTTCACCGCGGTCCCCAGGTCGTCCGGGATGTCGTATGTCCGGCGGTAGACCTGCGCGCGGGGCGCGTTCCACGAGTCGAAGACGGCCCGGTACGCGCGCCGCAGCTGCTCGGTGGCGTCCTGAGCGAAGCCGTGACCCGCCGCTTCCTCGTAGATCTCCTTGAACGTCTCGACGAGCTGGCGCAGCTCGTCGCCGCCGAGCTCCACGTCCTGCGTGACTCCGCGCGCGGCCTTCAGATCCGTAAGCGCCTGCTCGAACCGGTGCCCGTCCACCCCTTCCACGACCTCCCCGTACATCTGGATGAGTCGCCGGTACGAGTCGTACGCGAACCGCGGATTGCCCGTCGACTTCGCGAGACCCTCGCCCGCGACGTCGTTCAGCCCGAGGTTCAGCACCGTGTCCATCATCCCGGGCATCGAGATCGCGGCGCCGCTGCGGACCGAGACGAGCAGCGGGTCGTCCGGGTCGCCGAAGCGCTTGCCGGTGCGCTCCTCGAGCGCAGCCACGTGGCGGCCGACCTCGTCGTCGAGGCCCGGCGGCACGTCTCCCGCGGCCATGTACGCCCTGCACGCGTCGGTCGTGATCGTGAACCCCGCGGGAACGGGAACTCCGAGCTGCGTCATCTCGGCGAGCCCGACTCCCTTCCCCCCGAGGAGCTCCCGCCCGCCGCCCGAGTCCTCGTCGAAGTCGTACACGTAGCGCATTTGCGGGGGGAATCTACCCGCACCGGGCTGTATGCGAAGAGCCGCATGGTTACGCGGTTTGCCATTGCTTTGGCTGTGCGGCCCCCAGCGGAGCGTTGGTGCATCACGGCATCAGCCGCGATTAGCCCGACCGGACCCGCCGCGGACCGCAGGGAGCTCCGGATTCCCTGCGCGGACGACCCGCAGTCGAGCGACGACAGGTTGCGCGGATATCTACTGCGTCGCTTCCTCCTCGATCAGCGACGTGAGGCCGTCGATGTCGTACGAGTCGAACGCCTCGACATAGCGCGCGAGGAGCTCGCGTTGCGCGTCGTCCATTCCCGCTCCGGAGTCAGTCGAGCGCATGCTGCTCGTCTCGAGCGTCGCGCGTGCCCGCTGGAGAGCGCTGTTCACGGATGCCACTGTCGTATCCAAGAGCTGCGCGGCCTCGATGGCCTTCCAGCGCAGCACCTCGCAGAGAAAGAGCACCGCTCGCTGCCGGGCCGGGAGGAACCGAAGGGCGGCGACAAGCGCGAAACGAATCGTCTCGCGGGCGACCGCCACCTCGGCCGGATCATCGTCCGGTGTGAGAGTGTCCGGGATGGGCTCGATCCACGTGGCCTTCGGCCGCGTGTGGAGGTTTGCCGTCTCAAGGACCCGTCCAGGCCCGAGATCCATCGGGCGAGCCCGGCGTTCCCTCGCGTTCAGCATGTCGAGGCAGACGTTCGTCGCGATCCGATAGAGCCACGAGCGTAGCGACGCCCGGCCCCCGAACCGATCGAAGCCGCGCCAGGCACGGACGAGGGTCTCTTGGACCGCGTCTTCGGCCTCGAACGGGGACGCGAGCATGCGACAGCAGTACGCCTTGAGCTCGGCCCGGTGCTTCTCGAGGCATACCTCCAGGTTGCCGGTGCGTGTCTGCGCCGCGTACGTCGGGCTGCGTGCGGTCTCGTTCGCGGCTATTTGAGCAGCGTTCCCTGATCCGCGATCGCCACCCAACGGTTGCCCTGGTGCGTGTACGTGACGCCCGTCAAGGCGTGCTGGTGGAAGCCGATCGACGGGATGTCGTAGTTGGTGTCGTAGAGGATGAATGCCGACTTGCAGCCGTCCACGACCCGATACAGCTCGCTCCAGCTCCAAACGGCGTTTCGATTGACGAAGTGGGGCCGAAGCGCGGTCATGATCGCGTCGATGCCAAATCGCACGGCGCCGCTGGCGAAGACCGTGACCGCCCGCGGGTCGTGACCTTCCCGGAAGGTCTCCTCGTCGAAGTCACGGAACGACTCCATATCGATCTGCTGGGCGAGCTCGAACTGGCTCGCGCAGCCGACGGCTTCCCCGGCCGGATCGGAGGCCGATGCGGCCGACACGGTGCTCACGCCGAGTACGAGTCCCACCGCCAACAGGAGATACCTCAACCGGAACGAGATACGCCTCATCTCTCCTCCTTCATTCGTTCTACGCACGTGTGGGGTCCTGCGTCTTCTGACGCCCCGCGTCGAACTCCGGCCAGACCACTTCCAGGCGAGCTTCCTGGACCACTTCTCCCTCGCCGGGAGCGAGTCAGGACGCGAGGGACGCTTCCAGAAAATTGCCGAGCGCGCTGAGGCCGCTCTCGAAGTCGTGCTCGGGCAGGGCGGCGTAGCCGATGACGAGGCCGTCGCGAACGGCGCGGCCGCCGTGGTAGCAGCGCCCGACGGGGAAGAGCTCGATGGACTGCCGTGCCGCCCGCTCGGCCAGCTCGTCGGCGGAGGGCGCGTCAGCCGGCAGCTCGAGCAGCACGCGTAGCCCGGCGGAGATCCCGACGGGGTTTGCAGAGGCCGCCCGCTCGGCCAGCATCGCGAGGAGCCGGTCGCGCCGCGCGCGATAGCGGGTACGCATGCGGCGCACGTGGCGCTCGAACGCGCCCGAGAGCAGGAGCTCTGAGAACGCCAGCTGGTCCGGCGCGGGAACGTGGACGTCCTCCACGAGCCGGAGGGCGACGACCGGCTCGACCAGGTTCTGCGGCAGGAGGAGCCAGCCGAGCCGCAGACCCGGCGCGAGCGTCTTGCTGGCCGTGCCGGCGAAGGCGACGTGTTCCGGGTCGAGAGCCTGCAGCGCGCCGACCGGCTGCCGGTCGTAGCGCAGCTCGGCGTCGTAGTCGTCCTCGATCACGAGACCCTTGGTCGTGCGCGCCCACGCGATCGCGGCGCTGCGACGCTCGGGATGCAGCACCACGCCCAGCGGGAACTGGTGCGCGGGCGCCAGGAACACCGCGCCCGCGTCGCTGCTGTCGAGTAGGTCGGTTCTCGCTCCCTGCTCGTCGACCGGTAAGGGAATGACGTGCAAGCCCGCGGCGCGCGCGACGTCGCGATGCCACCACAGGCAGGGGTCCTCCATCGCAATTCGCCGGACACCCTGCGCACGCAGCACGCGCGTGAGCAAGGAGAGCCCGTGGACGAAGCCGGCGCAGACGACGATCAGCTCGGGATCGGCTGTGACTCCACGGGCGCGGGCGAGATACGCCGCCAGCGCCTCGCGCAACCCGCGCCAGCCACGCGGGTCGCCGTACCCGAGCGTCGCCGCCGGAGCATCGCGCAGAGCGAGCCGTAGCGCATTCGTCCAGGCCGCGCGGGGGAAGGCGGCGAGGTCGGGCAGCCCGGGGCCGAAACTGAAGCGGGGTGGGCGGTGAGGAGGTGCGGCTTCCCCGGCCGATATGGGAGCGGCGGCGACGTCGGCCACCCAAGTGCCCGCGCCGTGTCGCGCGGTGATGTAGCCCTCGGCTTGGAGCTGCGCGTAGGCCTCGACCACGGTCCCGCGCGCGATGCCGAGGTCGTGCGCGAGAGCGCGAGTCGACGGCAGCCGCTGCCCCGCGGCGAGTCGCTGCTCGCGGATCGCGGCCCGCAGCGCGGTCTCGAGCGCAGCGCGCCGTGGCCCGCTCTGCTGGAGGACGAGCTCCAGCGTGACCGCCAAAGTGGTCCGAGAATACAGCCTCGAATTGGTCTCGTAGATGGATCACTGATTGGCACGCGCTCCGACGTGACACGCCGCTTCTGGTGAGCGTCCCTTCAATGCTCACCCGCGCCGCTGCGAGATGCGGCGGCCGCGGACTTGGACGTCACCGGGCGCACGAGGACGGCGAGCGCGACGGCTACGAGCCAGCCTGTAGCGACGACGATTCCGATGCGCTGCTCCCCTCCCGGCGTCTGTCCGCCGGTGGCGAGGAACGCGCCGGCAGTCACGGCCGCAGCCGCAAGAGTGAGCAACCCAGGGAGCGTGCGGCGTACGCGGAGGAGTGCGAGGCTCGTCAACGCGATTCCCGCGATCACCAGGATCGTCGAGAGAGTAGCTGCCGTCCAGTGCGTGACCTCGGTCGAGCCGGAGATCGCGAAGCGTCCGCCAAGCCCGCATCTCGCCGCACCGTTCGGGCAGTCGAGTCGCGAGACCGAGACGACGACGAATCCGATGCCCGCGAGGACGAACGCGAACGCAGCCGTGCGTGAGAGCGGTCGGACGAGGATGCCTGCCGGGACGATCGCTCCTCCCGCGGCGGCGATCGCGAGGACCCCGAGCCAGCCGTGCTCGGCTCCATGCGCGGCGAGCGTGCTCACGTAGTCGCGCCGATGGGAGTACTCCGGGTTGGCGGCTGCCGCGAGGAGCAGCGCGCCCCAGAAAAGCGCCAGCCCACCCAGCACGAGCAGGGCGCCGATCACGACCGGGGCGTGTCTGGGTCCTGAACGGCAGACGACGTTCCGAAGCATGCTCTCGATGACGGTGATATCGATCTCGCGACCGCAGTCTGCGTGCACGTCGTCTGCGCGCGCCGCTCGGTGTGGTCGCTAGCCCAATCTCGCCCGCACAGACCGGACCCAGGCGGAATGCGCGCAAACCCGCACCAGTTCACGAGTAGCGCATTTGCGGGGAGAATCTACACTCGTCCGGTGCCCGGCCAGGTTCGAGCCCAGAACCTCGCCCAGGTTCTCGCAATCGGAGGCGGCGGATTCATGGCGGAACCTGAATCGCCGCTCGACGATCTGCTCCTCTCCCTGTCTCCGGTGCGGCGGCCGCGGGTCTGCTTCGTGCCGACCCCCGTCGGTGACTCCGACCGCGCGATCGCGGCGTTCTTCGAGGCCTTCTCGCGCAGGGAGTGCGAGCCGAGCTGCCTGCGGCTATTCGGCACGCCCGAGCGACCGGCGGAGGCGTTGGCGAGTCAGGACGTGATCTACGTCTCGGGTGGGAACACCGCGAACGCGCTCGCCGTCTGGCGTCTCCACGGCGTCGACCGCGCGCTGCGCGAGGCCTGTGAGCGCGGCGCCGTGCTCGGAGGCGTGAGCGCGGGGGCGAACTGCTGGTTCGAGTGTTGCGTCACGGACTCGTTCGGGCAAGAGCTCGGGCCGCTCGACGACGGTCTCGCGCTCCTGCCCGGGAGCTTCTGCCCGCACTACGACGGTGAGGAGCTTCGTCGCCCCGTGTTCCGGAGGCTCGTGGACGACGGCTTCCCGGCGGGATACGCCGCCGACGACGGCGCGGCGCTCCACTTCGTCGGCCCGGAGCTCCGCGAGGTCGTCGCGTCACGCCCGGGTGCTCGTGCATATCGCGTGGAGCCTGGCGGCGAGACGGCGATCGACGCCAGGTTGCTGTGAGGCGGGTCGCGATTCTGGCCTCCGCGTCCGCAAGCGGCAAGACGACCTTCGGTCAGGCGCTGGCCGTACGCCTCCGCGTGCCCTTCGTGGAGCTCGACGCACTGAACCACGGCCCCGACTGGACCGAAGCCACGGCCGAAGAGCTTCGCGCCAGGGTCGCGCCGATCGTGGCCACCGATTCCTGGGTGATCGACGGCGCGTACCGCGGAAAGCTCGGCGATCTCGTGCTCGAGCGAGCGGACACGGTCGTGTGGCTCGACTTGCCGCTGCGCACCTGGTTTCCGCGACTGGTCCGCCGCACCATCGTCCGCATCGTCCGCAGAGAGGAGCTCTGGGCGGGCAACCGCGAGACGTTTCGGAACGCGTTCCTCAGCCGGAACTCGCTTCTGCTCTTCACGCTGCGCAACTATCGGCGGAGACAACAGCTGTACCCCGAGCAGCTCGGCCGCTTCAACCTCGTCCGCCTGCGCTCGACCGGAGAAGCCGAGCGCTTCCTGAGGTCCGCGTAAAGCGAAGCCCCGGACGGCCGTCTGCGTCTCTAGCCTGTTCGTTCGTGGGATCGTGCAGGCTCGTCGGCTGGTGTGCCATCGCCGCGGGCGCCGGCCTCGGGGCGGCGACGCTCGTGGGGGCCGCGTCGCCAGGCACCAACGCCACGGTGACCGTGCGTGTGGCCATGCGCGACTACTCGTTCGCACTCTCCCGCCGGTCCTTCCCGGCGGGATCGTCCGTGCGTTTCGTCGTCCGCAACCGCGGCCGACAACCCCACGACTTCGTCGTCAAGGGGCGCCGGACGAGGATCCTCGCGCCGGGCAAGACCCAGACCATCCGCGTCGGCTTTCCGCGCCAGGGGTCGTACCGGTTCCTGTGCTCGCTCGCCGGGCACGCGCGCCTCGGCATGCGCGGGACGCTGGGGGTAGGCCGACCCGCTCCGCCACCCGCCCCGCCGTCGCCGCCGGACCTCACAGGCTCGGTGACGCTGACCCGCATCGGCACGTTCGAGCGCCCGGTGCTCGTGACCGCTCCGCCCGGTGACCAGGAGCGGATCTTCGTCGTGAACCAGACGGGGACCGTCCAGGTCGTCCGGAACGGGACCGTCCTGGCAGCCCCGTTCCTCGACATTCGCGAGAAGGTCCACGTCCGCAGCGAGCCGGGGCTGCTCTCGATCGCCTTCGCCCCCGACTATGCGGAGAGCGGGCGCTTCTACGTCCTCTACAACCTGAGACAGGGGAGTGGGGACCTGCGCCTCTCCGAGTACCGGCGCCATCCGACCGACCCGAACCTCGCAGACCCGTACGGCGAACGAGTCCTGCTCACCATCCCGAAGCCGTGGGAGAACCACAACGGCGGGATGCTCCAGTTCGGCCCCGACGGCTACCTCTACGTGTCGGTCGGCGACGGGGATAGCGGCGTCCTCAACGCGCCTGGCGCGTTCGCGCAACGCCGCGACGAGCTCCTCGGCGACATACTCCGCATCGACCCGCGCAGAGGTGACCCGTATTCCGTGCCCGCGGACAACCCCTTCGTCGGGATTGCCGGCGTCCGGCCGGAGATCTGGGCATACGGGCTGCGAAACCCCTGGCGAACCTGGATCGACGCCGAGACCGGCACGATGCTCATCGGGGACGCCGGGAATGCACGGCGCGAGGAGGTCGACCTCGTGCCGCGCGGCGCGTCCGGGCTCAACTTCGGCTGGCCGTGCTTCGAAGGGACTCTTCCGTTCGACGCGACGGCCTCCTGCGACCAGCCGGTGGCGCCGCTCCTCGACGTCGCTCGCGACAACGGCGTCTGCGCGATGATCGGCGGCGTCGTCGTCCGCGATCCGCGTCTTCCGGCGCTCGCCGGCCGCTACCTGTACTCCGACTTCTGCCTGGGGAAGATCACCGCGGTGCTCGTCGAGGACGGCCGCGTCGCCGACTCCCAGGATCTCGGCCTCGTCGTTCCGGAGCTCACGAGCTTCGGCGTGGACGGCCTGGGCAGGATCCACGTCATGTCGCTCCGCGGCGAGGTGTACCGCCTGGATCCGCCGGGTTGATCAGCCGCGGCTGGCCCGCGAGCGGAGCTCGGCGACCCACGCGGCGGCCCTGAGCCCGAGCCAGATCGGCGTCAGCAGGACGTAGAAGACGACGACGCTCGCGAAGAGCAGCAGCCACCAGAAGGCGAAGCGGGCCGGCGGCGCCCACCCCTTCTCGCGCAGGTCGCCGCGCCCTCCGGGCGGGGGTCGCAGGGGGTTGCGGAGCGGCGGCTCGCCGGGGGAGCCGTACGGATCGGTCACGAGGTCGCGGCCTTCCGGTGACGGCGCTCGACGAGGCGGATGATCCTCGCCGCGGTCTCCTCGACCGAGAGCTCGGAGACGTCGATCACCGGGCACCCGAGCTTGCGATGGAGCGCGGCCGCCTCCTCGAGCTCGGAGTAGATCGACTCGAGCTCCGCGTACCGCCGTCGCGGCGAGCCCATGCTCCGGACGCGGGCCATGCGAATGTCCGCCAGGCGCTCGGCGTCGATCGTGAGGCCGACGATCTTCGCGGGATCGATCTCGAACAGCTCGCTCGGGCGGCTCGATTCCGCCGACCACAGGAACGTTCGCGGCCTTCTGGCCGAGGTAGCCGAGGTAGATCGAGAGCGGCGTCTTCGACGTGCGCGAGACGCCGATGAGCACGATGTCGGCCTCGTCGAGGCCACGGCCGACGCCGTCGTCGTACTTCACCGCGAACTCGATCGCCTCGATGCGCTTGAAGTACTGGGCGTCGAGCGGGGCTCGCGCGCCCGGCTGCATCTGCGCCGCGACGCCTGCGACCCGTGAGATCGAGTCGATCGGATGGCCTAGGAGGTCGCAGTAGTGAACGCGCGAGCGGCGGCACAGCTGTCGCATCGCGTCGCGCAGCCCCGGCTCGACGAGCGTGTAGACCATCACCGCCGGCCGCCCGCGCGCCTGCTGCACGGCGAGGTGCAGGTCCTCGGCGTTCTCGACCCGCGGGTGCCTGATCTCCACGAACGGCTGGTCGGGAAACTGCGCCTCGAGCGCGAGCACGAGCCGTGCCGCCGTCTCCCCCGTCGAGTCGGAGACGATGTGCAGCTCGACGGCCGCTCGCTCGGGCTGCTCGGGCACGGGCTGAGGCTATACCGCGCTCGCAAGGACGAGTAACGTCCTGGCGATGCCGGACGCCGTCACCATGGAGAAGATCGTCTCGCTCGCGCGGCGGCGCGGGTTCGTGTTCCCGTCGTCGGAGATCTACGGCGGGCTCGGGTCCTCGTACGACTACGGGCACTACGGCGTGCTCCTGAAGGAGAACGTGAAAGCGCGCTGGCTCGAGGCGATGGTGCGAGAGCGCGACGACATCGTCGCCCTCGACTCCTCGATCATCCTGCACCCGCGCGTGTGGGAGGTCTCGGGCCACGTGGAAGGCTTCACCGACCCGCTCGTCGACTGCCGGCACTGCAAGCGGCGCTACCGGGCGGATCACCTCGATCAGCTGGAGTGCGGGGTCAGGCCGAGCAAGCATCCCGGCGAGACGGAGCTCTGCGACCTCACCGAGCCGCGCCAGTTCAACCTCATGTTCCGGACGAGGATCGGTGCAGTCGAGGAGACTGGCTCCGAGGCGTACCTCCGTCCCGAGACCGCCCAGGGGATCTTCATCAACTTCAAGAACGTCGCGCAGATCGCACGCCGCAAGCCGCCGTTCGGCATCGCGCAAATCGGGAAGGCCTTCCGGAACGAGATCACGCCGGGAAACTTCATCTTCCGGACGCTCGAGTTCGAGCAGATGGAGATGGAGTACTTCGTCCCGCCGAGCGAGGCGGAGGAGTGGTTCCGCTTCTGGGTCGGCGAGCGCGTCGGCTGGCACGTCCGGCTCGGCGTGCGCGAGAGCCACCTGCGAGTCCGGGCGCACGAGGCTGACGAGCTCAGCCACTACTCGACGATGACGAGCGACATCGAGTACCTCTTCCCCATGGGGTGGTCCGAGCTCGAGGGCATCGCCTACCGCGGGGACTACGACCTCCGCTCGCACTCCGAGGCATCCGGGACGCGACTGGAATGGGTCGACGCGGAAGCCGGCGAGCGCTACATCCCACATGTCGTCGAGCCGGCTCTCGGCCTGAACCGCTCCATGCTCACGTTCATGATCGACGCCTACGACGAGGAGGTCGTCGCCGACCGACCGCGGACCGTGCTCCGCCTGCATCCGCAGATCGCACCGGTCAAGGTCGCGGTGCTCCCCCTCATCCCGCGAAACGAGGACATCGCCGGCAAGGCGCGCGCCCTGTACGAGGAGCTGCGACGTGTCGTGGTCGCCGAGTACGACGACTCGGGCCAGATCGGCCGCCGCTACCGCCGCCAGGACGAGATCGGCACGCCCTATGCGCTCACGATCGACGAGCAGACGCTCGAGGACGACACCGTCACGATCCGCGACCGCGACTCGCTCGCGCAGGACCGCATCCCCATCTCAGGTGCCGACGAGGTCGTGCTCGACCGGCTCGGACAGGAGTGGAAGCCGCCGAAAGCGGACTAGATGCTTGACCGGAAATTCCCGCGAGCCGGATGACGGCCACGACACGGCCCCGGATCGTCACCCTCGCCCGTCGCACAGGCTCTCGAGCCTGCACGACGCACGAGTGCGGCGCCCGGCTTGGGCGTGCCCGCCCCCGCCGGCGCGCCAATTTCCGGTCAAGCATCTAGGGCCGGCGCTCGAGGACGCGCTCGCCGGGCTCCGTGAACCCGAGCTTGCGATAGAGGTCGTGCGCATCGGCCGTGTGCAGGAGCCACTTCGTCCCGGCGAGCGGGCCCTCGTCCACCGTGAAGCGGACGAGCTCTTCGCCGAGTCCTCGCCCGCGGTGCTCCTCGAGCACGTACACGTCCGCGAGGTACGACTGCGTGTGGCGGTCGGAGAGCGTTCGCGTGAAGCCGACCTGCGCTCCTTCGAGGTAGAGGCCGACGACGCGGGCGGCGCCGTCGATCAGCTCGTCCTGCACCTCGCGCGGACGCCCGAGCGCCCAGTACGCCTCCTCGCTCAGGTAGCGGTGGACGGCCTCGCGGTCGATGCGGGCGGGATCGTCGTCGAGCTCGTAGCCGTCGCCGAGGTCGCGCCTCACGCCGAGAGAGTGCGCAGCCGGAAGCCGCCGTGGTGCTCGTACGAGCTGACGACGACCGCGAGCGCATCGCGCGCGGCGCGCTCGCCGAGTGTGAGGCCATGCGCCTCGGCCAGCGGGCTCGAGACGAGGCTCAGCAGGCCGCGGAATCCTTCCGGGGTCAGCTCCACGGTCTCCGCAGGAGCGCACGCCGCGCAGACTGCGCTGCCGGCCTGCGGCAGGTACCCGACGAGGCCGCGGACCTCCCCGCACTCGGCGCAGGCTGCGAGGTGCGGGAAGTACCCGGAGAGCCAGAGGAGCTTCAGCTGGAACGCGAGCGCGAGCGGATCGAGAGCGGCCCGACCGCGCAGCCCGGCCGGGAGGGTGTCGAGCACCGTCAGGTAGCGCGTCACCGCCTCGAACGCCCGCTCGTTCCGCTCCTGCTCGACGAAGAGCCGAAGCATCGCCTCCGCCCCCACGAGCCCCACGGACAGGCGGTACGGATCCTCGCGAGTGGGTCGGTGCGGATCGACGAGGAAAGCGCCCGTGACGGTGTGCAGCTCGCCAGAGCCCTGGTGGAGCATGAGCTCCACGTGCGAGAGCGGCTCGAGCCGCGCGCCGAAGCGCGACTTCGTCTTGCGCACGCCCTTCGCGACCGCGCCGACCCTCCCCCGGTCCGCCGTGTACACGTGGAGGATCCGATCCGCCTCGCCGAAGCGGAACGAGCGCAGCACGACCGCTTCGGTCTTGTAGCTGCGGGCCACGCGGCAAGTCTAGGGCTGGCTGCGGCGCTCGCGGTTTCGAGCCACGAGGCGGTTCT
>CAWKDP010000004.1:0-17046 GCA_963848405.1 uncultured Actinomycetes bacterium | reverse complement strand
GATGGTCGACGCCCCGATCTCACGCGTCCGGTGCGCGATCTGGCGCGTCCGGGCCGCTGCCGCCAGGCAGTGCCCGCTTCGCGGACTCTGCCTGGCGTGCGCTTCGCGACGGGAGAGCGGCACCGAGGCGTCGAGCCTCGCTTCCGCTCTCCCTCCGCGCTCGGAGCGGCCAGCTCACGCCCCGGAGCGCGATCTCGTGGCATCCACCATACCCACCTACACTGTTCGGACTCGGGGCGTAGCTCAGCCTGGTAGAGCGCTGCGTTTGGGACGCAGAAGTCGCTGGTTCGAGTCCGGCCGCCCCGACTGGTGCTGAACAGGGTCAGCCTCGCGGTCATCCTTGCTGCGCTGCTCGGAGCCGGCTCGGCAGGTAGCGCGACGACGCAGTTCCGGGGAACGATCGAACGTATCGACGCGGCCCAGGCCAAGCGGATGACAGGTGTGTCGTGGCGGCCGGGCTGCCCCGTCGGGCTTCGATACCTGCGGCTCCTCCGCCTGTCGCACTGGGGCTTCGACCGAAAGGTGCGCACCGGCCGGCTGATCGTGCATGCGGATGTCGCGCGCGAGCTCGTCGGCGTCTTCCGGCGGCTCTACGCTGCGCGCTTCCCGATTCGCCGGATGGTTCCGGTCGACGCGTACGGCGCGAGCGACTTCCGCTCGATCGAGGCCGACAACACGTCGGCGTTCAACTGCCGTTTCGTCGAGGGCACGAGCCGCTGGTCCGAGCACGCCTTCGGCCGCGCGATCGACCTCAATCCGATCGAGAACCCATACGTCTCGGGCGGGCGCACGTCACATCGTGCGAGCCGACCGTACGTCGATCGCACGAGGCACCGCCCTGGAATGGCCTTCGAGGGCGGCGCCGTCGTGCGCGCGTTCGACGCGGTCGGCTGGGGCTGGGGCGGCCGCTGGACGTCCGTGCGGACTACCAGCACTTCTCCGCTAGCGGTCGCTAGGCAGCTCGCTCGGAGCTCGCTCCGTCTCGTGTCGGGCTCCCGGCGCGCGCTCCCGCAGGCACACGAACGCCCAGATGGCGGCGCCGAGCACACCTCCGGCGAGCGGGCCGACGATGTAGATCCACACGTCGCCCCACTCCTGGTTGTAGAGCACCGGGTCGAGCGAGCGCGCGGGGTTGTACGAGCCACCCGACGCCGGACCGACGGTCGTCGCGGCCGTGAAGATGAAGAGCCCGATGAGGAGCGGCGCCATGACGCCGTTCCACGCCGCGCGCTCGTCCGTGGCGACGGTGAGGATCACCATCACGAAGAGAGCGGTGGCGACGATCTCGAGCACGAGCGCCGCCCAGCTGTCGATTCCGACGCCGGGCTGCGTGTGGAGTGCGTCCGTAACAGCGCTCGAGTAGACGATCGCCATCACGAGCACCGCCCCGAAACCGCCGACGAGCTGCGCGATCCAGTACGGGATGACATCTCTGGGCGAGAAGCGACCGGCAATGGCGAGGCCCGCACTGACGGCCGGGTTGAAGTGCCCGCCCGAGAGGTGGCCGAAGGCTGCAATCGCGAGCGCGAGCCCGAGCCCGAAGCCGAACGCGATTCCGAGCGCGTCAATGGCGTTGGGGCCGATGTCCGTGACCACCGCGATGCCGCTGAACCCGAGGAAGAAGAAGAGGAACGTGCCGAGAGCCTCGGCGAGCAGGCGAGTGGGGAGCGGATGCTGCATCTGACGACCTCCGAGTCGAGGGGTACAGGAGGCCGTTCGGCGCCGTCACATGTGTTCCTCCGCAAGCACCGACTCAGCTTCCGCGTGGAGCTCCCGCTCCTCGAAGCGAAGGTTCGCGACGTGATGCCGAATCCGGCCGAGGGGGTGGCCGGATCCGGCCCACGTGCTCTACGTCTGCCGACGGTCGAACCCGACGGCTTGCGTGTTGAGTGTCCGCCGAAACGACCCCTCGAACAACCGGCCGCTCGGCCGGTTTCGCCTGGACTTTCGTCCCGCGACGGATGAAGGTATCGATCGCCTCAGCGGGCCATGAGCTCGGCCAGAATCTCGTCATGACGGTGGTAGGACTCGAGATGGCCGGCGTCCGACCAGAGGCGGAGGTCCACGCCAGGCATGCGTTCGAGTAGGCGTCGGACGGATCCGATCGGGGCGTTGGCGTCGTGCTCGCCGTGCCACCAGGTCACGCTGCACGTCACGCCGGAGGGATCGAAGTCCCATGGCAAGGTCAGCGCCATGCCCTCGTCCGCCCACCCTTCCGCGCCGGGCCGAAAAGCCTCTGTCACGGACTCGATCAGGACGCGCTGCCAATC
Source organism: uncultured Actinomycetes bacterium (assembly GCA_963848405.1). Taxonomy (GTDB): domain Bacteria; phylum Actinomycetota; class Thermoleophilia; order Gaiellales; family Gaiellaceae; genus GMQP-bins7. The sequence continues at coordinate 14,776 of CAWKDP010000004.1, read as the reverse complement.
GGGGTCGTTCATCACTGCCTTGTCGCTCTCCGGCGCAGCCGCCATCACCGCGCGGAATCCGGCTAGCGGATCGACCAGCATCTGCTCGCGTAGCGGAGCGAGCAGTGCGTGCAGTGCATCCCAACTCTCGCGCGCCGCGTACCACCCCTCCCGATTGAGCTCGATCATCTCGCTCAGATCTGCCTCTTCGATCGGCGCGGCGCCGACCACGACTGTCACGGCTCGCACGCGCTTCGGGTGCCGCGCCGCGAACGCGAGCGCATGCGGGCCTCCTCCGCTGCCACCGGCGACGTGGACGGCATCGAGGTCCAGATGGTCGAGAAGCTCCGCGGCGTCGTCGGCGATCGCGGAGATTCCGCGCCCAGGCAGCCGACTCGATGCGCCGTAGCCAGGTCGGTCGAACAGGATCACGCGCACCTGGTGCCGGTCGTAGGAGTCTTCGTGGGGGTGACGCGAGTAGCGCGAGCCGGGAGTGCCTTGAAACTTGAGGTGCGGACGGCCGTCGACCGGGCCGTACTCGTGCCATGCGAGCGTCCGCCCGTCGCGGAGCGTCAGGCGTCCTTCGCTCATGGCGCGAGTATGACTGTCGAGGCTCCTACTCCCAGCGGGTTCCGAGAGAGCGGGCGACCGGGCTCGAACCGGTGACATCCAGCTTGGAAGGGAGAGAGCGCGAGGCGACTGGAGCCGTCAGGAACCGCCATTCCGTTCCCTCATGCGGATTCGCAGACGGCTTCAGCGTTAGGAGACGACACCAGCCGACACAGAAACTTGACTGAGAATTTGACTGCGCTTCGGGATCACAACCCGAAGTCACTCATGACCAAGCAGGAGACCGTGATGCACACCCCCGTGCACACCCGACGATCAAGCGGCCGGGGTTGGCTAGCGCTCGTCAGGGGGCAAATTGAGACGGGACGAGGCGGAGCCACACGCCCTCTGCGAGTTTGACTTCGATCAGGCCAATGGCGGGCATGTCACAGACCTCGAGCTGCGGCGGCACATCGCTCAAGTCGAGCACGGCCTCGCCGACGCCGTACGTGCCGGTCAGGTCGTCGTCGCGGGGCAAGCGCGCCTGCGAGGGACCGTCCTCGCCCCAGTGCCGAAGCTCACCTTCGGCCTTGAGCACGCATACGTCCCGGTCGCCGTGCTCGAGCAAGACAGTCGCGTGGTAGGCGTGGCCGAGGTGAGAGTTCAGCTCGCGCAGGAGGCTGTCGAGGGGCCAGAGGCTGGCGTAGTCGCGGTTCATCACACGGTCCATCACGGCCTGACCCTAAGCGATCCCACGCCGCCTCAACATCGAGCGGCCGAGCCTGAGCTCTGATCTCCGAGACTGCCTCGGTGTCCACCCATGGGCGACCCGCTGAGGTCTCACCTCACGCTCGTTCCGGCGCATAGCGAAGCAGCACCACACCCGAGTCGTATGTCTCCGTCCCGAGCAGCCTCAGCCGGAGCTTCTCCTCCTCCCAGAACGGCCGCTCGCCCTTGCCCCAGACCGCCGGGTGCACCGAGAACCAGAACTCGTCGATGAGGCCGGCCGCGAGGAGATTCCGCGTGAGCTCGCCGCAGCCGTTCGTGATCAGGTGTCCGTCGCGCTCCGCCTTCAGCTTCGCCACGGCGTCCTCGAGTTCGCCTTTCAGCAGCGTCGCGTTCCAGGTCAGGGGCTCCTGCAGCGTCCGCGAAGCGACGAACTTCGGCATGGGGTTGAGCAGGTCCGCCCACTCTCCTTCCGCCGCCATCCAGTAGGCGGCGAGCCCCTCGTAGTTCTTGCGCCCGTACAGCAGCGCCGTGTCGCCCTTGAACAGCCGCAGCGACGCCTCCATGTGGTCGCCTTCGGGCACGAACCACTCCTCGACGGTCATGACGCCGTCGACCGTCATGGCCGTCAAGACGATCAGTCTGCTCATCGCTCCTCCTGGGGGTGCTCGTCTTTTCGATTAGACACTTCCTTGGACGCCTCGGAAGCCTGGAATTCATCGCCGGCCCTGGCTGGAAGCAGGGCGCCTCGGTCGCGCACTTGAACACGTCGTGCCGGGGTAGCGGAACACCAGGAAGCCGAACGACTGCAAGTTGCGCTCGCGGTCCCGGCTTACTTGCTGCTTCGTCTTCTCGTGGAAGGCCGTTACGAGGCGGGGGAGAGCGAGAAAGCGATGGGGGAACCGATGGGGGCACACCCCGCCATGCGAGGCCGTTCCCGCGACCCCTGTCTGGCTTACCCAAGCCACTTCCGCTTGCCCCGGAACCCCGAAAAGGCCCATACGGGATTCGAACGCTTCGCCCCCGGTGCTAGCTCGCGTCTCGTTCGCGCTCTAGTTGGTCCGCGATCGCTCTGATCTCTCGGCTGATCTCGTCATGCTCGAGAGAGTCCGCGCCCTCAATGCTGGCGAACATAGGAGCTTTGCCCCAGCCTCGGTCGAGTATCTCCCGCCAGGCGGCTATCCGATCCGCGGGTCGCGGGGCTGTGCGTGCAAGCTCCAGCAGGCCCTGGGCAGCCTCAGAGGGCGAACCCCCCAGTGCATCGCGAAACGCACGGGCCACGCCCTTCGGGCGACCTCCTGGATTGCCTGAGACACCAGGCTGGAAGGGCCGACCGATTCTCCGCACTGTTCCGTCGCTGTTCTCAGCGGCCTCGCTCATGACGTAAGGGTAGAGGGCGGCGAGAGAGACACGATTGCGGGCAACGCCGGCCCCGAGCACAGGCACTCGCGTGACTGCGGCGAGGGAGGAAACCGGGCGACCTCTCGCTACCGCAAGCTCCGCGAGATGCAGCTCGAGCAGACGCGGCTGAGGTGCGAGACTGGTGAGCCTAGGCGTTGCGAGGCGGATCTTGAGGGGGAAGTTCAGGCGTCGCGGGTCGGGCGGGATCTGCGGATCCGGTGACGGTTCTACATCTGGTGGCTGTGGGTCCGGCAGCGGCGCCGGTTCCGGAACCAGATCGGGACCTGGCGGCTCAGGCACAGGCACGGGAATGCCTGGTCCGGGGACCCGATCTGCTCCTCTCATCCATGCGCATCGCCCACGGACTCGCGCTCGTCCTCTGGAGCCGTCTCATGTTCGACGATGGTGCCGTTGTCGAGGTCGAACCTGCCCGAGCACGCAACGCAGACCCCCGACCTGCCGCCCGCGTGTGATTCCTCGTCCCTTCACGCGGCGACTTGCCAGAGCCAAGACACCGTCCGACGTAAGGACCGTCATGTCAGATCTATGAACGTTCCATCTGGACTTGAAACCTGCGGCTCCCGACTCAAACCAGCTCGCCGCCACGGACGTAGCGACGTGCCCGCGCGGTTGAGCGAAGAAGCCTAGATCCAGCTCTTCCAGCGGAAGAACGCAGTACCCGCCTAGCCGTCCGCGAGCCCGCATGGCTACGTGGGCCCCCTGCCGGGTAGGGCGCCAAATCGCGCGCTCGTTGTGGGCTGGGTGTGGTCTCGACACTCTCGTCAGCCCGGGCAACGCCTCGGGTCTGACATGATCGGCGCGTCAAGACAGGTTGGGCGGGCCTACCACTCCCCTGGCTTGGCGAGGCTGAATGAGAGGCTCCGGGCGCGCTCTGGGGCCTCTCTCGCCTTTAGAGCCGCAGCTCGGCCCGGGCTCCTTTGGCGAGCAGCGCGCGGGGCGGGTGAACGTGATCCCCGCGAGAACCAGGGGCCGGCGCCCGGGCCTGTCCCGGGCGAGGTACCTCCGACGCCGTTCGAGACAATCGGCGTGCCGCGAAGCCGCTGCGTGTGCTGTCGGCAGCGTCGCCGGACCCGCTGCGTGATCTAGGGCCTCGTGCTGATCTGGTCGGGCGTTCGTCCTCCACTGGCCCGCAGCGTGTTCCATGCGCGCCACGCGATGAGGGCCGCGATGACGAACACGATTGGGACGAGCGCTCCGTGGAATGCATGGAGGGCCGCGTTGTCTCCACCGACGTTCCCGCCGCCGGCGAGGAAGGCCTGGACGGTACCGAGTGCGGCGAGGGCGAACGGCCAGCCGGTGGCGCGCCAGTTCGGCCACGCGGCGATGAGGGCGGCCACGAACGTCAGCACATAGAAGAGGTGCGTCAGCATGCCGAAGTCCTTGTGCGTGTCGAGCCAGTCCGCTTCTCCGAACAGAAATCCGGCGATCAGGTAGACCTGGATGAACATTCCGATGGCGGAGAGTGCAGCGAATACGAGAGTGCCCCACAGACCGATGCGTTGTCTGTCCACGACCGCGACACTAAATATCGGGCGGGGCGCCGTCAACCACCTCTCGCCTTAGAAACGCAGTTCGCCCCGAGCTTCTTTCGCGAGCACCGCGGCCAGTGGGTCCATGCCGGGTGACGTGCCGCCGATCCCGCGACGGATGATTGGGACGCCGCGCGAGCGAGCTCGGTTGTGACCGTCGGCCGAACGGCGGTAGACCTTGCCGTTGGAGTCAGGCGGAGCCACGTCGGCCTCAAGCAGGTCCCCGAGCTTCTTCAAGTCCTCGATCCACTCCATCGCGGCGTTGAAGCGTCACACGCGGGCGTCATTCGGGTTCAAGCTCCTGCACCGCCGCGAGGCCAACATCCGCGGCACGAAGGCGGACGTCGTGGTCAGTGCGCTCGTGACCGAGGTGAGCGTGTTGCCCGAGTCGGTGCAGCCTGCCGAGCCAAGCGCATCGGTGTGGTCGCTCCGGCCGATCGAGCCCGAGGTCTTCTACGGTGGGCCGAAGATCGTGCGTCGGAACATAGGCCAGGTGCTCTCGATCGACGGCGTGCCCATCGCATGAGATGCGGGGCCGAATGGTCGCCGTACCACCACTCGGCCCCTGTCATGAGAGGGGAAATCTCGTGACGCTCGCAGCCTATGTCACCTTCAGCCCGTCTGGGCACCGCTTGGCTTTGGGGGTAGCCAATGACGACCGTCGCTGAAAGGGCAGAAGCCCCAGCGAGGCGAGCTGAGGCTTCTGGTGTGGAAGCCGACGGGTCATCGCCATCGGCGCACGTGCTCACTTCCCATCGGCCTGGTGGAGCGAAAGCCGAATCCCTTGATGTGCGCGGAGCGTGGTTGCGAGACCCACTTCATCCCGAAGTCCGTTCGTAACCGCTACTGCCTTCGCCACCGCCGGCCGAAGGTGCGCGATCCCAGGACGACGTCAGGTACGGCACTCATACCGCGGGCTTCGCAGGCAGTGGGAAGCTCGAGTCGCTCGCGGCAACGAGTTCTGCCGTCGTTGCGGCGAGCTCATCGACCCTCGAGATCGCTGGGATTTGGATCACCGAGACGGCGGCGGGCCGCTGGACTACCACGGCCCGTCGCACTTTCGATGCAATCGAGCAACGAACCGGCGCCGTGAAGAGGTGCCGCTAGACATCACGACGCGGATCTGGTGAGCGCCGTGCTCCGGGGGTATCGGCTCCTGCAGGGCTTGCAATCGAGGCGCCCCGCATCGCAATGTGACCTCGCGAGAGTGGTAGTAGCGCTCAGCGGGAGGCCGACACGACGAGGGGGTTCGAGCCACCCTCCCGCGAGCACTCGCCGCAGGATCCTCACCCCTGGGGCATCGCTGTCATACCGCCTTCTCTCACTCTGCAAACGCGCTGCGAGCTAGCCCCTCATCGACATGAGAATGAAGAGCAAAGGCACGCCGAAGAGCAGCGCCGCAGATACGACGATCCCAGTCATTACCTCTCCCATTACCTCTCCGCAGTTAGGTGACCGAGTACCCCGGCGACGCGTCTTGTAATCAGCGCGGGAAGGGCCGGGCCAGCCACCCAATCGCATCCCCTAGGGGGAAGGAAGAGGACACGCGGAACCAACCCGGCCGTCGATCCCCTTCGCCTGTCGCCGAGCCGACCCTGCCCGAGGCGACATGCCGCGCCGAAGTCTTGCGCGGTCATTCTCTTCGTGCCCCGTTTGGGTCACGACGGCAGGATCGTCTTATGACTTAGTGCGCGTGGCCCGGGCGTGCGGGTAACTCGTGCCGTGCCGCAGGGCACACGAGGGGGACCCCCGCCCGGGCCTTCTCGATAGCCACCTTGGGTCGGCTACCGCGCAGACGACTGAAGCCTGCGCGAGAGACCCCCATCCCCTGAGAGTCTCCCGCGCAGTAAAGGCAAGTCCGCGCAGGCCCCACCTGCTACAGGGGTGCACCGAGAAGGCAGGCTCCCGGCGCCGGACTCACCGAGGTATCACGCTAGGTGCGCGTAGCAAGGCCGTACAGGACACATTTGGGTCAACTCCCGACGGCCGACGAATAGACCCAAACGTGTCCTAGCGGGCGAGGTCTGGAAAGGACACGCTCCGGGGGATGAATACGACAACACTCATAGGGCAGTGGAGCATGGAGGGAGCTCGTCGCGATCTCGAGAGCCGCTCTCGTTCAGCGAACGACATTCGTGCCCTCCTGCTCGGCGAAAAGCGGTATGAGGAAGTTGCTAGCGCCCCGGTCTGGGACGGGGACGGTGACCCCGTCTTCTTCAAGGATCCAGGCGACGCGCACTGGCACTCCCTCGAAAACGCGGCAGTCGCCCTCGGAACTCGAAGCCTGTACCGGCACGCGCGTAACGCGAAACGCCAGGGAGAGGGTGCCGGATTACCTGGAGGTCGTGGGCGATCTCAGCCGGCGCGAGCGCGACTAGAGCCCGCGAACTAGGCCGACGGGCTGGCAGTCAATCCCGCGAATCGCGGCCCTCACACCTTCGCTCCGGATGCGAGCTTCACAGAAACCGGAACGTCGAATCCATCCTCCGTGCGATACGCCTCGAGAAGCTCGGCGAAGCGCGTGTGAATCTCACGCTGCAGCTCCTCCGGCTGACCGAGGATCATCGGGCGAACGCGCACGGATCCCTCGATGAGACCGTCCCAGAGCTCGTCGCCGTCTGCCAGGTGAAGGCCGAACTCGACGGTATCGACCGTCACGTCTGTGAGCCCGGCGCCCTCCAGTAGTGACGCGAACTCCGCGTCGTCCGCGAACCTAAAGAAGTTTGGACCTGCGGGAACATCCGCGGGGGGATGCGCCCCCGAAGCCACGAATGCTTCGAAGAAGACCCCGACCCAGCGACCTCGCGACGGCTCATCCCACACGCTGAACGCAGCGCGGCCACCGGATCGCAGCACGCGAGCGGCCTCTTCGACCGCCCGCTCGGGAGTTCCGAGGTGCAGGAGGACGAAGGCCGCGATAACCGCGTCGAAAGACTCGTCCTCGAACGGCAGCGCGGTCGCGTCTCCGTGTACGAACTCGACGCCCGCCACGTGGGCGCGTGCATGGGCGAGCATCGTGTTCGAGAAGTCGACGCCAACCGGCTCCGCGCCGCGCTCGAGTGCTTTCGCAGCGACATAGCCGGGGCCTGTCGCAACATCGAGTAGCCGTGTTCCGCGGCCGACCCCCACCGCATTGAGGAGCGGGTCTGCGACCTGCGATGTCACGCGGCCCGCGAGCCCGTGGTAGGCGGAGGCCTCCTTTGTCGTCCAGCCGGCTTCCTCGAACGCATCGAATGCGGCCGGATCGTACTCAGACACGACGCAAGTATGGAGGATCACCCTGGAGGTGGCCGGCGGCCTCGACATCGCATTCGAGTACGGCGTCGCAGACCTGGACGAGGACGGCGAGCGTGGGCGATCTCAGCCGGCTCGAGCGCGACGAATAGACCCAATCGTGTCCTAGCGGGCGTGGTGAGGCGCGGGGCCGCGCATGTGGTCGCCCTGGTGACCGGTGTGGTGGACGAAGAGAACACCCGCGCCGGTCTCGTCGCGCAGGGTCCGCAGGAACTCGATCAAGCTCGCCATCTCGTTCTGTGCGCTCTCGTCGCGTCCCGGTGCCTTCATGCGGGCGAGGGGGTCGAAGACAATGAGGCGAGGCCGGAAGACGGTTCCCAGGTCCACGAGCCGCGCCTGCCAGCCGTCGTCATCGAGTTTCACTCCGGCGTTCGGTGCGAGAAAGAGACGACCACGGAGCAGCTCCGGCTTGATCGCCCTACCGCGACAGAGGGCGTCGAGTCGGCGCCAGAGGGCTCTCCGGCCGCTCTCCTCGTTCACGAACACGACTGGTCCCGGCTCCGGGATGGCGAACCTCCCGAACGCTGGCAGGCCCGTCGCGACCGAGATGCAGATGTCGAGCATCCCGTAGCTCTTGGTCGTCTTCCACTTTCCGACGGCGGCAGTTAGCGCCTGGTCGGTGATCAGATCCTCGACCAGCATGTTCGTCGGCCCAGGGTCGCCCTCTGCGAGCAGGGCGGCGGCGTCGATCAGCCAGCCAGCAACCTCGACCCCGCACACGACGCAGCGCCCGTCGGTGAGTTCGGGATGAAGGCAGCTCACGTGACCCCCTCGAACCTGACCCGTTCAGCGCGGAGCCACTCCGCACGCGACCGAAACTCGCGGGCCTCGCGCCACTGGACGACAAGCTCGATTGCCAGCCGCAGGCTCGGGCACGGGTTGCAGCGCACGCAGTCGCGGCCGTGGTCGATGAACCGGCGCTTGCGCTGGCAGGGCGGGCCGAAGGTCAGCGGCGCGTCACCCCGGCAGGCGGGGCACTCCTCGATGTGCGAGCGCCACGAGACGAGGACCGGGCACGGCTCGGGCGAGCACGCCTCACAGCGTGCGCGGTGCTCGAAGTACCCGACCGATAGTTCGTGCAGGAGAACGTCGAGCTCGGCCGCGTCCGCGTCGGTCCACCAGGCCGCGCTCACCGCAGACCTCCGGGCACGCCAACGCACCCGCCGGGGCGGGCCGAGGGAACTACGTCATCGTGTGGAGGGTCGTCGTCGCTACTTCGGGAGGACGGCCCTGCGCGGGTGGCACTGCCCCGGCTCCGAACGACGCGCCGCGTGCTGCGTGTGGACCTGGTCGCCACGCGGTGCGGCATCGTGCATGTGCGTGGAGGGATGGTCGTAGGGGCGGAGTAGGTTGGAGTCTCATCCGCGAACGCCCACTCCCTCATGCTCTCGACACTCTCGGTCGGAACCCCTGCGCGGAGCCGGACGATCTCAGCGCTCACGTCATCGAGGCCGCGTTCCTGAACCTCACGTTCAACCTCCGCCGCGCGTCTCTCCTTCCTACTCGGAGACTTCGGCGGCACCGGTGGAAAGGACTCACCGAGCTCGAGGATGCGGTAAGTCAGATCGCTCAACGCATCATCGTTCCCGCGGCCTAGAAGCCTGCGGATGCGCTTACGCACAGGAGAACTGAGGGTCGTTTGGCATCCACGACAGATCGTACAAGCCGGGAGGATGACACTGAAGATGGGAAGCGCCCGCCTTTCGACGGGCGCCTGGATGCCCCACAACCTTCGAGACCACACTAGCGACAGCATCGGCTCCCGAACCTCGGCCGTAGCAACATCCGCGTAAGTCGTCCGTCTCCTTCTCAATCGAAGTAGAGAGAGGGTCCGTGGAGGCAATGGAGCGACTCTCAGCCCGTCGGACCGGCCCGCCCTACCGAGGGACATGTCCGACCAGATACAGGTCCGTACAGCGCGACGGCTCAGTCTTGACTTCGGTCTTGACTATCGGTCACTGGTGCACCAGGAACTTGTGTCCTAGAGGTCTAGCGGCGCTGTGACCTTCTGCCTACGCAGCAGAGGCGCAGCGAGAAACCCTGCTGCTACCGCAGGAGGGGGCGGGGTGCTTCTCGGGGCGCAAACCCGCAGCCTGCATACATCAATTTTCAGGATTCGGGGTGCGTTCGGCGAGTCCACGCGCGGGAGCGAAGCCCGACACAATCCATCAGCGCTTGACGCCATCGTCCCCGGCTCGTAGCGTCGAGCGCGTGGCTTGCAGAGTCGTGTGCATCTCGCATGCAACGGGCGCCGGAGGCGAAGAGGTCGGCCGACTCGTTGCCGGGCACCTTGGTTTCTCCTACGTCGACGACGAGATTGTCGCTCGGGTGGCAGCAAGAGGAGATATGCGCCCAGGGGATGTCGCGGATGAAGAACGACGGAAGCCGCTTGCCACCCGTGTGCTCGATGCGATATCCCTTGGCAGCGGCGAGCTCGGACCCAGCCTTCCGGTTCGAACCGGTGAGGTGCTGAGCAGCGACGATGTCCGCGCATTGATCCGGGAGACGATCGAGCAGGCGGCGGGACGAGGCGACGCCGTGATCGTTGCGCACGCCGCCTCGTATGCCATCACGCCGGGGCCGGAGGCACTCCGCGTCCTCGTAACTGCCTCGCCCCAGACTCGCGTGGCCCGCATCCGCAAAGCCGAGGGGGTTGATGAGGCTCGGGCTGTACGTGCCCTGAAGGATTCGGACGCCGGCCGGAGTGACTATCTGAGACGCTTCTACGGCATCGACGAGGAATTGCCGACGCACTACGACCTTGTCCTCAACACGGACGTTCTCTCGATCGAGCGGGCCGCCGAGGTCGTTTCACAAGCCGGCTCGACGTAGGCGCGTGGCACTGATCGAGTCAAGACCTCGCCTTGCTTCCTGATCGCGACATCCCAATCTCGACCACGCGACGGCCGACGGACCGCGAACAGGTCTGTCAGCGAACGCGAGCTACCTGCTGATCGACGAGCAGTGAGCTCGAGGCGGACGCGAGTGAGCTCGGACAACAGGAGGTAGCAGCGATGCAGGGATAGGAGTACGAGGTCAAGCGGATTGACACGCACCCCGAGCCGCAGGACATCGCGGACACACTCACTACCGGCGAACTGAAACCGCGCTCCCGTGGGCTCGCGGGCTACCTGCGGATCGAGGAGCGCGAACTCGAGGCGGCGCGGGTTGAACTAGGCGTTACCCACGTAGTGACGAGCACGTCGCGATGTACGAGCGCTGGGCCATCGGGCGACCGTCAGACCACTTCTCCTGCACCCGCACCGTGAACCTGCATGGGGCCAGTAGCGACACGCGGAGGTAGTAGTTGTGGCCGTCCGATCCGAAGTAGCTACAGCGGTGCGCACGGGTAAATGGCCTCGTGATCACGCTCCTCACGGCTACGTAACCGGTCGTTTGCGCTTTGGCGAGCTCTCGGCCGCACACGATGTCGGCTGCTTCGCGAACAGACATCGGCGGCTCCGCGGCGACGATCGCGATGCTGGTTTTCAGCGTGCCTGACTCGCCACACCTCACGATCACGGGCAGACGACCGGGCTCCACGTTCGGGCCGATGCGCCAGCGCCACGTGACCCGCCCACCGGTCTTCGGCTCTAGTTCTTCGGCTCGAGGGATGCCATTTCCGTGCTTCGCCGTGACCCTGAGGGTGCAGCGTGCCTTGGGCGAGACGCTAACCGTCAGTTTCGCGCTCCTACCGGCCGTGACGGTGGACGTTAGCGCGATGCGTTCGACCGCAGCGGAAGCGACGGTGACGCCGACCAGGCCGACACCTAGCAGCACAACGACCGACATCAAACGCCAGCGCATGAGGCTGAAGCGTGGTGCCATGGAACTCCAACCCATCAGCACATTCGCTCGCGAAGGCGAACGCGCACACTCACGTCCCCTCCGCAGCTCACCTCTGTGCGCGTCATGTCTCCCCTTGCCTCTATACGTACGTACCCAGGTCGGCGTCGGGTCAGTCGCTTCATTGGCGGTGACCAGGCGGTCGCTCACAGTCCGTCCGCGCAATCCGAAAGCCGAGCCGACCGCGTATCTCCTCCTCAGGGGAGAGGGAAGGGACCGGAGGACGCAGGTCGGCCCGGCCGCGTCGGCTTCGTTTCTCCGTGCGCTGATCCTGCGTGTCGCATCGAACGTGTGTACGCTCGGCGCGATGATGCTCGCCGGCCTGCGCGTCCCCGATCGCGACGTGCTCGAGCTCGTCAGCAGCCTCCGCGATGCCGGGCTCGACGCCACGGCAGAGAAGTTCGAGCAGGCCCACGGGAACGAGGTGGTCGTGCTCGCGTTGATCTCCGAACGCGAGGCGATCCTCCGCACGCTCGACGATGCCGGCAGCGAGGTACTCGCCGAGCTCCGCGCCGTGCTCCTGTGCGAGCACGAAGGACGCGTGCGTGAGGGGCTCGTGTAGAGCCGTCGCAAGTCAGACGGATCAGCGCGTGGGGGCCACCAACGCGCTCGATCAAGGAGGCCCTGCGGGCCTCCTTCGCTAGTTGCACGCAGCCGTGCTGCGCCTGGGGCCGCCCCTCTCGGATGGGGACCTGCTCGCGATGCTCGAATGTCAACTGGGGGCCACGTCAGCGACCTCCACGACCTCCTGGCCCCCGACCTGATCACGGCCCTGGAGGAGCTCATGGACCATTGGGTCACAGCAGCCCTCGAAGGGTGGGAGAACGGCTCTGAGCCCGCCTTGGTCACCATTCAGGAAGCCGCCGCCCGCATCCGTGTGAGCCCGCGCCGCGTCGAGCGTGAGATCCAGAAGGGTCGCATCCGCACGAGCACGCTGGGCCGGCGGCGTCTGATCCATCGAGAAGACCTAGATGCGGCAGCGAGGGAGGATTAGTGCGAACCGATCCACCTCGCCGCCGCTCTTCAACCCTAGACGCCCTCCGGTGAAGAGCGTATGGTCCGAGGTGCGAACCGATCCCATAGGAGGGACACAATGAAGAAGCAAGGCCCCCGCGTCCGCGCACGCGACTCTCGCGGTCGTCCGAGCAGGAATCTCTACATCAGGGACGGCCGGTTCTCATTCGGCTGGATGGAGAACGGCACGAGGCGAACGGAGACCCTCCAGGCGACCACTAGGACGGAGGCTCTTCGAGAACGCGACAGCCGCCTCGCAGCGATTCGCGAGGGCCGTGTCGCGGCGAAGGACGACTCGACGTTCGGGACGCTCTTCGATGAGTGGCAGGACGCCCAGGAACCTCTCCGAACGCACTCGGGAATACGAGCAGTACGTCCTCGATCATCACCTGCCGACCATGAGGGATCGGAAGGTTCAGGACATCTCGGCGTCGGACGTGGCGCGCGTCCTGCGCTCGATGAGAGACACCTACTCCGGGTGGACTTGTAGTGCTGTCTACAAGGTCATGAAGGGGACGTTCGCGCTCGCGATCCGGCGCGGCGTCATCACGCCCGGAACCCGATGGACGGACTCGCTCCCTCGGAGCGGCCGAAGCAGCAGAACGCGAAGAAGATCGCCGTCCTCGATGGCGCGACCATGGAGAACCTGGTGGTCTCTGCTGCCACGGAGCGGTGGAAGGTTGCGATCGGACTCGCGGGATTCGCGGGGCTTCGGCTCGGTGAGGTGCGCGGCCTGCGCTGGGGCGATATCGACTTCGAGGGCAACACGATCTCGATCTCGCGCTCCCTGCTCCCCGACGGAACTGCGAAAAGTCCGAAATCGGAGGCTCAGGGATTCGAACGATACCCCTTCTCCCTGGCCTTCGGCGCCTGCTCCTGACCTGGAAGATCAAGAGTCCCTACACCGCTCCCGACGACTACGTCCTTGTGCGCGGTGGGCGGGGTGCCTGTCATGGAGCGGAACCTCCAGAAGGGCGCTCGACGCGGCGAAGGTGGGGGCGGGACTCGACGGCATCGAGGAGCGGCTCTCGTGGCATTCGCTGCGGCATTCCTACGCCTCGATGCTCGCGACCGATCTGGAGCTTCCCGCGACCACCCTGGCCCGGATCATCGGACACGCTGGATGCAGGGTTCAGCTTGAAGGTCTACGCCAAGGATGCGAGGGACGAGAGCGCCGTCGTGACGGACGTACTGGCGCGAGCGTCTTCGGCAGGGATCGGCGTATGAAAGTTGCCTACTTCTTGACTATCGGGCGGGCTGCCAGCGCCAGAGAGTCCTTGAGTTCGTGAAGAAAAACCTGCGTTTCCAGCGGGTTTCGAGAGAGCGGGCGACCGGGCTCGAACCGGTGACATCCAGCTTGGAAGGCTGGCGCTCTACCAACTGAGCTACGCCCGCGAGACGCGACTAGCGTAGCGCTCGTGGATCCGTACGCGTGGGCCTGGAACCTCGAAGCGCTGCTGCTCGTCCCGCTCCTCACGGGCGCCTACCTGCTCGCGATTCGTAGGCACCCTGCGCCGTGGTGGCGCATCGCTTGCTTCCTCGTCGCGATGGTGCTGGTCCTCACCGTGACGAACACGCCGCTCAGAGACGCTCGCCAGTGAAGTACCTGCTCACGGTGCATCTGCTCCAGAACGTCGTCCTCGCGGAGTGGGCGCCGCTGCTCGTGGTGCTTGGACTCCCGCCGGCGCTCGCCGCGACACTCGCGCGGCCGGGAGTCGTGCGCGTGCTCACTCACCCGGCCGTCGCACTCCCGCTCTGGCTCGTCAACTACATGGTCTGGCACCTGCCGTGGGTGTACGACGCCGCGCTCGAGAACCCGCACACGCTTCTCCACCTCGAGCACGCGACGTACTTTCTGACCGGAGTCGCCATGTGGTGGTGCGTGATCCAGGACGAGCCGCACCGTCTCGGCGCGGGCGCGCGGGCGGGGTACGTCTTCGCGGCCTTCGTCCTCGGGAGCCCGATCGGCCTCGTGCTCGCTCTCGTGCCCGACGCGATCTACGACTTCTACGTCGACGCGCCCGAGCGTCTGTGGGGGCTGTCGGCGCTGGAGGACCAGCAGCTCGCCGGGATGCTGATGGCGGTCGAGCAGGCCGTCGTCTTCTTCGCCGTGTTCGTGTACTGGCTCTTCCGCTTCCTCGCGGAGGAGGAGCAGCGCGAGGACCTCGAGCGGCCGACCGCCCCTGTGTAGCCTCGCCTCGACGCGCCGCCTCGCCGTGCTGCTCGCCGGTTCGACGCTGATCAGAGCGACGCCTCAGGCAGGGGGGCGACCCGGCCGTTCCGACACGGCGTCGCAGCGGTTGACGTCACGTCGAGCTCGGCCGTCCTGTGGACGCGCGTGCGCCCCCGTCGGAGTGGCATCACGCTCCGACTAGGATCGCGCAATGGCCGAGACCAACGTGGACGCGGCGGCTGTT
>CAWKDP010000003.1:0-7019 GCA_963848405.1 uncultured Actinomycetes bacterium | reverse complement strand
ACGCGAAAGCACAAGCCACTCCGCCGTCGCCTGGCCGGTCATGGGCGGCTCGGCTGGGACTCGAAAAGGCGGCGCGGTCGAACTCCATCGACAGCGTGGTCACACTCGTCGCTGTCAGATCATCGAAGCCCGCGAACGGGCTCGCGAGTCACGGACCGGCAGAGGTCGAGCCCCTAGCCGACGGTGACAGCGCGGCTCTCTGAGCCCGAGGGACCCTTGTCCCTGCTGTGGTCGCCGGAACTGTGACCGCCTAGAGCGCGAGCATCGCCGTCGCGACTTCACCGGCGGCCGCATCGGGAATCGCCGTCGCAGCCTGTTCCAGCACGAGCAGCCGCGCACCGGGGATCTCGCGCGCGAGCGCTTCGCCGTTGCCGACTGGGAAGAACGGATCGCGGCGACCGTGCACCACCAGCGCCGGGATCGCGAGCTCGGACAGGCGCTCGCGCCAGCGCGGCTTGCAGTCGAGCTTGGCGAACACCATGCCCATCTGGTTGGCCATCTGGACCGCGGGCTCCGCGCCCGGCGTGCGGTCCCAGATGCGCTCGGCGGTCGCGCGGGCGGCGGCGGGGTCGTCGCCGAGGACCTCCGCGCCGCCGGCGGCAAACTCCGCCACGGCGGCGCGGTCGGACCAGTCGGGCATCGAGCGCGAGAACAGCCGGTCCATCGCCGCCGCGTCATGGTCGGGCAGGTCGTCGTCGACCTGGCCTGGAGCGACGGGCCGCGTTCCGGCGAGGGTGAGCGCCGAGAACGCGTTCGGGTGGTCGAGCGCGGCGATCTGGGCGACCATCCCGCCGACGCCGATGCCCGCGAGGTGCGCCGGCCGGTCGTCGAGTTCGCGGGCGAGCGCCGCGGCATCGGCTGCGAGATCGCGCAGCGTGTATGCCGGAGCTTTGGGATCGACGGTGATCGACGCGCCGGAATCGCGCAGGTCGTACCGCACGATGTGGCGCCCGCCGCGCGCGAGCGCCTCGCAGAGCGCGTCGGGCCAGGAGAGCATGGTCGGGCCGCCCGCGAGCAGAACGAGCGGCGCCGCCGCGTCGCCGAAGTGCTCGACCCCGAGCGTGACGCCGTCCGCCTCGACCCTCGTCATCACGCCTCCGCCGTCGCGATGGCGTCGCCGCATATGCCGAACAAGTGGACCGTCGGATACATCGTCAACCTCCAAGGTAGGTCGTGGACCGGTGGCGCACGGCCGGCGGCCACAGGGTGGGTAGAGCGTTTCGCTCTAGCTTCGCGCGATACGCCGGAGTGCCCCGGCCTCGCGAACCGCCTAACTTCTCGATGAACACGTAGTCGCGCCGAATCCGGCCGTCCGTGCCGAGGACGAGAAACACGAGCCCCACCGCCGTCACCTCGCCGTCCGGCGAGACGGCCTCCCAGTGGAACTTGACCACTTCGTGCAGCCGATAGACGTCGCGCCGCCTGAAGCTGAGTCCGGGGACCCGACCCACTGCTCGTAGGACGTTGCCGCCCGCGCCTCGAGCTCGGCGTGTCCCCGCGCCTCGAGCGTGGCCGCCATGCCGAGCCCGGCGCTCGCGGCGATCTCGCGCATCTCCTGCGGCGGCTGGAGGATTTGCGACCCGTCCTCGGTCCAGAGCTCGGCGATCATCCGGCGCCGGCGCTCGGGGTCCGGCTCGTTCCAGAGCGCGAGGTATCGATCGGCCAGCTGCTCTGCCTCATTTGTCCGGGTCTCGGGGGACGCGATTGCTTCGCTCATCTCGTTGCCTCCTCAGGAAAACGTTGCTCGTGGCGAAACGATCCCCCAGCAACGGCCCCGCGTCGATTACCTGCGATGTAACGGCAGCTGCCCGCGACCCAGCCGGTGGTCTCGCTGGACCTGCGCACACCCCTCGGCGAGGTCAGCCTCTTCACCGTGATCGCCACCCTCGGGGCGCCACTGGAGGTGACGGCGGCAAACCTCGCGATCGAGACCTTCCTGCCGATGGACGAGCGCAGCGCGCGCGCCTTGGCGAGCTCAGTGGGAAGGCGCGAGGAGGATGACCGCGCTCGCCACCCACGTGACCGGGCTACCGGTCAATCCCCGCAGTCCTCGAGCGGGATCGCATCCCTGGAGCGCGTGTCCCTGCGGCTCGAGTCACTCCTGCCTTGCGCGAGGAGCAAAAGGCACCGTTCGCTCAGAGGGACTCGGGCAGCCCGAACCACGGGAACACTGAGCCGTCAAAGGTCACGATGTCCGCGACCTTGCCGTCCACGATGCGGACGATGTCGAGGGCCATGGGGGTGTAGCCGTCGTCGCCCGGCTTGCGTACGTAGTTCGCCACCGCCGGCTGGCGGTTGGCCCGGGTGACCAGGCAGCGGAGGGAGCCGAATGCCTCCGAGCCGAAGCCGCCGTCGATCCAGGACTGGACGACCTCGTCGCGGCCCTCCCAGAGCCCGGGCTGCGGCGGCATGGAGAAGCGGACGTTCTCGCTCAGGAGCCGCTTGAGGGCTAGCGGGTCCGGGTGTTCGCTGTACTCGACGAAGCGGTCCAGAAGCTCGCGCTCCGCGGCCGTCACGTCTGTGCCGGACGGCCACTCCTCGCGGCGCTCGGGCAGGTGGTCGCCCATCGCCGCCCGGGCGCGCTGAAGCGCGCTGTTGACGGCGGGCACGCTCGTCTCGAGCACGCTCGCGGTCTCCTTGGCGGAGAGGCCGAGCACGTCCCGGAGGATCAGCACCGCGCGCTGGAGCGGGACCAGGCGCTGGATCGCAACCAGGTAGGCGAGCTCGATCGTCTCCTTCGAGACGACGGTGGCCTCCGGCTCGTCGCCGGCGCCGACGAGCTCCTCCAGCAGCTCGTCGGGATAGGGCTGTAGCCACAGCACCTCACCGTTGGCGGACACGGTGCGGGGGCGCTTGTCGAGGGCGTCCAGGCAGGCGTTCGTCGCGATCTTGTAGAGCCAGGCTCGGAGCGAGGAGCGGCCCTCGAACGTCTGACGCCGGCGCCACGCGCGCAGGAAGGTCTCCTGCACGAGGTCCTCGGACTCCTCGAAGGAGCCGAGCATCCGGTAGCAGTGGACGTGCAGCTCGCGCCGATAGCGCTGCACGCTGGCGGTGAACGAGGCGCGGTCGAGGTCGGTGTTCGGGTCTCGGGTCGTGGAGCTCATGCCATATATGACGGGGGCCACGGCAAAAATCATCGACGCGCCGGTCAGCGGAGGGATCCGTCTTCACATCGATGTTTACCGCTCAGGCTCCCATGCGGCCTCGACGATGTAACCGTCCGGGTCGCGGCACTTGACGCTCACGTAGTCCGGCTCGTCCAACTCTTCAACCAGCTCGACGCCGTTCGCGGCGAGGCGGTCGCGCAGTGCGCGGACGGCCTCGCGATCGCGCATCCCAGGCCGAAGTGCATCCAGGTAGGTGGGGCGATCCTCTCCTCAGCCAGACCGAGCGCGAGCGCGAATCCCTTCGCGTCGTAGAGCATCAGAACGCCGCCGTCGTACCGCCGCGCCGGCCGGGCCCCGAAGCCGAAATATGTCTCGTAGAAGCGGCGCGAGCGCTCCTGGTCGCTAACGGGAATCGCGAGGTGGTCCATCGCAGGTAAACGCTAGGCGACGCGGCCACGGCCTCGAGCATGAAGCGCGGAGTGTCGCAATGCGCGACGAACGGGAGCGACGGCCGCGACGAGGAGTTCGCCGGTCAGTTCCAGAAATCCTCGAACCGCTCACTGTCGCCTCCCTTGGGCTTGCGGCCACCGATGCAGATCACGTCAAGACCTTCCGGGCCAGCCTCGAATGAGCGGATGACCGCAGGGGCGACACGCAGCACGTCCCACGCTGAGAGCTCAACGATGTCGTCATCGAGCTTGGCGCGACCGGACCCCGCAACCACTACGTAGACCTCCTCCTGCACACGATGCCGGTGACCCCACGGCATGCGCGCACCCGGCTCATAGGTGAAGCGGCTCACACCGAGCTCGGGCGATCGCAACGCCTCCCGCGCGAAGCGCCACTGCACGTGAACGTCCCGCGGGCTGACATCGCGAAGCTCGTCGAAGTTCTTCTTCGTCCAGTCGGGCATCTCGAAACTGTCGCACCCACAAACCGAACAGCCGCTTCTACGTGTGGCGAAGGGGAACTCGCTCTGGGTCCGCACGAACGCGAGCGCGAACTCCCGAGCGCGCGCTCGCTATCGCTTCGCGCGATGTGGGGAAGCGGTGGCCGGCTCCGGCAAGATGCCTGCTGTCCGTCTCGCCGCGGACGGTGAGTAGGCACCTCTACCGGGTCTATCCGAAGCTCGGATCAGCGCCCGCAGTAATCTCGCCTCGACGCTTGCAGCCACCTCATACGCGGCGTCGCGGAAAGGCTCCCCGCGCCGCGCGCGAGGTGCAAGAGAAGTGCGAGAGAAGGAGGCCTAGTGATGTCCACGTTAGGGGTTCCTCGTGGTCGATGACCTCAAGAAGGGCTACTACCTGCTGTTCATCGACGGAGGCACGAGAGCCAACGAACAAGGCCAGGCGGAGGGCGCCATCGGGGTCATTCTCCAGGAACCCAATTGTGGCCCGGTGTTGGCCACAGTCGCCGAGAAAGTGGGACCCGTGGGCAGCCCCCACGAAGCCGAGTACCACGCTCTGATTCGCGGTCTCAAGCTCGCCGCCGAGAAACGACTCCCCTATGTCGCCGCGTTCAGCGACTCCGCGAACGTTGTCAACCAGATAACGGATCGATGGAACAAGAACGAGCGAGCCACCGAGCTCTACGAAGAAGTCAAGGAAGCCCTCGAGCCCTTCAAGACATGGCAGCTTTCCTGGGTCCCCCGCGAGATGAACAGAGAGGCCGACAAGCTTGTCGATCAAGCCTTCAAAGGCGAGCCAGTAATCCACGCCACCGACTAATGAAGACGTCGAGCATCGACGAGGTCATAACGCAGCTGACCTCGATACCGAAATCGCTCAAGGAGGCGACCGGCGCTGCTTGCGTATGCCAGCCGGTGAACGATGTCGGAGAGCCGTGTGCGGGAGAACCGCATGCACGGTTCGATGTGGCGGCGGGAGGCAACCCGGACCAGTCGGCTACGCCGCACGGTTCCCCGGGACGCCTCCCGCCGACCCTACACAGCGACGCTGAGCCCGACCTGCGCCGCCTGCCCATCGTCCTCGGTGCGATCCACCCTGCCAACACTGGATCTGGCTGGCGCGGCCAGGCGCGCGTCGTTCCGCCGAGCATGCCACGGGACTACAGCGCGAGCCGTCGTCAGCGGGTCCGACTGCGGAGAAGGGATCGTTTCTCGTATCGCGACGGGAGCGCCACGATCGGCTCCTCGAGGGGCAGTTCCGTCCGCCGCGCGACGGCGCGGACGTAGGCGAGGTACCGTCCGGCGTCGGCCTCGAGCACTGCGATCTCCGGCGCGTTGTGCGGCGCCGCCGCTCGCTGCCAGTCAAGCCACAGCCGCCAGCCCTCGGGCATGGTGTCGGCGAGCTCGACGTCGACGATGCCCGTCCGCTGCCAATGACGTCGCCACCAGTCCGCCGAGTGCAGGCACCAGTGAGCCGGCTCCCACCATTCGCGCAGGTGGTCGGGCACCGGGCCTTCGATCTCGCGGGTCAGTCCGGCGCCGGCAATCCCCACGATCCCGCCGTGCTTAACGAAGCGGGCGAGGTCGGTCATGTAAAGGTCGTCGGTGCCGAAGTAGACGAAGGCGTCGATGCTCAGGATCACGTCGAAGAACTCGGCGGCGAACGGCAACGAGCGCGCGTCTGCGCGGAGCGGGAAGACGCCGTTCTCGACGCCCGCGTCGCGGATGCGTTGCAGGTTCTCCGACGCGCTGTGCCAGAGGTCTACCGCCCACACCCGAGCGCCGAACTCGCGGTGGAGGAACACCGACGACATCGCCCGCCCGCACCCGAGGTCCAACACCCGCATGCCCGGGCGCAGGTCGATCGACTCGGCAAGCCACTCCGCCAGCCAGAGTGCGTTGGCGCCTCCACTTGCGCTCGCGAGCACCCAGTCGGGGTGGTACTGCGAGGCGAGCGGGAAGCGGTCGGGCCAATCAAGCGCCACCGGTCACCTCCGTGCCGCCCTGCCGTCGTGCCCGGCGGCTTCAAGGACGGGTTTGATTCGACGTACGTCGTCCACCAGCGCGGGGCTGACACTATCGGCCACAGCCATGCGCGATTGGCGCGGATTCCGAACGCTCTAGTGCGAGACCTCACTGAACGCAAGGGTGTTGCCGTCGGGATCCCTGGTCCAGGCCGCCCTGAAGCGGCCGGCATCGAAGACGCCCCGTTCGTCGGTCTTGAGGCCGGGCTGGTCGTACTGCTCGAAGACCACGCCCCGCGAGGCGAGCTCGTCCATCGTCTGGTCGAGGTCATCGACGAACCAGCCCGCTAGCGTCGCCGGCGACCTTCCGGCGTTCTCTGGCGAGAGATAGATGTTGATCGCCGTCCCCTGCGCGCACGGATAGTGCACGCCCTCTGCCTCCTCCTCGCTGGGCACGAGTCCCAGCTGGTGCTCGTAGAAACGCTTCGCCGTGTCGAGGTCGGATACGGCAAGCTGCGCCTCAACCGTGCAGTCGCTAAGTCCCATGAGGCTCCTTGGTTGTGATTGCCCGGCTTGGCCGGCGGTCAGCGTGACTGACGATCTGGAAGCGGCGGATGACGATCAAACTCGCATCCACCGGATGGCCCCGTCCCAAGTGTCCCCTGTTTGGGTCGATTCCGCGGAAGCCTCCTTTATGCGCTCATAGGCTTTGCTCCCGTGGCGATCGAGTCCGCGGCGACCCTTCTGGAGCGTGAGGCCGAGCTCGCGGAACTGGACGATGCGCTCGGCGCGGCGGAGGCCGGCCGCGGCAACGTCGTCCTCCTCGAGGCGCCCGCCGGGCTCGGCAAGACGAGCCTGCTGAGGGCCGCCTCCGAGCCCGCAGCCGAGCGTGGGTTCACGTGCCTGCGGGCCCGGGCCGGAGAGCTCGAGCGCGACTTCGCCTACGGCTGCGTGCGCCAATTGCTGGAGCCGGTCTTGGCGGGGGCCGAGGGTCCCGAGCTAGGGCTCGACCCCGAGCTCGCGCAGCGCGCCGCCGGGGTC
>CAWKDP010000002.1:0-11253 GCA_963848405.1 uncultured Actinomycetes bacterium | reverse complement strand
CGCCAGGCGGTGCGGAGCAGGCGGCAACCTCAAGGTCGTAGAGGCGCTTCCCTGCCCGAAGAACCACAAGCCACTCCCGTGGAACCAGCAGGGCGTGCCGGGCACGAACGGGACGAACGGCACGAACGGCACTAACGGGACGGCAGGTGTCTCGGGCTGGGAGATCGTCAGGGTCGAGAGGGTCGCTCATCCGAGCACCGACCTCACCTGGATTGTCAATTGCTCCGCCGGCAAGAAAGTCGTCGGAGGTGGGCGAAGGAGGCACTCATGGCCAGGCGTCTTCTCATCCTCGTCGGCGTACTCACAGTCGGCGTGATCGGAGCCGCGACGGGCGCACGAGGCGGCAACGGGGCGGAGCAACTCGTCGCCGGCACGGGAACGTTGATCTGCTGCGGCGAGCCTATGGTCCACGTGAACGCCCAGAGCGGCGACGGGGGCGTGGATCCGCGCGGCCACTTCTGGATCCGATACCCGAACGGCGGGGGAGAGTTCGGCGGGCAGGTCGTCTGCCTGAACGTGCTCGGCAATCAGGCCGGGCTGACAGGGCGGATCGAACGCGTCAAGGTTCCCCGCATCCCGTCGGGGTTCGTGCTGGGGAACTTCATGAACATCGAGATCACCGACAACGGGTCTCCCGGGACCCTCGATCTCGTCAACTTCCATCCGGGTATGGCGACGCAGCCCGCAACGTGCCCCACCGGAGCCAACTTGTTGATCAGTCAGGGCAACTACGTCGTGCACGACAAGCCTGTTCTCGTTATTGCCGTCCTCGAGCAGCTGCTTGCGCAGTTCGAGGATGCCGCGGACGACCCGTACGGAACGGGCTAACGGGCCAGCGGGCGGCACGGGGCAGGTTGACCGGCTCGGGAGGAGGAGCGCAAGGCTTCCGACGTCCGCGTGCGCGCGTGATGGGACGAGCGACGCGGGCGGGCGCGTTCATCAAGCGCTCATGAACGGGAGCTCGCGCGCGGCTGCCGGAATACGTAGCCGCACCTCTCCCGCCGGCCGGTTTCTCATCTTGCTCCGGGGGGTAGGTGTGCCCTGTTGACCTGCCCCGGCGCGACAGATGAGGAGGGGTTCCTATGCTTCGACGCCTGGCCATCGGTCTCTTGGCCGCAGGTCTACTCCTGGTTGCGGCTCCCGCTTTCGCGCAGCCGCCCACAACCGTAACCACCCACCAGAAAGGACTCGTCGAGACCTTCGTCGACGTGATCCCGAGCTGCGAAGAGGACGGGCCGCTCTACACGATCACGACCACCAGCAACTTCGTCATGCACGAGACCATCTTCGACGACGGCCGAGTTCACGCGACGTTCACCCAGACGGGCACGTTCGTAGCGGTGCCGCTGGCGGATCCGACCCTGCCAAGCGTCACCGGCCACTTCACGCAATGGGGAGGCTTCAACCAGAACGGGAAGACGGTGAACGGCACGTTCA
The DNA here is from genome assembly GCA_963848405.1 of uncultured Actinomycetes bacterium. GTDB lineage: Bacteria > Actinomycetota > Thermoleophilia > Gaiellales > Gaiellaceae > GMQP-bins7. The sequence goes on along the minus strand of CAWKDP010000002.1, from coordinate 9,816 downwards.
CCTTCAATCTCCACGGGAAAGGCTCGGACGGATCGATCGTGCGTGTCCATCTCACCGACCACTTCAACGTTCGGCCAGACGGCACGGTGAACGAGTTCTTCCGCTGCCACTAGCACGGCCATACTTCGCGGCTCCGCCAGTCGCGCGCCGGGGCATGGCGGAGCCGCCTCCTACGGGGCAGCGGTTCTCGTCGCTCCAGAGCGTAATCGCCGACATTGGACAGTCCACTGCGAGAAGCCACATGGCGCGACATGGTTGTTCGGCTCGCCGCCCGCCCCAGACACGGAGCGCGAGCTGACCCGATAGGGCATGTCTGCTTGGGCGTCGGGCAGCGAGCTCGAGACGCGCCATCGTTACTGAGCCGAGAGACGCCTCATAGGCCAGTTGATCAGCCGCGTCTCGCGGCTCAGTCTTGCGCAGCTCCGTGACGGATCGTCCGCCACGACTGCCATGTAATGCGGAGGATAACGGCCGTAATGACGAGGGCGATCATGGGATCGCCGAGGTCGAAACCGAGCGCGACGACCACGGCGCTGAGGACGACCCCTAGGCTGACGTAGGCGTCTGCGCGAGCGTGATTGCCGTCGGCGATGAGGGCGGGGCTATCGAGTCGCCTACCCGCGCGTGTGCGGATGAAGGCGGCCACCAGGTTCCCTAGGAAGCCGATCACACCTGCTAGTGCGAGGGCAAGTAGGTGATCGGGAGCCTCGGGGTTGATGATCCGCACGATGGCCTCGTAGGCGGCGACGCAGGCGCTAACGAAGATGGCTAGGACGACGGCAAGTCCCGCGTAGCCCTCGGCCCGCTGGGAGCGCAAGGCGAACGCGACGCCGAGGGGCACGGCCGTGAGCGCGTCGCCGATGTTGTGGATCAGGTCGGCGAGCAGGGCGACGCTCCCGGTCAAGACGAAGATCACGGCCTGAGCGGCCGCGGTGACGCCGAGGACGAGGAGCGAAACAGCGACGGCCCTCAGGCCAGCGCGTGAGCGCAGGATCGAGCGATCTACGAGACCGTGCGCGTGACCATGGCCGTGGGAGTGCAAGTCACCGGGGCCGTGCGTGTGGTCGTGTGAGTCCGCGTGCTCATGGTCTGCGTGGTTCGGCTCCGACTTCCAGGGGATGAGAACGTGGCGGTGCGCCCCGTAGTGCGAGTGGTCGTGTTCGCGTCGCCCATGGCGATGCCGAGTGGCGTCAGACGTTGGCATTGCGCGGCTCATTAGAGCAGCCGCAGCAACGTCTTCTCGGCGGCGCCCGTGCAATGACCACGCAGTGACACGAGCGCAGCCGCCGCGCGAGTCTCGCGAGCCACCTGACCGCCGCCGGCTCGAACTTCGGGCTGTCCGCTCTCGCTTAGACCACGACCAGCGCGAGACGCTTCCAGCGGGCCTGCGATCGGGGGGACGTCCTGCAGGCCGAGATGGCCGCTCGCGAGCTCGGCTTCATGAACCTGATGAATGCGTCCCTGAGCGGAGCCTTGCGAGGTCACGAACGTATGTTCTCATGGCGGTGCCAACGCCAGCGTGCCGGCGAGTTTGGCGGTTCCAAGGGATAGGAAAGCTCAGAAGCGGCCTTGGCGGGCTACCCGGGTGATTGTGGGGGACTCCGGGGGGAGAGGCGCCCACCAGGGGCGCATCGAAACTCTGCCATCCTCGAGTCGCCTCGCGCGGAGGTAGGGTCACTCGGGCGCGGGGCGCAGAGATGGCGGCGCTTGCCGAGGCGAAACACGAACGCGCAGAATGTCCACTGAGGCACCGTGTCGCCGCGCAGGCGCTTGCGCGCACGGCCAGGCGCGTCGCCTCTGAAGCCTTTCCCCTAAGGCTTCCCCACAGTGGAGCGGCTCGCTCCCATATTGGCAACCGGGCGGGCCGCTCCGCCCTTTCACCGATCTCCAGCCTAACGCGGGACGGAGCAGGTGCAATCGGAAGTAGGAGGAGCCCGCCGATAGCGCGGCGTGTCGGAGCGAACTTCCGCGGACGTTTCTCGAGTTACACGCCTCCTCACCGCCGCCGAGGTCGCGGAGTGGCTCAACGTCCCGGAGACGTGGGTGCGGGAGTCGACGCGCTCGGGCGCGATGCCCCACGTCCCGCTCGGGAGGTACCGGCGGTACGAGCGCGTCGCGGTGAGCGGCTACATGCGGAAGGCGCTCAAGGCCGCGGGGATCGAGAGGCCGCTTCGACCGTGGCATGACCTTCGCCATACGGCGCTCACCCATGACGCGGCGGCGGGGAACCCAGCCGTCTATGTTCAGGCTCGGGCGGGCGACGCGCAGGCGTCGATGACCGAGCGTTACGTCCACGCCGCGCGGGTGGCGTTCCACGGCGTCGCCGAGCGTGCGGAGGATCGGGTCTTCGCGGGAGTCGCTGACGACTGACTGCGGTACGAAGTTCGGTACGAAATGAGGGCGCTCACCAGGCGCCCTCGTCATATCTGGCCTATTTGCAGGAGATTCGTGACTCCCCGGGTTGGACTCGAACCAACAACCCTCCGGTTAACAGCCGGATGCTCTGCCAATTGAGCTACCGGGGAAGGCAGCCGGCGGATTGTACCGGCGTCCCCGCGCGGTCTACGAGGCGTTGCCGTTGCGTTAGCGGTGGAAGGACGGCGCTGCCGCGCCGCGAAGGGCGCCCGTATGCGTCGCCTCGCCGTCGCAAGCACAGCGCTGTCCGTCTTCGCCTGCGGACTCGCCGCAGACGACGCGATGAGCGCGAACCCACGGATCGCCGCGGTGCAGATCGCGCTCCGGGCGCACGGCTTCCCGCCCGGCCCCGTCGACGGCCTCTCCGGGCCCCTGACACGCAGGGCGCTCGCCGCGTTCCAGCGCAAACAGGGGCTGAAGCCGGACGGCCGTATCGACCGGAAGACTCGCCGCTCGTTCGGCGTGCGTGGCCGCCCGCTCCTCGGCCAGCGCGAGCTCGGCGTCGGCGCGGTCGGCTGGGACGTCGCGGTGCTCGAGTTCCGGCTGCGCAGGCACGGCCTCGGCTCGCGGGCCGTGGACGGGCGCTTCGACCGAGCGACCGCCGCCGCCCTGCAGCGCTTCCAGAGTCGGCGGGCGCTCGTACCCGACGGGATCGCGGGGCCGAACACGTACCGCGCGCTCGCCCAGCGTGTGCCGGCCCACAGGCATACGGTGGTCGCTGGCGAGAGCTTCTTCTCGATCGCGGGCCGCTACCGGGTGAGCCCCTGGCAACTCGCGCGACGCAACCGTTTGTCGCTGATGACCGTGATCGTTCCGGGACAGGAGCTCGTCCTGCCGGCGGGGGCGCGGGTGCGGACGCCGTACGTCCTCGTCTCAGCGCCTTCGCGTGAGGCCGTGCGCGCCGCGCTCGACCGCTGGGCCGGCGTCTACGGGGTGGATCCACAGCTGGTGCGCGCGCTCGCCTGGATGGAGTCGGGCTTCCAGCACGACGTGGTGTCGAGCGTCGGCGCCGTCGGCGTCATGCAGCTTCTCCCGGAGTCCTGGGAGTTCGTCGACACCGTGCTCCTGGGCTTCCGGACGCCCCGAACCTACGACGGAAACGTGCGAGCCGGCGCGCGACTCCTGCGCTGGCTGCTCGCCGAGTTCGACGGAAACGTGCGCCTCGCGCTCGCGGGCTGGTACCAGGGCGCGCGTGCCGTGCGCCAGCACGGTCTCTACGAGGAGACGAAGGTGTTCGTCCGCGTGGTGCTCGCGCTGTACGGCACCGTCTGAGCCGCGTCGAGCTTGGCGGCGCGGCCTGCCTAGTGGCTCGCGCGGATCAGCTCGTTCAGCGGTCGCGCTCGCGGATCCAGGACGTTCTCTGCCTGCTCCGCGCCGGTGACCGGTAGCCCGGCCGGGTCGAGCAGCCCGATCTGCAGGAGGAGCGAGGCCTGGTCCCAGTAGATGTGCTCGTGGGCGACCCTGCCCGCCTCGAACCTCACCACGACGCAGAACGGCAGGCGCACGTACCTGCCCGTCGGGGCGACTCCGGGGAGGAGCTGATCCATCTCGATGTCGTGCGTGAACGAGAGAACGAGCTCGTCCACCACCTGCTCGTCGCCAACGGTGCGCGAAACGGGCGCGATCTCGACGTCCGCCGGCCACTTTCCGATGAAGTGCTGTCCGTAGAAGGACCGCACCTCCTCGCGTCCGACGCCTCCCGTCATGACGGGCACGTGGTTGACATATGGGTCGTCAGTCATGGTCGCCATCGTCGCGTCGAGGTCGAGGTCGACGAACTCGGCAGCCACATGCGCGTCGAAAACCGCGCCGATGTCCTGACCAGGTGCCATGTGCTTCGCCTCCATCCGTGCGGAAGTGCTTGTCGGAAGCCCGCGAAGGCCGCGCCGCGGGGCGTTCGAGCCTACCAACGCCCCTCTCGCTTGACATGTCACGCCGGAGCCGGATTGAATCCGCCCATGCTCCTGCGGGAGGTGGCGTACGCGCGGCCCTCGACTGTCGACGAAGCAGTCGCTCTCCTCGCCGGGAACGAGGGAGCGCGCGCGCTCGCCGGCGGCCAGACGCTGATCAACGTGATGAAGGCGCGCGTTGCGTCCCCGGAGGTGCTCGTCGACCTCGCGGATCTCGAAGAGCTGCGCGCGATCGGGTTCTCGACAGACGGGCTGCTCGAGCTCGGGGCGATGGTGACGTACGCCGAGCTCATGCGCTCCTCCGAGGTCGAGGTCGCCCGCCCCATCCTCGCCGAGGTCGCGGCGACGATCGGAGACGTGCAGGTGCGAAACCGCGGCACCGTCGGCGGCAACGTGTGCGTCGCCGATCCCACGAACCACCTGCCGCCGCTGCTCGCCGCTCTCGACGCGACGTTCACGGTCCGCGGCGAGGGTGGGGAGAGGACTGTCTCGGCCGACGACTTCTTTCGAGGTGTGTACATGACCGCGGTCGGCGAGGGCGAGTTGCTGACGAAGGTCTCGGTGCCCCCGTCGAAGGGCGCGGGCGACGGATTCGCCGGCGTCACGATCGGGAAGCACGGCACGTACATCGTGAACGCGGCGGCGACCGTCTCTGACGACGGCGCCCGGATCGTGCTCGGCTGCGTTGCCGCGACGCCCGTACGCGCGACCGCGCTGGAGGAGAGACTGGCTGCCGGCGACCTCTCGGAGGACGGCGTGCGGGCCGCGGCTGACGGGCTCGGCGCGTCGCTCGACCCGCCCGGCGACGTCCACGGCTCGGCGGATTACCGACGCAGGCTCGCCGAGGTCTCGGCGGCGCGGGCGGTGCTCCAGGCGGCATCCAGGCGGAAAGGGGAGTAGTGGCGGCGACACCGGCTACGAGCGGTGCGATCACGGTCGAGATCAACGGCGAGCGCTACGAGCGCGACGTTTCCGCGAGGAGGCTCCTGGTCCACTTCATCCGGGACGACCTCGGCCTGACCGGGACGCACGTGGGCTGCGACACGGGGAACTGCGGTGCGTGCACCGTGCTCCTCGACGGAGAAGCGGTGAAGAGCTGCATGCTCCTCGCCGTGCAGGCCGACGGCGCGACGCTGCAGACCGTCGAGGGCCTCGCTCCCAACGGCGAGCTGACACTGCTCCAGCGGTCGTTCAACGAGCACCACGCGCTCCAATGCGGCTACTGCACGCCGGGGATGCTGATGAGCGCGACCGCGCTGCTCGAGCGCACTCCGCGACCGACCGAGGAGGAGGTGCGCCTTGCGCTCCAGGGGAACATCTGCCGCTGCACGGGCTACGTGAACATCGTCGAGGCCGTCGTCTCGGCAGGAGTTCAGGCGTGAGCACGGCCACCGAGACCGGCGCGCCGCAGGTGCTCGAGAAGGGCTACGTCGGGCAGAGCATCCCTCGTCGTGAGGACAGGCGCCTCGTCCAGGGTCAGGGCACGTTCTTCGACGACGTCCGGCGGCACGGGATGGGCTACGTCCACTTCGTGCGCTCGCCGTACGCGCATGCGCGGATCGTCTCCATCGACGTCGCGAAGGCGCTCGAGCTGGACGGCGTCTACGGGACGATCACCGGCGACGAGGTCGCGATTTCGACGGACCCGTTCTTCGAGATGTCGGTCGAGCCGGGCGGGTTGATCAAGGACTACGCGCTGGCCGTCGGGCGCGTGCGGCACATGGGCGAGCCGGTCGCCGCGGTTTGTGCGGCCACCCGCGAGCTCGCGCGCGACGCGGCCGAGCTGATGGAGGTCTCGTACGACCCGCTCCCCGTGCTCGTGGACGCGGAGGAGTCGTCGAAGGACGAGGTCGTGCTCCACGACGACGCGGGCTCGAACGTCGTCTGGTCGGGCGTCTTCGAGTGGGGGGACGTGGACGCCGCGCTCGCGGAGGCGGATCACGTCGTGAAGATCGACCGGCTCCACTTCCACCGCTTCTCCTCGACCCCGCTCGAGTGCGCCGGCGCGCTCGTTGAGTACGACAAGGGCACCGAGGAGTGGACGCTCCACTGCAACCACCAGATGCCGGGTATCGGCGCGATCTGGATGGCGCCTGCGCTGCGCACGGGAATCGACAAGCTCCGCTTCGTTACGAACGACATCGGCGGCGGCTTCGGGAACAAGATCTGCCTGCATCCGCAGTACGTCGTGCTCTGTCTGCTCGCACGCAAGCTCGGCCGGCCGGTGCAGTGGACGGAGTGGCGCACCGACCAGCACACGGCGAACGCGCACGGCAACGAGCGGACGTTCCTCGACGTCGAGGTCGCGGTGCGCTCGGACGGCGAGATGACCGGGTTCAAGGTGCGCGCGCTCGACGATTGCGGAGCGTTCCCGCGCTACGAGCCGCTCGGCTGCATCATCTGGGCGCAGGTGACGCCGGGGATGTACGCCTGGCGGAACGTGCAGGTGGACTTCACGCAGGTCTGCACGAACAAGTCGCCGGTGTCGCCGAACCGCGGCTACTCGCGGATGCAACACCTGTGGCTGACCGAGCGGATCATCGACATCGTCGCCGCCGAGCTCGGGTTCGATCCGGTGGAGATCCGCAAGAAGAATTACGTGAAGGCCGAGCAGATGCCGTACGAGACGCCCAACGGCTGCGTCTACGACTCCGGCGACTACGCGCAGGCGCTCGACCTCGCGCTCGAGCTGATCGACCACGGCTCGCTCGAGGAGAGGCGGAAGGAAGCTGCCTCACGCGGCAAGCTCCTCGGCTTCGGGATCGGGTCGACGCTCGACTCGGGCACGAACAACTTCGGCCAGTCGACGCTCCTGAACCCCGAGCTCCAGTTCTCGGGGAACAACGAGGCAGCCTCGGTCAAGCTCGACATCTTCGGGGAGGTCGTCGTCACGCTCGGCACTGTCCCGCAGGGGCAGGGTCACGAGACGACCGCAGCGCAGGTCGTGGCGGACATCCTCGGCTGCCCGCCCGAGCAGGTGAACGTGCGGCGCGGCCACGACTCGTGGTTCAACTCGCACGCCGGGTTCTCGGGGACGTACGCGAGCCAGTTCGCGTTCACCGGCCTCGGGGCGGTGAAGGGTGCGGCCGAGCTGCTGCGAGACGAGATGGTGCAGCTTGCCGCGGCGGTGCTGCAGGCGCCGAGCGAGGCGATCGAGCTCGCGGACGGGCTCGCCAGGATCAAGGACGGGCCGGAGGAGGCAGCCCTCCCGTTCATGGCGCTCGGCGCGATCGTGAACGCGAACAACGCCTTTCTCCCGCCCGACTTCAACCCGACCCTCAACCACCGCTACGTGTGCCGGCCGTACTTCGGCGTCGTGGACACGGAGAAGAAGACCGGGCAGCTGACACTCACGTACGCGACGCAGATTCACGCGGCCGTCGTCGAGGTCGATCCCGAGACCGGCGAGGTCGAGATCGTCGACTACGCGGCTGTGGACGACTGCGGCGTCCGGATCAACCCGCAGATCGTCGAGGGCCAGGTGCACGGTGCGACTGCGCACGCGATCGGGGCCGCGCTCCACGAGGACTTCGTCTACGACGAGGAGGGCACGCTCCTCACCGCCAACTTCTACGACTATCACGTGCCGCATGCGATGGACATGCCACCGCTGAAGACCGGCGCGATGGAGTCTCCGTCGCCGGTCGCCCCGCTCGGCGCGAAAGGCATGGGAGAGGGAGGCGGCGGCGGGATCCACTGCATCTGCGCGGCGATCCAGGACGCGTTGAGCACTGCGGGCAAGCCGATCGTCTACACGAGCTGCAACCCGCCCCATAGGGTGTGGGCCATGCTCCAGGACCCCGAGGGGACGCGGAAGAACGTGTCGGTGACCTCCCAGTGAGGACCGCACAGTGATCGTCTCCGGGACGAAGGAGCTATCAGCGCCGCGCGAGACGGTCTGGGGCGTCATCTCGGAGCCGTCCGAGATGGCGAAGCTCATGCCGGGCGTCGAGAGCTTCGAGATCGTGGACGACAAGCACTGGAGCGCGAAGGTGAAGGTGCCGCTCGGGCTCGGAGGGCTCAAGATGACGATGAACTTCGAGAGGCTCGAGGAGCGTCCGCCCGAGTTCGCGTCCATGCGCGTGAAGGGCCAGGGCGTCGGCGCGCTCATGGACATGACGACGTCGTTCACGCTTTCGGAGACCGACGGCGGGACGTCGATGGCGTGGGAGGCCGACGTGAAGATCGCAGGCCCGGTTGGAGCGATGGGCCAGCGCGTCCTCCAGCCGATCGTCAACCAGCAGGTCTCGGACGTGCTCGGCGCGCTCGAGAAGCGGGTCGGCGAGGCGGCTACGGTCTCCGACGCGTGACCGGGGTCAGGCTTCAGCCTGACCCCGCACTTGGTTCAAACCTCACACCGGGGTCAGGCTGAAGCCTGACCCCACTGCGGGAGCCTCCGCGTGAGCCCGCCGTTCCGGATCGGCGTCATGCAGCTCACGATGGAGCCGCTCGAGGAGATGCTCGAGTCGGCTCGCGTCATGGACGAGGCGAGGATGGACACGATCTGGCTGGCGGAGGCCTACCCCTGGTGGCGGAAGCACGGGATGGAGGCGCGCTCGTCTACCGTCGTCTCCGCGCTGATGGCCCGCGAGACCGAGCGGCTGACGATCGGCTGGGGGATCATCTCGCCGTTCACGCGACATCCCGTGCAGGTCGCGATGGACGCGCGAGTGGTGCAGGAGGTGGCGGGGCCAGGGCGGTTCCTGCTCGGCTTCGGGACCTCGAAGATCTTCCTCAACAACATCCGCTCGCAGACGAAGAAGACGCTCGGGCCGATGCGGGATGCGGTGTCGATCGTCCGCGGCGTTCTCGGCGGCGAGCCGTTCGAGTACGAGGGCGAGACGTGGAGCGCGTCGGTCCCCGGGCTCCAGGACGAGGCACACACGCCTCGCGGGGTGCCTCCCGTCTACATCGCGGCCACGGCGCCGAAGATGCAGGCGCTCTCGGGCGAGATCGCCGACGGCTGCCTCACGCCGTCGATCACGACGCCCGCGTTCGTCCGCTACACGCGGGAGAACGTCGCAGCGGACATCGACATCGGCTGCACGGTCGTCGCGTCGATCCACGAGTCGGATCGCGATGCCGGCCGTGACGGCGCGCGCGAGATCGCGGGCATGTACCTCGCGAACAAGTTCCAGAACATCAAGGGTTCAGCCGACACGCTGCTCCAGCTCGCGGAGATCGAGATGGGCGAGCTCGGGCCGGTCGCCGAGGCGATGGAAAAGGGCGGCAGGCTCGCGGCCAAGGCCGAGGTGACGGAGTCGCTCCTCGACCGCTGCAAGCCGATCGCGGGCACGCCCGAGGACTGCATCGCAGCGATCGAGGAGTACCGGGACGCTGGCTGCACGCACGTCATGCTCGAGCTCTGGGGCGACCACCGCCACGACCAGATCCGGCTCCTCGGCGAGCGAGTTCTCCCATACTTCAGGTCGTGACCGAGGGCTTGCGCTGATGGCGACCGTCACCGTCCGCGGCACCGGTCAGGCGAGAA
>CAWKDP010000001.1:0-9978 GCA_963848405.1 uncultured Actinomycetes bacterium | reverse complement strand
ACGAAGTGTTCAGTTGACGGAGAAGGATCGCGTCGGAGCGGTCCTGCGGCCGAAGGGTCAGGCTGAAGCCTGACCATCGTTCGTGGAACACTCCGGGAGTGTCTGCGGAGACGCTCGAGGAGATCGTTCGAGACTCACTCCGTCCGCACGTCGACGAGCTCGTCCGCCGGCTATTGCCTGAGCTCGTCGCCGAGGCGATCGCCGGGAACGGTGCCCCGAGCACGCTGGACGTCCCGCAAGACGGCGAGCAAGCTGAGGCCGCCGCCAACGGCGCTGAGAGCCCGTCTAAGGCGACGCGCGCCCTACCCGCGGCTCCTGACTCGCGCCGCGCGACGAAGGTGTGCAGGCTCTGCAACAAGACGAAGCCGCCCGAAGCGTTCGATCGGCATAGAGCCCAGTGCAAGTCGTGCCGCGCCCGTCGTGCCCGCCGGCGCCTGAGCGAAGGGGCGGCCATTCCCGAGCCCGAGGAGCCTCGACCGGCGCCGACCGCGGCCGAGCTGCTCGAGCTGCAGCCGGGCGGCGTCGGCAACGTCACGGCGCGCGAGCTCGAAAGCTGGCTGAGGGAGAACGAGCTCGCGACGATCGAGGACGGCCGCGTCATCCTCACCGCGCGCGCGGCGGGGCTCGTGAGTGCGCTTCGGCCCTAGATCCGGACCGGCCGGCTCCGCATACTGTCGCCATGAGCTATTGGCATCGGCTGCCGCCCCGGCGCAAGCAGAAAGCTCAAACGATCGCTCCGCCGTTGGCGCCAACCTCCCAGATGTTGATCGAGAGCGGCGAATACGATCCGCCGTTTGGTGTCTCCACCGGCTTCGTTCTTCCCGATCCTGAACCACGGCCCGAGCCAGCGCCGCGGTTCATGCCTCCACCGCCTCCGTGGGCGGGCGAAGAGGCCAGCCTGGATCACGCCTCACTCGCAGCGCCGGCGCGTGGCGACGGGTTGAGTGCGCTTGACCGGATGCAGCTCGATGCTGAGGGCGGCGAGTGGGATCCAGCGCCAGTGGGGCCGCCGGTAGTCACTCCTCCGCTTCCCCGCTACGTGCCGCCGCCTGTTGACTGGCAAGCCGAGGAGGCCGAACGCCGGGAACGCGAACGCCGCGAGACGGCGAGAGCCCAGCAGGTTGAGAAGCTCCTTCGCGAGCTCGACGAGGAAGGAACCTAGGTGGACGTCACCGTTATCGGGGTGATCGCCGACAAGATCGGCGCGGCGCTCGTGACCCGCCGCTGGGGCGGCCGCACACGCCGCGAGGCCCTCGCCTCCCCGTCGCTCCGCTTCCGGCGCACGCAGGCGACACCGATCCCCATCCGCATTGACCACGGGCCCCCCGAGCTCGGACGGCTCGCCTACCTCGAGTTGAACGACGCGCAGGAGCTCGTCGCGGTCGCCACGGTCGAGGTCGACGACCTCGGCGACCAGCCCTGGTATTGGAGCCCGACCGTCCGCTGGAACGAGGACGGCGCCCTCGACTTGATCGAGCTCAGCTTGACCGAGTCTCCCGCCTCGGTCGCTCTCCGCGCCGTGGAGATCTTCGACGGCAACCTGCGCCACGTCGAGCGCCTCCGGGCACAGACGACGCGCCGCACAGGCGACCTACTCGAACGGGCCGCAGACGCAGCCCGACGAGAGCGCGAGGTCATCGAGATACGCACCGACGCGAGCACCGCCCCCACCGGCTCGGCGAGCGGCGTCGACCGCGTCTACCTGTACCCGCGGTCCGGTCTTGTCGTCGAGCATTGGCCGCCGCACGCGGACACGATCCTCTCCGTTCGCTAGCCGGACACCGTGCGGCAAACCCGCATGGTTGAGCCATAGGGGGGTCGTTTCCTTAGTAGACAACACTGGACATCCGTTGCCAGTGGTCTTTCCCTCTCCCCTGCCTTGCGTCCGTCTAGGCCACAATCGGCTTGAGATGACACGGGCAGGCGTCTATTGCCCAAAGTGTCTGGGCTTCCGCCGCTATGGGAAGGAGGCCGGACCTGGCGGCGGGCTCGTCTGGCTCGACGAACCCTGCGACTGGTGCGCGGAGCGCGAGGCTAAGGCGGCCGTGGAGGTCGCGAAGCTCGAGGCGATGTGGGCGGTGCGCGAGTGCGCGGCCCCGGACTGCTCGGTCGTCTTCACGCCGGCGACGTCGACGCAGCGGTTCCATGACGACGCATGCCGGAAGCGGACGCACCGCCGATCGAAGGCGCAGCGGGCCCGGTAGGTACGCTCGCGCCGAGTCGACGGCAGCACACCATTGACTCCGAGAGGGCGCCTTCGGGCGCCTTCTCCGTGTCTGCGCCCGGGGTTAGGCTGCGCTCGTGCTGCTGTCCTCGAGTGATCGCATGCGGTGAGTTGGTCGGAGCTGTACAAGCGGGACCCGGAGGGCTGCGAGCTCAAGCTCGCGAAGCTCGGGACAACGCTGAACAGTCTCGTGATCGCCGGCCGGGTGGACCCGGTCCTGAGCCCGGAGCTCGTACTGCTGAGCGACAGAGCTCAGGTCGTACGGGTGCTCGAGTACTACGGCGACGAAGGACACCCCGAGCCGCCGGAACACACGCGACGCCGCTGGCTCTCCTGGGGCGGGCAGCTACCGAAGCTCGCGGAGCCGGAGCATCGACGCGGCCATCCCGGCGGTGCCAGCCTCAAGGAGTGGCCGCGCCTGGCGCTCGAGGAAGCCACGCGCCTATGGGTGACAGGCGCCTACGACCGAAGCCAAAACGAGATCGCCAGGCAGGTGACGAAGAAGGTCCGCGCCGAGTGGGACGCCGACGATCTCGTTGCTCACAACTGGGTCGACAAGCCGTTCAAGTTCGGTCGTCCCGCGATGGATCTCGTCGTCGATGCGATTGACGCGCAGCTCCTCGAGTGGAACGCAAAAAAGGGTCTCGGAGTTCTCGGCAAGTTTTCTGCAACCCCCGAGTGGCTTCCCATCCCCCGCGCAAACCCGCTTCCTGACTAGGTTCTAGCCGCTCCGAGCGGCCGCGGACTACTTGCGGTTGCGGAACCGCTATTAACCGCAAGCCGCGGGCGTTTTCGTGTCTCAGAACACGAACCGCCGGGCGCCTCGCTGGGGGATGGACCTCCGCGATGCGCCCGGCAGAAGGGGCTCGACATGCCCACTACGAACGATCGTACTACCGCGCCGGGCGAGGAGGTCCGCGACTTCGTCGACTTCCTCGGCGCCAGGTTCGAGGGAGGGACCGCCGGCTACGCCGCCTTTCGTCTCGACGGGTTCACCGTCGTGGCGGCCCGCGGCGCTGCCGGCTACGACCTCGAGCTGTTCGTGAGGTACGCGCTGGGCGGTGCGGTGCAGGCTCCCGGGAAGCTGGTTGCGGCATGAGCGGCGACGAGCACACGGTGGCGGAGACGCCGGCCGCGTCCGACACGCCGCCCCGGGCGAAGGTGGAGGCCGCTCGCAAGGTGATCCAGAAGCCGGGCGACCTCTTCGACATGGCCGAGGGACACCTCGTGGCGATGCGGGCGCTCGGGTTCCGCGAGCACGTCTTCGACGACGACGACGGCCCGGTCACCGTCGCAGAGGTCGCCGTCGTCGACCTCGAAGGTGACGAGCCGCGGCCACTGGCCGTGCTCGAGATCACCTGGAAGCGGGTGATCCGGCAGCTGCGGATCGCCGAGCCCGGCAGCTGGCAGATCGGCACGCTCACCGAGGAGCCGGAGTACCACGCGAAGGAGCTGACGCCGCCGGGCGAGGACGTCGACCTGGACGCGATCGCCGAGAAGCTCGGCCGGCTGCAGGCCGCCTCGCTCACGGAGCCGAAGCAGCTCCAGCTCGAGGCGGGGGCGGACCCGGACGATGCGATCCCGTTCTGAGGGAACGGACGAGGCGGCGGCGGGCAAGATGCTCGCCGCCGCTCTCGCCTACGCAGAGGCCGGGGTCCCCGTGTTCCCGCTGCACACGACGAACGGCTCCGGAGGCTGCTCGTGCGGGAAGGCGCGCTGCTCGGCACCCGCGAAGCACCCACTCACCGAACATGGCTTCCACGACGCGTCGACGGACCGCGAGACCGTCGCCGCGTGGTGGGCGAGGTGGCCGGACGCGAACATCGGCAGCCCGACCGGGAGCGCGAGCGGCCTCGTCGTTCTCGACGTCGACGTCCAGAACGGCGGTGCCCGCACGCTCGCCCGGCTCGAGCGTGAGCACGGGAAGCTCCCGCCCACCGGCGAGATCCTGACCCCGAACGGCGGCCGCCACTACGTGTTCCGGCACAACGGAAGAGCGCTCAAGAGCGGCGCCGGCGAGATCGGAGACGGGCTCGACACGCGCGGGCAGGGCGGCTACCGCATCTGCCCGCCGAGCGTCGGCGCGAACGGTCGTGCGTACAAGTACCTGCGCTCCCCCGAGAAGGCCACGCCGGCTGACCCACCCGCCTGGCTCTTCGAGCTCCTCGAGGAGCAGCTGAGCTTCACGGCCGCGCCGCCCGTCGAGGAGACGATCCCCGAAGGGAAGCGCCGCCAGAGACTGCTCTCGGTCGCCGGCTCGATGCGCCGCAGGGGGCTCACGGGCGACGAGATTCTCCCGGCGCTCCTCGAACTGAACAAGCGCTGCCGGCCACCGCTCGGCCGCAAGGAGATCGAGGAGCTCGCCGCGGACGTCGGAACGCGCTACCAGCCTGACCAGAGGTCCTCGGTTGCGGCTGTTTTGGAGGCGTCCGAGAATTCGATTCCGCCACCTATAGACAAAGAGCGTGGCGGAAACGAAACAGAGAGTGGGGGCGAGCTGCCCTTCGCGGCGCTCGCCCCCCTGCTCGAGAAGGCTCCTCCGGAGCCGCCCTGGCTCTTGCCGGGCTACGTGGCGCGTTTCGCGGTCGCGCTGCTCGCCGGCAGGCCGAAAGTGGGGAAGTCGACGCTCGTCTGTGCGCTGCTCGCCGACGTCGCCCGTGGAGACCCGTTTCTAGGCCTGCAGACGTCTCGCGCCGGCGTCCTGCTACTGACGGAGGAGCGCCGGGACACCCTCGCGGAGAAGGCCAGGGTCCTCGGACTAATTCGTTTCCGCCACGGTGCGTCTCCTATAGGTGGCGGAAACGAATTACCGCCCGTCCACGCGCTGATGCGTCACGACGCCGGAGCTACCCCGTGGCCGGAGGTCGTGAGGCAGGCGATGGCGTACTGCGCGCGGCACGAGCTCGGGTTGCTGTGCGTGGACACCTTCGATCGCTGGGTAGGTCTTCGCGGCGACGCCGAGAACGCCGCCGGCGCCGTCAACGAGGCGCTCGAGCCGCTCCAGTACGCCGCCGCCGCAGGGCTGGCGGTGCTGCTCGTCTCGCATCAGCGCAAGTCGAGCGGCGAGTTCGGGGAGGCCGTGCGCGGCTCGAGCGCGCTCACCGGCGGGGTCGACGTGGTCGTCGAGTTGGAGCGTCCCTCGCGGGCGCTCGAGCTCGGCAGCCACGCGCGGGTGCTGCGCGCGGTCTCGCGTTTCTCGTCGACGCCGGAGGAGCTGTACGTCGAGCTCGACGAGCACGGATTCGTCCCGATCGAGAGCCCGGAGCAGGTGCGGGCTGACGTCGAGCGGGACCGGCTGCTCGCAGCACTCGACGAGCTCGCCGAGCCCGTGACGGCCCAGCTGCTCGGCGAGGAGCTCGAATTGCCGAAGAGCACGGTCCGACGTCACCTGCGCACGCTGCTCGAGCGCGGTCTCGTCCTCCGGGACGGCGGCGGTAAGAAGAACGACCCGTACACGTGGCAACTCGCGCCAGAGAGCCCGTCGTGAGCGACGCCGACGAGCGGCGGATTCTCGGCATCCCCTGGTCGGCGTGGGAGCTGCTCGACCCGGCGCTGCGTGAGGCGCTGATCGCGGGGCGGGTCACCCCGGAGGAGCTCCCCGAGCTCGAGGGCTGGCTCGACGACGAGGACGACGAGGAGCCGGCGACGTGAGCCCTTCCGACGTCCAGCTCGAGCGCATCGTGCGCGCCGTCTCCCGCCGCTACTTCTGGCCGGGTGCCACGCGCGAGGACGTGGAACAGGAGGCGCGGCTCGCGCTCGTCCAAGCGCAGCCCGATGATCCAACGCTCGCGTGGGTGATCGCAGAACGTCACCTTGTCGAACAGGTCCGGCGCGAGACTCGCCGCCGGCCACAGTTCTCGGAGCTGCGCGAGACGGTGCCTGCACGCGAAAACGTCGTCGAGCTCGTGGAGGCGCGCGACAGGCTGCGCTCCGTGCTCGGCGCTCGGCTGACCGATCGTGAGCGCTACATGGTCGGACGCGCGATTCGCGGAGAGACGCTGAACGACGCGAAGTGGATGGACAACGCGCTGTATTCCGCGCGGAGGAAGCTGGCAGCGTGAGCGAGGACCTCGCCGAACAGGAGGTACGCTTCGGCGCTCCTGTAAATGACCCGGCACCGCGTGAACGGCCCGGGTCCGGCAACGGAGGTTCAAGCTCCGATGCAACACGCACCCTACTCAGCCCCGAGGCTCTCGCCTTCGTCGCGCAGGTGCGGCAGGCGCGGCGGGACCTCGTGAAGGACAAGGCTTACCGCGGGACCCCGATCGGGGGAGAGGTCGGACGCTTCCTGCGCCAGCTTCGCTGGTCCGACTCCTCCGAGAACACTCTTCTCAGCTACGAGACGACACTCGCGCGACTGGCGTACGACTTCGCGGACCGTGAGCTGCAAGGCCTGACGACGGAGGACCTGCGCGACTTCCTCGACGAGCACTGGGGAGAGTCGGCGCCCGCGACGCGGCGGCAGCGGCTCGCGGCGGTCAAGTCGTTCTTCCGCTGGGCGGTCGACGAGCGCGGAGTGGGGGAGAGCCCGATCGAGAGGGTGAAGCCTCCGCGCGGCAAGAGCGTCGAGCGGCAGGCGTACGCGCCCGACGTCATCGACCAGCTCCGCGATGCGCAGCCGAGCTTGCGCGACCAGATCGGCGTCCAGCTTCTCGGCCGGCTGGGACTGAGGCGCAACGAGCTCCGGCTCGTGACTATCGGAGACTTCGAGCTCGGCCGCGGCACCGTCCGCGTCCACGGCAAGGGCGGGAAGATCGCCGTCATGCCACTCGGCTTCCGGGCGCTCAAACGGGACCTGGAGCTGTACCTGGTCGGTCGTTCGGAGAGCGAGTACCTCGTCTACCCGAAACGCGACGTCGCGCGCCCGATGAGCCCGGCCGGGATCCACTACTGGTTCAAGCGCTGCCTGGAGCGAGCAGGCCTTCCGGCGACGATGAAGCTGCACGAGATGCGGCACTCGGCCGCCGACAACCTCTGGCGTGAGAGCGGCAACCTCACGCTCGCGCAGAAGCTGCTCCGGCACTCCTCGCCCGCGACGACGGCGGGCTACCTGCACCCGCTCCTGGAGGACCTCTCCGACGCCCTCGAGGCTCTGGAGTAGTTCACTTGCGGAGTGGGGCGCTTGGCTCGCCTAGAGGGATCGCAGACCCCAACTTGACATAACGCACGTTATCGTGCGTTCGGGGTCTCAAACCCCGCATGGCTGCGTCAGGCCAACGCGGGCTTGTGTGTGTCGGATCAGAAGGTCGATTCGCGAGCCAACGAATGTGCGGCACGGCGCGGAACCTTCCGAGCGCTCCGCTCCGGTGTTTGCTGGAAATTTGGCTTGGGTAAGCCAAATGTCGCCTTTGCGCCGGACTCCGAATCTCGCGTCTGTTGCTAAACGGGCTAACGCCGTTCTGCAACATTGGACAGGGCGGTGTCCCCCGCGCCAGAAAAGGGCGCGTTCTCAGATCGCCCGTCTTGCTGCCGAGTCATAGACTCGCGTCGTGCTTCGCCTGACAATCTTCTCGGCCCTCGTCCTCGCGCCACTCCTGTTAGGCGTGAACGCTTCGCCGAGTCAGGCTTTCCATCACCAGCTTCGCTCGGCTGGGTTCGAGATGCCGTCGCGGAACATCACCTGCGTCGATTCCTTGCCAGGGTCGGGGCGCCCCGGCGTCGCCTGTGTTGTGAGCTCCGAAAGCGGGTCGAGAGGTTCGGCAACCTGGACGGTCACGCCACGCGGCCGGGCGAGGGCGTTCTTCGTCATCGGGAACATCGGTGAGGGCTACCGGGTCCTTGCTTACGGCCGGAGCTGGCGACGCTACGGAATCACCTGCACCTCGAGGTCGATCGGCCTCACCTGCCGCAACCAAGTGGGGCACGGCTTCTTTCTGAGCCGCGAGCGTCAGCGCATCTTCTGACGGCTGGAGGATTTGCAGGCTCGCGCCTCGACCGAGCGCGAGGCGGATCTTGGTGTGCGATCCGCGCGCGGGAGCGGCGCCCGCAGGAAACGCAGGCCTTCACCCGAGCGGCTGCGAGGGATGCATTGGCGCCCGCAGGCACCCGACATGGCAGAACCGGTACTCCACGCTGTTCGGGCGCCATGCGCGGCGGAGGGCATGCCGAGCCTGACATCGTCGAGCGAAGTCGGCGAGCGGGGATCAGCGCCCGCTGTGGCCTCACTCCAGACTCGCTGAGCCAACTGTCCGCCGCTAGCTCGCGCGCGACGGAGGTGAGGGCCCTCCCTCGCTCGCGCTTCATGCTCGAGGCGTTCGGATCAGTCACACTTCCGTGATGGACACTGGCCTGGCACTCGGCGGCGACGTCGAGCAGGCTCTAGAGAGCGTCGGCGTCCCGAGCTATGTCCTCGACAGGACGGGAGTCGTGCGGTGGATCAATGCGGCAGCCGAGCGGCTCGTCGGCGACGTCCGTGGTCGCCACTTCACCTCCGTCGTGGCGCCCGAGGATAGCCGGCGCGCCCGCGAGCTGTTCTCCCGGAAGGTGCTCGGTACCTCCCCGGCCACGGAGGCGAACGGCGTCTTGGTTACCACCACGGGCACGCGGGTGGCCGTGGAGATCAGCTCGGCACCGCTCGTGAACGGTGAACGGGTGGTTGGCGTCTTCGGGCTGTTGGAGGAACGCCCCGACGATAGGCCCTTGCCGCCGCCGCATCTCACCCCCCGCCAAGTCGAGGTGCTTCGTCTTCTCGAGCAGGGCCGCTCGACGAAGCAGATCGCCGCCGAGCTCCACCTGAGCAACGAGACGGTTAGGAACCACGTCCGCGGTCTGTTTCGGGCCCTCGGCGTCAACTCCCGACTGGAAGCCGTCGCCGCCGTCCGCGCCGCATCGACCCATTGATCGAAGCACAGGCCCGTCGTGGGGGGCTCACGTCGAGATAGAACGGACAGTCGGGGGTTCGGGTTCTGTAGTCAGAGAGGCGACAACCCGGAGAGACGCCTCGCGCTTGGGCCACTGTTCGCGAATGTCACCCGACGCCAGCCCGTCAAGGCGCTTCGACGGTGCAACTGTTCTGCACATCACGCAATTCTTCTTCCCCTTGGGTCGCTCATAGCTGAAGCCGATCTCCTCGAAGAGGCTGCGCGTGGCGCTGTAGAGGAACTGGGCCCGCATCTTCTCGCCCTGCAGGTCGTGCGGATAGCCCTCCACCACGCCGCCGCCCGCCTTCGCGATCAGATCGAGGGCACCACGGACCGCCACGGCTGCGACGCCTCGCCGCCGATAGTCCCTATCGACGAAGATGCACGTGATGCGATAGGCGGGCGGCCCCCCCGTGAGACCGGCCTCCCAATCCTTCCGGTGATAGATGCGCGGAAGCTCCTCCGGAGAGCCGTATTGACACCACGCCACCGCGGTGTCGCCGTCGAAGACCAGGGCCGCACGAGCTTTGCCCTCGCGAACGAGACGCTCCTTCCAGGGGCGGCCCTTTTTCGCCCTCGGGCCTGCCCTCTCGCGAGTGGAACCACGTGCACCAGCAACCGCCGAACCCCATGCCGTTGTGCTTCTCCGCGAGACGAGCGAAGGCATCCCAGGTCGAGGCATCGAGGGCCCGGATCGCATACTCGCTCATGCATCCCTCCGTTCACCGGCTTACCTCCGACGAGGGGAGTCTAGGTACGTACTACCTGACATGGGCGAGCGTACGGTCGCTAGAGAGGCAGTCGGTAGAGACAACCCTGTAGTTGGAGAGAGAACCCTCGCATTACCAGCATGCGGGAAGACCTCTTGAAGGCGAGCCGGCTGCTTGAGCCGCC